>DATASJ010000103.1:0-361441 GCA_036269275.1 Bryobacteraceae bacterium | reverse complement strand
ATCGACGCTCCGGTTTGGCACCTCGATGTCGGTTCATCGCATCCTGGGGGTGCAGAAGCTCCCAAGGGTTAGGCTGTTCGCCTATTAAAGCGGTACGTGAACTGGGTTCAGAACGTCGCGAGACAGTTCGGTCCCTATCTGTGGTGGGCGCAGGAGATTTGAAGGGGCTTGCCCTTAGTACGAGAGGACCGGGGTGAACAGACCTCTTGTGATCCAGTTGTCACACCCGTGGCACAGCTGGGTAGCGAAGTCTGGTCAGGATAAGTGCTGAATGCATATAAGTACGAAACCTTCCCTAAGATGAGATCTCCCTGAAGAGCCGTGAAAGACGATCACGTTGATAGGACGGATGTGTAAGCGCAGTAATGCGTTGAGCTGACCGTTACTAATAGCTCGTTCGGCTTGACCATAAAATTAACTGTACGTTTTGGCAGCAATTTGAACGCTGCCCGTCAATAACTATCAATCCCGATTTCGTCCAAAGCTGCGTGCTTTGGGCTGGATGAGCCCGCGTTTCTCAGCGAGGCGAAGACTCCAGAAATGAGTTTCGGGTGATCTCAGCGAGAGGGTCCCACCCGTTCCCATCCCGAACACGGAAGTTAAGCCTCTCAGCCCCGATGGTACTGCACGCGCGAGTGTGTGGGAGAGTAGGAAGTCGCCCGATTAGAAAACAAGCCCCGGTTAGCTTATGCTGGCCGGGGTTTTGTGTTTTGGGCGCTATCGAACGCAACCGGCGGTAGACCGTTAGTACTAGAACCTATCCAGAGAAGGCTGTACAGTTTTTTCGTATCAATTAGGCGCGTTTCACATTATAATTCCTCTCACATCGCTGAATTAGGCCTAAGTTATGGTGGTGTTCCGAACCGTTCTTACACTCCTGGTGAGTATATTTGGGCTTACGCTGACCGCATGCTCATCATGCTTTCCAGGGAATCCGGAACGCGTGTGGATCGCTGACGCGCGAAACAACCGCGTCCTCTTGATCCAATACAACCCTCCGCTAGTCCCGACGGACCCCTATCTGTGTCCCCCAGCCCCCCAATCGTGCAACGCCAATTATGGCTCACCCGTTTTCGGAGATCCCCAATTTGGAATCCAGTACAAGAATGGGGTGTATCCGGGCTTTGGAAGCACTATCGGCGTGATCGGCCAGCCGAATTTCACAAGTAAGACGCAGAACTTGAGCCGGACCGGCCTCGAATTTCCCAGCGGTATCGGGCTCGATAGTAGCGGCAATCTGTGGGTCGTGGATCAACTGAACAGTCGGGTACTGGAGTTTCAGGCGTCAGACATTCGCGCCTCGAATTTCAAAAACGGACCCGCAGCGCAGCAGGTGATTGGAGCGCCAGATTACACCACCGCGAATGATAACCCCAACGCTCAAAGTAATAACTTCGGGGCCCCCGAGGCCATCGCGTTCGATAGTGGCGGCAACCTCTACGTTTCAGACACGGGAAACTGCCGGATCATGGTGTTCGGCCACGGGGACCTGGGCGCAGGAAAGCCGAATCAACCAGCGGCGCGCATCGTGCTTGGCCAAAGTAATTTCACCAGTTCATGCGTCATCCCGACAAGTGGAAGCGTCCTCGGTCGCGTAAATGGGATCGCTTTCGATAAATCGGGAAACCTCTGGGCCGCCAGCTCCACGGGAGTTTCTGAATTCACAACCCAAGCGCAAGGGGTAAGCGGCATCAACTTCCAGAATGGCCAGATGGGAACGGTGGTGATCCCGACCGGCCAAATCTTGTCGAGCCCTTTCGGCGTAACGTTTGACCCTGATGGAAACCTATGGGTGTCTGACGGCTGCAACCTCTATTTGTATTGCTCTAATGCGTACAACCGAGTGATAGAGTTGAAAAGCGGAAGTTGGACGCCCATATCGATCCTGGGACAGGGCTCGTCACCCCAAACCATGCCGGGCGACCCGACGAACTCGGAAGCAAATGAGGGAAAGGGTAACCCCTATCCATCTACGCTGGCCTCGCCCAACTATCTCACCTTTGACTCTAGCAAGAACCTTTTCGTGAGTGACAGCGGCAATAACCGAGTCAATGAGTATGACCCGGTGTACGCCCAGACGCCGCCAGCATGTTCGCCCGGTTCCGTCTGCGTTCCGTGCCCGAAGTCAGCTAAATTCTGTCTCGCCCAGGGGACCATCTACGTGGGCGACAACGCTACTTTCATCATTGGCGAAACCAATGGATATACGGTGTGTAATGGCCTGCCCGAGGCCCCCTGCCCGACGGACGATAACGGCCTGCCAATCCCTTCGCCGCCAACCAAAACTACTCTTAATCAGCCCAAGGGAATCATTGCGATTGCCGGCACCGGCGGTTAAGTGCTGAATGCATACGAGCAAGACACCTTCCGCTAAATGAGATCTCCCCGAACAGCCGTAATAGACGATCACGTTTGATAGGACGAATGTGTAAGCCCAGTAATGCGTTGAGCCGACCGTTACTAATAGCTCGTTCGGCTTGACCATAAAATTAACTATACGTTTTGGCAGCAATTTGAACGCTGCCCGTCAATAACTATCAATCCCGATTTCACCAAAGTCACAAACTTTGGCTGGATGAGCCCGCGTTCCTCAGCGAGGCGAAGACTCCAGAATGACTTTCGGGTGATCTCAGCGAGAGGGTCCCACCCGTTCCCATCCCGAACACGGAAGTTAAGCCTCTCAGCCCCGATGGTACTGCACGCGCGAGTGTGTGGGAGAGTAGGAAGTCGCCCGATAAGAGTACAAACCCCGGTCAGTGTATAGCTGGCCGGGGTTTCGTGTTTGTGCGCCTGCTTGAGGTCAGTTGGTGTCCGGCACAACGTAGATGGCAGATGGCAGCGGGCCTTACAAGGCGAGGGCGCGCTAGTCCGATGTTATTCCCTATCCTGGTCGGGTAAGGCCAAGTCTCGGATTGTATAGTCGGCCGGAATAGCGAATTGTTTGGGGTCCGGTGTTCGCCGGTCTATATCTTGAAGCTTGGCGGTGTGTTCGCCGCTCGGTCCGGACGCTGTGGCCCAGCCGATCAATCCGAGCGCGCCCGAAGTCCAATCCTCATAAACTATTCTCAACGGCGGCTGATCCTCGGATACGTTGATGATCCTGGTGCCCTCGAATTCAACGCCCTCGATCATGCGTTTTCCAAGACTCTCCGTCACGGTCTTCCATGTGTCATCCGGCTGCGGACCGTCAACACTTGGAAGCGACAGGCCGAAACCCATAGGCTGTGACCTAGGCATGGAAACGCGCCAAGCCGTTCTGCTCACCGGATCGAGTAGGGTGATAAAGCCCGCAGGCGGGTCTACAATAACCGTCGGCCTTACAGACGCATCACCAGACGGCGTGCTCGGTTTCCAATCGGTTCTCATCCTCCCAGCGGCATCGCGGCAAACCACTCCCTCTAGCTTCTGAGTGACCACCGTCCCATCTGGCAGCCGCTTCGTCCTTTCCTCGATTTGATGCACGCAGAGAGGTGCTTCAGCTTTTGGGAAGACCAGCCCGACAGAGTGCGATCCGGGAGTCTGAGCGGAGAGAGTCATGGCGAGGGTCAGTAGCCAGCTATGCGGTAATCGACGGCGTACAACGTACATTATGGGCTGTCAGCTCTCAATTGCACACTCCTGGCCCTGACGCTGCAAAGTCGAGACTGGGAGATTCACACGTGCCATTAAGAACGAGAAAACAGAACGTACATACTGGTTACAGTTCGGATAAGAGAACGCGGTTACGTGTGGCGGAGGGCATGTAGGTGTGCCGGATGTGCATGCCGACTTTGAATAGCTGCAGAAGCCCCCAGAACTGGCGCGAAGCGGGCCAAAATAAGTAGTGTGGATGCTTAGAACACTGGTCCCTCCAGCACTTACGAATTGCTGGCTCACGCATTCACAAAACGCAGAGGCGCTTGTAGAGGCGTAGTAGGTTGTACCGCTGCTGCCGACCATGGAATCGTCGATTCTAAAGTTTTCGTATTGGCTAGCAGGATCGCTTTGTCTTATTGTTTGATCATTGGTGCCAATTGGGATGTAACTGGTGTTCTCGAAGTAAAAACCCATTTCGTAATTGTGATCGCAATTATGAGGGCCAGTCATGGAGCTGTCCATAACTTAAAGCCAGATGGCGTCATATGCTGCTGAAGTGCGAGGCGGGCGGAGTCGGTGATTGCGTCTCGGCGTGCCTGCCAAGCTTGAGCGTCGAATTGCTGTGTTCCCATAGAGGCAGCTTTAAGCGCAGCGGCGTAGTCCACTTCAAGCTGCTGAACGCTGGTGTGAAACGTTTCCATCTCCGATTGAACGACATTCAAGTCTCCTTCTGAGAGCTGCGCCCTGAGAAGCTTTGATCTTTGGCGGCGAACCTGCTCAGCCGTTGGCTGCGGAGGCTCTGAGATGGCCTCGAAGAACATCCGAAACGCCACGGAATCGGGAATCAGCTCTGGCGTTTTGGAGCCGTCGATTGCACCGGGAATACCGCTATGAGGTAGCATTTGCTGCCCATAGACAGCGCCCGGCGGTGGTAGGATCGTGAGCATGATTGCGGCTCCGAAGAGAGCCCGTAATAAGAGTCTGGCTGTCGGTCTCACCTGGGCCTCCAAATTGAGATCGAGTTTAGTGTCAGTAAATATAAACGCGGCCCCTGTTTCTGTCAAGTAAATTGTTGCGGAAAATCGACGCTCCGGTTTGGCACCTCGATGTCGGTTTCATCGCATCGTGGGGGTGCAGAAGCTCCCAAGGGTTAGACTGTTCCCCTATTAAAGCGGTACGTGAACTGGGTTCAGAACGTCGCGAGACACTTCGGTCCCTATCTGTGGTGGGCGATAGCGCCGCTGCCATTTACGCGAAACACCGTCGAGCAACAGAAGCGCGATGGCGCCAAATTAATTGACGGAACTGACGCAAGGTAGAATGCCCGGCCTCGGAAGCAAGACGGCTAAGGTGACAATTGTCGAATTCGTTGATTTTGCGTGCCGGTATTGTCGCCAGCTCTCGTACGTCCTTCAGCGAGAACGTATTGGCTCGGAACGGAAACAACGTCAGGCTTGTATTCCGCCATCTCCCACTCGCTGTGCACCCGTGGGCGAGGCTAGCTGCAGAAGGCGCGGCTTGGCTTGGTTCTTCGCGACATCAATGCTGCAGAACTGTACAAAGTTAGGGCTGTCCCAACGTTCTTCATAAACGGTAATCGTGTGGAAGGAGTCCCGTCTGCCGCTCGACTTCGACAAATGATCGGAACCGCAGCCAAGCAGAGCCTTTAGCGGGAAGACTGCTGGCCCGATTAATCCATGAAAAGCCCTTAGGCAGGTTCCCATCTAGGGCTTTTCTTATCCCATAAATCCAAACTGATAGAACTCTGAGGGGGATATTAATGCAGCCGCATTTTGTGTCTTAATGGGGAGGAAATCTTTTCAACTGTCACGTTAAACGTGAGGCAGCGAACGAAGGAACGACTTCTACATGGACCTGGTTAAAATGATCGCCGAACTTCAAGCTGAGCGGCAAAGGCTGGACGAAGCGATTCAAGCTCTTGAGCGGCTTTCGGCCGGAAAGATTCGGCGGCGGGGCCGCCCCCCAAGCTGGCTGAAGGACGAAACGCAGCGACAAGGTCCGAATTCGGAAGACCTCGAGGAACCGCCTCCGCACCCGCCGGGAAAGAGCAAAAGGTCTTAAAAAAAATCGCCCTTTTTTCGGATAAACGCCGGGCGACGAACGGCGGATTTATTTCTTATTCGCCGACCCGGGCTCCGCCATAGCGGCGTGCGCCTTCGCGATCAGGGGATCGGGCAAAGCGTATCCCGCCGCGGCCTGGAGCTTGTTCTTGAAGGACCCGGCAACGACATGATCCTTGCCGGCCATTAGGGCTTCGAAACCGTCCTTAGCAACCTCGGCCGGATCGTCCTTTTCGCTTGCCCCCAGCTTGGTGTCTTCCGCATCGGCGCGATGAAAAAAGTTCGTTTCGGTGGCGCCCGGCATCAGAGCCGTAATCGTAACACCGGTATCCTTAAGTTCCTCGCGAAGGCTTTGCGAGAGAGAGCGCTCAAATGCCTTGGTGGCTCCGTAGACGGCTAGATACGGGGTGGGCATCGTGCCGGCGATGGACGACGTGATCAACACGCGGCCGCGGCCGCGCGCCACCATGTCTTTGATAACGTATTTGGCGATGTGAAGAACCGCCAGCACGTTCAGCCGGACCATATTCATCTCGTCTTCGAGATCCGTTTCGATAAAGCGCCCGCTCACGCCGACGCCGGCATTCAGGGCGATCGCATCCACCTCTCGACCGGCTCCGCGAATGGCAGCGAGAAGCTGGTGCGTGCCGTCGTGTTCCGCAAGATTCACCTGCACGGGCTCGACCTGCGCGCCTAGAGCCTCCAGGTCGCGCGCCGCCTGATGAATGCCATCGCCATCCGCCGCAATGAGAAGGTCGAATCCATTCTGCGCAAACTGCTTAGCCAGTTCGTAGCCGATGCCGCTTGAAGCTCCGGTTACAACTGCGAAAGATCGACTGGAATGAGAGCGGTTGGAAGAGGTAGCCATGAAGAGTGTTCCCTGCCCTGTAGACGACACGGCATCTGCCCTTGAGAAATCGGAGTTTTACGAGGCAAGTTGCATCCTCCCGATAGCGTTTCTTAGAGGAACGTGCGGCTGTGCGAATCGCGGCCTAAGCCTAGCACCACGACGACGCTCGCGAGGAACAGAATCAACACCGCTGCCGAGCCGGCGAGCAGCATAGGCGGAATCTGCAACATCTTCGGCGCCTGCCATGCGCCGATCGCAATTGCTGCAATCGCGGCGATAGCCAGGGAGATCTTTTGCATCGTGTCGATCCAGGCAATAGACCGGTGCGCGGCGGCGCGTTTCTCAGCCAGCTGCGCTCTCCACCAGACCACCCCCGCGGGTGCGATATCGGCCTCCCGCTCGGCGTTCGCGCAGCCTTCGAGATAGCGCCACACCAACTTCGCGTCCTGGCACACCGGGCACGTCTGCAAGTGCGCCACCAACTCGTCGGGCAGTGAGCCGGATCGAAGCGCGGCGAGCACGCTCGATTCGTTCGCACATTCGTTCAGGTTCATGTCGATACTCCGGTGCGCCGGCGCAGCAACTCCGCCAGGCTGTGACGGGCCCGCGCCAGCATCGGCCGGATGCTTTCCGTCTTCGCGCCCACCATGCCGGCAATTTCGCCGTGGCTGAACCTTTCGACATAGGCCAGCCACAGCAACTCGCGCTGCTTCGGATTCAACTCTTCCATTATGCGCCGCATGTCTTGCCTTTGCGCGATCTCTTCGCCCAGCGTTTCACCGGAAGCCGAATCGCCCAGCGGCACGTTCTTGACGCTCCTAAAGTGGTCGCGCATGAGGTTGGTTGCGATACGAAATAGATAATTCTTGCGATGCTCCTCTTCGATAGCTGCGGGTAGCCCGGCCTGCAGCAATCGCAGAAAACTCTCCTGCATAATGTCGTCGGCGAGGGAGTAATCATGCAGCGTCGCGCCGATATACGCGCGCAGAGGCCGCGCCGTGCGGTTATAGAAGAGCCGAAAGGTCTCCTCATCCATTGCGGGCGTTTCCGCAGCGGCAAACTCCTGGCGCGCCAGTGCGGCTGCGAGAGGACGCATCAGGCCGCCCTAGCTGGCTCGACTGTTACCTGGTCTCAGAATGCCCCACGATCGGGAGAGCACATAGGAGGCGACCGCGGAGATCAAGAAACCGACCCCGATGGCCAGCGCCGCGGCGGCAAACACCAGCATGGTTTCACGCGCGTCGGAATAAGTCAGCTCGTTTCTAACCATGAGTCCGGCGATACCGAGCACGCTCAGCACCGCACCGGCCTGGATCGCGCCCAGAATCCTAGCGGCGGGATTCGAAGTCTCGATCGTCGCCGATTCCAGGAACCTTCGCCCTTGCTCGCTTTCCAAATACCGCAGCAGTTCGTTGCTGTTGGCGCATTGGTCCAGCAGTTTTGCATGCAGTGCCGCTACTCTTTCCGTCGCCGCCCGGCGGCGTACGTTGGTCGAAATCACCCAGACAATCCACCCCACCAAGGCCGCCAAGGTGCCGACTATCAGAACCGGCGTTACATCCATCTTCGTTTCTCCTCGCCCTGTATTACGGATTCGGAGGGTGAAATGTTAACGGCGCGGGCGGAATTTTCAGCGCGTGAACTCCAGACCCTTCTTCTCGCGGCCCAGCCCGGCGATCACGGCGGTGGCGGCGAATACCGTCCCGGCGGTCGCCGCCATGGCGGTTGCGTAGCTCATATGCTCGGCGAAAATGGCTTCTAAAGTTCCGACGGATCCGGCCAGCAGGACGCCGCACTGATAGGCGAAACCGGGCAAAAAGCCGCGTATCGAGTTGGGTGAAAGCTCGCTCAGATGCGCGGGAATCACGCCCCATGCCCCTTGCACAAAGAACTGCATCAGGAAAGCGCCGGTAATCAGCAGGCCTACCCGCGGCGCATACGCCCAGAGCGGAATCGTCAAGATGGCCACGAGCAGCGACAAAATCATCGCCCGCCGGCGCCCGATTCGATCCGACAGCAAGCCGATTAGGATTCCGCCCGCGAGCGCGCCCACCATAGATATGGCCGAGATCGCCGACCGCTCGACCGTTCCGAATTTCCAGAATCGCTGCAGAAACGTGGGATACATATCCTGCGTACCGTGCGAGGCAAGATTCATCCCGGTCATGAGCAGTACCAGATAGAGGAACAGTTTCCAGTGGCTGGCCACCGCGCTGCCGAGTTGGCTCCAGCTCTCCTGTTTCGACTTCTGCCAGACCTCCGACTCTTCCACCCGGAAGCGCACGAACAGCGCCAGCAGCGCCGGCAGTCCGCCCAGGAAGAAGAGCGGCCTCCAACCCCACCTGTCGAACAGGAACAAATAACAGAGCGCGGCCAGCAGATTCCCCAACGCATAGCCTTGCTGCAAGAAGCCCGACAGCAAACCGCGCCACTTCGCCGGAACTTTCTCCATCGCGAGCGACGCGCCCACGCCCCACTCGCCTCCCATGCCGATGCCAAACAGCGCCCGCAGCACCAGGAAGGTGGTGAAATTCGGCGAGAATCCAGTCGCGATCTCAACCACCGAATAAAAAATGAGATCGATCATGAGCGGCAATCGCCGGCCATAGCGGTCCGCCAGCGCCCCGAACAGGAACGCGCCGACGGGGCGAAACGCCAGCGTCAGGGTAATGGAAAGCGCGACCGCCTTATCCGACCGATGGAACTCTTTGCCTATGGCGGTGAGGCAGAAGGCGACCAGGAAAAAATCGAACGCGTCGAGCGTCCAGCCGAGGAAGCTCGCGGTGAGCGCGGCCCAGTGGCCGCCGGCTGGGGTCCTCCGGTCCGCGTCCAGGCCCATTTAGGATTGGTCCGCGACGCCCGACTCGGTTGGATGCGAGGCGCCGCTCGCCGCCGCGTTCGGTTCCCAGAGCGTCTCCGGCGCCCCCAGCATGCGGTTCACCCAGCGGCTCCAGACAAACAGCGCATCGCTGAGGCGGTTGAGATACCGCACTGCTTCCGGCGGAACGCTTTGTTCCTTCGCCAACGCCACCAGCAGCCGTTCCGCCCTGCGGCAAACCGTACGGCAGATGTGCAGCTCCGCATCCAGCCGGCTGCCGCCCGGCAGCACAAACGATGGTAACGGCTCCAGCTCCGAGTTCGCTTCGTCGATCTCGCGCTCGAGTTGCTCCACATCCGCCGCCGTCACGCGCGGCTGCTTGGGGTGCACATCTTCGGGCAGCGTCGCCAGAATGGAGCCGAGATTGAACAGCTCATGCTGGATTCGTTTCAAGATGACGGCGAAGCCGCGCAGCCGCTCTTCTTGCTGGACGGCCGCCCGCGCCGCGCCCACGAACGAGTTCAGCTCGTCGACGGTGCCATAGCACTCGATTCGCAGATCGTCTTTGGCAATCTTTTGTCCGCCCACCAGGCGCGTTTCGCCGGCATCGCCCATGCGCGTGTAGATTCGGTTGAGAGCAATCCGAGGCTCATTGAAAGTGTCTTCGCTCATGTGCGCGTCCCTATTGAGTGTAGGCTGAGTGGCCGGTAAAGCCGTTCACGTTCTATAATCTGGACAGTGTAGCTATGAGCATTCCGATTCGTGTGCTCGTCGCCAAACCGGGCCTCGATGGACACGATCGCGGCGCGAAAATCATCGCGCGCGCCCTGCGTGACGCGGGTATGGAAGTCATCTACACTGGCCTCCGGCAAACGCCGGAAATGATCGTTAATGCAGCTCTACAGGAAGACGTCCAAGTGATTGGGTTATCTATTCTGTCGGGCGCGCACAATGCTATTGTGCCGCGCATCATGGAGCTGCTTCGCGAAAAGGAAATGACGGATGTTCTCGTCGTCGTCGGCGGAATCATCCCCGACGAAGATGCAGCCGAGCTGAAGAAGCTGGGCGTTGCCGAAGTGTTCCAGCCGGGCGCTTCGCTGGAGAGAATCGTCCATTTCATTCGCGACTCAATAAAGCAGGTAGCCTGAGCCCCTTGTTTTGACATGGCAATGGACCTCGGCGTAACATGTTCTCCGCAACCGGCTCGCTAGAGCCAGGCGCGGTGGACAGAAAAGGAAATGAATGCAAGACAGACTGAACATTGCCGTGTTCGTCGATTACGACAACATCGAGATTGGTGTCAAATCGACGCTACGCCGTGAATTCGACGTGTCGCTCGCGCTCGGGGCATTGAAAGAGCGGGGCGACGTGGTCGCAAAATTTGCGTACGCGAACTGGGGACGGCAGGAAGGCGCCACGCGCCAGATGGCGGAGAACGCCGTCCAGATGGTGCAGCGCATCCCGTCGCCGCGCGGCGACAAGAACGGAGCGGATATCAATTTAGCGTTGGACGCGCTGGAAATGGCGTTCACGCACGCGCACGTCAACGCTTTCGCCATCGTCAGCGGCGACAGCGACTTTATTCCGCTGGTGAACAAGCTGAAGGAATACGGCAAAACCGTTTTCGTGCTGGGCGGCAAAGCCTTCACAAGCACCATTCTTCAGCAGAACTGCCACGAGTTCGTGAGCTACGAATCGCTGCTCGAAGACGGCGACCGGATCGTAGCCCAGCCCATGCCCGACCGGCGCGACCGTGACCGCATCGAGCGCGCAGACCGGCCCGAGCGCCCCGAACGGAAGGACAAGCGAGACCGCGGGCAGCGTCCGCCGCCCCTGGACTTGTCGCAGGCCATGCCGCTGGTCGAGCGCGCCTTGCAGGTGCTGGAGCGCCGCGCGGTTCAGCCGCAGCTCGGATTGCTGAAGAGCACCATGCTGCAGCTCGATCCGGCCTTCAGCGAGCGCGCGTATGGCGCCGGGAGCTTTTCGGATTTTGTCGAGAGACTCAAGAAAGCCGAGTTCATCAACGTCAGCGGCTCGGGCGGCCGCTACATCATCGAACGGCGCGGCGGTCATGGCCCCGAGAAGCCGGCGCCGAAGCCGGAAGAAGCGCTGCCGGCGCTGCGCGACGTGTTGGAGACGCATCGCATGGAACTCGAAGAGGGCGCGACGGCCGAAGAGCTCGAGCAATGGATGCAAACGGAGCACCCCGAATTCGATCTTTCGAAGTACGGCTTCCAGCAATTTTCGGAGTTCCTGAATTACGCGCAGGACAAAACCGTGGTTCGCACGGAGCCGGATGAAGACCGCGGCTTGATCGTTCACCTGGGTGCGGAGTTTTATCCTCCTGCTTTACCCGAGCCCGCACCGGAGCAGATCATCGAAGAGGAGGACGAGCCGCAACCGATCGTCGAAGGACAGCCGACGATTTTCGAGCCGAACCCTCCGCCGCCGAAGCCGAAGAAGAGTGCGCCGCGCAAACGCGCTGCTGCAGGAGCCGGTGGCGGCATCCGTCGGCCACGTAAGCGGAAGCCGGAGTAAGTCGTCGGTCGGGACGGGAAAAGCCATGGAAATATAGGATTGACTCCGGTGGGATCCCTCATTACCATTGAAATCGTTGGAATTTCCACTTGGGAGAAATCATATGGAAAATACGAAGCAGCCGGAAACCAAAAAGCCGCTGAAGCTGAAGAAAATCTCCATTCGCGATCTGGACGAGGCGTCCTTCGGGTCGCCCCACCCGCAAGTGTCCACCATTATGGGCTGCAACACGACGGGCGAAACCTGTATTCATCATTGCGCCCAGCAGTAAGCGCCGCGTTCCGAGCTTCCGGAGATTGACCTTGCGCCTCCAGCCGGTTTCCGGACGCCCGGCACCAGGCTCACAAACCACGATTGACTAACTGGACTCCCGTTCTTGAGCCAGGCACACGCATTGCGGCCGAGGCAGAAGCTGCGGTGCGCGCCGTTGCGCAATTCGTTCGCGCGGGTGAATATCCGCCCTTAATCCGATTGAAACGCAAGCCGGCGTTGTATGAGAACTCACTGCTATTCGGTTACTTAGCACTCGCTGGCTGGGGTTCAGAGTGGCTGGAGCTCACTGGCGAGCATCTGAATCTGGCGATCGAGGAAGCCTCCACATATCAAAAGCCGGGATTAGAAAGAGGACTCAGCGGCCTTGGCTGGGCGGTGGAACATCTGGCGGCAGAGCTGGGCGGGAAGTCGGAAAAAGACGCTGGCGCAGCGGATCCCGGTGAAGATCTGAACGAAGAGACGGACCGTGCCGTGCTGCGCAGCTTGGCGCGAGACTCTCCGGGCACGCATTATGACCTGCTCACTGGGGTAGTCGGATGCGGAGTCTATTTTCTGGAGCGGATGCCGAGGGACTCGGCGGCCCAGGGACTCCGCATGGTGCTGGCGCGCCTCCAGAATATGGCTGAGCAGCGCGCGGATGGCATCGCGTGGCACAGCGGCCCGGAACTGTTGCCGAGGGGGCAGCGAGAAAATTGGCCCAATGGATACGACAACTTGGGCATCGCGCATGGCATTCCAGGAGTTTTGTATTTTTTAAGCGAGACGGCGGCCGCCGGGATTGAACCGGAACGATGCCGCGGGCTGCTGGATGGAGCCATGGCGTGGTTCCTGGCGCAGCGGCGGCCCGCGGGATCGCGATCCTGGTATGGAGACTGGATCGCCGGCGGCAAGCAGGGCGATTCCCGGCTGGCGTGGTGTTACGGCGATCTGGGAATTGTGGCGGTGCTGCTGCAGGTTGCGCGGCGGAGCGGCCGCGCGGATTGGCTCAGCTTCTCGCGTGAGCTGCTGGATGCATGCCTGAGGCGTTCCGGCAGCGAAGCGGAGGCGGGGGTGAACGACGCGCCGCTGTGCCACGGCGCTGCGGGCGTAGCTCACATTTTCAACCGTATTTACCAGGCCGAGGGAGATCCGCGCTGCCGGGGAATCGCGGTCGCATGGTTCGAGCGCGCGCTGGCGATGCGTCGCGAGGGCACGGGCATTGCGGGCTTCTCGACCTTTATGAGGCTAAGAAGCAGCGGTGAAATTCTATGGGAGCCGAACCCTGCCTTCCTCGATGGCGCGATCGGGGTGGCGCTGGCGCTGCTGGGCGCCGTCACATCCGTGAACCCCGCCTGGGACAGGATGCTCGTTCTGTCGGGCCGGAACTACCATGGGCGGCCTTGACCGCGAGCCGCTTGCCGGGGAATTCACGCACTCGGGCTTCTTCGTTCTTCGTACGCCGTTGCTGCCGTTCGCGGAGCTGACCGCGTGGAGCGAGGGGACAAGTTGCCGCCGGGTTTGGGAAGAAGGACGAACCGCCGAATGCCTCGCGACGGCGTGGGAGCAGGACGCCCGGCTACTGCGAGAGCGGCTGCGGAGCATGATCGAGCGCCCGGAAATTGAACATGCTTTATACGTAGCGTCGACATCGCTGCAAGTAGGCATCGAGAGTTGGAAGCGCACTCCCGGCGATAAGAAGGGCGTGCAGGCAGAGCGCGCGCTGGTGCGATATTTCGCCAGGATGAGCGGCCGGTCAACGCCCTTCGGCCTGTTCTCAGGGTGTTCAACCGGCCGGCTGGCGACGGAACCCGGTGCGGTTGCCGAGTTGGCGCTCATGGGCCTCGAAGATTATAAGCTGCGATGCCGGTTGGATTTCGACTACCTGTTTGCGCTCGCGACCGCGCTGCAACGGGATTGGGCAATCGCCGAGGGGCTCCGCTATTGGCCGAATGCCAGCATCCATAAGACGGGCGGCGCATGGCATTATGCGGAATCGCGGCTGACCGGTTCTGCGCGATCGCATCACCTGGTCAAGGTGGAAGCGGACGAATACGTGAACACCGTGTTGCACGCCGCCGCGCCTGGGGCAACGATTGCAGAGTTGGCGCAGGCCATACTCCCGCTCGCCGGACCGGACGCTACGCAAGAGGACGCTGTGGCGTACGTCCGCGAGTTGATCGTCAATGGCGTGCTGGAGTCGAGTTTGGCGCCGCCCGTGACGGGCAAGCCGGCGCTCGATGATCTGCTATCGCAGATGGAAGCATTACCTGGACTGAGTGACGCCGCTGGGGCGCTGGAGTGGGCGCGCGATCGGATGGCGGCGATCGACCGGGCAGGCGTGCGCGCGTTGCCGCGAGACTATGCGGCCATTGCCGCCAAGCTGGAGAGCTTGCCGGTGAAGAGCGAACTCTCGAAGCTGTTCCAGGTCGATATGGTGAAGCCGGCGCGCAACGCCGTGCTGACCGAAGAGGTGGTGGACGAGGTAATTCGCGGCGTCGAGTTGCTATGCCGCTTAGGCGAAACGGCTGAGATTGAAACGTTGAACACTTTCAAGGAGACCTTCACGGCACGCTATGACCGCGCCTGGATTCCCCTAATGGAGGCGCTCGATGAGGACATGGGGATCGGATTTGGGCACGCCGGAAGGGAAAGCTCGCCGTTGCTGCGAGGGTTCCGCTGGGGCGGGAAACAGCCCAAGGGCGGCGCGGCGCGCGGGCTTCGGTCGATCTTGACGCGCCGAATATGGGCACAGCAAGAGGTGAATCGAGAACTGGAACTGGACCCAGCGGAATTGCCGGCCGCGTCCATCGACGCGCACGCGCTGCCCGACGCCTTTGCTGTTCTGGCAGTGCTGGTTGCGCCTTCGGCGGCATCGATTCGGAAGGGTGATTTCCGGATTCTGCTCAATGCATTGATGGCGCCCGGCGGCGCGCGCTCCTTCGGGCGCTTTTGCCATGCGGATGCGGGGCTCGAAGCCTGTGTGCGCAGCCATCTGCGAGAGGAAGAGTCTCTGCGCCCGGAGGCGCTATTTGCGGAGATCGTATACCTTCCCGAAGAGCGCATGGGAAACGTGGTCTGCCGCCCGGTATTGCGCCAGTACGAGCTGGTGTACATGGGACGTTCGGGCGCGCCCGTGGAAAGACAGATCCCGGTCTCGGATTTGATGATCGGAGTGCGCGATGGGCGAATCGTGCTCCGCTCGTGGCGCCTTGGGAAAGAGGTCATCCCGCGCCTGACGAACGCGCACGGTTTTGCCAACGTGAAGTTGCCTTCGGTGTACCGATTCTTGTGTCATCTCCAGTATCAGGACTTCTCGCTGCCGCGCCTGTCTTGGGGCGAACTGGAAAATCTGGATTACCTGCCGCGCGTGCGGGTGGGGAAATTGATTCTGGCAACGGCGCGCTGGCGTTTGCACAAGGAGGAGATCGCGCGCATCTCGGAGCCGGACAAAGCATTGCGCTTTGCCGCGGTCCAAGAACTCCGGCGCGGGCGCGGATTGCCGCGATGGGTGGTTCTCGAACAGTCCGATCGCACGCTCCCGGTGGATCTGGATAACGTGCTGGCGGTGGACGCGTTCGTCCATGTCATTCAGCGAGAGCAGGAGGTAACGCTGCGCGAGCTGTTCCCGGCACCCGAAGCGCTGTGTGTGGAAGGACCGGAGGGGCGTTTCTGCCACGAGCTGCATCTGCCGCTGGTGCGGCGCCGGCGCAAGCACCTGGAAACACGGGAACCGACCGCGATCGCGGCAGGTTTTCCGAACGTGAACCGTAGCGCGCGTTCTCTGCCGCCCGGAAGCGAGTGGCTGTTTCTCAAACTGTATGGCGGCGCCGCAGCGGTAGACGACGCGCTGACCGGCACGATTCGGCCGCTGCTTGACAAGCTTGCGAGCGAACAAATCGCCGGCCCATGGTTCTTTGTGCGCTATCGCGATCCGGAAAATCACCTCAGGATTCGGTTCCGCGGAGAACCCGCGCGCCTGACCACAGAGCTCATGCCGTTGATCTCCACTGCTGTTCATCCGCTGGTTGAAACGGGAGCCATCTACAAAATTCAGTTCGACACATACGAGCGGGAGATAGAGCGCTACGGGGGCCTGGAAGGCGTGATCGCGGCCGAAGAGCTGTTCTGGGCAGACAGCGAGGCTGTGCTCGAAATCCTCCCGGAATTGAGCGGCGACGAAGGGCTGGACCATCGGTGGCGCGCGGCGCTGTTGGGGATTCATATCCTGCTAACGGACTTCGGCTTCGATCTCCCAGCGAGACGCTTCCTCCTGGAGACGCTGCGCAATTCCTATTACGGTGAGTTCGGTGTGGAGGCGTTGGAGAAAAAAAGTTTAGGCGACCGCTTTCGCGCGGAGCGGGGAATACTGGAACTCATGCTCGATGGCAACGAGCCGGGCGAGATAGCATCCGTTCGCCGCGCGTTCGAGCGGCGGTCTGTTCGCAACTGCGCCGTAGCCGCGAAACTGCGCGCGCTCGCGGATGCCGGGCGTTTGCAAACGACGATCGACGAGCTCATGCCGAGCTATGCGCATATGCACGTCAATCGAATGATGCGCTCCGATTGGAGAGACCAGGAACTGGTGCTGTATGACTTTCTGTTCCGCCTTTACGATGGGCAGCTAGCGCGCAACCGGGACCATGGCATCCGATAGCTTGAGCCCGGCCCTACGCTTTGGCCGCGCGCTCTTTCTCCTTATCGAACGCTTCAAAAGTCTTCCCCGAACCGGCTAGTTGCTTCAACAACGGCGCCGGTTCCCATAGCTCCGCACCGTGCCCAGCCTTGAACTCTTCGATGCGCGCCAGAACATTCTTCAGCCCCACCGTATCGGCAAAAAACATCGGACCGCCGCGCCAGGCTGGGAACCCATAGCCATACAAATACACAATGTCGATGTCGGATGCGCGCAACGCAATGCCCTCGGCCAAGAGCTTCGCGCCCTCGTTCACCAGCGCGTACACGCAGCGGTCCACAATCTCTTCCGGCGCAATCTGCCGCTGCGCAATGCCCGCCTCGCGCGCCGTCTTCTCAATCAGTGCGGCTGTCTCCGGGTCCGGCGACGGCTGGCGCTGCTCGTCGTATTTCGACCATCCGCGCCCGTTCTTCTGCCCGAAGCGGCCCAGCTCGTAGAGCTGGTCGGCAACCAGCGGCTGCCGTAGACCTGCCTTCTGCAGATGCTTCGCTTCCTGGCGTATGTGATAACCGATATCGAGCCCGGCCAGATCGTCCATCGCCAGCGGCCCCATCGCCATGCCGAAGTCATAGAGCGCCTGGTTCACCTGTTCCACCGTCGCGCCCTCTTCTACCAGAAAGTACGCCTCGCGCAGATATGGTTCCACCATGCGGTTGCCGATGAACCCGTGCGCATTCCCGGCCAGCACCGCGACTTTCTTCAACTTCTTGCCGAGCGCCATGGCCGTCGCGATGACTTCGTTGCTGCTGGCTCTGCCTCGCACCACTTCCAGCAGCTTCATCACGTTTGCCGGGCTGAAGAAGTGCGTGCCGATCACCATCTCCGGCCGGCTCGTTGCCGACGCGATCTCGTCGATGTCCAGCGTCGACGTGTTCGAGGCCAGAATCGCGCCGGGCTTCGCGATCTTATCCAGCTCGCCGAAGACCTGTTTTTTCACCTGCATGTTTTCGAAAACCGCTTCGGTGATGATGTCCGCTTCTTCGAACCCCTCGTAGCTAAGCTGCGGCGTGATGAGCGCCATTCGTTGGTCCATGGCGGCCTGGGTGAGGCGTCCCTTGCTCACGGTCTTCGCGTAGTTATTGCGAATGATCGCCATGCCGGAATCCAGGGCCTTCTGCGCGGTCTCTTTCACGATCACCGGGATACCCGCGTTGGCATAGTTCATGGCGATGCCGCCGCCCATCGTACCCGCGCCGATCACCGCCGCGCGACGGATTTCGGACATCTTTACGTCTTTCGGCAGGCCGGGAATTTTCCCTACGGCGCGCTCGCCGAAAAACGCGTGAATCAAAGCTCTCGATTGGGTCGAGTATAGGCACTGCTGGAACAGCTCGGCTTCGCGCTTGCATCCTTCTTCGAACGGCAGCTTCGTGGCGGCTTCCACGGCATCGATCGCGGTTAGCGGCGCCGTCATGCCGCGTCCCTTCTTGCGCGCCTGATCGCGCGCCATCGAGAACATCATCGGGAATGCACCCGCCAGCTTGCCGTTGCGCTCGCGGGTCTTTCGCACCGGCTTGTTGATCACTTCGCGCGCGAACTCAATGGCCCCTTCCAGCAAATCGCCCTCGATAATCCGGTCCACGATGCCGGCCGAGAAAGCATCTTGTGCGTTCACCGGCTCGCCCGCGGCGCACATCTCCAGCGCCTTGAGGACCCCCGCCAGCCGCGGCAGCCGTTGCGTTCCGCCGGCGCCTGGAATCAATCCCAGCTTCACCTCGGGCTGGCCCACCTGCGCACTCGCCGTCATCACTCGATAATGCCCGGCCATGGCCGTTTCCAACCCGCCGCCCAACGCTTGACCGTGAATCGCCATCACCACCGGTTTCGGGCAATCCTCAATGGCCAGCAGGAATGGCAGCAGCGTCAACGCCGGCCGCTCGCCGGAAACGATTTTGCCGAACTCGCGAATGTCCGCGCCGGCAATAAACGTCTGCCCCGCCCCGATCACGACGATCGCCCGCACCTGAGCATCGGCTTCGGCCGCATGAATGGCCGCCTCTATTCCTTCCGGAACGCCCGGACCGATTGCGTTCACCGGCGGATTGTCGATCGTGATCACGGCCACATCGCCGCGGCCCGCCGATCTCACAAGTTCACTCATCAGGTTCCCCCTTTTGTAGGTATATACTGTGGCTTCCCGTTCCATCATTAGAAATGGCGTCACGAGAAGCAGTTATCGTTGCGAGTTCACGCACAGGGCTCGCCAAATCGTACCGCGGTTCCTTCAACATGACCCGCCCGGAGGATCTGGCGGCGCATTGCATCAAAGATGTTCTGCGCAAGACGCCGCAACTCGACCCTGGCGAGATCGAAGACGTGGTGCTCGGGTGCGCGCAGCCTCACGGGCCGCAGGGCATGAACGTCGCTCGCCTTTCTGCCGTGCTCGCGGGCTTGCCGCTCACCACTGCGGGCGCCACCGTTAATCGCTTCTGTTCCTCCGGACTGCAGGCCATTGCGATGGCGGCGCACGAGATTGTCCACGAAGGCGCGGAGGCGGCCCTCGGCGGCGGCGTCGAAAGCATCAGCCTGACCCCTGCCGATGTGAATCCGCATCTCGCGCTGATGAAGAAAGCGCCCGGCCTTTACATGCGCATGGGCGACACCGCCGAGGTGGTTGCAAAACACTATCAGATCCCGCGCCAGGTGCAGGACGAATACGCGCTTGCTAGCCAGCAACGCACCGCCCGCGCGCAACAGGAAGGCTTCTTCACGGAGGAGATTGCGCCGATGAAGGTCACCATGACGCTATTGGACAAGAAGACCGGCGAAAAAATCGGCACGAAGGAGGTCTGCTGCGATCGCGACGAGTGCAATCGGCCCGATACCACGCTCGAAGGCTTGCTCTCGCTCAAGCCGCACTTCGATCCGAATAGCGGGCACGGAACGGTTACCGCGGGGAACGCCTCCCAGCTCTCCGACGGCGCCTCGGCAACATTACTGATGTCGCGCGCGCGCGCAGATGCCCTGGGCGTCCCCTACAAGCTCATCTTCCGAGGCTTTGTGGTTGCCGGCTGCGAGCCGCGGGAGATGGGGATCGGACCTGTCTTCGCAGTCCCGAAGCTGCTTAATCGTCACGGGCTCGGCATCGGCGACATCGATCTTTGGGAGCTGAACGAGGCCTTCGCAGTCCAGGTCGTCTACTGTCGCGACCGCCTCGGCCTGCCCATGGAGAAGCTCAACGTGAATGGCGGTTCCATCTCGATCGGCCATCCGTTCGGCGTGACGGGATCGCGCTTGGCCGGCACTCTTGCCAACGAACTGGCGCGCCGGCCCGGTTCGCGCTACGGTGTGGTCACCATGTGCGTCGGCGGCGGACAAGGCGCGGCCGGCCTCTTCGAAGCCGTACACTGATTGAGGGAAGCGGTCACATGCAATCCTGGCTGAATCGTGCCCTGTTCGGCATTTCGCCCGATGAGGCGTCCTTTGCGCGCCGCGGGTTTCAGGACACCACTCCCGCCAAGCGCGCCCACCTCGAGCAGATTGGCCGCACGTTCATCTCCGGTTATCTGGCTTCGCTCGAAGCTCGCGCACTCGATGCCTTGGACGAGCGGTTGAATGCTGTTGCCGCCGAATTTCGCGGCTTCGCGTTCGAAGGCGCGGGAATGGGATTGGCGCTTACCGATCGATTTTGGCGGCGGCGCTCGCCGAGGTTCGAACAATTTCTCGCCGGGCGCGGAGCCGCGCATTGCTACATGCTGCACGTAGGTTATGGCTGGGCGCTCGCGCGGCTACCTTGGTTGCGCCGCAACCCCGAACGCGTCCGCCGCAACTATGACGAGCGTCTGGGCTGGCTGATTCTCGACGGCTACGGCTTCCACGAGGGCTATTTTCATTGGCGCGCTACGATTCGGGACAGGCGCGTGCCTAGCACCCTTTCCCGCGCGGCAGCTCGTGTTTTCGATCAGGGGCTCGGCCGGTCTCTCTGGTTCTACAACGGAGCGGACGTGGAGCGCGCAGCCGCCTGCATCCATCGCTTTGCCCCGCAGCGGCGCGCTGACCTCTGGAGCGGTCTCGGTTTGGCCGCGACTTACGCGGGCGGCGCAGGCGAACAAGAACTGAGTAAGCTTCTGCATCTCGCAGACGAATATCGCAGCCACTTGGCCCAAGGCGCTGCCTTCGCGGCCAAAGCCCGCACCCTTGCGGGGAACGAAACGCCGCACACCGGAATGGCCTGCCGTCTCCTCTGCGGCGTATCGTGTGCGCAGGCGGCCGAAGTAACGGATTCGGCGCTCTTTGCCATTCAGCGCTCCGGCATCGCAGGGGAGCCGTACGAAGCCTGGCGGTCGGAAATTCGCTCGCAGCTGCAAATTGCCGGCGCAGCCCTCTCACAATCTTTATAAAAAACTTCCAATTGTGGGAGAATGGGCAGCATTATCATTCTCCCGGGGAAGTACGCGCTTGAAAAACCAGGCAATTGCGATCGTCGGCATGGCGTGCCGTTATCCTGACGCATGTACTCCGGCCGAGCTGTGGAAAAACGTACTAGCGCAACGGAGGGCCTTCCGGCGCATTCCGGCTGAGCGTCTGAATTTGGAAGATTACTGGTCGCCCGACCCGGACGCGGTCGACAGCACCTACGTCAACGAAGGCGCTTTTCTAGCCGATTACGAGTTCAACCGGCTCAAGTTTCGCGTTTCGGGCGATGCCTATCGCGCCTCCGATATGGCCCACTGGCTGGCTCTCGACGTCGCCGCCGACACACTGGCCGATGCCGGCTTCGCCAATGCCCAGGGGCTCCCGAAATCCAGCACCGGCGTCTATCTCGGCAACACACTCACAGGCGAAACGTCCCGTGCGCTCGTCCTGCGGCAGAGGTGGCCCTACGTGCGGCGTATCCTCGCTGCCAGTCTCGCCGACGAGGGCTACGCTGGCGATCGAATTGCCGCATTGCTCGAAAAGATAGAGGCAACCTACAAAGATCCCTTTCCCGCGCCTGGGCCGGAGTCTCTGGTGGGCGGCCTGGCCAACACCATCGCCGGCAGAATTTGCAATTTCTTCCATCTGCAGGGCGGCGGTTATGTCGTCGATGGAGCCTGCGCGTCCTCGCTGCTGGCCGTGGCGCAGGGATGCTCGGCGTTAGCTTCTGGCGATGCGGATGCCGCCTTGGCGGGCGGCGTCGATATCAGTATCGATCCGTTCGAGCTGGTCGGCTTTGCCCGCGTGGGCGCTCTGGCGCGAGAGCGGATGCGCGTCTATGACAAGCGTTCCGCGGGGTTCTTGCCCGGCGAGGGATGCGGACTGGTCCTGCTGATGCGCGAGGCCGACGCGCTGGCCGCTAAGCGGCCGATTTACGCTTTGATTCGCGGTTGGGGCATTTCCTCCGATGGCGCAGGCAGCATGACGCGCCCGGAGGTGAACGGCCAGACTCTGGCCTTGGAGCGAGCCTACCGTCGTGCCGGTCTCGACATCTCCGACGTCGGCTATTTCGAGGGGCACGGAACGGGCACCGAGATCGGCGACCTCACCGAGCTGACAACCATCGGAAACATGCGCCGCCGAACCCCCGGGCACGCGCCTGCCGCCATCGGTTCCATAAAGGCGAACATCGGCCATACCAAGGCCGCTGCGGGCGCCGCCAGTCTCATCAAAGCCACCCTGGCTCTGCACTCGTGTGTGCTGCCGCCCACCACCGGTTGCGAGGACCCGCACGCGGAACTGACCGGCAGCGAACCGGCTTTGCGCGTGTTGCGCGAACCCGAGCCTTGGCCGGCACAGGGCGCCGGAAACGGATCGTCCGCTGCCCGTTTTGCGGCCGTAAGCGCGATGGGATTCGGCGGCATCAACACGCATATCGTGTTGGAAGAACCGGGACACGCGCGCCCTGCTCCCGCCAGACCCGATCTTCGTACCTTCGCAAGCTCGCCGCAGGATGCGGAGCTTTTCGTCTTCGGAGCCGCCGATGCGGATGCGCTCGTCGCGCGGCTCTCCGCCCTCATCGAGATTGCGCGCCAGCTCTCGCTCGCGGAAATGACCGATGCCGCGGCCGCTCTGCATGTTTCGGCCTCCGGTCCATTGCGGGCTGCGCTCGTCGCCTCAACCCCGCTCCAGCTTTTCGAGAAACTGCTGTTGCTGCGGGAACTCGTCGCAAGCGGCGTCACGCATCACATCGATTCTTCGAAATCCGTCTACCTGTCGCGCGTTTCGCGCCGGCCCCGCATTGGCTTGCTCTTCCCCGGCCAGGCGGCTCCGGTCCGAAGGACGGCAGGCGCGCTCGGCCGCCGCTTCGCCGCATGCGAACGGCTTTGCCGAGAGGCCGAAATCCCCGCCGGTTGCGACACGGACACTTCCGTTGCGCAGCCCGCGGTTGTCGCCGCTTCACTGTCCGCGTTATCCGCGCTCGAAGCGCTCGGGGTGTCCGGCGACCTTGCAGTCGGCCATAGTTTGGGAGAGATCGCCGCCGTCTGTTGGGCTGGCGCCATCGACCGCCACGCCGCCCTCCGCCTGGCGCGCTTGCGAGGTCAAGCCATGGCGAGCCATTCGCGTGCGGGCTCTATGGCGACCATCGCCGCAGCCGCCGCCGACGTCGAATCCATTCTGACTCCTGGCGTTGTCATCGCCGCCGCCAATAGCCCTCACCAGACTGTCGTAAGCGGCGACCCACCGGCCGTCGCTGCTCTCATCAAAATTGCACGGGCGCGGCGCTGGCACGTCTCCACGTTGCCGGTTGCGCGGGCGTTTCACTCGCCGTCCATGACGGAGGTAGCGGGCGAAGTCGCTGCCTGGCTTGAAAATGAGCGCTTCCGTCCGCTCGAGCACCCCGTCTATTCGACGGTTTCGGGCGGCCTTTTGCCCTGCGACGTAAGCCTGCCCAACGTGCTGACTCGCCAGATCACCCAGCGGGTGGAATTTCAGTCGGCCGTTTCGGCCGCCGCTCTGGAACTAGATCTGTTCATCGAAGCCGGGCCCGGTAGCATCCTGTCCGGTCTTGTGTCACAATTTCTTCCCGTTCCCGCCATCTCGCTCGATGCCGGCAGCGAATCCCATCGCGGGCTGCTGAACGTGGCCGGCGCGGCATTTGCGCTGGGCGCTTCGGTGCGCTTGTCGTCGCTCTTTGAAGGCCGCTTTTCCAAGCCTTTTGCGATGAGCAGGCCGACCTTCCTGGCCAATCCCTGTGAATCTGCTCCGCGCCTCCAATCCGCCGGCCTGGAAACCAAGAAAAGCAAACCGCCTGGCGGGCCCACCCGCGACAAAGTTCCTTCCCGTGTCTCCAACGGCTCGCCGTTTGAGGCCGTGCGCTCGCTCATTGCTCACCACCTGGAATTGCCGCCCGTAGCGGTTCGGGAAGATCACCGCCTGTTTTCCGATCTACACCTGAATTCGATCGCCGTCGCGCAGATTGTGGCGCAAGCCGCGCGCGAGCTGGGCGCTCCGGCTCCCATCATGCCCACCGGCTTTGCGAACGCCACCGTGGCTACTCTCACCGAAGCGCTTCTCGAGACCGGACGGAACGCGCCCGAACACAGCCCGCTGCTGCTTGCCGGTCTCGCATCGTGGGTCCGGTGTTTTGCCATCGAGTGGATTCAGGAAACGCGGCCTGCGCATTCGCACCCCCCGGCGGACGAGCCCCACTGGCGGATGCTCATCCCGGACGGTCACCCTCTAAAAGATGCCCTGTCCCAGGCATTTTCAAAGCCGGGCAGCGGGGTCGTCGTCTGCGTGCCTCCCGGTGCCGCGGACGAACAGGCGGGTCTTCTTCTCGCCGCCACAAGGCTGCTGCGGCCGGCCGGCGACCGCTTCGTCTTGCTGCACCACGGCGATGGTTCGAGCGGCTTTGCTCGCTCCCTGCGCATGGAACACCCGCGCGTCGATGTCAGCGTGATTCGCATTCCCGTGCTGTCCGCATTTTGCGGCGAAGCCTACCTGGAAGCACTCAGCGCTCGTGGTTTCCAAGAGGCGTGGTACGACGAGGCGGGCGTGCGGCGCGTGCCCCGTCTCCGTTTCGTTCCCGTCCCGGATTCCGCGCAGCCGTTCCTGGGGGAAGAGGATGTGCTGCTCGCGTCCGGTGGTGGAAAGGGCATTGGGGCCGAATGTGCGCTCGCGCTGGCGCGAGCCGGTTCTGCGCGCCTTCTTATCCTGGGCCGCTCTGCTCCTGAAAACGATGCCGAACTGTCCCAGAATCTGAATCGCATGTCTGCCGCCGGTATTCGCTTCAAATATTTGCGCGCAGACATCGCCGACCGCGCTGCTGTCGGGGCAGCGGTTCGCGAGGGCGAGCTCGCTTTTGGAAAAGTGACCGCCATTCTTCACGCCGCCGGACGCAATGTCCCCGCTCTGCTCGAATCCCTCGATGAAACGGCTATCGCCGCGACGGTCTCTCCCAAGGTAGACGGCCTTCGCAATCTGCTCGCAGCCGTTCCCGCGGAATCCCTGCGGCTTCTGCTTTCCTTCGGCTCGATTATCGGCAGTATGGGCATGCGCGGCAACGCAGATTACGCTCTGGCGAACGAACGCCTGCGGCAAATCACCACCGAATTCGGCGCCGCCCATCCGTCCTGCCGCTGTCTCACGCTCGAATGGTCCCTCTGGTCGGGAGTCGGTATGGGAGAACGCCTGGGCCGCGTCGAATCGCTCGCCCAGGAAGGCATCACGCCCATTTCGCCTGAGCAGGGGACCGCAATTTTGCAATCTATCCTAGCCGGACAGGATCTGCCATCCTCGTTAGTGGTCGCGAGCCGTTTCAAGAGTCTGCCCGAGCTCCAGTTCGAACAGGCCGACCCACCCTTGTTGCGCTTCCTCGAACGCACCTGTCTCTTCGTGCCGGGCGTCGAGCTCATCGCGGACGCCAGGCTGTCGCTTCCCAGCGATCCTTACTTGAACGATCACGTCTTCGAGCGCACCCCGCTCCTGCCCGCCGTCATGGGAATGGAAGCCATGGCGCAAGCCGCGGCGGCGGCAACCAGCGGCACGGGCACTTTGGTGTGGAGCGACGTTGCCTTTGAGCGCCCCGTTACGGTCTCGCCCGACGAGCCGGCCGCCATTCGAGTGTACGCGACCGCCGATACTGGCGGTAGCGTGATGGTCGCCCTGCGTGCTGAGCAGACCGGCTTCCAAATCGATCATTTCCGCGGCAAGCTCCGGTTTAAAGCTGCCCCTCTATTCGATTCGGTTGCCGCGCCGCCGGATTGTTCCTCAGCGCCTGCTATGGAAGCTCACTCAGACCTCTATGGGAAGATCCTGTTCCAATCCGGGCGCTTCCAGAGACTTCTAGGGTACTCCTGCCTGAGTGCAACCTGCTGCCGCGCCCATTTAAAAAGCGCCGCCCAGGAGAAGTCCGTGCATCGCTGGTTCGGCACATATTATCCGTCACTGCTCTTGTTAGGCGATCCCGGTATTCGCGACGCCGCCATTCATGCGATTCAAGCCTGTATCCCTCATCGGACCGTGCTTCCCACGCGCGTCGAAGAGATCCGCATGTATTCGAATCTCGATGCTCCCGAAGTGATCGTCCAGGCAACCGAACGCTCTTCGGGCGGCGGCACGTTCGTCTACGATCTGGACCTGCTCGATCCCGATGGGCGCGTTCTTGAGCAGTGGCGCGGTTTGGAGCTTCGTGCTGTCTCTTCGAGCAGCGCCCGGCCGGTCCACTCACTCGGCCTGATCGGTCCTTACCTGGAGCGGCGGCTGGGTGAAATTGTTCCGCAGGCAGGGATCAAGATCGCGTTTCGTGAGGACTCCTCGGAAACCGCATCCATGCTCAAGCCCTTGACCGTAACTTACCGGGTCGACGGCAAGCCCGAGGTATACACGAATGGTGATCAGCGGCGTGAGACGTTTGTGTCTGCCGCTCATAATGGCCGCTTTCGGATTGCCGTGTCGGGAAACCGCGCCATCGGTTGCGACCTGGAGCGGATCGTGCCGCGCGGCGATGCAGAGTGGCGGGATTTGCTCGGGCCCGAAGATTATGCCTTCTGGAATCACCTGTCCCGCGAAAGCCGCGAACCTGCGGAAATTGGCACGCGCCTGTGGAGCGTGCGGGAGTCCTTAACCAAGCTCGGAATTCGTCTGCCCTCGCTGCTTCGTGTCAGTGCGGAGCTGCCGGATGGATGGATGGAATTCGCCGCGCAAGGTTGCCGGATACAGACCTGCGTCATCACGCCCGATGGTGAGCCCAATCCCCTGGTTTTCGCGATCGCACATTGAATACGCCCTATTACGAGTACCGGCACATCGTCGGCTTGGAAGAAACCAATCTGGTTGGCAACGTCTATTTTGTCAACCACCTTCGCTGGCAAGGACGCTGCCGGGAGATGTTTCTCAAAGATCATGCGCCCGGCGTCCTGCAAAGGCTGCTCGAAGATTTGAGCCTGGTAACCGTCAACTGCGCCTGTAACTATCTTGCCGAGTTGACAGCGCTGGATGAAATTTCTGTGCGCCTCTATCTTCACAGCCTGATGCAGAATCGGATCGCTTTGCGTTTCGAATACTGGAAGGTCGGCAAGGGAGTGGAAGAATTGGTGGCCGAGGGTACGCAGGAAATCGCTTGCATGCGCCGCGCCGGCAATACTCTCGCCGTCGAAGAGGTTCCAGCCGAGCTGCGCCGCGCGCTGGCCCCGTATGAGCGCAAAGGGCGCTGATGCGCGCCGCCAGACAGCAAAGGAATTCTCTAGGCCGTGGGCGGGGCGCAAGCGCGCAGCCGCTTTGTGGCGTTGTGCGCGATTTCATTGGGGACTGCGCCCGTTTTGCGCGCGTCCTTAATACCCGCGTTAACCGATGCTAAGCTGAAAAGCTTGCCGTCCTCGAACGATCGCGAAAAGCTCAAAGAAATCCTTCTGCGCCGCTCCGTGCGCAGAGGAGAGTTCAAGCTCGTCTCCGGCCGCACCAGCAGCGTCTACGTCGATGGCAAGCTCACCACGCTGGCAGCGGCGGCCATGCCACTCATCGGCCGCTTGTTTCTCGAAAAGATGGAGCAGCATGGCTGGCATGCGCAAGCAATCGGCGGCCTGAGCCTGGGAGCCGATCCGATCGTGACCGCGGTGGCGCGCGAAAGCCTCGAACACGGCCGCGTCACTGACGCTTTTCTGGTCAGGAAAGAAGCCAAGAGGCACGGCACCCAGAAGTTCATCGAAGGCCTGGAGCAGACCGAAGGCCTGCCGGTCGTCATCGTAGACGACGTTTGCACCACCGGCGGCTCTACCGCCGACGCCATCCTCAAGGCGCAAGAGGCCGGCATGCACATTCTTGGCGCAATCTGTCTAGTCGACCGCGAGGCCGGCGCGCAGAAGATGCTGAAAGAGCGCTTCGATTGCGATTTCGATTGGATCTTTCGCTTGAGCGATCTGCTGGAACAGGATTCCGCGGGTCTTGCTGCTACTCCGCCGACGCGCTAGCTGCTTTCTTGCGCCGCTTTCCCGGCTTCACGCGCTTGGTCTCCTGCGACCAATGGCCCAACCGATAGGAGCGCGCGTATTCTCCCGTCAGATTCGCAATTTTGACGGAGAGGGAACCGCTCGAATCGCACTCGTACAGCTCTTCGATCCATTGCTTGTGTGCCGCCGCTGAATAGGTGACCGGCTCGGACGCAAGATCGCCCGCGCCCGCAAGCGCCGGATCGAACGGGAACCGGATCTCGTCCCAGAGCGTCACCTCGCCTGTCGGCGCGCCGTCTTCCGCCCTATGCGTGCACTCCAGAAACCGGAAGTGGCCGATATTGTGCACCGGTGAATACGCGCGCCGAATCGTCAATGGCGGCTCGCCCGCCGCTGGCAGCCTCGTGCCTCTTGCGAACAGCGGATCGAAGACGATGCGCCTGCCGGAATGCGCTTCCCGCCAGACGCCGAAGAAACGCGACAGGCGCTCGCTCAGCCGATATGTCTCTGGCTGGTCCGCCTGAATCGCCAAACCGATGGCGGTTGCCGAGCGTGTGTACGCCGACCGGCGAACCCGCCGGCCGAACCGCTCCCGCAGTGCGCGCGCTACCAGGGGAAGCTCGCTGCCGCCTCCCGTAATGTAGAGCGCCTCGAATTCGCCTCCCAAGTGTTTGGCACAGAGATCCTCGGCCACGGCGATGGTCTCCGCTACTAACGGCCGCGCCGTATCGTAAAACTCGGACACAAGAATCGGAACGCTGCTCCACTCCGGATTCGCCTGTTCCAGATCGATCGTCAGGCGGCGCGAGTTGGGATTGAGCGTTTCTTTCTTGGTCCGGCATTCCTCGAGCAGCCGGAACCAGCCCGCCGCCGAAATGTCGTCGCGAACGGCCGGGCCAATGGCTGCCGCCTCCAACGCGAGATCCGCCAGAATGTGATCGAAATCGTCGCCGCCGATGGACGGAATTCCCTCCGATGCAATCACGTGATGCACCTTCTCATCGAGCGTCACCAAGGATGCATCGAACGTGCCGCCCCCCAGATCGTAGACCAGAATCGTCTCTTGCTTCGCCTTGCCCTCCCGCTGCCGATGCCCGAACTCGATGCTCGCGGCGCTCGGCTCGTTCAATACGCCAAGTACATCGAACCCAGCCGCGCGGAACGCCTCCACCGTCAGAAAGCGTTGATTGCTGTTTGCGTGAGCCGGTACCCCGAGCACCACCTCCAGCGGTTCCCCGCTCGCCAGGTGCAGATTGGAACTCTGGCGCAGCGAGCCGTACAGCGCCGCCGTCAGGCCGTTCAGCAAGCTCAGTATCTTCACCTGCTGTTCGCCCAGATCGAGCAGGGTTTGCGAACCGGCGTCCTCCAGCAGCCGTTTGATCGATCGGATAACAGTCCAGGCGTCCTCTCCCTGCGCCTCCCAGGCTTCCCACCCATACCGGCGCTCCTCCCCGCGTACCGCGATCAACGAGGGGAACCAATCCGGCGTGGTCCCGTCTGGTGCTTCGAACGAGACTAGCGGGTAATTACCGCGATCCGCTGCGGCGACGACCGTCCGGTTCGTTCCGAAGTCGATGCCCAACTTCATTCTGCTAGTGTAGCGGCCAGCCTCGATTCGCACTCTACTCAACGGAGATGCCCGCTAATCGTTGGATCGACGTTTCGGTTCCGCTGGCCACCGGAATGGTGCATTGGCCGGGAGATCCGGAGCCCAGCTTCGAGCGAATCTCCGCCATAGAACAGGGAGCCGAAGCAAACGTCACGCTCTGCCGGATGACGGCCCACACCGGCACTCACATGGACGCTCCCAACCATTTCCTGGCCGGCGAGCGCGGCATCGACGAGTTCCCTCTCGAGGTGGGCATTGGGCGAGCGCGCGTGATCGCGATGACGGAAGATGTGCGAACGATTAGCAAGGCTACTCTGCAACAGAAGGGGATTCGCCGCGGCGAGCGGATCCTTTTCAAGACGCGGAATTCGGCAGTTCGCTGGGATAATCGGGATTTTCAACCCGATTACACTGCCCTGGACGAATCGGGCGCCGCCTTTCTCCAATGGGCTGGCGTTGTGCTGGTGGGAGTAGATTATCTATCCATCGGATTGCACAATGCCGACGGTCCGGAGACCCACAGAACGCTGTTGCGGGCCGGCATCTGGATCGTCGAAGGGCTGAATCTCGCGAGCATCCCGGACGGAGATTATGATATGGTGTGCCTGCCGCTGCGAATCCAAAGCTGTGACGGATCTCCGGCACGGGTAGCGCTCCGCCCGGTGTGACTGTTACCAAACTCGCTTGACAGCACATGGATTACAATGAAACGCTTCTGTTAGCGCGGTATTCAAGTAAAGGAAAGCTCTATGGCACTTACTGCAAAGACTCGACAGGTCGGAGATGTGGCGATTGTGGACCTCCACGGCAAAGTAACGCTGGGTGAAAACACGGGAATCTTGCGCGACGAACTGAGATCGCTGCTCGCTCAGGGCAAGAAACACATTATCTTGAATATGAAAGACGTCAGCTACGTCGATAGCGCGGGTCTCGGCGAGCTCGTCGGCGCTTATACTACGGCCACCAATCAAGGCGGCGCCGTGAAGCTGCTGCATCTGCAGAGCAAGATGCGCGATCTGCTCCAGATCACCAAGCTGTTCACCATTTTCCCGGCCTTCGATGACGAGAAAGCCGCGGTCTCCAGCTTCGGCGCCACCGCATCGGCGTAGTCACAGATCCGGCCAGCTTGGTGGCAGGGCCGGATCATCGGATCAACGAGCGCTTCACCCGGTAATCCGGCGCGCCTGGCATTCGAACCACCCGGCACATCTCGAAAAGGCGGGATCGCGCGCGTTCGCCAATGCGATCTTCGAGCGTTGTCCGGACAGAATCGTTGGTTCCTGTGATCGTCGCATCGGGCAGATTGGTCGTCGCGATCAGCGGCAGCTTGTGATTGCAACGATGCGTCACGATGGACGTCACCGTATCCTGGACCCAATCGGTCACCCGGTGCGCGCCCAGATCGTCCAGCAGAAGAATTTCGGTTTCGAGCGCCGTCTGGTAGGCCTCGCGATTGCTCGCGCCGAGCGTATCGCTGTAGCTAGCGCGGATACGGTCCAGTAAGTTCAGATAGTCGAAAAAGACACCCTCATGCCCGCGGGCGAGCAACTGGTGCAGCGCCGCGACCGCCAAATGTGTTTTCCCCGTGCCCGGAAGGCCGACAACCAGCAGTCCCGGCTTTTCGGTCTGAGGATAATTGTTCGCGTAACCTTTGATCTGCAACATCGCTGCTTGCAGAGCGCCGCCGAACACCGGGTCGGTGGCATCGAAGTTGTCGAAGGTGGCGTTGCCGTACGTTTTCGGTACGTGCGCGTTCTGTTCCAGTTCATCGACCCTGGCTTCTGCCACGCATGGGCAGCGATCCGCGCCCGAAATGCCATCTCGCTCCACCACCACCCAGCCCGTCCCGCCGCACACTCCGCAGTTCGCTTTCGCCATGTCAGCCGCGCTCTACTCCACAACCAGTAACGCTTCGCCAGCCGCCACCGTGGTTCCTTCCCGGGCATGAATCTTCGAGACGATTCCGTCCTTCGGCGATTTCATCTCGTTCTGCATTTTCATGGCCTCCACCACCACCAGGTGTTGCCCGGCCTGGACGGCGGCGCCCAATTCCACCAGCAGATTGATCACCTTCCCCGGCATCTGGGCCCGCAACTCCACCGGCCCGGCCGCGCCCATCTTCTTGCTTCGACTCGGGCGATCGCGTGCATCCGCAATGGAAATGCTGTGGCGCTCGGCCCCTGTCCAAACTTCGAACGAATCGCCTGCCGGCCGTATCCGCACCTCAATGCTGCGGCTGCCCAACAAAACCGAGAAGACACCGGGCATGATTTCGACGATCGCCGCCGTGCCCGCCGCCTCCGCTGCTCCGCGTAAAGTGTATGCCGCGGCGCCGCCGTTGCGCGTCAGCTCTAGCCCATAGCTCTCGCCATCTACCTCCACGCTCAGCTTCAATGCATCAGTCCTTGCCTGGCCGACGTCCGCCACGCACTTGCTTCGGATCCATTCGCGGGAGTAGCTTTGGGCCGGTCCTCTGCCGCGTAAGCAGCCGCCGCGAAAGCAGTAGCGAGCACTGCCGCCGTCAGCTTGTCGCTGTCTGCGTGCGCCGGCTGCCGCCGCTGCATGAATTCGTCCAAAAATGCAGTGTGAAGCTGGCCCGCGATGAAGTGCCGGTCGCTCATCAACTCTTCCAAGAATCGCAGATTGGTCGTGATTCCCAGAACGCGGTATTCGCCCAGTGCGCGGCGCATACGTTCTGTCGCCGCCTCGCGCGTCTCACCCCACACCGCCAGCTTGGCTAGCAAAGGATCATACTCCATCGGCACGGTCCAGCCCGCATATACGCCGCCGTCCACGCGCACGCCCGGACCCGCAGGCTCGGTATATTGCGCAATGGTGCCCGGGCTCGGAAAATAATTGTTCTCCGGGTCTTCCGCATAAACGCGGCACTCGATGGCTGAGCCGTTCCATTTCACGTCCGGTTGCCGGATGCTGAGCGGCTCGCCGGCGGCAATCCGGATTTGCCACCGGACCAAGTCCAGGCCGGTCACCCACTCCGTCACCGGATGCTCTACCTGCAGTCGCGTATTCATCTCCAGGAAATAAAAATTACCCTGTTGATCCGCCAGAAACTCAAGCGTGCCTGCATTCGAGTAATTCACCGCCCGCGCAATGCGCAGCGCCGCGTCGCCGATTTTGTCGCGCAACTCCGGATTCGCCAGCATCAGCGGAGACGGGCACTCCTCCACCACCTTCTGGTGACGCCGCTGAATGGAACACTCGCGCTCGCCCAGGTGAATCAGGTGGCCGTGCTCATCCCCCAGCACCTGCACTTCGATGTGCCGCGGCCGCTCGATCAGCTTTTCCAGATAAACTTCAGCCGACCCAAAAGCTCGTTGGGCTTCGCTCGCGGCGCCGCGCATGGCAGCTTCGAGCTCGGCCTCGCTATCCACCCGCCGCATTCCTTTGCCGCCGCCGCCAGCCGCCGCCTTGAGCAGAACCGGATAGCCGATCCTCGCTGCGGTGGCGCGCGCTTCGCCATGGTCGCGTATGCCTCTTTCAGTGCCCGGCACCACCGGCGCTCCGGCCGCAATCGCAACCCGCCGCGCTGCGGTTTTCGAACCCATCTGCTCGATGGCTTCGGCGCCGGGGCCAATGAACTTGATTCCGGCCTCCCGGCACGCCCGTGCAAACCCTGCGTTCTCGCTCAGAAATCCATAACCCGGATGAATCGCATCCGCGCCGACAGCTCGCGCCGCGTCCAGTACTCGATCGATCGACAAATAGCTCTCGGCCGAGGGCGCAGCGCCCACGCATACCGCTTCGTCGGCCATCTGCACGTGCCATGCCCGCCGGTCCGCTTCCGAAAAAATCGCCGCGCTCGCAATCCGCATCTCGCGGCACGCGCGAATCACGCGCACCGCAATTTCACCCCGATTGGCGATGAGGATTTTCCGGAACAAAGGGCAGCCCCGAACTACGTTGTACCAAACGAGCGCCGCCCTTTATCGAAAAGCCTAGGCTAGCCCAGGTATTCCACGTGAACGTAGGTGCCCAGCCGCGAGTTGTACGCCAGGTACCAGCCGGGGTGGTCCGGATCTTCGTAGATCACGATGGGATCGGAATCCCACGCCCAGTCGCCGCAGTAGCCGACATCGCCCGGGAATACGCTGAAATACCAGCCGTTAAACCAGAATCGTCCCGGTCCGCCACCGGCCAGGTGCCACACATGCCCAGGCCCGAAACCGCCCGTAAAGCGCCCGTGTGCCCACGGGTGATCCATATGAAATCGTGGATCGTTCGCGGCCGCATGGCCCACCCACTCGTCATTTCTGGCGTGCACGTGAGGCGCGTTAGGATGCCCTTCGGCGTCGCGAAAATTGCGTTCCTGCGCCGATGCACGCTCTTGACCACGCGCAGGCGCGGCACGCTCTTCGCCACGCGCTGGCGCGGCATGCTCTTCGCCACGCGCAGGCGCGGCATGCTCTCCACCACGAGCTGGGGCCGCATGCGATTCCGGACCATGCGCCGGAACATGGCCGCCGCCGACCTCAGCGTGTCCTCCATGCTCTTCGTGCTGCGGAGCGCTCATCGCCACGCCGGCCAGCAAGACGGGTACCGCCATCATCAGAAAAAATGCCGAGAAACGTTCAAGGGTTCTCTTCATATCAGTTGTATAGACGAGCGTTTTCCCTGAAACATTGCGAAAAACTACCGGCTTCGCTAACCCGCCCGCTGCTTCAGAAGCGCGCCACCAGCCATAATCCCGCAATCATAAGCACCCCGCCCCCAATACGCGGCCAGGACGCCGTGTGTTGCCGGAAGCCCATCCAGCCAAAGTGATCGAACAGTATCGAGATGGTGATCGAAGCCGTCACCGTGATGCCGGTAAACACTCCGGACCCCAACTTTTGCGCCAGCGTAATTCCCGCCATGGTGGAGGCGAGACTCAGCAATCCTCCCGTCCACGCCCACCACGGTACGGCTTGTAATTTCCCCCCATTCGGCCACGTTTGGCGGGCCACAAGCTGGAACAAAAGCATGAATACCAGCCCCGAGGCGTAAACAATCGCCGCGGAAAAAACCGCGTGCTCCGTGCTTTTCCGCAATTGCGCATTGGCGCCGGCCTGCGCCGGGTTGGCTACCCCGGAGGCGGCCGCGGCAAGATAGAAGATCCAGTTCACGGATGATAGACGCGCTTCCGCTGCGCGCGCTCACTAAGCGCAAAGGGGCCGCCCGTTTTGCGCGTGTTCCTCACTAAGCGCAAAGGTCGCGCCCGTTTTGCGCGTGTTCCTCAATGGCGCCAGAGGCGCGGATCGCGCCCGCCGGCAATAGCTGCGCTCTTGCCGAATGACGAAGGCAGCCTCAAACTGGTATTAGTTTGGCCGTAAGCAAGCAAACCGCCGCGGCTGGCCTCGAGGTCACCCATCCTTCCGGCGAGCGGACCCGCATCCGGCTCGAGCCTTTGCCGTTCCGCATCGGCCGCGGGCCGGAGAATCATCTGATCGTCCGCGACAACCGCGCCTCGCGGGCTCACGCGAAAATTTCCCACGCCGCCGGCGGATTTCTGATCGAGGATCTCGACAGCCTCCACGGCACCTGGGTCAACGGCATTCGCATTGCCTCGCCAACACCGCTCCATGAAGGAGACACCGTCGAATTCGGTTTTGAAGATTCCTATCGTTTGATCTTCTCGGAGCGAGATGCGCGCATCCCTCGCATGCTCGACCAGATTTCGGCTTCGGGCCAAGCTACCGGCGCGGCGGGCAGCCTCTCGCGCTTGCGCGCGCTCGTCGAACTGGCGCGCTCCCTCGAGACAACGCTCGCCTGGGATGAAGTTCTCGGCGCGATTGTCGACGCCGCGCTCGCGCTCACCGATTCCGAGCGCGGATTCCTTCTGCTGCGTTCCGGCGACACGCTCGAAGTCAAGCTGGGCCGGGATGCGCGCGGCGCCCAGCTCCCTGCTTCGGAATTGGATTTGCCTGCCTCTTTGATCGCCCGCGCCCTCGAAGAGCGCCACTATCTGCTGTCGATGAACCTCCCGGCCCGGGAGCAACAACCTGCTCACGCCATTTGTGTCCCTCTGGTCCACTTTCCCAGGATCAGCGTGCAGGAAACGCTCGCGCTGCCATCCCAAACAGCCACCATCGGTCTCCTGTATCTCGAATCGGCGCGGACTCGCCCCGGCTTGTCTGAGCTGAACCGCGAACTGCTGCAGACGCTCGCGCTCGAAGCCTCCACCATCCTCGACAACGCCAGGCTACTCGAGGAAGAGAAGCAAAATCGCAGGCGGGAACAGGAACTCGCCCTCGCCCGCCAGATCCAGGAGAGCCTGTTACCGCGGGCGCTGCCCGCCTCGGGCTGGTTCTGCGCCGCCGGCTCCAGCACGCCGTCCACCGGTATTGCGGGAGATTATTTCGATGTGCAGCCGCTCGGCCCACACGCCTGGGCTGCGGTCATCGCCGACGTATCCGGCAAAGGTGTTGCTTCGGCATTGCTCGCGTCCTTGTTGCAGGGAGCATTTTTGTTGGGCTCGGAACTCGAAGTGCCGCTGGACGCGCTGCTCTCGAAGATCAACTCATTCCTTGCCGAGCGCGCGCAGGGGGAGAAATACGCTACGCTCTTTTGCGCTGTCATTCACCGTTCCGGCACGCTCACCTGGGCCAACGCCGGGCATGCGGAGCCGCTCCTGCTGAGTGCAACCGGCTTCATCCGGAGACTGCGCAGCACGGGCATGCCGTTGGGCTTGCGTGCCGGCGCGACGTTCGAGGTGGAGCGCGCCCAACTGGTCGATGGCGACAAGCTCATCGCGTTCAGCGACGGCTTGATCGAAGCAGAAAATGAACACGCCGAGACCTTCGAATCGAGACTGCCCGCCGCACTTGCCGCATCGAACGGCCTAAGCGCGCAAGCCACACACGATCGGCTGCTCGACGAACTGCTGCAGTTTCGCGGCGCCGCATCGCTGCACGACGACACCACCCTGCTGGTGATCGAATATCGCGCTGCCTGACCAATCGCCTGATCGGAGCGCGCCCGTTTTGCGCGTGTTCCTCAATTAGTTCGGGGCCGTGTTATCGTTGAGGCTCTCGAACAGTGACGGGCCACGTCCAAGCTCCGCTGACATAATCTGTGGTCCCGAACCAGTGGTTGCCCTTTGTTAGATCTTTGACTGTACCCAACTCGCAAATCTCTGGTCTTTCATACGATTCACGAACTTCCGAAGCCTCGCTTCGGTTTTGAGTATCATCGGCCATATTCATCTCCTTTCGAGAAATAGCACGATGTTATCACAGACGAGAGAGTTCGACAAGGCGCACCATTGCATGAGACGTAGGCGGACGTACCCGGAGTACGGACCTCAGCCATAACTCAAGCGCAAGAATATAAACTGTTTTCCCCACATCAAGGACGCCGTGATAGCTGTTATTCGAAGCTGCCTGTAGCCGTCGCTCGTCAATAAATCCCATTCGAACGCACTCTGCCGTTCTGAGAAGATTCGCAACCCGGGGCCACGCATCGCGAAGCAGATAGTGCAAGCCCTGGCTAGGACTGGCTTTCCCCTTCCTCTCTCGTGTCGCGACTGGCAATAAGCCGCTCATTGAGTTCCTCAGCAGAGACCGAGGCTGTTCAACTCGCGACACCTCGAGCATCGGGATAGAGAGAGCGTACTGAATCAGATTTCGGTCAAGAAATGGAAACCGTGGTCTCACCGGCGGTCCTGTAGCCGGATAGTACGCAACCGCGCCCACTGCGACCATATCCAGAGCCCGCTGGATCGAACGCATTTGCGCCCGCTGGCTTGGCAAATCCCACTGAGAGGCCGTCGCCATACTTGGCGCACTGTTGATCGTCTCGGCGCCCAGGCGCTTCTCAAAAGCAGGATTGATCCAGTTAGCGCCTGGAGAAAATGGCCGCTCCAAGCCGAACCAAAGAAGGCCCGCCGCCTTCAACAATATCGCCCATGAAATAGTACCGGTTGCCGAGGACCATACGCGAGATCGGCTCCTGGCCGCCCCGTATTCGTGCCGCCAGAGGCAGTCCGCCACGTCAAGCGGCCCTGGCAACTCGCCCCACAACACATGATCTCCTCCGTGTCCGCTTAGCAGTGCGCACGAGCCACTGGAATGAACAATCTCACCCACCATGTTATTAAGGGCGCCATAGCAACGGATGGGAGCCGGCAAATCGTACCAATGGTCTAAATCAAAACCCTCTGTCAGGGCAATATCATCGAAAACGATATGCCGGTGATCGCCCTTTATCCGCTCTTCAACTTCCCGGATAAAGTCAGTCTCATCCGACTCCCTTGCCCTCCGGTGCACTACCGATATCGTCACTAGCTCGCGCGGCTTAACCTTGCCGGCCGCTATCAGCCTGTTTGCCACGCAAGTAATCGATGAAGAATCAAGTCCCCCACTTAGTTCCGCAACGATATGGCTACCGCTGTCAGTCCGATCAGCGATGGACCTGGATAGCAGACTGAATAATTCAGCGGCATACTCGTTACCCTTTGAGCTTCTGACGCCTATCGGCTTCAGTTGCCAGCAGTTTACTTTGGTTAACGTGTCGCTCCTGAATAGTATTACCTGCCCAGGTGCTACTACTTCGACGGCTTTATAAGGAGACGCCCTCGAATCACTTATTCCAACGATATACCTGGCGATGTAAAGCTCATTGATGTCAACGGTACGTCGAGGAAGAGACAATAGAAGGCGAATATCTGAAGCGAATACAAGCGCCGAGGAATACCTTTGGTAATTGAGCGGGTAAATACCTGTTGAATCGCGCCCGAGTAGTAGCTGTTGACTAAGGTCGTCCCACAACGCAAAGGAGAAGTCGCCGTTTATACACGCTAGGCCGTCTAAACCCTTTCTTTCGTAGACCGCGGTTAACACTGAGGCCGAAGTCAATTCTGGCGAGCTGTCCAAATCAAACTGATCGGCTAAGTCTTCTCGATTGTAAATACATCCTTGAAGGGCAGTAATCGAAGTGTGTGTAGTCTCTAGCCCAACATCCCCGCCCGTGTTGGCAGAATCTATAATCAAGTAACCCCTAGTGAATTCGGTGAGTACGCTCCCGGAAAGATCAGATGGGTCGGCATTAAGCACGCGCTCGGCAGCGCCGCTCATATGTAGGGGATCGCGCGCAACAAAGCCTGATATTCCAGGTATCGTCACTATATGGCCACCTGAATGCTTCACAGCCGCTCGATGACTTGGTACCGCGACCTCTCATCTTCTGGGCTAATGATCGTTCCCGTTCCTGTTATCTCTACCCAGGCGTGAGCGCCGAATGGCATGTGCTTCACTCCTATAACTAGGGCGCAGGGGACGGAAGCGCTCCTTAGCAACATTACTAATGCAGCCGATCGTAGTAAGCACGTCGGTTTTGCCGGAGAATAATAAATCACGCTATCGAGACAAGCAACGACGGATTCGGCGCGAGCACGAATATCCTCGCCCGCGTCTGAGTCACTCGGGTTGGAAAAATGCCTGAGTAGAAAATACAAACCTTTCACTCCGGCGACCCCTAAAGCGGCCCAAACCGACAGCAGAAACACTGCCGCCATCATCCTATATCGCAAGGTTCGACACGACCTTTACCATCATCGTATTTACGGGGCGCCATTACGAACGCCGCTCTGGGACCATTTCGCCTAAGTCAACGATGAGATTCCGCGCCAACAATTGATCGACCAGGCGTGCGGAATCCTTTTCGGCCTCTGCGAGATCTACCAAAAACCTCCGGCAGATAGAGTTAGCGACGTCCGAAATGGAGTCGCCACTAGCAAGGCCGAGCCAGATTGCGGAGCCAGTGGCATTCAGGTTTAAATACACGCCTGATTCACTATCTAATATAGTTACGTAACCAGCGGAGGCCTCCGTCCAACGGACGTGTGATGCTATTGCAAACCTCCTGTTCATTTCGTCGCCCTATTAGTTCTTAATCGTACTCCACCGATATCAAGAACAGCCCGCTCGCCGGCGCGGTCGGGCCAGGTCTGATACCGCAGGCAGGAGTCAGCCGGGCAAGTACGTCGTTCGCATCCAGATTGCCTTTACCCACTTCGAACAAAACCCCTACCATGTTCCGGACCATGTGCTTCAAAAAACCCGAACCAGTGACCTTATAGACCAGGGTGTTCTGGATGCGTGATACTGTCGATCGCAAAATGGTTCTCACCTTCAAGGCATTCAGCGCATCTTTCTCGTCCGTGGCGGCGAAGGCGCTGAAATCGTGCTCTCCTTCGAGTAGCGGCGCGGCCGCGATCATGGCCGCTTCATCCAGCCGGTAAGGATAGTGCAAAAGATAACGCCTTCCGAACGGTGGACAGACCTCGTCCCGGAAGACCCGGTACTCGTAAGTCTTGCAGCGCGCATCGAAACGCGGATGGAACCCTTCGGCCGCCTCGCGCACCTGGCTCACGCGTATACTGGCCGGCAAAAGCCGGTTAACGGCGCGCCTGAAGTTGTCCGCCGGGATCGGGTTCTCGAGCGACACTGCCGCTGTCTGCGCGAGCGCGTGCACGCCCGCGTCCGTCCGCCCGGATCCGATCACGCGGACCGGCCTACCCTCGATCTTTCCAATCACTTCTTCCAGGGCGCCTTGGACGGTCGGCAAGCCCGGTTGTACCTGCCAGCCGTTGAAGTCAGTTCCGTCGTAAGCGACCTCGAATCGCAGTTTCCGCATGCCAGCGCAACCGCAGAATACCAAGTGCCCACGCTACCATCGTCTTCGCTCGCCCCTGTTGCAGACTCGCTCGTCCCGTCCCAATAACGAACACGCGTGCGCCGCCCCAACCGGGTTCGCCCGGTAGAGAACGTTGAAAACCGGCCCTTGATACGTCGTCTCCAATTGGAAGCCCTCGTGCACTGTGCAGGTTTCGGCCTCGCAATTCGTCGCTGAATTATGAACCGTTGATGCCAATTGCTGCGCTACGATGAGAAATCACGGAACTTGGCTGTTGTATGTGTCGTTTCAATGGCAACGGTCCGACTCTTAAATTCGCAGGCGGAACGCGGCAAACTCATTCAGCCGGCAAAGCCGTCGCAAGCCGCTGACTGTTCGATGATGAAGGTTCTAGACAATATTAATGAGACGATCCAAAGCATTCCTGTCTTTGCTCTGTACTGGGCTCCTGGTCCTCGGTTCCGCCTCTGCTCAGAACGCTATTCGCATTGAGCCGCCCACCGGCGGACTCGGTTGGCTGACCCGGCCGTACCAGCAGCGCGATATTCCGCCCATCAATCTCGCCAATTCGGACCGTATCGAGGCGCTGGTGCGCGGCGGCAATTTGTATTTGTCTGCCCAGGACGTCATCGCGCTCGCCCTCGAAAACAATCTGGATATCGAGATTCAACGTTACACGCCTTTGCTGCAGCGGGAGGTCACGCTGCGCGCGCAGGGTGGCGGCGCATTGCGAAATGTCGGCGTTCCGGTTGCCGCCGGGCCTCAAAGCGTCAGCTTGACGGGAGTCAGCCTGACCGCCAGCGGCGGCGCGACCACTTCCGGCGCCGGTGTCAGCTCCAGCGGCGGCGTTCTGACTCAGTTGGGCCCGACGATTAACAACTTCGACCCCCAACTTGTGTTTTACGGCAATTTCGGCCACTACACCAGCCCGCAAAGCAACCTCATCCTGACCGGCACGGCCGCGCTGGTGCAGCAGAGCCGCACCTATCAAGCGCAGTATTTCCAATACTTCGATACAGGAACTTACGCGCAGCTCACTTACAGCGATCAGTGGAATAAGTACAATAGCCTTTCCTATACCCTCGACCCCTATTCGGCAGCCAGCCTCGATCTCTATGTAACCCAGAACCTCCTGCAAGGCTTCGGCAGGACGGTTCTCGGTCGAAATATCCGAGTATCCAAAAACAACGAGAAAGTTTCTGACCTGCAATTTAAACAGCAGGTAATTACAACCATTTCCGCTGTTTTAAATCTTTATTGGGACTTAGTAAGCTTCTACCAGGATCTCAAAGCGCGCAAAGACGAGCTGGCAACTGCGCAAGCGCTCTTCGAGGACAACAAGAAACAGGTGCAGATCGGCACGCTGGCGCCCATCGAAGTGACTCGGGCCGAGTCCCAGGTCTACTCGAGCCAGCAGGATCTGCTCATTTCGCAAACCAACCTGCTTCAGCAGGAAACGGTGCTCAAAAATGCCTTGAGCAAGAACGGCGTCGCCAGCCCCACCTTAGCCGAAGTTCACGTCATACCGCTCGATACGATTCAGATTCCGCAAAAGGACGAGTCGCGGCCGCTTGACGACCTGGTGCATGAGGCCCTCTCCAGGCGCGTCGAGATCGCGCAAGCCCAACTGAACGTGGAGAGCAATAAGATCAACCTGAAGGGCATCAAGAACGAGCTCAAGCCGACCCTCCAGGTTTTCGCCGAGCTCACGAACAACGGCGAATCCGGTAGCACCAACTATCTCGTCAACCCCCAAAACCCGCCTTCCGGCTACATCTCGCCCGATCCCTACCTGTTGGGCGGCTACGGGAATGCTCTCGGCCAGATCTTCCGGCGCAATTTCCCAAATTACTCGGCCGGTTTGCAGTTGAACATCCCGCTGCGGAATCGCATTTCTCAATCCGATTATGTGACCAGCGCGCTCGGTCTGCGGCAGCAGGAGCTCCAGCTTCAAAAGTCGATCAACCAGGTTCGCGTCGATGTACAGAACGCCATCATCGCATTGCGCCAGGCGCGCGTGCGCTACGACTCTTCGGTCAAAGCGCGCATTCTCCAGCAGCAGACCCTCGAGGCGGACAAAAAGAAATACACCCTGGGCGCCGCCACGGTCTTCAATGTCGTGCAGGATGAGCAAACCCTGGCCACGGCGGAAAGCACCGAGACCGCGTCGCTCGCCACCTACACTCACGCCCGCATCGCGTTCGATCAGGCCATGGGCACAACGCTCGACGTGAATCACATCTCGTTGCAAGAGGCTTTATCGGGAACCGTGGCGCGAAAATCCGTTCTGCCCGCGAATCTTCCGAATCCGGAAGAACCGGTTTCGAGCCCCACACAGTCGCCGGAGCCAGCGCCACAACAATGAAATCCGCTCTTTCCGCCCCGCCCGTGCAGAAATGCATCTCGATCGCGCTTTGCCTTACGTGCATAGCTCCGCTCTCCTGGGCCCAGGACAATCCGCTTGCGCCCATCAAGCCGTCCGGCTCGGTGCTCGTTCGGCCTTACAAAGCGGCCTTCATCCCCCCGCTTCCGCTTTCCAATTCTGGCCGTCTGCGCGATCTGGTCCGCGCCGGCAAGCTGTATCTCACCGTCCAGGACGCCATTGCGCTCGCGCTTGAAAACAACATCGATATCGAAGCTGCGCGTTACAACCCGTTGCTCGATCAATGGACCTTGGAACGCTATCAAGGCGGCGGCGCATTACCCGGCGTTCCCAGCGGCCAGTCGCTCGCCGGCTCCGTCAACAGCGGCCAGGGCGTCGCCGGAAGCCAGGCAGCGGCCGGAGTAAGCACCTCGGCGGCTACGCAGAATTCCGGCGGCTCCGTCGGCGCTACCATCTCTCAAATCGGCCCCGTCACTCCCACCCTCGATCCCGCCGTTCAATATTCAGCGGCTTTTCAGCATCGCTCCCTGCTGGAGCCGGACGAGATCGTGAGCGGCCTCTATAATGTCATCGACCAGAGCCGCAACTACAGCGCCAGCCTGACGGAAGGATTGATCACTGGCGGTACGGTCACCGCAACTTACCGCGAGTCTTATCTGAATGAGAACGCGCCCAGCGACACGCCGAACCCCACCTACGGACCCTACATTTCATTGTCCCTTCAGCACAACTTGCTGCAAGGCTTTGGCACTGCGGTGAACAGCCGCTTCATCACCGCCGCCAAAGCCACGCTCAAAGCCGATGACCTCACTTTCAAGGGCGAAGTAATCAGCGTCATCGCCAACGTCTTGACCCTCTACTACGGACTGGTTGCCGACTACCAGGACGTGAAGGCCAAAGAGAGTGCCCTTACGGTGGCCCAGCAGTTCTTTGAAAACAACAAAAAAGAAGTTCGGATCGGCGCCATGGCTCCGCTGGACGTGACTACCGCGGAAGCTCAGGTTGCTTCCAGCCAGCAGGATCTGGTGGTCTCGCAAACCAATCTTCAACAGCAGCAGGTGCAGTTGAAGAACGTGCTGAGCCGTAACGGCCTCGCCGACCCGGTGATTGCCGAGGCCGACATCATTCCGCTCGATCGCATCGAGGTTCCCGAGCAAGACAATCTACCTCCGCTGAAAAATCTCCTCGCCACCGCGCTTCAAAATCGTACCGATCTGGCGGTCCAAAAGATCAATATCAGCAATGCGGAAATATCGAATCTCGGAACCGAGAATGGCCTCCTTCCGCAACTCGCGCTCCTGCTCGGCGCCAGCGCCCAGGGCCTCGCCGGCCCGTATCGGATCGGCACCATCGCCAACGCCATCCCGGTCACCTCTACCACCGGCACTGGAACGGCCACGTCCGGCTCGGGTTCGTCCACCACGACAACCAAGCTTACGCTCCCGGCCGGCGCCATACCCTGCCCTGCTGGAACCCCACCCGGCACACTCTGCATAGCCCCACTCGGTAACTTCGTCGGCGGCATTACCAACGGCCTGAGCCAGACGTTCGGCCGCGATTTTCCGAGCGAGCGCGCCGGTGGATTCATTTATGCGCCCCTGCGAAACCGTCAGGCGCAAGCCGATTACGGCATCGACCAACTGACTCTCCGCCAAACTCAGTTGCAGCTTCAGCAGAGTCTGAATCAACTGATGGTTGATGTTTCCAACGGCATTGTGGGCGTTCAACAGGCCCGCGTCCGCTATCTGGCCGCCATCAAGAGCCGCGGCCTCGAACAGCAGCTCCTCGACGCCGAGCAGAAGAAATTTTCACTCGGGGCTTCCACCACTTTCCTCGTCGTCCAGCAGCAGCGCGACCTGGCCACTGCTCAATCGGCCGAAATCGCCGCTCTGGTCGCCTACAGCAACGCTCGCGTCGCTCTCGATCAAACGCTCGGCACCACGCTCGAGCAAAATCACATCACCCTTGCCGACGCCGTTCGCGGTCGCGTCGCCCGCCCCTCGTCCCTGCCCGAAACGCTGCCCACTCAGCCACAGCCAGGGCCCACATCCGTCCGCTAACTAGCCTGGCCGCCGATTTCCCGGAGGCCGGGCCGCGTCGCCCCTCTACTTAAAAAGAATTCCCGTTAATCCTTTCCATATCGGTAAAAAATGCGCCCCTTCGGCTCGCAATAAAACAGCCAAGTGATTGTAAAATCGTGTATTTTCGTTTGGCACGCAAGATGCAACCAGAATCGCGTACATGAGATCAGCTCAGGGAATCAATGGTTGCTCCGCACCCGTATCCCACTGCACCACACCCCAGCCTGTACACTTCTTCTAACACCCAACAGCACAGCCCACCCAACCAAAATTCCCTGAGCAATTCGAATTTATTGATGGAACTCCGGCCCTGAGCCGGCTTTTCCTTTTCTGGGGCCGGCAGCGGGTAGTGCGCTAAGATTTAGCGCACTACCCGGCAGCGCTCGTTCTGCACAGTGCCCCTTATAGTTGGTTTGTGGAACTCCGTCTTCTGCCGCTGATCGCGAGCGCTACCGAAATCGTCCATGCTTTGGGCTTCGGCGCGTTTCAGGTGGGCCGGTCCCATGAGTGCGACTATCCGCCTGCCGTTCTCAGCCTCCCGGTTTGCACGCGCCCGGCTATCTCGGTCTCCGGCTCGAGCGCCGAAATAGATCGTCTGGTCAAACAGCGTGTCGCTTCCGCTCTCAGCGTTTACGAAGTGGACGCCGCCCTCATCCGCCAGCTTCGCCCCACGCACATCGTCACCCAAACCCAATGTGAAGTTTGCGCGGTGAGTCTCGCCGATGTCGAGCGGGCTCTCCAGACCGGCCTTGGGATCGCTGCGCGCATTGTCTCGCTCGAGCCCTATGCGCTCGAAGACCTGTGGCGCGATATTCGCCGCATTGCCGCCGCCTTCGAAGAGGCCGGGCGCGGCGAAACGCTCGTCGCCATGCTTCAAGACCGGATGCACGCCATCCGCGGGCGCGCCGCGTCTTCCTCGCAAATGCCGCGCGTGGCTGCCATCGAATGGTTGCAGCCGCTCATGGCCGGCGGCAATTGGGTCCCGGAGCTGATCGAAATGGCGGGCGCGGTCAATCTCTTCGGCTCGCCCGGCCGGCACTCGCCCTCGATGAGCTGGGAAGACCTGTTGGCGGCCGACCCCGACGTGATCGTCGCGCTGCCCTGCGGCTTCGACCTCGCCCGCACCCGCGCCGAAATGCATTGGCTCACCGATCGCCCCCGCTGGCCCCAACTCGCGGCCGCGCGAACAGGCAATGTGTTTCTCTGCGATGGCAACGCCTTCATGAATCGCCCCGGCCCCCGCCTCGTCGAATCGCTTCAGATCTTCGCCGAGATTTTCCACCCCGCCTTATTCGAGCCGCGCCTCGAACATAGCGGCTGGGAGCGCCTGTGAATCCCCGCCATCGCTTCGCAGGCTCTTCGCGATCGCTTCCGCAATCACCTTTCCGTGGAACCGCCCGTTCTCGATGAAAATCTCGTTCGTGTGCGTACCCGCCACAATCACGCCCGCCAGATAAACGCCCTCCCGTTCGCTCTCGAGCGTCTCCGGATTCGTGATCGGCTTCGAAGTCGCCGCATCCAAATGGATTCCGTGCTCGGCCATGAATTCGAAGTCGGGCCGGTAACCCGTCATGGCGAAAACGAAATCGTTCTTTACCACCGCTTCGCCCTCCGGCGTCTCTACCACCACATCGTGAAGACGGATTTCTTTCACCATGCTCTGGAAGTACGCCTTCACTTCGCCGCTCTTGATGCGGTTCTCGATGTTCGGCTTGATCCAGTATTTTACGTTCTTCGAAATGCCCGCGCCGCGATGCACCATCGTGACCCGCGCGCCGGTCCAGTGCAGTTCCAGCGCCGCAATCGATGCCGAATTCTTCGCGCCCACAATCAAGACGTCCTGGTTGTAATACGGGTGCGCCTCGCGATAGTAATGGATCACCTTGTCAAGATCTTCGCCCGGCACATTCAGCCGGTTCGGAATGTCGTAATAACCGCTCGCCAGGATAATTTTCTTCGCCGCGTAACACCGATGCTCGCCCCAGCTCGTCTCCGTCCGCATCGTGAATCGCCCGTCCGCGCCCTCGAACCCGAGCACGCGCTCATACTGATGCACGTTCAGCTCGTAGTGCTCCGCCACCCGCCGATAGTATTTCAGCGCTTCGGTTCGTCCCGGCTTCTCATTCAGCGACGTCATGGGAATGTCGCCGATTTCAAGCAGTTCCGGCGTCGTGAAGAACACCAGGTTGATCGGGTAATGGTAAATCGAATTGACGATGCAGCCTTTATCGAACAGCACCGGCGTCAGCCCGCGCCTCTTCACCTCGATGCCGCAGGCCAGGCCCGTCGGCCCCGCGCCGATGATGGCAACGTCAAACTGCTCCATTTACAGCAGCGCTCCCACTTTTTCGTACACTTTCTCAAGCGCATCCGGCAGCGCCTGGGGGTCCTTGCCGGCGCCTTCCGCGTGATCCGGCCGCCCGCCCCCTTTGCCGCCGGTCGCGCGCGCCACCTCCCCTACCAGCTTGCCGGCCTGCACCTTGCCCGTCAGGTCTTTGCTCACCGCCGAGACGATCGATATCGTCGAATCCTTCACCGACGCGATCACAATTACCGCGCTGCCCCACTTGTTGCGCAGCGAATCGGCCAGCGTTCGAAGCTGCTCGCGATCCAGGCCCTCCACTTTTTCCGCCAGTACAGTCGCGCCGTTCAGCACGCGCCCCTGCAGCTTCTCCATCTGTTGGTGAGCCAGTTGAGTCTTGAGCTGCTCCACTTGCCGCTCGAGGATTCTATCCCGTTCCAGCAGCTTCTCCATCTGCTCCACCACGCCGGTCTCGGTTGTGTGCAGCAGCGTGCTCGCTCTCGCAAGCTGCGCCGTCGCGTCCTGGAATCGCTCCAGCGCGCCCGCCCCCGTAATGGCCTCAATGCGCCGCACGCCCGCCGAGATGCTGCCCTCATACACAATCTTGAACAGCCCGATGTCTCCGGTCCGCCGCACGTGCGTGCCGCCGCACAACTCGCGGCTGAATCCCGGAATGCTCACCACCCGCACGCTTTCGCCGTATTTCTCGCCGAACAAAGCCATCGCGCCGGTCGCCAGCGCCTGCTCCAGGTCCATGATGTCGGTCGCCACCTCGGCGTTCGCCAGAATCTGCTCGTTTACCAGCCGCTCCACTTCGCGCAGTTCATCTTCGCTCAACGCTGAGTAATGCATGAAGTCGAAGCGCAATCGTCCCGCTTCCACAACACTGCCCGCCTGCTTCACGTGCCCTCCCAAGACCTGCCGCAACGCCGCATGCAACAGGTGCGTCGCCGTGTGGTTCCGCATGATCGAACCGCGCAGCGGCCGGTCCACTACCGCGATCAACCGGTCGCCCGTCCGGATCGGTTGCAGCACGTGGATTTTCTGTACCATCGCGCTCGCCGACGGCTTGTACGCGCCTTCCACGATCGCGATTCTCTCGCGCGTGTTGGCATCCAGCAGCAGCCCCGTATCGCCCACCTGCCCGCCCGCTTCCGCATAGAAAGGCGTCCTCGGAAAAACCACTTCTGCCGCGCCTTGCTCGACCAAGTCAACCGCGCGCTTATCCACAATCAGCCGCGCCACTTCCACCGCCGATTCCAGCGTCTCGCGTCCGATAAACTCGAGCCCCGGCAGGTCCTTATAAACCTCCGCAATCTGCGCCTTGTCCGCGCCTCTCCAACTGGCGCGCGCCCGCGTGCGCTGCTTCTCCATTTCCGCCGCAAAATTTTCGCGGTCGATGGTCAGCCCGAACTCGCGCGCCATCTCCTCCTGCTCATCCAGCGCCAGCCCGTAGGTGTCGTACAGCTTGAATGCCGCCGCCCCCGGCAGCACGCCGCCCTTCGCGCTCTTCGCCTCGTCGTGGAAGAATCGCTCCGCCACTTGAAACGTCGTCGCGTACCGGTTTTCTTCCTCCCGCACAATCCGCGCCACCCGCTCCACGCTCTCCTGCAGCTCCGGATACCCCGGCTTCATCGAGTCCGCCACGAATCCCGTCAGCTTGTGCAGATACGGCTCGCTCGCGCCCGCAAATCGGCCGTTGCGCAGGGCGCGGCGCATGATCTTGCGCAGCACATATCCGCGGCCCTCGTTCGCCGGCACCACCCCATCGTGAATCAGAAACGTCGTCGAGCGCGCATGGTCCGCGTTAATGCGCAGCGCAACGTCACTCCTTTCGCTCGCATGCACGTCGACACCGATCAGTTCCGCCGCGCGCTCCATCACCGGCCGCACCAGATCCGTATCGAAAACCGACAGTTGGCCCTGCAGCACCGCCGTCGTGCGGTCAAGCCCCATGCCGGTATCGATCGACGGTCTCGGCAAAGGCGTCAACGTTCCATCAAGCGCCCGGTCGTATTGCATGAATACCAGGTTCCAGATCTCAACGAAACGGTCCCCTTCGTTCGATGGAAACTCCTCCTGCTCATAACCCGGCAGCAAGGCTTCGCGACCCAGATCGTAGAAAATCTCCGAGCACGGGCCGCATGGCCCCGTCTCGCCCATCTGCCAGAAATTGTCTTTTTCGTCTAAGCGAAAGATGCGCTCGCGCGCCACCCCCGCCACTTCGCGCCACAGTTTTTCGGCCTCGTCGTCTTCGCGGAAAACGGTGACGTACAGCTTGTCTTTCGGCAGCCCGAAGTGCTGCCGGCCGGTCACCAACTCCCATGCATACGCAATCGCGTCGCGCTTGAAATAATCGCCGAACGAGAAATTGCCGAGCATCTCGAAAAACGTGAGATGCCGCCGCGTGTAGCCGACGTTTTCAAGATCGTTGTGCTTGCCGCCCGCGCGCACCACCTTCTGCGCTGTCGTCGCACGCGCATAATCCCGCTTCTCCAGTCCCAGGAACACCTCCTTGAACTGGTTCATCCCCGCATTCGTAAACAGCAGCGTCGGGTCGTTGGCGGGTACCAGCGACGAGCTGCGCACCACCCGGTGCCCCCGCCCGGAGAAGTACTCCAGAAACTTCGCGCGTATATCGTTCCCGGTCATTTTCCTCCAGTTTCGCATCCGATGCGGCATCATGGCCTCAGATGTACATCGGCCCGCTCTTCGCCATCGTCCTTCTCGCCACCGCGCAGCAGGCCCCGCCGCCCGTCCCCTACAGCGAAGAAACCATCAGCTACATCAACCCCCATGCGCCCGCGGTCGTCCTCGCCGGCACGCTGACCAAACCGCGCTCCGGTGGCCCGTTTCCAGCCGTCCTGCTCATCAGCGGCGCCGGCCCCCAAGATCGTGACGAGAACATCTCCGGCCATAAGCCATTCCTCGTGTTAGCCGATTACCTCACCCGCCGAGGCATCGCGGTCCTGCGCGTCGATGACCGCGGCGTCGCCCATTCAACCGGCAATTTCGATGCCGCCACCACCCAGGATTTCGCCTCCGATGCCGAAGCCGGCGTGCGCTTCTTGCTCACCCGCAGCGACGTCGATGCGCATTGCATCGGCCTCATCGGCCACGGCGAAGGAGCCATCGTCGCGCCCATGCTCGCCGTCAAGATGCCCCAAATCTCTTTCCTCGTGCTGCTGGCCGGTACCGCCGTGCCTGGCGAACAAGTGCTGCTCGAGCAAACCTATCAAGCCGAGGCCGCCGCCGGCATCCCCGACGAGCAGGTTGAAGCAGACCGAAGAATCGGCGCCGTACTCTACAGGCTGGTGCGCGCCGGCAAGTCCGAAGCCGATCTGCGACAAGCGCTTTTCGACGCTCCATCGAGCTACCAGCCTTTCCTGGAGCGTTGGCAGCGCCAGCTTCATCACCTCGAAACGCCCTGGCTCCGCTTCTTTCTCGCCTACGATCCAGCCCCCACGCTCGAAAAAGTGAAATGTCCCGTCCTCGCTCTCGACGGCGCCGAGGACACCGATGTCGTGCCCGAACAAAACGTGCCTGCCCTGAAAGCCGCCTTAAAGCGCAGCCACAACCGCGACGTCACCGTCCGCGTTCTCCCGGATTTGAATTACATGTTCGAATCCGTGAAAGCCAGCGCGGAATATAAGTCCGCGCCTGAAACCATGTCCCCTCTTGCGCTGGACGCGATCGGCTCCTGGATAGCGAAACACGCCAAGTGATCGCACCCTTATTGTGCAATCCGCGCCGTCTTCACATAATCGAGCTTCGGGAAATGCTCTTCTAGATACGGATTGCCGATGTCGGCAATCGCCGCCTGGTTCGGCCCGGCGCCGCTCGGCGGCCCGTCGCCATACTCCATATAGACGCTCGCAATTTTGTCCATCCCCTGGATGACTTCCCCAAACGGCGTGAAGCCCTGCGAATCCAATGCCCCACTGTTATCCCCGAGATTGACAAACACCTGCGTCGTTCGCGAGTTCGGCCCCGCCATCGCAAACACAACGGTTCCCGTTTTGTTGCTGACCTTCGGCGGATCGTCGCGAATCGCAATCTCGCGCCACGTCTTATTCTTGTCCGGATCGCCGTTGATGCCCCACTGCACCACAAACCCGGGCAGGCAGCGGAAGAACCGGTTGCCATCGTAGAAATGCAGTTTGGTCAGCTCATAAAAGTGGTCCGCGCCGATGGGCGACCAATCGCGATGTACCAGAATCGTTACCTCGCCCTTGCTGGTTTGCATGTCTACTTTGTATTGGGCCGGCGCGCGCTCCATGCGGGCGCTCTTTTCGCCGCCGCACGAAACCAGGATCGCGGCCAGCGCGGTCGTCGAAACAACACCAACCCTCACTTCGCGTCCCTCCAGTTCGGCCCGCTGCCTACATCGGCAACCAGCGGAACATTCAATTCGTACACTCTCTCCATCTGCGTCTTCACTAATTCCTTCAGCCGCTCCCGCTCTTCCTTCGGCGCTTCGAACACCAGCTCGTCATGCACCTGCAGCAGCATGCGCGATTGCATCTTTTCTTCCTCCAGCAATCGCGCGATCCGGATCATCGCCAGCTTGATCAGATCCGCGGCCGTGCCTTGCAGCGGCGTATTCACCGCTGTTCGCTCTGCAAACGAGCGCGCCGCCGGGTTGCGGCTCTGCATGTCGGGAATCGGCCGCCGCCGCCCCAGCAGCGTCTTCGCCACCCCCGTCTTGCGCACTTCCGCAATCGTCCGGTCGATGAATTCGCGCACCCCCGCATAGCGCTCGAAATAGCGCCGTATATACAGTTCCGCCTCTTTCCGGTCGATGCACAACTGCTGCGCCAGCCCGAACGGCGTCTGCCCATACACGATCCCGAAATTCACCGCCTTCGCCGACCGCCGCATCTCCGCCGATACCATCAGCGGGCTCACCTTGAACACCTCCGCCGCCGTGCGCGTATGGATGTCCTCGTTGCGCGTGAAAGAATCGACCAGCACCGCATCGCCCGACATGTGCGCCAACAGCCGCAGTTCGATCTGCGAATAATCGGCCAACACCAGCTCCCAACCCGGCTCGGGCACGAACGCGGCGCGGATCTCGCGCCCTTCTTCCGTGCGGATCGGAATGTTCTGCAGGTTCGGATTCGAGGACGACAGCCGTCCCGTCGCCGCCCCGGTCTGGTTGAACGTCGTGTGCACGCGTCCGGTCTCGGCCCGTATCAGTTGCGGCAGCGCGTCGATATACGTCCCCTTCAGCTTCGTGAGCTGCCGGTAATCGAGCACCAATTGCGCCACCGGATAAGCGGGCGCCAGGCTCTCCAGCACATCCGCCGCCGTCGAAATGACTTTCCCTTTCCCGTATTTCACCGGCGTCGGCAGCGCCATCTCCTCAAACAAAACCTTGCCCAATTGTTGCGGCGAATTGATGTTGAACGGATGCCCGGCCGCGTCGTAAACCTGCTGCGCAATCTTCTCAATGCGCTCTGTCAAGCGCGTCGAGAGCTCCGCCAGCACCTCCGTATCGATGCGAATGCCCGTCATCTCCATCCGCGCCAGCACCGGCGTCAGCGGCAGGTCGATCCCGCGATATACGCCATCCAGCTCCTGCTGCTGCACCTGCGGCCGAAGCATTTCGGCCACCGTCAGCGTTGCTTCCGCCTGCTGCTCCGCCGCGGCATTCAATTTGCGATCCAGAAATCGCTCGGCCAGCGCCTCCGGCGAGCAGCCGCCCGGATCCGCGCACAGCAGAAACGCGTACAGCATCGCATCTTCCGCCACCTGCGCCGCCCGAACGCCGAGCCCTGCCAATCCGATCGCCAGCGCCTTCGCGTCATGTGCAATCTTCGGAATCGTCTCCGCTTCAATCACCGGCCGCACTGCCTCAAGCAGCGCGAGCGGCACCGCGCGTCCTTCCCCCAGCCGGTACGACAAGCCCACGAACGCATTCGTCAGGTCCAGCGCCACCGCAATCCGCGCATCCGCCGGCCGCTTCCCCAGCCATTCCGCTACCGCCGTCTCATCCGCAAGCACTCCGTAATCCCGGGTAGCGCTGTCGTCTTCCGGTGGCAGATCTTTCATTAAGCTGAAGAACTCCAGCTCCTTGTAGAGAGCTTTCAGCGTGGAGTTGGCGGGCGCTTGCGCGCGCAACGCATCCAGCTTCCACTCAATCGGCACATTCGTTTGAATGGTCGCCAGTTTCTTGCTCAGCAATATCTGCTCGCGGTTGTTCAGCAAGCTCTCGCGGTACATCTTGCGTTCCACTTCCGCCGCCCGTTCGAGCGCCCCTTCCACCGATCCGAAGCGCGCAATCAGATCTCGCGCGCCTTTATCCCCGATGCCCGGCGCGCCCGGTATGTTGTCGATCGAATCTCCTTTCAAAGCCAGCAAATCGGCCACCTGCGACGGCTTCACGCCCATGAACTGCTCGACTTTCGCCGCATCGTACCATTCGTCGTCCTTCATCGGATTCAGCATGGAAACCCGATCGTTCACCAACTGCAGCATGTCCTTATCGCTTGAAACGATCACTACCTCGCAAGCCTTCGACCGTTCGCGGGACGCTATTGCCCCAATCACATCATCGGCTTCGAAACCCGGAAACTCCAGCACTGGAATATTCATCGCGTCCAGGATTCGCCGGATGTATGGAATTTGCTCACCCAAATCCTGCGGCATCTCGGTGCGGTTCGCTTTGTATTCCGCAAAACTCTCGGAGCGGAACGTCGGCTCGCTGCTCTCGAAAATCGCCGCGATGTAATCGGGCTTGAAGCTCGTCATCAGCTTCCGCAGCATGTTGTGGAAAATGAAAATGGCTTCGGTCGAAAGGCCGGCGGTCGTGCGCATGGGCGGAGCCCCGCTGCGCGCGCGTGCATGGTACGCGCGAAAAATGAATCCAAAGCTATCGATGAGAAACAGTCGCTGAACTGGCAATATCTTCAGGATAGGGGGTATGAGAACGTCGCCCGTGAATTTCCGCTTTCCAATATTTCTCGACCTCACCGGCAAGAAGTGCCTCGTGATTGGCGACCACCCCGAGCTCACTGCAAAAATTCAGGCGCTGCGTGACGCCGGCGCGCGCGTCGAATGGAAACCTGCCTTCGTCCCCGCCGATCTTTCCGGCTGCTTTCTGGTGATCGCAAGCCTGCCCGGCAACTCCGAGATCTTCCGCCTTTGCGAAGAACGCAACATCCTCTGCAACGCCGTCGATGATCCCCGGCATTGCCGCTTCAGCTTCGGCTCCGTGCATCGCGATGGCGATCTGACCGTCGCCATCTCGACCAACGGCGTAGCGCCTGCGCTCGCGGTGCGCCTGCGTGAACGCATCGAACGCGAAATCGGCCCCGAATACGGCGAGTTTCTCACGCTGTTGAAAGAAGTCCGCGCCGGCATCGCCGCTCGCGTTCCAGACTTCGCCGCGCGCCGCGATCTGTGGTACCGCATCGTCGATTCAGATGCGCTTCCGCTTCTTCGCAGCGATCAACCCGAGGCCGCCCGCGCCTTGATCGAAGACCTCATCAGCAGCACTTCGCGTTCTGATACTTCCGCGCCAGACGCCGATCGATAAACCGCTTCCACTCCGCCGCCGAATGCACGCGCCCGGTCTGTTTCAAGTGGCGTGCATAGCCGCTCTCGTCCGCTAACTCGCGCGCCAGTGCGGCGCAATAGCGCCATAACCGCCCCACAATCGTCATATGCTCTCCACCGTCAGTTGCGACGCGACGAACGGCGCTTCCGAACTTACCGCCGCTCGCGTGCCCCGCATCAGGCCATACCAGACCCGCAGCGAATCCGCCAATACAATCGCCACCAGCGCCAGAAACACCGCGCACACCACCGCATCCAGGCGCTCGTTGAAGATCACGGTGCGCGTCTCCGCCAGCTTCCCGGCCGCAATCCTGCCTGCTGCAATCGCGTTTTCAAGCGCGCTCGCATGCGCCAGAAACCCGATTCGCGGCTGGTCCGAAAATATCTTTTCGAAACCCGCCGTGAAGGTCACCGTCACCAGCCACGCCAGCGGCGCCACCGTGATCCACATGTATCGTGCGCGGTGCATTTTCACAATCACAGTAGTCGCGACGCACAGCGCAATCGCGCTCAGCAACTGGTTCGAGATCCCGAACAACGGCCACAGCGAATTGATCCCCCCCAGCGGATCGATCACGCCTTGATACAGAAAGTAACCCCACGCTGCCACCACCACCGCGCTCGTCGCAAACACGCCCGGCTTCCACCCAATCCGTCCGAGCGGCTTGTGCACATGCCCCAGCAAATCCTGCAGCATAAATCGCCCGACACGCGTACCCGCATCGATGATCGTCAGGATGAACAGCGCCTCGAACATGATGGCGAAGTGATACCAGAAACTCAACAGCCCCGAAGACCGCAACACGCCTTCAAAAATCTGCGCCATTCCGAGCGCCAGCGACGGCGCGCCGCCGGTTCTTCCAAACAACGTCTTCTCGCCCACGTCGTGCGCCAGTTGCGCCATCGCGCCCGCAGTCACCGGAAATCCCCAGCCGCTGATGGTCGCCGCCGCCGCTTGCGGCCCTGATCCCACCACGCCCGGCGGCGAGTTCACGGCGAAAAACACTCCCGGCGCGAGCGACGCCGCGGCCACCAGCGCCATAATCGCCACGAACCCTTCCAGCAGCATCGCGCCATATCCCACTGGCCACGCGTGCCATTCCTTCGCGATCATCTTGGGCGTTGTGCCCGACGAGATCAGCGCGTGAAAGCCCGAAATCGCGCCGCAGGCGATCGTGATGAAGCAGAACGGAAACACCTTGCCCGCAAAAATCGGTCCGGTGCCATCGGTGAACTGCGTTAGCGCAGGCAATTTCAACTGCGGGTGCGTGAACACAATGCCGATCGCCAACGCAAAAACTACGCCGAGCTTTACGAATGTACTTAAGTAATCGCGCGGCGCCAGCAGCAGCCACACCGGCAGCACGCTCGCGAGAAACCCATACCCGATAATCGCCATCGCGAGCGCCACGCCGCCCCACGTGAACCACGCCGCCCACGCAGGGGCCGCGGCCACCACTTTCCCGCCGTAGATGCTCGCCAGCACCAGCACGAACCCCAGCGCCGAGCATTCCAGCACCTTGCCCGGCCGCGCGTACCGCAGATACAAACCCATGAACAGCGCAATCGGCATCGTCATCGCGATCGTGAACGTGCCCCACGGACTGCCTTTCAACGCATTCACCACCACCAGCCCCACCACCGCCAGCAGCACAACCATGATCAGCAGCACCGTTACCAGCGACACGATGCCGCCCACCTTGCCGATCTCTTCGCGCGCCATCTGCCCCAATGTTTTCCCGTCGCGCCGCATCGAGCAGAACAAGATCACGAAATCCTGCACTGCCCCGCCCAGCACCGCCCCGAACAAGATCCACAGCGCGCCCGGCAAGTACCCGAATTGCGCGGCCAGCGTCGGTCCAACCAGCGGCCCAGGTCCCGCAATCGCTGCAAAGTGGTGGCCGAGCAGTATCCATTTGTTGGTCGGTTCGAAATCGTGCCCGTCGCGGAAACGCTCGGCCGGCGTGGCGCGCCCGTCATCCAGCGCCATGACTTTCGCCGCTAGGAACTTCGCGTAAAACCGGAAGCCGATCAGGAAAATCGAAGCCGCCGCGGCCACCAGCCACAAGCTGTTCACCGGCTCGCCGCGCTTCGCCGCCACCACGCCTACGCACGTCGCCGCCAGCACCGAGAGCAACGCCCAAACGATCGTATACAGACGCCGGCGCATCGAAAATTTAGATTCGGCTGAGTGCGGACAAAAGTACCGCCAGGAGCCACACGCCGAGCGCGCCGATGCCCAGCGTCACCACTGCTTTGCTCATGGTCGATTCGGCCCGGTCTTCCAGGCGAATGCCCACCACCGGCGCCGGCCCCGATGTCCGCGCCGCGGCCTCTGCGGCAGCCTCGGCCTTCTTACTTGTCTGCGGCATCTCGATCACGCGCCTCACGCGCGCTTCGAGCGTTCCCGAGCGAAACTCCAGCTCCTTCTTCAACTCCACAATCGGAAGTCCGGCGCTCCCCCCCGAAACACCGCCCACGTACTGTCTCGGAATCCAGATCTCATGCCCCGTCCGCGCATTCACCACCTGCACCTCGGACCACGAACCCGTTCCGAGCAGCCACTCGTTCGGATCGGCGTTCTTCACCGGAGGATAGAACGCAAACCGGCGTCGGCCTACATAGTCCAGCGGCGAAGGCACCAGCGGCGCTGACATTTCGTCTCAGTGTACTCCGAACAGCGCCAGCGCACGTGGGGTTTGATAATGATCCGATCTTTAAAGTGAGATTGTTCCGCGGCGCATGCCGGAGTGCCTTGAGACAAAAGATTACGTCCGACGACAGTCTTTCACGGGATCAGTTTGCCAAACGAAACCTCTTCAGGGCGATGGGACGAAGAAGTGCCCGATTTCGCATGGCCGTACAAGGTCGCTCAGCGGCTTTCATCTTGGCTAGAAGTTCGACGGCATGAACTGGCCCAGACCGGCACAGAACTGGCGAAGGTGCGATTCTTCCGTCCAGTTCTGCAAGCCTTCGGGTGGTCATGCGTCGCATACGTCGCGACTATCTGGGTTTGTCTGTGCTACATCTACTTTCCGGTTCCCTCATACGCGTTCCGGGATTTCGTTGAATGGACGGTAATAGTTGGCCCGGTGACCTTCGGAGCAATCTACGCACTTTACGCAGGGAGTGCGGCGATGGCTTTACTTGCCGGGATGTTCCTATCGTTCACCGTTTGTTTTGGGTTAAGCCTTCTTTACGTTTTCTGGGTTGTAACTCGAGCGATACGAGAGGGGTTGCAGTGGTTAAAATACTATCGGCCGGTCTTGCTGCTGGGGTTCGGAAGTAGTTTGGCTCTGGCAACGTACGTTGACGGGTCATACCGATTTTGGGATAAACCCTTTGAAATAAGTCATTGGGTTTGCCTTGTTTTTATCGCTGTGAGCGGTTGGGCTTCCCTCTTCTGCCATCTCGTACGCAATCAAGCACTGCGGGTTGGAACACGCCTGCGCGTTGTGAAATGGACAGTCTCACTAATCTTTGCTTGTGGTCTTACAGCGCACTGGGCAGCAAACGGCCAGAGGGCCGAGTATTTTCTCCAGAAGAAGGTGCTCGACGATCCAAAGAACGTGGCCGCTTGGCTTGACCTGGCTTGGCACTACAAAGAAGAAGGCGACAACCTGCAAGATGATTCCGGGGACGAGGACCATAGCCCGCCCGATCCAACGCCTTCTTATCGAGAATCGTTGAATTGCCTGAATAAAGCCATCAGTCTCGGGGCCGGTGGTTTCGACATACAGTACGCGCGCGCAGAACTCGCAGATGAGCTCGGGGACAAACAAGACGCTGCGGCCTTTGGTCGGAAGGCTCTGGGTCTCGCCGAAGGTTCGCGCGAAACCACAGGGGACGAACGGGAGGGGAGGATCGAATGGCTTCGTGATTTGATTGCTCGAAATCCTTCTGCCGAATCAGGTAACGACGCCCGAGAACTCACAAAGCAACGGGTCCGATATCACCGGCGCGAAGGGCTGCCCAGCGGCCTCCGGTGGGTCTTTCACTTCCTCTGATCACGTCGGGCAGCCAAGATCGCCCAGCGTTTCGCAATTGCTATTGCCGTCGGGGCCCAATTGAGTGTCCTTGGATCATCTCGCTTCCACTGACACACACTTGGACTGTCGGCGTCAGTTCAGGCCAAATGTTCTTGGACCTTCCAGGCAAGCACATCTTTTGCCTCTATTAAGGCTGCCCCGAACAGACCTAAGTCCCACATCTGGACACCCTCGTGTGTCAGACGGATGCGTACGGAGGTGTAACGGCTGCCATCAGGCAGGATAATTTCGTAGTTTGCAGTCACATCTAGAGGGGATTCTACGTTGTAAACGCCCTCTGGTTGAAGTTTTCCGAAAGCCACGGTCATCCAGTTTGAACTCGCGTCACCCGGTTTGGATGGCAGCTTGCACTCCTCCCGCAAGTGACGTCGCATCGCTTTCGAACTGCGAATGGACCCGCAACCATTCGGACAACGTTCGCCGGCAACGCGGCCTCGTAGATTGGTTGCGAGTCTCTTTCTCAAGGCCTCCTCCAATTGTTTCCGTGTCGTCATCTCCGCCGCTGTCACTTTCTTCCTAGGAATATGCCGGAATTTGTTTGGGACCGCCGAAACTCGCCGCTCCGCTACCGCCCTCTCGCCGCCTGTTTCGCGGTATCTATAGGCGTCGGTGCAGTCGTCTCCGGCCCGGCTGTTTTAGTCAACCCGAGCGTCTTGCGCAGCTCCGCATCGACGTTCGTGCGGATATCTGGATTGTCCTTCAGGAATTGGCGCGCGTTTTCCCGGCCTTGTCCGATTCGCTCGCCCTTGTAGCTGTACCACGAGCCGCTCTTCTCGACAATGTTGTTCGCCACGCCTAAGTCGATCAAGTCGCCTTCCCGCGAAATGCCTTCTCCGTAGATGATGTCGAACTCCGCCTCGCGGAACGGCGGCGCCACTTTGTTCTTCACCACCTTGACCTTGGTCCGGTTACCCGTCACCGTCTCGCCGTCCTTGATGGACGCCACGCGCCGGATGTCCACGCGAATCGAGGAGTAAAACTTGAGCGCGCGCCCGCCCGTAGTGGTCTCCGGATTCCCGAACATCACGCCGATCTTCTCGCGGATCTGATTGATGAAAATCAGGCAGGTATTCGATTTCGCCACAATACCGGTCAGCTTGCGCATCGCCTGCGACATCAAGCGCGCGTGCACGCCCATGTGCGAATCGCCCATCTCCCCATCGAGCTCGGCTTTCGGAACCAGCGCAGCCACCGAATCCACCACCAGCGCATCGATCGACCCCGAGCTGATCAGCGCGCTGGTGATCTCCAGCGCCTGCTCCGCGTAATCGGGCTGCGAGACCAGCAGATTATCCACGTCCACGCCGAGTTGCTTCGCATACACCGGATCCAGCGCATGCTCCACGTCGATGAACGCCGCCATCCCGCCCTGCTTCTGCGCCTCCGCGATCACCTGCAGCGCAATGGTCGTCTTGCCCGACGATTCCGGACCGAAAATCTCGCAGATCCTTCCGCGCGGGAATCCCCCCACCCCCATCGCGTAATCCACCGAAATCGATCCCGTCGAAATCGCCGCCACCGGAACGATCGCTTCCTTGCCGCCCAGGCGTAGAATCGATCCCTTCCCGAACTGCTTTTCAATCTGCCCGAGCGTCAGGCTCAACGTGCGCGTGCGTTCTTTTTCGTCCATGGAATCCTTCCTGCCCGGGGGAGTTAACTTCGAGTATACCGCTTAAACAAAACTGGAGAAACTTGTTTTATCGCCGCTAAGAAGAAAGTGCCGCCTTGCGCGCATAGTAGCCCCGCCGCGCCCGGACGATCAGGTCTTTCCGCCCTTTCACCCGAATCTCCACCGGATGGTATAGGCCGTCCGTCTTCAACGGCTCCGGACGATAAAACAGGTTATATTGGTGCCGCAGCTCATTGGCGATATTCTCGAACGACTGGTTCAAGTCCTTCGCCTGGAACGGAAAGAACGCCACCCCGCCGGTCTGTTCGGCGAAGTAACGCATCACCTTGTCGCCGTCCGTCTCGATGTGGCTGATGTTGGTCGAAATCGTATAAATCACCGTATCGGCCCGTTGCGCCATCTCCAGCGCCTGGTCCCGGCTGTAGCGGCTCTCGTTGTCTTCCCCGTCGCTCAGCACCACCATCGCGCGCCGGAACTTGTACATCGGCTGGTCGCGCATCAGCTTTTCTTTGCAAGCCAGGTACATGGCATCGTACAGCGCCGTGCCCCCGCCCGGGCGCAGTGCGCGAATCCCGTTCTCCAACTGATTGGTATCGTTCGTCAGGTCTGTAATCACTTCGGCAGCGGTATCGAAGCTGACCAGCGTGGCCTTGTCCTGCCCCCGCATCACGCTGTTGACGAAATTAGTCGCCGCCTCCTGCTGGAACCGGAAGCGGTCGCGAATGCTGTTGCTCGTGTCGATCAGGATCGCCAGCCGCAGCGGCAGATCGGTTTCCGACGTAAACTCCATAATCCGCTGCGGCTTCTTGCTCTCGAATACTTGAAAGTCGTTCTTGGTCAGATCGGTGACGAAGCGGCCTTTCTTGTCCGTCACCGTGAACAGCATGTTCACCCGCGTGACTTCGGCGACAATCGGCGCCGATTCGGAACCTTGAGCGGGTTCGCTTTGCTGCGCACCGAGAGCAAAGCAGGCGGCGGCCACTCCGGCCAGAGCCGCAAGAGAAACTGCTACATACTTCATGGAGGTCACTCTAATTCTAGCCGCGTTTCATTCGGAGCGCTTCTAGAAATGAGGCAAGCTCCGGAGTTAGCGGACTCTCGACCGTAATCCACTCGCCCGTCGCCGGTGAGCGGAAACGCAGCCGGTGAGCGTGCAGGAAGAAGCGTCCGAGAGCCGGCAAACCCACCACCGCCGACGGAGCGCCGTACAGCCGGTCGCCCACCACCGGGTGGCCGATGCTCGCCAAATGCGTTCGGATCTGATGCGTACGCCCGGTGCCAATGCGGATTTCGAGGTAACTGAACCGATCGAACGGCTCAATCACCCGGTATTCCGTCAACGCCGCGCGCCCGGTGCCAAGCCGGGCCGTCATGCGAGTACGGCGAACCGGATCGCGCGAAATCGGGCTCGCGATCCGGCCCTGCGGCTGTTTCATGCGGCCGTGTACCAGCGCTAGATAGATCTTTTCTACTTCACGGTCATGGAACTGCGCCGCCAAAGACTGATGCGCCCGGTCGGTGCGGGCAACCACCAGCACGCCGCTGGTGTCGCGATCCAGTCGGTGAACAATCCCCGGCCGCATGTCGCCGTTCACCGAAGACAACGCGCCGAAGTGATGCAGCAGCGCGTTCACCAGCGTGCCCCGTCCGTGTCCCGCACCGGCGTGCACCACCATGCCGGCCGCCTTTTCCACCACCACCACATCCGCATCCTCATAAAGAATCTTCAGCGGCAGTTCTTCCGGTTCGGCCTTCAGCGGCGCCAGTTCGGCCGGCGTCACTGAAATCCTTTCCCCGCCCCGCAATATATAGGATGCCCGCGCGGCCTGCCCGTCCACCCGCACGCGGTCGCTCTTGATCCAGGACTGCAGGCGCGAGCGGCTGAATTCCGGCAGTGCGCCGTGCAGAAAAGCATCCAGCCGCTTGCCGGAATCGGCTGCTTCGGCGCGCAGGATCACGTCCTATCTTAAAGACGCCGTATAGTCCGCATGCCCGTTCTTGTACCGCATCTCGCCGGCCTCGACCGCAAACGGCAGCGTGTTCTCTTTCGGTGGCAGCGGGCAAGTCGCGTACGGCGTAAACGTGCACGGCGGATTATAAGCGTGGTTGAAATCCAGGTCTACTTTGCCGTTCACCGGCAGCGGCGTGTTCAGCATCCGGCCGGCTTGATACGTCTGGGTTTTGTTAGTTGGATCCTTGAACAAAAAGAACAGCGTATCGTCTTCGTAAATCGGCCGCAAACTGTATTTCTCGCCTTTGTAAGTGAACTCCACTCTTCCGGGACTCTCTTCCAGCTCCGTTTGTCCAAGGACGTTGAGAATGGGAATCTTCTTCGGGTCCGGAATAAGCGTCGCTTCGAAATGCAGCTCCGGATTGACGGCGAAATACTTCATCCCTTCGAAGCTCTTGAGCACCGGGCTGGCGCTGTCTCTCACCCGAACCGCCAGTTTGTCGCCGCGCTTCATCACGAAAAACGAGATGCTGCCCGCCCGCACCACGTCCGGCTTCTCATCGCTATAAGACAACGCTTGCGAGGACCCGTCCGGCTTGATGAAAGTAACCCGGTCGCCCGCAAGTCGCAAACGTCCGAGCTGCGCCGGCGCCCCTCTCGGCAGCGCGAAATCGTTCGAGTCCGCCGATCCAATGGTATTATCGCCGGGCTTCAGCCAAAATAGGCCAACCAACGTCAGCCATCCCTCCGGCGAGCGCAGACCGGCGTCGCGCCGTTGCTGCCACGCTCGAATCGAATCGGTATAACTGTCGGCGACGGTCATTCCGGCGAATATCATAAGTCCGATCGCAACACGCCACATGATTTATTCTCGCAATTCAACAATAGTTGCGCCGCTTCCGCCCTCGGCTTGCGGAGCCGGATAAAAACGGCTGACGTGCGGATTGTGCGCCAGAAAGTCGCCCACCGCTCTCTTCAAAACGCCCATGCCGTGCCCATGAATAATGCGCACGCGATTGACGGAAGCAAGCGCGGCCGAATCGAGAAACTTATCCACCTGCTCAACCGCCTCCTCGGCATGCTGCCCGATCAAATTCAGCTCGCGGTAAGACACCTCGAAGCGCGGCCCGGTCTCCACCCGCACATTTTTCGGCAACTTAGAAGTTTCGGCCCCCGGCGCCACCACTTCCGCAATGTCCTCGCGCGGCACCTGCATCTTCAAAAACCCGGCTTCGACTTCGATCATTCCGTTCTTCAACAGGCGGCGGACAGTCGCGATCTCGCGCACATCTTTCAGGCGCACGCGCACGCCTTCTTCAATGGCAGCTTGCGCGGACGCATTGGCGTTCGGAATAACCGGCGCCATTGCTTCGGCCGCCTCTTCGCGGAACTCGCGCCGGGTCTTCGCGATCAGGCGCTGAGCCTGTTCGGCCACCTTGCGCTGGGCCTGCGTAGACCGCTCCCGCTGCTCGCCCGCTTCGGCGATCCGATCCATCGTCGTCTGCGCCCGCGCTTCAAAATCCGCGACCATCGCCTCCGCTTTCTTCTCCCACTCGCGCTGCCGCCGTTGCTCGCGGCGAGCCGCCTCGCGTTCGATCTCGGCCTCCCGTTTCGCCAGCGCCTCCCTCGCTTCCGCCAGCTCTTTGCCCCGGCTCGCGTTCTCTTCCACTTGCCGGTGCAGCTCGGCCAGCAGTTCCTGGAAATCCGCCTGCATGCGCGGCAGCACGGCTCGCGCGTGATCGAGAATCCCCTGCGGCATCGCCAACCGCGTCGCGATATCGAGCCCCGCCGACTTGCCCGGCATTCCGATCCGCAGCTCATAGGTTGGTTCGAGCGTCGCGTCGTCGAAACCCATCGACGCATTCAACACCCCAGGCGTCCTCGCACCATACAGCTTGAGCGGCAACAGGTGCGTCGACGCCAGGCAGAATGCGCCGGCTTGCCGGAACTGCTCCAAGACAGCGACGCCGAGCGCGCCGCCTTCCTCGGGATCGGTCGCGCGCCCCAGCTCGTCCAGCAGCACCAGGCTATCGGGCGTGACACGCTCCAGCATCTGCTTCACATGCAGCAGATGCCCCGAAAAGCTGCTGAGGCTCTCGGCAATCGATTGCGTGTCGCCGATATCGGCCAGCACATCGTCCAGCAGCCAGAATTCCGCTTCGGCGCAAGGCACCGGAATCGCGGCATGGGCCATCAGCGCCAGCAGGCCCGTCGTCTTCAGCGTCACCGTCTTGCCCCCCGTATTGGGGCCGCTGATCAGAAGACAGCGCCGGTTTTCATCCAGTTCGAACGAGATCGGGATGATCGGTTTCCGCTGCTTTCGCAGCACCGTTTCAAGCAGCGGGTGGCGCGCTTCGCGCAGCAGCAGCCTCCGGTCGTGGCCGAAGCGCGGAATGGTCGCGTTGTAATCTCTGGCAAACGCCGCTTTCGCGAAGACGCAATCGAACTCGGCCAGCGCTTCGGCCGTCGCAGCAATTTCCTCGCTGTGCTCGCGCAGCGCGTTAGTAATCTCGGCCAGGATCCGCTCTATCTCGCGCAGCTCGTCTTCGCGCAGGCGCACCAGCTGGTTATTCAGGCCGATGGTTTCCAGCGGTTCGACGAACAGCGTCCGGCCCGTGCCGCTCGAACCGTGAATCACGCCGTCCACCCGGCCCTTTTGGCCCGCCACGATCGGCACCACATACCGGTCTTCGCGGATCGTGACAAAGTCCTCCTGCAAAGTGCCGTCGCTGCGATGCGCCCTCAGAAATCGCTCCAGCGATTCCTGGATGCTCTTCTGTTGCCGCTCCATATCGCGCCGAATCCGCCCCAGCGCCACGCTCGCCGAATCCGCCAGGCTCCCGTCCGGGAGAAAGGCTTTCTGATAACGGCGCGTCAGCTCGCGCAGATCGGCAAGCCGCAGGGCGCGCTGCGCAAGCCGCTGGTAACGCTCCCGCACCGCGAGCAGGATGCCGCGGTATTCCCCCGCGATCGCAAGCGTCTGGAATAATGCCAGAATCTCGCGCCCCTCGAGCGATGCGCCTTCCACCGGCAACACCCGCAGCGAGGATGTGATTTCCGGCAGCCGATCGAAGCGCAGCCGGATCGCTGCGCCCCGCACCGTCTCCTGGGCGCCTGCCAGTTCGCGCAAGTAGGCAATCGCTTCGCCCGCCTCCGCCAGCTCCGCTTCAATCGAAAAACGATCGCGCTGCGGCTCCAGCGCGTCGATCAACGCGCGCCCGGCGCTGCTCCCCGCGTAGCCCGCCAGCAGCTCTGTCAGTTCGTCGAATTGAAGAAGACTGCTGCTGCTGAAGGCCATCTTCTTTAGGGACGCGTGACGTAAGGCTGGGTCGCCGCGCCGCTGCTACAAGCTTCGATCACTTCGCGAGTGCCTTCCGTCATGCGCAGCGTCGAAAGCGACCCGACCGGGAACCACTCGACCCGGGCCGAGTCATCGCCCGCGCGCGCCTCGCCGCCCGTCACCGTGCAATAGAAATCCACCAGCACGTAGTGATATTCGCACGCGCCCGCGCCCTCCGGCCCCTCGTCAGGCATGATCCGCTCGAACACCGTGGCGATCGAATCCACCCGCACGTGCAATCCGGTTTCTTCCCGCACCTCTCGCACGAGCGCCTCCTCCAGCCGCTCGCCCGTTTCGACCGCTCCCCCCGGCAAAGACCAATACCCCGCCAGCGGCTCACGGCCCCGCTCCACCAGCAGCACCCGCCCGCCCTCGAGAATCAATGCGCCGACACCCAACACCGGACGAGCCGGGTAGCGGCGGCTATTGGGACTCACACCCAGCGAACTCACACCCAGTTAGATGCGGCCTTAAGTGACCGCAGCCAACACTTCTTCGGCATGCCCCTCCACTTTCACTTTGGGAAAGATCTTTCGGATCTTGCCGTCGGCCCCAATCACGAACGTCGTGCGCTCGATGCCCATGTACTTCTTGCCGTACATGCTCTTTTCCTTCCAGACCCCATACGCTTCCGCTGCCGCGTGATCGAGATCGGCCAGCAGCATGAACGGCAGATCGAACTTGTCCTTGAACTTTGCTTGGGCCTTAGACGCATCGGGCGACACTCCGACAATCACCGTATTGGCTTTGCTGAACCGCTTGGAATTGTCCCGGAAGTCGCAGGCCTCCTTGGTGCAGCCGGGCGTGTCGGCCTTCGGGTAAAAATACAGGACAACATTTTTCCCCTTCAAACTGGAGAGCTGGAAGTGTTCGCCAGAATCCGTATCGAGGGAAATGTCCGGCGCGGAGTCGCCTTCTTGGGGATGAGCCATACGCCGTAGAGATGAGGGCGGCCGGACCGAGGCTACAAAGAAATAATGAGCGGTGTCGCAACAAAAAACTTGACAGTGATACGCGCATATCATATGATGGAGTTGCATCCAGATGATGGATAGGAGGACAACACAAAATGCCAATGATTCGTTACAACCCCTTCGGAACCGAGACCGAGGACTTCCCCGCTGGTCTCCGCCTCTTCCAAGATTCTTTGTCGCGGCTGTTCAGCGAGCCGGCTTCCCGCCCCTGGGCGCCCTCAGTGGATATCTACGAAACCGAGAACGAACTGGTCCTGAAGGCCGATGTGCCTGAAGTAGACCCCAAGAACGTCGGAATCCAGATCGAAAACGGAACGCTGACCCTTAAGGGCGAGCGCAAGTTCGAAGAGCAGAAGAACGGCAAGGGCTTCCACCGCATCGAGCGTAGCTACGGCTCCTTTGTGCGGGCGTTCAGCCTGCCGGACACCGTCGAAACCGAAAAGGTGAAGGCCGACTACAAAAGCGGCGTGCTGACCATCACCCTTCCCAAGAAGGAAGTCGCCAAGCCGAAGACCGTCAACGTCGAAATCAGCAACAACTAACAACAGATTTATTCATTAACCGCACTCGCAGGCGCGGAGTTGGGCCGTACCTTACGGTCTACCTCCGCGCCTTTTCGCTGCGAAAAGCGCCGCCTTCCGCGACTATGTATTGGAGGGCATTTTATCTGGCTTGCGCATTGCGGGCATTTATAGTTGGCTTCCTTTCATTGCTGCTGGCGGCCGACTGCGCCGCTTACTCGGTTCTGTCCCACGAAGCCCTGGTCGACGCCCTGTGGGACACAAAGCTGAAACCGGCGCTGCTTGCCCGTTATCCGAACGCTACGCCCGAGCAGTTAAAGGAAGCGCACGGATACGCCTACGGCGGCGCCATCATTCAAGATCTCGGCTACTATCCGCACGGCAGTAAGCAGTTCAGCGACCTCACTCATTACGTGCGCACGGGCGATTTCATTCGCGCGCTCATCCAGGAATCGCGCAGCCTCAACGATCTGGCCTTCGCCTTAGGCGCCCTTTCCCACTATGTGTCGGATATCGACGGACACCGCCTGGCGACCAACGTCGGCGAGCCCGTTCTGTATCCGCGGCTGCAGCGCAAATATGGCAACTTCATCACCTACGAAGACAACCCGGCCGGGCATCTGAAAACCGAGTTCGGTTTCGATGTTTTAGAAGTCGCAAAGGGCAACTTTGCGCCCGAAGCCTATCACGATTTCATCGGCTTCTACGTCGCCGAGCCGCTGGTCCAGAGAGCCTTTCACGATACTTACGGCCTCGATGTGCAGGACCTGTTCAAAGACTTCCATAAAGCGATCGGTTCGTTCCGGCGAGCGGTCAGCAAGACCATTCCCATGGCAACTCGCGTTGCCTGGGCGTCGCGGCGGGACGAGATCGAGCATTCGCAGCCCGGCATCACCCGCTCCCGCTACATTTACATCATGAGCCGCTCGAGTTATGAGCGGAACTGGGGCAAGCAGTATGACCGCCCCACGCTCGGCGACCGCTTCCTCGCGTTTCTGGTGAAGCTGCTGCCGCCCATCGGCCCATTGCGCGCCGTGAAGCTGAAGATGCCTACCGCGCCGGTGGAGAAGCTGTTTATGGACAGCTTTGACAGATCGGCCAAGCAATTGAGCACGCAAGTCGGTCCGGCGATGGACGGCAGCTTGCATCTGGAAAATAAGAACTACGACGTAGGCGTGGTGACGCCCGCCGGAGCCTACCGCCTCGATGACAACGTCCAGGCATATTGGCTGGGACTGCTCGCCAGGAAGAATTTCGCAACCGTTACGCCGGCTATCCGGAGCGAGTTGCTGAACTACTACAGCGACCTGAATGCGCCCATCGCCACTAAGAAGGACAAAAAGAAATGGCGTCAACTCTTAGCGGAACTGCGCGCACTCAAGGCCACCCCGGCTGCGGCAGTCCCGGCCGCTGGCGAACCGTAGAACCGGTTGCCTCTAGCGTAGGTTTTCGGGAGGAATCCGATCGATCAGCTCGCGGATCGCGCTCACGAGCTTATCGGTGTTATCTTTGAGGCCCGTTAAGGTCGCGTGCATGACCGTCACATCGTGAGTAAGAGTCTCGAGATTCCGCCAGATCCGGTCATGATCTTCCCAGTTCTTGCGCATCTGCTCGCGCCAGTCGTAATTTCCGTTCGGCAGGTCCGCCATGTAGACTTAATATCTCAATTCAAACGAGGCGTTGCGGCTTGGCGCTCTCACTGCATCGCTTAAAATCAATCCAAGACGCCATCCTGTACTAATTTGGAGTGGAAGCCATGTCAAAGATTCTCGAAGAAGTGCTGAACGCGAATGACACCTATGCCGAAACGTTCGGGCAGAAGTCCAAACTTCCCAGCCCGCCCGCTCGGCGGTTCGCGATCTTAACCTGCATGGATGCACGGCTCGACCCGGCCAAGTTCGCCGGCCTGGCTGAAGGCGACGCCCACGTGATCCGCAACGCAGGCGGACGGGCAAGCGACGACGCCATTCGTTCGCTTGTCATCTCCTACAAGCTGCTAGGCACGAAAGAGTGGTTTGTTATACACCACACTGGTTGCGGAATGCTCACGTTTACCAATGACATCATGCACGATCTGTTATCAAAGAGCCTCGAAACTGCCATCGTCGAGGACGGCCGTTGGAAAGATATCGGAAGCGGCGGTGGATCTCCCGCCGGCCAGCACATAGATTGGTTGACCATTGAGGATCTGCAAAAAAGCGTCGTAGCGGATGTAACTAGAATCCGCACTCATCCGTTGGTTCCGGCCACGATTCCAATCTATGGCTATCTCTACGATGTAACTTCGGGTAAACTCATCGAGGTGCCCGAAGCCACTCGCGCCGGCGAAGCAGAAGCCCAAGCCCGCGCAGCGAAAAATTGACCACGCGCGGCTAAGAACGGAGCGCCACTTACTGCACCTGCTGAAACGGCGCGGCATCGCGCGCATACGGCACAAGATTCGGCGGATTTGTATCGGGTTCTAGCAGCCACGCAGATCGGTCGGGATAGTAGCGCAACAATTTCTCGTTCTCTGCGCCCAGGTCGTGAGCCCACACGGTGCGCGCCCCATCGATATCGCTGGCATTGTGAACCCATTCCTGAAACATATGGCGCGGGCCGTATCGAACAAAAACGAGCTGCTTGCCCGGCAAACGCGCAAGCTGCTCGTCGATTCGTATTCGCCCCTGCGGATCGCCGTAATTGAGATAATCCCAGGTTTCGTAGCGGCTCGATGCGCCCAGCGCGTCCTCGTTGCCGTCCGCGTGCGCGCCATACCAGAATAGAAACTGGGCGGCGCACAGGCATAGAACGACGGTTCCTGCTTCAACATGCAGTAAGCGAATCCGATTCAGGCGCTCAAGCCCCGCCACGCTGGCGAGGACAAAAAGGCAAGTAACAGCCGCGATGTAATGTGGGTAGAAGTAGGGGAAAAAGTTAGTGCAGAGCGCGAAGAGCAGTAACGTCACCGCCACCCAGGCGAAACGCCATTGTCGAAGCGCGGCCGGAAACGCCAGCGCCGCTAAGTAGAGCGGCGCCCAAAAGAAAAAGCGATAGAAACGAATTCGAAAGAATAGGCGGCTGAAGTAACTTGCGAGTGTATCGCCGGCATCGCCGTGAATGGCAGTTTCTGCTTTGTAGTCGAGCTCCTGTTCGGAGTTGAGCGGCCGGTGCGGAATCGGATTGGGCTGGAACGTAAAGGTCGCCGGGATTCCATACTGATAGCGGTAGAGCATGTAAGGCAGCATGGTCCAGCTATGAGTAACTGCCTTGTTCTGCGCCAGCACGATTCCGCCCGCGGCGCATAGAATCGCGGTGCTCACGGCGAGCAGCCGCAGCACGCCCCGGTTGCGGAACAGTGCAGGAATCAAGAACAGCAGCGCGCTCGCGAGCAGAAGGAAGAATTCGAACGGGCGCGTGAGGAGTTGGAGCGCAAGCCCGAGCCCCAGCAGCACCGCGTCAAACCTGCGCCGCTGTTCTACGAGCCGCGGCAGGGACCCGAACACCAGGCAGCCTGCGATCGCCGAAACCGCGCCGCCCCAATAGCAGTTCATCCAGTAACAAAGCGGTCCGAATTCCATCGCCGCCAGCAGGCCGCCGATGAGCGCCCAGCCGGGCGTGGTCCAGGCGCGCAGCATCCAATAGCAGAGCGCGCACAAAGCGCCCGCCGAGAGAAGAACACCCGCCCACGGATGGCCGAAGAGAATCCAGCCCAGCGCAAGACACAGGCCCTGGCCCAGCGGGTACATGGAGCTGTAGGTTGGCTGCTGAAGCACAAAGATCTGCTCGAAAAATTGCGCCAATGCGTGCGGCGGATTGGCCAAGCGGAAGTGGCGCAGCGTATCCGCCAGCAGCATATAGCTGAAGTCGTCGGCCCCGCTCGCGACAGGCGCAGGACTGCGGGCGAGCAAAGCCAGCCGTAGCGCAATCGGCAGTGCGAACAGCAGCAGCATGCACCACCCGGTGCGCTGCGCAAATTTCATTGCCGGGGCCCGGAGCGAGGAAGTAACGATAAGCAGCGCCACAATCAGCGCGGCCGCCCCCAGCTCCATCCAGTCGCTCAGGCCGAAGCCGAGCGGGCTATCGGGAGAGAGAAAAACGCGCGCATGGGCAGCGAGCGCAAGCAATGCCGATGCCCCCACGCTCACTTGAACCGGTACCCTGCCTTCAACTCGCAACGATAAAGGTTCCCCTGCGCGGAGGAAGCCGCCATGCTGCAGTTCGCCCACGAGACAATCAGGTCCGGCCCCAGCGGGAACACGATATCGTTTCCGTTTCCGTTCAGGTCCGCTTCAATGCTCGGTCCTTCGGCCTCCGCCGGCAGCGTGAAGCTCATCGTGGAGCCGAAAATCGCCGGATACGACTGCCGGATCACATCGGTCACCCGCGTCTGGCTCACTTCCGCTTCCAGCAGAAACGTCGTCGTGTCCGACCAATTCAAAACCGAAACCCTCAGCGTGCGTCCATTCTGCGAAAGGTCTCGCCCGTTGATCTGCGTGAACGCGCAGGGCCCCGCGATGCAGGACAACCGAATGCTGCGCAACTCGTTCCCCTCGCCCACATCCACTGAATACGAACCAATCGACGCCTTCCATTGGTTGTCGGGCGAGCACGGCGGCACTCCGCCGCAAGCCACGTTTCCCGTGTTACTCACCTCGAATGTTTGGGCAACGAAGCCGATGTTTGTGGTCGCCGTCGCCTTGGCCGAATACCGGATGCGAACGTTACCAATCACCGTCTCGCTCTTCGTCTCCTCTGCCGTTTTGACCGGCGCGCTCGATCTCATCCGCGCCACCAGCAGTTCGCTGTCGCCCGCTGTTGTCAGGTCCAGCGGCATATACCCTGCATGCCGCACCGTAACCGCCACCGTCTCGCGCCCCATCTTCGCCGGCATTGTCAAACGAAACAGGCCGGAGACATCGGACTTGCCCGAAGCTCGTCCCGAACTGCCCGTCGCCGTGATTTCCGCGTCCGCGATCGGCGCCTGGTTCCGCGGATCGCTATCCTCCACCAGCACGACACCGCTCAATATCGCCGGTTTCTGCGGACGCATTGCGTGCATCAACACCACGCATCCGGCTATTGCCGCTCCTGCCACCGCCGCTCCCACCCACGTTGCAATTCGCTCTCGCCGGGTCACTGTTCTAAATTAAATCTCGTGGACGCGGACCAGATCAATCGAAATCGCCTTTCGCGCCGTACCCTCCTCGCACGTGCCTTGCAAACCGCCTCCTGTGTCCGCTGGCTCACCGCCCCGCTCGCGCCCGCTACCGCTGCTCAATCTGCCGCCATTTCCCCCGAGTTCTCCACGCCCAGCCTCTCGCCGCAAGACGACCAATTCCTCGAAGATCTCCAGAAAGCCAACTTCCAGTTCTTCTGGGAGCAGGCCGACCCGCAAACCGGCCTGGTGAAAGATCGTTGCAATGTCCGCACCGCCGACAAGAGCACCGCCGCCAGCGTCGCCGCCACCGGTTTCGGATTGACCGCCCTGTGCATTGCCCATACCCGCGGATACATTCCTCTCAAAGACGCCCGCGACCGTGCCCTCATCACCCTGCGCTGCCTCTTCAACCGCATGCCGAACCACCGCGGCTTCTTCTATCACTTCGCCAACATGCAAACCGGAGAAAGGGTCTGGGATTCCGAAGTCTCCTCCATCGATACGGCCATCCTGCTGTGCGGCGTCCTCACCTGCCGCACCTATTTCCGCCACAGTGAAGTCAGCGTCCTCGCCTCCGACATCTTCAATCGCGTCGAATGGACCTGGCTCTCGGAAGACACCACTCTGCTGCCCCACGGATGGTCTCCCGAAACGGGCTTTCTGCCCTATCGCTGGGACCTCTATAGCGAGCTCATGATGATGTACCTTCTGGGGCTCGGCTCCTCCCGCCATCCGCTCCCGCCCGAAACCTGGAATGCCTGGAAGCGAACCACGTTCGAATACGAAGGCCTCCGTTACATCGGCTCCTTCGCGCCGCTCTTCATCCACCAGTATTCTCAGGCCTGGTTCGATTTCCGCGGCAAGCGCGACCGCTACGTCGACTACTTCAAGAACTCCATCGTCGCCACCGAAGTGCATCGCCGCTTCTGCATCGAGCTCGGCAAGCGATTCCCCGATTACAACGACGACTTTTGGGGCATCACCTCATCCGATTCCATGTACGGTTACGTGGCCTGGGGCGGTCCGCCTGAAATCGGTCCTGTCGATGGCACCGTCGTGCCCAGCGCCCCCGCGGGCTCTTTGCCTTTCATGCCCAACGCCACGCTTCGCGTTCTCCGCTATATCAAGGATCGCTACGGCTCCAATGCCTGGTGCCGCTACGGGTTTGTGAACGCCCTGAATCCGCTCAAAAACTGGTTCGACAACGACGTCGTCGGCATCGACACCGGCATCACCATGCTCATGGCCGAAAACCTGCGTACCGGCTTCGTCTGGAACACCTTTATGCAGAATCCCGAAGCCCAGCGTGCGCTCGAGCGTGCCGGGTTTTCTGCTATCTGACCCCGCCAGACCAGCTTACGATCGCCTGAAAGAACCGCCGCCCGTCCCGCGTCTTACCATCGGAAGACGCAATGGCCACTGGCGCAAAACCCAAGATGGTGCTCGAGCCCAACGGCACCGAAGTCGCCACGCCCGCCGGCGGAGCGCGCCGCTATCGCAAGCCCTTCCAGAAACTCCGCTGGCAAGACATTAGGTGCTTGCTGAGCGATAGCTTCGACCAATGGAGCAAACACAACGCCCCGCGCCTCGGAGCCTCTCTCGCCTTCTATTCCCTGCTCTCGCTCGCGCCGCTGCTGCTGGTCGTGGTCTCCATCGTCGGCCTGGTCTTCGGCCATTCCGCGGCTGAGCGCGATACCATTCGCCAGGTCCAGTCGCTCGTCGGCCCCGCTGCTGGCAAAGCCGTCGCCGCCTTCCTTCAGGGCTCGAAAAACACCACCCACGGAGTCATTGCCACCGTCGTCGGCCTCGTCACGCTCTTGATGAGCGCCTCCGGAGTCCTCATCGAGTTGCGCGATGCCCTCAACACCATCTGGGAAGTCGATACCCCGGCCGCCAGCGGCTTTGGCATGGTCACCAGCTTCATCAAGCAGCGTCTTTTTTCCTTCGCCATCGTGCTCTCCATCGGCTTCCTGCTGATCGTCTCGCTCGTCGTCAGCACCTGGATCTCCGCTCTCGGCGCGCTCTCCGCCTCCGTCGTGCCCTGGCAAGCCGCGCTCATGCATGTGGTGAACTCCCTCATTTCGTTCCTCGTCATCACCGGTCTCTTTGCAGCCATCTACAAGATCATGCCCGACGTGCGTGTGGAGTGGCGCGACGTGATCCTCGGCGGCGCTGTCACCTCCCTCTTATTCACGCTCGGCAAACTGATCCTCGGCATCTATCTCGGCCGCGCCAGTTACGCCTCTACTTACGGAGCCGCCGCATCGATCGTGGTCCTCATCGCCTGGGTCTACTATTCCGCCCAAATCTTTTTCCTCGGCGCCGAGTTCACCAAAGCTTTCGCCACCCGCTACGGCTCGCATCCCAACCTTCATCCCGCAGGCATGGTCCAGCCCGCCGCCAACCTGCCTCCCGGCCCGGAAACCCACCTCGTCACACCCTCCGGCACAAGCTGACAGGCATTTCCTTGCGTTCTACACTGATCCTTGCCGCGTAAGCTGGGCCAGCATTTCCTCGTTCGCGATTCCATCCTCGAGCGCCTTGCCACCGCCGCCTGCCGCGACCACACGCCGCGAGTCATTGAGATCGGCCCCGGCCGCGGCGCGCTCACCCGCCACCTCCTGCCGCGGACCGACGACTTGCACGCCATCGAACTCGACCCCGCCCTCGCCCAACACCTCCAATCGAAATTTGCCGCCGAGCCGAAGCTGCACGTCCATCGCGCCGACGTGCTCGCAACCGATCTCGCGCAATGGGGTCCTGCCATCCTCGCGGGCAACCTGCCTTACTACATCACCTCTCCCATCCTGGAAAAATTTCTTGCGCTCGACGATCGCTTCCCGCTCGCCGTCTTTCTCATGCAGCGCGAAGTCGCAGACCGCATCCTGGCGCAGCCCGGCGCCCGCGCCTATGGTTATCTCACCGTCGCCACGCGCCTCGTGTGCGACGCGCAACTGGTCCTGCACGTGCCCGCTTCCGCCTTCGTGCCGCCTCCCAAGGTCGATTCGGCTGCCGTCACGTTCATCCGCAAGCCGGAAATCCCGCCTTCGCTCCCGCAACTCCTCGCTTTTGTGGGCCGCTGCTTCGCGCAAAAACGCAAAACTTTGCGCAACAATCTACGACCCCTGTACGGCCCCATCGTGGATACCCTGCCGGAAGCTCCTCTGCGCGCCGAACAGCTCACCGTCGACCGATTCGTCTCGCTGTACGCCCAACTCTCCCCGCCTTGAGCGCACAGGCTGTCGGGTGGCCGTTGTGCGCGTCCCCTTCTGTACACTGAAACTTCAATGATTCGGGCTCGTTTTGCGCCCTCCCCCACTGGCTATTTGCACATTGGCAGCGCGCGCACCTTTATCTTCAACTGGCTCTATGTTCGCAAGCACAACGGCGTCCTGGTCCTGCGCATCGACGACACCGACGTCGAGCGCAACACCGAAGCCTCGCTCAACTCCATCTACGAAGGTTTGAATTGGCTCGCACTCGGCTGGGACGAATTCTACCGCCAATCGGAGCGTCTCCATCTGCATCGCAAATTAGCTCTCGACCTGCTCGCGAAAGGTCTCGCCTATCGCGATTTCACTCCCGCCGCAGCGGACTTGGAAGATAGGCCCTACAGCGAAGAGTCCTGGCTCTGCAACCCCGAAATGCGCGCCCTGTCCGAAGAGGAAAGCAGCGCTCGCGCCGCTGCCGGCGAGCCCTTCGCCATTCGTTTTCGCGTCGGCCGCGACCCGTCTCGCGAAGTCTCCTTTCACGACGAAGTCTACGGCCCGCAATCCAAAATGACCGCCGACATCGAAGACTTCGCTCTGCTGCGCAGCAACGGCATGCCCACTTATCACTTGAGTTCCTGCGCAGACGACATCGATCTCGGAATCACCAACATCATTCGCGGTCAGGATCACCTCACCAACACCTTCAAGCACGTTCTCATCTTTGAAGCCGCGGGCGCGCCGCTTCCCTCCTTCGCCCATCTCCCGCTCCTCATCGCGCCCGATGGCTCAAAACTCTCCAAGCGCAAGCACGGGCCCGTCGTCAGCGTCCTCACCTATCGCGACAACGGCTTTCTCCCGCTCGCCTTCATCAATTTCCTCTGCTTGCTCGGCTGGTCCCCCAAAGATAACCGCGAGCAGATGACTCTCGAAGAACTCCGGGCTGCCTTCAGCTTGGAAGGCGTCAACCGCAGCAACGCCGTTGTCAACTTCAGCGACGCCGATCCCATCGACCCCAAAGCGCTCTGGCTCAACGCTCAGCATCTCCGCTCCATGCCCGTCCCCGAGCTTGCGCCGCTCGCCCGCCGTGTGCTCGAAGAGCACGGCCTCGCGCCCTATGGAGATGAGGCTTTCTTCGAACACGTAGTCGGCGTCCTCCGCTCCCGCTTCTCGACCCTGCTGGATTTCACCACCAAGGGCCTCCCCTACTTCGCGGACCATTTCCCCATCGAAAAACCGGCTCTCGATAAGCTCAACGCGCCAGGCGCCCGCGAACTACTGCGCGAGTTAGCCAATCGTCTCGAAGCCGATCCCGAATTTACCGAATCGAGCGTAGAAGCCAATCTCCGCAAGCTGGCCGAAGAGCGCGGCGTCAAAGCCGGCCTGCTGATCAACGCCGCCCGCGCCGCTCTCACCGGTCAAGCCGTCGGCCCCGGCGTCTTTGCCGTCTTCGCTTGCATCGGACGCGAGCGAACCATCCAGCGCCTGCGCAATGTCTAGCCCCTCCCACACCATCCTCGGCCTCGGCGGATTGCTCAGCGACCCCGCCTGTTGCGTCATCAAGGACGCACACATCGCTTCCGCAGTCGAGCAGGCCAAAGTATCGCGCCAGGACCGTCCCGGCGCATTTCCGGAAGAAGCCTTCCGCATCTGTCTCGAAATTGCCAACCTCAAGCCCGAAGAGATCGGCTGCGTCGCCATCGCGCGTCCCTTCGCCCCCGGCCCCGAGAGCCCCGTGCAGCTCGAGCTTCGCGCCCGCTTCCCCGCCAGTGACATCATCGTGGTCGAGCACCATCACGCCCATGCCGCCTCCGCCTATCACCTCTCCGCATTCCAATCGGCTTCCGTTCTCAGCGTGGACCGCGCGGGTGATTTCCGCTCCGCCGTTCTCTTCCGCGGCGAACGCAATCAACTCACGCCCGTCCGCGAACTATACTTTCCCGATTCCCTCGGCGACCTGTTCAATCGCGTCACCGCCTTGCTCGGCTTCGAGCCCCGCGCCGATGAACACAAAGTCCAATGGCTCTCCGCCCAAGGCGAGCCCGCGCATGTAGATCTCTTCCGCGCCATCCTGCACCGCGGCGCCTCCGCCTGGCCGCAACTGGACCGCAGTTTTTTCGAAGCCGACCGCCTCACCCAAGGCGGATTCAGCGCCCGTTTTTTCGACGCAGCAAAAATCGACGCCGCCCAGCCGCTCTCGCCCTCTAGTAAGGCGGATATCGCCGCCAGCCTCCAGGCTGCTGTTTGTGAATCGGTGATGCGCATGCTCGGCCCTGCTGAAAACGTCTGCCTCGCCGGCGGCCTCGCGCTCAATGCGCGCCTCGTTCACGCGCTCGAAACGCATTACGCGCATGCCTTCGTTCAGCCGGTCGCCGGAAACGCCGGTACCGCCCTCGGCGCCGCGCTCTACGCCTGGCATAACTTCTATAGCGAAGAGGCCCGCCTCCCCTTCGACACTCTCTGCTTGGGTCCCGCCTACTCCGCGCAGCAAATCAAACAGGTGCTCGAAAACTGCAAGCTGCGCTTTCGTTACCTGCTCACCGAAGGCGAACTGATCCAGCTCGCAGTCCGCGCCTTGAACGATGAAAAGATCATCGCCTGGATGCAAGGCCGCATGGAATTCGGACCGCGCGCGCTGGGCAACCGCAGCATTCTCGCTTCTCCCCTGAATCCATACTCCAGCGAAAATCTGAACGTTTACATCAAGCACCGCGAGAGCTTCCGGAAATTTGCTGCCTCCGTGCCCGAAGAGCTCGCCGCCGACTACTTCGAAGTAGGTTCCAATGCCCGCTTTCTCGCGACTGTTGCCAAAGTCCGTCCGCCGCATCGCGAGACCTTCGCCCCCGCCATTCTCGGCCATGACTTGATTCGCGTGCACACCGTGCGCCGCCAGGAAAATCCGCTTTATCACGCGCTGCTCACTGCCGCCGGCGCCTCAACCGGACTGCCCGTGCTCTACAACACCAGCTTCAATCTCTTCGGCGATCCACTCGTCTGCACTCCGCGCGATGCCGTCCGCAGCTTCTATTCGTCCGGCATCGACGCTCTCTTCGTCGGCAGCTTCTTTCTCGAAAAATAAGCGCCTGCGCGACGCCTAAATGACACGCCCGCCGCGCTCACGGCCGCTGGTTAAAATAATTCCGCACGCCTTCTTCCGCCAGCCCCAGCGCCCGCGCCAGCGATACCTTCGCCACGTTGTACTGATACTCTGCCGAAATCAGGTTCTCGTGCGCGTCCGCCACTGCCTGCTGCGCCTGCACCACTTCTACCGTGTTCGTCACGCCCGCCGCAAACCGGTCCCGCGATTGCTGCATCGACTGATTCGCCAACTCCATGTTGCTCCGCGCCACATCCACTTGATCCCCCGACGACTTCAGGTCCAGCAGCGCATTGCGCACCTCGTAATCGATCTCGCCGCGCAGATTCTCCATCTCATTGCGCCGGTCCCTCAGCTCCGCGTTCTGCTCTTCGATGTCCGCGCGAATCCGCCCGCCATCGAAAATGTTGAACGAAATCGATCCCGTCGCTTGAAACACCCCGTGTGAATCCGTCAAAAGCCGCAGCCCTTCGTCTCCATAGAACCCCGATGCGGTAAGCGTCGGGTACCGCTCCGCTTTCGCCGCGCGCAAAGAATACTGCGCTCCCAATACGCGTGCTTTGGCGGCCTGATAATCCGGACGGTGCGCATACGCCTCCTCCAGCGCCTGCGGCAGCGGCAGCGCTTCCAACCGAACCGCGGGCGACGGGTCCGCCACCGTGAACTCCTGCCCGACTGCCAGCCCGATAATCCGCCCGAGCGCCAGTTTATCTTTCTCGAACTGGTTCGTGGTCGCCACCAGCGCCTGCTGCCGCTGCTTCAATTCCACCTGCGACCGCAGCACATCCAACCCGATCGCCACCCCCGCATCGTGCCGCCGCACCGCGTTCGTGTACACCGCATTGTCCGCGTCTATCTCCGCCTGCGTCGCCGTCACCCGCGCGCCGTCCGCAATGATTTCGAGGTACGCGTTGCTCACCGCCTGCACCACCAGGTCCCGCGCGTTCTTCACCGTCAACACCGACGCCTTCACGTTCTCTCGCGACGCCTTGAAATTGCTGATCGCGTTGAAGTCGAACAACGGCACCGTCGCGTTCGCCAGCGCCGCCTGGTACGAATACGGCCCAATAATGCTCGGGATGCTGAAGCCCAGGCTCGGAGGAATCCGCACCAGAAATCCCAGCGCCTGCAAGTTGATCTGCTGCTCCGTCATGCTCACTTGCCCGCTCACTTTCGGCAGCAATCCGCTCAAGGCGCGCAATCGGTCCGCCCGCACTTCCAAGCTCGATTGTTCGTTCGTCAACAGCCCGAGGTTTGTTTTTAACCCCCGGTTTATGGCGTCGTTGAGCGTCAGCGGGATCGGACTCGCCGTCGCCGCCCCCTGCGGCACGCTGCCTTGAAAATCCTGGTTGCTCTGCCCCGCCGCGCTGCTCACCGCCAGCGCCAAACCCAAGAAGGCTCGTGCCCAAACTCCGCTGTTCACATGCGTTCGATGCATCAAACCAGAGTTTCGCACCACCGCGCGGCAAAAATCTTTAAGCCCTTAACCTCTCTTGTGGGCGAGCCTCCCGCCGTCCTGTGGGGCGGCCTCCCGGTCGCCGTTTCCCCTCTCGTTCTGCCCTACAACTCGCGTTTCAAAAACGCGCAGATCTGATACCCCGTCATGTACTTGAACGGAAACTCGCCCATCGTGTAATGCCCGCACGGCAACACCGCCACTTCGTGATCCCACTGATGCTGCCGCGCTCCCGCGATCACCTGTTTCGACAAGTGCAGCGGAAACGTAGTGTCGTACCGCGTGTAGATGAATTTCGAACGCTTTTTCGTGAACAGCTTCCAATAGCTCGGCGGGCTGATGCACAGCCACAGCTTGCGCAGCGTCTCCAGACTCACCGCCCCTTCCAGGCTCTCGCGAATATGCCGCGTCGACAGGCCCTCCCAGACCACATCCGCGTAATACATCGAGCAGTGGTTGAATACGTTCACCCGAATGCGCGGGTCGTGTGCGCTCGCGATAAATGCATAACACGACCCCAAGCTCGTCCCCACCACCCCCAGGCTCGTGAACCCTTGTTGCTCCAGCCAGTCGAAACAGCAGCGCGTATCGATCACCGCCTGCCGCGTCGCGTCGATGGTCCGGCAAATGTTCGAAGAAACCGCAAAGTCCGCGCGGCTTAAGCCCTCCGGCATGCGCGAGTCATGGTACGGCAGGCTCAGCCGCAGCGCCGAAATGCCCAGTCTGCGCAAGCCCTCGCACAGCGCATTGTGCTGCGGCAGCTTCGCATTCCAATGCGGCAGCACCACCACTGCCTTGCGCCCGCCTCGTGCCGCAAACCACCGCGCCCGAACCACGTTGTTCTCCGCATACGGCGTTCGCACCGGAGACGTGAACTCGAGCCACTCGCCATCCAACTGGAAATCCGCCGGCCGCTCGTGTCCGAAAAACTGGGCGCTCGCCGCAATCGCCCGCTCGTTCACTTCATTGAGGTACGAAACCGGCCCGCACCCATTCGGCGGAAACTCCCGCGTGACCGGCCAATCTCTGCTCCACTCCAGTCCATACTCGAACGGCCGCGCCACCCGATCCGTCGCCCGCAGGCACAGTTCTTCTTCCCGCCGCTCCATCCAGCCGCGATATCGTTCCCCCACTGGACGCAAAAACCGCTTCATCGTGCCTGCAATTTAAGTTTAATGGGGGGACTCAGCGTTTGCGGCGCTCCGATTTGACAGCTACTTTAGCTGTATCTGCCAAAAGGCGTAGGGCTCGGTTTACTGAATTACTATTTGGGAATAACTCTACGAGGTCGGCGTCGATAAGTACGAGGTTAGTCTCTGCTGTCGCACGGCGGTAGTACTTACCACGAACTCCGCCCCTTAAGTCCGACGGACCATATTCGTCCCGCATCTGGTCGCTGGCTGCTTTCGAATCCTTCTTCACAAAATCTTCTTCGTTCCGATGGTGTCGCCACACGGGCGTTACTAATCCGAATTCGATGCTGGCGTTCGCAGTGACACACGAGTACCACGCGCTGGTCCATAGCATGGCGATCGTGATTTCCCGGCGCTCCGCCTCCGAATGATCCGGATCTGCGAATGTAACGGCAAGCGGGTCCAAGAAGACCGAGGCAGCTTCCTCGAATGAGACGCCGTGCTTCGTGAGATCCGCCGCGGCTTTCCCTGATCTCCTACTCATAAAACACGCAGCCTGAGTGTATCGCAGGAGATACCGCTCCGCCACGAACGCAACACGGCACCGTTGTATCCTATTTTTTAGTTTAGCAAGTCAACTGGTAGCGTCCTAAGCTCAAGATGTAGCTGAACACGAACATTCTATTTCTGTTGATGACGACAGTCTCCGACCTTACGAACTCCTCTGCTTTTCCATGCCGACGGCGTTAGCACATATATATTCCGAGGAGGGCTTTGTCATTGCAGGCGACGGGAATCACCACTTCAGGGTCTCTCCTAATGAGCGGCGGCTTATATCGGATCACGTTCAGAAGATATTACACCTTCCCGGCGCGGATCGAGAAGTAGTGTGCTCCTTCTTTGGAAGGGTCACTCTCGCGAATGATGCGGATGAGAGGGTATTTAATTTCGTATCAGCGTGCTGTGACGCTGCCGAAAAGACCGCATCGCAGACCGTCGAAACCGCCGATGAGTGGGGCGAATTGATCGGTCCGCATATCGTAGAAAGCCTATCTTCGGTGAAGCAACGCGGAGAACTATCGCACGATCCTAGTCCGGTGTCCGCCGAATCAGGGAAACTGGGACGGACGCTGATCAGCGTCTTCGTAGACGGCTACGTTTGCGAAGAACCATCCCGCACGGAAATAAGGTTCTACCATCGGCATCAGGATTTCGATTGGCAAGTCGGAGGGTCCCACGACCTCAGCGCGTGGCGAAAGAGTCGCTTCTACGGATCGCCTAGAGTGGAGGATCTTTTATTCAAGACCGATGATTCGCGCTTCGATAAGTACAGGAACGAGGCGTGCAGGCGCGTTGCAAAACGACATGTCTCCAATCCGGCTATCACGATCAGGCTTTCAGACGCAGTTGATGCTGCCAGAAGCTTCATTCAAGCGTGCTGCGATCCAATGGCGAGGGAAATCGAGAGAGACGATTATCAGCGAATCGGAGGCCAGTTGCAACTTGCAACGATCACCCCTGCCGATGGGTTCCAGTGGGTAGAACGCCCAGAGGTATTTGATCAACTCTGACCATCGAGCGGGGCACAGATCGCGTCTGCTGCTGTCCTTTAAGAGTTTCGTGCGTTGGGACGCTAATCTTCGTGATGTGATTGACTGAAACGAGTTCGACAAATCCGAGTAGCGTACTCATCCAAGGCCGAGCAGCACAATCGAAGCGCAGTTTCCGAATGGCCGCAGTTTGCTGGTCGCGGTCTTCGGCGGTCGATTTATCAACCAACCAATCCATGCACGATCCTATAGTCGATGCGAGAATCGTCCGCTCGCGCTACGTTTACTACAAAGCACATGAACTCAACCATAGGACACTACCTGTTCAGGAGACTACCGGCGACCGGGCCACACTCTGCCCAGAACCGCTTACTCTGCCGGGTCCACCAGGTCAAGTGCGGGAAACAGCTTCCGGTAGAAGCCTCGGTCTCGTGAGAGTAGCCGCGATGCTTGCGCCTGAGCATGTCCCCCAATTAGAAAATCGGCTAATATCCGGCTCCTTTGCCCTCCCTGCTTGCGGTAGTCGCGCCATGCGCGGCTCGCCACGAAGTGTGCTTCCCTCGTCAATGCTTCCACGCGCATCTCACCGCTCTCCAAAAACGCATCGCATTCGCGCTGCGTGCTGAAGTGGACGCACAATTCCGCATAAACCAGATCGCAAATCACCAAAGACCCCACGGACGCCGCATCGTCGAGCGCCCGCAACGAACGTTCGTAGAACTTCTCGTTAGGTACCAGTATGTCGAGCAAGACATTTGTATCCACGGCGGTAATCATCGCCCGCGAACATCATCCATAAAGGCGTCGACGGATGGATAGCCCAGTTCCGAGAAACTCTTCCCGCAACGTCCTTTCCATTGATCGAGCCCCAACTTCTTGCCCAGCTTCTTTAGAACAATCGAGCCATTCACCACCTGAAACTCGACATCGGTTTTCGGCCCGAGCCCGAATCGCTCCCGAATTTCAATCGGAATGGTGACCTGCCCACGTTCCCCTACTTTCATACTTTCAAGTATGAATTGCCTCCCATACCGAATCAACCAGTTCGTTCGGTAAAATCGCCCTACACCGAAAATCCACCCCCCGCTCCCACCCAGTAACAATTTTCAAAAATCTTCCAACTCTCCTATCCTCAACCGTTTCCGCCCAAACCGTCCCGCCGCCGCGTTCGCCCCGGCAAGAAACTGATCGCAGAAAACGCCCATGCAGGACCTGCTCCCATCCCAACCGCCCAGCGCCCCACCGGATCCGCCGGATTCCGAACCCTTGATCCCCAAGCACGTGCCTCGCTTTCGCCGCTCCACCGGTCCACGCAGTCCCGAAGGCAAGGGAAACTCCTGCATGAATCGCCTCACCCACGGTTGCCGCTCCCAGCAAACCGTCCTCCCGGACGAAGATCCTGCCGAATTCGAAGCGACCATTCACGATTGGTTCGAAGCCTACGGCCCGCAAGAGCCAATAGCCGCCCGCCTGGTTGAGGAAGCCGCCCTCGCCGACTGGTTCCTGCGACGCAACCGCAAGCGCCTCGATCAAATCGAGCGCCGCCTGCCTAAAGACGCCGGGGACTGGACCGAGCAAGACCAGAAACGCTACCAGAATTTCCTGCGCTATCGAACCACCGCCGAACGCGCTTTCCTTCGCGCTTTCAAGGAATTAGAAGCGCACGTCCGCCGCGATTCCCAGGACGCCCGCACTCGCGAGCGAGCTCTCTCTCAATCCGCCCGCATCTTCCTGCGCTGGATCCGGCGCACGGAGGCCATCGAATCCGAAGACCTGAAAATCCGCCAATGGGTCCAGGTCGAACGCAACGGTGGCCGAACCTCCACCTCCTGCTATCCCTCGAATGAGCAGCTTCAGAAGCGGGTCGCTTCCTTTCCCAAGCCCCCCTACTTTTTGACCCGTATCTTGAGCTTCCCCCTGGGTGTTCCGCCCGAATACTCCTGGGCCTTCCCTGATGAAGTTCAGGAAATCACCGGCTGCACCGCCGAGCAGACCATGCTCTATAAGGACTGGCTCCGTGTCATCGCTCGCGAAGCCGCCCACTCCGGCGGCCACCTCGGCCCCACAGATTGGCTCTTCGATGATTAGCCGCCGCTGTCCCACCCTCGGGACACCCGCGCGCCCCTGTCCCTGCCCTGTCCGGACACCCACGGACACCCCCAGTCGCATTTCACCCGTAAGTTCGTACCCTTACCCCGCCGAATGCGACCGATCAGTATTTCTTCTTCGCTGAAAACACAGCTACTTGTTATACTTAAGCTTCCCGAACTATGTCATCCACCGGCCTTATTTACGAACCCGAAACCTTAACCCACCCGGTCCCGGTGGCTGCCCGCAAGAAGATTATCCTGCTCAAGCCTCGCGGTTTTTGCGCCGGCGTGGTCCGCGCCATCGACGTTGTCAAAATTGCCCTCGACCTGTACGGCGCCCCGATCTATGTCCGCAAGGAAATCGTTCATAACCGCCACGTGGTGGATGAACTGCGCTGCGCCGGGGCGATATTCGTCGAAGAGCTCCACGAAGTCCCCGAAGGCGCCCGCGTCATCTTTAGCGCCCACGGCGTCTCCCCCGCCGTTCGGGCCGAGGCCAAGCAGCGCCGCCTCCAGGTGATTGACGCCACTTGCCCGCTGGTCACCAAAGTTCACCTCGAAGCCGTTCGTTTCGCCAAGCAGGGCTACACCATCGTCCTGATTGGCCATCGCGATCACGACGAAGTCATTGGCACCCTCGGCGAAGCCCCCAAAAACACCATCCTCGTCTCCGACGTCGAAGATGTGAACCGCCTCAATATCAAAGACCCCGAGCACATCGTCTATCTCACGCAAACCACGCTTTCGCTCGACGAAACAAAAGACATCGTCACTCGCCTGCTCGAGCGCTTTCCAAAAATCATCGGCCCCAAGACGCAAGACATCTGCTACGCAACCGAAAATCGCCAGCTAGCCGTCAAAGCCGTAGCTCCGCTCTGCCAGGCATTGCTTGTGGTCGGTTCGCAGAACAGTTCCAATTCGCGCCGCCTGGTCGAGGTCTGCCAAAAGGCCGGCATACCCGCTTACTTGCTCGACGATTGCAGCGAGGTGCGCGCCGAAATGCTCGCGAATGTCGATACTGTCGCGCTCACCGCCGGCGCCTCCGCTCCGGAGCACTTGGTCCAGGAATTGATCCATCACCTTCGAACCCAAGGCTACGACGATCTGGAAGAAGCCGAGATCAAGGAGGAGGACGTGCGCTTCACCCTGCCCTCCGATCTGGAGAGCTTTACCCCGCGTCTGCACCGCGTGAGCAGTTGAAGCGCGCCCGTCAAAACGATGCAGCCAAGCCTTCACATCTCCGATTCCTTAAGCGCACAGGGCGGTGGGGCGTTGTGCGCGGTTCAATCAAGGCTGAATTTGGCCGCCGCCGATGCCATCCGCAAAGCCTCGGCTGCTCTTCTTCAACGCCAATCGCCCGAAGGCTACTGGAACGCCGCCCTTCGCGCCGACACCACGCTCGAATCGGACTACATCATGCTGCAGCTCTGGCTGCACCCGCCGCTCGATGCCGCGGCTCCAGCTTGGAATCCGCCCACGCGCCCCCAAATCGATCGCGCTGTCTCCGGCATCCTCGCGCGCCAGCTTCCCGACGGCGGCTTCAACATTTATCTGCATGGCCCGTCCGAGATCAACGCTTGCATCAAAGCCTATTTCGCGCTCAAAGTCGCCGGTGTGCCCGCCTCCGATAGGCGCATGCAGCGCCTTCGCTCGCGCATCTGCGAAATGGGCGGACTGCAAGCCGCTAACAGCTACGTCCGCACCAACCTCAACCTGTTTAACCTCTATCCGCGCGACGCCTGCCCCTCCATTCCGCCCGAATTGATTCTGCTGCCCTTCAAGTTCATCTATCAGATGTCTTCTTGGACGCGCGCCATCGTCATCTCGCTCGCCATCGTCCACGCCGCGAATCCAAAGCGCCCGGTTCCCCAGGGCTTCAACCTGGATGAGCTGTTTCTCTCCGGCGCTCCCACGCGCCCCGAGCGTTCTCTCGCCACCTTTAGCTGGCGCAACTTCTTCCTCAAGCTCGATCGCTTTCTCAAGATCTGGGAACGCCGCGGCCCGCGCTTCATTCGCCACTACGCCACCCGCAAGTGTGCGGCCTGGATGATCCGCCATCTCGAAGGTTCCGACGGCCTCGGCGCCATTTACCCGTCCATGCAGTACGCCATCATGGCGCTCGACGTCCTCGGCTACGCGCCGGACCATCCGCTGCGCGTCGAAGCGCAGAAGCAGTTCGACACCTTGATGTTCGATCGCCAGGATAGCGACAGCGGCTTCTATTTCCAGCCCTGCTTCTCGCCCGTCTGGGATACTGCCATCGCCGCCTTCGCTCTCGCCGAAACCGAAAATCCGCCCTTGCCCGAACTCCGCCGCACCGCCGATTGGCTGCTCTCGAAAGAAATTCGCCGCCAGGGCGACTGGTCCATCAAACGCCCCCACACGCAGCCCGGCGGCTGGGCTTTCGAATTCAACAACGAGTTCTATCCGGACGTGGACGACACCGCCATGGTGTTGCTCGCCTTCGAAAAGGCCCGCGCCTCCGATCAGCACGCTCAGCAAGCATGCCAAAAGCGCGCCCTCGATTGGATCTTCGCGATGCAAGGCAAAGATGGCGGCTGGGCTGCCTTCGATGTCGACAACGATTGGAATATCCTCAGCCACGTCCCCTTCGCGGACCATAACGCCATGCTCGACCCCTCCTGTCCCGACATCACCGGCCGCGTCCTCGAAGCGCTCGTTTGTTCGGGCATCCCGTCTGGCCATCCCGCCATTCGCCGCGCCGTTAATTACTTGTTGCGCGCCCAGGAAGCCGACGGCAGTTGGTACGGCCGCTGGGGTGTGAATTATGTTTACGGCACGTTCCTCGCCCTGCGCGGTCTCCGCGCTGCCGGCCTGAGTGAAAACGAGCCTTACATTCAACGTGCCCTCGAGTTCATTCGCGCCTACCAGAATCGCGACGGCGGCTGGGGCGAAAGCTGCGCCAGCTACGACGAAGGCCGTTTCCTCCCGCAGGCCAGCACCCCTTCGCAGACCGCTTGGGCGCTGCTCGCCTTGCTTGCCGGCGGCGACCTGCGCAGCGAAAGTCTATATAACGGCATCGACTATCTGTTGCGCACCCAGCGGCCCGACGGCAACTGGAATGAAGACTACTGCACAGGCACCGGTTTCCCGCGCGTCTTCTACCTGTCCTACACCGATTACCGGAACACCTTCCCGCTGCTCGCTCTATCTACATTTATGAAAGCCACCGCCGCTCGCGACGAAACGCCTGCACTGCACCATGCTGGCGCTAGAGCGGCCCACGCATCGTGATTATGAGAGACACAAAATGAGATTTCCGCTTTCCATGACCGTAGGCATGGGCGCCTACATCGCCAAGAATAAGTTCAGCCCTCGGCCCGAGTGGCAGAAAACCGTCAGCGCGACCGACGACTCCGTGAACCCGTTCAAGATCATCATGCACACGCGCACCGGCGACGAGCCCGATTTCGTGCATCCCATGATCAACAAGCGCTTTCCGCTGGTCCTGATGCTCGAACCGTTGCACGCCTGCAATCTCACTTGCACCGGTTGCGGCCGCATCCGCGAATATGAGAGCACCATCTCCCAGCGCCTCTCGGTCGAGCAATGCATGAAAGCCGTCGATGAGTGCGGCGCGCCCACCGTCTCCATCTGCGGCGGCGAGCCCATGCTCTATCCCGAAATCGGCCGCCTGGTTACCGAAATTCTCGCGCGCGGCAAGAACATCATCCTCTGCACCAACGGCATGTTCATCCGCAAAAAAATCGCGCAATTCAAGCCCGATTCCAAGTTCTTCTTCAACGTCCACCTCGACGGCATGGAGAAGAATCACGACATTTCGGTTGAGCGCGAAGGCGTATTCAAAGAAGCGATCGAAGGCATCAAGATCGCCAAGCAGCACGGTTTCAAGGTCTGCACCAACACCACGGTCTACAAAGAAACCGACATGAAGGAAATCGAGGAGCTCTACACTTACCTCGAAACCCTGCACGTAGACGGATTCCTGATCTCGCCTGCCTACGGCTACTCCGCGGTGAACCAGCGCGACATTTTCATGACCCGCGACGATGTCATGGAGAAGTTCAAAGACATCGACCGCATGGCGAAGCGGTTCCGGATCAACAACACGCCTACGTACCTCGACTTTCTCAAGGGTGACAGAAAACTTCCCTGCACGGCCTGGGGCAATCCCACCTACAACGTCAAAGGCTGGAAAGGTCCGTGCTATCTCATTACCGACGCCCACTACGACACCTTTGAAGAGCTGATGACCAAGACGCAGTGGAATCATTACGGCGAAGGCAACGATCCGCGCTGCGACCATTGCATGGTCCACTGCGGCTATGAGCCGTCCGCCGCCCTCGGCATCAATTCGAAGATCACCGACACCATCAAGTTGATGAGCTGGGCGTTCCGTTAAGCGCAAAGGCCGCGGATGCGCTCCGCCAGGACAGCGAAGAAACTCCCTGAACCGTCGGGCGGGGCGCTTGATACCGCGACCGTTTTGCGCGATCTTTGGGTGATCCAACTTGCCACTTACTCTCGTTACCGGCGCCAGCGGCTTTCTCGGCTGGCACGTCGCTCGCTTGGCTGTGGAGCGCGGCGACACGGTACGTGTGCTCTGCCGCCCGGGCAGCCGCATTCGCGAACTGGATGCCGAACGGGTCACGGGCGATCTGCGCGACCCCGAATCGCTCGCTCGCGCAGTGGAAGGCTGCGAGCTCGTCTTTCATGTCGCAGCCGACTATCGTCTCTGGTCGAAGCATCCCGAAGACCTTTACGCTTCAAACGTCGAGGGCACGCGCAATCTGCTGCATGCCTGTGAGCGCGCGCGCGTCGAACGCATCGTCTATACCAGCACCGTCGGCTGCATCGGCATGCCGCAAGGTTCGGTAGGCGACGAGGCTACGCCCGTCTCCGTCGATGACATGGCCGGCCATTACAAACGCTCCAAGTGGCTCGCCGAGCAGGTCGCTCTCGAAAAAGCCCGCGCCGGTCTCCCCGTCGTCATCGTCAATCCCACCGCGCCTATCGGCGATCACGATTGGAAGCCGACGCCCACCGGCAAGATCATCGTCGATTTCCTGCGTGGCAAGCTGGCCGCTTTCGTTGAGACCGGCTTGAACCTCGTGGACGCGCGCGACATCGCCCACGGGCATCTGCTCGCTGCGGAACACGGCCGCCCCGGCGAACGCTATATCCTCGGTTGCGAGAACCTCACCTTGCAGCAGATCCTCGCGCGGCTCGCCGCTATCGCCCATAAACCTGCGCCCCGGACCAAAGTTCCCTATGCGCTCGCCTACGCAACCGGCGTCCTGACCACCGCATGGGCGAACCTCACCGGCCATCACCCTATCGCGCCGCTCGAAGCCGTCAAAATGGCTCGTAAGAAGATGTTTGTGACACATGCCAAAGCGTCGCGCGAATTAGGCTTCTCGCCCGGCTCCGTCGATGCCGCCTTGCGGTGCGCGGTCGATTGGTTCCGCGCCAACGGGTACTGCTGATGGCCATCCTCTACGTTGCCTCCGAAGCCTCCGAGCTCAAGCCGTTTGCCAATACGCTCACCGGCCTCCGGAAGATCAACTGGCCTGTCGATTACGCCTTCGAAGGCATTCTGGAGGGGCGCCGCGTCCTGCTCGCCGCCAACGGCGCCGGTCCCAAGCTGGCCGCGCGTGCCGTCGAGGTCGCCATCCGCGCCGTTACCGGCGCCGAGCTTTCCTCTTCGAAGCTCGAAGCCGTCGTCAGCACCGGCTATTGCGGAGCCCTCGACCCGAATCTCCGTGAATCGCAAATCGTAATTGCGACCCGCGTTCTGGATCTCACTCGCAGCGAAACGTCCGATTGTGCATCCGTCCAATCGGAATCCGGCTTTGCCTCCGGCCTGGTCGTTTCTCAAGATCGCGTTGCCCTCAATTCCGCCGAGAAACACCAGTTGCTGGCTCACAATGGAATCGCCGTAGATATGGAATCTGCTGGTGTTGCGCAGCGTACAAAAGCCGCTGGCCTGCCGTTCTGCTGCATTAAAGTAGTTTCAGATCGAGCCGACGAAGCCTTCCACATCGATTTCAACCGCATGCGTACCCCCGAAGGCCGCATCGCCCGTGGGAAAATCGGATTACACGCCACAACGCATCCCAAACTCATTGGGGAGTTGTTCCGCCTCCGTCGGCGCACCCGTGATGCGGCCATGGCGTTAGGGGAATTTCTTGTCAGTTGCCGAATCAATACAGCGTCCGCAAGTACTCCGGCCGAATGAGGCCGTACCTCGTTTCATGAGAGCCGCCGTCTATACCGGAAACAATTGCGTGTCGGTGGAACACCTCGAGACGCCCGCCATCGCTGTCGACGAAATCCTGGTCCGCGTGGAAACCTGCGGCATCTGCCATACCGATCTCAAGAAGATCGAACACGATCTCCTGCCCCCGCCGCGCATCTACGGTCACGAAACGGCGGGCGTTGTCGCCGCTACCGGCGACCGGGTCACAAATTATGCGCCCGGCGATAGGGTCATTGTTTTCCATCACATACCCTGTAAAGATTGTTTTTATTGCGAACGCCGCCTTTACGCTCAGTGCGCAGTCTATAAGAGAGTGGGGGTCACCGCCGGATACGAACCGGCGGGCGGCGGTTTCTCACAATACGTGCGCGTCATGAATTGGATCGTCAATCGCGGAGTCGAAAAAATTCCGGCCGGAGTTTCTTTCGATCAAGCCTGCTGGGTAGAGCCGGTCAACACCTGCTTGAAAGGTATCGAGTTGCTCGGCCTCGAACCCGGCGATACCGTTGCGGTGCTCGGGCAAGGCGCCATCGGGCTCATATTCACGCTCCTGGCGAAGCGCGCCGGAGCCGACGTCCTCGCTTCCGATACCATAGCGTTCCGGCGCGCCTTATCGCAGCGCTTCGGCGCTTCCGCGTTCGATCCGCGCCGGCTTGATTTCGAAAAAGCCGTCCGGGCTGCCACCGCGGCTCGCGGCGTGGACGCCGTCGTCGTAGCCACTAACGCTCCTGGCTTGGTCGAACAAGCGCTGCGAATTTCACGGCCGGGCGCGAAGATCCTGCTCTTCGCGCAAACCTCCGCCAAGGAGCGCATCGAATTCTGCGGCGCCGACATCTGCGTCGGCGAGCGCGTCCTGCTCGGTTCTTATAGCGCTGACGTCGATCTGCAGGCCGAATCCGCCCGCCTCGTCTTTAGCAACGAGCTTCCCTTGGAACAACTGATCTCCGATCGCGTATCTCTAGACGGCATTGAATATGGTATTCATACGGCCCTCCATCCGAGCGAGCGCTCTCTCAAAGTAGTCGTGCATCCGCAGGAGCAGAATTGACTGCCGCCGCAACCATAGTCCGCGCCGGAACGATGCGCGCTGCCATTCTCTACGGCAAAGAAGACGTTCGCCTGGAATCGGTTCCAGTACCCGATATCGGCCCAGGCGAGCTGCTTGTCCGCGTCCGGACGGCACTCACCTGCGGAACCGACGTCAAGGTATTTCGCCGCGGTTATCACGCCAAAATGATTACGCCGCCCGCTCTGTTCGGGCACGAAATGGCGGGCGATGTCGCCGCCGTCGGATCAGGCGTAACAACGTTTTCTGTCGGCGACCGCGTGGTAGCAGCCAACTCCGCGCCCTGCGATCGCTGCTTCTTCTGCCTGCACGGCCAGCAGAACCTCTGCCAGGATCTGCTCTTCAACAATGGCGCCTACGCGGAGTTCATCCGCATCCCCGCGCGCATCGTCGAAAAGAACACCTACCCCATCCCCGATGATCTCGATTATCGCGACGCCGCCCTCGCTGAGCCGCTTGCCTGTGTGCTGCGGGGTTTGGACGAGTGCCAGGTGCGCCCCGGCGACACCGTCGCAATCATGGGCCTCGGCCCTATCGGCCTCATGTTTGTCCGGCTCGCCAGGTATGCTTTCGGCGCTCGCGTCATCGCGCTCGCCCGCCGCCTGGAACAGGTGGACCGGGCCGTTGTGCTCGGCGCTCACGAGGGCATTCTGATGCGCCGCACCGACGCGCGTGACGGACACGCCGTCGTCTCAGAGATCCGGTCCCGCACGGACGGCCACGGCGCCGACGTCGTCATTGAGGCCATAGGCCAGCCCGAGACCTGGGAACTTGCTACCCAACTGGTACGCAAGGGTGGCACCATCAATTTCTTCGGAGGCTGCCCCACCGGAACCAAAGTCGGTCTCGATACCAGCCTGCTGCATTATTCCGAAATCACGTGCAAGGCCAGCTTCCACCACACTCCGTCGCATGTACGGCGGTCGCTCGAGTGGATCGCCGAGGGCGCCGTCGATGCGCGCCATATCGTCAATCACGATCAGCCCCTGAACGACCTTCCGCAGGTGTTGCACGATCTCGCCAATCGCAGGAACGGTCAAATCAAGACCGCCATCATCCCGTGATTGCGCACTTACAACCGCGCGACTATGTCCGCACCGTCGCCCCGGACACAACCGCCTACTCGGAAGCCGAAGCGCTGGAATATACCCGCTGGCTGGCCACCCATCACTACGAGAACTTTCATGTCGTCAGCTTTCTCCTCCCGAAGGGGCTCCACCAGGATTTCTACAACGTCTATGCGTACTGCCGCTGGGCCGACGATCTCGGCGACGAGATAGGCGACCCGGAGGAGAGTTTGCGCCTGCTCGGCTGGTGGCGCCGCGAGCTCAACGCCATGTACGCCGGCGAGGCTTCGCATCCTGTATTCGTCGCGCTGAAAGGCACCATCGAGCGCCGCGGGATTCCGATTGAGCCGTTCGATCGCCTCATTCGCGCTTTCGAACAGGACCAGACCACCACCCGCTATCGCACCTTCGATGATGTTTTCGGGTACTGCGTAAACTCTGCCAATCCCGTCGGACACCTCGTTCTTTATCTATGCGGGTATCGCGATCGGGAGCGCCAAACCCTCTCCGATTACACCTGCACCGCGCTCCAGCTAGCGAATTTCTGGCAAGATGTTACCGTCGATCTTCAGAAAGATCGCATCTATCTTCCGCTTGACTTATTCGACCAACACGGTTATACGGTCGAAGAACTGTTCGCCCTCAAGTGCAATTCGCGCTTTGAAGCCGTTATGGCCGATGCGGTCGACGTTGCTGAACGTCTGTTCTATCAGGGCCTGCCGCTGATCAAGCAGGTCGACCGGCGGCTAGCGCTCGATCTCGAATTGTTCAGCCGCGGCGGCCTGAAGATGCTGCAAAAGATCAAGCTACAAGGCTACAATGTTCTCAAGTCTCGACCGCGCATCTCCAAAGCCGAACGCGTTGGCATTCTGCTTCAATGTCTGCCCCGGCTACTTCCGTTTTGACAGCCGTTTCGGTCGAGCAGTCTTACCGCTACTGCCGCGAGGTAGCGCGCACGCGCGCCAAGAACTTCTATTATTCGTTTCTGCTGCTCGAGAAGCCTCAGCGCGATGCTATGTGCGCCATCTACGCCTTCATGCGTCAGTGCGACGATCTCACCGATGACCCGGCGGCCGACCAGGCCCGGCTGCCCGAAGCCGTCGCGCTCTGGCGGATGGAGTTGAATCGAGCGCTCGAAGGCGATGTGGAGGGCAACCCGATCTGGCCGGCCTTCTACGACACCGTTCAGCGCTACTCGATCCCTCATCGCTTCTTCCAGGAGATGATCGATGGTATTGCTTCCGACCTCGCGCCGCGCCAGATCCAAACCTATGAAGAGCTTTATCGCTACTGCTACCAGGTCGCCTCGGTGGTGGGTCTGACCGTTATTCACATCTTCGGATTCGACTCTGTCAAGGCGCTGCTGCTGGCTGAAAGATGCGGCATTGCGTTTCAGTTGACTAACATTCTGCGGGACGTGCGCGAGGATGCGCTGCTCGGACGCGTCTATCTGCCGCGTGAAGATTTGGACCGTTTTGGAGTTCCAATCGAACAACTGAAGTCCGGTAAGGAAGACCACAGCTTTCGAGACCTGATGCGGTTTGAAGCCGCCCGAGCGCGCAACTGCTATGAAGAGTCGGCGTTGCTCCTCGATCTGATTCATCCCAAGAGCCGCCGTTCGCTTTGGGCCCTGCGGGCTATTTATCTTCGCCTGCTTTCGCGCATCGAGAAAGCGAATTACGCAGTGCTGAGCCGGCGCATCAACGTTCCGGCCCGAACTAAGATAGTATTACTGCTGCGGGCGTTTCTGACTTATACGTAAGTAACCACTCGCGGCCTTCCATCGTAAACTCTTCGCTGTTGGCGGGAACGAACCAGGCTCGGCCTGTGGTGTTGATCAGGATCAAATCATAGGGCAACCCGGCTTTCACTTCTACTGACCGGGGCGGCCTCAACCGCTCGAGTCGGAAATATTCGCAGGCCACCAGCTCGTCTCGCCCCGGGGCCAAGGCAACCGGCTTCGGATGAAATTCGTGCGGCCCCAGGTGAGCTACTTCGGCTCCGCGTTCGAGATGCAGCTCGCGCGGCCGGCCGTAGTCGTACAGCCGATAGGTGATGTCTGAGTTCTCCTGAATCTCGCAGAGCGTAACGCCTGCGCCGATCGCATGCACCGTACCCGCGGGCGTGAAGATCAGATCGCCCGGGGCAACCTTCCGCCAATCGAGCAACCGCTCGATTTCACCGCTCTGCGCGGCAGCCTTCAACTCTTCGCGCGTGAGCGGCGCTTTGAAGCCAACGGCGACTTCGCCCGGCGGCTGCGCATCCAGCACATACCACGCCTCCGTCTTGCCCAGGCTTCCATGATGCCGTTGCGCATATTGGTCATCGGGATGCACCTGGACCGAAAGCCGAGCGCTGGTAAACAGAAATTTCACCAGGATCGGACAGCCGCAGTCGAACCAGACCTCGCCAATGGGCTTGTCGAACGTCTGGTGGAAGAAAGGCTCCAGGCTTTTCCGTCCCCAAACGCGCTCTCGAAACTCAGGCGCGACCTGAAACGGCTGCTTCCGCACTTTCCTCTCGTCCTAGGTACAGTTCACTGATCAGTGAGCTGTGATTCTCTAAGACCCGAGCCCGCCGGATCTTCATCGTGGGCGTGAGCTCGCCCTCCTCAATTGAGAAATCCCGATCCAGCACCTTGAAGCGGCGGATCCGCTCGAAGTCCGCAAGCTGCGTGTTTACGCGCGAGATTGCCGCCCGAACTTCTTTAGCGACTTCTTCGCTGCCGTTGAGCGTCTGCGCGTGAACGGCATTTAGGGTCAGGAGCGCCGTGACATAGGGCTTCTTGTCTCCGATCAGAAGCAGTTGATTCACGATGGGCTCCGTTTTGAACAGCGTCTCAATCCGCGCCGGATAGATTTTCTTGCCATTCGAAGAAACGATGAGTTCCTTCTTCCGGCCTGTGATGTACCAGTAGCCGTCCTCATCCACTTCTGCAAGATCGCCAGTCGAGAACCAGCCGTCTTCGCTCAACACCGAGCGGGTAGCGGCCTCGTCGCGATAGTAGCCCGTGAACATCGAGCCCGTGCGCACCTGCAACTCGCCGTCTTCGGCAACCCGGGCTTCCGTTCCAGGCATCAAGACGCCGATGCTTCCAGGCTTAGCCCGGCCAATGGGATTGAAAGCGATGACGCCCGCCTCGGTGAGTCCGTACCCTTCAATCAACGGCATGCCGATGGCGGAAAAGAATTCCGCCAGATCTTTGCCGAGCGGCGCAGCGCCTGAAGCCGCAACGCGAATGCGGCCGCCCAACCGCTCTCTCACCTTGGAGAACACGAGCTTGTCCGCGATCTTGAGCATGCGCTTGAGCCAGATGGGCAGCGGTTTTCCTTCCTGGCGGTAACGCGCCGCTTCCATGCCCAATCCGAGCGCGCCGTGAAACATCTTGCGGGCAATGCGGGGCCGCTTTTTGACTTCTGTCAGGATGGTCGTATACATGCGCTCCCAAACGCGAGGAGGCGCAAAGAAAATGGTCGGGCGGATGGTTTTCAGCTCGCCGGGAAGACGCGCCAGGCTTTCGGAAAACCAAATGGGAGTTCCCATCCGCATCGGCACCATCTCCAGCACAATGCGTTGTGCGATGTGCGCCGAAGGCAAGAACACGATGACCGAATCCTTTGCATCGATCGGCAATACAACCGGTGCTGAATCGATGTTCGCCAGAATCGCTGCATGGCTGGTGAGACCCATCTTCGGCTCGCCGGTTGCTCCGGAGGTGAGATATAAGATGGCGGGATCGCCGGGCGAGATCTCTTGTTGAATACGCTCGAAAGCGGATGGATCGCCTTCCATGGCAGTACGTCCCAAGTGCCGCAGGGCATCGAGCGTCATCGCTCCCGGTCCCTCGCCAGTCATCAGCACAACGTGCTCCGGCGGATTCGCGCCCTGGGCTTCCATTTCCCGCGCCAGCGCCGTTAGTGTTTTGGGATCTTCGATGAACAGGAAGCGGGATTGCGCACGCTTTACGTCACGCGCCAGGTCCGGCATGGGATACGCGGTGTAAAGCGCGCCCGAAACCGCACCGGCGCCCAGGATGCCCAGATCGACGAGATAGAACTCGGCGCGGGTCTCGGAAAGAATACAGACAACCTCGCCTTTCGCGGCTCCCAACTGGCGCAATCCCACCGCAATCTCGCGCGAAATTCGCACCCAATCGTTCCACGAATGCCTTTCATAGGAGCGGTTGGTTTTAGTTCCGACAGGCTGGTGCAGCGCGACCGCATCTCCATTTCGCGTCGCCGTCGCTTCCAGCACGGTAAAAACGTTGCGACCTGGCATTGCCCGAATTCTAACAGCCAGAGCACCCATCGCGCACGGCCGCGATGAGACAATCGAGGTTTGCATCACACGGAAAATGAAAGCTCTGCGCCGGGCGCGCCGATTGAACCGCTCCGGCGTCCTCTCGCCTATCGCGAAGAGGCTTTCCTGCAAAGCCCCGAATCCCGGCCGCTGCGAATCTTGTCGGAATATCTTTGGCCGCTCGCCCATTTCCAGGACCAAAAAATTCAGGACACCATCGTATTCTTCGGCTCCGCTCGCATTCAGGAAGATGGTCCGCTAGGGCGCTACTACAACGAAGCGCGCGAGCTTGCAAGGTTGGTCACGGAGTGGGGCGCATCCCTCACGAAGGCCGAGGGCGAGCGCGCGGAGCCACGCCACCGCTTCGTGGTTTGCTCCGGAGGCGGACCGGGCATCATGGAGGCGGCAAACCGTGGAGCTGCGGACGCGGGCGGAAAGACCATCGGCCTCAATATCGGCTTACCGTTCGAGCAGCGGCCCAATGCCTACATCACTCCGGAGCTTTGCTTCGAATTCCACTACTTCTTCATGCGCAAGTTCTGGTTTGCCTATCTGGCGAAAGCACTGGTGGTTTTCCCCGGCGGTTTCGGCACGTTAGATGAGCTGACTGAAATCCTGACTCTCGCACAGACGCAGAAGCTTGAAAACAAGATTGTGATCGTGCTCTACGGGTCGGATTATTGGAACGAGATTATCAATTTCGAAGCGCTCGTCCGGCATGATGTGATCTCCAGGGACGACTTGAAGCTGTTTCGTTTCGCCGATACAACCGGAGCAGCGATGCAGATATTGAAAGAGGGGCTCACGCACTACTATCTCGAGCCCGAGGCGACGCTAGCCCATCCGCTGGAAGAAGCCCCGGAGATCGCGCGCTCCCGAACGTCATAATGTAATTGAAGCGCGCGCACAACGGCCACCAAACGGCCTGCGCGCTCGAAGCTCGTGAAACTGTATCGCACGGTCGAGGGCTGTTTCGTCGAACAGGGCAACGCCTGGTATCGGCTTCCGGGCGCAGATTGGCGGGCGCTCACCACACGAGACGATCTCGCTCGGTATCTGGATTCGCAAATTTCCCACCTGGACACTTGCGCCGCGCCGCCTGAATCCGCTCTTCTCGCGCCGATCGGTGAGCAGGAGGTATGGGCCGCAGGGGTCACATATTACCGTAGCCGGACGGCGCGCATGGAGGAGTCACAAGCCGCAGGCGGCGGCGATTTCTACGATCGTGTCTACCATGCGGAACGCCCCGAGCTGTTCTTCAAAGCGACGCCGCACCGCGTCGTGGGCCCTGGCGCCACCGTCCACATTCGCGGAGACTCGCGCTGGAATGTTCCGGAGCCTGAGCTGACGGTGCTACTGAGCCCATCCGGCAGACTGATCGGCTACACGATCGGGAACGATATGAGCTCTCGCGATATCGAAGGCGAGAATCCGCTCTATCTGCCGCAAGCCAAGGTTTACGATCGTTCGTGCGCGCTCGGCCCGTGCATTCTGGTGGCATCCGAACCGCTCCCGCCGGAAACGCGGATCGCACTGGAAATCGCGCGCAACGGAGAAGTAATTTTCTTTGACGAGACGAGGCTTTCGCAGTTGAAGCGCTCGCCGAAAATTCTAGCCGAGTTCTTGTTCCGCGAGAATACGTTTCCGAACGGCTGTTTTCTGTTGACCGGAACCGGCATTGTGCCGCCCGACGAATTCACGCTGCAGCAACAGGATCAGGTTCGCATCACAATAGACGGAATTGGCACTTTAAGTAACCGCGTCGAGTAGGTCTAAGATAACAAAGATGCGTCTAGTTACATTTAAATCCGGGGCGGATGCTCGTCCAGGCGTGGTTTTGGGCGATATGGTCCTGGATCTGAAGCCAATGGGCTTTGATTCGTTACTCCAAGTGATTGAAAGCGGAGCGAAACTCGAGAGCTTTGAGGGCGAATCGAAACAACGCCTTGCGGACGTGCAACTGCTGGCGCCGATTCCCAGGCCGCGCAAGTTGATCTGCGTGGGACTGAACTATCGGGATCACGCAGAAGAGACTGGGGCACAGATCCCCAAGGTGCCGACGATCTTCAATAAATTTCATACCGCGGTGATCGGGCCCGGCGCAAAGGTCGTTTTACCAAAAGTTTCCAAGGCTCCGGATTACGAGGCGGAATTCGCGTTTGTGATTGGGACGGGAGGGCGAAATATAGCGGCTGAGAATTGGCAGCAGCATGTTTTCGGATACACGCTGGTGAACGACGTAACGGCGCGCGATTACCAACGCGCGACGACGCAATGGCTGATGGGCAAGACGTTCGACACGTTTGCGCCGATGGGGCCTTGGATCCTCACGGCCGATGAGGTTGCCGATCCGCATGATTTGGATATCCAGATGGAAGTGAACGGGGAGATATTGCAGGACTCGAACACGCGGGAGTTGATCTTCAAAATTCCCGATCTGATCGCGTTCCTGTCGAGCGTCTTCACATTGGAGCCGGGAGACATTGTTTCGACAGGGACACCGGCCGGCGTCGGATTCGTGCGCAAGCCGCCGCGCTACCTGCATCCGGGGGATCAGATGACGGTGCGGATGCCTGCCATCGGCGAGTTGCAGAATCCGGTTGTAGCCGAGAGTTGATGTCCTATACACTCGGCCAGATCGCGGAAGCGCTCGGTTGCGAAGTGTCCGGCGATCCCCGGATTGAAATCGTTGGAGTCTCGACGCTGGAGCAGGCGAAGCCGGGTGAGATTACGTTCCTGGCGAACAAGACGTACGCACCAAAGGTGAAGGCGACGCGCGCGGCAGCAGTGATTGCGGCGGAGCGTTTGAGCGGCACGCGAGCGGCGACGCTCGTCTCATCGAACCCGTATTATGATTTTGCCCGGACCTTGGCGCTCTTCTACAGGCCGCCGAGGCCGTCGCCGGGCATTCACCCGACCGCATGTATCGCGAGCACGGGACAGATTGGTCCGAACGCCTCCATCGGCGCATACGCGGTCATAGGCGAAAACGCCCGGATCGGCGCAAACGCCGTCATTCATCCGCATGCGGTCATCTATGAGGGCTGCACCATCGGAGAGGATTTCACGGCGCATGCGCATGTCTCGGTTCGCGAATACACGCAGATCGGGAACCGCGTTACGCTGCACAACGGCGTAGTGGTGGGGGGCGACGGCTTCGGTTTCGCAAAGGGCAACGATGGCCGGCAGCACAAGATTGTGCAGTCAGGAATTACGGTCATTGAGGACGATGTTGAAATTCAGACGCTAACTTCGATCGACCGGGCGACCTTGGGCGAAACACGCGTGAAGCGGGGCGCGAAGATCGACAGCCTGGTGCAGATTGGGCACGCCTGCGTGGTGGGCGAGGACAACATTATCTGCGGCCAAACGGGATTGGCCGGCAGCACGGTGCTGGAGGAAAACGTGATTATGGCGGGCCAGACCGGGTCAGCCGGCCACATCACGATTCACAAGAACGCGGTCGTCTGGGCGCAAGCGGGGGTGGGGCACGATGTGCCGGAAGGAGCGATTGTCAGCGGCTCGCCGGCGTTCGATTCGCGCGATTGGCTGCGCGCGTCAGCAGCTTACTCGCGGCTGCCGGAACTGCTGCGCACGATGCGGGCGCTCGAGCGACGCGTAGCCGAGTTGGAGAAACAGCAAAAGAGCTGAGGGACACAGCTAATTAGGGTAACTATATACCTGCCATACCGAAAGAATGTATAATGACCCTTTTCCAAAAGGGGCAGGTTTATGGCAGAAACGATTTCCGTGCGGCCCGCGGATCTCCTAATTGATCTCAGGAATCCGCGTTTGCCAATTGCGGCAAGGGGTCAAAGGGAAGCATTCCGTGCAATGGCGGAACATCAGAACGAGAAACTGCTCGCGCTCGCTGAGCACATCGTGCTGTACCACAGTTTGAATCCGGCTGAGTTGCCAATCATCATGCGTTCTCCGGACGAGCCAGGGCGGTACGTGGTGCTGGAGGGGAATCGCAGGTTAACCGCTCTGAAGGCCCTTGAGAGCCCAGACATGTTCAGCGGCGCGGTGAGCGCCGGCGTCTTGGATAAAATTCGGAAGCTCAGTGCGCAATATCAGACGGCTCCAATCGAAGCGCTCCAATGCTCACTGATGAAGGATGTAGATGAAGCGGAACCGTGGATTTACATCCGCCACAATGGGCCGACGGGTGGCGCTGGGGTTGTTGATTGGGGCAGCGACGAAAAAGCCCGATTTCGTGCGCGTACTGGCGGTCCAATGCACATCCACACAAAGTTGCTCGATTTCTTAGAGGACGGCGGCCACCTGACGCGTGCAGAACGAGCGCGTGTTCCGACGACAACATTGGAGCGCATCATCAAGTCTCCTGCCGTCCGTGAGCGAATCGGCATTCAGGTGAAGGATGGCGACCTTCACCTGAAGGCTGGAGAAGACAAAGTTGTTCCCGCGCTTTTGTACATCGTGAAGGATCTTGCCGAAGGTAAAACGAAAGTGCAACACGTCTACACAAAGGAGCAGCGCGAAGACTACGCCAAGAAATTCCCTGCCCATCTCGCCGTTACTACATCGGGGAAGCCAGTTCCGATCCCGGCGAAGCCAATTGGCGGTAAGGCAGGCCCGCGTATCGCCCCGGCAGCAACACCGAAAGTGCGCGACAAGCTGATTCCACCACAGTGCCAATTGAAGGTTAAAGACTCCAGAGTTAAAGGAATCGAGATCGAACTGCGAGGTCTGCTTCTGGAGGATTTTCCGAATGCGGTTATCGTCTTGTTCCGTGTCTTCGTCGAGCTTAGTGTCGATTATTACCGGAGCAATGTCATCAAGCGTGGACAAGAAGCTGTGCGCCAGAAACTCAGCGACAAGCTGATGGATACGCTCGGTGATATGGAAGCGAAGAACAAGTTGACGAAATGGGAAGCGAATCCTGTGCGTGCTGCTTGCCAGAAGAACTCGTTCCTGACACCGTCTGTAGTGATGATGCACGAGTACATCCACAACCGCCATATGACACCCAGTCCGGCTGATCTTCGCGCGGCGTGGGACAACCTGGAACCATTCATCCGCGCCATCTGGCCGCGATAATGCTCCGTCCAATGTAAATTGCTGGCCACCATCAGCGCTTTCCCGGATTCTGGCTGCTGAGATGCCCTTCTATTCACCACTCCGATATCCCGGCGGTAAACGCAGATTGGCTACAGTGATGATGCGATTTCTTGAAGAAAACGATCTGCACAATGTGCAGTATGCAGAACCGTACGCTGGCGGGGCGGCTATCGCGCTCGCGCTGTTGTTTGAAGAATACGCTTCCAGAATTCACATCAATGATCTAAGCCGTCCCGTTTACGCCTTCTGGTACGCCGTTTTGAATCACACTAAGGTGCTCTGCCGAAGAATAGTAGATGCTGATATTTCGATGACTGAGTGGCGACGCCAGCGCTCCGTCTTCGACCGCCGCGACTCTGCTGACTTGATCGATTTGGGATTCGCCACTTTGTTTCTGAATCGAACGAATCGTTCCGGCATTATCGCTGGCGGCGTTATAGGTGGAAAGCAGCAGACTGGAGATTGGGGGATTGATGCCAGATTCAACAAATCGGAATTGATTCAACGCATCGAGAAAATCGCTCGTTATAAATCGCGCATCGAATTACATAATTCTGACGCCCTGAACTTCACCGAAAGCGTCGTTGCGAACCTTGGCCCAACCGCATTCGCGTTTTACGATCCTCCCTATATCGAGAATGGTGAGAAGTTATACCTCAATGACTACAGCTTGGACGATCATCGTCGTGTGGCTGAGCGTGTGGTGCGCTTGACTCAGCCTTGGATTGTCACTTATGACTACGCAGCCGTACGCCATCGGCTGTATCGGCTTCATCGTCGTATGGTCTACTGCCTTCCATACAGTGCACAGGGGCGTTACAAAGGCAAGGAAGTGATGTTTCTTACAGAACGACTCGTGATCCCCCCCGAGTGGAGTGCGTCGAATCGAATTCTAATGACACCATCACACAGCCCCTATCCGCTCTATGGCAAGATCGAGGCAATGAAGCCCCACCCCGAAATGGAAGAAGGCCCCCAAGCTGCGGAGCGGTTCGTCAATGCGCTCAAGACCGTGCTCTCGGTGCCCAAGAGCGCGGTCCCCAATCCTTTCAAGAAGCCCAAACAGAAACGAAAGAAGGCAGTTGTTCGGAAGGCATAAGTGCTTTCGCGAGACGCGAAGGTGATACATTGTTTGGAATGCAACCGCCCCTTCTTCCCGGCTTCGATAAGCCTGTCGTAGCCAATGGGGAGCGTGAGCGGTTAGCGCTCGATGATCCAAATGCCGAGTTGGTTCTCGGCCTGGTATATGCCGTCGGCACCGATTATAAGCCGGTACTCGAATATCTGACAGATCAGATCCAGTTGGGCGGATACGCCGCCAACCCGCTACGCATTACCGACTGGTTCGGGGAGGCGGCCGAACAACTGGGGCTCGCATTGAATCTTCCCGAATCTCCAGAATACGAGCGCATCTCCTTACGGATCGATGCTGGCAATCAAATGCGCTCTCGCATCCGTCAAGCCGACATGTTTGCGCTCTATGCAGCCTCCAAGATCTTCAGTGGACGCGAATCAGACGACCGCGGCGACCCAATCGCGCACAAACGCATGGTGCATATTCTCGCGTCATTGAAGCGCCCTGAAGAAATTGAAACCCTTCGCAAGATTTATGGTCCTGGATTTTTCGTGATCAGTATATTTGCCGACGAATCGCAAAGGGCTGAGTTCCTGACGAACCGTAAAGGTCTAACAGAGGAACAAGCGGCTAAGCTAATTGAACGCGATCAGAAGGAAAAGGAACTGGAATACGGACAGCGCACAAGGGATACATTCCAGATGGCCGATGTGTTCGTCGCGTTGGCTAACCACCAATACGAAAAAGGTTTGACACGCTTCCTAAGGCTTATTTTCGGTGATCCGTTCGCTACGCCAACGCGCGATGAACACGCAATGTTCTTGGCATACGCTGCTTCTCTGCGTTCGGGGGATCTATCGCGCCAAGTTGGTGCAGCTTTAGCATGTGCAGACGGCGACGTGATTTCACTTGGGTGCAATGACGTACCGGCTCCCGGAGGAGGGTTATATTGTTCAGACGATGGAGACGCCGATAAGCGGGACCACAAGCGGCGAGAAGATTCCAACGAAGTACGTAAACGCCAAATTATTGATAATATCCTTCTGGCGTTAAAGGATAGGTTTTTTCCTGGCATGAGCGATGAAGAACTATTGACCAATGGCCGTCCACTCTTAATGGATACTCCGTTGGCAGACGTGACTGAGTTCGGTCGGGCGGTTCATGCCGAGATGGATGCACTTATGGCCGCTGGACGAATTGGCGTAAGCTTTCGTGACGCGACACTATATACGACAACATTTCCATGCCATACTTGCACCCGCCACATTATTGCCGCTGGCGTAAAAAGAGTTGTCTATATTGAGCCCTATCCAAAGAGCCTAGCAACAGAGCTTCACGACGATGCGATCACAATCACGAATAACCGTAGTAAAGACGACCCTCGTATACCGTTTCAACCGTTTTTAGGAATCGGGCCACGCCGATTCTTTGATTTATTCTCGCTCAGGCTTAGTTCGGGACGGACACTTGAAAGAAAGACTGACGGTGCGATGGCCTTATGGGATTACCGAAGCGATGCCAACCCACGCGTTCCAATGCCGTCCACCTCTTATCTTGAACGAGAGCAACTTATTCACAAGACATTACGTTCTTTGTTTTTTAATAAAGAGGAATTGCCACATGACACGCCCACGGCCCGAGGTGAAGAGCGGCGCAGAATTTTGGGAGTTAGTTCAGAAGACGGCGAAACGAGTAGAAAGCTGGCCTAGTTGGAAAACCGGGGAACCTGCAATCTCTACTCAGCCTTGTAATTCTAATACTCAGGTTGTTAATTCGACTGATGCAAAGAAAAAAGGACCGTTCAAAACGGGATAGGCCTTTCAAACACCTTTGGTTTACGCCGTTGACCCCGTTTCTGCCGCCTCAATTGATTGTTGAGGCGGGAGCCCCCATATCTTTCCCAGTCAAGTGCTCGTATGTCGAACGCTTGTCGGCGATTTGTGAGAGCGCTAAGAGAAAGCGGCCAGAGTCGTTTAGTTCATTCCGGTTGTTGTACCTGAACGCCTGCTCGTCGAGATAGCGGAACAAATGAAACGGCTCTACGCTAACATAGGTCCCACTAATTCCTCGCTTAAGTAAACTTCAGAAATTCTCCAGGCCGTTCGTGTGCACCTTGCCGTCCACATACTGTACCGCGTGATCGATAACTTGATGCGCGTAATTGCTCGCCAACCCTTCGTAACTGAGCAACGCATCGGTATAGAGAGCTGAGCCCGCTTCCACATGCTTCTTCACTTCGGTCTGTAACGCGTGCTTCTTGCGGTTCGGTACTACCGTCGTGCGAACCTTGCCGCCACGCTGCATGATCCCCATGACCGCTGTCTTGTCTTTCGTGCCCGTTCCCGTGATGCGGCGTTTACGCTTACTAACACGCATATTTTGGGCCTTGCCACCGATGAAAGTTTCATCTGCCTCTACCTCGCCGGAAAGTAAGCCGAACCCGCCGCCCTTCAAAGCGTATCTGAGACGGTGAGCCATAAACCAAGCCGTTTTCTGGGTAACCCCTAGATCGCGAGCAAGCTCACAGGAGCTAATACCGTTCTTGCAATTAACCACAAGCCAGAGTGCCGGGAGCCACGTATCGAGTCCGACCGGCGAATCCTCGAAAATGGTGCCAGCCTTCAGAGTGAACGTCGGACGCGCGTGCTTGGCGTAGCACTTCCAAACTCGGGCCTTGGCCAGCCATGTAACCTTCTCGGAACCGCAGTGCGGACATCTCACCGTACCGTCCGGCCATCTAAGCTGGACCATGAGGCTCTTGCAGTTTTCAAATTCGGCGAAGTGGATGATTGCATCTCGGAGGGTCTTGAAAGCATCCATGCTTTAATCATACGGCGGAATGCGCGGTATGTCAGGTATATAAATGCCCTAATTAGACCGCGCACAACGGCCACCAGACGGCCTGTGCGCTCATAACAGCGCTTCAAACCCGCCGCAGCTTTACGCTTTCGACGTGATGGCCTTCGCCTTTTTCGAGAATGAGGTGGGCGCGCTCGCGGGTGGGCCCGATGTTCTCATGCAGGTTCGCCAGGTTGATGTCTTTCCAAATGCGGCGCGCCGTTTCGATGGCCTCTGTTTCGCTCAGCGCCGCGTATTTGTGGAAGTAAGAGGACGGATTGCGAAAAACGGTCTCGCGCAGGCGCAGGAAGCGTTCGACGTACCAGCGCTCGATGGTCTTCTCGCCGGCATCGAGGTAAATGGAGAAGTCGAAGAAGTCGGAGACGAAGACGCGGGATGCGCCGCGCTGGCCGTCGGGAGACTGCAGGACGTTCAAGCCTTCGAGAATCATGATGTCGGGCAGCTCCACAGGCTGCGCCGCGCCGGGAATGATGTCGTAATGAAGATGCGAATAGAGGGGAGCGGAAACGTGCGCGAGGCCGGCTTTGACGTCGGCGAGGAAGCGAAGCAGCCGGCGCTGATCGTAGCTTTCCGGGAAACCCTTGCGGTTCATGATTCCGCGCTGCTCCAGGATTCGATTGGGAAAGAGGAACCCGTCGGTGGTGACGAGATCGACGCGCGAATGATCGGGCCAGCGGGCAAGGGAAGCGCGCAGCACGCGCGAAAAAGTGCTCTTGCCCACCGCAACGCTGCCGGCGATGCCGATGACGTACGGAACTTTTGCCGGCGTGGGAGCGCCCATGAATTCGCGCCGGGCCGCATAGAGATGCTGAACGGCCGCGACATGCAGATTCAGCAGCCGCGAGAGCGGGACGTAGATATCCTCGACTTCGCGCAGCGAGACTTGGTCGTTGATGCCGCGCAAGGACACCAATTCCTGCTCGGTGAGTAACAAGGGCGTGTTGGCGCGCAAGGCCCGCCACTGTTCGCGAGTAAAGTGAGTGTAGCGGCTGATGGGCGCGCCGGGGTCGCTGGGTTCGGAATTGGTAACCTTCAGTTGTAACCTCGGCTTTGCTTTCAGTTTTCCTACTTCCTCTTCTATTGTTTCCCAGGGCGGGATCGCCCCCGCAAAACCAGCTTGCGGTCATAGACGCCGGCGTCCAGGCGTCGGAAGACGCGCCGTTCGTAACGGCAGATTACCATTTCGTGCCAGGCGATTACATTTATTTCACGTTTCAAGTCGCCGGGTTTGCGGTGAAATCCGAACAACGAGATGAAGTTCACCGCATCTCGTTGAGTTACGAGATTACTCCGCGGGACGGGAACGGGGTCGCTCTTACGCCTGCGGCGACCGACAAGATCGAAGACGAACTCAGCCCGGAAGACAAGAACTGGCTGCCGAAACGACGTGCTTCGTTTTTGATTCCTTCTTTTGTTGGCGCCGGGGACTACAGCCTGCATGTAACGGTGAAAGATATTTTCGGGAAGGCCGAGGCGGCGGCGGATTTTCCTTTTCGTGTAGGCGGAGTCCGGATTGAACCGTCTTCCGCGCTGATCGTGGAGAATTTCCAGTTCAAGCGAAGCGAGAACGATCGAGAGCCGCTGAAAGTAGCGGCGTACAGCCCTGGCGACACAGTTTACGCGCAGTTCGAAATGGTGGGCTACAAACTGGGACCGAATAACGGATACCAGTTATCGTACGGGCTGACGGTACTTCGACCCAACGGGAAGCCGTTTTTCCAAGATCCGAAGGCGGCAGAATTACAAGCCGAGAGTTTCTATCCGGCGCAATTCCAGCCCGGCACAATCGGCCTGACGACTACTCCCGACACCCCGCGCGGCGAATATGTGATCGTGTTGTCGGTGCACGACCTGGTTGGCAATCAAACGTACGAGATGAGGCGAGCTTTCACTGTGGAGTAGTTCCGGCGGCTTCGCCGGCGCCTTCGACCACGACGATCTGGCCACCACCGGCGCGGATGCGCTTCACTTCGACGAAGTTCAGTCCGCGGAAGAACGATTCCGCATCTTCCTGCTGAAACGGGGTCACGTAAGCGTGGCTCGCGAGCACGACGCGGCGATGGAAGAAGTTGCGGCATTCGTTCGACTCCAAGCTGGGGTCAAGAAGCAGAAAGAGAGGTCTGGATAAACGCCGAGAGACAAACACTACACACGAGTCGCCGCGCAATTGAGGGCGGACCAGGAGCGTCTCGCCGCGCAAGTCTTCCGTAACGGTGGCGAGGTAGCGAGCATCGGTGAGCAGGCAAAGAAAAATGAGCAATGCCCAGAGCGCACGCCTTAGCGCCTGGTTCCAGCCTTCGAGCGCCACGGCAGTTGAGACGATGACTCCGGGCATGGCCCAAAGCACCTGGCTCGAACGGAAGGGATAGCGGTTCCAAGCGTCAAGCACCAATACGACAGCGAGGGTGCTGACCGCGCCTCCGAAGAGGCAGAAGATGGCGATGTTTCTGGGAAGCGCCGCCAATGGAACACGCCTGGGATACTCCTGGCGGGGAACGCGAAAGAGACCCCAAACGCCAGCGAATAGGCCGAAAATCAGCAGGACCGAAAGAGCATATCCGACCGGTATATCCGCTGCGAAATCGACGAGTGCCTGGAGGTATAGCAACGAGGGGGTGTGCGGCGGGAGCGGTGCGGAGAGCCAAGTGGGGTTTACCAGCGGCCGCGCCCAAAGGTAATAAGGAACGAACAGTAGCATGGGCGCGACAGTGGCCGGTAGCGCAAGCCAGATCACCCGGCGCTCGTGGGAGCGATTCACAAACGCGAAAAGAAAAAGCAGATAACCGATGGCAGGCAGATACGAGAGGCGCTCTGAATAAAGGGACAGAGTCAGCGCGACGGCATACCAGATGGAGAGCTCGACGGTGGGAGTCCGGATCAGGCGCAGGAAGAAGAGCGTCGCGAGCAGCAGCAGAAACAGGGCTTGTTCAAACGGCAGGCCTTGGGTAGCCATTCGGTATTGCGTTGGGAGCAGCAAGAAAAGCGCGAGCGCCAGGTAGGGCTGCCGCAGGGGAATGCTTTTCGCCAGGCGCAGGAACAGATAGCACGACCCGAGGCCGAAAAGCACAGACGGAAGCCTCGGCCCCAGGCGCGAAACGCCGAGCGCGAAGACGAACGGAAACTGCACGAAGTAGCTCAGCGGGGCGGAGCCGGGGGCTTTTGGAATCCAGTTGAGGAAGCCGCCGAAAGAGTGCTGCCGGGAGGCAAGAAGCTGCAACATCTCCTCGATGCGCAAAGGCAGCAGGAGGGCGGCGAGCAGCAGCAGCAGCGCATAGCCCGCAATCAGAAGCCGGATATCTGGCTTGAATCGATGCAAGAGAATTCGCACTTTAACCTATTTACCAGCTAGCTCACGCAGCCTGCGCACGCCTTCGTCAAAGGTTTCGGGCGGGGTAAGCAGGCTGAGCACCAAGTACGCTTCCGAATCCATATCAAAGAAGTAGCCGGGCTGAACGATCACGCTCTGTTCTTCTAACAAACGCGTAACCCAAAGCTCTTCCGTGGAGGTTCTGGGAAGTTGGACGATGGCCGACCAGCCTCCTTCCACATGCAGGCAATGAGCGGGCGTCAGTTCGAGCATGGCATGCAGGGCGACGAGATTTCGGGCGAGGCGTTGCGCGATCCGATGTTGCATATCCGAGCCGACGCGCAGCAATGCAGGGAGCGCGCATTGCACGGGCGTCGCGACGGAAAGATAGGTGTCTGAAAGCAGCTCGAGCCTTAGGCGCGCGCATTCACGAGCAGGCTCAGGGCCGCTGAGCGCGATCCAGGCAAGCTTCATCTGCGGCATCCCCGCCGCCTTGGAGAGTCCATTCAGGGAAAAGGTCAGGATGGAATCGGCGCCGATGAGGGTGGGAAGGCGTCCGGGCGCCGCACCGAAGGAGTAATCCATAAACACTTCGTCGGAGATGACGGGCAAACCGCGGTCATTCGCGAAGCGAAACAGCTCCGCGGCTTCCGGTTGCTTCAGAAAGGAGCCGGTGGGGTTGTTCGGATTCACGACGATGAGGGCGCGGGTGCGCGGGGAGACCGCTGGCCGGAGGCTTGCCATATCGACGAACCAACTGCCGTCGTAGCGGAGGCGGTAGGGCAGGATGCGGACAGATTCGAAGGCAGCGAGATATTCGAACAGCGGATAAGAAGGCAGCGGCGCCAGGACCTCGTCGCCGGGATCGCAAAGGAGCTTGAACAGCAACGCATAGGCTTCGCTGGTGGAGGCCGTCAACAGAAGCCGGCCGGGCGAAATGACGATGTTTCGCTCAGCGTAGTAGCCGGCAATGGCGCGCCTTGCCTGCTCTTGTCCGGCGGGATCGGGATGGTAAGTGAAGTCGGACGCAGCACTGAAGGCGCGCGCGATCCGATCATGCGGGTAATCTTCGAAGGCTTCGGTGGGATTCGAAACGCTAAGGTCGAGAAGCTTGGCGCCAGCCTGGCGCTGCTGCCGCAACCGGCAGCTAAACGCGTTGGGCGCCGACGGCCAGGAAAGCCGCTGCGAAAAGCGGTACAAAGAGATACTGTGTCACGACGCGGAGCAGTTCGCAAGCGCGATGCGTTGCCCCCAAAGGCGGCAATTCCAGAAAATACCGAAGGAAAGAAATAAATAGCAATCGACGAAAATAGTTTGTCTAAATCGAAAGTTGATGTAAGATATCACCGAGTATTTGCTCCGCGCTTGAGCCATGGAGACCTCTACCAGAAACCCGAACCGGTTACTCGCCGAAGAACGCCGCCGCGAGATTCTCCGCGTTCTGGAGGAAAACGGCCGGGTGACGGTGGAGGAAGTCGTGCGGCGGTTTGGCGTCTCGGCAGTGACGGCACGGGGCGATTTGGACGCGCTATCGGAGCGGGGCGCGCTGGTGCGTTCCCATGGCGGCGGCATTCGGCCCTTGGCGGCCTCCCCAGAACATCCGTTGAAAGCGCGCGAGGCGATCCGCGGCGAAGAGAAGCTGCGCATCGCTCAACTTGCGCTTCAATTGATCCGCCCGTCACAGACGGTAATCCTCTGCACGGGCTCCACTTCCGCCGCGCTGGCAAGTCAGTTGCGACTCAACTGTCCCAATAATTTGACGGTCATCACACATGCCCTGAACGTGGCGTCCACTCTGGCCGATCTGCCCAATCTGTCTCTGGTGATGGTCGGAGGGATCTTGCGGCACGTTTCCAGCGCGTTTGTCGGCCCGCACGCGGAGCAGATGATGGATTCGTTGCACGCCGACCACTGCTTCTTGAGCACGGTAGGGCTGGATCTGGATGTAGGATTAACTACGTTGGACATAATGGAAGCTCAGCTCAACCGCCGGATGATTGCCGCGGCCACACAGGTTACGGTGATCGCGGACTCGAGTAAATTCGGTCATCGCAGCCTGTCCGTGATCTCCGCTTTTCGATCCGTTCACCGCTTGATCACCGACAGCGGCGCTCCTCCGGAAGCGGTCGAGAAGCTCCGGTCGCAAGGCATCGAAGTGGGCCTGGCCTAATTGTCGGCGTACCGGTGAGCTTACATTCTTGCAAATCTATCTTTTACTTTTCTTGAGTTTCTTTTTCCTTGACACGATGGTTGCATTACCCTTACAATTCCCTCCAAGATCGTAAGATCCCGTAGGCTAGATCTCCGCCTAGGAAGGGAGTAATGTATTATGAGGAACGCTTCTTTAAGGCCGTTTTTCTCGATTGAGCGGCTATTTGTGGCTTTTTGCCTATCGGCATTTGTGCTTGGGTCGCCCGTTCCATCGCGTGCTCAAGAAGTGACCGCGGCGATAAACGGGACGGTGACCGATCCGAGCGGGGGCGCGATCAGCGGCGCCAAGGTGACGGCCAAGGATCTGGATCGCGGGACGGATTACCCGACCACGACGGACAGCGGCGGCCACTACAACTTGCCGCGCATTCCGGTTGGCAACTATGAGGTCCGGGTAGAGAATCCCGGCTTCCAGGCGGCGGTGCAATCGCCGATTGTTCTGCAGTTGAACCAAGTGGCGAAGATCGATTTTCAGTTGAAGGTCGGAAACGTCAATCAGACGGTTGAGGTAACGGCGGCGGCTCCGGTGCTGCAGACGGAAACTACGCAGCTCGGCACTATTCTGGACGCGCGGACAAATACTACGCTGCCTTTGGCTACGCGCAACTATAACCAACTGACGTTGCTTGCGCCGGGCGCAATTACCACGGACCCGAGCGAATTCACGGGCGCCATGACAACCTTCAGCAGCGGACGCCCCTACATCAATGGCAACCGCGAGGAGGCGAATACGTATTTCCTCGACGGCATGAATAACGATCAGGTCTCGGAAAACGACGTCGGTTTCGCCCCCAGCGTGGATGCCATTCAGGAGTTCAACCTGATTACTCAGAACGCGTCCGCCGAATTCGGGAATTTTATGGGCGGCATCGTCAGCGTGAGCATAAAATCGGGCACCAATCAGATACATGGCACTGCCTTCGAATTCCTGCGCAACGACAAGCTGAACGCCAACCAGTGGGCGAATAACTTCAGCGGCGTCCCGCGCCAACTGCTTCGTTGGAACGAGTTTGGCGGCGCTGTCGGCGGGCCCATCAAGAAAGACAAGTTATTCTTCTTCGCGGATTATCAGGGCTCACGCTACGATCAGCCGGCAACGGGCAGTCCGTTTACCGTTCTCACCGCGGCCGAGCGCATGGGCAACTTCGGATCGTTCTGCACGGAAGGGTTCACCAGCGGCGGCTTATGCACCAATTCCGCCCACCAGCTCTACAATCCGTACTCCAGCGCGACCAGCGGAAACAGGACACCCTTCCTGTTCAATCAGATTCCTACTAGTCTTTTTAGCCCAGTGGCGACCGCTATCCTGAGCTCGCCGCTGTATCCGCAGCCCCTCAACGGCAACCTGGTGGATAATCAGGTCAACTATCAACACAATGTTACTAACGGGGACCAGGGCGACATTAAAGTAGACTGGGCGGCTTCCGACAAGGATCACATTTTCGGCCGCTATTCGCAGCAGAAAACAGTTAATCCTGTTACTAACAGCCAGCCGCTGCTGTATGATAACTTCAACAATTTCCCGCTTTACAACGGCGTCATTGATTACACCAGGACCTTTAGTCCGACCTTTGTAAACGACCTACGCGGGGGCGTGAACTATTATCCCGCGGCCACCGGTAACAGCAATCCCGGAGGAAACTCCAATTTCGGAATACCGGGTGCGCCTACCTCGTTTCTTCCTGGGTTCACCTTTAACAATTCGAACGTAAGTGGCTTTGGAAACGCGGACATCGTGCAGGATTTTGCGTCCACCGTGATTCAGGCGGAAGATACGGCGATCATCACGAAGGGCTCGCATACTCTGCACGCCGGATTTCAATATTTCCGCGAGCGCATCAACGTCTTCTATGCCGGCAACGAGGGCTTGGCCGGTGTTATGACCTTCAATGGACAGTACACGGGCAATACCGCGAGCGGCGTCACGACGGACGGACTGGGCGAGGCCGATTTCCTGCTCGGTCTGCCCGAACAAGTCGGCCTGGGCGCGGGCGGCGGAACCTGGGGCCAGCGCTCCACGATTTTCGCTGCATTTATACAAGACGACTGGAAAGTAAACAGCAAGCTGACGTTGAACTTGGGGGTTCGTTGGGAGCTGCATACGCCTTGGGACGAAGTGCATAATAGGCAGACTAACTTTCAGGAATATACGGGCGCGGTGCTGCTCTCCGGCCAAACCAACCTGTTCAACGATAACAACGCTCTTTATAACCAGTACAATGGCATCGCGAACTTTCAGCCGCGCATTGGCCTGGCTTATTCGCCGGATACAAAGACCGTCTTTCGCGCATCCTTCGGAGTTTCGAGCTATCTCGAAGGGACCGGCACCAACCTGCGTTTGACCCGCAATCCACCGTGGCAAACCGGTCACTTAGTGACTTACTCCTCGGCTTCGGATCTAGTGCTGCCGCCGACCACTCTCGATCAGGGGTTCTCGGGATTCGCGACCAGCGGCTCCTGTACGCCGGCGGCTGCGCTGGCTTCGTCCCCGGCTTGTTTCGCGGGCGCGACCATATTTACGTGGGACCCGAACGATCGGCCAGCGGTGGCGAACCAGTGGAACGTCAGTATCCAGCACCAGTTTGGGAATTCGACCACGCTGCAAGTGGCTTATGTCGGCCAGAACAACGATCATTTGATGGTGCCGATCAATGCGTCGCAGTCCTATCTAGCATCGAACGGCGTGGTGTACCCCAGCCCGTATCTCGCAGGGAATCCCACCTTAGCCGCCGATGGTCCGACGGACAAGCTGACCGCCACCAATGGAATTCAGAATTACAACGCGCTGCAGACCAGCATACAAAAGCGGCTGGGGAATGGCCTGGAGTTTCAGTTTAATTACACATGGTCGAAGTGTTTGACGGATTCGATCGGATATTACGGCGGCTATGGCCAGGGCGGCGGCAATTACTACTACTGGCAGAACACTTACGACGCTCATTCTTACTACGGGCCGTGTTATTACGACGCGGAGCACGCGTTCAACGGTTATATAACCTACGACATCCCGTTCGGGCGCGGCCGGGCGTACGGTAAGAACATGAACAAGGTGGTCAATGCACTGGTAGGCGATTGGCAGATCAATAGCATCGTCACCTTCCACACCGGTTTTCCCTTTACGATCGGCGCGAATGATGTCTCCGGAACGAATTCCTTCGGACCTCTGGCGAGCTGCAGCGGACCTCCGATCGTCAATGGCGAGCAAAATTCTCCTCTGGGCGGTTATCAGTGGTTTAGCCAAAGCACTTTCTTCCAGCCGTCCTCCGGATTTGGGAACTGCGGCATAGGCGTTGTCAGAGGGCCGGGTTTACATACTGCGGACCTCGCGGTCTCTAAACTGTTCACCATTACGGAACACCAAAACCTGGAGTTTAAGGCGCAAGCTATTAACTTCACCAACACGCCGATTCTGAACGCTCCGAGCAGCGGCCTCGGTCCGGATCTGGGACTCGTGAGCGGCGTCACGAACGGCTCACAAGGCGCGCGTCAAATCCAGTTTGGCTTGAAGTATAACTTCTAGCGCCAGTAACTTAATCACGGGCAGCCGTTAAGCAGCCGGCTGCCCGCTTTCTTTTGTGACGGTCAGCAGCTTTTCGGCATTTAGCGCCCCGGCGGGCGATTCTTCGTGCTTGAAGATCGCGTAAGTCGGATAGCCATTGGAACGGTACTGCTGCACACGATATTCGATGCTCAGCATCTCCGAGTGGCTATAGTCGGGCCGGCGCAAGCGCATGTAGACGAAATCCGATGTCAGTACGTGCGGGGTCTCCAGGTTCTCGTTTTCGGCGTGGCATAGAGCTACATTCGATTGCTTGAGCACCTCGTAAGCGCGCTCGTCGAACCAGGTGGCGTTGCGGAACTCGAAAGCAGTGCGGTCGGTCTTGGGAAGCAGGCGGACAAAATGGGCCAGCCGGTCGATATCGATCTTGAAGGTGGGCGCGAGCTGGAAGAGAATCGGGCCGAGGCGGCCGGCGGCGCGCAGCGGATCGAGCGATTGAAGAAAGACGCGCGTGAACTCTTCGGCGGCCTCGAGCTTCAACACGTGGGTGATCTTCATATGCGCCTTGGGAAGAAACACAAAATCGTCCGGGGTGGTGGCCAGCCACTTCTCGAAGGTGGCCGCGGAAGCGATGCGCCGGTAGGTGTAGTTCACCTCGACGGCGTTCAGGCGGGTCGCGTAATAAGAAAGGAACTTCGCAGAGGGGAGTTTCTCCGGGTAAAATGCGGGCTTCCAACTGCTATAGGCGAAGCCAGAAGTTCCGCAGTAGAGTTTGGCGTCCGGCATGTCAGAGTCCCGCGAACCAGTCGTATCCTTCTTCGGCCCAGTAATCGCCTGGCCTGGTGTTCGTATATCGAATCAGGCCAATCCGTTTGATGTTCTTGATGCCATATTTTACAGGAATCGCCAGGCGCAGCGGCGCACCATGGACGGCTTCGAGCGGCTTGCCATTCTGTTCGTAGGCGAGCAGAGTTTGGGGATGCAGGGCGCTTTTCATGTCCAAGCCAACATAGTAATCTTCGCCCGGGGTCGCCATGTAGACGTAATGGGGAAGCTTGACGCCCGGCGGGAGGTATTTATCGGTGAAGTCGGCGAAGCGGGCGCCGCCCCAGTGGCTGATCGCGCTCCATCCTTCGATGCAGCAGAAGCGCGTGATCATTTCCGTTTTGGGGAGGGACTTCACGTCATCGAGCGAGAGGTTGACGGCGGGGCCCTGGTCGGTGGCTACTTGCAGATGCCAGCCAGCAAGCTCGAGCGGCGTATCGACGCCGATATCGCCGTTGGGCTTCAGGTATTCGACGCGGTTGAGCGGGTAAGCCGGCATCAAGTGCGAATCGCTGAGATAGGATTGCGCGAGCTTGCGATTGAAATCGAGGACGCGCCGCTGGGGCCAAGGGACATCGTCCTCGCGGCGGGCGTTGGTGATCCATTCATAGCCGCCGACGGCGCCGGCAGCGGCCACGCCGGCAATCAAAAAATCGCGGCGCGTTCTACGGCCGATTTTGCGCTTTGCGTCTTCGTCAGGAAGACGAATCTCGCGATGCGGGTCATTATTTAACAAGCGAATCCTCCGTTTTGAGGCCGCTGCGGCCGGTCTCATCGGAGACCTCCCAGCCGATCACCATGCTTCGGAAGTTATTCCACCCGGCGAGCATGACTTGCACGACATGTACGACGAAGAACAGGATGTAGCCGATGGTCAAGGCGAAATGCACGAGGCGCGCGCCGCGATAGCCGCCGAACAACATAGTCAGCCAGGCGAGCTGCGCAGGCTTGTAGATAGCCAAACCGGTCAAGACCGAGCCGATGCCCATCGCGACGATGGCGGTGTATGTGACCTGCTGGGCCGCATTGTATTTGCCCTGTACAGGCGGGTCGCCGCGCAGGTGCAGATCGTGCAAGACGACGTACCAGGCATCCCGAAACGTGTCGAGCGACCGGGGAACGAGCATTCTCCATTCGCCCGAAATGAACGTATAGGCGACGTAAAGGACTCCGTTGACGACAAACAGCCACATGAAGACGAAGTGCAAGGCCATGCCGTTGGCGAGCCGATGATCGATGTGCAGAGTGCTATAGACCCAGGCCGGGAAGAACCGGAAGGGACCGATGCGATAGATCGGGAACGCCCAATAGATGAGTATGCCGCTCCAGATCATGATGAACAGGAGCGGGAAATTGATCCAGTGGAACCAACGAACGGCCACGAGATGCTTCAACTTGAGTGTCTGCATGGCGGTGGGGCTTGCCCCATTCCTTCGAACTGTGCTTTCTTTAAGAGTATCCCCTTTAGGAAATGACGCAGAGGGCGCCCCACACGCATTCCCAACCATTGACGCTGTTGTGCCTGGCCAGCTATGAGAAGGGCCACCGGTTCCTGAAGCAGGCCAAGCAGCAGGGATGCCGGGTGTTCCTGCTGACGTCGGAGAGCCTGAAAGACAAGGCCAAGTGGCCGCGCGACAGCGTCGACGATCTGTTCTACATGCCGGACGTGGAGAACGCGTGGAACTTGCAGGACATGCTGCTCGCCGTGACGTATCTGGGCCGAAACATTCGCATCGACCGGATAGTGCCGCTGGACGACTTCGACCTGGAGAAAGCTGCGTTTTTGCGAGAGCATATGCGGCTTCCCGGCATGGGCGAGACCGCGACGCGGTATTTTCGCGATAAATTAGCGATGCGCATGCGTGCAGCCGAGAACGGCATTCCGGTACCGGAGTTCACGGCCACGATCAACTATGAACAGATCACGCGCTATATCGACACGGTGCCGGGCCCCTGGGTGCTGAAGCCGCGGCTGATGGCGGGCGCGATCGGGATTAAGAAATATCAGCAGCGGCAAGAGGTTTGGGACCGAATCCACAGCCTGGGCGATCAGCAATCGTTTTTCGTGCTGGAGCGCTTTGTACCGGGAGACATTTTCCACGTGGATTCGATTTGGTTTAGAGGCGAGATGGCGTACGCGGTGGCGAGCGCGTACGGGACGCCGCCGCTCGAGGTGACGCAAGGCGGGGGCGTGTTCACGACGCGGCTTTTGGAACGCGCTTCGGAGGAGAATCGCGTGCTGCGCGGGCTGAACGAGAAGGTGCTGAAGGCGTTTGGCCTTACGGATGGCGTATCGCACACCGAGTTCATTCGAGCGCACGAGGACGGAGCGTTCTATTTTCTGGAAACGTCGGCGCGTGTCGGCGGCGCGCATATTTCGGACCTGATTGAAGCGGCCACGGGCATCAATATGTGGGCCGAATGGGCGCGCGTGGAGCTGGCCGCCGCCTCGGGGACGGCGTATTTTCCGCCCGAGCCTCGCAACGAATACGCGGGCTTGCTGGTATCGCTCGCACGGCAGGAGTGGCCGGATACGTCGAGCTTCGAGGAACCGGAGCTGGTGTGGCGCATGCACAAGAAGCACCATGTAGGGTTCATCGTGAAGTCGCCGGATTACCAGCGGGTGGCGGGGCTGCTGAACCAGTATGCGGAGCGGGTGCGTCGGGATTTCCACGCCTCTGCACCAGCCCGGGAATCGGTGCGGGAGTAGGGTTGATCCGATTTGTGAATCTATATTAATAATGCTAGGCTGAGGACGAATGCGAACATTTACGGTAGCAGGGCTGACGGCAGGCGCCGTCCTTGGAAGCGCTTCTGCCGCTGCCGCTTGGGGCAGCCTGTCGAAGACTTCTCAGCTGTTCGGTCCTTCGGTTCACCGCGGTCCTGGCCGCCGGCGAACCATCGCACTGACCTTTGATGACGGCCCGAGCGAGGGTACTTTGCGTTTACTCGAGTACCTGGCAAAGGAAAACGTCTGGGCGACGTTCTTTCAGTGCGGCATGAATGTGCGGCGTTTGCCGCAGATCGCCGGACAGGTGGCGGCAGCGGGCCACCAGCTCGGGAACCACACGCACTCGCATCCCAAGCTTCCGTTCAAATCCCCCGATTTCATCGATCACGAATTTTCCACGGCACAGCACATCATCTATCACGAGACGGGCCTGGCGCCCATGGTGCTGCGCGCGCCGTATGGATTCAAGTGGGCCGGGATGCGAGCGGTGCAGCATCGGCTGGCGCTGCTGGGCGTGATGTGGACGGTGATGGGCTTCGACTGGAAATGGCCGGCCGAGCGCATTGCCAGGCACGTGCTCCGGTATGCGTCTCCGGGCGGCATCATTTGCCTGCACGACGGGCGCGAGGTCCAGGAAAAGCCGGATGTCACGCCGATGCTAGAGGCTGTCAAGCGCATCGTTCCTGTGCTCAAGGACCGCGGGTATTCGTTCGAGGTGATCAGCGATTTGTTGCACCCGTAAGGTGGCGGTAACCGCTCCCTGACGGTCGCGGCTCGGTTAGCATCCGCGGCTCGGTTAGTATACGCGGTTCGGGCTACTGGCCGGATTTGTGAGCGAGGCGGCTGCAGGCGTCGCCGGCGCCCAGAATGGCTACTGCATCTTTGCCGGCTTCCATGTAGCTGATGCGCCCGTCTTTGTCGATGACGAAAGTGACGCGGTTTGCGACTCCGATGTTGGGGATCAGCACTCCATATTCTTCAGCAGCTTTGCGGGTTGCGAAATCGCTGAGCAGAGGGAATGAAAGGCCGAGCTGTTTGGCGAACTCTTTCTGGGAGGGCGTGTTGTCTTCGCTGACGCCGAAAACGGCCGCGTCGGTACCCTTGAACTTGTCGAGTCCCAGTTGGTAGGTTTGCATTTCTTTGGTGCAGCCGCCGGTGAAAGCGGCCGGGAAGAAGGCCAGCACTACGGTTTGCTTGCCGCGGAACGAAGAGAGCGTCACAGTGCCGCCTTGGGTGGAAGGCAGGGTAAAATCGGGCGCCATATCTCCGACCTTCAGATTTGTCGGGAGAGGCGCGGTCTCCTGCGCCAGGGCCGACATCCCAAACAAGGAAAGCAAAACCACACAATTCACAAGCTTCATTAAATCCTCGATAGCTTTGAAGTTAACATGCGAGCACCCAGCCGATATGCTGAAAGTTCGAAGGAATTGTAAAACTTGGCGACGGAGAACAAACGCGGCAAGCTGTATCTGATCGGGGCCGGGCCGGGCGATGCGGAGCTCCTGACGCTGAAGGCGGCTCGGATTCTGGCAGAGTGCGATGTGGTTCTGTATGACCGGCTCGTGAACCGCGATGTGTTGGCGTTCGCGCGTGGCGACGCGGAGCTGATCTACGTGGGTAAGCACGAAGGCGAACAGGGACGCGCGCAAGCACACATCTGCGACCTGATCCGCAGCCATGCCCTGAGCGGAAAGACAGTTGGCCGGCTGAAGGGCGGAGATCCGCTGGTGTTCGGCCGCGGGGCGGAAGAATGGCAAGTGGCTGCCGATGACGGAATAGAAGTGGAGCTGATTCCGGGAATCACATCGGCGGTGGCGGTACCCGGGCTGGCTGGAATCCCGCTGACGTACCGCGGCGTTTCGCAGAGTTTCGCAGTGATCACGGGGCACTGCCATGAAGGCCTGAGCCATGACTGGGCGAGATACGCGGCGATCGACACGCTGGTGGTGCTGATGGGGGTAACGAATCGCGAGCATATTGCGGCGGCCCTGGTGGCGGCCGGGCGCAACACCAACGAGCCGGTTGCGTTTATCGAACGAGGCACTCTCGATGGCGAGCGCGTGGTGGAAGGCACGCTGGCCAATGTAGCGGCGGGCGAGATGGAAGTGCGGAGCCCGGCGGTGCTGGTGATTGGAGACGTGGTGCGGCTGCGGGGCAAGCTTGCGATATTCTAAGCGCGCACAACGGCCACCATGCGGCCTGTGGGCTAGGGCTCAAGAACCGCAACCGCCAGCCCTTGAGCCGCGACGGTGATGGGTTCGTCGATGGGATGCTGAAGCGCGCTGGGTAACTGAGAAGCGTCGATCAGGCTGCGAATCTGCTCCAGAGACGGCGAGGCAGGGCTGCCCATCGCTTGCCACGCTTTCAACGATGAGCTGTGATCGGGATCGACGAATTGCATGCGGTAGTGCTTGACGCCGGCACCCTTCACATCCAGCCGGAAGGTCTTCGCGGGAACAGTTTCTCCGGGTTCTGCATAGTTCCAGAGCGCGACCGCGATGGTTCCGTCGTCACGCACCGTCGCAAGCGCATTTTCCGAATTGACCGGCAGGCGCTTGTCTCCGAGCCGGTGCAGCAACTGAAACGCACGAAAGGCGGGTTTCGGGATGCCGCGCTCGGCGAGCAATCCATAGCCGCCGTAAAACGGCGTTTTCACGACGCCTTGCTCTTCGAAGACATCGGAGAAGGTCCAGTAAGACATCATCTGGGCCAATCCGTCGCATTCGCGAATATTGTTGGCAAGCCACGGCCCCATGAAGGCGCTGTCGGTGACTTGCTGCTGTGACATGTAGGTGGCGTTGTACTCAGACCAGATGATGGGCGTGTTCGGCGCGGTGGATGCTTTTACCTGGTCGTACACTTTCTTGGCGGCGCGCGCGACCATATCGCGGCGTGAGATGGCGATGTAATGGCCGAAGACGTCCTCCGGCTTTTCGTTGCCATAGATGTGCGAGGAGACAAAATCGAACGGGATGTGATTTTGCGTGCAATGGGCGAGGAAGGCATCTACCCAGGCGGCTTGCGCGGTCGCGGGCCCGCCGACGCGCAGGTTCGGATCCACGCTCTTGAGCGTTTTCGCGGTTACATCATAAAGCGCGAAGTAGGTCGGCTGCTTCGGAACTCCGTCCCAGAAGTCGATGTTGGGCTCGTTCCAGACTTCGAAGTACCATTGCTCCACTTCGGCTTTGCCGTAGCGATCGAGAAGGTGTTTCGTGAATGCCTGAAGGAGCGCACTCCACTTCACTGGGTCTTTGGGCGGCGAGGGCAACGGCTTGTACCAGAACGGATGCGGAGTTAGGTTGGCAGCCAGCTTGCGCGGCATAAAGCTGAGCTCAACGAAGGGCCTTACCCGTTCCTGCAGCAGCCCGTCGTAGATCTGATCCAGGTAGGAAAAGTTATAGAGCGGATTGCCGCGCGAGTCTTCGTCGTAGACTCCGATTTCGTCGTCGAGAATGGCGTGAAAGCGGACATAGCCGAAGTTAGTGAGATCTTTTACGGCCGTCAGGTCGCGGCGGTAGCTTTGGCGCAAGCTCAACACCGCCCGGCCAGAACCAAACATTTGTTCCCAAAAATGCGGGAAGGGATGGGACTGGGCGCTGGCGTCAATGGCGATGGTTTCGTCCGTTGCCGCGCCTTGGCCGCCAAAAGCGGCGACGACCAGTCCAAAGACCACTAAGCCCCAGACCAACAAGCCGCGTTTCACACCTGTTAGAGGCTGCTCGTCTCGCCGTATTTCATCGCGCCTTCGCGGACTAACAGCCCCATCTTCGGGTGGCTCGGCTCCATTGCGGGCTCAAGGCCAAAGCTGCGAAGCGTATCGCTGCAATCCGGACCTATGGACCCAATGAACGTGCGGCCCAAAGCTTGGAGCGCCGCGGCGCGGCGATGTCCCGCGAATTCAAGAAAATGCTCGATCTGCACGCTGGTGGTGAAGAGACTGACTCGGAATTTGCCGGCCAGCAGTTGTTCCAAAGCTGCGGCGAGCGGGCCGGTGTCTTCCGGAAGCTTCCATTGATAAACGGGCACGGCGGAGACGGCGCGGCCCTGCGCAGCGAGACCGGCGAGCAGTTCGGGATGCGTGCGCCCGTACTCCTGGAGGGCGACGCGCTTCTCCGGGCGAGGGGCGACCACGGCGAGCAACTCGCGCCAGGTATTCGGCTCGGGCACGGTCAGCGTGACGGGGACGTTCCACTCGCGCAACACGGCGATGGGTTTCGGTCCGCGCGCGACGACGGTGAGGCGGCGCAATGCCTGCTGGAAGCGTTCCTCGGGGTCGCGAATTGCGAGAACGCGGCTCAGGAATCGTGCGCCCACGCCCGTCAGGAAGATCATCATGTCGAACTCGCCCGCATAGAGCCGGTCCGCGAAGTCGAAAGCTGGTTGATTATCGGCGAGCGGCGCTTCCGTCAGTGCCGGCGCGACGAAGGGCTCGCCGCCGTTGATGCGGATGAGTTCGGCGATCTCCTTTGCACGGCGGCTCTCGAAGGAGAGCACATGGGCTTGAGCAAAGGACATGATCAAGAATCGTAGCGCACGCGCGTACATTGGGAGGGTGAGGGAAATGTAATGGACGGTTCATTGCAAGGCAAGATCGTTCTCATCACTGGTGGTAGCGCGGGCATTGGCCGGGCGGCAGTCGAGGTGTTTGCGGAGGCGGGGGCTCGCGTTGTCTTTGCAGCACGCGGCGCCGAGCGCGGCCATGAAGTCGCAAGCGAGATGAAGGCCAAGGGACACGATGTGCTTTTCGTGCAAGCGGACGTATCGCAATCGGAGGACGTTCAGCGGCTGGTAGGGCAGACGGTGGAAGGCTGCGGACGTATCGATTGCGCATTCAACAACGCCGCCGCTCTGGGCGCGGTTCGGCCGCTGGCGGACTACAGCGAGGCGGACTTTGAAAGCGAGGTCAGCCTGAATCTCAAGAGCGTGTGGCGGTGCATGAAATACGAGATCGAGCAGATGCGAAAGCAGGAACCGGCGGGAGGAGCGATCGTGAACACATCGTCGGTGAATGGGCTGGGAGGCGGGCGTGGCGCGTCGCTTTATTCGATGGCGAAAGCAGGGGTCCTGGCGCTCACCAAATCGGCGGCGCAGGAATATGCGCGGGACAGAATTCGCGTGAATGCGTTAGTAGCTGGGGGATTCGATACAGAGATGCTGCGCAGTGCTGTCAAACAGATAGTGGGCGAGAATCCGGCGAGAATTGCCGAGGGGCTGAAAGGGTATGCAGCGCGGGTTCCGCTGGGAAGAGTGGGCGATCCACGGGAGGCGGCGCAGGCAGCGCTTTGGCTATGCAGCAGCGCGGCGTCTTATGTCACGGGCGAATCGATGATTGTGGATGGCGGATTGACCTGTTGGGCGCGGTAAGAGCACGGCCCATGACCCTGTCCTTCAGCGATACCGTCGCGTGGCGCCGCAATCCTTACCCTCGAAACGCAGACTAACGAGGGCCGAGAGATCTATAAAATGCTTTGTCTCGATTGTCGGGCGCTTATCTCTTGGGTGGCGGGGGCGGGGGTGGTTTCGGCGGTGGCGGGTATTGTCCCTTCCGGAAACCATCTTGGACTCTAGGCGTAGCGTGCACTTGCCATTTTCGCTGCTTCATCAAGCCAGTGGCTAAGACGCGTCGTTTTATTAGGGAACTTCGTACCGCTCTTCGACAGCACCTCTGCCTCATCGTAAATCCGATAATAATCTTCCGCCGCGCCATCCGACGACAGATTGTTCCAGAGTCGTTCATAATCGCGCTTGATAGCGTTCCAACCGCTATGCAGGTCAGAGGCGTCGCGCGCCAACGATCCGTACTGGCTGATAAGCAGCCAAAAGCTGATGGCAGTAGCGACAATAGGGACGGCCAAGCGAATACCGGAATCCACTTGCGCGAGGGCAGTACCCAAGGTCCCTGATGCCGCAACCAGTGTAGCGACACGCATCCACTTATCAAGCATCAGATAATGCCGGACCAATTCGGCGAAGTAGTTGGCTCGCATATCGGCGAAGAGCATCTCTTCCCATACGCAACGCCGCAAATTACTCGCGTCCATAAGTTGCCTCTCCTCCCATTATCGCGAAAGCCCGGCCGGCCGAATCGGGGCTCTATCGCTTCCATTTCCCGCGTCCCTGCCGCTGAGCCTGCTTGTGCATGCTGCCTGATCTTCAACTGCTCTCCAGGATCGCTCGCACGGCTTCGGCTAAGGCGTTGCCGAGCTTCAGATGCTGATCGGCATCGAGATGCACGCCATCTACGGCGCTGGCGGGCGTGACGGTGTTCGCATCGAAGTAGTGGCAGCCGAGATCGGAAGCAATTTGCCGGTATGCCTGCGGCAGGCCCGCGCTGCGTTCGGCGGCGCCGGGGAATTTTGCGGCGAGGGCTCCTTGCGGGCTCAGAATCTGCGGCGGGCACACGATCAGGATCGGCGGCACAGGCATGCCGGGCTCGATGGGCGCTGTGCGGATTTCGTTGACCAGCACGGCGACACCCTGGGCCGCGGACCAAGCGTTGTTGTAGGGATGGGGGAACTGGAAATCGTTGGTACCGAGCATCAGGATCACCAGCGCTAAGGGCGAATGAATCTCGATGCGCTGGGCGAGTCCTCGCCTGCCGTTGCGTCCCGGTTTGAAGGGATCGTCCCAAACCGTGCGGCGGCCATTCAGGCAATCTTCGATGATCCGGACGCGCTGGCCGGAGGCATTCAGGTTATTTTCGAGCACGCCCGGCCAACGCTCGTCGAAGGGCAAGCGATGGCGAGTATTGGGAACGATACCCCAGGTCAAAGAATCCGAGTAGACGAGAATGTGGTGCATGGCGAGTGGGCCTAGGATACGATACGAAAAGCTTCCCTTATCGACGTGAGGTACCGATCCTATGAGCGAGCGTCTGCTCCTGACGATTTTTAGCATAGCCGTGCTGAGTGCGACGGCGAGCGCGCAAAGCAATGGCGCGACCGCCCCGAAGGACCCGGATCCGAATGTCTTTCTGGACAATCATCGCCCTATGATTGAGAAGAAGCAGAAGGCGCCCACCTCGCGCACGGTGACGGGCAAGGTGGTGGACGACACCGGCCAGCCGCTCGAGGGCGCGCTGGTGACATTGACCGATGGCAAGACGCACGCGAAGACTACGGCGATCACGAAGAAAGACGGCCGGTATAACTTCGAAGACCTGAGTTTCACTATCGATTACGAGGTACAGGCGCGCTACAAGGATTCGCTCAGTCCGGTGCGGAAGCTGAGCCAATATGACCACACGGCGAACGTGGTGCGCATATTGGAGATTGCATCGGACACGCCGCCCGCAGCGGAAGCGAAGAAGTAGCGGGGTATCTTCAAACCGTTTCCTGCTTAAAGCGCGGCAGGATGAGGTGAATCAGGACAAGCGCGATCAGGTACATGGAGCCGGCAACGAAGAACAGCGGCGCGTACGCCTGGTGCGAAAAATCGAGCCAGCGCCCAATGGCGGGCTGGGCGAGCATGCCGCCGAGCGCCCCGCCGAAACCGCCTAGACCGATGATAGAGGCCATGGCGCGGCGCGGAAAACAATCCGAAGCCATGGTGTAGAGGTTCGCCGACCAGCCCTGGTGGGCGGCAGCCGCGACGCTGACCAAAGCGACAGTGACCCAGAGATGCCCGGCGGCGTAGGGGACGAAGATGGCAGTAGTGACTGCAAGCGCGCAGACCAGCATGGCCGTTTTACGCGCGGCGCTGGCGGACCAGCCTCGCTTCAGCAACGAGGAAGACAGCCAGCCGCCGCCGATAGAGCCGATATCGGCCGACAAGTAGACACTGGCTAGCGGCGGACCTAAATGGATCAGGTCCAAACCGTATTTGGCGTTCAAGAACCCAGGCAGCCAAAACAGATAAAACCACCAGACTGGGTCCGTGAGGAACTTGCCGAGGACAAAGGCGCGGGCGGCGCGGGTCGAGAGCAGCCGCAGATAGGAGAATGTCCGCGGAGCAGCGGGCGCTTCGTGATCCGATCGGATGAAGGCGAGTTCTTCGGCCGAGAGGAGCGGGTGCTGCTCCGGCTCGCGATAAAACAGGAACCAGATGACCGCCCACGTCATGCTCAACGATCCGGTGAACAGAAAGGCGGAATGCCATCCGAAATGCGCCGTCAACACCGGGATTAATAGCGGGGCAACGACGGCGCCGATATTCGAGCCGCTGTTGAAGAGGCCGACGGCGGTTGCGCGCTCGCGCTGGGGAAACCAATCGGCGATGGTTTTCAGCGCAGCAGGGAAATTGGCCGCCTCGCCGAGCCCGAGACCCAGGCGCGCGACGCCGAACTGGAACGCACTGCCCGCAAGCGCGTGCGCCATGGAGGACAGGCTCCAAAAAATCACCGCCACTGTATAGCCGAGGCGAATGCCAAGCCAATCGATGAGCCGGCCGGCGATGGGGAGCATGACGGCGTAACCAAGCTGGAAGGCGAAGTTGATCATGCCGTACTGGGTGTCGCTCCAATGGAGCTGGCTCGCGATGGTGGGCTTCAGAATTCCGAGCACCATGCGGTCCATGTAGTTGACCGTGGTGGCGTAGAAGAGGAGACCGCAGATATACCAACGCAGATGCGCCAGTTTGCGCGGAGAGGCGACCTGGCGGAGCATCGGCTAGGCGGGCAGGCCGGCGAAATTGCGGAAATTGTCTTGAAACAGCCGGTTCACGTCGCGCTGAATCTGATCGGAAGTCAAGCGCCAGCCATCGCGCAGGAGCGCTTGATAATTCTCAATCAAGGACGCGGCGATGGTGTAGCGCGAATGTTTCCATTTGTAGATGATCTGATCGAGAATTCGGGCGTCGGAGTGTTGAGCAATGAAAGTGGCGCCTAGCATCTCGAGCCGCTCGTCGGTGATCTCTCGAATGATCGAAGGATTGTTCAAGAACCACCAGCACCCGAACGGAAGCAGATTGGCGAACTTGCGAGCGGCCACGCAAAGCTGGTGCTGATTCTCGCGCGAAAGGATGCTCACCAGGAAGCGATTGTCCGGATTCTCCAGGCAGATGCGCTCGACGGCTCCGACATCGGCATAGCCGACGCTATCTCCGGCCTCGCGCAAGGCTGGATTTGCCGCCCTGCGAACGCCAATCATCAGCGCGAAGGGCAGCTTGTGCTCGCGTCCGGTGGGCAGCACGATGTCCCTGATGATTCGGGTACGCACCGAATCGTCGGGATATTGAAAATCGAAGGGGAGCGAAACAGCCATGTAGACGGGCTGCATGCGCGAAATCCAGTCGTCCAGGAAGCGGCGCGCGGAGCTGATGGCCGAATCGTCGATCTCCCGATTGGCTGGGTATCCGCGTCGATTGAGAGTCTCCGACGCTTTGTCCCAACTATTCAGCAATGGATCCATGCGGAGCGCAGCGTGAAGTTTCGGATGGCGCGCGGCATCGGATTGCCAGTAATCGGCCTCAGCGTGGTTGAAGACGTCGTTCGTCATCACCATGTCGGAGACGCCCGCGAGCCGCATGGCTTGTTCCACATGATCGTTCGGTTCGACAAATTCGAAGAACTCGCGCGCGGCTTTCAGATCGGGCGCATGGGGATCGAGACCATAGGCGGTCATGACGCAGACCACGCCCCGGCATGCTTCGGAAACCGGCGTGTTGCGAACAAAAAGCGTGTCCCAGATCACGTCGGCCTGCTGCGTCTTGCTCAGAGACCAGAACGTATCGACGTTGGTTTCGGAGGAGCGGAAGAGTTCGGCAATCAAATAGTGATAGGTAACCAGATCGTCGATACCCGCGGAGAACAGAGACTGAAAACTCGGCGGATATTGATGCGTGTGCACATCGAAGACCGCAGTGTCGCGTACGATGCGCTCCACTTCTCCAGCCAGGTCGTTGGGCTGGATGCTGGACTCGGTGTTGGGAACAGCCTCAGTGGTTTCGGGCATTGCGATGCGCGACCGGGGCTATCGCTTACACATCTGCGGATACTGCTTCTTGAGCGCAGCGAGCTTCGGAAGGTCGTTATAGATGATGTAGAGGTTGTTGGGATTGTTGTCCAGGAAGTGCTGGTGGTAACTCTCGGCGGCGTAAAACCCGTTGAAGGGCACGAGCTGAGTGACGATCGGGCGCGAGAATACCTTTGCGGCGTTGAGCTGCTGGATGTAGGCTTGGGCGACCTTTTTCTGCTCGTCATCTATATAGAAGATTGCCGAGCGGTACTGCGTTCCGGAGTCGGGGCCTTGCCGGTTCAGTTCGGTAGGGTCATGCGCGACGGCGAAATACACTTTCAGCAATTGGCCGAAGGTGATTTGGGAGGGGTCATAGGTGATCTTGACGGATTCGGCGTGGCCGGTTGTTCCGGTGCTGACCGTCTCGTAATGTGCGGTCGATTTTTCGCCGCCGGCAAAGCCGGAGACGACGTTTGTGACGCCCTTTACCCGATCGAACACCGCTTCCACGCCCCAAAAACAGCCGCCTGCCAGCACCGCGGTCTGTTTACTGTGCGTGGAAGAGATCGGCGTATCGGCGGCAGGATCGGGGAACGGCGCGTTGGTGCGCGCCGGCGCGCATACAGCAAACAGAATAGTTGAAAACAGGTAGAAAGGGATTCGTTTGAGCAAAGGACACCACCTGAACAATTAGACTACGCCGGGCGGTGTTGGGGTGCGAGTTATGGCGGGAGGCGGCGCCTATCGGACCGATGCGGCTTCCAAGCCGGCCGATGGAGCAGACGAGCGGTCGAATGCGGTTTTCGCAAGCGCAATGCAAAGGGTTGCGGTGCAGCCGTCGCGGGTGGACCGAATCTTCAGAACCGATGCCGGACCGAAACAGAGCCGCAGGCGCTGGCGAACGTTTTCGAGCCCGAGCCCGAGCCCGGATGTCATGCCGTTCGAGTTGAATCCCGGTCCGTTGTCGCAGACCTCTACGTGGAGCATCCCGTCCGCTTCTTCGGCACGCACTTGAACCAGTCCGTTCGCGCTGAGCCGCGAGATGCCGTGCTTGATCGCGTTCTCCACAAGAGGCTGGACGGAAAGGACGGGAATCCTCGCCTGGCGCGCTTTCCGGCTGGCGGAAATTTCAAAAGCCAGGCGATCGCCGAGGCGCAAGCTTTCAATTTCGAGATATGCTCGAACGATCTCCAGCTCTTCACCGAGAGTAATGAGCGTGCGGTTTTGCTGGAGGCAATAGCGGAAGAGCTCGGCGAGATTCAAGACCAAGCGGCGCGCTTCGAGCGATTCGCGCCCGATGGTTCCATACAGGGTATTCAGGGCATTGAATAGGAAATGCGGGTTGACTTGCGCCTGTAGCGCGCGCAGTTCGGCTTCGACGGCAAGGCGCTGAAGCTCATTGGCACGGAAGCGCTCCACCTGCTCAACGAGTAGCCCGCAAAGGAAGGTCAAAGCCTCGAGGTCTTCGGTTAGGTAGCGGCGGCTTCCTCGGCGTGGCCCGAGAACGAGCGTGAGCGAATCGCCGCGCGAAAACCGCAGCGGCAGCTCGGCGCGGCCCCAAAGCGTATCGCCTGCGACGGCAGTGCGGCTTCTCCCGTCCGCCAGGGCTGGTACAACCTGGAAGCGCTGGGCCTCGAAAAAATCGGATATATGGCAGGCGCATCGATCGAGCAGTTCTTGCTCGGTCTGGGCTTCGGAGGCGGCTTGCAGAATCTGTTTCGAGCACAGGTTCAAGTCGCCGCGGCGGAAGACATGACGCGTGAGGCGCTTTTGCGCGAGGGAGCGCAGATACGCGAACAAGACCAGCGAACAACAGAGCGAAATCAACAGCAGGCCCACCGCGAAAGGGTTGCCTCTGGCGCGTGACAGAAGGCGTCCGCTTTCATTCGCCCAATAAAGACAGGCCGCGAAGAGGCCGGCCAAACCCATATTGGCAACAAAGCGGATAAATGTTTCGAGAAACAGCAACCGGTAATCGCGCAGGAGAACGATCAGCACCAGCGGAATGCCGGCGTGATGCCAGGTTACTTCGCTTGCCCAGGCAGTCCTCGAATGCCCGTATGCGAAATGCAGGAAGGAAGAGGTGAAAAGGAGCAGGCAGACAATATCGGTGAGCGAGAAGTCATTGAGAAGACCGCGCCGCGAAAGCACGAGCAGCGTTATGAGCAGCGCGCCAAATCCGACGGTGACGAGCAGCAGGGCAGCTTCGTGCAAGCGCTCGGAGGGGAACTGAAGCTCAGCAAAGTGCAAGAGTACGGCGCAGGCGCTGATCAGGTAGCCGAGCCGGGCGAGAACCGGGTATTTCCGCTTCAGTATGACGGCGAGCAAAATTGCCGGAAGAATGCTAAGAGCCGAGAAATTCACGGCGACTAACCGATCGTCGATCTGGCCGCCGCGGCGGGTGAACTCGAGTCCTGCCAGCGAGCCGAGATTCCAGAGGAACGCCAGGCAGGCGGCGAGCAAGGTTGAAATTTGCTGGCGAGTGCCGGTGCGGTCCCAGCTTTTCAACAGAAGCACGATGAGCAAGCCGAAGAGCAGCAGGCCGGAAGCATGACCGACGGTGTTGACGAACACGGGGTCCTGCAGACTGACACCTTCGATCATGCTGTTAGTTCAACATAACTTCATTGGAGAAGGAGAGAACGCATGGCATACGATGACGAGTTGGAGGCGCAGTCATGAATCGCGATAGACGAAGAGCGTGGTGGCAGCGCGCCGTTGCGGTCACGGCGATGTTGTTGGGCACGGCGGCATTTGCCGCCGACGTGGTGCATACAGAGGCCGGCAATGTGGAGGGCGCAGCCAGCGCCGATGCGAAAATCCGCATCTTCCGGGGCATTCCCTATGCGGCGCCGCCCGTGGGAGAGTTGCGATGGAAGGCGCCGCAGCCCATGGAAGGCTGGGCGGGCGTTCGGAAAGCGGCTGAATTTGGCGCCCGCTGCATGCAGGGCCGGATTTACGACGATATGATTTTTCGCGACAACGGCCCGAGCGAGGACTGCTTATATCTGAACGTATGGACGCCGGCCTCAACGGCCGACGCGCGCTTGCCCGTGATGGTGTGGATCTACGGAGGCGGGTTTGCGGCGGGCGCCGGTTCCGAACCGCGCCAGGATGGCGAGAACCTGGCGCGCAAAGGCGTGGTGGTGGTCAATCTCAACTATCGCCTTGGGATCTTCGGTTTCTTCTCGCACGCCGAGCTGGCGAAAGAATCGGGACATAACGCGTCGGGGAACTACGGGTTGTTGGACCAGGTTGCGGCGCTCGAATGGGTTCGCAAAAACATCGGCGCGTTCGGAGGGGACCCAGGGAATGTGACGATTTTTGGCGAGTCAGCCGGATCGTTTTCGGTGAGCGCGTTGATGGCTTCTCCGCTCTCGCGAAACCTGTTCCAGCGGGCGATCGGCGAGAGCGGCGCGTTTTTCGGTAAGACACTGGTCGCAAAATCGTTGCCCGATTCGGAGAAAGCCGACGCGAAGTTTGCGCAAACGGCGTTCGGCACGGATTCGCTGAAGGCGCTTCGGCAAAAATCTGCCGACGAATTGCTGCAAGCGGCGTTGAAGGACAGGAACGTTGTTCGGTTCGCGCCGAATATCGACGGCTATTTCCTGCCCGAGCCGGCAGCGTCCATTTATGCGAGCGGGAAACAGGCGCACGTGCCGCTGCTCGCCGGGTGGAATGCCGACGAAGGGAGTTATCACTCGATTTTGGGAGATCAGAAGCCGACTGCGCAGAACTTTGAGGCGTGGGCGCGCAAGCACTTCGGCGATAAGGCCGAGGAGGTATTGCGGCTTTATCCAGCCGGCACGGATGAAGAAGCGAAAGAGTCCGCGCAAGCGTTGGCGGGAGATCAGTTCATCGGGTATTCGACCTGGAAGTGGATCAATATGCAATTGAAGACCGGACGTTCGCCTGTTTACCGTTACCGGTTCGAGGAGGCGCCGCCTGGGGCAACGAATGAGCAGGGCGAATCGCGGGGCGCCTACCATTCGGCGGAAATCGAGTTTGTTTTCGACGTGCTGCCGTCGAAAAATCTGCCCTGGCGGGCAGAGGACCGCCAGCTCTCCGACGAGATGGCCACTTACTGGTCGAATTTCGCGAAACGAGGCGATCCGAACGGTGAGGAGCTGATCAAGTGGCCGCCCTACGACAAACAGGACGGCTACGAGGTGATGCATTTGGCGGCAGGCCCGCATGCCACCCCGGAGAAGCATCGGGCGCGATACGAATTGCTCGATCGCATAGCCGAGCGCGATTGAAACCGGCGCTTTAGTACACGGTTGCGCCGGGTCCGCGTAGAACCTTACCGGGCAGCGCGTTGGTCATTCGGCCTTGCTCGATGATGGGGACGCCGTTCACCAACACGTATTCCATTCCCACCGAGAGCTGGTTTGGGTTTTCAAAGGTTGCGGCATCGTGGATGGCCGCAGGATCGAAGATTACGACATCGGCCCACATGCCTTGCTTCAGAACGCCGCGATCCGTGAGGCGCATGCGCTGCGCGGGCAGAGCGCTGAATTTGCGAATGGCGTCTTCGAGCGTCAGCAGTTTTTCTTCACGGACGTATTTGCGGAGAATGCGAGGGAAAGTGCCGTAGGCGCGCGGGTGCGGGTGCTCCTGGCCCAGCAGGCCGTCCGGCGCGGCGCCTTGCGAGTCGTTGTCAACGGAGACCCAGGGTTGCTTCAGCGCATAGGCGATGTCTTGTTCGGACATCGCGAAGACGGCAACAGACATGCCGGGATCCTGGATTAGCAGGTCGAAGATGGTATCTATCGGATCCTTGTGCTGTGCTTGCGCGATCTGGGCAATAGTCTTGCCTTGCAGCGGGAGCAGCTCGCGATTTTCAACGACCGAAACGAGGATGGCTTCGGGGCCGGGAATTTCGAGCCACTCGTTGTCCCAGCCCGCGGTGCTGGTTTCCATTTCGCGCCGTATGCGAGCGCGCGCGGCGGGATCTTTGAGGCGCGCCACCATTTTCTCGTCGCCGCCTTCATGCACCCAGGGCGGAACGAAGGCCGAAAAAGTGTTGAACCAGGCCGGGTAGGCGTAGGTATCAGCTTCGATGTCGATGCCGGAGGCGCGGGCGCGTTCGATGCGCGAGACGATTTCGGGCATGCGGCCCCAGTTGGGTTTGCCGGCTGCTTTGAGATGCCAAATCTCGACCGGAATTTGCGCCTCGCGCCCGATGCGAAACACTTCGTCGAGCGATTGATCGATGGCGTCGCCTTCGCTGCGCATGTGAGTGGCATAGATGCCGCCGGCCTTCGCGGCTTCACGCGCAAGCGCGATCAGCTCCCCGGTCGAAGCATAGGGGGCGGGCGCGTATTGCAGTGCGGTCGAGAGCCCGACGGCGCCCTGCCGCATGCCCTCGCGCACCAGAGCTTGCATGCGGTCGAGTTCAGCGGGAGTCGGCGCGCGATTCTCCTCGCCGATCACCATGCGGCGCACCTGGGTGGCACCAATGTAGCTGGCGAGGTTGATGCCGATGCCTTGCTTTTCGAGGCGGCCCAAGTATTCAGCGAAATTGGTCCAATCCGGCGTGATTTTGTAGTGCTCATAACCCGGGCGATCGGTTGCGAGAATGCGCGCGTTCAAGGGTGCGATGGAATTGCCTTCGCCCGTGATCTCCGTGGTGATGCCCTGGAAGATTTTCGACGGGACGTGCGGATTGACGAGTATCGAGAGCTCGGATTGGCCGAGCATGTCGATGAAGCCGGGCGCGACCGTGAGGCCATGGGCGTCGATGACGCGGCGCGCGGGTGTGCTTTCGAGAGAGCCGATGCGCGCGATGCGGCCATTCCGGATGGCGATATCGCCCGAGTACCAGGGCGAGCCGGTTCCGTCGACGATGTGACCGTTGCGGATAATCAAATCGAACTGCTGCGCCGCTGAGATAAGCGGCAGCGCAAGCGCGAGAAGAAGAGCCGAGAGTTTCGAAGTCACGTGCAGATTATACGTCGTGTCTGAACGCCTGAGCCAAGCCGGCTGCGGCCGCAAAATGAGTGACAAAATACCTTAACGTAGCTCTATTTGCCTAGAATGACAGCGGATCTCTTGTAAGTGAACTCTTGAGGAGGTTTTGTGCCTGCCAGGCTTTATTTCTTGGCGACTAAGGTTTGGTCTCGATATTCTCGGATCGGTTCGGTACTTATTATTGCGTTCGCGGCCTGTCGGGAGGCGTCTGCGACGTCAGTCACTGCATTCGCGGCCGGAAAGATTGTTATTAACCCGCCGGTGACAAACTTGGTTCCAACCTCACCGGAACCTTTTTTCGCTCGATCTGTACTTTCAACTGAATCAGCCGCTCGGAGTGCAACTTGAGATCGGAAGCTCGCTCGCTGGCGAACCCGGTTGGAATCAAGAGGACCTGACCCGGGCGTTGGTGACTGCGTTGGATGCGACGGCGGCGAACAACAATTTTATGCTTACGAATTTCACTTTCCCCAATATCCAGATCGACGTCGGCTCGGGTCAGCAACTTGTTCTTAATACAACGGACGCACTTAGCACGGATGTACGGCCGGAACCTGCCGCGCTTCCTTTATCTGCGATTGGGCTGTTGACGTTCATCGGCCTCATTTTTCGAAAATGCAAGCTGGAATAAGTGCGCGACATGACCGATGTGTCTGGAGACGAAGTCGGATATCACGTTCCCGGCTGTGAATGGACATCGTTCACCAACTCCTGAATTGCTTCAATTACAACGTCGGGCCGCTCGAGCTGGAGCCAGTGCCCGGAGTTTTCGACGATCGTGTGGCGAGCGTGTGCGTTTTGCTGTACCCACTCGTCGCGCTCGCGGAGCTCGTCAGGGGTAGCGGAGGAAGCCGAGAGGACGATGAACGGAATCGCGGGTGGGATCGGCATTTCGAGAGCCGCGCGCGCGCTGGCCGGCAGGCATTCCAGGTAAGCAGCCAACGCGCGAAACGATTTGGGGCTGCTCCAATGGGAGCGGATCATCGGCATGTAGATGGGAGGAAGTTTTTGCATTTGCCCGACGATGTTCGAGACCAGACCGGTGGCGCGGCGTGCACTGGCGCGCGCGATCCAGGCAGGCAAACGCCGGCCGCCCGAAGCTAGAATTGCGAGGGCCGCGCGCACCACGCCGACCTGTGCCAGAAGAGCGCCGCGACGCGCTAGCCTGGCGCCCGTTCGGAGACGCTCAAGATCGTCCGGCGCGCAGCCGCTCCAGAAGCGGAGCGATACGGGATCTAGGAACACCAGGCCCGCGACCTCGGCAGGCCGCAGATGAGCGTAGGCGCGGATGAGGAGCCCGCCAAAGGAGTGGCCGACGAGGACGTAAGGGGGCGGACGCTGGGCCTCAGCGAGCAGCGCGGCCAATTCGGAGACCATTTGCTCGACTGTGCGCGGCGCGGTCGATTTGCCGCTCCAGCCCAGGCCGGCGCGGTCATAGCTCGCAACTCGGGTGAACTCGGCGACTTGCGGTTGCACAAGCGCCCAACTGATAGAACTCGCCGCGACACCGGACTCGAGAACAACCACGGGGCCGCCGGTTCCGCCCTGGCGCAGATGCAAGCGGCACGAGCCGGTATTCAGCAGGCGGCCGAGGGGCGGAAATCTCCGCGCGTCGATATAGGAACCGACCGCCTGGTAGACGACGGCCCCGCCCAGGAGGGCAGCCAGGGCGTAAAGAATGATCACAAGACGAGCGCTTTGAGACGTTTTTCCATGTAAACTAGAACGAGGTATACCATTTGAATTTCTTCCTTTCCGAACCCCAGGCGCGGGTCAGCGCCAACCGTTAAGTCCGGCATGTATCCACCCAGAGGTCTCCCGCCACGCCGGCCTAGAATCCGAGAAAACGTCAACGAGGCGATCCGCGCGAAAGAGGTTCGCGCTGTCTTTCCGGACGGATCGGTCGAGATTATGCCCACTCCGGCCGCTGTGCGCCGCGCGCAGGACATGGGTCTGGACCTCATATTGATTGCTCCAACTGCGGAGCCGCCTGTCGCCAAGGCGATGGATTACGGGCAGTGGCAATATGAACAGAAAAAGAAGCAGCACGACGCCAAGAAAAAGCAGCACGTGATTCAGGTGAAAGAACTCAAATTTCGCCCGAATACGGACGACCACGATTACGACTTCAAGAAAAATCACGCCATTCGTTTCTTGAAGGAGGGGAATCGCGTGAAGGCGGTGGTGCAGTTCCGGGGACGCGAGATCGCGCACGTGGACCTGGGCAAGAAGCTGCTGCTGCGGTTCGCCGAGGATCTGGCGGGCGTAGGGGCGATTGAAGGGCAGCCGCGCCTGGAAGGACGCAACGCACACGTCATCATCAGCCCCGTCAAGGGCGGCGGCGGCGGCAAAGAGAAGAGCGACCGGCCGAAAGAGCCGGGTCCCGCCTCGCCGAACGGCCACCCCGCGTAACTGCGACTAATCCGAATAGAACAGGTACTTGCGCCATTGGTCGTCGCTGCGCCCCAGCAAGCGCATCAGATGGCGGCTGGTATGCAACGTGAACGGGCGCGGTGGGCGCAACAGCTTCATTCCGGCTTCCTCCGGAGTGCGGCTGCCCTTCTTGTTGTTGCAGGGATGGCAACAGGCGACCAGGTTTTCCCAGGTGGTCTCGCCGGCACGCGACCGGGGGATCACGTGATCGAGCGTCATTTCGCCGGAGGGCAGGGTGCGGTGGCAGTATTGGCAGGTATAGCGGTCGCGCATCAGGATGTTCTTGCGCGAGAGAGCACGCGTCTGGCGGGGAATCCGGCGGTACTCGAGCAAGCGGATAACCGAGGGTACGCCGAGGGTACGCCGCGCCGAATGGACCTGCGACGGCGCCAACTCTTCGGCTGATGCGACGCCTTTCAGGATCAGTACAACCGCCCTGCGCGCCGCGCAGATATTGATCGGCTCGTAACTGGCGTTCAGTACGAGGACAGGCCTATGAAGTCGCTCCGGACTATGCATCCTAAAGACACGCTCCCGAAATATTTGACTCCGCGCTAGCTCACTCCCGCGCCCGCAAGCGCCGCCGCCCGCACCGCTTTTCCGGCGGATGCTGAACCGGCATCGAAACCTCTGCGATCCACACGCGCCAAAGTCAGGGCCGAAACGTGTGCCGCGCCCGCCTTTTTCAGCGCTGCTGCGGCGGCCCGCAACGTGGCGCCCGTCGTGAATACATCGTCTATCAAGAGTACACGCTTCCCGGCGATCGCTGCCGGACGCCGGACGCGAAATGAGTCTCTGGCGTTGGCCAGCCGCTGCGCTTCGGTGAGGCCGGCCTGCGCCTTCGTGTGGCGCGCGCGCCGAAGGTTTGTGGCGAGTTTCAGGCCGTAACGCCTGGCAACCGGCTTGGCTAACAGTTCCGCCTGGTTGAAGCCCCGTTCCCAACGTTTGCGCCAATGCATCGGCATGGCGACGACCATATCGAAGCGCTGGTCGAGAGGCAGGGAGCGAATCAGCAACCGGCTGAGCGGCTGCGCCAGCGTCTCTACTTTCCCGTATTTGAAGAGATGAATGAGCTTGCGGAGGGGACCTTCGTAACTGCCGAAAGAGTACACGGTGTCGAAATTCACCAGGCTCTCCCGGCAGACGGTACAGAGGTCGAATTCGTCCAGCGGATAGGCATCCACGAAAGGCGTTCGACAAGCCCGGCAGAAAAAGTCAGCCACGAGGGGCGCCGGAAGGGCAAGGCAAGACGGGCAGACGGGTAGCCGCGAGATATTCTTCAGCGGCTGCTCACAGAGCCTGCACTGATCGGGGAAAGTTAAATTGAAAAGGGTGGCCGAACTGGCTTCGATGGAGGACAGCAACGCTTTAGCCCAGCGGCTGCGTTGAAATATGACGGTGCGAGTCGTGAGACTAGGGAAGGCACACCCCCACTAAATGGTAAGTATACAACATAAATATAAGGTAGATGAGCGGGAATTAAAGTTGCCCGGAAATGTGCCGAATCAGCCCTAGATCGGTGTGTGGCAACGGGCCGAGCCGTCCCGGAGGATGTTTGGATGAACACGTTACGAGTTTTGGTCGTGAACAGCGATTTATACGAAGCGGAGCATCTGGCGGAACGGCTCACCAATGCACAGCACACTGCGTTACCGGCGGCCGGGCTGGAGGAAGCGACCGAGGCATTGCTGGTGCAGAAATTCGATGCCGTACTGCTGGGTTCCGCGCTGCCGCCCGAGGGCGTGGCGGATTTTACGGCCAAACTCCGAAAGCTCGAGCGGAGCCAGCGTGCGGGGACGCCTGCGCCGGTCCTTTCGCTCTCTTCGAACGTGCCCGACGGAGCAGATTGGTGCGCCGGTGAACTGGGCGTCGACGCGTATCTGGCCGATTCGTTCCAACCTGCCGTCCTTTTCGAGACCGTAACCGGATTGGCGGCAGCTATCGCTCGCGCTGGAGAACCATCTGTGAATGCATCGCCCGAGTTCCCCGTTTTTGAAGTGGAGCAGTTTCGCGCGCAGGTCAGCAATGACGACGATCTGATGGCGGAAATCATCGATCTATTCCTTTCCGAAGCTCCCGGCCAAATTCTCGAGATGCGGGAGGCGCTCGCGGCGCAAGATTTTGAACGCCTGGGGCGAGTGGCCCACACGATTAAGGGATCTTTCGCCAGCCTTCATGCGGAGCAGGCTCGGTTTCAAGCGCAACAGCTCGAGACGGCGGCGAAAGGGCCGAATGGCGCGCAATGCCGCCAAGCGCTTTCCGCTTTGGAGCATAACCTCGAAATTCTGGAACCGCAACTTCTTTCGCTAAAGGCCGCCCTTCCGAAGTAAGCGGCTGGTAAGGCAGCGACGGGAAGCCTGGCAAGCCTCTGTTAAACTGAGTATTCCTTTTTCGCTGACACCCTTGCCATGAGCATCTCCACACCGTTGGAAATTACCTGCGCTCACAGTCCGGATTCCGACGATGCGTTCATGTTTTACGGCTTGGCCACTAAGAAACTGCGGTCGCGTCTGTTGACGTTTCGGCATGTGCTCGAAGACATTGAGTCGCTCAACCAGAAGGCCACGCAGGGTCTTTACGAGCTGACGGCGATCTCCTATCATGCGTATCCGTACGTGGCCGACAAGTACGTGCTGATGTCGAGCGGCTCGAGCGTAGGCGATGGGTACGGCCCGATGGTGGTCAGCTCGCACCATATGGCGGCCGACGATCTGAAGGGCAAGAAAATCGCTGTGCCCGGCACCATGACGACCGCCTTTCTGGCCCTGAAACTCTTTCAGCCGGATTTCGAACATGTGGTGATTCCATTCGATGAGATCCTCGATGCCGTCAAAGAGCACGCGGTGGATGGCGGCCTGGTGATTCACGAAGGACAGCTTACTTATGGCCATAGCGGGCTGCATAACGTGGTCGATTTAGGCAAGTGGTTCAAATCGAAATACCAGCTTCCCTTGCCGCTGGGCGCGAACGCGCTTCGGCGGAACCTGCCGGCCGATATTCAGGCCGAATGCTCGCGGCTGATGAGGGAGAGCATTCAATATTCGCTGGATCATCGCGAGGAGGCGCTGAATTACGCCATGCAGTTTGCACGCGACCTGGAGCCGGCGCTGGCGGAGCAGTTTGTCGGGATGTACGTAAATCATCACACCATCAACGGCGGCGACATTGTTCCGCGCGCCGCGCAGAAGCTGCTGGATTTGGGATACGAGGCCGGCCTGATTCCGCATAAGATAACCGTTGAAGTGATCCGCTAAGCCGGTTTAACTTCAAATATGCTCCTGGATTGTTTTCGAGCCGCCGCGTGCGCCCTTTCTCTTGCCGCCGTCCTGGTTGCGCAGAGCGAGGAAGGATATAACGCCAACCAACGCATTCAGCGCATCCGCGAGTTGGCGAAAAGAGATTCACAAGCCGTTCCCGCGCTTGCCGAGTATCTCGGGGATCCGAATCGCGACATCCGCATTGAAGCGGTGAAGGCGATCGTCAAGCTGGACACCGAGCGAAGTCTCGGGCCCTTGGCGAAGGCGGCGCACGACACCGATTCAGAGGTGCAAATCCGCGCAACCGACGGCCTGATCAATTACTATGTGCCGGGTTACGTGGTAAAGGGCGGCTTGACGGGGCCCCTGACGCGCGGCGTGCGGCAGGTGAAGGGTTTCTTTTCTTCGCGCAACGATCAGGTCATCGATTCGGACGTTACGATTCGGCCCGAAGTGGCGCAGGCGCTGGCAGATGAGATCGGCGCGGCTGCCGGCTCGGATGCGCGCGCCAATGCCGCGCGAGCTGCGGGCATTCTCCGTGACCGCGCTGCCGTTCCGGCGCTGATTCAAGCGCTGCACTCGAAGGACAATCAGACGCTGTTCGAAAGCCTGGTTGCGCTGCAAAAGATTCATGCTGCCGCGGCCGTTCCCGGAATCTTGTTTCTGACGCACGACCTGGATGACCGTATTCAAGCGACGGCGCTTGAAACGGTGGGTATCCTGCACGGCGAAGCGGCCGCCGCGGATGTGCGCTCCGCGCTGTCGCACGCCCGCAATGACCGCGTGCGGCATGCGGCGCTCGAAGCGCTGGCGATGCTTGCGGTTCCCGCCGATCGCGCTACCTTTCAGGGCTATCTGAAGGATAACGACGCGGAGCTGCGCGCCTCGGCGCTCGAGGGCCTGGGCCGCATCCGGGATCCCGAAGACACTCCGGCCCTCGATGAGGCTTACAACGAAAAAGATGCGGATTGGAGAGTGCACCTGGCGGCGGCGTTTGCGCTGGTGGATGAAGGCAAGGTGGACACCTCCGAGTTCAGCCCGTTGCCCTATCTGGTGGAAAATCTGGATGCCAAGGGCAGGTCGGGAGTTGCGCAGCCGTATCTGAGCGAGCTGGCCAGGCGCGACGAAGTCCGGAGGGCTCTGTTTCCCCTGGTCGCTCAGGCCACCCGCGACCAAAAGATCGCTCTTTGCGCAGTTTTTTCCGGGAGCCAAAATGAGGACGTCATTCCGGTGCTGAAGACACTTTCGAGAGATATCGATCCGGCGGTCTCGATGGCAGCCGCCAGGGGTCTCCGGATACTCGAAGCCCGCAAGCCGTCGTAACCGGCAACCTGCGGGCTGGAAGAAAATAGGGTGGAAGTGCTTACTTGGCTTTCTTCTGTTTTTGCTGGCCGACGCGAACTTTGAAGTGCTGTTGTTTGGCTTCCTGATAGGCCTTGTGGTCGTGGCGCGCGACGGCATCCGCCAGGTAGGCGTTTACATCGGCATCCTTTGGCAGGACCGCCATAATCGTGAAATTCTCGTTGCAAGTCGGGCAAAACGGCCGAAAGCGCTTTACATTCGGGATTGCCATATAACTCAAAGATAACATGTGTGTCTGGGATGCGAGCGCCTAGGCCGCATGAACTTTGTTCAGTTCTTCCCGAACCACGCGCCTGAGCATCGCCTCCAAGCTCGGAGATTTTCCATCGATATAATCGCGGAGTGCCGCATTGATCAGCGTTTGGTAGTTCCCGCCCCCCGCGTTGTCGACCCGTTCCCTGAACCAGTCGAGAATCTCCTTGTCCAATCGAATCGTGATCTTTTCTTTGCCTTCCGGGACTCGGGCCACGGGCCCGCGCTTACCTTTACTGAAGTCGTATGTCTTCATGGATCTCCATATTCTTTCCTTTCGTGTGCCTCCGCCTCACGTGCGGAAATGAGCCGAATATTCTCACCCCGATAGGTGTAAACAACCACCAGTACGCGCGCCAACGCGTCGATTCCGATGGTTACAAATCGCTGCTCGTCCTCTGCCGATCCGTCGTCCGTGATGGTGATAGCGCATGGGTCCTCGAACACTTGGACCGCGTCGGCGAAACGAACGCCATGTTTCCGTACATTGATGAGTTGCTTCGCTGCACTCCACTCATATTCCACCGATTACTATTGTACGTACAACTGTATGGCGATACAAGCGCTCTATAAGACCTGCCGTAGGGTTTCGTCGAGCTCCGGATAATCGAACTCAAACCCGGCCTGAGTGGTTCTCTCGGGCATGACTCGCGAGCTGGCGAAGAGAAAATGCGCCGCTTCGCCGAGCGCGAGTTTCATGGCGAACTTGGGCACGGGGAAGAGGGCCGGGCGATGAACGGCGCGCGCCAGTGCTTTGGTGAACCGGGCATTCGTAACCGGCTCGGGGCTGCTGCCGTTCAAAGGACCGGCGACGTCCGCTCTTTCAGCAGCGAACACAAGAAGCCGGACTAAATCGTGCACGTGAATCCAGGACATCCATTGCCGGCCGTTGCCAAACCTTCCGCCTAAACCCAGGCGAAAGGGCGGCAGCATCTTTTTCAGCGCACCACCCTCGCGCCCGAGGACAGTCCCGATGCGAACCGTCACTACGCGCAAGCCGGATTCGCGGGCGTACATTGCCTCGCGCTCCCAATCGACGCACACCTGGGCGAGAAAATCGGAACCCGCCGCGCTGCTCTCAGTAAGCACCTCATCGCCGCGATCGCCGTAATAACCAATGGCCGATGCCGAAACCAACACCGCCGGCTTGTATTTCAGCCCCGAGATTGCCGACACTAACTGGCGCGTGCGATCGACCCGGCTCGAGCAAATGCGCCGCTTGACTTCGCTATTCCAGCGCCGCGCGACAGGCTCGCCCGCGAGATTAATGACCGCGTCGAGCCTGGGTACGCTTCCGAGCGGCGGCAGCTCGCCCGGATTCCAGCAGTGAAAAGCCGCGCGCGAATCCATGCTCCGGCTGCGTTGACGGCCGAGATAGTTCACCGAATCGCCGCGCGACAACAGGAACGCGACCAGATGCGTCCCGATAAACCCGGTAGCGCCAGTAATCAGGTAGTTCATCGATCAAGCTGCCGGATCTCTTCGATATAAGCGGCGGTATCCGTTTTCCGCTTCATTCCCTCAAGAGACATGTATCGCATGGTGCCGAAGATGGGCCGCTCGAACCACGGGCGATCATGCAAGCCGAAGCACCAAAGAATATTGGTGTAGGTGTTCGGGTCGCGGCCGTCCAGCGCATACCGGCCGTGAATGTCGATCATCGTGTCTACCGCCTCCTGATATGTGCGCGACCACTCGATAATCTTTTTACCCCAATACATTCGATAGTAACCGTGGATCTTGCCGCGAAACAGCATCTCCTTCTGCGTCGCATTCCACAATTCATCGTACGTTTCGGCGCGTTGCAACTGTTCCGGCGTATAGGCCGGGTCGCGCTTGTCGCGCGCGTGCTTCCGCAGGTTGACTTGACACCAATCGGGCAAATTCTCCAGGCTCCCCGGTTTGTCCACATGTGCGGCATAGTTGAAGGCCAACTCTCGCCGGACAATCAGCTCTTCCAGATATTCGTCGGCGATCAGTTTATGCCGTTTCGCGTATGCTTGGACGGCAAGCGCAATCTCGAGTGAAGAGATTTGCCCAAAATGCAGGTACGGGCTCATGTGCGAGGTCGCGTGTTCGGAAGGCTGGTTGCGCTTGAGGGCGTATCTTGCGAGATTGTTAGCCAAAAACGAATCCAAGAGCTTCCCGGCTTCCATACAGCCGCCGCGAAACGCCACCGAAGGCGGAATCGAATGATCGATTTCGCAGGAGGCCACCAGAGAGGCGATGTTGTTGCGGGTAATCTCGGTGTGAAGGGCCGGAACAGGGCCTTCATAGCGCCGCTTCACGCGCAGCACGTCTGGTTGTTTAAGGAAGCGGGGCAGAAGCCGCTTGATTTTGGGCCGGATGGTGTAGGCGCCGTATTGCCGCTCCGGAATCTGTTTCATCGGAACGATGCAGCTTGAATCCACCGCATAATAGGCAACATCCACCCTTGGCGGCACGCGGGCATTGTGGTCTCGGGCGATGAAGGCGGGGTAATCGTCCGTCACAATCGCGGCTGCATCTCTAGCCAGATCGTAGAGAGCATGATTCGGCGCGCTCCTGGTCGCTCGCAGATAGAAAACATAGCCGATACCGGCCGTCTTCAGCCGCCGCGCGGTGTGGGGGACGCCTTCGAGGATGAAAGTGTGCAGCCGATCGTTGGCGTAGTCGTAGGAACAGGTGAGGCCCTCGTAGTAGAGCACCGGAAGATGGCGCCGGTTGGCCAGCTCGGCGGCGTAGAGCAGGCCATGGTTCGCATCCACCCGCCGGTTCATCTGCGCCCAATACAGAATGTACTTGCGCTCCGGCCGTTCCGGCGCGCCGTTCAGCTTCGAGATGCGTTCGGTCTCAACAGACATCGCGATATACGATGCTCCGCGACGGCGGGATGCGACTTTTCTTGAACCAGTTATTCTTTCGGCGCGATGCCGAGCGTTTTCATCTTGCGATACAAGTTGCTGCGCTCCAAACCGAGTAACTCGGAAGCACGCGTAACGTTGCCGCCGGTTTCTTCGAGCTTGCGCAAAATATATTCGCGCTCCGCGGCTTCTCTTACATCATGCAGGCTGCCGAAACCCTCCCAGGGGTTGCTTTGCGGCTTGCGCGCGCCGTCCAACGCCGGCAAATGCCGCACCTCGACGCGCCTTTGAGGGTAAAGAATGACCATGCGCTCCATCAGGTTGCGCAACTCGCGCACGTTTCCCGGCCAGTGGTAATTCATCAGCATCGAAAGCGCCTCTTCGCCCAGCTCTTTCGGTTTGCGGCCGTACGCGGTTGCGAATTCCCGCAGGAAATGCGCCGCGAGTTGCGGGATATCTTCGGCGCGGTCGCGCAATGGCGGCACGGTAAATGGAATCACGTTCAGGCGATAGAAGAGATCTTCGCGAAAATTGCCGCGCTCGATCTCCTTCTCCAGGTTCTTGTTCGTGGCCGCGATCACCCGCACATCCACCTGAACCGATTGTGGGGCGCCGACCGGCTCAAAGCGGTGTTCATCGAGCGCCCGCAGCACCTTGGCCTGCGTCTTCAAACTCATATCGCCGACTTCATTCAGGAAAAACGTGCCGCCATGCGCCTTCTGCATTTTGCCGATCTTATGATCCGCAGTGCCATCCAAGTTGGTGCGCCGATGCCCGAACAACTCGCTCTCGATCAAGTCTTCCGGCAGAGCAGCACAGTTCACTTCGACGAACGGGCCTTCGGCGCGCAGGCTGGCGCGATGGATCGCGCGCGCGACCAGCTCCTTGCCAGTCCCGCTCTCGCCAAAGATCAGCACGCGGCCATTGGTTCCCGCCATCAACTTCAATTGCTGCCGAAGCGCCTTCATCGGCACGCTGTCTCCGATGATCTCCGGGAGCTCGGTGTCTTCGCGCAGCCGTTGCAGCTCGAGTCCGGTACGTCGCTGCTGGACCGCGTTCTTGACCACAACACTAACTTTTTCGATGGTCAGCGGCTTCTCTAGAAAATCGAAGGCTCCCAGCTTGGTCGCCTTGACCGCCGTCTCGATGTTCCCGTGACCGGAGATCATGATGACGGCTGGTCTCTCGCCCGCGGGAAGATCCTGAATGCGCGCCAGTGTAGCGAGCCCGTCGAGGCCGGGCATCCAGATGTCCAGCAGCACCGCTTCATACGATTCCCGCTCGAGCTCGGCCAGGCACGCCTCCCCGCTCTCAACCGCGGTGCACTGGTAACTCTCGTCGGTCAGCACTCCGCGGAGGGATTGGCGAATGGCGGGCTCGTCATCGACAACAAGAACTTTTGGGCCGCGTACAGGCATTTCCCGGAGACTAAACCTTTACAGTAGCGGCTGGCAGCTCAGCGCTCTCGCCGGTTGCGCCCTCGGCCGGCAACGCATTCAATTCGATGATGAAGCGAGCGCCCGCCGGATGATTGTCTTCCACTCGAACCCTGCCGTGGTGTTCGGTTACGATATGGCTGACAATGGCGAGCCCCAGTCCCGTGCCGCGGCTCTTGGTTGAAAAATAAGGCAGGAATAACTTCTCTTTGTCCGCGGCGGAAATACCGGACCCGGTATCGGTAACCGAGAGCTCGATGAGATCCGGCGAAGACTGGGCGGTTACCACCAACAAACGCCGCACGGGCGACTCCCGCATGGCTTCCGCGGCATTGTCGACCAGGTTGACGATTACTCGTTTCAACTGCTCGCGATCGGCAAACACCAGCGGTAACTTGCGGTCCAACTTCACGGAAAGCGCGATGCCATCCAGCCGGCCGGTGAACAGCGCCAGCGCGCTTTCAACCATCTCGTTGAGGTCCGCGGCCACCGGTTGCGCGGTAGGGAAACGCGAGAATTGTGAGAACTCGTTCACCAGCGACTTCACGGTTTCGACTTCCTGTTGAATGGTTTGCGTGCACTCTTCCAAAATCGCGCGCGCCTCCGGTGGGAGCGGCAGGCGACGCAACTGGCGGCCGATGCGGTCGGCAGAAAGCGAAATCGGCGTGAGCGGATTCTTGATTTCATGAGCAATCCGGCGGGCCACTTCCTGCCAGGCGGCGGCCTTCTGGGCGCGCAACAGATCGCTGGTATCCTCCAGCACCAGAACGAACCCGCGCTGCTCTTCGAGCGAAGCCACGGTCACGGCCAAGTGCAAGACCGCAGAAGTCCGCTGAATTTCCAATTGGCAAGCCGCGGCTCCGGTACGTCGCGCGCGCTTGAGGATATATCGGACCTCGTCCAGATCCTCGCCCGAGAACAGATCGCGCAGTTGCTTGGCGGACGAGGCGGCCTCGCGCGGGAAGATGCCGCTCAATGCACGGTTCACGCGCTCGATCCGCTCGTCGGCGGAGACCGAAATGACACCGGTGGGAATGCTTTCGAGGATTGCCTCCGTGAACCGCCGGCGCGCTTCGAGTTCGCGGGCGTTACCCTCTAGCTCGTTGGTCATCTCATTGAAGGCCCGAACCAGTGTCGCCAGTTCGTCCATCGCATTCACGCGCACACGATAGGACAGATTGCCGCGCCGCACTTCCTGCGCCGCCCCCAGCAGCGCCGATATCGGAACGCTGATCTGGCGCGACAACATCTGCGCGCACCAGGCCGCGAAGAACAAGACAAAGAGGGTCAGAAGGCAGATCAAGAGGAAGTAGGTGTCGTGGTAAAACTTCTTCCGGCCCCCGAGCTGTTGCTGCTCTTCCATAAACCGCTGCAAGGCACTCTCATTGGCCGACGGCTGCCCGGCCATTGCCGCCGAGACGGACACGGCGCCTATTTTCTGGTTGCCGTTCATCACGTCGGCGGCCGCGCGCAGGAGCGCAGCATCCGGTTTTTCGAACTCTTGATACAGCAGCATCGGGATGCCCTGCTGGGGTGTTAATACGATCTGCCGGATGCCGCGAGGCGCCGAAAGATCGCGGAAAAACGCAGCGTCGATGTGGCCCGTCTGGGCCGCCTCGCGGGTTTGCGGCAGCAGGCTGATCCACTCCGTTTCGGCCTGCACCCGCTCTTGCGCTTCTTTGGTATAGGATTTATCGAGCTCCTGCAGGCTCAGTTCGATTCCGCGCGCCGGCTGGGTGAACCATTTGTCGAGGGTCCGATTGAGCACGGCGTAGTTGAACAGGGCCGAAAACAGGGTGGGGGCCAGGGTGAGCGCGAGCGCGCCCAGCAACAATTTCGACCGGATACGGGAGCCTTCTTTGTTCTGCTGCCGCTCGATATAGGCCTTCACGCCAGCCCGGAACAGCATGAACGTCAGGGTGACCGTCAGGAGGAAGATCAGCGTGGAAACCGACCAGAGCAGAATGGTTTCGCGGGGGCTGGGAGGCGAAAACCAGAAGCTGAATGAACCCTGCCACACAAGCAGGGCCAACAAAACGAGGAGGCTTAGCGCGGCGGCAGCGAGAGTAAAGCGTCTGCGCACAACACCGATAGTAGCCCAATTACAACTCGGGCTCCAGGTGGCTAACGCTCCGTAGGCTGGGGTGTTACTTCTCTTTTCCCGTGCCGGGGCGGCTCTGCGTTCGGAACTCGTATTGCTGAATCTGCAGCGCCAATTGGCCCGTGGTGTGCCGCGTAACCCGTCCCCGAGCCACCAGATTCAAAAGGCACTTCTCATTCAACTGGGCGGGCCAGCTTATCGAGACCTCCAGCCGCGTTCCGACCGGCAGGTCGTGATCGGAGGTGAACAGCACCCCGGAGCTGCTGATGTTCAGCGTCTTGCCGTTGCCAGCGAGAATCTCGGACCTCTGGTTCAAGGTCTTATAACGGAGTTCGCGCTCAATGGGAAAGCGGCTCGACCGCCGCCGCTCCGTGGTGGTTACCTCCGGAGTCTCAAGGCGCCTGCCTAGAGTCACAGTTTCTGACACGATATCATAACTCCGATCTTTAAACATACACAATAGCAGGGCATCTTGTTTTTACGGTTACGGCTGCTCAGGTGCCACTTTCGCCCGCCGTTCGCGCAGCCACTGCAAACGTTCGCGAAGTTTTTGCTCGAAGCCCCGCTCAGTGGGCTCATAGAAAACAGTGCCTTCCAATGTCTCAGGAAGACATTGCATGTTGGTGACGGCATCTGGTTCCTGATGCGCATGTTTATACCCCTTGGAATAACCCATTCGCTTCATCAGGCCAGTGGGCGCATTCCTCAAATGCAGCGGAACCGGGCTGGCAACGGTCGTTTCGATGATCGCGTTCACTTTGTTCAGCGCCTGGTAGGCGGCATCCGACTTCGGTGCAAGCGCTAGATAGATAGTCAGTTGCGCGAGCGCTTGATCTCCCTCGGGAATGCCCAAAAAGTGTACCGTCTGCATGCACGCAATCGCCTGCTCCACCGCTCGTGGGTCCGCCAAGCCTATGTCTTCGATAGCCATCCGCACCAACCGCCTTGCCAGATAAAGCCGGTCTTCGCCGGCCGTCATCATCCGGCCGAGCCAATAGAGCGCCGCATCGGCATCGCTCGACCGAACCGATTTGTGAAGAGCCGAGATGAGGCCATAATGTTCCTCCCCCGACTTGTCGTAAAGCAGTACCTTTCGCTGCAGAGCATCCGCGATGACCTGCCTATCAATTACTCCTTCCCGAGCCGACTCCGCGGCTATTTCGAGCGTGTTCAGAGCGGCCCGCGCATCACCGCTTGATGCTACTGCAATCTCATCGAGAGATTCGCGGGAAATCTTTAGGGCCAAGTGGCCTAGGCCACGCAACGGTGTTTCCAAAGCCCGCTGCAACAGCACAACAACCTCGGACGGCTCCAAGGCGCGCAGGGTATATACCTTGGTTCGAGACAGCAAAGCCGAAACCACCTCGAACGACGGGTTTTCCGTAGTAGCGCCAATCAGGACCACGTCACCGCGCTCGACGTAGGGCAAAAAAGCGTCCTGTTGAGCCTTATTAAAGCGGTGAATCTCGTCGATGAAAAGGACGGTTCGGTGCCCCAGCCGCTTGGCTTTCTCGGCGTCCGCCATGACGCCTTTGATCTCTTTGATTCCGCTCAGCACGGCACTAAATGGAATGAAATCCGAGTGGCTCCTCTGCGCAATGAGCGCCGCCAGGGTGGTTTTTCCCGATCCGGGAGGACCCCATAAGATCAAGGAAGTGAGATGGCCGCTTTCGATCTGCGCCCGTAGCGGCTTCCCTGGCCCAAGAATATGCTCCTGGCCGACAAATTCCTCTAAACTCTGGGGACGCATGCGATCCGCCAGCGGCCGGCCCGCCAACTCGCGGTCGTGGTCTCCGGGTAAGGGCGCCGTTTCAAATAGGCTCATGGGAGGTTCTTTGCTTCTGGGCTTCGAAGAGGGCGATCGAGCAGGCGATGGCGGCGTTGAGGGATTCCACGTTCGCTGTCGGGATAGAAATCTGTAGCATGTGGCGTGCCAATTCGCTCGAAATTCCGTGGGCCTCGCTGCCGACCGCCAAGACGGAAGGCTGGCGGAAATCGGCTTGCATCAACGTTGTCCCGGCTGTTCCGGCAAGCGCGTAAAGCCTTAGCTGGTCGTGCTGGGCTCGCGCCAGGAACTGGCTGGGTTCCCATCCTTCGAGAAATGGCACGCGAAAGATGGAACCGGCCGTCGCGCGCAGGAACTTCCCGTTCGCCACGCGCGCGCACCCCTTGAGCAGGATCACCCCGGTTGCGCCAAACGCCTCCGCCGATCGGACGATCGTGCCTGCGTTGCCCGGATCCTGCATTGTATCCAACAAGATAACCAAGGCAGTACGGGTCATCAAATCGTCCCAACTCCAGGTGCGCGGCCGTAACAGCGCCAACAGTTCCTGTGTTGTCTCGGTAGCCGCCATCGCCTCGAACGCACGCGCCGAGACCTCCACGACCCCCGCACGTGTCCGGCCCAAAAGATCCGCGTGCAGGTCGAGAGCGCTGGGTGTGGCAAACACCTGCTCAACTCGCCATTCCCCGCGCAATGCTTCCTCAAGCAAATGCGGCCCTTCGGCCACGATTAAGCCGTCTTCCGTAGGGCGTCCGACGGCTGCAGCTCGCCGGATAGTCTGTAGAAGCGGATTTTTTGTGCTCGTTAGCTTCATTTCTTGCAGATGTTTGGTCCCGGCGTAAACTAATGTTTCAAAGAAATGAGGCCGCGTTTTTCAGCCAGCCGAAGATCCAAATGATGAGGCGCGCGGTGGCGGGCACGTTCGCCCTGCTTTCGATTCTGCTCTTAGGCTACCTGCTCTATCTAGCAAAGCAAATCGAGCGGCAATCGTCCATGGATCAGGTACAAACCGCCGACGTGATCCTGGTACTCGGCGCGGCCGAGTATCACGGGAAGCCCTCGCCTGTCTTGAAGGCTCGCTTAGACCATGCCCTGGCGCTGTACGACCGCGGTTTTGCACCCTATCTTCTGACCACAGGCGGGGCCGGCGGCGACCCGGTCTACACGGAAGGCGAGGTGGGCCGCGCCTACCTGACCGAGCACGGCGTGCCGTCCGAAGCGATTCTGGTCGAACCGGAGGGCTCTACGACCGGTCAAAGCGTGGACGCTGCCGCCGAGATCATGCATCGCACGAACCTGCACTCCTGCATCGTGGTGAGCGATGGTTATCACATTTACCGCGTGAAGCGGCTGCTTGAGGCGCAAGGGATCAAGGTCTATGGATCGCCGCGCCCGCCCGCAGGGCATCCAAGCCAGACTCAGCTCCGGTGGCTCTATTTCCGGCAGGCAGTTGGATATTTTCTGTGGCAGGCCGGGATCAATATTTGAGCGGAGATTTCTTGATTGCATGGCCGCTTTCCGGCCGATCTGCGTCGCGCCCTTGCCTATGTCCTTTGCGCCATCCACCACATCGATTCATCTCAGTGACGACCCTAGGAGCCGCCAACGTCATAATGTAAATTGGATGGAAGAGCAGGATATCTACTCTATCATCGGCGAGGCTGGATTTGAAGACCTGGTCGCTCACTTTTACCGCCACGTACCGGAGGACGAGATCCTCGGCCCCCTGTATCGCGGCCGCAATCTAGCCGGCGCCGAAAAAAGATTACGCGAGTTTCTGGTCTATCGCTTCGGGGGTCCGGCGCGCTATATCGAAGACCGCGGCCATCCACGGCTGCGCATGCGGCACGCACCGTTTTCGATCAATCACCCCGCGCGCGACCGCTGGCTTCGGCTCATGGCGAGCGCCTTGGAAGAAACTAACATGCCCGTCGAAGCGAAACACATCCTTTGGACTTACTTCGAGTCCACGGCAACCGCCATGATCAACCGGAGCGCGTGAGCGGGGGACGCCTGCGCGGGCTGGCGCTACGGACGGAAGAAGAGCGGCGTGAACGAAATGCTGATATCGCGGCTCACTGGCTGCGTCAAAGCCAGCACGGTCCGGAATTCGGGAAGCGCAATATTGTTGTATTGCAACCTGCTCGGGTCCCCGACGAAGGAATCCGATCCGTCCAGCACGGCGTAATCGGTAATGCGCCCGTTACCATCTAAAGACAAGGTCAAAACCACGGACGATCGCAGCTCGACGGGAACCAGATTCGGGTCCGCCTTGTCTGCGTACATCACCGGCACTTCATAGGCGACCGCGCGTGTGGTGGTGCTAATGGTAACCGCCAGCGCCGCAAACAGAACCAAGCTGGAGAGCACTCCACCGGTTGCCGGGATAGTAAGCGGCCGCATCATCTCGTTCAGGCGAAACTTCCAACGGTTCCATAGGCGCGCCAGCCGCGAATCCCGAAACTGCTTTCGCTCGCGTGAAGCCATGATCAGCAGTTCGGTGCGGAGCGGAGGCGGGGCGACGGGCACGCGCAGGTCGCGCAGCGTGGAGCGCACCGAGGCCAGATCCTCAATGTGCTGCGAACAGGGATCGCACTCAGCGAGATGCGCCGCTACCCGGGAGCGTTCACTCCCGCGCAGCCGCCCGTCCACGTAATCCGTACTTCGGCGCCTTACGCTCCAACACGTCATCGAAGTGCCAGCTTTCCAAATTCAAATCACTTGCTGCTTACGCCATCGCTTCCGCGAAACCTTGGTCGGGCCGTTGTGTCAGTTCGCGCCGCAAGGCCTCCCGTCCGCGAAGGATCCTCGACTTCACCGTTCCGAGGGAAACCTGCAAAATTTCGGCAATCTCCTCATAACTCAAGTTCTGAATATCGCGCAGCACCACCGCGGTCCGGAAAACCGGATTGATGCTGGCCAAGGCGCGTTCGATCAGCGTGCGGTTCTCCGTCTCGAGCGCTTGGTCGAAAGGCGAACGCCCGGGGTCGGAGGCGGATTCCAACGGGCTCCTGCGGTCGCCAAGCTCGCCGTCGATCGAAACCTCGCGCCGGCAATGCCGGGTAAACCAGCGCCGGTGATTGTGAGCCTCATTGAGTGCGATTCTAAATATCCAGGTGCGAAGACTGCTCTGTTCACGAAATGAATTCACGCCTCGAAACACCTTCAAAAAAACTTCCTGGACCACATCGCTGGTGTCGCCCGGGTTATCGAGCAGCCGATACACCACGCCGTAAACCGGCTGTTCATATCGGTCGATCAACTCCCTGTACGCTTCGTCAATGCCTGCCCGAAGGCCGCGCAGGATACGGGCGTCCTCCTCGGAGATACCGGCCGGTATGCCCGCCAAAATGGACAAGCTACCGGGACTGCCCAATAAGGGTCGCGCCATCGACTGAAATTCTACCCCTACTGGCTTTGTAAATGCCAGCTACCTAAGTAGACACCGCCGAAGGGTCGAAGGTTCCCTCCGCATCGCGAACCCGCTCATAGTAAGCCTCGTACCGGGGGATGATCAGGTCGGTGCAGAACCGTGTTTCGGCCGTTTTGCGCGCGGCGGCGGCGATATTCGCATGCAAGGCGCCGTCCGTCAATAGTTCCGTGAGCCGCGCCGCCTGGGCCTCGATATCGCCCACCGGTTCCATGAACCCGTCCGCGCAGTTAGTAATGAGATCGGGCACGCCGCCTGTCTGCGTCGCTACCGGCGGTACGCCGCAGGCCATCGCCTCGAGGGCCGCCAAGCCGAAGGCTTCCATTTCGCTGGGCAGATGCAGCGCGTACATGCGAGGAATCAGCCGCTCCATGTGATCCTGCTTCCCAAGGAAGCGAACGTGCTCGGCGACGCCGAGTTCGGCGGCCAAATTTTCCGCCGGCCCGCGGTCCGGTCCGTCACCCGCCATGACCAGTTCGGCATCGACATGCTCGCGAACCTTGGCAAACGCGTAGATACAATCGAACACGCGCTTGACGGGCCGGAAATTCGAAATGTGCAGGATGCGCTTCCGGCCCTTGCGCTGCGCCTCCGGGTCGGGACGGTACAGCGAGCAGTTCACGAAATTGTGAATCACCTCAATGGGATTACGCACGCCGAAAAACTCGATCGTGCGCCGGCGCATGTATTCGCTGATGGTGGTAACGCCGTCGGAGCGCTCGATGGAAAACTTGGTAATTGGAAAATAGGAGCGGTCGGCGCCCACCAGCGTGATGTCGGTGCCGTGCAAGGTAGTGATGAACGGCAGCCGGCGAGTGGTGATCATCTGCTGCGCGAGTAGAGCGGATATCGAGTGCGGAATCGCGTAATGGACATGCAGCAGATCCAGGCTGTGGCGCTCGGCGACTTCCGCCATGCGCGAAGCGAGCGCGAGTGAATAAGGCGGGTATTGGAACAGCGGGTAAGTCGAAACTTCCACCTCGTGGTAGTAGATGCCCGGCGTATCCGGGTCCAGGCGGATGGGATTCGCATAGCTGATGAAATGCACCTCATGGCCGCGGAGCGCCAGTTCGAGGCCGAGTTCGGTGGCGACGATGCCGCTGCCGCCGTATGTCGGGTAACAAGTGATGCCGATGCGCATATTAAACTGTCAAAACGATTTTGCCGATGTGCTCGCCGCCTTCCATACGTTCATGTGCGAGCCTGGCATCGCGCAGCGGAAAGGTGGAGTCGATGATAGGCCGGATCGGGTCTTTCGCAGGCAGCAGCGGCCACACGTCCCGAAGTAAACGATCCGCAACCCGGCCTTTCTGCGCGGGCGTGCGGGCCCGCATGGTGGACCCGAGCACCCTCCCGCGCTTCATCATCAGCTTGTGAATCTCGAGTTGTCCGCTGCGGCCGCCCTGCGTTGCGACAACGGCGATGCGTCCTTCGAGCGCCAGCGCATTCAGGTTTCTATCCAAGTACGGGCCGCCCACCATATCGAGCACGACATCGACACCGCGCCCGCCGGTGAGACGATTCACTTCGGCGACAAAATCGGACTGCTTATAGTTGATGGCGTGAGCGGCGCCGGCAGCGAGGCAAGCGTCGCATTTTCTCTGCGTACCGGCGGTGGCGATTGACAGCGCGCCCCAGGCGCGCGCGAGCATGATCGCCATTGTGCCGATACCGCTGGTACCGCCATGAATCAATACTGTCTCGCCGCGCTGCAGATTCGCTCGCGTGATCAGGTTGTCGTAAACAGTAAAAAGATTTTCCGGAAGGGTTGCCGCTTCAATCGCACCCCAGCCATCGGGCAAAGGTAAGACCTGCACGGCCGGAGCGGCGCAGAATTCCGCGTACCCGCCGCCCGTCAAGATGGCGCAAACGCGGTCGCCACGCTTCCATCCGGTTACCTCGCGGCCTATGGACGACACGATTCCGGCAACGTCGAGCCCGGGAATATCCGACGCGCCCGGCGGAGGCGGGTATTTGCCTTGCCGCTGCAGCACATCGGCGCGCGCGACGCCCGCTGCCTCGACCCGGATGACGACCTCGTCCGGTTTTGGCTCCAGTGTTGGCCGCTCGACCGGTTTCAGAACATCGGGCGGGCCGAACGAAGAGATCTCGACTGCCGTCATTGGCGACGAATCATCCTGTGCAAATTGTCCCGCACCGCTCAAAAGTTGACGCGCACAATGGGCAACCAGCGCCCTGTGCGCTCCAAAGTTAACGCGCACAACGGGCAACCAGCGCCCTGTGCGCTTAACCGCCGTAGCGCGCTATCGTGAGGGAAGTGGATCTGGAAAAATCAATTCTCCGCAAGGTTGGCGAGGCGATCGGCCGTTTCCGGATGATTCGCGATGGCGACCGCGTGGCGGTTGGCGTGTCGGGCGGAAAAGATTCTTTAACGCTGCTTGAGGCGCTGCTGAGGTTGCAGAGGCGCGCGCCTATCGATTTCAGCGTCTGTGCCTTCACGATTGAGCAAGGGAAATTTCTGGCGCCGATAGAACCGGTTGGAGCCTACCTGCGGGAGCGCGGCGTCGATTGGACCTATGTGCGCGACAATCCGTCACTGAAGCTTTTGTCCGACCAGCCCGAGCATGGCTGCGATCTGTGCAGCAGGTTCCGTCGCCGCGCCGTATACGACCTCGCGAGGAAGCTTCGGGCTAACGTGATTGCATTCGGGCATACGGCGGACGATTTCTGCGAATCGTTTCTGCGCAACGCCATGTTCACAGGCAGAATCAGCGCCCTGCCCGCGGCGACCTGGTCGAGCAAGCGCGAGTTCCGGCTGATTCGGCCGCTCGTGTATGTTTCGGAAAATCTGACGCGGAATTTTGCGGCGTCGCTGGGCGCGCCGGTAATTCCCTGCGGCTGTTCCCAGAAAACCGGCACGGTTCGGCGCAATCTTCGCGACATCCTCGCGGAACTCGAAGCCAACCATCCTTCTATCAAAGAGACGCTGCTTTCGGCGATGGGCCGAATTGATCCCGCGCGCTTGCTGGACACTCGATTCCTGGACCTCGAAGGCTCGGAAGCAGAAAGCGGCTTTCTCGAGGCCGAGCCGGACCTGGTCACGCTCCCATAACAGCGCTTCACTCAAAGCCTGCTTGAGCTACATTAGGCTCACATGGGCGCGGAGCTAATAATCGTCAACGGTCCGTTGGCCGGGACGCGGTGTGCTCTCAGCAACAGCGATATCGTGATTGGCCGCGCGCCCAACTCCACCGTGGTTCTCAACGAACCGGAAGTCGGCTGGCGACATTGCCAGCTACGGAAACAGGGCGAGCGCTTCGTATTGACGGATCTTCGAACGTCGCTAGGCACCTACGTAAATGGCATGCGGTCGGCAGAAAGGTGGCTCGAAAACCGCGACCAGATCGGCGTAGGAAAGACGATCCTGATGTTTCGGTCGCACGAGTGGGCACGGGAACCCGCGGTACGCTCGGAAGCCGAGGTCAAGCCGGTATTGCTGGTGGCGTGCTCGCTGGTTTTCTTGTTTCGCGCCATGGCGGCAAGCGCGGATGACGCGCAAAACAAGCTGCTTCGGAAGCAGATCTTGCGGCTAGTCGCGGACCTGCTTCCCGTCGAGCAAGGCGTGCTGTTGCAAGGCGCAAGCCTGGAAGAACTGCTGGCGCGGTATGAAGAGTCCGACTACGAATACAAGGCCGATTTGCAAGCTTTGTTGCGCCGGGTTTGCGAAGAAGGCGCGTATGCAGACCCGCGAAACCGGCTGGCCGGCGTACCCCTGTATCTGTCGGGAGTCTTGGGCGGCGCGCTAGTCGTCCGCATCCCGGAGCACGAAACGGAACGCCTGCCGACTCATCTGGAGGCACTCACGGCAATAGCGTCGCTGGCTTCGATCGCATTCGAAGCCAATCAGGAAGTAGAAACATTGCGAGCGGAGAATGCTCTGCTGCAAGAACAGATTGCGACGAACACTGGAATTGTTGGGAATAGCGCGCTCATTCGCCGGCTGCTGGGGCTGATCGACCGCGTGGCGCCGCGCGACACCACTGTGCTCATTACCGGCGAGAGCGGGACGGGCAAAGAACTCATCGCGCGCGCCTTGCACCAGAAGAGCGGCAGGCGGGATCATCCGTTCGTCGCCGTCAACTGCGCTGCGCTGAGCGAGAACTTGTTCGAAAGCGAGCTGTTCGGCCACGAGAAGGGCGCATTTACCGGGGCGATTCTGCTCAAGCGCGGCCGCTTCGAGCTGGCGCAAGGCGGGACCATCTTCCTGGACGAGGTAAGCGAGCTGGCGCCGTCGGTGCAGGCGAAGCTCTTGCGGGTGCTGCAGCAGCGCGAGTTCGAACGGGTGGGCGGAACGCAAGTGCATGCGCTGGACATACGTGTGATTGCCGCAACCAATCTGGACCTTGCCGCGGCGGTCAAGGAAGGCAATTTCCGCGAGGATCTCTATCATCGCCTCAACGTCGTCATGCTGGAGTCCCCGCCATTGCGCGAACGCAAGGAAGACATCGGTTTGCTGGCGCGCTATTTTCTACAACGATCTTCGGAACGCTGCAAACGGCGCGTCGAGGGGCTCTCGCGCGAGGCCGAGGAAATACTGATACAGTACTCCTGGCCCGGAAACGTCCGCGAATTGGAGAACGCGATGGAGCGTGCGGTCGTGCTCGGAGTCTCCGAATGGGTGTTGCCGGAGGATTTGCCGGAGACCCTGGTGGAATCGGCGCCGCGCGATGCGGGTACGAAATACCATCATTCGGTTGGGCAGGCTAAGCGCGAAGCCATCCTCGATGCGTACGTGCAAGGGAACGGAGATTACAAGCAAGCGGCGCGCGTACTGGGGCTGCACCCGAACTACTTGCTGCGCCTGGTGCGGAATCTGGGATTGCGCGAGGAGATCCATCGCGCGCTGGGCAACTCAGCCGGCCATTGATTTGGTTCCCAAGTGGAGAGCGGCCACTCCGCCGGTCAGGGATTGAAACTCCGTAGCGGTGAAGCCGGCGGCCGCCATCATGTCACGCAATTGTTCCGCGCCGGGAAATTTGCCGATCGAATCGGGCAGGTACGCATACGCCTCGCGGGAACCGGACAGCACCGAGCCGATCACCGGCAGCAACACTCGCGAATAGAAACCATAGCTGGCTCGCATGAGCAAGCCCGGAGGGTGTGAGAATTCTAGGATGGCGAGAACGCCGCCCGGTTTGAGCACTCGATGCAATTCGTCCAGACCCGCGGTGTAATTAGCGAGATTGCGAAATCCGAACGAGATCGAGATCGCGTCGAGGGTCGCGCTGGCAATTGGCAGTTGCAAGGCATCCGCTTCGAACAGCGGGGCTCGACGCCCTGAGCGTGCTGCTTTCGCCTGCGCCGAGACCAGCATCTGATGGCAGAAATCGGCTCCCATCACAGGCGCCGCAGCCACCGTTTGCAAGTCCAACATGACATCGCCGGTGCCGCAGCAGAGGTCGAGTACTTTCGCGTCCGGCCGGCTCAACACGGGCGCAAGCCGGTTTCTCAGCGCCCTCCGCCAAACGCGATCGATATTGAACGACAGGACATGATTGATGAGATCGTACTTGGGTGCGATGTCGGCAAATATGCGCTGCACCCACTGCGCAGCTTGCCGCTCGCTCGAGGTGCCCGGCGGGGTGGTACCGGAGGCTGTAGTCAACGGTGTTCCTGCAGCGATTCGACCATCGCGCGCCGAATAAGCTGAGATGCGATTCCAGGCACGATTCTTACTTTCCCGATGGCGGTGGGCAAGATAAAGTGTACTGTTCCTTGTAGCGTTTTCTTGTCGCTTGCGAGCCGCGCAATCAGGCGATCGGGGTCAAGATCGTCTGCCGGCGGCAGCGGCCCGTAGCGGCAGATCGTTTTTCGGATGGAGTTGGCGCTTGCCGCCTCCAGTAAGTTAAGCAATTCTGCCAATCGGGTTGCGGCCAGCATCCCCCACGCGATCGCCTCGCCGTGCAAGAAGCGCGCGTATTGGGTTTCGGCTTCGATGGCGTGCCCGATGGTGTGGCCGAAATTGAGGATACGCCGCAGGTCGCCTTCGCGCTCGTCCGCCGAAACTACTTCGGCTTTGATGCGCACGGCGGCGGCAATCAAGTCATCTACTGCCTCGGTGTCCATCGAGAGTACGCGGTCAGCCTGGTCGGCGAGCAGGGCGAAGAGACTACCATCGCGAATGACGCCGCACTTGATCGCCTCGAACAGCCCGGCGCGGTACTCGCGCGGCGGAAGAGTTGTAAGCGCGTCGGGATCGATCAACACCGCCAGCGGCTGATGAAAGCTGCCGATCAGATTCTTGCCGCCCGCCAGATTGACACCGGTCTTGCCGCCCACCGCGGCATCCACTTGAGCCAGAAGCGTGGTCGGTATCTGCAGCACCGGGATTCCGCGCATGAAGATGGCCGCGAGAAAACCTGCGACGTCGGTAACGATGCCGCCGCCGAATCCGATCACAATACTGGTTCGGTCGGCCCCTTGTTCCACCATTTGCCCGGCCAGAGTTTCCACGGTCGCGAGGCGTTTATTCGATTCTCCGGGCCGCAAAAACAGAACGTGATTTTCCACCTTCCGTTGCTGTTCGAGTGTTTGGCCGTGAAGGCGCCAGACATCCTCCGTGGTAACGATAAAACGCTCGCCCGCGGCATGAGGAACGAAGCCGGATGCGCGCTGCAAAAGGCCGCGTTCAACGATGGCAGGGTACGTGTGCTGAGGAGTCCGGACCTGGAAGACAGGCATTTCGATTCAGTGGCACCTATGCGCCATCATCTTCATCCTACCGGCAAGGAAGGCTGTGGGCGATACCATGTGGGATATTGCGGCCTCGATTCAGCGCGCTTGCGCTCCTCCTGTTCGAAGCGCCTTTGTATCATTCGAGTCCGTGGGCAGTGCTCTGGACCGCGCCGTGCATCCTGATCGCATCGGTGCTGATTACCTGGGGCGCGGAGTCGGCTCAATTTTTCGTGGCGCAAGGCTTCGCGCTGGCGATTCTGGCCTGGATGCAAACACTGCCGGAGTTTGCTGTCGAAGCAGTGCTCGCCTGGCGCCAGCAAACGGGCCTTCTACTGGCCAATCTGACTGGCGCGCTACGGCTGCTCACCGGTCTGGCATGGCCGATGATCTACGCAACGGCAGCCATCGTCCATCGCCGCCGCCACCAGAAACCGCTTCGACGAATCGAACTCGACCCACAGCAAAGCGTTGAGGTAATCGGCCTGTCTTTTCCCTTGCTGTACGCCGTCCTCATTTGGTGGAAGGGCAGCTTGCAAATCTATGACGCGTGCGTGCTGACCGCATTCTACGCCGGCTATCTGTGGCTGCTGACCAGGCTGCCGCCACAGGAACATGAAGGTGTTGAGGATCTGGAAGCGATTCCCCGCGCCATGACAACGGCGCCCCGGCATTGGCGCATCCTTTCCATCGCCGGCTGTTTCGCCGCGGGCGGCGGCCTGATTTACTTTACCGCCGAGCCGTTTCTCGGCAGCTTGATCGCGCTCGCCGGCGCCATCGGCGTCCCAAGCTTCCTCGTGATTCAGTGGTTCGCGCCGGTGGTATCCGAATTCCCGGAGCTGGCGTCCACTTTCTATTTTGCCCGCCAGGAGGAGAACGCCTCCATTGGCCTGATGAATATCGCCTCGAGCAACATCAACCAATGGACGCTGCTGATCGCCTTGCTGCCGATCACGTTCTCACTCGGCCGCGGCGGTCTTTCTGCCATTCCGCTCGACGGCCAGCAGCAATCCGAGCTGCTGCTCACCATTGGGCAAAGCTGCGTCGGGTTGACTTTTCTGCTCAACATGGAATTCGATTGGCGGGAAGCGCTTGCGATGTTCGTATTATTCGCCGCGCAGTTCGTGCTGCCCGCGTTTTTCGGCAACGGTGCGCGGGTCTGGATCACAGTCGCTTTCTTCCTCTGGGTCGCGCTGGCCGTAACTAAAATGGCGGTGCGCGGCTGCCTGCCCAAAGCGCTGGTGAGCTTCGCAGCAACTTGGCGCAAGCACGTAAGCGGCGCAAAGGGTGCGGATGCGCGCCGCTAGCTAGCCCGGCACAGGGCGGAGCCGCCGCCCGGTCGATCTAAGTAAATGCCGGCGGGCCGCTCCGTTGTGCCGGACGATTACTTAGGAGCTAAGCGTTGCCGAAGTTGATCAGCGCGACCCCGAATACAATCATCAACAGGCCGCCTATCTTCGCCAGCGTAAACGGTTCTTTGAAGAACAGGCGCGCCCACAGGATCGCCCAGATATAGCCGAGCGACACCATGGGATACAAAACCGTGAGCTGTCCCTGCGCGACGCCCATGATATAGAAAACCGACGAGAGCAGATACAGCGCGATGCCAATCGCCAGCCAGTAGTTATTCAGGATGCGCGCCAGGCTGCCTTGCATGTGCTCCGCGCCGAGTTTCAGGAACACCGCGCCAAAGGAGCCGATGAAGGATCCGAACAGAACCAGGACAATCGAGCTTGCCGGCGTATGCATTTACTTCTTCAAACCCAGGACGGATACGCCACCCACGATGAAGGCAATCCCGATGCTGCGGAAGAAATTCATATGCTCGCCGAGTAGGAACACGGACAGTATCGTCACCCAGACATACGTCAGCGCAATGATGGGAAACAGTCGAGACAACTCCCGGCCCTTGAGCGCAAGAGCCATCAAGAAGGTCATCACGCCGTACAGCAGGTAGCCGCAAAACAGTTGGAAATTGGTGATGATACTGATACAGAAGCTAAAAAACAGGCCAGGGTGGCGAGCGACATCTCCGAGCGTGATATGACCTGCGCCGAGGTGCCCGGTACCTTCTTTAACCAGGATCTGAGCGACCGCGCCGATAAGCGTGCACACGAAAACCAGCAGGAACGAACGCTGGGCGGCAGCCCGTGTATCCACCGGGGCCTCAAGGACAGTCGGAGAGGTCAAGTAGCAAGTTCCAGTCGCAAGGGGCTTCTTTTTAGTTTAACGCGGCAAGCCATGTACTCTGCTCGATCTACCGCTGCCCAGGCGCTAGCAGAGTGCTCGCATGGGCGATGCCAGCGCTGACCATCCGGAATGTGCCAGCACGGGTCGTGACCTCGCTCAAATCACTCGCACGGAAAAGACGGCACTCCATGGAGCACGAAATACGCGAGCTTCTCGAACAGCATGTCGCTGAGCGGGATTCGGTTCTCGACCAGATTGAAGCCGCGTGGTCTGGACAAAAAACGCCGGCCAACCGCCAGGCAAATCGGCAAGTGGATCGCAGCCGGTAGAGAATGAAAGCGGTTGTCGATACAAATGTAGTTGCTTACTTATTGCTGGGTACCCGCCCTTCTTACACGGTCGCTGGGAGATTTACAGGGTCGCTTACCAAAGCGAGGCGTCGAGGAGGATGGCGGCTGGGAAGAAGGTTACAGCTGCAATGGCTCTGCATGCAGGTTCCGCTATTCTGGATCAGTGCCCTCCCAGCGTAACGGGCCCGGGCCCCGTGGATATCAGCAGAACTGCATGGTCGATCAAGAGGCCGCCAGGGTAGCTACCCGGCTGTATCGAAACGGTTCCTCCTTTGGGAACGAAAGAGAGCGCGGCCGGGACGTCGGGGAACGGTAGTTTGGAGTCGTTCAATCGATATGAAGTGCTTTGGGGCTTAACGTAGCCGGTTACAGGTTGATTCGCGTAGGCGTGCGCCGGCGGCCACTCCAGCGCGCCCAGGTTTGTATAGGGATCGGGGTCCGTGAACTTTGTCCCGGAACCTAGCGGGAAGGGCGAATTCCCTCGGCCGTTTGGATAGTACCAGGTGTTGTGCAGAACAATGGACGCTGGGTCGGTTCCAAATCTGCCGTTGAAATGCAGGAAGGGCGCGTGACCCGGAGCTGGCATGTCGGCTGAACCCAGCATCTGGACCTCGGCGGGAAGAAACGAAACACCTGCGCCTTCGTGGTCAGCCGAAAGCGCAACGGTAATAACCGGAATTTCAAAAAAACCATCGGGATTCGGCCAGAACTCATGGTCGTCGAATTCTGCGAATACCACAGGATGTTCGTAGCGCAAGGTCACCGGATCTTTCGCGAGGTAAAGGTAGTTTGCCGAGGGATTGTACGTACTGGTGTCGGCGTGGTGGTATGCGTCCGCATCGGCGATTCCAAGACTTACCGTCTGGGCGCTTAGCGGGTTTCCGTTGATGTCTTGACCCTTTAGAGTTGCGGGCTCAATGTTCTGCGGCAATGCAAGGCGGAAACTCTCCAATGCATGTCCATGAATCGAATACGTAATTCGGGTCAAAAGATCGGCATCTCGGTCGTAAACAACCACAACCGTGGTGAGGTCGCCGTAGTGATAGCTGCAAGTGCCCGCGTTGTACGCCCAGAGCACGGTGTATTCAATGTTTACGAGTCGCTTGTCCGTTGTCCCGTCTGTATCGAGCACTTCCTGAACGTGAGCGTAGATGCCGTGGCCCTGGTTGACCACCGCGTCCCAGGGCTCCCCGCTTTTTGAAGCAGGGTCGTCCAAGTGTAGTGCATAGCTGTTAACATATCCATTTCTGCCGGCAGGCGTTGCAAGATCCGAGCCGGCGAATTGAAGAAGGGCCGCCAGGTGGGTGCTAAAGAAAGGTCCATTCGCGGGCGTTCCGTTAGAAGTGGTCATCACCGTACCGTCAGGCCATTGGTCGTCCGTGCCGTAGCCGGCACAGTTCGAATCTGTCCGATTCACATATCCGCTAACCAGCGATGCTCTGCTAAGAAACCATTCCCAGTTCGTCGGGCGATGTTCTTCGCTCGTGCTGCCGTTCAGGCTTGTCTTGATATACGGACGAAATCTTTGCGCTAACTGGCTCGCATCCGGTGGGGGCGCCTGAGCAAATAGATTGGCTGTGAGCGTTGCTATCGGCAACAGCAGTGGGAACGACGTAATTTTCCTGATCACGATCACTGCACACCTCGGATGTTCTCGCATCTGTAATACAGAACCGCGGGCCCGTTACTCGCTACAAGCTTGATGGGCGTGTACACCGGCTCGTCGAAGCGCTGCTCGTCGGGTCCGACGTTCTGAGCGGCTGGCGAGCCGAGGCACAGAGTAAGCGCCCACCGGCACCCTCCCCAAGTATCGGCATCTTCTCACTGAAGGCTTACCAGGACCAGAATCGTGCCCTGCCCACTCTCGAGCGGACTCATCGCTTTACCCAGAATGGCGCCCTGCGACTTTGCACGGTTCACCGCCTTCATGCAGTAACCCGCCCGGCTCGAGGTCGTCAGCAGGTCGCCCGGATGAATCGGCTCCCGGCCAGCATCGGCCAGCGCATACACCCGTCCAGACAGCGCCACATCCTGTCCGTCGCTGAAACCACGCTGCTGTAAACTCAAACCCGGCTTCACTCCGCTGGCTCCGCTCACGATCCCCGCCACTTGCGTGTCATACGGCTTGCTGGAGAGCTTCAGCTGTCCCGGATGCATCTCATCGATCACCACCACTGAGCCTTTTGTGACGTGCTGCTGCCAAACAGGAAAAGGCTCAGCCACGTCGGACCCGCCGTTGATCTGCAGCACATCCACCGCCACCTTCCCCGTTTGATCGATCGCCAGCCGCCTTGACCCGTTGCCGTCGATGATCTGGAAGGTCCCGCTTAGGTTCGCATTCGCTCCGGTTACGGCTTGTGAACTCTGAATGGTCCACAACATCCCGTTCTTACCTTTGAGCCCAAGTTGGGCGTCCGCCATCGCATCATCGATCTCCAGGTCTCGCTCGGGATTCGGAGTGCCGATCCCGATCCTTCCGCCCATCGTGATGCTCATGCTCCGATTCGGCTTGAACTGTGTCAGTATGGTCCCGGGGGTGTAAAAGTCCAGCCCGTTGATGTTGTCACCTGTCGTTCCGCGATTCGATGCGATACCGGTGGAGGTCGGGAAAGTCTTGGTGATCCCGCCGTGAACAGGCGATACGTCCACTGTGAACGGGCCGCCGAACAACAGCGCACTTGCCAGCGTGCCAGTGTTCTTGCTGCTAGGATCAACCGTGACCGTGTCGCCCGATAAACTGTCGGCCGGCAGGGATTTGCAGGGGATCAGCGCAATCAGTCCGGCAACGGTCAGTACACACCGAAAAGTCCTGATCGCATCAGTTTGAATCGCCTTTTTCGATCCGCCGATTGAGACGAATATAAGGCTACTAAGTTCCATGACCAGCGATGATAGAATCGGTACCGTCGCGTGTCAAACTGTTACCCCCGAGGGGTAACTTAGGCGCTTCCCGGCGTTCGAGACTGGCGCGTTCTTTATGGTTTCTTTCCGGCGTGCGAGAGCCGAAGACATCGGCCGCGCCTTTTCAAGTGGTTTGCTCCAGCCGGATCGCGCTATGGTGTCTGAAACGACCTGGCGATACCTACCGCAATTGCTCCATGAGCTGTTTCGTCGAGAACGGATATTGCTGTGTGTGATTGAAGAGACTGAATCACGCTTGATGCTGTTGTTCGGTGGCTCAGGATTTCTCGAACCAACAGTTCTTAACAATGCGTGTTCGCGCTTCGATGAGTTTCTGCTGGAGCGAGCCTTTTCTCGCGAGCTGAAGGGCACGCGAAGCTTTCTCGGTTATCGACAAATCGCTGAGGCAAACGAGCGAGGCGACCTCCGTTTGCTGAATTTTTTTGGTGCACCTCGTGGTTTTGATCCAACGAATCCTCGCGCTCCGTTACCGGCGAGCAAATTTGTTGAAACCTGGAACTTCTTCCACATGGGCTATCAGTTGAAGGAGGTTTGGGTAGAGTTTTCCGATCCTGTAAGAACCGCCGTGATGGCGGCCACAGGCCTCGAACTCATCTGGCAGAGAGAAGGAATCGGTGGGGACACTGTCTCCCGATTCAGAGTGGGGAAAGAGCACGCAATCAAAAATCCGGCCGGTTGGCCCTTTCATGCTTTACTTTCTGCGCGACCTGACTTCTCTTTTACGCGTGCGCAACAAAAGATTCTTGAATTAGCTCTGCTAGATCGATCTGATCGGGAGATCTGTGCCGAACTTGCCCTATCGCCGAATACGCTGAAAAAGCGGTGGCGATCAATTTACCGCACGGTGCGACACGAACGTGTTGATTTCCCGGATCACCCAGTTGGAAAAAGGAATGAGCTACTGGAAATGGTCCGCAGCAACCTTGCGGAGCTGCGACCTTATCGCCGCCCTGGTCGCGCCCTCTTTCGCTCCGGCAATTCAAGTGCCTCAGCTCCAATAATTCCGGTCTAAATTGCGGCACTGCACTGCTTCGGCCAGATGCTTGGCCGCAACGCACTCGGCATGATCCAGATCCGCGATCGTCCGTGCCACGCGCAGCACGCGGTCATGCGCACGGGCCGAAAGGTTCATGCGCCGCACCGCCAGCTCGAGCGTCCGCTCGCCGCTCTCGTCCAGCGCGCACCAGGAGCGAAGCTGCGACGGTGGAATCTGGGAGTTATAGCAGCCGCGCTGGCGCTGCGTCTCGCGCGCCTGCTCCACACGTTCACGGATCTGGGCGGATGTCTGCCCGTCCGTCTTGCTGCGCAGCTCTTTATACGGCACGGCCGGCACTTCGATGTGCAGGTCGATGCGATCCAGCAGCGGTCCGCTGACCTTCGCGAGATAGCGTTGGATGATGCCGGGCGTGCACCGGCACTCGCGCGTGTTGTCGCCGTAGAAGCCGCACGGACACGGATTCATCGCCGCCACCAGCATGATGCGCGCCGGAAAAGTCAGCGTGCCATTACTGCGCGCCAGCGTGACCGAACCCTCTTCCAAGGGCTGCCGCAACTGCTCCAGAACCCCGCGTGGAAACTCCGGCAGCTCGTCCAGGAACAGCACTCCTTGATGCGCCAGGCTCACTTCGCCCGGGCGCGCGCTGCCGCTTCCGCCGCCGATCAGGCCGGCATCGGAAATGGTGTGGTGCGGCGCGCGAAACGGACGAGTGCGCAAAATGGGATTACCGCCGGCAGCACGCCCGCCACGCCGTGAATCTGAGTCGCTTCCAGCGCCTCGCGGAACGTCAGCTTGGGCAGAATACCTGCGAACCGCTTGGCGAGCATCGTCTTGCCGGAACCGGGCGGACCGATCATCAGCACGTTGTGGTTGCCCGCGGCCGCCACTTCCAACGCGCGCTTCGCCATGGTCTGGCCTCGCACATCGCTGAAATCCGGAACGCCAAGGTCGTTGAGATGCGCTTCGGGAATGGTGGGAGCCGTGGGGCAGAAACCGTCGGGCTCATTCAAAAACTGCACCACCTCCGCCAAATGCCTGAGCCCGAAAACACGAATCCCCTCCGCGACCGCCGCTTCGGCGGCATTGTCGTAGGGAACCAGCAAATTTCGAATGCCTTTCCGCGCCGCGCAGACCGCAATCGACAACGCGCCCCGAACCGGCCGCAAGCTGCCGTCGAGCGATAGCTCGCCCACGATCATATAATCGTCCGTCCGGCCTACCGTCCCCATCGCGCCGAGAATGGCCGTTGCCATCGGCAGGTCGAAACCCGCGCCTTCTTTGCGCACGTTGGCTGGCGCGAGATTGATAGTGACCGACTTGCTCGGATATCCGAAGCCTGAGTTCAGCAGCGCGGATTTGATGCGCTCCCGGCTTTCCTTGACCGCCGCATCCGGCATGCCGACCGTGACAAAATCTCGATTCGAGCCGGCCGGGTACATATCCACTTCCACGTCGATGACGTGCGCATCGATGCCCTGAATGGCCGCGCTGAACGTCCGGAAGAGTGCCACCAGAAGCTAGTAGGCGATCCCACGGCCGATTCTCAGGCGGAGTCCGGAAGCCTCGACGCGTGCTTTAGCCAGACCACGCACAACAGGCAGCAGACGCCCTGTGCGCTAAGTGGAGCGCCTGCTCCGGTATCCGCCACCCACCAGCCCCAGATCGACTACCACGGCAATGAATACAAAAATGAGCTGGGTAGCGGTTAGCGCCGTGCCTCGGTTCGTATTTTCGAAGAACGTGTAGACGATCAGCGTGAGCGGCAAAAACAAGAAGCCCAGAATGCCGACCACGGCAGTATTGATGGGGTACACGACGTGAGTGAAGAAGTTTGTGAACAGCCACAAGAGGACAATCGCGATTCGCGGAAAGGCGACGGCAAGCAGCGCAAGCAGGCAAGGCATGGTCTAAATGGGACAGCTCTCCTGACTCTTGACTCTAACATCGCCGCGAGGTTTCGAGCGCACAGGCCGTCTTCGCTTTAGCGCGTTGATGGCCGTTGTGCGCGGTCTAAGTCGGAGCGCACAGGCCGTTTGATGGCCGTTGTGCGCGGTCTAATAAGGTCATCATCCTACTGCCAGTACTGCCATTGAGCATGCCAGATCACGTATGCGCTCAGGAGCGCGTTGGTAACGGCATGCATCAGGACGCAATCGGCCACCGACTTCGAGCGGATCATCCACAGGTTGTAAATGACACCGGTCAGCAGCCCGACATCCCAGTACGGCCCGTGCTCGGAGGCGAAAAGAACAGCCGTTAGCCAGAACGACAACGGCGAGTACGCTCCCAGCGGCACTCTGCGAAAGTCGCTGTTGATCAGCCAGCGCATCAACCAAGCGCGCCAAAACAGCTCTTCGACCACCGGGACCACCACGACCGCACGCGCGGTACGCCACGCCAGCATCCAGGGCGTATGCAGGGCGGGCGCTCCCGGAGACGCATGCGCATGGCCGACAAGAGCATTCGAGAACAGTGGCGCTTCGCGATAGCCGGGGATGAGTAGATCCGGCGCAATCCACAACAGGAAAACGGCCGCGCCTATTCCCATGCTTGCCAGCCAAAACAACGGCCTGACCGCGATCTCGCGCGGCCAGCAGAGGAGACAGATGGCGGCGAGCAGCACTACGCGCAGCGCTGCCTCCCATCGCGGGTCAAGCGGCAGCCGGGGAAAAATCGCCAGGAACAAAAGGAAAACGCCAAAGGGCGCGATATATCGGACCGAGGGGTATTCCCGGCGCGGCGTTGCCGCTAGAGGCTCTAACAGCACACGCGCCTTAACCGATTTGACTCACGAACGACCGGATCTTGTTCTGCTCTGCGCCCTGCGGGCTGTTCTTCAGCGCCTTTTCGGCTTCCACCCGCGCCCCGTCCTTGTCGCCCCCTTTCAACAGCGCCATCGCCAGATGGAAATGAAAGGTGGGGTTCTGCGGATGATCCTGAACAATCTGCCGGAAGATCCGCAGCGCCTCATTGTTGAGGTTCTTCTGGTAGTAGACGTACCCCAGAGTGTCGGTGATGTTGGGGTTATCGGGAAACTGCTTCTTGGCGCGTTCGGCATAGGTCATCGCCTGGTCCAGATTCGTACCGGTCTCGGCGTTCAGGAACGCGAGATTGTTCATCGCCAAAGCATTTTGCGGGTCGACACCGAGCACTTTGTTATAGGCGTCAATCGCCTGCTTCTGCTTGCCGAGCGCTTCGAACAGCATGGCTTGGTTGAGCAGCGGCCCCGCGCTATGCGGGCTCGCGTTGCCGGCCTGTTCGAACGAAGCCAGCGCGGCATCATATTGCCCAAGCTGCCGCTGCAGCGCGCCTAACCGCAGCCATACATCGGTGGAGTTGGTGGTGGTCTTCAAGATCTCTTTGTAGTTGTCAGCCGCCTGTTGGAACAACTGGTTGGCGTGCGCCGGATCCGAGCTGAAAATTTGACCGCCGCCAATGGCTTCGAAGTTCGCCAATTGATAGCGGTACGCGAGCACCTTTGGATTCTTGCTGACCACATCCTGCATCGCCTGGATGGCCTGGTCGGCGTGCCCTTGCGCCAGCTTCACGCTTTGCAGCCCAACGAATCCGCGCTCGTCCGGCGGATTGGACTTCCACACGCGGTCGAACTCCTGGGCAGCCTTGTCGAATTGTTGCTGGTGGAGATACAGGTCCGCGAGCTGCAGCCGCGACTCCGGCATCTGCGGGAATTCATTCACCAGCGCTTCCAGTTCGGGCTGAGCTTTGTCGGCTTCATTGATCCCGATCAAAGCCCGCGCTCGGACTAGCCGCGCCTCCGGATTACGGGGCTCGGCGGCCAGAACGACATCGGTCTGCTCAATCGCTTTACCGTGCTCTCCGCGGTCTTCGTAAATGCGGGCTGCAATGATGCGCGGCGGAATGGCTTTCGAGTCCAAATGGCTGGCCTCTAGCGCCTCGGTTAAAGCTTTATCTATGTTGTTCAGCCCGAAGTACGCACGAGCCAGATCAACGTGCAGCACCTCGTTGCCGGGATTATTCTTCACCAGCGTTTGCAGCTCTCCGAGCGAGCGCGAAGCATCGGTCTTGAGCCCGGTCTGCAACAGCAGCGACGCATAGATCTCATTGGTGCCGGCATCCTTGGGATTTCCAGCCGCCAGCTTCTTTGCCAGCGTTACTGCCTCGTCATGCCGCCCCGTGATCGTGTACACCGCAATCACGCGCTCTTGATACCGCAGCGCATTCTTAGGATCATCGGTCACTCCGGCCTGGTAAAGCTGAAGGGCTTGATCGAATTTCCGGTTGCGGAAGTAATAGTCGCCCAGCATCTCATCGCCGTTCGGGAAGTCTGCCTTATCTGCCGCAGCTCGCCGAAGAACCGCTTCGCCTTCCTGAAAGCGATTCGACGCACCCAGAAAGTTGGCCAGGTTTTGCACCGCCGCGGAGCTCTTCGGATTGTTCTCCGAACGCTCGCGCAGAACCGCCTCCGCCTTGTCGGGCTGCTTTTCCTTGTTGTATTGGACAAACAGAAGATCGTAGGCAGGATCCCAGCTCTTGTCGTGCGCGATCATGCCGCGCAACAGCGTCTCGGCTTCCTCTGTCCGGCCTGCCGAAATCAGCGCTTCCGCATACCAACCCACCAGATCGCGAGAGTATGGTTTGATCTGATTCGCCTTCGCAAACTCCTCGAGCGCCTTTTGCTTGTCTTGCTCCGTCAAGTAAACAAACGCTTGCAGCCGCGTGCCATTGAAAGAATCCGGTTGCCGCTGAAGTATTTTGGCAGTGAGGTCGCGGATCTCCGGCACCAGTGCTTTGAACTTTTTGGGGTCGTACGCATAAGCCTCCAGATAGATCTCGGCCAGCTTGGTTTCCGCGTCGACATTGTCGGGCTTGAGATCGATCGCGCGGCGCAAATACTTCGCCGCTTCCCCCGGATTCCGGTCGTCCAGCAGATTCAATCCTTCCCGGTAATACGCTTCCGCGTTGGTCTTCTCCTTCGCGATGGCCTTCTGATAAAGGATGGACGCTTCTTTATATTTCTTCTGCTGGTGGTACTTGTTGGCTACCGAGATGAGCTTTTGCGGGCTTTGGCTACAGGCGGCCGAAAACAAAAGGGCGCAGAGCAGCGCCAGCGCGGATAGGTACTTCATGGCGTAGGTTCTTATTTGGATTGTAGGAGATCCGGGGCGCCAGTTACAATCAGGCCGAGGTAGTAAGTAACCGGAGATCTCCGAGACCACCCTCGCCCGATCCCGTTATAATCGCCCTGAATGCGTTTTCTCACTACCTGTAGCACCGCGATTCTGGCGCTCGCTGGCGGTATCTATGCCCAAACCGCAAAGGCCCCGCCGCACTCCAAGCCAACTGAGCCCGCCGTTACACTGCCCTCCGAACCAGGCCTTTACACCGTAATCTACACCTCAATGGGCAATATTGTCTGCCGTCTGTTCGAAAAAGAAGCTCCTAAAACAGTCGCGAATTTCCGGGGTTTAGCAACGGGCAGCAAAGCATGGACGGATCCGGCTACCGCAAAAACGAAGCACACCGCGCTCTATACTGGTACCACATTTCACCGCGTGATCCCGGGATTTATGATCCAAGGTGGCGATCCTTTAGGTACCGGCGAGGGCTCTCCCGGTTACGAATTTGAAGACGAAATCGACCCTAATCTCCATTTCGATAGGCCTGGTTTGTTGGCCATGGCCAATTCGGGCCCGAATACCAACGGCTGTCAGTTCTTTATTACAGTCGCGCCCGCTCCGCACTTGGACGGGCATTATTCGCTGTTCGGGGAGGTCGTTTCCGGCCAGGAGGTAGCCGACGCCATCTCAGAAGTGCCGCGCGATTCCCAGGATAAACCGCTCACTCCCGTGAAAATAATCCGGATTTCTGTTCGCGAAGTACGTAGCCCTGCCGCAAAACCCGCGACGGCCAAGCAGTAAGATTGAAAATTAAGTAGTTAACATTTGCGCCCCGGGGAAGCTCGCCCGCGGCATCGAAGCGGATCTACATCCCCTTTATCGGCACATTAAATCAGCAAATTCTGCCTCACTGCTTCGTAAAAGGCTAGACATGCGGATGTGCTTATATGATCCTTAATTCAAAGTTTTCCTGGAGGCTTTTTGAACGAGAAGCTCGTTAAGAGTGTCTTCAGACGGTTAAGAGGACGCGCGCAGAGGTCGTTAGAGAGAGTCCCCCAATTGACGAATCGGGACTTCGATCTGCTTCAATCCCCGCGAGCGCTGCTCCTCGATTTGCGCCCACCGCTTGCGTTTTCTGACGCTTTTATTCCGGGGAGTATCAACCTGCCGGGATTCGAATCGCCGGCCCTGCTGAAGGCGGTAGGGATGGCAGCCGCCCGGAGCATTTATCTGGTGACGGATTCGGCGCATGCGGTCGATCGCGCAGCAAAATTCTTCGATCGCTTCGACGATATGCAAATCGCCGGTTATTTCCCCGGCAAAGCAGTACAAGATTGGCGGGCGATGCGTGGCGCGGCGGGGACAATCGAGCACATAACCGCCGACACCTTGGCGGTTCGCCTCGCCGCCTGGAAGACAGTGGTCGCCGATATCCGCGACGCCGCCGCCTTTCGCCGGGCGCACATCCCCGACGCGGTCCGGATTCCTTTGAGCGACCTCACCGGAGCCCTCGCCGGCCTCCCATTCGAAACCTCCTTGTCGCTGGTATGCGAAATCGGTACGCTCTGTAGCTTCGCGGGAAGCCTGCTGTGGAACGCCGGCTATCAGCAACTTGCCATTGTCAAGGGCGGCTTCGCGGCCTATGTGGAACACGGACTGCCGTTAGCCGAATCGTAGCCCGATGCGGTATTCGGGCTCGCCGGTGGTCTGGCCGCAAGCCAGACCTGCAACAGCGCCACCAACGCCGGCATCACCATCGCAAAAAGCGCAACCACTTCGAGCGCCGGTATGCGCCTCGGCATCGCGTACGGAACTGCGTAAAATGCGTAGACCACAATCGGCAGCGTCGCGAATTTTTCTCGAATGCCCGCGACCGCCGGAGTCCTGCGCCAAAGCAAACCCGCCCCCAAATAGACAAGGAACGTCGTCAGCAGCCATCCGAAGTAATTCTGAAGAGGTACCCCGAAATAGCCGCCGCCGCCATGCCTGGATCCATGACCGTGTCCCAAGCCGTCATCACCATGGCCGCTACCATCGCTTGAGCGGCCATGCCAGTCGGTGAGCCCGTGTCCACCCCCCGCAGCAGGCCACGAGCAACTACCCAGGAAGCGTAGATCATCATGAACCATGCCAGCGGAATCAGAATCGGCACCTGCCCGAGTTTCGGCCCTAGCATGTCGCTGTAATGGTAGGCGCCATAAATCCAACCGGTTCGGACGCCGAGTTCTTCCAGCACATAAGAGACGATCGCCGCCAGGATAAAGAAAGCTGCCGTTTTCCTCCAACCGTTGCAAGCTGCGCAATGAAAAATCGAGAAGAGGACAAACAGCAGTGTGAAGCCGATGTTGCCGAGCCCCGGCAGCCTCGCCCAATGCTCCACGGCGTCCCTAAAGATCAGGTACATGACTGCCCCAAAGAGAAGCCACGTCACGGCTCTGGTCCAGCGGTTCATCGGCACATTCATTGGCATCGCTATAGCTTCGCCTTCCCGGCTCTCGGAACAGGCTCGGAGCTTGACAAAGTTTTAGATTAGACTTAGTCTAAACTTTGAAGGCCGAGGAAATCAAACAATCCCTCGAAGCGAGCGGATTGCGCTGTACTCCGCAGCGCTACGCCTTAATGTCGCTGCTGCTGAAACATCGCGGCCATCCGACCGCTACCGAGATCTTCCAAGCCGCGAACCGTTTGTACCCCAGGTGTTCCAGGGCCACAACATACAACAATTTGCGCGATCTGGTGAAGTCCGGCCTGGTGCGGGAAGTCGCCGTCGAGGGTCGCGCCGCCAGGTTCGACGCCAAATGCGTGCGGCATCATCATTTTATTTGCGACCAGTGCGGAACGGTGGAAGACCTGGACTGGTACGAAGTGTCCTCGCCCTCCTCGTCCTCGCTGGGCAGGCGAATTCTTCGCGAATCCGAACTGATTTTCAGAGGGCTGTGCGAGAAATGCGCTTCGAAGCGCTCCCATCGTCGTGCGTCGTAGGCAGGTTCTGCGGCGCAAAAGCCTTTCAACCATGCGAATCCCGCGGCGATTCGCCGATCGACAACCAAGGAAGAGACCAATATGCAAGATACGCAAGCTAATATCGATACACCCACAATAGAGACGCCAGGATCCGTTCACCAAGAGCATGGGACGGCGAAGGCGGAAAGCAAATGTCCTTTTTCCGCCGGCTTGGCCGGGGCAAGGACCAATGCGGACTGGTGGCCCAATCAACTCAACCTCAAGATCCTGCACCAGCATTCCAACTTGTCCACTCCGATGGGCGAAGAATTCGATTACGCCAAGGAGTTTCAGACCCTCGACCTGCACGCCGTGATCGAAGACCTGCGAGCCTTGATGACTTCTTCGCAGCCGTGGTGGCCGGCCGACTACGGCCACTATGGACCGTTCTTCATTCGCATGGCGTGGCATAGCGCGGGCACTTACCGCATCGCAGACGGCCGCGGCGGAGCCGGTTTCGGCACCCAGCGCTTCGCTCCGCTGAATAGCTGGCCCGACAACGCGAACCTGGATAAAGCGCGCCGGCTGCTCTGGCCCATCAAGCAAAAATACGGCCGGAAGCTCTCCTGGGCGGACCTGATTGTCCTCACCGGCAACGTCGCCTTAGAGTCGATGGGCTTCAAAACCTTCGGCTTCGGCGGTGGCCGCGCGGACGTGTGGGAGCCGCCAGAGGACATCTTCTGGGGCCCCGAAACCAAGTGGCTCGGCGATGAGCGTTACAAAGGCGACCGCCAGCTCGATCAGCCTCTCGGCGCCGTCCAGATGGGTCTGATCTACGTCAATCCGGAAGGCCCCAACGGGAATCCGGACCCCGTGGCGGCCGCTCGCGACATCCGCGAAACCTTCGGCCGAATGGCAATGAATGATGAGGAGACCTTCGCGCTCATCGCCGGCGGTCACACCTTCGGCAAAGCGCATGGCGCCGCCGATCCCGCCAAGTACGTCGGCCCCGAGCCCGAGGGCGCCTGCATCGAAGAGCAAGGACTCGGCTGGAAGAACAGCTATCAAAACGGCAATGGCGCCTATACCATCACGAGCGGCCTCGAAGGCGCATGGACCACCAACCCCACCCGCTGGGACAGCAACTATCTCGAAAATCTCTATGGGCACGATTGGGAGTTGACGAAGAGTCCCGCCGGCGCAAATCAGTGGGCGCCCAAAAACGGCACCGCCACCGGTACTGTTCCCGATGCCCACGACCCGGCGAAGCGGCACGCCACCATCATGTTCACAACCGATGTCGCGCTTAAGCTGGACCCGATTTACGCCGAAATTGGCAAGCGCTTCCTGGACCACCCGGACCAGTTCGCGGACGCCTTTGCGAAGGCCTGGTTCAAGCTGACTCACCGCGACATGGGTCCCATCGCCCGCTACCTTGGCCCGCTGGTTCCCGCCGAGCATCAGATTTGGCAGGACCCCATTCCGGCCGTGGATCACGAACTGATCGGCGAACAGGATATCGCCGCATTGAAAGCCAAAATTCTTGCATCCGGCCTGTCGATCTCCGAGCTGGTCTCAACCGCATGGGCTTCGGCGTCCACCTTCCGCGGCTCCGACAAACGCGGCGGCGCCAACGGTGCGCGCATTCGGCTCGCGCCGCAAAACACCTGGGAGGTCAACCAGCCGGCCATTCTCGCCAAAGTTCTCGAGAAGTTCGAGGCCCTGCAAAAGGACTTTAATAATGCGCCCGGCGGCAAGAAAGTCTCCCTCGCCGACCTGATTGTTCTCGGTGGCTGCGCGGCCATCGAAGAGGCCGCAAAGCGAGGCGGTCACAACATTCAGGTTCCCTTCACGCCGGGACGCACTGATGCCTCGCCCGAGCAGACCGACGTGCAATCCTTCGCCGTGCTGGAGCCTGCCGCCGACGGCTTTCGCAATTACCTGCGCGGCGGACAATCCGCGGCTGCCGAGCAGGCGCTGGTGGACAAGGCGCAGTTGCTGACGCTGACCGCGCCCCAGATGACCGCTCTTATCGGCGGCATGCGCGTCTTGGGTGCGAATTTCGTGGGCACCAGGCACGGCGTCTTCACCAAACGGCCGGAAACCCTGACCAATGACTTCTTCGTGAATCTGCTCGACATGAACACCAAGTGGCGCCCCGCCCCGGCGGTGGAAGGCGTGTTTGAGGGCAGGGATTCCGCAACCGGCGAGCTCAAGTGGACCGGCACCCGCCTCGATCTTGTCTTTGGTTCCAACTCCCAGCTCCGGGCAATCGCGGAAGTCTATGCGAGTTCCGACGCAGACGAGGCATTCGTCAAGGATTTCGTGGCTGCCTGGACCAAGGTCATGAATCTCGATCGCTTCGACTTGCATTAACTCTCTTGAACTGAAGCGTATTGTGCAGCGCTCCGGCTTTGGGGCGCTGCACGGCCGGCGCCGGAAATTTGCCCTAAATCATGCTCCGTCAAATCGCGCCTCTATTTTTTACCACCGATATTCCCGCCACTCTTGCCTATTACAAAAATAAGCTGGGCTTCGAATGTCTGGGTACCTGGCAAGATCCGCCGATTTACGCCATCGTCGCGCGCGACCACCACGCAATTCATTTCCGCTGCGCCGAGCCGCCCACCGCCAATCCCGAGAAATATTCGGACGAACTACTCGATGCCTATCTATTAGTCGAAGATGTGGACGCGCTCTATTCTGAGTACGCAGCCCGCGCCGTGGAGTTCACTCGGCATCTCGCCAACATGCCCTGGGGACCGCGCGAGTTTGTCGTGAAGGATTGCGATGGTCGCCTTCTCGCCTTCGGCGCAAACCGATAGTTCATCCCGGTTGCTCATTTCCAGCCGCGCCTACTCCTCCCTTCCGGGCGTCCCGAGGCGGCGCGCAAAATCTAAGAACACCAGTGCAGCGGGCGAGTAGCCTCCCGGGTCTGGTTGCGTGAACTTGCCTGTCACGGGATCCATCTGCTGATGAAAACCGCCGTCCCGAACGATAGCCCCGCACCACTGCTGCATCAATTGCTTCAGTTCGGCTTGTTTCCCGTAATGCGGCATCCAGCGCGGGGCGCGCAGAGCGGTCAGCGCTTGCGAGCCTCCGCCCCACGAATTGCGCGGAATCGGACGCACGAACGTCGGATCGTTCAGGGCGATGCTGGGAAAAGGGTATGGGGTCCAAAATGCCTCACGATTGTGAAGTTGACTGTTCCAGATGCTTTCGAAAATTGCTTTGTCGCGCCGCTCGGACAGCTTGAGCACGTGTTCGCCCAGCACGCGGGTGATCGCAACGGAGCGGACCCGCACCCGCTGATTCTGCGCGTCGAGATCATAAAAGGCGGCATCCTCGGGACTGTATAGCTTTTCGATAATCAGTTGCCGGATGTGTTCGGCGTCAGCTTGCCAGCGCGCCGCCTCGCCTGCTTTGCCCAGCGCGGCAGCCATCTCCGCCAGCGCAACCCGTGCACCATAGGTTGTGGCTGACAAGTCAGGGCACAAGCGTGGCAACGACGCAATAGGCGGACATCGCCGCGCATCGCCGTCCGGACATCGGTTCGGCATGCCGGCCCAGCGTGGGCTGTTGTCCATCCCCGTGTCGTACGTGCAGAATCCTTCCACCAGTCCGGTTTTCCGGGTGTCGCGGTAGCGCCGCAGCCAGCCATCCCAGCCTTGGCAAGCCCGGTAAGCGGTGGCAAGAAATTCTTCGTCGCCCAGTAGCTGCGCGAGTTGCCAGGCGGTCGCCCCGATAGGCGCCACCATCTGAATCTGCCCGAAGCCGACGCTGTCTTTCCTCACGTACGCCGGCAATTGGCCGTCGGGGCGCTGCAATGCGAAGAAAGCCATGTGGTTGTTGCGCGCCGCCATCTTCGGATCGCCGCCCGCTTCAAGCGAAATATAAGGACCGAGCGTGGCATACACCAACCCCTCGTGTGGGCCGCACTCCTGCCAAACGCCTTCATAAGTGCTGCCTTCCCACAGAACGGGATGCTCATACGCGGGCAGCGGCCGGATGTTACGCGCGAGCACGCGCACGGCGGTATCCCATGTATGTTGCCAGCCGGGCGCCAAACCGGCTCCTGCGGCAACAGATACCGCGCGCGCAAGAAAGGACCTGCGGCTTTGAGAGATTTGCCCTGTCACCGCGCTGCTGATGGATCCGAGGAGAATAATTATGCCACAATTCAATGACCTGTTCTGATCACCGGTCCAGGTAATGCGACGCCCATGGGCCTGGTGGATGAGCCGGGATATCTTTGAAAAGAACCAAGGGAGGCGCGGATGCGAAAGATGAAGGCGGTGCAAGTATCCAGAGCGGGAGGAGACCTCGAAGTCGTCGAGCGTGACATCCCTGAGACGGGACCAGGACAAGTCAGGATTCGAGTTCAGGCATGCGGTGTATGCCACAGCGATATGTTCACAAAAGAAGGCCTGTTTCCCGGGATTTCATATCCTCGCGTCCCTGGACACGAGGTCGCCGGCATCGTTGACGCCGTCGGCCCCGGCGTGAAGGGGTGGTCAAAAGGTGACCGTGTCGGCGTGGGTTGGCATGGAGGACAGGACGGCACTTGCACGGCTTGCAGGAAAGGAGACTTCGCCAATTGCGCGAACGTGCAGGTATGTGGCCTCAGCTATGACGGAGGCTATCAGGAATACATGGTCGCACCCGTAGAAGCTCTGGCCCGAATGCCGGAATCGCTCGATCCTGCGGAAGCCGCACCGCTTATGTGCGCCGGCATTACGACATTCAACGCCCTTCGGCACAGCGGGGCAGTGGCGGGCGACCTGGTCGCCGTTCAGGGAGTCGGAGGACTCGGTCATCTCGGCATTCAATTCGCGAAGAAAAGCGGCTATCGCGTCGCCGCGGTGGGACGGGGCACTCAGAATGCGGCCATCGCACAAAAACTCGGGGCGGATCTTTATATCGACAGCGCTGCCACGGACGCTGCGGCCGAACTGCAGAAGCTGGGTGGTGCAAGCGTCGTGCTCGCCACCGCACCGAGTGGAAAGGCGATGTCTTCGCTTCTGCCGGGGTTAACAGCCAATGGCACGCTCGTTGTTGTGGGCGCTTCCGAAGATCCTCTTGAAGTATCCACCGCGCTCTTGATCCTTGGGAGGCGCAACATCAAGGGCTGGTCGGCGGGAACGCCTTCGGATTCCGAAGATGCCTTGCGCTTCGCTGAGGCGGCCGGTGTGCACCCGATGATCGAAAAACTGCCCCTGGAAAAGGCGGCTGCGGGCTACGCTCGCATGATGAGCGGGGACGCTCAGTACCGCGTTGTGCTTACGATGGGCTGAAGCCAGAATCGGTAATTTCCCTTGCGCGAAAAGCAGATCGTTTCGTATTTATTCACGGGCTTCCGCTCAGCCTCATAGTACTGCTGATTATCTTGTCTCAGCAGGCATGCCCGGTCATTTTCTCTGGCGAGTGTTGGGCATTCCTCTTGATCGTTGCTTTGTTCGTATCCCGCTCAGCTGAGTTCTTGGGCGAGTCCGATGAGAAGCCCTTCAGGCCCCAGGATGTAGCAGAGCCGATATGCGTTCTTATACTGGACTACTTCGCCTACGAGCTGAGCGCCGCGCTTCCGGAGCCTTTCAAGCGTCTCGTCAATGTCGTCCACGGCGAACATGACGCGGAGGTAGCCTAGAGCGTTCACTGGGGCATTGCGGTGATCCGCGACAGCAGGCGGCGTGAGGAAGCGGGAGAGCTCGAGCCGGCCATGACCGTCCGGGGTGCGCATCATGGCAATCTCGACGCGCTGATCGCCCAGTCCAGTGACACGTCCGGCCCATTCTCCTTCGATCGTGGTCCGCCCTTCGAGCTCGAGGCCGAGCTCGCGAAAGAAATCAATCGTCCCTCGGAGATCATCGACCACGATTCCTACGTTGTCCATCCGTTTGAGCGCCATCTGTCCAATCTACAAAGTCTCGTCTGGTCTCACGGCCGACTCTACGGCGCGCCAGAACGCGACCCGCGCGGTGCTCTGCACGAGTTTCACGCACTTGTCCGTAAAACGCTAGATCTCTATCGGGACATGCTCCGGCAGAAGTTGTTGAACGAGAGACGAAGTGGAAGCCGGAGCAGGTTCGATAGAGCCGTTTCAAGTGAGCGGCTGGCGTGGCGGCCGAGGACCTATGGGTTTTCATGCTTCGGTTCGATGAGAGCCCGGAAAAACAACATTGTGAAGTTGAAGATTTCGAAGATTCGAGCGGGCAAACTGGCCGCACGAGGTGAGTTTGTTCCGAGCGATGGCAGCACATTCGATTTTGAGAAGAACCACCTCGGCCCGGCGCAAGCCGGTACCGTAGAGAATCATCGGCATCGTTCGATATAGCAGCTTTGGTGCTGCCTCGATCAGTTGAGTCACTTCCTCATGACTGAGTACGGCCGGCAGTTTTTTCGGCGTCCAAAGATGTAGCCGCGAATCGTCTCGGAAGAATAGTTGTTTGCTCAATCCGAAATCTCTCGCAGGCACAAATGGGCGTACGAGTTCACTGCCTGATGGAACGCTCATTACTTTCCAATCTTGTCACCGTTCCGCGTTTCATACAAAGCGTTGGGGGACTGCATCTAGCGTTCGGCGAGCTAACCCCGATTACGAATCGGATTCTACCGGGAAGCCGGCTTCTGTACGCCACATATGTACCTCGAGGTATAACGTGCAAAACTGTAGAAGTGCTGGATGTGGATGTTTCGGGGCTGACGCCACTTCTCAGTCCTCTCTACATTTTCACCGCGCGTTGACGCCTGAACGATAGCTCTTTTTGTTCCGTTCCGACGGAGGGCACTTTTTTGGCAGGCGCGAATAACGAAACGATCTGAGTCTTACGCGAGCGAGGTGCGTGAACGGGGCGCAAACATTTTCTTCAGAGCGCGGAAGACATAACGGAACAGCAGCAGCGTTATACCCACTGCGACGAGCACAATCCCGAAGATGACTACCGGGTGAAAGGACATAAGGACAGTGCCGCCGAAAGCCACAGCATCACCAAGTAAGCTCAGGGCAACGTTGGAAAAGGGCTCAGGCGACGTGTTCGCCGCCAGCCTCGTCGCGGTCTTCGTGCCATGCGAGGTCAGGGCGATACCGCCGCCCAGCAGCATGGCAATGATCCGTACCTTCGGATCAAAATGCGCGAAAGCGCTGGCCGCGAGCGCGGCACCGGCAGGGATGCGAATGAAGGTATGGATCGCGTCCCAGACCGAGTCGACCACGGGAATCTTGTCTGCTACAAACTGAATGACATACAGCGCGGCGGACACGCCGATGACCCAGTTGTGGGCAAGATACTGAAGATCACCCGGAAGATGAGCGAGATTGAATCGCTGAAGAAGGCCGAGGGCGAGTACTGTTGCGTAGAGATTAATCCCCGACAGCCAAGCCGAACCGAGAGCGAATCCCAGCGTGCTCAGATCCATTAAGACCTTTATAACGCCTCTGGCGATCCGCCACTTTCTTGCCGTGTACGCATACGCCGCCGAACTGGCGGCCGCGGCCAAAGTCTCGAGACGTGAAGATCCTCATCGACGAAAGTCTGTCACCGCGCCTGATTCCGTCATTGCGCCATCTCGCTCCCTGAGTCGGAAAGTGCGCTTCGAAATCGGCTTGCTCCGTTCCTGTGATGATCCTCCTGTCGGTTCCCAGCCCCCTGGGCTGCCCATCAACCCGCTCTCACCCGATCACAATTTCAAAAAATTTTCTGTATCGCCGCAACCCCGCCGCATCGCATCACTTAGCCGCCCCGCCTTCAATCGCTTGCCTGATCCGCGCCGTGCGCCATATTAGCTTGGAGCCGCATATGAGCCCTCATCAGCCGCCCACGCCGGTCGCCGCCGCCGCGCCGGAACCGCCCGCAGTCACTTACGTCTCCGAAGGCAAGCGTCTCGCAAATCTAGCCAATGCCCAGCTCTCCTTGGGTCCGAAAAGCGCCAACGGCAAGGCCAAATCCTCCCTGAACGCGGTGAAAACGGCACTCACTGGCCGCACCGTTCTCCTCCACACCGACGACGTGGCCGCCTACCAACAGCACGTCGCTGGTTATGAAAAAGAACTGCGGCCCGTCGGCCAGCGCGAATGCGATCTGGTCCAATCCATCGCCGATTCCGCTTGGCGGTTGCAGCGCGTTCCGGCCCTCGAGATGGCCATCTACGCCCAAGGCCGCGTTCAATTTGCAAAGCAGTTCGACGATCACGAACCCGCTCTGCGGCCAGCTCTCATCGAGCTTCACACCTCGCTGACCTACGAAAAGCAGCTCCGCAATCTGCAAATCCAGGAAGCTCGCCTCCATCGCCGCCGCGAAAAAGATCTCGCAGAGCTCCGCCAGGCACAATCCGAGCGCAGAAACCGCGACACCAACACCCTCGAAACCGCTTGGCGGCTTCTCACGCAGGCCAAACGTGCCAACAAAGCATTCGACACAAAGGAGCAATCCGCTTTCCTCAGCGAGTTGAACACCAAAATGGGCGTTGGCTTCGAATTTTCACTCTGCGACATAGAAGCTTACGGCGCCAGTAACTCGGTCCTCGAAATCGGTTATACCGCCTTCAAACGCGCCTTAGCTGCCCGGAATAACCAGGTGGAAACGGCCATCTCGCTCCAAACCGCCAGTTAACTGCCGATTCCGTGCCAGACTGGCATTGAGAATGTCAATCTTCATCGTCCGGCTCGGCGAGCCACGAAAACCCGGTGAAGGATTGCGGCTCGGCACCGTCCGGCGGCCTCCCCGTGGCGTTCCGAAATCCGATTTCGCCCGCCTCGATTACTATGATGTCTGGTTTCCGAACCTGTCGCCCAGCGCCGAGCTGGTGAAGGAAGCGCTGAAAGCGGCGGACGAGCGTGCCTGGGCCTCCTTCAAGCGGAAATTCCGGCGCGAGATGAGCCAGCCGGACCGAAGCCGTGAGCTGGACATGCTTGCCGCCCTCTCACATCAGACGAATCTGTCCATCGGTTGCTACTGCCAGGGCGAAAAGTTCTGCCATCGGTCCGTGTTGCGGGAACTTCTGACGGAACGCGGCGCAAAAGTGCTCGGATAGGGCTGGATCGAGACCGGCGTCGGCAGGTTTTGTTCTCAGCCAGACGCCGGAAATCGCCAATATCGTCTAACTGACCTGCCGACAGCAGAACTTAGGCCACTCGGCCCAGTGACAGCATTACCGTCCGTGAGCACCATCGCGGCGCAATCCGAATCTGGAGTGAGACTCAGGGCGGTCAGCATTGCGACTCGTGTCGAGAGGGCGCGTTATGCCGCGCCGGGCGGGCTTGTCGTCCTCACCTGCTTAAGAACAATACTTATTCCGAAATGATCGCAAGATTTGCCGGATAGTTCAATGCTAAATGTACAACGTCACTAAAATACATTTGACAAGCCGTGCAAATTCGGGCATTATCTAAGACGCTCTGAGCAACTCTACGGCTTAAACCTATGGCCAACTTCACGTTCTCCACGCCCGCTAACATTGCGGATTTCCCGGCAGGCTCTTCTCAGGCTAATTGCCTCCTCCAGCTCTGGAACTGGAATCTAATTGGCGACACTCTTACCGCGATTACAGGCGATCCCTGGAATGTGCTGAACGATTTCAACCGGTATTTCTATTTTAATCCGGTTGTGACGGCTATTCCGGCCACTGCGAAGGTCGCGCACATACTGTGGCCGGCTTTTCCGAATCGCGTGCTGTGGTATTTCTCGCAAGGTGGCTCGGCGGGAAATCCGTTCCAGCTTTCAACGCAAGCGACGCTTGAGCTTGGAGACACCGGAAAGGTTGCTGGGAATCCGGATTTCGCGAATGGGTTCCCGCCCGTGCCCTCCGGTTTGAACGCAATCTGCCCACAGCTCGACTGGAGCTCCGATCAATCCAAATGGCAGACGTTCGGTCCTCCCGGACCCCGCGGCTGGCAGGATGAATATTGCGAATGGAGCGTGACGCGCGATTCCGCGACCAACAAAATTACCAGCGTCATGTTCACCTGCGAGAACCCCGATTACTGGTTCACGCTCTGGCAGGTCGATCCAAACAAGGTGCTGGAGATTTACCAGCAGGTCATCAGCCCGGCAGTTCAACTGTCGGACCTCTATCTGCTCGACGCAAAAGGCCAACCAGCTATCAATCCACTTACGGGAAGCCCGGCATATAATCCGCTCAACAAATGGAATTCCGGCCCGCTGACGACGCCGGGAGTGAGCGGCGGCGCGATGCACCTGACGAGTCCGCCGAACACCCTGGGCGCCGAAGTCTATCTGGCTGCAGCGGCCACGCTTCTGCGCAGCGTCAGCAGCTATGGCCCGCAGAATATGATCTGCTGCAGCAAGTACGGCCAGCCTTATCGCAATAGTGACCCTCACATTGGCTTCCAGGCGAATCAGTTGGCGAAAATGGGAAATACGATCTCGCTGGCCGATCCGGTCGGACTCTACATCCAAGAACCGGCCTGGGGAGTTTATACGACGCCGGACGGGACGCCGGCACAGAACTTCTGGACTGTTATGCGGGGAAACGCGCCGTCGCAGATTCTGCATGCGGTCTTCGCCGTGCCGGCGAACCTCGGCTATACGGTGAGCGATATCAAAATCAATGGGCAACCCATTCAATGGGCCGGACAGATTGTTCAGACGTTTCAGATGCAGCTTTCAGCGGCTAGCTTTCCCGGGACATCGCTGCCGCAGCAGCAAGTACAGGACTGCCAGAAGAATTCGCCGCAGCCGACGCCCCAGGTGCTCGCGCTGATCGACAACGGCCTGCTGAACGCGTATAACGCTCTTTATACGATCGACGGCGCCGTGACCAATTCGCCTGTCCTCCCCGCACCGATCGTGCAGCAGGGGCAAACCGTGCATCTGGCGTTGCAGTGTTCGGATGTGGCGGTAGACCCCACCATCTCGTTCGGAGACGGCATCACTGTCACAATCAAATCCAAAGGCGAGCCGCAGGCGGTCGCAACCGCGACCCGCCAACTGGGATCTCTCGCCACGCGAACCTTCCAACTAACGATTACGGTCGCTGCGGATGCGGCCACGGGTCTTCGTTCCCTGTCGGTAACGAACCCGGGACAAACGGCTGTGACAGCAGCTCCGGCTCTATTGAATGTGGTGCCCGCAGGATGGAAGTGCGGCGCATGAAAAACTTAATCTTTCGAAGAGTTGTCGCCGGAGCCGGATTCACTCTGGCGCTGCTGGCTACTGGCTACAGCGCGAGCCCTGGAAAGGAATCCGCCGGTCTGCGCACCAGCGCACCCGTGACCCCAAACTGGCCCTGTTCGTTCGGCGTGCCGGCCATCGGCTCCACTATTCCTAACGACGCTCCTCTCACCGATCAGCCGACGGTCAACTGTTTTGCATGGCAGGAATTCATCGCGCTCAACTGGGCCGCGCAGCCAGGGCATCGTGGCGTGGCGGATCCCAGCGCAACTCCCGCGCAATTCGGAACACCAAGCGCGACTGCGCCCACGGTTTGGGAAACATATAAGGCCGATACCGAAGTGATGTTGCCGGGCGCGGCGACTCCGAAAGCTTGGAACGATCCGCCGCCATCGCCTACGTGCAGTAGCGGCGGCAGAGCGGCGGCAGCGCTTGCCGGAAAACCGGGCACCCGGCTCTTGTCGATGACTTCGGCCTTCGGCGATTTCAGCCTCGACCAGACCAGCCAGGCGTCCAGACAGTGGCTTGCCGATCAGAACGGCAACCTGGTCTATTACGAAATCAAGCTTAATCAAGACGAGTTCAACACGATCGTTAACAATCAGTTCTACAACGCGACCACCCAGCAAACGACGGCATCGACAGGCAAGAACCCTTCCGGGGGCGCCTATCAGGTGCAGCTTCCTTCAGGATGCCTCCAAGGGAGCTGCCCGAACAACGGCCAACCGATTACGGGCGCGATCGAACTTAAGGCCGCGTGGCGGGTTCTCACCAATCCGAACCAGTACAGCCGCTATCTGACCAGCCAGGCGGTACTGGTAAACAACGGCGTCTGCACCAATGCAACCATGGGATTGGTCGGGCTACACATCATCCACAAGACAGTCACGCAGCCGCAATTCATCTGGGCCACCTTCGAACAGGTCGATAATCTTCCGCCGGCGTCGCCCGCCACTTTTAGCCCCTCTTCCTGCCAGTGCCAGGCGGCTATTCCGAATACGTGCTTCAAGACGCCACCCGCTTCTCCGGTCTACCAAAACTGCCTGAGCTCACAGAGCCAGGGGCAGAGTTGCACGCCGAATACGCCTCCGCCTTACAACGCCGTCAGCGCGGGTTGCGCGGCGTATCCGATACAGGTGGCGCGCTACCGCCCCATCTCGAACAACTCGACCGATCCCGTGGTCGCTACAAACACGGCGGCCCAGCAATTGATCACCAATTCCAATCCCAACTCCGTCTTTCAGTACTATCAGCTAGTCGACGTGCTCTGGTCGACAAGTCCGCAAAGCAGCTACAACAACCAGCCGGGACAGCCAGGCCCGAAGACACCCTTATCGATGAGCGGCGCGACGCCCGATCCCTCTGCTCTGCCAGTGGCGAACACGACAATGGAAACATACGTTCAGACCCTGACATGTTTGTCGTGTCACGTGAACGCCAACACGTCCGGTGGCGGCTATGCGTCGGATTTCAGCTTCGTACTGGGCGGCGCGTACGCGCCGGGTCTGGCCGCGGCGCGAGCGCATCGTCGCCGGAGCCTGCCCCAAGGACTGGTCCAACTCAAACATTGACAGGCGCTCACGTTTCGGAAACGAAACGTATCGCAAATCTAGGCAATGACCGGAGCCGCTCAGATATCGCGCGTTCGCAGCGAGAAGTCCTCGTCGTTGCGGGTCAGGTTCGGGTTATAAAACGGATCCCATCCGATAACCTTGTCCCACTTAGCTCGCATCGCGTCCACTTCCCTTGGATGCGGAATCAAGTCCTTCGAGGTCTTCGAAAACGCTTCGTGATGATACAGCAGAGCGTGCGGCGTATACAGCACGCGGTAACCAAGCGCCCCTATCTTCAGGCAAAGGTCGATATCGTTGAACGCTACCGCGAACTCGGACTCATCGAAACCCCCTGCATCGCGAAACACGCTTGCCTTAGTCGCGAGGCAAGCGCCCGTGACCGCTGCGACATTGCGAATAATGTCTGAAAAATCGAAGTAATGACCTGTTTTGCCGTCCAGGCCTTTAAACGCGTGGCCGCAGTTATCATACAAACCCATCACGACTCCAGCGTGTTGAATGCGCCCGTTCGGATACAGCAGCTTGGCCCCAACGGCCCCTACTTCCGGCCGCATCACTAACTCGATCATCGCCTCCAGCCAACCGGGCGCGATAACAGACGTATCGTCATTTAGAAACAGCAAAACAGGCGACTCGCATTGTCGCGCCGCCGTGTTATTGATCAACGAGTAATTGAACGGTTTGTTCCGCCAATCGACGTATCTAAGTACGTGTGCATCGTTCTGGAGCTCGCGAACCAGTTTTTCAATGGCAGTTTGCCGGGAATTATCAATAACTACCACTTCATAGTTCCGATAAGTTGTCTTAGAGAAGATACTCTCGATGTTGGTACGCAGCACCTCGGTTTTACCGCCTGCCGCGATGATGATGCTGGCGCGAGTGCCTTCGGGAATCGGGTAACGAGCCCGCCACCGGCCGATAATACCCCCCGGCTCTATGCGTGCGCCGCCGCCCGCCCGTTCAGAATGCATCCGGAGTGCCGTGTGTGCAGCGGTAACGGCGTATTCTTTGTTCTCGATCGTGCTCGCTGTCGATGCCGCGCCTGCCCGCCAGTGATAAAGCACTTTCGCGATGTGTGCGATATTCGCGGCGCGCTCACTCGCCCGCAGAATCAAATCATAATCCTGGCTGCCGTCACACTCCGGGTCGAACTGGCCGGCCTTCTCCAGCAGGTCCCGCCGCAGCACCAGCAAATGACAGATATAGTTTTCCGAAAGCAGCAGATCGGGCGACCAATCGGGCTTGAAGAACGGGTCGAAGCGTTTGCCCCCTGAGTCGATCTTGTCCTCGTCGCTATAGATCAACTCAGCGCCGGGATTCCGGTCCAGCGCCTCGCACACGTAAGCCAAAGCGTGGCGCGCCAGTGTATCGTCATGATCCAGGAAGCAGATGTATTCGCCGGCCGTCAGTCCCAGCGCCGTGTTACAGTTTCGCGAGATGCCGCCGCGCTCGCTCCGAAAGGCCGTTTTGATCCTGCTGTCCCGCCCGGCGAAGCGGTTCAGTATCTCGCGGACATGCGCCTCGGGCGAAGCGTCATCCGATATGCACAGCTCCCAATTCGCATACGATTGCGCTAGCACTGACTCGATCGCCTCTTCGAGTTCCGCCGCCACGGTGTTATACACCGGCATCGCGATGCTGATGAGCGGCCGCCGCTGGATTCCATTAAGCTTCAAATCCATCAGCTTGTCGTCGGGCGCCTCGAAATCGCGGATCCAGCGCTCGTAGTCCGACGCGAAGCCTTTCTCGTGGTCGATGTTGACCGCGGTCTTGGTTTCGCGAATCACCACCCCGCCGGATACCAGGCGCAGAGTGATCGTATGACGTCCCTTCGCAAGGGGAAGCGAGTCGAATTCAGCGGCGAATCCCGCTCGTCCGGTGCCATCCAGATCCGGATGGTTCTTTTTTACGTCCGGCCGGGGCAGCGACGGCGTCGTCTCCAATTGCGGCAGGCCGGGAATCTGAATTCGAATGCAATCGACCCCGCCCTCCGCAACGCTCCAGCCACGGATCGCCACCTTGCCCGTCCGTGCCCTGCGGTCGCTCGGCTTCGGTTCATCGCACATCAGGTACGATCGCTTGCCGCCGTGAGAAACAGAGGAACCCTCGGAGCGCGCCGGCGTCAGCTTCCGGATCAAGTCCCCGGCCGCGCGCAGCGTGCGCCAGGTCCGCCCGGTCAGTATCTCCATAAGGATACGATCGAGCCGGGCAATCGAAGTCTCTTGCGCGGTGATCTTTGCATCGTGCTTCTCGAGCAAATCGAGAAGCGCCCCCACCTGCCGTTGCGTTGCCTTCTGTTCGTCCTGCAGCCGGCGCAACGCTTCGTTGGCCTTTTGCAGTTGCGCCTCCAATGGTTCCTGCTCGCTCATTCTCTCCGCACGATACCAAGTGTCGCCTTTCTCTATTCACCGTTTGCGAAGCTACTAAGTGAGGAAACTGGGCCGTCTATGGGTCACAAAGCCGTGCCAGAGCCTCCCATCCTCTCCTCCGGTTGGCGTCGCTTCGGCCGCAACCTTCCAGCGAACTGGAAGGGCGCGCTCCGGCGGCAAGCTGACAATCTGCTTCCGAACCGCGAAACCCGTGAATATCGCGCCTGGATAGCAGAGCGCCTGAAGCTGCGCGGCACGGTTTACAACGAGCCGCTTGAGCCTGGTCTGCTGTCGGTTTTGACGGCCGTTTGGGATGGGAGCCCCATCCGGTACCTGAAAACGCTCGCTTCCACGTTGATTCGGCAGAACCAGCCCGCGGCCTGTGAATGGGTCCTCTTGGATAACGGCTGCACCGATACGCGCTTGCTCAAATACCTGGACGAATTGCGTGCTCATCCATGGATTCGTCTCTATCGCCTGGAACGAAACGCCGGCATCGCCCGTGGACTGCGCTATTGTTTGGAGCGCGCCCGGGGGCGTTACGTTATGCCGGTCGATGCCGACGACCTCCTATATCCGGACACGCTGCGCATCGTCACGTTCTCTATTCGGCAATTCAATTACCCGCCGCTCCTTTATAGTGACGAAGACAAGATTCTCGGAGCCAAGGTTTATCAGCCCTACATGAAACCGGATTGGGATCCGGTTCTGCTCCTGAACTCGGCCTATATCGCGCATCTCGGAATTCTGGACCGGACGAAAGCCTTGGAGTTGGGCGCTTACTCGGACACAAGCACCGAAGGCAGCCCGGATTGGGACGTTTTCGTCCGCTTCCTGATGGCCGGTTACGCGGCGGCCCATATCCCGGAGGTTCTCTATAGCTGGCGTGTCCATGCGCATTCGACTGCCGACGACCCTGCGACGAAGCCCTACGTGCATGCCTCCCAGCGCGCCGTGTTGCAGCGTTTCCTCGACGCCCAATCGGACAACGGTAAGTTCAAAGTCGAATACAGTCCCTTCTTAGGCGGCATGGCCCATTGGCATTTCTCGAGACACCACGACGAATCGAACGCCTTCACCTCGGTTGTTCTCGCGAGTGCCGTTCAGCCCGCCCGAACGCTCACCGAGACAGCTAAATCGGTAGGCCAGCGCGGCGGCTTCGTGCACTTGATCGGCGACGGCGTCGAGATCGACGATCCCGAGTGGCCGCGCGAGGCAATGAGCCTCTTCGAGCTGCATCCGGACGTCGTGATGATCGGCGGCAGGATCCGCAACCGGAAGGGCATCATCACCCAAGCCGGCCGTCACTTCGGCTTCGCCGGCCCTTGTGGCTGCCCCGATCGCGGCCGGTCCTTTTCAGATCCCGGCTATTTCGGCCAGATGTGGAAGCAACAGTCGGTCAGCGCGGTAGCGACCCAGTTTGCTGCCATACGCCCGTCCTTCTTATATGATGTCCTGCAACAGATCCCCGAGGCTGCGTCCTGCGCATGGTTGGGAGCATGGGCTGGTGCCCTTGCGCTTCGAACCGGCAAGCGAGTGGTTTATTCCCCGTTCCTCAGCGGCGTCTCAGATCTTGACTGGGACGCGCTTGTCGACCCCTCCGAACAGGCCCTGTTTGCCGACCGGAACCAAAACATCATTCCGGACCAGCGATTCTATTCGCGCAACTTGTCGCTCGAAAAACCCTTCGGCTTCCGACCCCCGTAGATCGTCCGCGAGGAGTCGTTCGCCGGCCGGATCGCCCCGTGATCGCCCCGAAAGCCCGATATAATCGCCCTTATGCTTGCGGCCTTCGGCCTCTCCGATCGAGGCTGCGTCCGACCGAACAACGAAGACTACTTTATTACCGATTCCGAGTCGGGAATCTTCATCCTGGCGGACGGTATGGGCGGCGCCAACGCGGGCGAGTATGCTTCGCGGCTGAGCGCCGAAAGCCTTCACCGGTATCTGCTGCAGAAGCCGGCACACGATGGCGCGGAGGTGCTCGAACATGGATTTCGCGAGGCCAACCGGGCGGTTCGGCAGGCCGCCAGCGGAAAGCCCGAGTTGGATGGCATGGGCACCACGCTGCTGGTGGCTCGGGCCATCGGCGAGTCGCGACTCGAAATCGGCAGTGTCGGCGACAGCCGGGCATATTTCTGGTCTCGCGGCGAACTTTCGCGCGTCACCGAAGACCAAACCTGGGTCGCGGAAGTCGGATCGCGCATCGGCCTGACGGACGAAGCCCTGCGGAAACATCCGATGCGCCACGTCCTGACCATGGCGGTGGGCGCCGCCGAAGACTTGCGCGTCCAAAGTTCCACCGTCCACATGGATTCGGGCGACCAACTTCTGCTGTGTTCGGACGGCCTGCACGGCGTGCTGAGCGAAAAAATCTTGCAAACCGCCCTGGATTCCGAGAAAAGTCTCCCTGACAAATGCCACTACCTTGTGGAGGCCGCGAAGTCTGAAGGCGGGCCGGACAACGTCACTGTGGTGTTGATCCAGCGAGTCTAGCCGATACAGAACTATTTCGCGGTTTCCGCATCACGGAGCGCGGCGCTCGCGCCAACTCCGTTGTGCGCTCGTAAATGAGGGCCGCATGAAACGCTTCGCACCGTATCTCTCTCTTCTTCTGGTTTTTGTTATGAGCCTGGCTGCACCACTTGCAGCGGAAACCCCCACCGATGTCACGGGCCCTTCGGCGTCCGTCGCAGTGTTGGACCAGTTGCCTTCGCCACCGCCGCCCGCGCAAGCTGTACCCACTGTCAATAGTGGAGCCAGCCCCGTCCCGCAGCAACCTGGCACGCCCGCTCGTCCCGCGCTGCCCGGTTCGCCCACCGCCCAGGCCCAGCAACCTTCGGTTTCGATAACCACGACGGGCGCATCCAGCCAGAAGTCTCATAGCAGCAAGAAGTGGCTGATCGCGGCTGTAGTCGCGGGGGGCGCTGCCGGAGCCATGATGGCGATGAAAGGCGGCAAGAGCAGCGCGCCCGCTGCCGCGCCGGCCTCACTCTCGATCGGAACGCCCAGCATCAGCATAGGCCATCCTTAATCGCGCTCTAACTTCCTCAGGCGAGCCCAATTATGCAGCTTAGGATTGTCTTTTCCATCGCGCTTCTCGTTTGCCCGGCGGCACTCGTCGCGCAACTCTCAGTCCCTAAAGTGGGCGTGGCCCGCTACGCGGATCGTACGGTCCGCAGCGTTAACGGCCTGGAGGCCAATTTACTAGTAGACAGCCAGATCCTGTCGAGCGCCGACGCCGCCAGCTTCTCCGACGCGGGCGGGCTCATTTCGACGGCCGGAAGAATTCAGCTTCTCACCACCCAAGGCAGCGTGGCGGGCGAATTCAACTCGACCGAATCGTCGCCGGTTCTGAATATCGATGGCGCCCTCACCACCGCGATTGCATGGCTGCCCTCACGCCGCTCGCTGGTCTATTGGAATGGGAATGCGTTCCTCGAGACCGAGGTAAACGGTGCGGAGATCCCGGGAGAGGTCACATCCGTTCAGGCGGCCACGCCGGCCCTAGCCAGACTGCTTGCGAACGACGCACGCGGTAACGTGTTTCAGGCCAGCGTTTCGCTCCAGACCGGAAGCGTCCTCTCACTAGCTTTGTTGCCGGGCATCCAAGGTCCGGCATTTCAGCAGTATGGCTTTATCGTCTCCCGAGGTTCGAATGGGCTCGAAATTCAAACGCCAAACGGCCCGGTCCGCGCGCTGCCGCTGAGCGCTCCAAGCATCACATTCGAGCGCATGTCCTCGGAGTGGGTACACATCTCTTCTCCGGCGACGCACCAGGATTGGGCGCTTCACCTGACTAGCAAGGCGCTCCAGCTCTCTATTCTTCCCATGCCGGAAACGTCCCTGCCGGGCGGATCGCAACTGCGGCACGACCAGGAGGTGGCGAAGTGAGAACGCTTGCCGCCGCTCTGCTGTTTTCCCTGCCCCTGTGCGCTCAAGACTTGAGCTTCTATATAGATAACTCCGGCTCACTGACTCCGCTGGCGTCCACGTATACCCTGGCGAGCACGGCCGCCGGAAGCTCGGCCAGCGTCACCCTTCGCGTCACGGACACTTCCCCCAACCGCATCGAAATCGTCGCGATGGTCGTCTCGACAGCGAACGGCTCCACGGTCGCGAACTCCAACTTCTCGGTAACTGGCCTGGATGCCCCCGCGATTCTCTCTCCTGCGGGCACGACTTTTGAAGATTTCACCGTTACGTTCGCGCCTTCGGCCGCGGGCCAGATTTCGGGATTCCTGACCGTCGCATATGCCGAGGAGCAAAACGGCTGCAGCCTGGACAGCACGGATCCTTCGACCCAATGTCCAACCAGTCTCGCCACCGCATCTCAGCTCCAAGGCAACGCGACATCGCCTCAGTTGGTCGTGACCTACAACAACGGAACCGCAGCTACACCGGGCGCCAGCGCACCGATCAACTTCGGCAACATTGCGGTTGGCTCCAGTCAAGCCTTTACCTTTACGCTGACGAATCAATCGACGGGAACGATCTCGGTACCCGCGATTGCGCTGCAAACCGAGCAATTTGCAGTGAGTCCGTTCTCTCTCGATACGTCTAATGTCCCGACGTCGCTGGCGGGCTCGGCGTCAGCAACCTTCACGGTCACCTTCGCTCCGCAGCCCACCGCGGCGGGAACGGCAGTCGCTGAGACGGCGACGCTGGTCGTGGGCCCAAATTCTTACGGGCTGCAGGGAACGGCATTGCCTGCTCCCGGTACGCCAGTAGGAAGCGACGGCATACAGGTCACCTGTACCGATGAAACCGGCGCGCACTGTCAAGCTACGGGAACCACAATTCCCATGGGTCCCGACCCGAATACGATGAGCCTGACATTCACGGTTGCCAACCCGAACCCCGCCGGGACCGCCTTCGCCACGCTCACGGCGCAACCGGCGCTCTCTTCGATGTCGGCCGCCGATTTCACCATACAAAACATCACCCTGGCGCCTTATGCTTCGGGTGTAACCGGCGCGTCCTCCACGTTCGCGGCTGGAACAAGCATCACGATTCAGCCCGGATGGGCTGTAACGTTCCAAATTGCCTTTTCACCGGCCCAGGCCGCGAGCGCAACCGCGACACTCACGATCGCAACCGGCATTACCTACAACTTGACCGGCAAAGCGCCCGCGCCGCTCAACCTTACCTTGATGTGCGGAGCATCTCCATGCAGCGGGCAAACCTTCACCAGCCAGCAGCAGGTACAGGCGACCTTGCAGTGGGCCAACACAGCTTCCGCTTCCGTGCCGGGCGCCGTTGACCTTACATTGTCGTTCAGTTCCGCGGTAAGCGGCATCAAGACCGATCCGGCCATCGCATTCATTACACCGGTGCAGGGGTCTACTCTGAATCAGATCTCTTTTACCCAGAATTCGCCAACCGGAACGTTTTCAAATGGGCAGTCGCAGTTCGCATTCCAGACTGGAACTACGGCTGGCACGATCACGATTACCGCGACAGGGCTCGAGAACCAAACCCAGACCTGGTCCTTCGACATACTGCCGGCCAAAGTTCAGATCACGTCGGTGAATGCGCAGCAACAAGCCTCGAATGTGGTGGTAACGATTGACGGATACGATAACACCTACAGCGCAGGCGAGCTCTCGTTCACTTTCTACAACGCCACTGGGCAAGTGATTTCACCCGGCGCAATTACGGTAAACGCGGCGTCGAATTTCAAGCAGTACTTCTTCGATAGCAACCAAGGCGGCGGTGTATTCGCCTTGCAGGCAACGTTCCCGGTCAACGGTGACGTCACGCAGGTTAGCTCCGTGACCGCCGCCATTTCGAACTCTGTCGGCAGTACCTCTACAACGCAGTCCTTCCCATAGCTCCTCCTCCGAGGTGTGCGCTACCGTTGGAGCATGCCGGCGGTAGCGCTCACCATTGCCGGGTCTGACCCGAGCGGCGGAGCAGGCATCCAAGCCGATCTCAAGACGTTCCATCAGTTCGGCGTCTACGGCGAGGCCGTGATCACGCTGTTGACCGTACAAAACTCGCAATTGGTCTCGTGGGTCGAGTTATTGCGCGCCGACCTGATCGTCAAACAAATCGAAGCAATCCTCAGCGACATACCTCCGGATGCTGCCAAAACGGGTGCGCTGGGCAGCCGGAACATCGTCGAGGCCGTCGCGGAGCTCGCACCGTCGCTACGATTTCCGCTAGTAGTGGACCCCGTGATGATCAGCAAGCATGGTGCGAGGCTGATGGACGATGGCGCCGCAAAGTCTCTGAAGGAAAAACTGTTGCCGCATGCGTCCCTGGTGACGCCCAACATTCCGGAAGCCGAAGCGCTAACCGGAATGAAGATCGAAAGTGAAGACGATATGTTGGCCGCGGCGTGCCGCATCCTCGATTTCGGCTGCAAAGCCGTTCTATTAAAGGGCGGCCACTTGACGGGTGAGGCTACCGACGTGCTGGTTGGCTGCGGAGAGCCGATGTCTTTGCGCGGCCGGCGCGTGCACACGAACCACACGCACGGCACGGGATGCACTTACTCGGCCGCGATCACGGCCGGGTTGGCGAATGGCCAAGCTCTACCGGAGGCCGTTCGAAACGCGAAGCTGTTTATACAGAGCGCCATCGAGAGCGCGCCGGGGTTCGGGGCGGGAAATGGGCCGGTGGACCACTTCGCGCCAGTTGGGAAGGGACTCAGTACTTCGGCACGCTCGGGTCGACCTTATCGCTCCAGGCCGTGATGCCGCCGGTAACGTTTCGAACGTGCTGGAAGCCGTTCTGCTTCAACAGGTCGACGGCTTTCTGGCTGCGGCCCCCCGTCTTGCAGTGCACCGCGATATCGGCAGCCGGGTCGAGCTCAGTCAGATGCTTAGGTAATTCACCCAGCGGAATCAGGCGCGCGCCCGGAATGCGCGCAATCTGATATTCGTGCGGCTCCCGCACATCGAGCAAGACGAAATCGTCGCCGCGATCCAGCTTCTGTTTTACTTCCGTTACGTCGATCGCGCCTTCTGCCGGCGCAGCTTGAGAGGACATAGGTTGTATTCCGCAGAACTCTTGATAATCAATCAGCTTGGTAACCGTCGGATGGTCGCCGCACACCGGGCAATTGCGATCGCGCCTGAGCTTCAGCTCGCGGAAACGCATGCCCAACGCATCATACAATAGCAGGCGGTTCTTCAGCGTCTCGCCGGCGCCCAGAATAATCTTCACTGCTTCGGTGGCTTGAATGAGCCCAATCAGTCCGGGCAGAATTCCGAGCACTCCGCCTTCCGCGCAACTCGGGACAAGGCCGGGCGGCGGCGGTTCGGGATAGAGGCAGCGGTAGCAGGGGCCATCTTGGTAGGCGAAGACCGTTGCCTGCCCCTCGAAGCGAAAGATCGAACCGTAAACGTTCGGCTTCTTGAGCAGCACGCAGGCGTCATTCACCAGGTAGCGAGTCGGGAAGTTGTCGGTCCCGTCGATAACCAGGTCGTAGTCTTTCAAGATCTGGAGCGCATTTTCGCTCGACAGGCCGGTATCGAACTTGTCGATCGCGACATTCGGATTGATGTCGCGCATGCGGTCCGCTGCGGAATCGAGCTTCTTGCGTCCCAGATCGCGGGTGCCGTGAATCACCTGGCGCTGCAGATTCGACGCGTCCACCACATCGAAATCCACGATGCCGATGCGGCCGATGCCCGCTGCGGCCAAGTACAGCCCGAGCGGCGCACCGAGGCCGCCCGCCCCGATCAGGACCACTTTGGCCTGCTTCAGCTTGAGCTGGCCTTGCATACCGACTTCGGGCAGAATCAAATGCCTGCTGTAGCGGGCAACTTCCTCATTGCTCAGCGCGGCTGTCTCGGGTTCTGCAAGAGCACTCGCTCCGCCGGCGATGCTAGGCACGATCGAGAGGGTCTCGGTGCCTTCGAGCCTCGTTTCGTCCTTATCGAGGTAACGAATGTCTTCGTCGTTCACATAGACGTTGACGAAGCTGCGGAGCTTGCCCTGGTCGTTGAACAAGTTCTTTTTAATATTTGGATACTGCGCAGTAAGGGCAGTAAGCGCTTCGCCGACCGTTGCGCCAGTTACCTCCACGGCATCTTGCTGGTCGGTGAATTGCCGCAGTGCGGTGGGTATCAGGATTTTTGCCATATCAATTCCTCCCGGTCCGCCCGGCTCTGGTCCGCGTCGGGCAAGAAGCTGCTGGCGTGATCGAACTTGCCATTACGCACGGACAGCACAACAAAGGAATACCAAGGACAGGAGTTCTTCAGGTCCGTCTCCGAGAAGTAGGCGTCGCAGTTCGGATGCGAGTGGAAGATGCCGATCAGGTCGAGACCATTGGCGCGTGCCTGTCGATCGGCCGAGAGCAGATCTTCCGGCCGCAGCTCATAGCGGGCACCCTTCTCGCCTTGATAGGAGTTGTCGATCGGCACCGCGTCGGTCACGATTTTCTTCTCGCCTCGCGCGCGCCCCAGCATGGCGCCGCAACACTCGTCGGGGTACGTTCGCTCGGCGTGCAGCACCATCGCCTCCCAGGCCTTCTTTTCAATCTCAATCATTCCAGAACGGCTCGCTGAGGTACTTCTGGCCGCCATCGCAGAGCACCGTCACTACGACGCCGGAGCGGCCTTGGCCGGCGATGCGCTCGGCCAGACGGCTCGCTGCGAGTACGTTGGCAGCAGCCGAGACGCCAACCAACAGCCCCTCCTCGTGGGCCAAACGCCGGGCCATGGCATAGGCGTCTTCGGTTTCGATCCACAGGTTTTCGTCCGCCAAATCGGGATCGTAAATAGCCGGCTTGAGGGAAGAGGCCATATGCTTGGTTCCCTCTAAGCCATGTAACGGCGAAGCAGGCTGAACCGAAAGACATTGGATGCCGGGCAGGTCCCGCCTCAGACGCCGCGCGACTCCCGTGAAGGTGCCGGTGGTTCCGAGCGCAGCCACGAAATGCGTCACCTTGCCGCCCGTCTGCTCGATAATCTCGGGGCCTGTGGTGTTGAAGTGGGCCTGCCAGTTGGCAGGATTGCTGTACTGGTCGGGATAGAAATATGCATCCGGATCTTCTCCATAGATGCGGCGGCAGACGCGGAGGGCTCCGTCGGAACCTTCGCCCGCCTCTGTGAGCACCAAATCGGCACCGTAGGCCCGCAAGATTTGTTTCCGCTCCGGGGACGCGTTCGCCGGCAGGCAGAGTTTCACACGATAGCCTTTCGCCGAGCAGATCATTGCATAGGCGATGCCGGTATTGCCGCTGGTGGAATCCAGCAGGATCTTACCGGGCACAAGCTGCCCGGTTTCCTCGCCGCGCCGAATCATATTAAGTGCCGGCCGATCCTTTACGGACCCGCCCGGGTTAAAGAATTCGGCCTTGGCAAAGACTCGGACGCCCTCGCGACTGGCCAAGCGGATTTCGAGCAGGGGAGTGTTCCCGATGCGGTCTAGCAGTTCAGTTTGAACAAGGGTCGGCGCGAGGGCAGACATCTAGCTCAAGTCTATCGTGATAGGGGAGAAGAAGGTTGGGCGCGGTGGCGTGTGGTTCATTTCCGGGGCGATCTAAAAGCCAGGAAAGAGTTTATAGAAGAAATCGGGCGGCCACGAATTAGGATAGAACAGCAACATTCCCCGTATAAAAGTTATTTCTAAGAAATAAGAAAGATATTTCTTGACTTAAAGTACTAACACGCGCACACTTCAACTGGAAGATCCCTAACTTCTTGTTATAACTAGGCGGCACATGAGTTTAATCAAACACCTGCGGAGCCGGGCGTTCCTGGGAGCAATATTTGCGCTTTCGACCTTTCGCCTCGCGGGGGGACGAATGTGGGCAGCTACGCCACAAGAAGCGAGCAGAACCGTCACAGGCGTGTCGGTTCTCACAATTGGTCCCGTACAGAGCACCACAACAATAGCATTCAACAGCCAAAGCGAGGAGCTTATGTACAAGACTCCATTAACCTCTTCTTACGAGGCTGGCGGCGTGCTTCCTGCCTTTGGGGACTGCAGTTGCAGTTGTAGTTGTAGTTGCAGTTGCTCTTCCTGCGACTGCGGCTGCTAGACCCTCAAGTTAGAGGCCCGTCAAAAGTACACTTACCGGTCGAGTTGTGCTCGACTGCCAGAAAGGATGTTGCTCATGCGTAAGCATGTCGCGCGCCGGTTTTTGCCGACAATCCGCAGTTGGGAATGGCATTGGCTCGTATGTATTTTCCTCTCTTTGTGCCTACTGCTCCCTTTGGGGGCTCGCCGGGCCGCCTCTCCTAGCCTGGCGACGGCATCGAAAGAAGCGTCTTTTGGGAATATGTTCGGCCAGGGGGCTTCCTTCCCAACCGTGAGCAATGGCTATCTTCTCTCGTTTTCTCGAAAAGCCAATGTTACTCAGCCCCACCGTTTTATTGTCACGTCGTTACTAGACGGAAAGCAGCAAAGTGTTCAATTTTCACTCAAGCAGCCCTACTCATTTATCGAGGATGCCTCGATAAATGCGAGCGGTCACATTCTGGTAGCTGCATCGTACGTCAGATCAAGCGACGGTTCGCCTACGAATGTATTTGCCGATCTGGATCCCAGCGCTAAAGAGAGCTTTCTGGTCAATTTAGGCGATTACTCGCCGGAAAGGATCTGCGGCGGCCCGGATGGCACAGTTTGGATGCTCGGTCAACGGTGGGCCAGTGAAGGTTCGGTTCCCGTTCCGGACTACTCCATGCTTCGTAGTTACACGTCAGCCGGGGCAGCGAAGGGCTCGTATTTTGAGAGAAGCACTTTAGGCTTCAGCTCCGCTATCAACTTCCACAAAGGAGAACGCGCAACGCCAGCGTTTCTCGCGTGTGGTGACGCATCAGTAGGGGCTTATATAGGCGTGCCGGGAACCGGAGTAGGGTATTGGGCGGAAGTACAGAAGGCGACGGGCGACCTCAGATTATGGACAGTACCGGTATTACGGGATTTCAGGATGACGGGAATTGCGCTTTTAGGATCGCACGCGGCCTACGCAAGTTTCGTTTCCGCGAGCGGCGAGCGACGTCTCTACCGGCTCGGCTTGAATGGAAATGGGAGCGCGAGTTGGAATCCTATCGCTCTGAGTGAGGATATCTCGGTACATTTTGGGGGTTTAGTGGGACGGGACGGCAACCAGCTTGTTTACTTCACCGCGAATCGTACCGCAGGAGAGGTCGTTCTGCATTGGAGCAGTCTGCAGCCGTAGCACAATGGCAGCTTTTCGCGGGAGATGACGCAAATGCCGAGAACAATCGTCGCCACGAGTATCGTTTTCTTAGCCTTATCGACGTGGGCGACCGCTCTTTCCGGGTCACAAGGCGAAACCGCGGGTACGGGTAAGCCGGGCGATAATATTTCGCCGACGCCGGCTGATTCGGCAGTTGTGGCGAGAGTCGACTCCATCGAAATCCGTCAGTCCGACCTGGACGCATACGCTGGCCGTGAAGTCGCCAGCCTGGAACAGAAGTTATACGCTCTTCGCAGCCAAGCTCTGAATAACATGATAGACGCTCGGCTAGTACAAAAAGAGGCTTCCAGGCAGCACTTAACGGTTGATCAATTACTTGACAAGGAGCTTGGAGCCTCGTCGACGCCCTCGGAAGTTGAAATTGAACGGGACTGGGAAAGCAACTATGACGCGCTTCGAGCGATCGGGGAAGTTGGGGGGCGCTATCAGGTCATGCTGGATTTGGAGAGCCGACACCGAGCGGCGCGGCTGCGTGAGTACCTGACTCAGCTTAGAAAACAAAATAATGTGGCGATTCTTCTCAGGGCGCCCGAAAGTCCAAAGTTACAGGTAAGCCCTAATACTTTCTTTTTAGGTCAGAATGACGCCGGCTCGGAGCTGGTGATCTTCCAAGATTACGAATGTCCATTCTGTCGTCAATTAGAGCCCGTTCTGGAATCCCTCCTCAAGGACCAGGGCTTTTCGTCGCGCGTCAAAATCACTATCAAACAGCTTCCATTGTCGATGCATAAGGGATCTTTCGACGCGGCGGTCGCCGCGGTCTGCGCGGGGCAGCAACAGGCGTTCCCGATTATGCACAAGCTGCTTTTCGAAAACCAAAACCACACCGAAGACGGATTGACGAAAACCGCGATGGAGGCTGGCCTCAGCATGCCGGCATTTAGAAGTTGTTTGGCGGGAGATGCTCCCCGCCGCATAGTTCTGGCCGACATGGAGGAAGCGAGGAAAAACGGCGTTCAAGCGACTCCAAGCCTGTTTTTTAATAACGATCCGATTGTACTGCCAAATAATCTTGATGAGCTTCGAACGGTTCTTCAAGGCAAATCGCTGCTACGCGAAGTCGCGAGTGAAACGAGTAAGTAGTGTAGTCAACAAGAAACAATGAGGACCAAGATGCTACGAATTTGTACGCTGATCGTGGGCGTGAGCATATCGCCGATTATGGCGCAATCGGTTGACACGCCCGAACCCTCCGATTCACTTGCGGTTCGGGCGGTGTACGCCAAGGTGCTATTGGCGGTCCGTCTCGGCGACTTAAGGGACCGGCTGACAAGCGGGGCAGCGAGTTCCGTCGCACCCGCTACCGACGGCTTGCAAATCGTGCTGTCCCCAATTACAACCGGGTTAGTCACAGAAATAAGCACAGTTCCGCTGTCGGAATTGGTGACCAAACCGGCTGGCGATACATTAACGTTGAGCCCCGGCGTATGGACATACGAGACCGCAAACGGCCAGAAGTTGACGGGCGAGATAGCTTCGGTGCAGTGGGGATCATCAGGTTATTTAGCTGAGGACTGGAACATCCCCATCGGCGAATTGATTCAGCGCGGAAGCATAAATGAGATGTACTCTCGCTATGCTTCTCTTACCGTCGATATTTCCTACGAGGGACGGCAGAGGCAGTATCGAGCATTGTTTCTGTTCGGCGAAGACTCGTTGGGCCATCCCTCGGTACTAGCCTTGGACCATATTCTGGGGGCCCCGGCGTTGAAAGCTTTATGGGGGGCATCACCCATTCCGGAACCCCTGCTTGGGCAAGCTTTTCGGTCCCGCCCCGAGGTGGAGGCCTTCATCAACTCTCTAGCGGCGCCTATGGGATGCACCATGGAGCAGCGCACTAACATGTGCTGCGATGAGACGAGCCACGAATGCAAACTGAGCCTGGGAGCGCTTCAAGTGGCTGGGTTCGGCGCCGCGGGCGTATCGGATGCGTTAGGGGTGAAACCAGCATGCAGCGACTATTGCGACGCCTATGACAAAACCGGGACCAAAGTAAACGCGTCGGCATCAGACCAGAGCGATCACTTGACGGGAAGCCACGGTGGCAGTGTTTCGTTTCAGGGACACTGTTCCTATGACGGCAATGACGTGCCGTGTGTTGGGCTATGTAATGTACACGTGATTGGCGGCGCAACCTCGGAAAGCGGAATTACGATTAATTACCTGTGCCATCAGAGACCCACGGCAACAGACATACACGACGTGGACGGAAACAGCTCCGCGTGCAGTTCTAGCTGGGGGATAGGAGTCGAGGGTTGTTCAACCTGCACATGCGATCAGGGCATCTCGGTCGGATTGCCGGTATCTGGTGGTGGAGCGACGGTGACGTGGACTAGCGGCGGAGCCGGTGTTCACTTATGGACCTATGGCCATGGATTGAGTTACGGTCCATGTGTCACCGTGCGCTAATCGTCATTGCCGTCGCTTAGGAACCTGAAGTTCTACTTCGTTCTCCGGCAACGCTCAAGAGCGGCCAGCGTTTCTACGGTACGACAAGGTCAGATAGCCAGTGATGAGCGATGCAATGCACGATGCAACGATTATGGATCGAACGAAGGTAACAGAGAGGCTTCGCCGATTCTCCGGGCTGGGCGGTTTCTACACTAACATAAGCACGTTTGAGACTGCTTTCGATCAACCCCGCATGTCAATCGCTGCGGCCAAGATGTCTAACTTGGGGGAAATTCGGCCAGAGCTCAAACTGACAGGGAGTAGCGCTACAACTGTGCTCGGGGCGGGTGCAGGACTTGACCAGGATGAGGCGCTTTGTCCCGCTCTGGCGGAGGCGCTGGAACGCTACTCGACCTGCATTTTCAGGCAGGAACAATTTATCCGGGCTACTGCGAACGAGCTGGGTGGAGAGGCGTTGGACCTGGACACCGTTCCATGCTGTAGTCCGACGGAGCTGGCGCACCCCAAATGCCCCCTGGTACGTCCGGATAAAACAAAACCGATTCGCTGGGTTCGGGGTATCTCCCTCTTCGATGGCCGGATTTGTTATATACCGGCGATCATGGCGTACTCCCACGCCGGGATTGCGACGCCGGCGGAACGGTTTTGGCTACCCACGTCGACCGGCTGTGCTGCACACGTGTCTTATGAGCGCGCGCTCCTATCAGGTCTTTACGAGGTAGTAGAACGGGATGCCATCAGCTCGGTATGGCTGCAAAGGATCGCGTTGCCGAGGATCGAGATCGACTTCTGGCCCGCGGACGCGGCTGCATACGGTGAGCGTTATAAAAGTGCCTCGAGCGATCTGGAGTATTGCTTTTTCGACGCTACTACCGATCTGGGGGTACCCACGGTGTACGGGTTGCAGATAGCGGCCCACGATAAGGCCGCGACAACTCTTGTTTCGTGCGCCACCGGCACTTCCGGAGCTCAAGCGCTGGCGAAAGTGATGCGCGATATGGCGGCATACAGACTCGCTTTTCGGGTTCCCCGGTCAATACCCGAGAGTTGGGACGACTTCTCGGACTTGCTTGATGGGGCTACTTACATGGCTCGCCGCGAACAGGCGAGCGCATTCGATTTTTTGAAGAATAGTAAGACAAGGATACCGTTGAGTGAAATGCGGGCGTATAAGGACGAGGGCGCCGCTTTTCAGCGATTGATGGCAAGAATGATACAGAAGCAACTAGACGCGTACGTAGTGGACATAAGCACAGATGAAGCTATCCGCGCAGAGATGCGTGTTGTTCGAGTTATCGTAAACGGTTTACAGCCACTCTCGTTTCGTTACCGGGCCCGTTTCTTAGGGCATGAGCGCCTTTACAAAGCTCCGGGTCTCTTTGGGCATCCGGCTTTTAGCGAGGCAGAAGTCAACGCGTGGCCGCAGCCTTTCGCCTGATACCTATGAACCCAACTGAAGCGATCACACAGGTCAAGGGTTATGTTCACGTAACATCGGCCGGAAGTTTCGGCCAGGCGGTAGCGAGGTATCTGCGGCGATTCTGCCCAAATCTCGAGGAGACGGTGGGAGGCGAGCGCGTTCGGAACGTGATCTCCGTACCGCACATCGAAGTTGTGGCAGCCTGGAGGCCAGAGCCGAAACTATGCGCAGCGGTAGATGAGTTGAGCCATAGATTTGGCAGTATATTTATCCCGCTCGTTATAGACTCGGCAACGCTGCGATTGGGGCCAATAATCGTACCCGGAAGAAGCGGTTGCTGGAACTGCTGGATGACGCGTTCGAATCAGCATGATGTAAATCGCAGGTATCGGCCGGAATTGACGCGGTTCTACGAAGAGAACCCGCAAGCCGGACCCAAAGGATACTTAGAACCCCTGGCGATGATAAGCGCGGCGCAAATCGCTGAAATAATCAGGCAAGCTGGTTGTTTGGACAGAATAGCTGGCAATATTTGGCAGATGGATCTTTTTACTCGGGGCGTATCGACCGGCAAACTCGCAGGTACCGACGACTGCCCACGCTGTGGTCTGAATAGGCCTCTGGAATCGCGAACCTATTCAGATCTACGGAAGGCTCTGGCTTTCTTGTGGCCGGAAGCCGATGCAGCGGTAGAAGAGGCAGACGAGATCTGTGAGGCGGTGGCGACTGGCCAAATCTAGAGTGGTTTCTTCGATGAGCACGAACAGCCAACAGCACGGGCCTCGGATTCTCGATGAAATTGTGTTCGTTCCGATTGAAGATGGCGTATTGATTGAAGGATTAGGGCGGCCGGAAATCATTCGCGGTCCCGTAGCGCAGACAATTTTGCCGGATCTGCTGAAGCTTATGGACGGCAAGCACACGACAGAAGAAATAGCGGCACTCTTTCCGGCAGACTTACTGAAGCATGTGCAAACGGCGACTTCGCTCTTGACTGGGTGGGGGCTTGTGGAGAGCGACCTCGGCGGCGTGGAACACGATTGCAATCCGGAAACACTCGCTTTCTTGAAACGCTCGATAGCGTCGGCCGCTTTAGATGCGAGTGCTTCGGCCGCGTACACGCGGCTGCGGAAGGCAGAAGTGATCGTCATTGCGGCAGATGCGGAAGGCGCGGCCATCGGGAACTGCCTGACGGACCTCTTGGAACAGAGCGGCGTGGGATCGGTACGGCTCGCGAGGGACGACGGTTACGCCGATGTGGAACACGCGTTGGTGATCGATCTAGGAAGTGGCGAGCAAGAGCCCCAGCGGTATGCGAAGAGGGATAAGTACAAAATCGGCCCTATGTTCGGGTGGTTGCGGGCGCTCATCAACGAGGGGCAAGGTTATGTCGATGTGGGGCCTCTGTTTAAGCCTGGTACGGGTACATGTTACGAGTGCTTTCGCGCTGTCCATTGCAAGTCGCAAGGCAAGTTAGCGGCCGGGCCGACCTCGGCAGAAAGAGGCTCAATCTGCGCGAGCCTTATTGCCTTGGAAATCATCGCCATTGTGGCGCATGCGGGTCTGGCGTTAAGCGAAAGGCAGTTCCGGCGCATTCGGATTCCAGATTGGACCTCGGAGGTTTTTAATTATCCGAGATTGCCTGGCTGCAGAACGTGCCGCAACGATAGTTTACTGGTGAAGCCCGGTTCCTCAAGGCACAAAAGCGATTCAGAACAGATTACCGATACGGCTATCGTCTTCGAAGATTGTATCGGCCTGGAATCGCGAACCGACCTCAGCTCGGGGCTGCGGGAACGGTTTGTACAAAACGACGTTGTTTTGAGTGAAGAACGAAAACGATTCCCGAACTGCGAACGGACCGCACTTAGCCGAGAAAACGTGAACATCGAAGTTGGGGTTTTCGAAGCATTAAGACCCGACGAGAGACGCTTGAAAGGGAAGCTGACAATCGAAAATCTCGGCGTAATTCTAGCTATGACGGCGGGAATCAGCGAGATAGGTAAGAATAAGCTGCGCCGGTGGGCTGCAACGGCCGGGAATCTCGGTTCGGTAGAGGCTGTTGTAATCGCGCGCCGAGTTGAAAGACTCGAAAAGGGAGTTTACTTTTACGAAGCGGAAGAACATGCCCTGGCGGCGTTTCGGAAGCGTGGCGCATTAGAAGTGGAGAAACTGATGCTGCGCGCGCTAGGCCGGACTGCCGGAGGCGCGCTGCCGGACGTGCTGATCATTCTCACAGGGGCGTTCCATAGAGTGGCCCAGAAATATGGGCCGTTCGCTTACCGGCTGATCAATCTCGATGCTGGGGTGGCGGCCAGCCAGTTGCAACTGGTAGCGGGAAGCCTGGGCTTGAGGTCGCACATCGCGAGCAGATGGGCAGATGACCTGATAGAAGAGGAATTGAACCTGAACTCCGACGGGGAGCAGGTAACGGCGGTGATCGAACTATCAGGAGGAGAGAGCGGAAAGGCAGCACCTTTCGCTCGATCAGGCCCGGGCGTTTTGAGCGTTGAGAGCCGCGATTCATGGAATGCGGCGGGGGAGTTCGAGGGCTTGACTATACAAGAGATCACGCGAAAACTTCGTCACGAAGCCCGGTTGCGGGAGAATGACCTGTACGCCGCGCCCGGTGTGATAGCAAGGGAACTCCTCGACAGCGGATCAGAGCAGTTCTCCATCAGCAAGCTTTCGAAGCCTCTTCGAGCGGGCCTTTCGGTCGGCAACGTTCTCGGAAAGCGGCGTTCGTTGCGCGAATACGCGGATGAGCCGATAGGAGCGGGTCAGCTCGAGACGATGCTGTACTACGCACATTCAGGAGATGCGGCTGAATGGCAAGAAGAGCATGAATGCGGGTTGCAACTGACGTATCTGACGCTGGTCAGGAGAGTTTCCGGACTGAAGCCGGCCGTGTACCGATATGATCCTGTAAGGCACGCACTCGCATATCGCCGCCCTGCCTTATCTCGCGACGAGACGATCGAGTTACTCGTGCAGGGCGAGTATGCAGACGCTCCCCTGCTGATATGGATTGCGGGAAATCTCGCGGCGGCTTGCGCGCGCCACGGCGCGCATGGGCACCGTCAGTTACTGGTTCGGGCCGGCGCAGCGGGAAATCGATTGTGGATGGCGGCGCTTGGGGCTGGGCTTAAGGGATCGATTTTGGCGGGATTGATCCCGGGAGCGGCACGCAAGCTGCTTTCTCTGGATGGCTACAAGAAAGCCACTCTCTTTGCGTTCACGGCGGGCTATTAGGGCGTTGCACTCTCGCCGGGCATGCTTGTAACCGATTCTTTCACGCAGCATGGCGCAGGAAACCCATAGAAGCGGCTTTGTGATCGATGCGATGGCGCGTACCGGCAGCACGACGTTGGTTCGCCTATTAAACTCTCATCCGGACATTCGGTGTTTGATGGAGCCATTTCACCCTAATCGCTATGAAGGGCAGTTTCACCGGATGGCGATACGCGCACGCTCCGTAAAGCCGGCTTTGGACCTGATCTGGTATCGCTGGACAGGGCTGAAGCACGTGTGGGAGGCCGAATCGGGATGGCCCTTTTCGCACAACAAGAAATTTAACGATGAAATTGTTCTTTACGCAAGCCGAGTCGTTTTTCTCAGGCGGCGCAACCTGCTGCGCAGACTGGTCTCAAGCTTCATGAGCCGGCAGTTGAACTTCTGGGTTGGGACGCAGCGCGAGTTCCGCGCCCGAATTGAAGCCGTGCCGCTCAAAGAGTTGAATTTAGAGAGCGTGCTTCAGCAAATCAAGACGGATCAGGCGGCCATCAATGAACGGCTAGAACTTTTGCAGCACCACGGCATTGCAACCATGCAACTTTGCTACGAAGATTTTTACAGGCGCGAAGCGAGTTCCTCGGCCCAACTCGCGATGGTGAACTCCATACTGGGATTTTTGAGGGTCCAAGAAATCTCACAGGAAGCGTTCGCAAAGGACTGGGCGCCTTTTTTCGATTCAGATGCTTACCAATGGGCGTCGCCCGAAACTTACCTCTTGATACCTGGAATCGAGGCTATCGATCGAGAAGTCGGGTCGGATGAGACCGGCTGGCTATTGCGCTAGCCTAGTTACGCGATGTCGCACTGGGGCGTTACGCCGAGCGCTGATAGGCGCGAAACGCCCGATTCGCGATCCAGGCGCTTACCGCGGAAAAGGCGGCGAGGTAGCCAAGGCGGATGAGGATCGACTGGGCTCCGACGGTTCCCTGCAACGCGCCGCGGCCCGCTTCGACGCTCCAATTCACCGGGTTAAACTCGGCGACGGCACGCATCCAGTCGGGCATCAGGCTGTTCGCCATAAACACCGGTGAGGTGAAGGTCAAGGGCAAGAGGACAAAGTTGACGGCGCCAATCACCGATTCCTCTTTTCGAATGGTTAAACCCATCGCAATCGAGAGGGCGCCGAAGGGTATACCGAGCAAGATGGCGGCGATGAGGAGAACCAACAATCCGAGCAGGCCGCCGGGATAGCGCGCACCGAGGAGAGCGCCCAAGCCGAACAGGATGAGCGATTGTACGACCGTGATGAAGGAAAGATTCATCAGGCGGCTGAGAATGATGGCCGGACGCTCGACGGGTGAAATCAAAAAGCGATCCATGACACCGCGGTCCAGATCGTTGATCACGCCCATGCCGGTCCAGCCGGAGGAAAACAGCGCCGACATGATGACGACGCCAGGGGTCAGGAAGTCGATGTAGGAAGAAGAGTGGAAACCTGGGAGTTCCGCGACACGCCTGAAAAGCTGCCCGTAGAGCACCAACCAAATGATGGGCTGGATGAGCGTGAGAGCGACGTACCAAGGCTGCCGCAATAGAATTTTCAAGAGGCGCAGCATCAGAAAGAAAGATTGGCGCGCAAGTATCATCGATTTTTCTCCTGCTCCGCCTCTTGAATCGTGCGCCCGGTATACCGGAGATAGACATCATCGAGCGAGGGCCGCGCGATGCGCACCGAAGTCACACGAATGCCCGCGGCTTCGAGCGCAAGCAGCATGGGCGGAACAGCGGTAGCGCCATGATGTGCGCGGGCGTGTAGAGTGGCGCCGCTGACTTGTATGTCGCGCACGCCTTCGATCGCCTGCAGCGACTGCTCGATCTCAGGCAGTGCGGCGCTTGCGGCGAGGTCAATGTGGACCGAGTCGCCGCGCAGTTCCGCTTTCAGGCCTTCGGGCGTGCCTTGCGTGACGACGCGCCCTCGATCTACGATGGCGACCTGCTGGGCGAGCCGATCGGCTTCCTCCAGGTAATGGGTGGTAAGCAGAATGGTCAGCCCCTCGGAAGAAAGGCGGGCGATTTCATCCCAGAGATCGCTGCGGGATTCCGGATCGAGGCCCGTGGTCGGCTCGTCGAGAAAAAGAACCTGGGGCCGATGGATGAGGCCCATGGCGATATCGAGCTTGCGCTGCATGCCGCCCGAGTAAGTGCGCGCGACACGATCTGCGGCGGAGGCGAGATTAAGGCGATCGAGCAGCGTAACGACCCGCTGCTTCAGCTCTGCTCCCCTCATTTCATAAAACCGCCCTTGCAGGATAAGGTTTTCGCGTCCGGTGGAATCGACATCCACTCCCGACTTTTGGGCAACGCAACCGATCAGACGGCGCACACTCTGCGGTTCTTCGAGGACGTTTAGCCCGGCGACCCATGCTTCGCCGGAATCGGGACGGGAGAGCGTAGTCAGAATCTTAATGGTGGTAGATTTGCCCGCACCGTTGGGGCCTAGCAGCGCAAAGATGGAGCCCCGCTGGACAGCCAGGCTCAGGCCGTCGAGCGCGCGCACGCTTTTGTAAGTCTTGACGAGATTGCGCACCTCGATGGCGGAGACGTACTTAGCTGTTTCGGGCAGTCCGCTACCAATCACCGCCTGGGCCATGAAGCGATTTTCTCAGAGCACCAGCTCAGCGTCTTTGGCCGGCCGCGCGCGACGTGCTTATAACCGATTCCTCGACTTCGACTCCGCGCTCGATAAGATCCTGCGCAAACATGAGGAGCAGTACATTATTCCACCGCACTTTAACAAGTCGACCCCCGCTGTCGAGGGTAGGAGTGGCGAGCACGGCGCCTTCGGGAAGCAATACAAATCCTTTTGCGTTATTGTCCGCATAGACGGCGCGCGTAGGCTTCCCGAGACGGTAGCGGCTTCCAAGCATGCAAAAGTGGCTGAGTGACTAGTGTAGAGGGGAAATGGCTGCGACCGCAAGAGGATACTCTTGCATTGTCGTACTACACCGTACACAGGCGTGGGATTACGATAACGGGACTAGAAAAGTCATGGCGAGTGAGGGCAGCTTCACATCGCACAAGTAAGTGGGTGTTACTCGCCCGATTCGCTTCCCACTTTGAGCACCGCCAGGAACGCTTCCTGCGGAATCTCTACACGGCCCACGCGTTTCATGCGCCGCTTACCCTCTTTCTGTTTTTCGAGGAGCTTGCGCTTGCGGGTAATATCGCCGCCATAGCACTTCGCGAGGACGTTCTTGCGCATGGCCGAGATGGTTTCGCGGGCGATGATCTTGGCGCCGATCGCCGCTTGCAGCGCCACTTCGAACATCTGGCGCGGGATCAGCTTACGCAAACGCTCGATTAACGCCTTGCCGCGATCGTATGCGAAGTCGCGATGCACGATGATGGAGAGCGCGTCCACAGGCTCGCCGGCGACGAGCACGTCGAGCTTGACCATGGGCGAAATGCGGTAACCGGACAGATGATAGTCGAGAGACGCGTACCCACGAGAGGCCGATTTTAAGCGGTCGTAAAAATCCAGTACGATTTCATTCAGCGGCAATTCATAAAGCAAGAGCACGCGGCCCGTGCCAATATATTCAAACTTTTTCTGAGTACCGCGCTTTTCTTCGAGCAGTTTCAGGATCTCGCCGATGTATTCTTCGCGCGTAATGACGGTGGCGTCGATGATAGGTTCTTCCACCTGCTGGATGTCAGAAGGTTCGGGAAACTTTTGCGGATTGTCTACTTCGATTACCTCGCCGCCCGTGGTGGTTACGCGATAGCGCACGCCAGGGGCGGTGGTGATCAAGTCAATTTGGAACTCGCGCTCGAGACGTTCTTGAACAATATCGAGATGCAGCAGGCCGAGAAAGCCACAGCGGAAGCCGAATCCGAGAGCCATGGAGTTTTCAGGCTCAAAACTGAAGGCGCTGTCGTTGAGGCGGAGCTTTTCAAGCGCGTCGCGCAACAAGCCATGTTCGTGGGACTCAACCGGATAGAGTCCAGCGAAAACCATGGGCTTGACCTGTTGGAAGCCGGGCAGCGGTTCCTCCGCGGGCGCGTGGTCGTCCATGATGGTGTCGCCGATCTGCGCATCGGAGACGGTCTTGATGTTGGCGAACAAGAAACCGGCTTCGCCGGCGGTCAGCTCGTCGGCGGGAACGGGCTTCGGGGATTGGTAGCCGACACCATCGACTTCATAACTTGTGCCGTTCGACCATAGACGGATTTTTTGCCCTTTGCGCAGGGTGCCGTCTACCACGCGCGTGAGAATGATGACGCCGCGGTACGGATCGAACCAGGAATCGAAAATGAGCGCGCGCAGAGGCGCATCCGGATCGCCCTTGGGCGCCGGGACGCGGTGCACGACCGCTTCCAGAACGTCCTTGATCCCGATGCCGTTCTTGGCGCTTGCCAGAATGGCGTCGCTGGCATCGAGGCCGATCACCTGTTCGATCTGCTCGCGGATGCGCTCGGGCTCGGCGGAAGGCAGATCGATTTTGTTAATGACGGGGATGATTTCGAGGTCGTGGTTCAGCGCGAGATAGGTATTGGCAAGCGTCTGCGCTTCGACGCCTTGCGAGGCATCGACCACCAGAAGCGTGCCTTCGCAGGCTTGCAGGCTGCGCGAAACTTCATAGCTGAAGTCGACATGGCCCGGGGTATCGATCAGATTGAGCTCGTACAGATTGCCGTCCTCGGCGTGGTAATTCAGCCGAACGGCGTGCGCCTTGATGGTGATGCCGCGCTCCCGCTCGAGGTCCATGGTATCGAGGACCTGGTCCATCATTTCGCGCTGGGAGAGCGCGCCGGTGTATTCGAGCAAGCGGTCTGCAAGCGTAGATTTCCCGTGATCAATGTGCGCAATGATGGAGAAATTGCGGATAAAACGGGGATCCATGCTGGTGCGCCGCGACTTTTACCTGAGGTAAACTGAAGGGTAACCGAATTATCCCATAGCGCGCGGCCGTGTCCTTTCGCGCGCGAAATCCCTGCATGCCGTATCGAACGTTTCAAGGATCGCTGAACGCTGCCAATTTGCGCATTGGCATTGTGGTGAGCCGCTTCAACGAGTTCATTACGGAGCAACTGGCGAAGGGCGCGCTGGACGCTCTCGAAAAGCACGGGTGCCCGCACGAAAACATCCGCTTCGTGAAGGTGCCGGGCGCCTGGGAGCTGCCGATTGCCGCTCAGGCGTTGGCGGGACAATGCGACGCCATCGTGGCGTTAGGAGCTGTTGTGCGGGGCGACACGCCACACTTCGAGTACGTCGCAGGCGGCGCTGCCGAGGGGTTGAGCCGGGTGAGCCTGGAGACGGGCGTGCCGATCGCGTTTGGGGTGCTCACGACAGACGATCTGCAGCAGGCCATGGATCGCGCGGGCGGAAAGAGCGGAAACAAAGGTTCGGAAGCAGCCGAAGCGGCCATCGAATTAGGCAACCTGATGAAGGCGCTGAAGGGCGCGGGCTAGCGATGGCAGCCCGGCACAGGTCCAGAAAACGAGCCCTGCAAGTGCTGTTCGAGTGGGACATGCGCGGCGAGCCGATTGACCGCGCTATTGCGCACTATTACGAGACTCTCTATTCGGAAGAGAGCGAGACGAAACCGAAACCGGACAAGTTCATGGAAGAGCTGGCGCGCGGTACGGTGGCGCGGGCCGCCGAAATCGATAAGCAGATCGAAGCCAAATCGGAGCATTGGCGGCTGGAGCGCATGCCGGTTGTGGATCGCAACATCCTGCGGCTGGCCATTTTCGAGTTGAGCCAGCAGGCGGTTCCGGCGCCCGTGATTATCGACGAAGCTTTGGAGCTGGCGCGCCGGTTTTCAGGCGATGAATCGCTGTCGTTCATCAATGGAGTGCTGGACGCCGTGCGCCGGCAGGCGGTAGCGGCGGGAGGAACGGGAGAGTAGCGAGCTCGGCGGCTCAGGCCACCATCGCATTGTGGGTGAGCGGCAAAGATTCGCGCACTTTCCCGATCTCATGCACCATTTCCGACTCTAGAACGGGAGTTTCGAGAATGAGCGGAACGCTCTCAGGGATGAGATGGGCAACTTCTCGGAATGCCAGAATCGAAGTGTAGGACAGCGGATCGTGCTTACTTCGCGCGTTGACCTCGCTGACGTGGACCTGTCTAAGTCGAGGGCCGAATTCTCTAAGAATCAGGTAAGCCTCGGTCATTGTGGAGTCTAACTGTCGCGCATGGCCAATATCGAAACAAAAGCTAGCCTCAGGTAGATGTTCGAAGATCCTTCCCAGCTCTCGTGCTGAGCGGCCGATTGGCTTCCGTTTGTCCATGTTCTCGATGCAAAGACATGAGCCTAGTTCATGCCAAAGCCCAAAATCCGATATGGCGTCGGGATGAACGATGATGGGCCATCTCCGCCCCATCTCAATTGCGGCTTGCAGCCTATCCCAAAGAGCCGATTCGTGACCAGGTTCGAATCGGCTTGGAGCATGGATGGAGATGTGATCAAACGCGCAAAGGTCGAGCGAATCGAGGGCGTCCAGTAAGGGCAAAAGTTCCGGTTGCCTCAGCGCCGAGAGCTCGACCGCTTGAAGTGGCTTGCCGCGCATCATCGCAAGCGCTCGACGGAAGTCGGAATAAGCGAGCGCCCCAGTTGAAAAGCCAATTGGCCGCATAAAAACACCCCATAGTTCTTGGTTAGAGTATCCATTTCGCTGTTGGGATCAAAGAACAATTCGAGCAACCCTTCACGGAAAACGTGACTGAGGGTTCGGGCTGATCTGTATAGCTCATCCGAATCACCACCCTGTTCCGCAAGCTTCTCGAGATGGAGCCGTTTGTTCTCATCGGAGAGAATCCCAACGAATTCGTTGTACGAATCGAATATCTTTATTGCCGACTGGCGCAGATGACCGTAGCGCAGAAGAATTTCCGCCACATTCTCCAGTGGCGTCATGCTGAAGACTTTCTGCAAGCGGCTGATGACCTCCTGTTTGGCGTTTGCATCCTCGAACAGCTTGCCGCGTTGTTCCGCCCAAGCGTCGATATGACAGCGGTAGCAAACGAGTAAACCGGCCACGTACACGAGCTTTCTGGACATACGTAGCTTCACGTTGCGAATCGCCCAGCCTTCGCCGGCACGGTCGCGAAGCTTGTAAGCGAAATCGACGGCCATGGTTCGCCAATACCGTGCGAAATCATTCTGGAGGAAACGAGGAACTCGAAATCGCGAGTCTGCCCGCCAGAGACCTCGATCCTCGAGCAAATACCGATTTAGAATGTTGCGTATTACTCGAGAATAAGCTTCTTTTCGACCTACAACTTGTGATTCCAAGAGCAGAAGTAATCGGCGCGTGGTGTTTCGATTCGTGTCATCTTCACCACCGATTTGGTGAATCAGGTCGTGGCTGAAGACCATTGCGCCGAACGCTCCTTCCCTGCCGGGGGACTTCTTGGCCGCCATTAGATCAACAATCTGTCGAACCAGGTTGTGGTGCGCTGGGTCAGACGACCCGTCGATCAGCAGGGTCTAGTCGATGTCGCTGCCGGATGTGAATTCATCTCGCGCCAGCGATCCCGAAACGACGATGCTGGTGTCCTCTGAGTCAAGGCCTGTTAGTGCTTGACGAACTTCGTCGCGTTTCGCCTGCGATCGAGACCTGGCCTGCCGCAAATGACTCCATTTGGCGCCTAAAGTCTGCTCCAGCTGCTCCACATAGGTGGTGTAATCGGCAGCAAAAAGCTCTGTCTGGTTTTCCAACATGCTTCCCAGCGTTGGCCCATTATGGCAGCCTCGCGCCTGCGAACCACTATGATGAAGGTTGGCGCGAGTATTTCTTCGAAACCCGTCGTGCTGTTCGCGCCGCAGCCTGATCGTCTCTGCCGCTGCACTGGTGGGCGGCGGTGCGCTGCGAGCACGGCAGGAGCCAACGTTTTCTTCCGAAGTCAAAGTCGTCAATATCCTGGCAACGGTGCGTGACAAGAGTGGCGCGATCGTTCGAAATCTTCCCAAAGAGGACTTCCAGGTTTTTGAAGACGGGCGGCCGCAGAGGATTCAATACTTCTCGCAAGAAACCGATCTGCCGCTGACCATCGGTTTGCTGGTAGATACGAGTTTCAGCCAGATGCGAGTACTGGAACAAGAGCGTGCCGCGAGTTATCGCTTCCTGGACGAAGTGCTGCGCGAAGGCAAAGACAAGGCCGTGGTGGTGCAGTTCGATCAGGCGGTGGTGATTCGCCAGCAGCTCACGACGTCGCACAAAGAGCTGCAGGACACGCTATCGTTGCTGGACCTGCCTACACGCGAGCAAGCCGCCGAGGGAAGCGGGACGCTGCTGTACGACGCAGTACGGACCGCCTCGATTCAAATTATGCGAACGCAGCAGGGCCGGAAGGCGTTGGTCGTGCTCACGGACGGCGTCGACGAAGGCAGCGAGGTCTCCCTGCCCGATGCGATCGAAGCGGCACAGCGCGCGGATACATTGGTGTACAGCATTCTGTTTTCCGATGCATCGTACTATGGCGGGCGCATGCTGGGGCCGAACGGAGCAGGCGTGCTCAAGCGCTTGTCCAAAGAGACAGGCGGGGGGTACTTCGAGGTTTCGAAGACCCGCAGCATCGGCGATATCTACGAAGCGATTCAGGAGGAGCTGCGCAGCGAATACAGCCTCGGCTTCGTTTCCAACCAGCCGGTGACCAAGTCAGGCTTTCGGAGCCTCCGCGTCGTCACCAAGCAAAAAGGCCTCGCCGTGCAGGCGCGCAACCGGTATTACGCGGAGACCTGAGGCGTCAGACTCGTCCTATGTGGACGCTGCCGTTCACAGTCTTGGCCTGAATGGTCGGCCCACCGCTGCCGAGTTGGAACGACATGCTCTTGTCGATCTCGCCGCTGACCGTCACGGGAAAGTCCACTTTTACACGGCCGTTTACCGTGGAAGCCTCCACGCGGGCGGAATAGTTTTCGGGAAGGTTCAGGTTCACGCTACCGTTGGTGGTTTCGGCGCGGAGCCCGCTGCCGCTCCATGCAGCGCCACTGAGGTCAATGTGTAGTGAGCCGTTGGTCGTCGAACCGTCTACGTCACCGCCGACATCGGCCAGGTGAACGGAGCCATTCTGCGTATGGAAACGGATTTGGCCGCGCACGGTTTCGATATGGATGCTGCCATTATTGGCTTCGACCCTCAGGTTGGACGCGCCGGGAAGCCAGACTTCGTAGGAAACGCTCCAGTAGCGTCGATCGTTTGTCGATGGACCGTTCGGCTCAATTTGCCCGGGCCCCTGCGCAATGGACACCTGCGACGCCAGTGCTTGTGCTTCGGACTCGGAGGGCGCCGCCGCTTGCACGCATGCCTTCACCAGAACGTCGTTCTGATTCCAGCCGTGAACTCTGATGGACCCATTGGCCCCCGGGTTGATGGATTCAGTCGAAGCGGGCGACAGCCGTTGCTCCTTTACATCCGCGTAGCTGACTAGATCGTTGACGTGGAAATGGCTGGCTGAGCAATCGCTGGTTTCCGAAGTCCAGGACGGCGTTTTCGCCTTAGCCTGAGCCGGCCAAGCCAGTAACGCACCGGCTACCATCACGAAACAAAGAACGAAGCCTCTCATGTTGTCTCCTCGGGCGGGTTAGACGGATCTTGCGCCCCACAGTTAGCAGCAGCAAGCGGGCTTCCGGCCGAAAGTACCGTGAAACCGCCGCCAGGCAGCTTCTGCATGTCCGGTACTGGGAAGAAATTGTTCGTCAGAGGACAGCGGAATTGATACGGTGTTTAGAACAGCAGCTACTCGAACGGCGTACGGCGGGCACCAACGCACTAAGCGAAGACGCCTATGCGTTCAGGTAAGCGATGAAAGAGAGCACACGTTGCTACGAAAGATCGGTCGCTTGCAGCGAATAATCGAGTTATCCAGAACTGGATCGGGGCCAAGCCCCGCCCGGGCGTCAGAGCGCTCTGTGGAGATGGCTCAAGCCGCACGATCCTCCTACGACGACATCGCAGACATGTACCATTCGCTCTGGGCCAACTGGTACCTGCCGGCTGCCCTGCCCGCGCTCGAGAAGCTGTTCTTTTCCCAACTGCGCTCTGGCGACCGAGTGCTCGACTTGTGCTGCGGATCCGGGCATGTTACTCGGGAACTGGTGGAACGCGGTTACGCCGTTACTGGCGTAGATGCGTCTGCAGCACTGATTGCGATTGCCCGTCGCGAGCTGCCCCAGGTGGATTTTCGCGTAGAAGACGCCCGCGCCTTGGCGGGAGTGAACGGTGGCTTCGATGGCATTCTCTCCACCTTCGATTCGCTGAACCACATTTTGAGCTTGGGCGAGTTGGCCAGCGTCTTCCGCGGCGTTCGGGATGCACTCAAGCCCGAAGGATTGCTGGTGTTCGACTTGAACCTGGAGGAGGCGTATTCGCTCGACCTGCGGCAGTGGAGCGTCGAGATGGCGGATAACAACGTCGGGCTCATGCGCGGCACTTACGATTTCGCGGCCAAACTAGCGACCACGGAGCTGATCTGGTTCGTCGAGACCGGCAACGGTCTCTGGCATCGGCATCGGAGCACGGTGGAGCAGCGGTGTTATACCGAAACGGAAATTTCGTCTGCGCTGGCGGAATGCGGCTTCCATAACATCCGAACGATCTGGGCAAAAGAGGCCGGCATGCGAGCGGACCTGGGATTCGGGCGAGTCTTCTTTACCGCGCGCGCCTAAGAATGAGGGAACACTCGCACGTCCATGCCTTCGGCCGCACGGATTAGACGATCGAGGTCGCTGCCGAAAGCGCGTTCCCACCACCGCTCCCGGCCTTTTTGGCCGATATAAATCTGTGTGATCCCGCGCTGGCGGGCAAATCGCAATACGGTGTCCACGGCGTCTTCCCCGTCGAGCACCACAATTTCTGCGCTTTTCTGCCTGGCGAATTCAACGCCGTCCATGACTTTTTGGCGCTGTTCGGGTGACCAATCGGGCCGGTTCAGATGCGCGACGATGAGCTCGCCGTGAAATCTATCGCGATTGCGGGCGCCACTTTCCAACATGCGGTGCGCATCGGCGCTGGGCGTGAGGCACACGAGAATGCGTTCCTGCGTCCCCCAGAGCTGCTCGGTGCCGTGCCGTTCGAGATAACACTCGAGCTGCTTGTCCACGACGTCGGCCGCGAGCAGCAGCGCGATCTCGCGCAACTCCGAAAGTTGCAGTTGAGTCAACTTGGTCGATGAATTGCCGTCCTCCGACACGGTCATGCGGGTTTCGGGGGGCGCATCGACGACCACAATTTCATCCGCCGTCTGCAAGAAACTCAGCGGCACCGTCTGAGTCACGTGTTTGTGCGTGATCGCCTGTACCTGCGCCCGCTTCTCCTCAATGTGCTGCAGGTTGACAGAAGTAATGACGGCGATGCCCGCGTCGAGTAGCTGCGCAACGTCCTGCCACCGCTTTTCGTGAACTGAGCCGGGGGGATTGTCGTAGGCTAAGCCGTCCACCAGACACACTTTCGGATGCCGGGAAAGAATCGTGGCCACATCCATGACGGGTGTGCCATTCACATCTTTGAGCGGTATCACTTCGAGCGTGGAAACGGAGTGCATGACGTCCGCCGAGAGTTTGGGCTGAATGGCGCCCACCACAACATCCTGGCCCCGCTCGTAGCGCCGCCGGCCTTCATCCAGCATGCGAAAGCTCTTGCCGACACCCGATGCATAGCCCAAAAACACTTTGAGCCGCCCGCGCGACTGATGTTCTTCCTCCGTCTCAAGCTGCTGCAGAAGCTGTTCCGGCGTGGGCTTTCGTTCGGTTATACCGGGCACATCTCCATTATGAAGCCTGGGCCGATGCGGGCGACAACGCCATCCGGATGTTTATTTGTTCTGTACATCGTGGCCTTCGGGAAGCTAAGCCTTAGTGGTTTTTCAACTCACGATCAAGCGTGAGGTTCAGCTCCAGTACGTTTACGCGGGGTTCGCCCAAAAAACCGAGATCGCGGCTCTTCGTCGCCGATGTTATAAGCCGTTCGACATTCGACAAAGGGAGATTTCGCGCTTGCGCGACCCGAGCGGCCTGAGCGTTGGCGTTAGCGACGCTGATATCGGGATCGAGACCGCTGCCGGAGGCCGTCAGCGCGTCGGCGGGAATCGGTCCTGAGTACGCGGGATTCTCTTTGCGGAATTGGTCTGCGGAAGCTTTCATCCGGTCATAAAGCTTCTGGCTGGTGGGACCGAGATTCGATGCTTGCGAGGCGGTGGGGTCGTAGCCATCACTGCCGGCCGCGGAAGGTCGAGGGTGAAAGTACTCGGGTTTCGTGAAATTTTGTCCAATTAAGGACGAGCCGACAACCTTGCCGTTCTGCACAAGCAAGCTCCCGTTCGCCTGGTTTCGAAACAGCAATTGGCAGACGCCGGTCACGACGCCCGGGTAGATGAGCCCGGTGAGGATGGTCAAAAGCAGGGTCATTCGAAGCGCGGGGACGAGTTGTTGAAGCACGATTGATTTCCTTCCTGCCTTACGCGAGATGCAGCAGCACCAGGAGTTGGTCGAGGAGCCAAATACCCGGAAATGGCACGGCGATTCCGCCAACCCCGTAGATGAGAACGTTGCGCCGCAACAGCGAAGCAGCGCCTACCGGGCGATATTTCACGCCGCGGAGCGCGAGCGGCACCAAGGCAATGATGATTAGAGCGTTGAAAATCACGGCCGCCAGCACGGCGCTCTGAGGCGTGTGGAGATGCATAATGTTGAAGCGCCCCAGAGCGGGATAAGTAGCCATAAACATGGCAGGAATGATGGCGAAGTATTTCGCAACATCGTTGGCGATGGAGAAAGTAGTGAGCGCGCCGCGGGTGATCAAAAGTTGTTTGCCGATGGCGACGACTTCGATCAGTTTGGTTGGATTGCTATCCAGGTCGACCATGTTGCCGGCCTCTTTTGCGGCCATGGTGCCAGTGTTCATGGCGAGCCCGACGTCAGCTTGCGCCAATGCAGGCGCGTCGTTCGTACCATCGCCGGTCATGGCGACCAGGCGGCCTTCCGCCTGCTCCCGCTTAATGTAAGTGAGCTTGTCAGCGGGAGTGGCTTGGGCGAGAAAATCGTCAACACCGGCTTCGCCCGCGATAGCGGCGGCGGTTAACGGGTTATCGCCGGTTATCATGACCGAGCGGATGCCCATGGCGCGGAGTTGGGCAATCCGCTCCTTCATGCCGCCCTTCACGATGTCTTTCAGATGTACGATGCCCAGCGCGCGAGGGCCATCCGCCACGGCGAGAGGAGTGCCGCCGCTGCGGGAGATACGATCTGAAATCTCTTCGAACCCTGGCGGAAGCGTGCCGCCCAGCTCCCTGACAAAGTTCGCGATGGCGGCGCTTGCGCCTTTGCGCAGCATGCGCCCGTCGATATCGACGCCGCTCATCCGCGTGTACGCGGAGAACGGGATAAAGTGCGCCTCGTGCTCCGCCACCTCGCGGCCGCGCAAACCATGCTTTTCTTTCGCGAGCACGACGATGGAACGGCCCTCCGGGGTCTCGTCGGCGAGACTTGAGAGCTGGGCTGCATCGGCCAGTTCTTCTTCACGAATGCCCTCAAAGGGGAGGAACTCGACCGCCTGCCGGTTCCCGAGCGTGATGGTGCCAGTCTTATCAAGCAGCAACGTGTTCACGTCGCCGGATGCTTCGACCGCCCGCCCGCTCATGGCTAGCACATTGTGCTGCATCACTCGATCCATTCCGGCGATGCCGATCGCGGAGAGCAAGCCGCCGATCGTCGTGGGGATGAGACAGACTAACAGTGAAACAAGAACTGCGATGGTGGGCGCCGTTCCCGCACCGATGGAGGACACCGCGTAGACGGCAAATGGGTGCAGAGTCGCCACCGCGAGTAAGAAGATGAGCGTCAGCCCGGCGATCAGGATGTTAAGAGCTATTTCGTTGGGCGTCTTCTGGCGCTCAGCGCCTTCGACGAGCGCGATCATTTTGTCCAAAAATGTTTCGCCGGGATTGGACGTGATTCGAATCTTGATTTGATCGGACAGAACCTTGGTGCCGCCGGTGCAGGCGCTACGGTCGCCACCCGACTCGCGAATGACGGGCGCGCTTTCTCCGGTGATGACGGATTCGTCGACTGTCGCGATGCCCTCGATGACCTCGCCGTCGCCGGGAATCAGATCGCCGGCCGGGACAATCACGATATCTCCAGCGCGCAGCTTGGACGCGGGAACGATCTCGATTTTCCCGTTGTTGCAAAGCCGCTTCGCCATGGAATCGGTCTTGGTCTTGCGGAGCGTATCCGCCTGCGCCTTGCCGCGAGCTTCGGCCATGGCCTCGGCAAAATTCGCGAACAGCACAGTGAACCAAAGCCAAATCGCGATCTGACTTTCGAAGAGAACGCTGCGCGCCCCCGTTGAAAGATCCCGGAAAAGGAAAACGCTGGTGAGCGCCGCACCGACCTCCACGACGAACATGACCGGATTCTTCATGAGCGTGAGCGGATTCAGCTTGATGAGCGAATCCTTGATGGCGCGCCGAACGATTTCCGGATCGAAGAGCGGCCGCGCGCGCACCAGCTTTCCTGGCAACAGGGAGGCCGGTTCCTGGTGCGGAGCCGGGATTGGAGGTGCTGGAATCGTAGTGGCCATGAAATCAACTCCCGAACGGGACGGGTAAGAACGCGAAGAGTTTGCCGCCTAGCATCAGGTAATGCTCCACAATTGGGCCAAGGGCCAGCGCCGGAAAGAAGGTGAGCGCTCCAACCAGGACGATGGTGCCCACCAGCAGGCCGACAAACAGGGGGCCATGCGTGGGCAAGGTGCCACTGGTCGATGGAATTTTCTTCTTCATCGCCAGGCTGCCGGCGGCCGCCAGCAGCGGGATCAGGAAGAGAAAGCGTCCCATGAGCATGGCCAGGCCAAGGGTCAGGTTGTACCAGGGCGTATTGGTGTTGATGCCGCCGAATGCGCTGCCGTTATTGCCTGTAGCGCTGGTGTAAGCGTAGAGAACTTCGGAAAAGCCGTGCGGGCCCGAGTTGTTGAGATTCGCGGTCGCCGGGCCCGGCGGATTCCAATAACTATGCGCGACCGGCTGGCCCTTTGCGTCTTTCGTGGGAGCGTCGAAATGGATCACCGAAGAGAACGCGGCGAGAACCAGGATACTGAAGGCGGTGGCGATGAGAGCGAGCATCGCCATCTTCACTTCCTTCTGCTCGATCTTTTTGCCGACGTATTCCGGCGTGCGGCCAACCATTAAACCGGCAATGAATACGGCGACGATGGCGTAAAGAAGAATCCCGTAAAGCCCCGCGCCCACGCCGCCGAAGATGACTTCTCCCGTCTGAATATTGAAGAGGGGAACGAGGCCGCCCAGAGGAGTCAAGCTATCGTGCGCGGCGTTGACGGCGCCGCAGCTAGCGTCGGTGGTAACCGTGGCAAACAGGGCCGAAGCCGCAATGCCGAAGCGGGTCTCTTTGCCCTCCATATTGCCGCCGGGCTGCGTGAGGCTTGCGCGCGACGCCATGCCGAGCTTCTCGAACGTCGGATTGCCCTTCTGCTCGGCCCAATAACAGACCATCGCGCCAGCCAAGAACATGGCTGCGCACGCGGCAAATATAGTCCAGCCCTGCCGCCGGTCGCCGACCATGACACCGAACGTATATGTCAAGCCTGCCGGGATGAGGAAGATGAGGATCATCTGCACAAGGTTGTTGAGCGGCGTTGGATTTTCGAACGGATGAGCCGAATTGGCGCCGAAGAAACCGCCGCCATTTGTACCAAGCATTTTGATGGCTTCCTGAGAAGCGACCGGGCCTTGGGCGATGATCTGCTTGGCGCCTTCGACCGTTTTCACCACCGTATATGGGTGAAAATTTTGAATGACGCCCTGGGCGCAGAAGAACACCGCGGCGAGCAACGAGAGAGGAAGCAATATGTACACGGTTGCGCGCGTTAGATCGACCCAAAAATTGCCCAGGCTATTTACTTTCTGTCTTGCGAAGCCGCGTGAAACGGCAATCGCGACGGCAATTCCCGCCGCGGCTGAGGCGAAGTTCTGAACCGTGAGCGCGGCCATTTGCACCAGATAGCTGAGCGTGGATTCACCCGAATACGACTGCCAATTCGTGTTCGTGACGAAACTAACTGCGGTGTTGAAGGCGAGATCGGGCGGGACCAGGCCGGCGTTAAAGCCCTGAGGATTCAGCGGAAGCAGGCCCTGCAAACGCTGAAGGGCGTAGACAAACAGAAAGCTGAAGATGCTGAATGCGAGCAGCGAAGCGGTATATTGCGTCCAGCGCTGTTCGGTGCTCTCGTTGACGCCGACGAGTTTGTAGGTCAAGGTTTCCAATGGGCGCAGAGCAGGATGGAGGAATGTGCGCTTGCCATCGAACAGCCGCGCCATGAAGGCTCCCATCGGTTTTGCAAGAGCCAAGACGATGAGAAAGTAAACTACTATCTGCAGTAGGCCATTTTGTGTCATGCAATGACTCCGTGGCCTAGAACCGCTCCGGTCTCAGGAGCGCGAAAATCAGATAAGCAAAGAGCAAGACCGAGGTGATGCCGCCAACGATGTAGTCCATACCAAGCTCCGAGGGCCCAAGCTGCTAAAGCCGGTCGCAGGCCTTTGTGAAAAACCAGCACACGGCAAAGAACAGCAGTGCAAGTGCGATGTAGAACAGATCCAACATAGTGCGAGCGAGCGAATGTGCCCTTTCGACTTCAATGTATGCGGAGCGGGCTAAAGAAGTCATAAGGAGTTGGTGACGATTTCGTGAGGGCCGGGAAGGTCCGCTGTGCTATTCTGCGAATGTCCGACGTTTGTCTGCGCGTATAAGGGGACGTAGTTCAGTTGGTTAGAACGCCGGCCTGTCACGTCGGAGGTCGCGGGTTCGAGCCCCGTCGTCCCCGCCAATTCGCTGCACAAAGCTTCTCGACAGAGCGCTGCTTCGGGCGCTCATAGATACTGGAAGCATGACGCCCCCGCAAGGACAGCCTAAACTTCAGCTCACCAACACGTCCGATTACCGGGAGCGCTACGCAAACAGCGTGCAGATGCGCGTCAGCCTGTGGGACTTCTTCCTGCTATTCGGCACGGTGAACCAGACTTCGCCCGACGCGGTACTCATTCAAAATTTTCAAGGCGTTTATCTGAGCCCGCCGCAAGCCAAGGCGCTGTCGAATCTTCTGCAACAAAATTTGAAGCAATACGAAGCCGCATTCGGCGAAATTCGCCTGGAGGCGCAAACGCCAGGCGAAGTCATTCAATAGCCAATGGCGAGGCCGCACCGCCCTCCCATGCCAAAACTGCCGCCGTTCGCGTTGGCAGCTCCCTCGAACAAGGCGCGGCCGTATTACCTCGCTATTTTCTTTGTAGTCTTCGCGGCTCCGTTGTTCCTGATTCATCTTCCTTTGCTCGGTTTGCCGTTCTTTTGGGATGAGCAAGGTCAGTTCATTCCCACGGCGTTGGACCTGTTGCGAAGCGGCGCGTGGATTGCGCGTTCGACCATCCCAAACGTACATCCGCCAGGCGTCGAAGCGTACCTGGTGCTGTGGTACAAGCTGTTCGGCTTTTCGATTGTGGCGACGCGGGCCGCCATGCTGCTGTTCGCAGGCTTCGGCTTGCTGCTCACCTTTTTATTGGCCATCGAATTAAGCCGTGGGACGGACGGAGCGCCGGCATTTCTGCCGCCTATCTTTCTGCTGGCCTCGCCGCTGTTCTTTACCCAGAGCATGATGGCGCAATTAGACATGCCGGCTATGGTCTTCACTCTTCTGGCGCTGCTGCTTTTTCTCAAAAAGAAATGCGGCGCTGCGGCCTTGGCGAGCGTGGCCCTGGTATTAGTCAAAGAAACGGGAATCGTGGCGCCGCTCGTATTCTTCGTTGCACTGGCAGGGCGTCGCGATTTCAAACGGGCCGCGTACTTCGTAGGGCCTGCCGTGGTGCTCGGCGTCTGGTTATTCGTGTTGCATCGGGGAACCGGTTATTGGCTTGGCAATCCCGGGTTTGCACATTACAACGTAGGCTATTCGCTGCATCCCGTGCGGGTGGCGCTCTCCTTTGCGCGCCGCCTCTACTATTTGTTCTTTGCCGAGTTTCGCTGGATCGGGACGCTCGTACTGCTGTGGACGGCGAAGCGCGTAACCGTCTTCAGGGGTTCGGACTGGCGAATCACGGCCGCGGTTGCCGCTGCTAACGTGGTGCTGGTCTCGGTGTTTGGAGGCGCCGAGTTGGAGCGCTATCTCCTGCCCGTGCTCCCCATCTTTTATATCGCGGTGAGTGTCGCCTTGACCTACGTACCGCGCCGGCAGCGCGCTACCGCCACAGTAGCGCTGGCCGCAGGATTGGCGGTGAGTCTTTTCTGGAATCCTCCGTACCCGTTTCCCTATGAGAACAATTACGCGATGGTGGACTTCGTGCGGCTACAAAAGACTGCTGCGCAATTTGTCGAGCACAACTTACGGGGGCAGACGATTGCAACCGCGTGGCCTTACACGGCCGCGCTCGAGCGGCCGGATTACGGGTTTGTGGACCGCAAGCTGGTTGTTATTGAGACGAACGATTTCCATGCGTCCTCGATACGGGCGCTGCCTCCCCGAAGCTTCAATGTACTGATCACTTACACACGCACCTGGATGCCGGATGCTGGTGTGATCTCGATTCCCGTCGTGCGGCGTTTCCTGAGCCGCTTCTACGAATGGGAACCCGACATTTCGCCGGAACAATGCGCGGAGCTGGGATTGCGGCCGATGGCGTCGTGGCGGCTGCGCGGGCAGGCAATCACCATCTACATAAGATCCACCGCCGCCGCGGAGCAAGCGACGAGCTTACAAGCCCGCCCAAATATTCTTTAGATCAAGAACGAAGCCGGCGACCGGGCCTTCGCCCGCGATCTGGTCCGGGTTCTCCAATACTTCCGGTTCGGCGCTGGGCCGATAGATGGTCACCGTTCTTCGGTCGGCATCGATCAGCCATCCGAGCAACACGCCGTTGTCGATCCAGAGTTGCATCTTGCGCTGGGCTTGCGCCATGCGATCGCTGGGCGACATGAGTTCGATGATGAAATCGGGGCAGAGACGGGCGAACTTCCGCTTCTGTTTGGGAGTGAGTTTTCGGATGCGCTCCCAGACGACCCAGGCGGCATCGGGACCAAAGGCGGATCCGTCGGGCAGAAAGAATTCCGTGTTTGAGTCAAAGGCTGCGCCGCGGCCATCGCGCTCCGCCCAGACCGCTAATTGCGCGGTCAAGTTGCTATTGCGAAATGAACTCTCAAATCCGGCCGGCGCCATAATGACCACGCATCCGTCTGCCATCCTCTCCACTCGCAAGCCCTTGTCGAACCGCTGGCAAAAATCGTAGAACTCGTCATCATCCATGGCCGGAGGATGCAGCACGATTGGCGCGATATCTTCCACGTCTTCGAGCACGAGATTCATATTCCTACAGTAATCGAAAGGAGAGCACACCGTACACTGCGGACATGACTGCGCGGCAGGTCAGAGCAGCCTGGTGGGGAACGCTGGTGCTCTTCCTGGTACATGGGCTGGTAGTTTCCACGTGGGTATCCAGGATACCGGCGGTGCAGGCGGCTCTCCGGTTGAAAAACGGCGTCCTCGGGCTCGCGTTGTTGAGTGGGGCTGCGGGGGCGGTGGTTACGATTCCGTTTGCCGGCCGCTTGGTTACTCGTTTCGGCAGCAAAAAAATTAGCGCCCTCAGCGGTGTTCTCTTTTGCATGACGTTGGTGCTGCCTTCTTTGGCAGTCAACGCGCTCACTCTTTCGGCCGCGCTATTGATCTACAGCGCGGTCGCGGCCTCAATGGATGTTTCGATGAACGCGCATGGCGTAGAAGTCGAGAAAGCAATGGGCAGGCCCACTATGTCGCGTTTTCACGGCATGTTCAGCCTGGGTGGCATGGCAGGTGCAGGCATCGGCGGTTTCGCCGCCGCTCGCGGAGTGGGACCGGTTCTCCATTTTGCGACCGCAGGTCTCGTCTGCCTCGTCGCGGTACTCATCGTCCGGCCGATGTTACTACAGACGCATGCGCACCTGTCGAGCGTCGGCCATCGGCTGCCGCTCAAGAAGATTCCGCGCATCCTATTAGCCCTGAGCGCGATCGGTTTTTGCATTCTTCTTTCAGAAGGCGCGATGGCGGATTGGACGGCAGTGTACTTCAAACAGGTGCTGCGGGCGGGATCCGGGACCGCCGCGGCCGGTTACGCGGTCTTCTCCGCCGCGATGGCTACTTTCCGCCTCTTGGGCGATCTCATCACTTCACGATTGGGACCTCTTCGAACCGTACGCGCCGGGAGTCTCATCGCAGCGTGCGGCTTGTTTTCGGCCTTGTGCATGACTGCGCCGGCGTTCGCAATGCCTGGATTTGCCGCCGCCGGGGCGGGATTTTCGGTCATCATTCCGCTCGTATTCGGCTCCGGCGGCCGTGTGGAACGAATCAGTCCCGGTACCGGGATCGCCACCGTTACGGGCATCGGCTACATCGGATTCCTGGTTGGGCCACCGCTCATCGGATTCTTGTCCCAATTGTTCACCTTGCGCTATGCGTTGGGCGTGGTGGTCGCTTGCTGCCTTGTCTCCGCCCTCCTTTCGGGATCGCTGGGGCGCTTGCGCGCACCGGCTGCGGCCGAGCCGGTGTCAGAACTTCATTTCTGAGTCGTATACCCAGTCATTTCGAGATAGCCGAGGCCTTGCACAGGCTGTGAATGAATGCGGCCGTCGTAGGTAACTGCGCCTTCCCAATAGGTCGGGGTGATGCTGTCTCGCGAAAAGAGCTCCTGGTTTTTGAGCGCGGTTCGCTCGGTGAGCTGCAACTGCAGACAAGGGATGGAAACGTCCCACACGACCGGGTAGCGGGCGCCCGAGGCAGCGCTTCGCCAGCTTTCGCCGGGCGAGAGGGAAAAATCGGAGGCGCTCAGGAAATGGGTCCTGCCTTGCGCGTCGACGTAGGTGCCGGAGGAGAACGCATCCCATTCTCCGGACTTTCGCCGCAACCTATACAACATCAGTTCCTCGCCGTTATTCAACTGAATCGCAAACCAATCCCAACCCCCGAGTGTCTCGTCTGCCGTTTGGCTGAAAAATTCGTGATCCATCCAGGCTACGCCACGTAACGGATACGAATGGTTTTTCCAGCCGTTCAATTCGCCCGTAGCGTAGATTCGGGTAAAAGAAATGTAGTGAGAGCCTTCACCGGGCAGCGGACCCTTCTGACTGACGCCATCCTTGCCATGAATAACGGGCGGCTTGCCGGGATTGAGTTTGAGACGAAGAGTAAATCGATCGCATACCGCTTGCAGTTCTTGTTCTCCCGTGACAAAAGACGACCAGCGAGCCTGCCAATTGCCATTCCAATACCGCTGCCGATCAAGACTACTGCCGGCGAGTCCGGGTCCGGCGCGGTTGAGCCGTTCGGTGTGGAAGAATTCCTGCCCATCGATGTCACTGAGCGCCAGGTGCGCGAGGTAAATCCGATCGGGGCGCCAAGTGGGGCTGGATTCGGCAGCTTGTTGCTTCGAGAGTTGGATTCCTTCCCGGAAAAACGTTAGCTCGAAGCCAAAGCGATGGCCGTCGGGCGCTCGCAAATTGCCTGTGTAATACCACCACTCGGTCTGGTAATCGGGGTGGTTGAAATGATCACGAGGAAATTGGTACCGATAGTCCGGCAGCGCGAGTTGCCATTGCTGCGCCCCGGCCGTAACCGCAAGCGCGATGAGAAAAGCGAGGGCTTTACTCCTCATGAATGACCTCTATCGGGTTCATTCGATTCACCGCGCGTGCCGGATAGAGCCCTGCCAACACGGTGGCCAGGTAGACGCCCGTCAAGGCCGTCAGCAGAAGAGCAATAGGCCAATGGAATTGAATCGTCCAGCCGAAAGACTGTTTATTGATGACGAAGATCAGAATGAGCGAGAGCGCGGTCCCAAGAGCGAGGCCAATGCCGCTAGCCAGTAAGCCGAGCAACCCGGCTTCGCAGAGGATGATGCGGCGCACTTGTGGCCGTGCGGCGCCCAAAAAGCGGATCAGTGCAAATTCTCTACGGCGATCTATGGCCATGGCGAGCAGAGCGCCCGCAATTCCCATAATTGCGACCACCACCGCGACAGCCTCAAGCGCGTACGTTATGCTGAACGTGCGATCGAAAACCGCAATCGCGCCGCGGCGTAGATCCCCGTTAGTGAACACCATGACCGGGTGCCCGCTAATCGCCTGGCCGATTGCTTTTCGAATCTCCGCGCGGTCGCCCGCTGATCTCACATAGACGGCTAGGCTAGAGGGCGAGGGGTCAGGAAGATATCGCAGTAAAACACCCCGATCGATATCTATAAAGCCCGAGGTTGAATAGTCGTAATAAACGCCTAGAACCTGGAAACTGTGAGCCGTCCTGGCGAGCGGGATACGCAGCACGCTGCCGGGGTGCACATTGTGCTTATTTGCGAACGGCTCGCTAACGACAGCATAATCTCCAGTAGGGAATTTCGAAAGAATAGTCTTGCGGTCTTCGCCGGGCAAGAAACGTATTCCCGTAGTGCTCTGAGGATTGGTCATCTCGGTGGCCGCCAATGTCGCCGGCAGGCCATCATAGTAGATCTGGTAGGCGCGTAGCCGCTCGACCGCTAATACGCCTGGAATGCGTTTGATTTTTTCCGGGAGTTCCGGGCTAAGCGTCGGGTGACGGTCGGCAGCCGAAGGCCCCGCGGGGCGCAAGTAGAAGTCGGCCTTGAGCTCGCCGCCCATCCAAACACGAACCGTTTCGCGAAAGCTGCCGACCATAATTCCCACACTGACCGTCATGGCGATGGCCGTAGAGAGGGCTGCAGTGAGGACGGAGGTTCGGCCCAGTGACGCGCGCAGCGAGCGCACGGCGAGCAGCGCTTCCACGCCCAGAAGCCGTTCGACGGTTCTCTGCGTGAGGTGAACGAAGAAGGCGGTGACACTTGGAATGGCAGCCGCCGTGGCAAAAATGGAGAGCGCGACCGACAAATAAGCGAACAGCGGCTGTCCGTTTACCGGAGGTAGTTGCGTCAGCACGGCAGCGGCGGCAAACGCGAACATCGCCGAACCCGCGGCACGGCGGGAGCGAACGGTTGCGTCATACTCGTTCCTCCCGCGCGCCATGGCTTCGACCGGCGCAATGCGCGAGGCTTCGAATGCGGGCCCCAGTGCGGCGAGAATCGAGACGGCCACACCGAGACCCACACCGGTGACGATGGCCTCCGCCGTTAACTGCACGGCAGACGGTTGGCTGCTCACGTACAGAGACTGCACTGTGTTGCCGACCAGCCGAACCGCTGCTACAGCCATGATTCGGCCTAGCAGGAGGCCGAGCCCGCTCCCCGCAATTGCGAACAGGAGCGACTCGGTGAGAAATCCAGCGGCAATCAGCCCGCGCGTGCCGCCAACGGCGCGCACCACGCCGATCTCATTACGCCGGCGCACGACCGAAACGGAAATCGTGTTGTAAATGAGAAATGCGCCGACCACCAATGCGATGTAGCTCAACACCCGGAGATTCCAGCGAAACGCCGCGAGCATCCTGCGGTTTTCACCTGTGCGCGCGCCTTGCGGCTCGACCACGGCAGAAACCGGCAGCGTTTTGACGAGTAATTGGCGCCAGAATTCGATCGTGCGCCCCGGCGGAACCCGCACATCGATGCTATCGAGCTTTCCGATTTTGCCCGTCACTTTTTGCGCCAGGCCTATGTCCGCGACGATGGCGTTCTCCTCGCCAATCTCGCCCGGCTGCTTGTTCAAGATGCCTGCCACGGTAAACGCATGCAGGGTGTCATTGATTAGCAGATTGGCGCGGTCCTCCCGCTGAAACCCGAGGCGGCGGCCTACCCAAATGGGATCTCCCATGTTGAGCCGGTGCGCGGAGTCGTTGATCGATCCTTCGAAAGCTCGTTCGCCGCGATGGCCGATCAGGTCGAGACCGAGGAACGGCAGCGCTTCGCCCTTGCCGTCGATAGAAGCAAAGTCTTCGATGCGCGGCGCGAAATCGAATGCGTACGGCAGTTGAACCAAGCGGCCGAGCCACGCTTCGTCAAGGCCGCCGGTGGCGGTAATCAGCAGATTGCTTTTTCCGGTTAAGGACTCGAGCGACGAATGAAAACTGCCTGCTGCGGCTTGCGCCGCGAGGTCGATCGCAACCACTAATCCGACGCCCAGCGCGACCGCGAAGACCGTCAGGGCTGCCCGAACCGGTTCGCGAAGAACCGGCCGCAAAATGAGCCTGGCGAATAGAAGCCATTGCCGGTTCATGTCGATTGCCAGGCGAGCGCGTGCTCGATGTGCCCATCACGCAAGCGAACGATTCGATCGGCTGCGGCGGCTCCTTCCGCGCTATGAGTCGCCATCATCACGGCCACGCCAAACTCGCGCACTGTGCGGCGCAAGAGATCCAGGACCACTTCGCCGGTCGCGGTGTCGAGATTTCCAGTCGGTTCATCGGCAAGCAGCAGGCGGGGATCGTTCGCCAGGGCGCGAGCAATAGCGATACGCTGCTGCTGCCCGCCGGAAAGCTGGTGCGGCAGCCGGTTCGCAAAGTCTTCCATTTCGACCCAGCGCAGACGCTCGATCGCGGTCGGCCGAGCACGCTTTCGGCGCCCGAGAAGCAGCGGCAACTCCACATTCTCTACGGCGGTCAGCGTGTGCAGCAATTGAAACGACTGGAAGATGAAGCCGACGTTTTCGCGGCGCAGGCGCGTGAGTTCTGCATCGGAAAGACGCGAAGTGACTTGCCCGCCGATTGCGACCTCTCCGGAAGTGGGAAAGTCCATGGCGCCACACAGGTTCAGAAGTGTAGACTTGCCGCAGCCGCTCTTGCCGACCAGCGCAATGAAATCGCCCGCCTCGGCGGCGAGCGAAACGTCGCGCAAGGCCCGAACGGGAGCGCTGTCGGTTTGATACAGCTTGTTGACGTTGCGCACTTCGAGCAAGGCCATATTCGTGAAAACCTCGCGCAAAACGGTCGCGGCGTCAAACGCTCCGCCCCACGGACTATCGAATTATCCTTGCTGACTGGCGGATCGCATCCGCGACCTTTGCACTCTTTAGGATCGTATGGACGGCTTTTCTCTCCGATACACTCGGAGCGTGGCGAAGATTTTAGTGACAGGGGGAGCCGGATACATCGGCTCGCATACCCGGTATTTTCTGCAGACGCGGGGCCACTCGGTGGTGGTGGCCGACAACTTGTCGCGCGGATATAAGGACGCAGTCCCGGCGGACATCCTCCGCGTGATCGATATCGCCGAAACCGAAAAGATGGAGCGCCTGCTGAAGGAGGAGCGCGTGGAGGCGGTGATCCACTTCGCGGCATACATTGGCGTCGGCGAATCGACGGAAGTGCCGGAGATGTACTTCGCCAACAACGTAAGTGGTTCGCTGTCGCTGTTTGAAGCCATGCTGCGGGCCGGCGTGAAGTGCCTGGTGTTTTCGTCGTCGGCGGCTTCGTATGGGATTCCGAAAAAAGTGCCCATACCTGAGGACGAGCCGGCTGCGCCGATCAACCCTTACGGGGAGTCGAAGGTGATGGTGGAGACGATGATGCGCTGGCTGGATAAATACCGCGCGCTTCGCGGAATACCGCTCCGCTATTTCAATGCCTGTGGCGCAGAACCGGAAGCCGGACTCGGCGAGCGCCACGACCCGGAGACGCACCTGATTCCTCTGATGCTGCGCGCCATTCAAAACGGCAGGCCGATGACGATTTTCGGCGACGATTACCCGACCCCGGACGGCACCTGCATACGCGATTACATCCACGTCAGCGACTTGGCGGAAGCGCATGTGCGCGCCGTGGAGCACTTGCTGAACGGCGGCGCCTCGGATGCCTTCAACGTGGGCACCGGCGAGGGCCATTCGGTCCGCGAAGTTCTTAGCGCGGTGGAGCGAGTGACAGGGCGGCCGGTGCCGCACACCATTGGACCCCGGCGCGAAGGCGACCCGCCGAGCCTGGTTGCCGACTCGCATAAGCTGCAGCAGGCCCTCGGCTGGAAGGCCAAGCGTGCCGATTTAGAGCAAATCGTTTCGGACGCCTGGGCATTCGCCCAGAAGCGTCCCGCGGGGTCCGGGGGCTAGCGCTGCCGTGCTTGCGGGTCGAGCGCATAAGTGATCGCCCGGTCCCAACTGGTGAATCGATAAACGCGAATGCCGGGAACCCAGAGAATCCACGTGGGTCCCTTCTTATAAACTTTCGGCTTCATTGGTACTGTGTGTCAGTGCCGGGTTAGCGCTGATTTTCTCGGGGGAAAATCGTTTAGGCCGGCAGCAGCCCACAGCCGTGCGTTCCATCGAAGCCGGGGAACACTCTCCCGATGGCGCGATTTCCCATCTGTTTGGCGACCAGTTCGGTGAGAACCGTGCGGAAATCGGTGGTGACGTTCAGGTCGCGTCCTTCGTAGAGGCGTTCGGGCGCGAGGCCTGGCCAGTCGCCGTAAACTTTGCCGCCTCGCACCGTGCCGCCTAGCACGAACATAACGTTCGCGTGGCCATGGTCGGTGCCGCGGTCTCCGTTTTCCTTTGCCGTGCGGCCGAATTCGGACATCGTCACCAGCGTGATGTCTGCCATGCGATCGCCCATATCGAGCGAAAACGCCGCGAGCGCGTCGCCGAGGTCCCGCAACAGGTTGGCGAGCTGCCCGGTGTGCGGCTGCGCGCCGGTTTCGTTGACGTGCGTGTCCCAGCCGCCAACATCCGCGAAAGCGACCTCCAAGCCGATATCCGCCTTGATCAGGCGCGCAATCTGCTGCAAGCTTTGTCCCAGCCGGCCGCCCGGATATTGGGCGTTGTTCGCCGCTGTGTAGGGCGCTTTCTGGATCGACTGCATGATGCGGATCGCCTCAAACGTTTCGCGCGCCGTGCCGTTCAGGATTCGATCTGCCGAGCTGCCGTACATGCTTTCGAATGCGGCGGCGGCCTGCGGGTCCTTCATTTGGAAGTCGCTGATGTTGCCGACCGCGATCACTTCGTTGCTCCCGCGGAGGCTACGAGGAACATCCGGACTGAGACTCACCGCGCGCAGAGGAGCCGGATGCGGTTCGCGCACAAGTGCGCGATTCAGCCATCCATCGGGGGTTGCTTTCAGGCCGGGCGTGCCGGATTCCATATAATCCTGCGCGTCGAAATGGGATCGCGTGGGATCGGGCGAACCGACGGCCTCGACGACCGCCAACTGCCGCTCGTCCCACAGCCGCTTCAATCCGCGCAGCGACGGATGCAGGCCGAAGCGCCCGTCCAGATCGATGGCCGCTGTTTCGGTTCCATTGGGCCGCGGAATCGCGATGCTTGGGCGTAACTCGTAGTAGGCCGGCTCGGCATGGGGAATCACCATGTTCAGGCCGTCGACAGCGCCCCGCTGAAAGATCGCGATCAGAATCTTTTTGCGTTGGGCTGGAGCCGCTTGCGCATAGACCGCGCGGGACAGCCAAGACGGTACGGATCCTACACCAAACATGGCGAGGGCTGAGCTTTTGAGAAATAATCTGCGAGAGGGCATGATGCTACTTCCTTTGAAATTCCGGTGAGCCGATGGTTTGCCAATCCGCGGTTGCGACGGTCACGCCCGGAATGCGGTTGTGTGCCAGCGCAACGGCGAAGTTCATGCGCTCCAGCAGCGCGGCTGTGCTGATCCATTCCGCGTTCGAGCTGGAATAGCCGGTGGGCTCGACTTTGCGATAGAGCGGCTCGCCGAGTTTTTGCAGCTCATTTCCAAGGACGAACGCGGATTCGACGTCGGCGTTTGTGGCACGCGCCGTACTCACTACCAGCTCGAACGGGGTCTTGATCTTGGCACGATACGCGCCTTGGGACCAGAACTCGGGCGACGCCAGCATGGTTTCCATAACCTGGCGCAGATCGCCGCCGGATTTGCCGAATGCCTGGGCCATTCGATTGACGAGCGATGGCGGCGGGTCGTCGGCCACAAAGCGGCGCGCGAGTTGAAGCGAGATGAAATGCGCAGTGGAAGGATGCTGCGCCAGAATTTGAAGCACTTGCAGGCCGTCGTTCATGCCGCCGCCCGCCGGAATCACGTGCCCAAGCACGATCTTCTGCCCTTTGTCGTGGACTTTATCGTTATACTCGAACCCGCCGCCCTTGCGTGGGTTCGCGATCGTCCAACCGGTGAAGCAGCGCGCTACTGCAATAACGTCATTCTGCGTGTAGCCGCCATCCACGCCCAGCGTGTGCAGCTCCAACAGCTCCCGGCCGTAGTTTTCGTTGAGGCCCCGCTTGTTCTTCTGATTGGCGCCCGGCGCGACCGATTGCCAGTTGTCCAGATAGAAGAGCATGGCCGGACTTTCGGCGGTCGAGAGCAGAAGGTCATAGAACTTTCCGAACACCCGGGGGCGGATGGCCTCGCGCTCATACGGGGGCGCCAGATAGCGGTCGCCGCCTTTGTTCAGGAAAATGTTGAAGTGGTTGTACCAGAAATCGACCAACAGCTCTTCGAGCTGGTGATTGCTATAGATGGCGCGCAGGAGCTTGGCCTCGGTCAGGTCGCTGGCGACGACGTTCTGCGGATTCACGGCCAGCATCAATTCGCGACGCAGGGCAACCGGCGCAAGGGTGAACAATTGGCGGCGCTGCTCCGGCCGCAGAGCCCACACGAAATCCGTGCGTCTTTCGACCGGCAGAGAGGCCAATATCTGCTTCTTGTCCTCCGGCTTGCCCGCACGAAGAGTTTCAATCTGCGCGGGGGTCAGGATGTCGGCGAGTTTGATGCGCGGCTCCAGATCTGAATCGGCGGCGGCGTTGGCCGCGGTCTGGCCGTCGGCCTCGGCGCGTTTTTGGAGATAGCGGTCGGCCAGACGAAGGACTACCTGCCGCAGTTCGGGATCGTCCGGCAGCGCGGCGCGCCCGCGCGCTACCGCGGCAATCATCTGCGGAGGCGGATAGTGCAGGTAAATCTCGCGCGGAGTCATCGGCAGCGACGCGAGCTCTGCCAGCCGCGGCGCGAGCGCCGGGTTTTCGGGAACCTTCTCGGGATGTAGCTCGAGGTCGAGCCAGCGCCGCAGTCCGAGCCGCTGCAGATTGTCCAGATCCCCGGCCCGAGGACCAAACGTCAGCCGTTCCAGCGCGTGCTGCAGTCGCTCGTCTGGAGGGAGCAGCTTACTAAATGCGGTGTATTGCGGCGGATTGGCGGAGGCCTTGATCGGCTTGATCTTTTTCGTGCCCGCGAGCGCCGGGACTAAAGCGAGCGCGAGGACTGCGCCCGTACTCAGCGCCCGCCTCGAAATTGAGAGCAGCCTCACAATCAGCAGAACGCGAAGTTGTGGAAAGAGTTGACGCGTTCGCTTTCTTATCGGCTGGGCGGCGAAATTACCAAACGAACTGGGCCGGGGAGTGTAAGTCTGCTAACGGTAAATCGGTTTGGAGCGGGAGACGGGATTCGAACCCGCGACATCAACCTTGGCAAGGTTGCACTCTACCAGCTGAGTTACTCCCGCTTGGAGCTCTATTCGACATTCTCGGATGACTTTGTTGGTGAAGTCAATTCATCTGCTTGCAACGTAAAAGTTTAGTAAAACTCACAGTATGACAAAAGCGCGAATTTCGAGCTGTAGAGCTCGGTTGCACTGGCTGTATACGACTCATTCGAAACGGTTTACATTCCCCTAAGATTTTTCTTGGAAAAGTGCATCCCTGTGATAGACTGAACTTTCCGAAGAAACGGAGAGGGTTCTCCCGCACGCGCGATCGCCTACCGGGCAGGCGACTCCAGCAAATCAAAACCTGATCTTCCGCTCTTTTCCACAACAGTGGAAAAGGTGTGGGAAAACTCTTGTTGTCCTCGGGAAGGAGTGTTGCCGGGTTGGGTGATGCATGGGAAAAGATCAAGGGCTGGCTGGCCGCTAGGCTCAGCGAGGGCGCGTACAAGAATTGGATTTCGACTACGGCGCTCGGCTCTTTACGCGACGGAGAGCTAACGGTTCGCGTACCGAATGAGAGCACGGAGGCCTGGATTCGCCAGGAGTATACGTCGCATATCCGTACGGCTATTCAGGAATTGAACTTACCCGTGCGGCGGATTTATTACCAGATCGAATCGCTCCCCACGATGGCTGCGGCCGCTCATGCAGCGTCGGCTCATACAATCTCGGGAGGCTTTGGCCCGAACGGGCATCCGCATTCCGAGCCGGTGTTCGAGAAGACGGTAAGCTGGCTGAATCCGCGCTTGACCTTCGACACTTATGTGGTCGGGTCGTCCAATCAACTGGCGCATGCGGCAGCGCAAGCCGTCGCCAAAATGCCGTCGCGCAGCTATAACCCGCTGTTCATCTATGGCGGCGTAGGCATCGGCAAGACCCACCTCATGCATGCCATCGGGCGAAGCCTGCTCGACAATTTCAGCGGCCTGAACGTGGTCTATACGTCAAGCGAGCGCTTCATGAACGAGATGATCACCTCCATCAAGCTGGATCGCATGTCGATGTTTCATCGCCACTACCGGACTGCGGACGTGTTGCTGATTGACGACATACACGTGATCGCCGGCAAGGAGCGCACGCAGGAGGAATTCTTCCATACCTTCAACGAGCTTTATGAGCACCAGAAGCAGATCGTGATCTCGAGCGATTCGGCTCCCAACCAGTTGCCGGGCTTAGTAGAGCGGCTGCGTTCGCGTTTCGAGTGGGGGCTGATGGTGGACGTGCAGCCACCGGATCTCGAAACAAAGATGGCCATTTTGGACAAGAAGGCGGAATCCGACGGCATTGCACTGCCGCAAGATGTGCGCATCTTCATCGCCACCAAGACCAAATCGAACGTGCGCGAATTAGAGGGCGCGTTAACGCGCTTGATCGCCGTTTCATCCGTCACGCGGCAACCCATCACGCTCGCCATGGCGCACCAGACCCTCAAGCACTTGAGCAGCGGTGCGGAGCGCAAGATTTCAGTCGAATCCATCCTGAAAGCAGTCGCCGAGCGGTTTAACCTGCAGCCGGCCCAATTGAAGGTGAAGAGTAACACGCGCCAGATCGCCTATCCGCGGCAAGTCGCGATGTACCTGGTGAAAGAACTAACGCATGCTTCGCTGCCCGAAATCGGCCGGTATTTCGGGGGAAAACATCATACAACGGTTCTGCACTCGGTGCAGAAAATAGACGACCTGCGGCAGCGCGATGAGGATTTGAACAGCCTCATCCACTCGCTAATCGATTCGCTTCAGTGAGCTTATGAGCTTTTCCACAGCAAGAGTTTGGGACGGCTTGTGGGATTGGAGCAGGAAGTTTTTACCATCGCAACTTTGCAAAAATTATAGTAGGAAATTCACAAGCTGCGAGACGCGAAAGCGGTATCTTTGCTATAATTTAGAAGGAAATCAACATTTCCACAACCCCTACTGAAACGGTTCTCTTCTGGTACTTTAGATTACCTGTACGAAGAAGGATAGAACGCTCGAACTGCGAGCAAGGATCTCGTGAACACGCAACATGGAATTCTCGGTAAGCAAGTCTGATCTGGTACGAGAGCTAGGCCTCACCCAAGGAGTGGTGGAGAAGAAAACCACGATTCCGATTCTTTCGAATATCCTGGTCGAGACGGATCACGACCAGGTCTGGCTTACGGCCACCGATCTCGAATTGGGCATCCGGTGCGCTTGTCCGGCTCGCATCAAGAAAGAAGGCGCGGGAACGATTCCAGCGCGGCGTCTGCTCGACTATGTGCGACTGCTGCCCGATGCCGATCTGCAGGTGAAGCTTGCCGAGAACCAGTGGGCGAGTTTTGTTTGCGGGCGATCGCGTACGCGGATTGCGGGCATGTCGCGCGAAAGTTTCCCGGAACTGCCGCAGATGCCGGAGCCGCTGGCCGGGATTCCGCTAAGCGTGCTCTCGCAGATGATTTCGAGTACCATCTTTGCGATCTCCGCCGAGGAATCGAGATTTACACTGAATGGCGCTTTGTTGATTTTGAAAGAGAGCGGGTTGGTGATGGTGGCAACCGATGGGCATCGGTTGGCGCTGATGGAAAAGCAGGTCGAATTGCCGGGCTTGGCGGGTTCGTATCGCGCTCTGCTGCCGAAGAAGGCCATGAATGAAATCCAAAAGCTGGCGAGCGACGATTCGAGTAAGCAGATTGAGTTTTCCGGCAATGAAAACCATCTGTTTTTCAAAATCGACAAGCGCCTTCTTTTGAGCCGTAAGCTGACCGGCAATTTCCCGGACTATGAGCGCGTGCTGCCGAAGGAGCATGCACACATGCTCGTTATCCAGCGCGATGAGCTGAAAGCGGCGATTGAACGCGTGGCGCAGTTTGCCGATGAGCGTTCGCGCGCTATACGGCTGCAGATTCTGAAAGGCGAGTTGAAGGTGCATTCCTCGATTTCGGAAACCGGGGAAAGCGAAGATACGATTCCGGTGGAATACAGCGGCCCTGAGGTTGAAATCGGGTTCAACGCGCTTTATCTTCTGGATTTCTTGCGGTCTGTCGATCAGGCCGAGGTGGAGCTGCATTTTAAAGACGCCAACAGCGCGGGTGAGCTTCGGCCGCACGATAGTCCGGCTGAAACCGTGTACCGGTATGTCGTCATGCCGATGCGCATCTGAGCGGCGTTTCCGGCGCCCCCGAGCCGGGACCAGACCGAAGCAATGAAGTGCGCCATCAGCACAGTGCTCCTTGAGAGGACGAAGGGTAAAGAAAGGTACGAATCCGCTGGACGCGGCCGCTCTTTTTGTGCGGTTCTTCCTTGCGTTAGCGGCAGTTGAAAGTATGGCTACTGTGGCTCAAAACGAAAACTACGATTCCACCAGTATTAAAGTGCTTGAGGGTCTGGAGGCGGTTCGACTGCGCCCCGCCATGTACATTGGCTCGACCGGAGAAATGGGGCTGCATCATCTCGTGTACGAAGTCGTAGACAACTCCGTCGACGAAGCGTTAGCGGGTTACTGCACAGAAGTTGCGGTCACCATCCATATCGATAACTCCCTCACGGTTGTTGACAACGGGCGCGGCATTCCGGTGGATATTCACGAGGAGGAAGGCGTCTCAGCCGCTCAGGTGGTGTTGACCAAGCTGCACGCGGGCGGCAAGTTCGATTCGAACTCCTACAAAGTTTCGGGCGGCTTGCATGGCGTGGGTGTGAGTTGCGTGAACGCGCTGGCCGAAACGCTGCACGTGGAGATCTGGCGTGAAAAGGCGACCTGGGAGCAGGATTACGAGCGCGGCATACCGAAAGCGCCGCTCGCCAAGACCGGCAAATCGAACAAGACGGGCACAAAGATCACGTTCAAGCCGGATCCAACCATCATGGATGCGGTGGAATTCAACTTCGACACTTTGGCGCAACGGCTGCGCCAGCTCGCATTTCTGAACAAGGGCCTCAAAATCACGCTCAGCGATGAGCGCGGCGAAGACATTCGCACCGAGGAGTTTTATTACAGCGGCGGAATCGCAGAGTTTATCAAGCACTTGAATCGCGGCAAATCTGCGCTGCATGACAAGCCGATCCATTTTGAAGGCGACCGCGACCTGCCGAACGGCGGCAAACTGACCATTGAAGTCGCGCTGCAGTACAACGATTCGTACTCGGAGAACGTGTTCAGCTTCGCGAATAACATCAATACCGTGGATGGCGGATCGCACTTGAGCGGCTTCCGCAGTGCGCTGACCCGAACCATCAATACGGCTGCGCAGCAGGCCGGGATGTTCAAGGACCAGAAAGAGAATCTCACTGGCGATGATGTCCGCGAGGGCCTGACCGCGGTGATCAGCGTGAAATTACCGCAGCCGCAGTTCGAGGGGCAGACCAAGGGCAAGCTGAATTCCGATATCGGCGGCTATGTGGTCCAGTTGATAAATGAAAAGCTGGGCGAGTTCTTCGATAAAAATCCGACGGTGATGAAGAAGATTGTCGGCAAGGCGATTGAAGCGGCGCGGGCGCGGGAGGCTGCGCGCAAGGCACGCGACCTTACCCGGCGCAAAGGCGCTCTCGATTCAGGCGGACTGCCCGGAAAGCTGGCCGATTGCCAAGAGCGCGATCCTGACCGTTGCGAGCTGTTTCTGGTCGAAGGCGAATCCGCCGGCGGGACAGCGAAATCGGGCCGTGACCGACGCTACCAAGCCATTCTGCCGCTGAAAGGCAAAATCCTGAACGTGGAGAAGGCGCGCTACGACAAGATGCTCGGGCACGAAGAGATCCGCGCCATGATCACCGCGATCGGAACAGGCATTGGCAAGGGCGACGACTTCGAGCTCGCCAAGCTTCGCTACGGCAAGATCATTATCATGACGGACGCCGACGTGGACGGCTCGCACATTCGAACGCTGCTGCTTACGTTCTTCTTCCGCCACATGCGCGAGCTGATCGAGCGCGGCAAGGTGTTTGTGGCGCAGCCGCCGCTCTATCGCATCAAGAAAGGCAAGAGCGAGAAATACATCAAGGACGACAAGGAGTACACACGGGAGATCCTGCGCCGCGCTACGGAAAATCTGTCGGTCGAGTTGCCGGGCGGCGCCGATGGAAAACCGGCGAAGATCGAAGGCGCAGAGCTGCGCACGTTCCTGATGTCGCTCGATGAGCTGGGGCAGATTAGCCGGCGCCTGGAGCGGCGCGTGCGGGATGCACGGGTAGTGGACGTGCTTTCGGATGTGACTTTGCCCATCGATACGAAAGCCGATCTGCAAAACGAGCAGAATGTGAAAGCGATTGCCGAGCAACTGAAGAAAGCCAAGCTCGAGGTCACAATGGAGCGCGACGAAGAGCATTCCGCGTGGATGATCGGCTACAAAGACCCGACGAATGCAACCCGCTTCATCAACACCGAGTTCTTGTCTATGCCCGAGTTCCGGCGCCTGCGCGCGCTGGTCAAACAAGCGGCGCGCCTTAACACGCCGCCATTCACGATCGTTAAGGACGGGCAGCGCGATGTGCAACAGAACTGGCGCGAACTGCTGGCGACTGTCAAGAACGAAGGCACGCGTGAGGTGAATGTGCAGCGCTATAAAGGGCTCGGCGAAATGAACGCCGAGCAGCTTTGGGCGACCACGATGAACGCCGAGACGCGCACGCTGCTGCAAATCGATTTGAAGGACTACGCCGAAACGGAGCCCATCTTTTCAACCCTGATGGGAGAAGATGTCGAGAGCCGCCGCAAGTTCATTGAAGATAACGCGCTCGATGTGCGTAACCTAGACGTTTAACATCTGGACGTTCAACGCAGCGAGCTAAAACATTCAAGCCGGATATTGTGTTGTGAGTTTACGAGCTTCCAACCCCTTGTTGGATCTCCGCCCGGGGCCAATGCGGTTAACGCCGTGGTATCGAGGCAAAATGGGCCTGGCGGCGGCGCGCCGATCAGTTTTATCCAGTTTCGTCCCGGCGCGAAGTAATCGAGATACCAATCGTCCGGGCTGAAGGCCGCGTAATAAATGGTCGCGTTTTTTGGCAGCTCACGATTGAGCTTTTGCGCCAGCACCAGCACCGGGTCTGCGCTTGCGTGCGAGTGCGGATAAACGAATGCACCGAAATTCCAGGCCGCCATCGCGATGGCGATGGCAACCCAGGCATTGACGCGCGCTCCCCGCAAAGGCAGATATAGGCCAAGAGCCAGAACAATTGCCGGCCACACGAACAGCTTGTGGAACGCGCTTCCCGGGTCCCAGGAGGCAAGGAACATCAGGTATGGCAGCAGCCACGCCCAAAGCACGATTTTCGTGCGCCGGTCCACCTGCGTGGACGCTTCTGCGCCGGCGCGGCGAAAACGCCCTACGGCGAACCCCAACGCCGCCAGGCAAAGGACAAAGGCTGCGCAGGATACGACCGAAAAATACTCACGTGCGAGGCTCAGCTTTCCGCCGACAAACAGCCTGCCGTAACTCGTGAGATAAGAATTCAGGATCTGGCCGAACGATCGGGTAAAACCGGAATCCGAGGCGTAGCTCGCGACGAATCTCGCAAGCGACGGATACGTGGAGTGATCGGCCTGCGAGTAGCAGATCCAATACACCGCGGCTACGCATGCGCCCGTGCCGAAGATATACGCGCCGCAAACCCAGAGGCGCTTCCGCTTTGGCCAGCGACGGTCCAGAAGAATGGCCGCGAGAATCGCGCAATAGGCGAAGATGGCGAGCTGATGGAATAACATGGCGGCCGTGTGGCAAAGCGCGGCGAGAACCAGGCGCGGCGGGTCTTGGAAGACGAAGAAGATCGCGAACAGCAACAACAGAACGGTCACGATATAGGCATCGGCATCGGTCGAAAATTTCCACCAGGTGGCGCCGAATGCAAAGAGCGTCGCGCAAAAAAGCGCACTCCGGGCCGAGTCGGTAACACGCTTGGCAATCCGATACAGCAGGGCGGCCGCGGCCGTGCTTGCGAGCATATTGAAAAACTGAAGTACAGCGATGGCGCGCAGCATCAATCCGCAAGCCAATACGGCGCGATAGAGGACATACCCGAACGCAGAATAGAGCAGGTGATTCGGATGGATGAGCAGCGCTGGCGATGCGTGGCCCTGGGCGACGCTCTCGATGTTTAGCGCGAATAGCACGCCGTCCCAGTAGTAGGTGCGCGCGGGAAAGGCAGCGTACACCGTCAATAGGAGAGCAAGCAGAATCAGATGCGCGCGGGAACTCACTCGTACAAAAATAGCGTTCACGCATAGGCGGCGAATGTTTAAATGAGGCCATGCTGCCGATGCCGACCGTGCGCGTAAACCGGAAAGCAGCGGATCGCATTCACTCCGGCCATCCCTGGATTTTTGTCAGCGACCTCATCGACCGCGGCACGGCGCAACCCGGAGACGTAGTGCGCGTAGTGGACTCGAAAGGCCATGGCCTTGGGACGGCGCATTACAGCTCGACCTCGCAGATCGCGCTGCGGCTGTTGAGCCGCCGCGTAGAACCGATTGACGAAGCGTTCCTCAAAGCGCGAATCGAAGCCGCACTCGCGTATCGCCAACGCATCGTTGTCGATCCCGACGCTTACCGGCTGGTGCATGCGGAGGGCGACCTGCTTCCGGGCTTAATCGTGGATCGCTATGCAGAGTATCTGGCGATGCAACTGCTCGATCAAGGGATGGACCGGCTGGAGCAGGCAATTGTTGGCGCGCTGGTTGCCTTGTTGCAGCCGAAAGGTATCGTCGCCCGGAACGATGTTGCGGTCCGGGCGAAAGAGAGTCTGCCGCAAGAGACGCACATTGCATTTGGTGAGGCGCCCGAGCGGATAGACGTGCGCATGAACGGCCTGAACTGGCGCGCCGATCTTCTGCATGGCCAAAAGACTGGGATCTTTCTCGACCAACGCGAGAATTACCTGGTCGCGCGACGCTATGCTCGCGGCCGCGCGCTTGATTGCTTCACCGCAACGGGAGGTTTTGCGTTGCAAATCGCGTCCGTTTGCGAGTCGGTCGAGGCTGTAGACAGCTCCGCCGCTATGCTTGATGCTGCGCGCGCCAATGCGGCTCTGAATGGAGCGACGAATATTAAGTTCCACGAAGCGGACGTGATGGATTACCTGCCTGGTCTCGTCAACGCGAGGCGCAGCTTCGACATGGTCGTCGTCGATCCGCCGGCTTTTACCAAATCTAAATCGGCCCTGGAGGGCGCTGCCCGCGGGTACAAAGAAATCAACCTGCGCGCATTGCGGCTGCTCGGGCGGGGCGGCGTTTTGGTGAGCTGCTCCTGCTCGCATCATATGAGCGAAGCCCATTTACTGGAGGTCATCGCCGCTGCTGCGCTCGATTGCGGCAAGCAACTGCGGGTCTTGGAGCGGCGAACGCAAGCGCAGGATCATCCCATCCTGCTCACAGTTCCGGAGACGCATTATCTGAAGTGCCTTATTTTCGAAGTGCTATGACCGGCAATTAGAGAACCACGCGCGCATCGCCTTCGCGCCGCGTAACATGCTGCTGGTCCAGATACTCGAGCAGCGGAATCGCGTACTTGCGCGAGATCTGCGTCCATTGCTTGAACTCCGGGACGGAGAACCGGCGCCCTTTATGCAGCGAAAGCGACTTGCGCACATGCGCAATCACCTCCGCGTGAAAAATGATGTTCTCCGAGACACGCACCAGCTTCTGCGTTTTAATCAAGCCTTCCAGCAGCCCGCGCGCGCGGTTCGAATCGAGGCCCGCCGACTGCAGTACTTCGGTCGCCGGAGGCGGCTGAAAAGCGGCTTGGCGAAAGGCACGCTCTATCTTGGAGAGCGCCTGCATCTCCTGGCTGTTGAACTGAGGCTTATGCGTGGTCAGCGAGACCACGTCGCCCTGCACGCGTATGCCTGGAGCATGGTCGAAAACAAGCCTTGCAAGTTCGGCCTCTAATCCCGAACGAGCCAGCGCCATCGGGGCACCGGCGAGCGATGGATTTTTCGCATGGAATGCAGCCAGCCACGCGGCTACATCGCGCCTCTTCTGCTCGACCCAGGGCTTGGCAAGTGCGCGCTGTGTGAGCGGGTCGAATAGAAGAGCCGGGCTGGCCAGTAGCGCCGCTTGTAGCTCCGCCGGCGGCTCGCCGGTGAGCCGTACGAGTTCCGGCACTCGGCGGCCGGTCGAACTTTCTTGCACCAGAATTTGGACCCGCTTCCCAAGATCCGCCTCGGCCAAAGACAGCAAGCGCGAAATCGTTTTAGCGCGATTCAACCGTGCCGGCGGAACGATGTCGAGAACGACGCCGCCCGCTACCGTGCAAGCGGGTGATGGGCGGCGCAGCACGAAGCGATCCTTGGGCACGCCAAGCACCGGTTCGTTCAGCCATAGGCGCGCCAACGTCCTTCCGTCCGCCACGCGCGAAAACACTTTCAACAGCACGGGAATCTCGGCCGTGCCGATATGCAAAAGAAATTGTTGCCGCGCGCTTGGGATTTCCGCCGCATCGATCCAATCCACCATGACGTCCATACGCTTTGTGGTTTGAAGCCCCATATCGTGGGTCAGCACGAAGCCGCGGAGGATCTGCGAGTGATCGGCGCCTGCCAGATTTACCGCAGCACGCTGACCGCCTACTATTCGGTCCACCGCTCTTCCGTGAGTCTGCAAGCCGCGAATGCGCGCGCGCTGGTTCGATGGATGGAGCTGGACGGTCTCGCCCGTTTGTAGGGTTCCGCTCCGGAGTGTTCCCGTCACCACCGTGCCAAATCCCTTCACAGCGAAACTGCGGTCGATCGGAAGCCGCGCCAGACCGCCAAGGCTGCGCGCCGCCATGCGCTCGGCCAACGACGCTAGTTCTCGCTTCAGAGCGTCAAGCCCGGCTCCTGTCGCCGCGCTAACGGAAAGTATCGGAGCATTCGCGAGAAACGATCCTGCGCAAAGCTTTCCGATGTCTTCGCGGGTGTTAGTGACTTGCTCCGGAGTCGCCAGATCGGACTTAGTCAACGCTATCAACCCGTGCGCGATGCCGAGCAGCCGGCAAATTTCGAAGTGCTCCCGCGTCTGCGGCTTCACCGATTCGTCGGCGGACACGACCAGGACGACAGCTTGAATGCCGCCGGCGCCAGCCAGCATGTTCTTGATAAAGCGCTCGTGGCCGGGAACGTCAATAAAGCTGATCGATCGGCCGTTTGGTAACGCAAGGTGGGCGAACCCTAGATCGATAGAAATGCCGCGCTGCTTCTCTTCAGCCAAACGGTCTGTGTCGATGCCGGTCAGCGCGCGAACCAGGGCCGTCTTGCCGTGGTCGATATGGCCAGCGGTGCCGATCACCAACTCTGCGAGGCCGTTCATATTACCATCTGACATGCAGAACTAACATTAAACCGCGCACAACGGCCACCAAGCGCGCTAAAGCGAAGACGGCCTGTGCGGTCCATACTTTTGGACGCGCGCAACGGAGTCGGCGGCCTGTGCCACAATTTCATCGTCGCATTGGGAGCGCTAACACTGAGAGACGGCAAATGACTAGTAACCGGTTGGAAGAACTGCGGCGGCGCCATGCGCGAGCCGAACAAGGCGGAGGGCCTGAACGCAAGGAACGGCAGCATCGGGAAGGCAAGCTTTCGGCGCGTGAGCGCATTGAGCTGCTGCTGGATGAAGGCAGCTTCGAAGAACTCGACAAGCTGGTGCGGCATCGCTGCTACAACTTCGGGATGCAGGAAAGCGTGGTCGATGGCGACGGCTTCGTTACCGGTCATGGACTCATCCACGGCCGGCCGGTATTTGCGTTTGCGCAGGATTTCACGGTCTTTGGCGGGTCGCTCTCCGAAGCGAACGCGCAGAAGATCGTAAAACTCATGGACCTGGCGCTCAAGACGGGGGCGCCGTTGATCGGACTGAACGATTCGGGGGGGGCGCGCATTCAGGAAGGCGTGGTTTCGCTCGCCGGTTATGCCGACATCTTCCTGCGCAACACCCTGGCAAGCGGGGTGGTGCCGCAGATCTCGGCCATCATGGGTCCGTGCGCGGGCGGTGCGGTCTATTCGCCGGCACTGACGGATTTCGTCTTCATGGTGGACGGCACCAGCCACATGTTCGTGACCGGGCCGGACGTCATCAAGACTGTCACGCACGAAGATGTGAGCAAGGAGAATCTCGGCGGGGCCGTGACACACAACACCACCAGCGGTGTGGCGCATTTCCTGGCGGCTAATGATGAAGACTGCCTGCGCAGCATTCGCGAGCTGATGACATTTCTGCCGCAAAACAATTTGGATGGAGTGCCGCGCGTGGCCACTAAGGATCGCGAAGACCGCGCCGATGCCGAACTAGACAGCTTGATTCCGGCCGAATCGAACAAGCCGTACGACATCAAGGACGTGATTTGCCGCGTGGTCGACGATGCAAACTTCTTCGAGGTGGCCGAGCAGTTTGCGCGCAACATTGTGATCGGCTTCGCGCGCATGGCGGGGGAAACCATCGGCGTGGTGGCGAACCAGCCGGCGCATCTGGCTGGTTGTCTCGATATCAACTCATCCAGCAAGGGCGCGCGCTTCGTGAGGTTCTGCGATGCCTTTCAGATTCCGATTCTTACCTTCGAAGATGTTCCGGGATTTTTGCCCGGAACCGAACAGGAGTTCGGCGGCATCATCCGCCACGGCGCGAAGCTGCTCTATGCATACGCCGAAGCGACGGTACCCAAAATCACCGTCATCACGCGAAAGGCCTATGGCGGCGCTTACTGTGTCATGGGATCGAAGCATCTACGGACAGATGTGAATCTCGCTTATCCGACGGCCGAAATTGCGGTCATGGGGCCGGAAGGCGCGGTAAACATTCTGTACCGGCGTGAGCTGCAAACGTCCGCTAATCCGGACGAGGACCGGCAGGCCAAAATCAATGAGTACCGGAATCAATTTGCGAATCCGTTTGTGGCCGCCGAGCGCGGCTATGTGGACGATGTAATCGAACCGCATGAGACGCGGCCCCGCGTGATTCGCGCCCTGCGCATGCTTGCGAATAAAGGCGACACCATGCCGCGCAAGAAGCACGGAAATATCCCGCTGTAGCACATATGGGAGCATCGGAACATGAGCGCCCCTGCGACTCCGGTGCAAGTGCCGTCAGCCATAGATCAACGAGCCAGCACTGCCGGGCTGCGCGCCGTGGCGAGCTTCGAAGCTTTGAAGGGAATAATAGTTCTGGCGCTCGGGCTGGCGCTGCTGGCCTTACACCGCCATGCGGAAGACTTCGCGGTGAGCCTGCTCTACCACCTGCATATGGACCCCGACCGGCGCTTCGCTCACGTGCTCCTGAATGCGGCGACGAAGGTCACTGACGCGCGGCTCTGGACGATTGCAGCCGCTACGCTTACCTACTCGGGCGTGCGCTTGGTCGAAGCCTGGGGCCTATGGAATCGCCGTGTTTGGGCGGAATGGTTCGCGCTGCTTTCCGGTGCAATGTACCTGCCGTGGGAAATTCTTAAAGTCAGCGAACGCGCCGACTGGGAGCGCATCGGCGTGTTGGGAGTGAACATCATCATTGTCCTGTATATGCTGGAGGTTCGAATCAGGGGCTGTAGCACGCTCGGGGGGTGCGATGAGCCGACCGCCGACAAGCTTTGAACTCGCCGAAGGCCTATCTGCCCGCCGCCGCCAGCGCTCGCCGTTCGCCCTGCCGCCGGTCGCGTATGTTGACGTCGTAAGTGTTGTACAGTTCTTGCGCGACGGCTTCAATGACATATACAGCCTTCGATTGCCCGCTGCCGTCTACGCCCGATTGGGGATTCTGCCAGATACGATCCGCGGCGCGCTCCAGTGCGCTGGAGGCCGATACTTCCGAGTGATTCTCGCGGTCGTGGAAGCGGTACCTGCGGGCTTCCGGAAGCAGCGCCGCCAAGAGCTTGCCGCGAGTATATAAATCGCGCCGCATCTCATCGAACTTCCCCGCCTCGGTGACCCGATGAAACTGCAGCCACAGACCGGTGCGCAGCCGCTGCTTGACATCTTTTCTGCGCTCTCCGGCTTGGCGGCGGTCCACACCGCTTCGTTCGCGAATTTTACGCGGATGCTTTCCGAAAAGCCTCTTGCAGAGCGTTGCAAGTTCCGCTGTCAGCTTAAGACTGCCGACAATGGCTCCTGTGAGCGATTCCGTGACCGGTTGCATGTTCTCGCCTGCTAAATTGGTGGGGCGACGCACCGATTCTTCTGTGTCGCAATCGCGTTCCCGGTACATGCCCATCGCCGATGCCGCGTAAACTTCCCAAAGCCACGAAGCTGATTGAGCCTTATCGAATCGAACACGGCAAGAAATTCCGGCTTAAAGATCATGATCCCGCAGACACGCAAGGACTGGATCTGAAAGAAGAGGCAAACCAGTTCCTCAAAGAAGGCGTCCAGCAGCTCAGCGACATGCAACAGAAGCTCTACGCCCAGGATCGCTGGGCGCTGCTGCTCATCTTCCAAGGAATGGATTCGGCGGGTAAGGACAGCGCGATCCGGCATGTCATGTCCGGTGTGAATCCGGAAGGCTGCCAGGTGTATTCCTTCAAGCAACCATCCGCGGAGGATTTGAGTCACGACTTCCTGTGGCGGGCGGGGAAAAGTCTGCCGCAGAGGGGCCACATCGGCATCTTCAATCGATCGTATTACGAGGAAACGCTGATCGTACGAGTGCATCCGCCGGTGCTTCGGGAAGAGCGGCTTCCGCCGCCGCTCCTCACAAAGAAAATCTGGAGAGAGCGCTTCGAAGACATCAATGCGTTTGAGCGCTATCTTGAACGCAATGGAACGCTGGTGTGCAAGTTCTTTTTGCATCTGTCGAAAGCGGAACAGCGGCGCCGGTTTCTGGCGAGACTGGACGAGCCCGAAAAGAACTGGAAATTCTCAGAAGACGACGTGCGCGAACGCGAGTACTGGGACGACTACATGCGCGCTTACCAGGACACGATCCGCCACACGGCCACTCCGCACGCGCCGTGGTACGTGGTTCCTGCCGATCACAAATGGTTCGCCTGGATCGTGGTGGCTTCCGCGGTCATCCAGGCGCTCGAGTCGCTGAAGCTGTCGTACCCGAAAGTGGGCGCGGAAAAGAAGAAAGAGCTCGAATCGGCTCGCAAGCTACTGGTCGAAGAAGGGGACGCGAGCTGATCAGTCGTTGCCTGCCGCCTGCAGAGTTGAAACTTGATCCGGCACCACTTCGTCGGTCACAATATCGAATTTTGTCAGCCGTGTCGCACCGAAGGACGTCGTGATCGCCACGTCGGCGGCGTCGCGACCGGCGGCTATGAGAACTCGTCCGATCCGGGCCTGATTGTGGCGCGCGTCGAACGCCCACCAGCGGTCTTCGAGATACACTTCGAACCAGGCGCTGAAATCCATCGGAACCGGCGCCACTGGCACCCCGATATCGCCTAAATATCCTGTGGTGTAGCGCGCCGGAATGTTCAGCGCGCGGCAGAACGTAATCGCGAGGTGCTGGAAATCCCGGCAAACTCCAAGGCGTTCCGTATAGACATCCAAGGCGGTCTTCGTCGACCGGGCGAAACTGTAGCCGAACGTCACCTTGCTGTGCACCCAGGCGCAAATCGCCTGCACGCGCCCCCAGCCGGGCGTAATGCCGCCGAACAGTTCGGTAGCGATGTTGGTCATCAAATCCACTTCGCAGTACCGGCTGGCGAGCAAGAAGCGAAGCGTTTCGGCAGGCAGGTCTTCCACCGGCAACTCGCGCGCGTCCGGGTTCTGTGGGTCCGGCTGGCCCGAATCCTCGATGAGGGTCGAATTGGTGAGCTGCAAAGCGCCCGCGGGTGCTACGAACCGGCAGCATCGATTGCCGAAGCTATCGAGATACTTTTCGATCGGCGTTTCAGGCGCGAGACGCAACTCGTCCGGCTCGCGGAGATCTTGCTCGCGCGAGGGATGCACATTCAGCAGCGCAACCATCGGAACGGCCAGCGGGATCTGGAAGTGAATGTTGTAGCCTAAGCGGATCAGCATATTCTCCTTTTCGCTTCAGGATGCGCCAACCGGCCGATCTGCAAAACGGGGCAGGTGAACAGTGTTTCTTCACATCAGCACGTAGAGTCAGTGTATCCGACAGTTTCCTGGGAGTCCGAGTAGGGCTGGGAACTAATGCAGAGCTATACTCGCTCTTAGACTCCGGGCCGATTCCAAGTTGAAAAAGTTTCCGGCAGGTGAAACATTCACGGAATATGGCAACGCCATCACCCATCGCCGAGCGCAGCATACCGGCGCCGTTTGCCGAGTATGAGGTCAATGCCGCGTACGACGAAATGTTCCGCGCCAAGGGCCGGCCCAGACCGCACTACCGGCCGCTCTACGCGCGTCTGCTGAATCTTCCTTCCGAGGAGCTGCGGCGCAGCAAACAGGAAGCCGACCTTTCGTTTTTCAATCAAGGGATCACCTTCACGGTGTACGGACGGCAGGAAGGCACGGAGAGGATCTTTCCGCATGACCTGCTGCCCCGTATCATCACCAGCGCCGAATGGCAAACCATCGAGCGCGGACTAACTCAGCGTATTACCGCGCTGAACTTGTTTCTCAAAGATGTTTATCACGAACGCAAGATCCTGAAGGATCATGCCATTCCCGCGGAAATCATTTACACCTGCAGGCACTATCGCCGCCAGATGCGCGGGGTGAAAGTTCCAAGAGATGTTTATGTGAGCGTGTGCGGAACCGACCTCATCCGTTTGCCGAACGGAAGCTTCGTAGTGCTCGAGGATAATCTTCGCGTGCCCAGCGGCGTTTCGTACATGTTGACCAGCCGCAAGGTGATGAAGCAGATCTTCCCGGTTCTGTTTCGCAAGTATGGCGTGCGGCCCATCGAGCAATACAGCCAGGCGCTGCTTTCCACGCTTCGCTCGCTTGCGCCGGAAGGCCGGGCGAATCCACGCATCGTGCTGCTGACGCCCGGGGTGTACAACTCCGCATACTTCGAACATTCATACCTGGCGCGCCAGATGGGCATTGAGCTGGTAGAAGGCCGCGATCTAGTGGTGCACGACAACATCGCCTATATGCGAACTACGTCCGGCTTGCAGCGCATCGATGTAATCTACCGGCGCGTAGACGACGATTTCCTGGATCCGCTCGCCTTCCGCGCCGATTCCTCGCTAGGTTCGGCGGGTTTGTTCAATGCTTACCGCGCGGGTAATGTTGTTCTCGCGAACGCGCTGGGCACTGGCGTGGCGGATGATAAGGCTATCTATGCCTTCGTGCCGGAAATCATCAAGTATTATCTCGGCGAGGACGCCATTCTCAACAATGTCGAAACGCTGTTGATGACCAACCACGCTCAACGCCAGCAGGTCTGCGACCATCTCGCGAATTATGTGGTCAAAGCGGTCGGTGAATCGGGCGGATATGGAATGCTCATCGGCCCGCATAGCTCAGCCGCGCAGCGCGATGAGTTTCGCGCCCGCATTCAGCAGGAACCGCGTAATTACATTGCGCAGCCGACGCTTGCGCTGTCGACGGCGCCGTGTTTCGTCGAGGGCGGCCGGATTGAGCCCCGGCATGTCGATCTGCGTCCCTACGTTCTCTTTGGCGACAAAGTAACCATCGTCCCCGGCGGCTTGACACGCGTCGCGCTGCGGAAGGGATCGCTGGTCGTCAATTCTTCCCAAGGAGGCGGATCGAAAGACACTTGGGTGCTACAGGACTGAGGCGGAACACCGATGCTATCGCGGGTCGCAGACAGCTTGTATTGGATGAGCCGCTATTTTGAGCGGGCGGACCACTGCGCGCGGGTGCTGGATGCGAATTACAACCTGATGTTGAATCCATCTAAGGCCTCCACCGAGCAGCGCTGGCACCGCATTACGGCCTCGCTGGGGCTGGGGGCGCACGCTACCGGCCTGGATCCTCATAGCGCGATGATGCGCCTGACGTCGGACGCCAATATCCGCTCGTCTATTGTCTCCTGCATCGCCACTGCCCGGGAGAACGCGAGCCAAGTGCGGGAACAGATCAGCTCCGAGATGTGGGAGCGATTGAACCAGCTCTACCATGAAACCGCGCAATCCCGCGGCGGCTCGGACGCGGACTTTGAGCCATTGCGGCTCGTCACTTTGATACGCGAAGGCTCCTACAACTTTTATGGCGTGACGGACGCAACCATGAGCCACGGCGAGGGCTGGCAATTCATTCAACTGGGCCGCGCTATGGAACGGGCCTGCGCGCTCTCTACCTTGCTGGATGCCTATTTCTCCGCATCGGCCGGCGCCGACGATCTGGATTGGGTCGGGCTTCTGTCCAGTTGCGCGGCCTTCGAAGCCTATTGCAAAGTGTACACGGCCGATCTGGCGCCCGGACGCGTGGCGGAGTTTCTGTTGCTCAACCCCGAATTTCCGTATACGGTTCGCCACTCGGCCGATCGCATGCACACTGCCTTGGAAGCCATCAGCGACACCTCTACTTCGCGCAAGACGGCCATGATCGAACGCATCATCGGCAAGCTGCGCTCCTCGCTCGCCTATGCGCAAATCGACGACATCCTCTCTCGCGACATGCATCTATACTTGAACAGCGTCATCGACCAGTGCCGCGCCCTGCATGCGGCCGTGCATCAGGTGTACATCGAATATCCCATAGAAACCGCTCTCGAGGCCTGAATGTTCTACGCCATCCGGCACTTCACGCGTTACCGCTACAGCCGGCCTGTTTGGCAAAGCATGATGGAAGTCCGCATGCACCCGCGTAGCGAGTATGCCCAGCGCTGCTTCACCTTTCAACTCTCGGTCAGCCCGCGTGCACGAATCTTCTCTTGCAGCGATCATCTCGGCAATCTGATTCATCACTTCGACCTGCCGGAGCCGCACAACCAGCTCACGATCATTGCGGACGCCTTGGTGGACGTGGATGCGCCGATGGACCTGCCGCAGTCGCTCGGCCCGGAAGCCTGGGACGATCTGGATGCAATGGTCGCCGAAGACGATTATTGGGACATGCTGATGCCCAGCCATTTCGCTCGCGCCTCGCCGGAGCTGGAGCAGTTGGCAACCGAATTCGGCGTCGACCGGCGGGATGGCCAGGATCCGCTGGGCCTGCTGAGGACGCTAAATTCGAATGTGTACCGTGCGCTGGAGTACGTGAAAGAGAGCACGTCGGTGGATTCGCCCATCGAAGACGCGCTTCGATCCCGCCAGGGCGTATGCCAGGATTTCGCGCATATTATGATCGCCCTCGTGCGTAACTTGCGCGTTCCGTGCCGGTATGTCAGCGGCTATCTCTATCACGATCTACTTCACGAGGACCGCTCCGCCGAAGGCGCAACCCATGCCTGGGTGGAAGCGCTGCTTCCCGGGTTAGGATGGATCGGTTTCGATCCCACCAATAACCTGGTTGTGGGAGAGCGGCACATTCGCACCGCGATCGGGCGCGATTATGCCGACGTGGCGCCCACGATCGGCACCATGAAAGGCGCCGCGAAAACGGACCTGCAGGTACGCGTCCGGGTGACTCCGTCGGAAGCCGTGCTCCCGCCCGATCAAGAGTTTGCGTCCGATGAGGAGTGGTCGCGTTTTCTGCAGAAAGATCAAGAGGCAGAACAGTTGCTTGCTGCTCAACAGCAACAGCAATAGAGACGTTCGGCCGCTGAATCAGGAATTTGCTATGGGTGAGCCGCTGCGTTCCTTCCACCGGCCGCGCGTGAAATCCGGGAACTTCACCGGCGCGCTGCCCTGCGCAACGGATGCTTCACTCAGCGGCCCGGGCGCCGACCAGGCCGCCGCATCATAGACGTCCAGATCGGGTGGCAAGCCCTTGCGCATGCATTCCATCAACCGGTAACACATGATGAAATCCATGCCGCCGTGGCCCCCGAGTTTGCGTGCGATCTCGCCCTCGCGCTTCCACAGCGGATGCTCGTAGTGCGCTTTGTAGGCGTCAATGCTGCCGTATTCTTCGCCTCCCGGCTGCCCGTCGAAATAGATGCGCGGCGGGTAATCCTTGAAGATGCCCTTTGTCCCGGCAATTGTATTTAGCCGCGAATAGGGATGTGGATTCGAAACATCGTGCTGCAGATTGATGGTCAAGCCGTTCGCGGTTTTGATCAGCGACGTATTCATGTCGCCTTCGATGTAGCGCTCCTTCCACTTGGGGTCCTCTTTCGGCACGTGTGCTTCGCGATATTGCGCCAGGCCTTTGGCGGGCGTACTCATCGAAACCAGGTAATCGAACCTGTCTCCGCGATTGATGCCCATGTAGTTCGCCACCGGCCCCAGGCCATGAGTCGGATACATGTTTCCGTTCAGTTGAGTGTGGAACCAGCGCCGCCAGAGGCCCTCGCCTTGATCTGAGAAAAGCTCGTCGCGCAGGTCGTGCAAGTACGCGGCTTCGCCATAAAGCAGATCGCCAAAGAGCCCGGCGCGCACCATGTTGAGTATCAGCGTTTCATTTTCGCCGTAGCAGCAGTTTTCGATCATGATGCAATGCCGGCGCGTATGCTCAGACGCGTCGACAAGCCGCCAGCAATCTTCTATGGTGGTGGCCGCGGGCACCTCGGTGACCGCGTGCTTGCCCTGCTTCATCGCCGCAAGCGCCATCGGGACGTGCCATTGCCACGGGGTTGCGATGACCACCAGGTCCAGATCGTCGCGCGCCGCAAGCTGTTCGAAGGCGTGATCGCCGTTGGTGTAGAGCGCTGGCGCTTTTTGACCGGCCTGCTGCACCAGCGACTGGGCCTTTTGCGCCTTTTCGGTGACGATGTCGCACAACGCATTCACTCGAACATCGGCCGCGAGGAAATTCTCCAGGAGAGCGGTGCCGCGGCCGCCTGTTCCGATCAGACCCAGGCGCGGGTTCGCGGCAGCGAACGGCATATTGATGACCGTCGATCCGGTGCTGGCGGCGGTATTCACTTGCGGCCCCGCGGCAAGCGCAGCCGCCACTTGCAGAAATTCACGGCGAGAGCTGTTGAAATCAGGCATTGTGCTGATCTTCTCAGAAAGGACGATATAGTTTCAGCAAATGTTCAGACGCACGGCGCTCTGCCTTGTTTTTCCTACACTGCTGGCGGCACAATCCATAGCCACCCTGAAATCTCCGGACGGCAACCTGGTCCTCGCCTTTCAAACAGTCGAAAACGGCCAGCCATCGCAAATGGGTCAGTTGGTCTACTCCGTCTCATTGCGCGGCAAGGCTTTGATCGATGCTTCCGCTCTCCGGTTGGAACTTGAAAGCCAACGCCCGCTTGGCTCCGAGGTGCACATTGCTGCCCAGACCCCGTCGAGCGTGGATCAAACGTATCGCCTGATTACCGGCAAAACCAGCTCGGTGCGCGAGCATTACAACAGCCTCCGAATCGACCTCGAAGAAGACGGCGAAAACCGGCGCAATCTTACGCTCGAAGCTAGAGCGTACGACGATGCCGTGGCTTTTCGGTATGTTGTTCCCGAGCAGCGGCCGCTCCGGGAATTTCGCCTGAAAAAAGAGACCACCGAATTCCGTATCAGCAAAGATGCCGTTACCTATGCGTTGGTGCTGCCAAATTACCGAACGATGTATGAGAGCGAGTACATCAAGCTGAACGCCAGTGCCTTTGCAAACAAGAACGGGCTCTCCAATCGAGTTCTCATTGGACTGCCATTGCTGATGAAGGTGCCCGGCGTCGCCTGGATGGCGATCACAGAAGCCGATCTGCGCGGCTACAGCTCCATGTATCTCGTGAATCCGTCTTCAGAGTGGGGCGGGCACCGGTTCGAATCGCAGTTAGCGCCCGGCGACGATCCCGAAGTGGCCGTCTCCGGCGATTTGCCGCATCATTCCGCGTGGCGCGTGCTGTTGGTTGGCGACGAGCCCGGCAGATTGGTCGAATCGAACGTGATTCTGAGCCTCAATCCCGAGTGCGCGATCAAGGACACCTCCTGGATTCATGCGGGGCTCACCTCGTGGGACTGGTGGAGCGGCAGCATTGGGCCGGACGGGAAGCCCGCATATACGACCGAAACAATGAAATACTACGTGGATTTCGCCGCTCGATCCGGATTTCCGTACATGCTCATCGATGCGGGTTGGTCCGCGCCGTGGGACATCACGAAAATGAATGGCAAAGTGGATGTCCCGGAGGTGGTTCGCTATGCGGCATCGAAGAGCGTCCAAGTTTGGATCTGGCTCGCGTACGTAGACGTAGATTCGCAGATGGACCAGGCGTTCCCGCTATATGAAAACTGGGGCGTCGCGGGTCTAAAGATCGATTTTGTGGAGCGTGACGATCAGCGCGGCATTGCTTTCTACTACCGCGCCGCGCAGGCCGCAGCCGAGCATCACCTGATGCTCGATTTCCATGGCGCAACGAAACCTACCGGCCTGGAGCGCACCTATCCGAACGTGCTCGGCTATGAGGCCGTACTCGGCATGGAGCAATCGAAGGCAGGCATGCGGGATAATCCCGGCCATCGGGTCATGCTTCCGTTTACTCGCATGCTGGCGGGACCGATGGATTACACGCCCGGCGGCTTCGACAATGTCACCGAAAGCGAGTTCACTGCCCGTCATATCCGGCCCATGGTTATGGGAACGCGGGCGCAGCAGCTCGCCATGTATGTCGTGTATCAGGCGCCATTCCAGATGGTCTCCGATGCTCCCAAAGCATATGAAGATCAGCCTTCGTTCGGTTTCATTCAACACTCGCCCGCGACTTGGGATGAGACGCGCGTGCTTGCCGGCGAGCCCGGCGAGTACATCGCAATAGCGCGGCGCAACGGCGATGAATGGTTCTTAGGGAGCATGACGAATTGGACCGCCCGCGAACTCGAAATCCCGCTCACATTTCTCGGCAGCGGCCAATACACTGCGGAGATTTACGCCGACGCCGACGACGCCGCGCAGTACCCGAAGAACATCAGCATTCAAAAGAAGATCGTCGACCGCAGTATGCGTCTGAAGGCGAGCCTCGCACCGGGCGGCGGCTACGCCGTTCGGTTCATGCCGGTGAGGCAGCGAACGCAACGCACCCGATAGACTAGCGGCGCGCCACCGTGCCTCAGGGCGCCTCTCCGTCAACTTGGAAGGCCCGGACAGTTGCGATATGGCCGCAAGCGCCGCATTTCGCGATGCTCTCCGGGGTCCGCCCGCGATCGGCGGTAACATCCATTCCGTCAACAAAGAGTCCGGCCCAAGAAGCGACAGCGATGTCGATTCGATCGTCTCCCTTGCAGGCAGGGCAGGCCATCTGCCATTCGTTTCTAAATGGTCGTCCTGCTGCCCTCCGAGCGCTCAGGCCCTCGGCAAGGCGGCCCGTGGCGGTGCGGTGGTGGGCTTCGTCCAGCTCAATGCCGATGCCATGACGTTGCACGGCCCTGGCCGCCACGAGCGTGGATCCGGAGCCGGCGAACGGGTCCAACACGGTATCGCCCTGCTCTGAAAAACACTGGATCAGCGGTTTCAGGATTGCGAGCGGCTTCTGCGTCGGATGCATCTTGTTGCCGCTATAAGGCATGTCGATCACGTCGGGCAAAGGCTTGGCCGGAAACGCCGGCGTGCCCTTGATGAGAAGGGCTGCGTGCTCGTGTTGGCATTTCAGGAAGGCTGATTGCGAGGTGTAGTGTTTGCGAAAAACGAAATGCCCGCCAATGTGAAAGCCTGCGGATTTCCATGCATCGAAAAACAGGTCGACCTTGGGCCAGCCATAGAAGCTCACCGCGAAGGCGTTTTGTTTGAGCACCCGGAACATTTCGGCATAGGCGGGTTTCAGCCATGCGTCATTGTCGTCGTTCTGCACGGTGCGACCGTCGCGGGCTTTGAAACCGGCGATGTAAGGAGGATCGGTGAGGATAAAATCCACGGATCGCGGCGGCATGGCCGCCATAAACTCGATGCAATCGCCGTGATGAAGGATCGAGGTCGTACTCATCTCTACACACTAGATTGCTATGAGACGCAGCTAAGTGGTGCCCGGGGCGGGACTTGAACCCGCACTCGCCTTGCGGCGAAAAGGATTTTAAGTCCTTTGCGTCTGCCAGTTTCGCCACCCGGGCGCGCTTGACCTGCCCGCTCCTCAGTGTAGCCGAACCCTGATCCTCAGTTGGCTGACGCGGCTCCGTCACTCGTATGGCTTCACCCCTCCGCTTGCGTCCAGCGCCAGGAGTAGCCGATTTTTCCGGCGTTCCACATTCCGCGCTCGTGACTCGTCTATCAGTTCCACTCGGACGTCCGGGCGCCCGAAAATCGGCCCGATGTGCAAGTTCCCCAAGTCAACTACATCGAATCCCTTCAAGAGAAACACGGAATATTCCGGTATGCGATTGGGCGGGTTCACCAACAAAATCTGGCTGTCAGGCGGCAGCGCCGGCAAGTACCGGTCAATCCCCGCGTAGATCACTCCAGCCCGCCGCCCGTTCTGCGCCATCAGCTCCGCCTTCTGCCGGTCCGCATAGATTTGGCCGCTGATCAACAACCCCGCGCAAGCCACGGCCGCCAGTCTGGCCGGCGCGCCTCGATCCCATAGTCCTCCGAGCGCTATCGCCAGCGCCAGTGCCAGAAAAGGAATCGCGTTATAAAGATATAGTTCGCTGACGTGCGTTAGTAGATATGCAGGGAAAAGCGACGCAATTGCAGCTATCAAGAGCCAGACCGCGGCCGTCCTTCGGCGCGAAACGCAGATTCCGACGACCATCACTGTAATCACGAAAAGCCATCCCAGTGCCCCCAGAATTAGCTCCGGAGTACGGTGCATTGCAATCGCAACCGCGCCGTCGACAGTCGACATGGGTCCGAAAGCCGCCAGGCCGAATTCTGCCAGGTTTCTCACGATATTCACGCCCAGGTGGATCTGGTAGCTGCCGGATTGGGAAATCGCTCCGCCTGCGCCAAGCCGTGCCACGCCGTACACCAGAGTGGCCGCACCGTACGGAAGCAGAAGCTTAACCGCGGTCTGCAAGCGTGCAGCCCATGTTCGCTCCTCAAGCCCAATTAGGCCGGCCAAAAGCACTGCGACGAGCAGGAACCCCAGGGCTGTCTCTTTGAAAAAGAGGCTGATCGTATACGCGGCCACGCTCGCAATGAGCCACCGCAGCTTTGAAACTGGCCAGACGCGCTCCTCTGCTCTTTCCAACCAGACGAAATACAGAAACAGAGCGCTGAGGCCGCCGAAAAACGCGCTTGCGCTTTGCGAGAGCGTGTCATTGCCTAGCACTGCGGGAGCGCCCACTTGCGCAACCAGCATGAATATTCCAGCAGTCCAGTTTTCGAACGTTTTTAGACTCAATCGTCGGCCAGCCGCCAACACTGCACAACACAGGCCGGCATGCGCGCCCAACGATAGAAGATGAATGGGCAGCGTCTCGAACCGAAAATTCTGTTGAATGAAGGTCAGGATGATGGCTTCGAGCGGCCGGTAAGCCTGAGCCGCTGCTCCCCTGGTTGCGAAGTAATCGAACAGATGCGGCGGCGGCGCATTGAAGAAGAACAGCAGGTCGTCGGAGAAATAGCCTGCGCGCAGTCCCGGCCAATACAGCAGCAGGGAAGCGCCAAAAAGCAGGGCCCACCATCCCAGCACAGCCGCTACGCCATATTTTCCTCGGAGAATGGGGGCGCCGAGTGTTGCGGTCCGCTCCTGTGCGGTTCCTGTTCTCACATACGCTCCATCGTCGGTTTGCGCGCGCGGCATTAGGCCGCGCCATCGTTTCATTACGCCCGAAAAGTGCGCTGAAACCCTCCTTTTGTCGTACCGGATTGCGTCAGGAGGCCGTTTCATGGGGGTCGCAGCGTGACGGCACGCAGGAAATCCCAAAAAACCTCAGGTTTTTTGCGGTTTTCACTTTACAAGCGCATGGCGCTCCCGTATTATCAAGTTGACCAGGAAAGAGTCCAAACATTTTCCCTTCGTTTTGTTTGTGCGAGCAGAACCGGTGCAAAGCCAAGCGTTGGGAATCTCTTTTCAAACAATCCACGTCCCAAGGGAGAATCAGATGCCTGCAGAAATAAAGCGCATGACGCAGACCGCAATTGTCAGAGAACTCGCGGAGACCACCGGAGTTAATAACAAGGTAGCAAGACACTTCATCGATTCGCTCGCCGAACTCGCGGTGCGCGAAACCAAGAAGAACGGAGTCTTTATCCTTCCTGGAATCGGCCGGCTCGTCCGCGCGGAGCGCAAGGCGCGCGTGGGCCGAAATCCGGCGACTGGCGAAGCCATCAAAATACCCGCCAAGAAGGTCGTAAAGTTCCGCTTGGCCAAATCGGTGAAAGACGCAATCGTTCCACCCAAGAAAGCTGCCGGCAAGTAACCTGCCTCCTACCGTCACGGGCGAGAAAACCCCGCATTTTGCGGGGTTTCGCGCCGTCCAGCCTCTATTTGATCTGTTTGCTATCGTCTTTTGATTCGGCTGGTTCTTCGTCGCTTTTTACCGCACCTTTAAAGTTGCGGATCCCTTGGCCCAAGCCCTTCGCCAGCTCAGGGATTTTCTTCCCTCCGAACAGCACCACAAACACAAGAAGAACCACCAAAATGTCGGTGGGGCTGTTGAACATCAGCAGAGCCATCATGCCGAGACTTATCACCAGACCTCCTTCTCCTTGACGACGCTTTCATTGTAGAACGCATCGGGCCATCTGAAGCCGCGGCGAAAACGGCGACCTGGTGTTACCTCTGAAACGCCGCGCCGACCACCCGAAACAGAAGGCTGAGGAGAATGAGCGGCAAAATGATGGCGAATGCCTTCCCTTTGCTGACCCGGAATGCGGCGCTGAAGACCAGCACCATCATCACGATCCACCAAATTTCGAAGACCGAGAAGTAGCCCAGGAGCGCCACGGCATACTTGTTGGCGGTTTCCGGCATGAAGATATCTAATCCGAGCGCGGGCCGCAACTCCGCCATGGTCGATACTTCTCCCTTGGCCTTCAATATAACGAAACCCGCAATGCCCCCCAGCAGTTGAATCAACGAACATCCCGCGAGCAGGTTGAACAGCCACAAGAACTTCGCATTCACGCTCAACACCGAGCACATGGCGAAAAGGATCAGCGCGCTCACCGCATAAATTGCCGCGATCCACACGGGCATCAAAATCGCAATGATGCGTTGTATCATCATGCCTATTTCCAGGCCTTTTTGATACTGCTCCGGTGGCGTATTTGTGGGTGGCGGAGTCACTTCCAAAACATGCTGGATCATCGGCAGCGTCAGGTAGTAGGTAACCAGTGAAACGACCCCGACCACAACCAATGGCCCTAACCAGAACCATTTCCGGAACACATATTTCGCCGCGCCTGCTGGGTCAATAAAAAAACTGCCCATCCCTACCAGGTCGCTACCGAAGCTCTCCGGCTGTTCAGCAGGCAATTCGGGTACAATCGTCGCCATTCGATTCTCCTCTGAGAAGGTTGCTCCGCATTATACCTGCATTCATTGCCGTTCACACCTCGCCGGTTTCCAGGTACTCTGTGAATGAACATCGTGAAACCACTTCCATTGCGCACAACGGGCTCCAAACGCCCTGTGCGCTCCACACTCTTGGTCGTTCTCGTCGTCGCGTTCGGCCTTGGCGCTTGTGGCCGCAAGCCGGAATCGGCCGCGGCCCAGCATCACTATCGCCTTACAGGCCGCGTACTCGCCCTGAACGCAAAGGACCAAACCGCCACCGTCGATGCCGCCGCGATTCCTCACTACATGGAGGCCATGACCATGGAGTATCCGATCAAGTCCAAGTCCGATTTCGACAAGCTCCACGTCGGCGACAAAATTACAGCGGCCGTGAATGCGAGCGACGATGGACTTTACGATCTCTCGAACGTGCAAATCCAAAGCCCGGCAACTGCGAAGTGATCGCAATCAAGTTAAGAGGTGACTCATAGTGCCCCGCCGCGGAGGGCAGCGTAGCTTGCGCCCGGCGGCGATATCTTCAGCCGCTCCGGCCGTCCAGCTTCCATCACCATCAGTACCACCGCGATCCACAGTATATCGGCCATGAAAAGATGAACCAGTTGCATCCAAACCGGCGCCAGCAAGGTGATATTTACGGCGCCGACGGCGAGCTGCAACAGAGTCAGCGTAATCACTCGGGCGGGCGCGCGCCTTCGTGGCTCCTCATCGGTTCCGCGCAGCAGCAAGACCGCGACCCATATCAGGTACCCTGCTCCAGCGACCGCGAGAAATGGGTGTATCAGCCGCAGGCGCAGCAACAAGCTCGAGGCGCTTGAAAAATCGCGCTGCATGCCCAGCGCCAGCGACGAAGCGGGAAACAGCGTGTCTCCCAGTGCGGCTACCGCTCCGGTAATGCTTACCGCCACCACGGCCAGCGCCGCACCCCACAAACGCCGTGAAATACCGGGCCATCGTATTCGGTCCGCGCCTGCATACACCAGCCAAGCCGTGATCGCCAGGGCCGCCAGCAATAACATCGTGTTAGTTAAGTGCGCGGACAGATAGAATGCGCGCCCTGCCGATTGATCGTGCGCCACGTAGCGGAGCAGCACCAACCCGGCGCCCAGCAGCGCTTCGACCAGCAAAAACCCCAACGACAAGCTTGAAAACAGCCGTACGGCGTGCCGCCGAGGGAATGAGAGAAAAGCCCAGACACAGAGTGCAATCACGGCTACGGAATCCAGGCCGGTCATCATGCGATGAGTAAACTCGATCGCCATCGGGGTGGCCATGTTGCGCGGAATCACCTCGCCATTGCAGAACGGCCAGTGCGCGCCACATCCGTCACCGGAAAACGAAACCCGCACGTACGCGCCCCAGAGAATGACCGGAATGTTGTAGGCCAGTACCAGCCAGGCGAACACTCCAAAGGCCCGGCGTGTCTGCCCACTCGTCCATTCCATCTACTTCCTGCCGTTCCGGAGCATCGCCACTTTCAGAATCGCCGCCATACTGCAAACTTCGGTGATCCGCCCGTCCATCACCATGCGCACGGCTTCCTCGAACGGATGCCACTCGACTGTAATGTCTTCTTCCGGGTCGAGCCGCATGTCCGTCCCGGTCAACTCCGTCGCCAGAAACAAGGTCTGCACATCGTCGGCAACGCCATTACAGACGTCCACCGGGCCGAGCTTCTGCCAGTGTGCTGCTCGCACGCCGGCTTCCTCGGCCAGTTCGCGCTTCGCCACCTCAAGCATGTCCCTCTCGCCCGGATGCGATCCGCCGCGTGGAACTTCCCAGGAATACCGGTTGACCGAATACCGCCACTGCCCTACCAGCACCACTCGGTCGCGGCCGTCAATCGCCACCACACCCACTGACGGCCTGATCTCCACCACACCGTACACTCCCGGCGCGCCATCCGGCCGAATGACTTGATCCTCGCGCACTCGTATCCATGCATTCTCGTACGCGATGCGCGAAACGATCGTTGTCCAGGGATTCTGCGGCACTGCGCTAGGCCGCTTCTCTGCAAACATCCGCAAGTACGTCCAAATCGACGTTGCCGCCCGAAATCATGACGCCGACCGACCGGATGCCCGGCGGGAGCTTGTTGTGCAGCACCGCGGCGGCGGCGACTGCGCCGCTTGGTTCGACCAGCATCTTCATGCGCGTGAGCAGAAAGCGAACCGCGGCCTTGATCTCGGTCTCCGAAACCAGCACTACGCCTTCGGCCAGCGCGCGCACAATCGGGAAGGTAATTTGGCCGGGAACCGGCGTCCGCAGTCCGTCTGCAATCGTGAGAGGCGGCGCAATCTCGACCCGCTCACCGCGCTGCAGCGACAGATACCAGTCATTTGCCAACTCTGGTTCCGCGCCGAATACGCGAATGCCAGGCTTCAATTCTTTCGCGACGGTCAAGGCGCCCGAAAGGAGCCCGCCGCCTCCTAAGGGAACGACGATCGCGTCTAGCTCCGGCAGTTCGTGCAAAAGTTCCAGCGCCGCCGTCCCTTGTCCTCCGACGATCCACGGGTGGTCGTACGAAGGCAGCACCGTCGAGCCGGTCTCCTCCGCAACACGGCGAGCAAGCTCTTCGCGGTTCTCTCGCAGGCGGTCGAAGAAAATGATTTCGGGCCGGTACGCCTTGGTGGATTCCACCTTCGCTTTCGGCGCATCGGTCGGCATCACGATGGTTGCTCGAATTCCGAAGTGCGCGGCCGCGATAGCTACCGCTTGCGCATGATTGCCCGAAGAAAATGTCACAATGCCGCGCTCGCGTTCTTCCGGGCTCAACTGCGCGATGAAGTTTGTGGCGCCGCGGATTTTGAACGATCCTCCGCGCTGGAAGTTTTCGCATTTGAAGTACGTTTGCAGCCCGGCTCGCGCATCGAAGAGATGCGAAGTCAAGATGGGCGTCTTTCGCGCCAGAATCTTCACCCGTTCCGCAGATGCCGTTATGTCTTCGAGCGTAATTGCCCGTTCCGTCATTTGACCAGCCAGGCTCATCAATAACCTGCTCTCTTGTCCACCACGTTCATCAAAGGTTCCTCATTCTTGTACCGGCGAAAGTTATCGATGAAGCATTGCATAGTTAAGTCCAGCCAGTCCGGCTCGCGCGTCCGGTCCGTGCAATGCGGCGAGATCAGCACGTTGTCCATCTCCCAAAATGGATGATCGGGACTCAAGGGCTCTGTCTCGAACACGTCCAACGCAGCGCCCGCGAGCCGCTTTTCCTGGAGCGCCCGGACCAGCGCTTGTTCGTCGATCACCGGGCCGCGGCCGACGTTGATGACGATCGCCGAAGTCTTCATGACTCGAAACTCCGCCTCGCCAAGCATGTGCCGCGTATCCGGGGTCAACGGCGCCGCCGCGAGCAGCACGTCCACTTCCGCCAACATGTCCTTCAGATCCGTTGCCGGAAAGATGCGATCCAGGATCGGATCGGCTTTCGACAACTCCGGTTTTCGCCGCGTGGCGTAAATCTTGACGCCGAGTGCCTGGGCGAGCGTTGCGCACTCGCGACCGATTTCGCCATACCCGACCACGCCCATCACTTTGCCGTCCAGCCGATCGACAAGGAAATCGTCCCAACGGTGCATTCGCTGGCTGTCCACTAGCCGGCGCACGTGCTTATAGAAATACAGCATGCCTAAAACGGCGAACTCCGCGAGCGGTCTCTTGAACACGCCGCGTGCATTAGTCACCGGGACGGGGCTATCGATCAGGGCAGGAAAGAGTACTTTATCTACCCCGGCGGCCAGCGAATGCACCCACTTGACGTGCGAAGCGCGGCGCCAAACCTGCTCGAGCGGAACGGATTTGCCGGTCAGTCCGGAATAGAGGATGATCTCGGCTTCTGGCGCGTGCTTTTCCAGTTCGGCCAGATCCTCGCTTACGAAGACGTTAGCTGAATCACGAATGCTGTCGAGATTTCGCAATGCGTAGTGGTCCGGTGGGCAGATCACGAGCAGATTCGGTTTGCGCATTGAGAGCCCACTAGCCATGTTAGCCAGCGGCGAGCGGGTAATTTGGGTTCGTATCGCAAAACAGGCGGCCCGGCCGCCGTAAACTAAAGATGTGGAGCAACAACGCTGTACCTGCGGCGCCGTCCTGCCCGAGGATGCCCGCTTCTGCCACAAATGCGGCAAGCCACAGTACGAGGAGGACATTGCCCGTTTGGCGGTCGAAACGCCGCCTGTGCCGACACCGGTTCGCGAGCGCGCCAGCGCTCCAATTCCATCGGGGATCTCCTTCCGGAACTCGCGGGCGGTCTTGATTACCTTGGTGGTGGCCGCTCTCGCGTTCTTTGCGTCCTTGCTAGTGACCATGTTGTGGGCGCCGTTGTTCCCCGTCGTGCTTTGCGGGGCCGGTTTTATCGCTGCGCGGCTGTATCGCAGCGACGCGGCTGAGCCGCTCACCGCGGGTGGGGGTGCACGCCTGGGCTGGATGACTGGCTTGTGGCTCTTTCTGATCGTCGCCGTCCTTTGTACGGTCGCGGCCGTCTACCTTTCCACTCCGCAGGGCTGGGAACAAGCCAAGGCGTTTTGGGCTCAATTTCCAGAGATGTCCAAAGGGCTAGGCGACCAGCACGACGTTCTCACCACGCTGCTGATGCGGCTTCCATTCTTGTTCTTCCTGCTTACGCTTTTGCCGGGTCTAGGCGGGATGCTGGGAGCCAAATCCAGTCCGCGGCATCGCCCGTCGCCCTAATCCGGCCGGAGCGCCATTTCGTTTGGCAAATACTGCAGGTGCTGCCACTTAGGCGCGGATTCGTTTTGCCTGCTACGCTGGAAGTCCCGGTTCTGAATGAGCAAATCGATCCTCACACTGACGGTTAATCCGGCGCTCGACCGGATTGTAACCGTCGACCGGCTGGTATTCGAGGATCGGGCCTACATTGAGTCCACAACCGAAGCTGCAGGTGGACGCGGGATCAACGCCGCGCGGGTGCTGACGACCTTTGGGGCGACGGTAACGGCTGTGACGACGTCCGGCGGCGAAAACGGCCGCAAGTTCGAAGAGCATCTCGAGCAGGACCAGTTTGGAAAAGAGGTCGTCAAGATCCGCAATGGAATTCGAACGAACCTGACCATCTCGGATCGCCAAGGCCTTTCGGTGAAGCTCAACGAACGCGGCCCCGCTATCTCACAGCTAGAGCAGAGCCGCATCATTCGGGCGGCTGAAAAGCTGATGCCAAATACCTCCTGGGCGTTGCTGTGCGGCAGCCTGCCACCGGGCGTCGATCCGCACCTTTACACGAAGCTCATCGAGCTGGCGGCGAAACACAAAGTGGAAACGCTGCTCGACACCGACGGCGACGCGCTGTTGCACGGTATCGAGGCGAAGCCGACCATCGTGAAGCCGAATCAATCGGAGGCCGAGCGGCTGCTGAACACAGCCCTGATTACGCGGTCGCAACTCATCGAGGCCGTGCAGCGCATGAAGGCGATGGGGCCTGCCTCGGTGGTGCTGTCACTCGGAAGCCGCGGCGTTATTGCCGCGACCTCGACCGAAGGAGTGCTGGAAGTGATTCCGCCCGCAGTGGAGGCGCTTTGTCCGATTGGAGCCGGCGATGCGATGTCGGCCGCGATTGTGTGGGCGCTCGACCGCCAGGAGTCTTTCTCTGAAGCATTGCGTTGGGGTGTTGCCGCAGGCACTGCGTCTTCGAAGCTGCCAGGCATAACGCTGGCTAACCTGGAGCAGACAAGGGCAATCTATCCGCAAACGCAGATCACGAGAATCGTGGTGTAGGCGGCGTTTCTACGAACTGCCCGGCAACCCTGCGCGGAGGCTTGGCGATTTCTGTTCAGCGTTGACCAAGCACCGCTGGGCTGCCAGGCTACTGGAGCTCAATCGTACTTCTCGTAAATGATCTGTTTGCGGTCGAAGCCACGGCCCTTCAACTCAGCGCGGACATCGTCCACCATCTCCTTTAGTCCGCAAACATAGATATCGATCGTGCTTTTGTCTTCATAGCTTTGAAGGGCTAGGGCTTCGTCCAGGTGCGCCTGTACGCGGCCGGTTTTGCCGCTCCAGGAGCCGGCCGGCCGGGTGATGGTGGGTATAAACCGAAAGCTGTTGTATTCCCTTTCGAGACGCTCAAATTCTTCGCGATACAGCAGGCCGTGCTCATAGCGCACACCGAAGAGAAGCGTGATGCGCGGCTGGGTCTTGGGCAGATGATCCAGCAGCATGGATCGAAAAGGCGCAATGCCGGTACCGGTGGCAATGAAGACCGCGCGCCGGCCTGGGTGGCGCAAAGTAAAATATCCGAGCGGCTCGCCTAACTCCACCTCGTCGCCGGGCTTCAGAGCGAACAAATACGGCGATACAATGCCTTGGTCGACGCGGTTCAGGCACAGTTCGAAGCGGTTCCCATCGCGCGGCGAAGCGATCGAATAGGCACGGGTTATTTCCTTGCCATTCACGCGTTCGATGACTGAGACGAATTGCCCGGGCGTAAAGTGAAAGTTATCGACACCGGTTACCTCGAATTCGAAGTGATGCACCTCGGGGGCCAATTCCTTCTGTCCGACCAATCTAGCCTTCAGAGTTGTCAAGATTGCACCCTATAGGATGATGCTCGGTGTACGTTCCTCGGCGTGTTGATCCGGCGTCATCTGCCGCAATAAATCTAAATACATGCGTCCGCGCGGGCGGCCATTTAAATTCTGCCCGCCCAGCCTGTGTAGAAATACTATAACTTTTAGGATTTCGGCGTTTCGGACTGGCGATAATGCTTCACGCTCCGCTCGCAATTTCTGATAATCCGTTAGCGATGCGGCAAATGAGCGCTGCACCGCGGCGGCGATTGTATTTTCAGCCCGGGTTTCGTAGACCAGGCCCGATTCGAGCGTCCGGTGGGTCTGAATCAGCGCCTCCAGTGCGGCTAGAATGTCGGCATCGAGCGCGCCGGCCGTTCGAAGAGCAGCCTGAACCAAGGAATAAATGCAGAACAGCACGAGTTCTTCGTGAGTTTGCAGGAATTCTTCACTGACCTGAACATCCGTATTCGAAAGCTGCAGACCGGAAACCGGCACCGGCCTCTCGCGCCGGTGCGCTTCCTGCAGGTATTCGCATTCGAGGGGGCAAGACAGCGACACTTCACGTTCCGTGCCGCAGCAAATAGTGCAAATGTCTCCGTGAACGGCGGGACAGGCTCGACGCGCACGGCGCTTGCCGCAGATCTTGCACAGGACGGGTTCAGGCATCAGCTACACGTATTATCCGACCGCGGTCGGCAATGAAGTCCGCTCCCCATACGATAAAATTCCGAGCGACGAGGTCTAAAATGCCAAACACCATAACGGGAGGATCTCCCGAGGTTCGGGAAGAGATCGAACGCGCGCTCGCCGCGCTGAAGAAGGACAAGTACAAGGCTACCGTGCAGGAGACCGGAGCCGGCGAATTGTCGCTCCGATTCGAGTTTGGAGCGAACGATCAGACGATGAAATTCGATAAAGACGAGCAGCGGAATAAGGGCGCAATCGAGAAGAAGATCATCGACGATTTAGATATTTGACGGAGCCCGCGGTATGAGATCGGGCGCCGTCAAGGCGAGGACGAGAGACTCCATAACGAGCCGGTCGTCTCTGTAACCTTCACGGAACTTCTTGTCTGTTTCATAGATCAGGGCGACAGCCGACGCAAGTCGCTCACGCGTGAAAGCGGCGGCTGTGGCGATTACTTGCTCGGCGCGGTCGCGCCACATACGCACGTTTAGCCGGTTGAAGAAATTCTGGGCCTGTTGGGAAGAACTGACCCGGGCCTCCTTGGCGGCGAGAGCCAAGCGGAATTGCGTATTGAGGAATGACAGGGCAAGGGGCAGATATTCGCCTTCGCGGATCAGAATATCGAGGGACCGCAGGGCGGCGGCCCGGTCGCGTTTTCCCAGCGCGTTTACCAGCGCGAAAATAGTGCTCTGCGCGGCATTGGGAACGAGGGACTGGAGATCGTCAGTGGTGACGCTACGCTCTGCTCCGACAAAGAGCGAAAGCTTTTCAATTTCGGCCAGCAGGCGGCTCGCGTCACCCGCAACGGCCTCCAGCAGCAGGGCGAGTTCCGCGCCGGCTAAACGGAGGCTGTGTTGTTTGGCAAGCTGCTGCGCGAGAAATCTGCTCGATTCGGGCGTATAGTGACGGAATTCGACCGCCGGTAAAGCGGAATAGAACCTTTCCACGCGCTCGAGTTTGGCGCGGTCGTCGCCGGTGAAATCGAATCGGCTGCATTCGAACACCAGCACGGTTCCGGGAGTGGGAGCCTGAAGGTAGGCTGCCAGCTCGGAGGTAGCAGGTTTTTCGGAAGTCTCGCCGTTGTCTAAGGGTTCGGTGAACCGGCGCGGCAGCGCAAGCTCCGCGCTGCCGACCCAGATCACGCGATCCGAAGCGAACAGGGAAAGCGACCGCGCGTCGTCGAGTATCGCGGGAAGCGTGGTGTTCTCCAGATCCGTTTGTGTCAGACCGTCCGAGCGTAGATCGCCCGGGAGGATGCGATCGAGCAGCGCGTTCTTGCACAAGCGCCGCTGGTATCCTTCCTGGCCAAGAAACAAGTACGCCGGGTGAGGAGGTTGTTTGGCGATTCGGGCAATGAACTGGTCCGGGGTGACGGCCATGCGGCTGCCTTAGAAGTTCTCCAGGATGGCGCTGACGATATCGTGGGCGACGTCGCGGCTGAGACGGTCGAAGGCCGGATCTCTTTCGTCGAAAAACTGGTGAGGGTCGACGGGAATTTCATAGTTCTGGCGAGCCATGAAGTTCGTACGAGAAAAGAGCACGCGGCCAGTCCGCTGCTCGATGAGATTGAAAGTTGCCGACACTGCGATCTGAATGCTGGTGGCCTTGCCGGAGGTGGGATCGAACACCGTTGGGACCGCAGTGACCGTATTGACGCTGCCATGCAATACGGCATCGGCCTCACTTGGGTCGTTGACAATGCGGAAGCGAGTGCGGGCGAGGAACTCGCGGCCTATCTGCCTGGGGAGCACGTCTATCAGCTTGTAACGAGTAGTGAAGGTGGTGAATGCCGGGATGTAAATAGTTTGAATGCTCTTGGGTACCAGATCTGCCCGGCCTCCGACGTGGTAGCCGCACGAGAGGCCGGTAGCGAAAACTGCGCCAAGCGCGAGATGGACTAAAGATCTGCTGTTCACTGCCGTTTCGTATCCAATCCGCTTACCAGATCGGCCACCGCGTCCGCAGTCAAGCGCAGATTGTCTGCCACGATCCAAAGCCATGCCGCGCGCGAGTTGTTGGGATCTACACGGATGTCGCCCGCGATCAGACCACTCTGGCCAGCGGCGCCGACAGTGTGCGGGGCTTCTTCGTTCGGACCGCGGATTTCGATTTGAGCAGAAGCAAGAGCTTCGCCGAGTTCGGCAGACCCGACGTTTTCGTCGAATTGAATCCAGAGCGAAATGCTGTAGCCGTGAAAGACTGGGGCCTGGACGAGCCTCAGCGAGGGCATGGGGATGGCCGCGGCGGTCCGATGGCGGCTCAACAGAGTAGCAACGTGGCGTTCAATGCGCTGTTCTACGGCCAAGAGCTTGACAGCGGCTTGCTCGCCGTACTGTGCGAGCATATTGAACCCGAGCTGCGTATCGAATATATCCTTCTCAAGCGGCTTGAAACCGAGCAGGCTGGTGGTTTGCTGATGGAGCTCGGAAACACCGCGCTTCCCGCGCTCGCTGGCGGGCTCGAAGATGTGGGCGATGGCTTGCTGAATGGGTTTGCGGCGCGCGAGCCGAATCAGCGCGAGAGCTAGTGCGCAGGCCGCGGGGTGAGCGACGATTCGCAACCAGCTTCCGTTCTGTCCCGGGCCATCGAGCAGTGGCGCGACGATGCGCGCTTCGGGTTGCGTCTCCAGATAGGCCGTGCAATCGATGAGCGCGGGATGGCCGCCGGCCGCTTTGACAAGGTGGTAGGCTTTGAGCGCACCTTGCTCGGAACCAGCGACGATCAGCGCGTCTTGCGCTTCGAGGGATGAGGCTTCGAGAGGATCGAGGTAGACGGCTTCGCCTTCCTGGTCGCCGAAGTTGCCTTCTCCGCTGGCCGCATAGGCGGTGATGAGCGCACCGGTTTTGCGATCGGAGAGCGCCTCCTGGATGTCACGGCCAAGTAGCGTCTCGCCACCCACCAAGGCGAGCTTGAGGCGTTTGGGTACGGCGAAGGGTTTAGCCAATTTGGTGCTCCGCAACAGCCGCAGTTGAACGGGATTTCTTGCGTCTCCGCACGAGACCTCCTATGCGAATGGCGATGCCGCTGGCGACGTAGGCGGAGGCTGCGGCAAGAAGTACCGGCTGCGGCCACTCCCAGATGAGAAAGGCGACTCCACCGATAAGCAAGACGATTAGCGGCGTGTGGGGTTTCGAAACGGCAATCTGCTTGAAACTGGGATAACGCCACGTGCTGACCATGAGCAGGCCGATGAGGCCGAGCGCCACCAGCCACAGGATGGAAACGAGGTAAGAGCGGACAGGCGCATCGTTCATGAACACGATGGCGGCGACAAAGCCCGCGCCGGCGGGGATGGGCATGCCGACGAAGTATTTGCGGTCGGGGCGGCCTGGATTTTTGGGAGGGGGACTCGGCTGTACATTGAAGCGCGCGAGCCTTACGGCGCCACAGAGCAAATAGAAGAAGGCGGCGAGATAGCCGGCACGCGAGAGATGACCCTGCAGATCTCCACTGCCGACCACGAAGAGGACGCCCCAAACGAAGGCCAAGACCGCGGGCGCGATGCCGAAGGTGATGACATCGGCAAGGGAATCGAGTTCGCGGCCGAAGTCGCTGGTGGTATTGGTCATGCGAGCGATACGGCCGTCCAACCCATCAAAGAAGACCGCCCAGCCGAGCGCTTTGGCAGCCAAGCTGAAGTGCGGGTTCGAACCGTAATCCCCGGAAGTGACCTGGAGAGCTCCTTCGAAGGCTTGCACGATGGCGACGAAGCCCAGAAAGATGTTTCCGCTGGTGAATAGCGTGGGTAAGGCGTAAGCTGCTCGCCGGGGCGGCTTTCCGGGCGACTGTGGGCCCATAACACGGTCCTGGAGGCTCAGGCCGCCTCCTGCTGGGCAAATCGCGGGCTCGCCAAGATGCTGGCGCCGGCGAAAACCTTGTCGCCTATCTTGACGTTCGTGTTCCATTCAGGCCCAAAGAGAACGTCTACGCGCGAGCCGAATTTGATGTAGCCGATGCGTTCACCCGGGGCCAGCATGTCGCCGGCACGCTTATAGCAGACAATCCGGCGGGCGATTAAGCCGGCAATCTGGCGGCATACCACGCGTGTGTTCTGGCCTTCCACAACGAGTGTATTTTGCTCGTTCTCCGCAGAGGCAGCTTCGTGGCTGGCAACCAGAAACTTGCCTTTGCGATAGACGATATCGGTGATCTTGCCTGGGATGGGCGTGCGATTTACGTGAACATTGAAGATATTGAGGAAGATGCTCACGCGCGTCTCACCGGAAGGCATCTGTCGAACCGAGACGACTTTGCCATCGGCGGGAGCTACAAGGACATTCCCGGCGGGCGGAGCGCGGTCGGGATCGCGAAAGAAGTACAGACAGTAGAGGGCCAGCACATAGAGCGGCGCTCCGGCCCAGGGGTTGAGGAAGTAAGAAAGAGCGAGGCCGGCCAATGTAAGCCCACAAGCGTAATAAATCCCGTCAGTTACGACTTTCAAACTCTCATTTTCTCACGCCGTCAAGGCGCGGCGCGCTGCGGCTCAAGACGAATGGACAAGAGCTGAGTTTACGCCGCGGCGGCGGAGGGCAGGTTGATCTGGGCCGTTGGAACCGGCTTCGAGCCCTTGAAGCCGTAGAACGAGATGTAAAGGTAGCAGAGAACGGGCAAGATAAAGGCGTGATGGATACCGATGTTCGGGTTGTCTGCCAGGGCGCCTTGGATGACGGGAAGAATCGCGCCGCCTACGATAGCGGCGACCAGCAGGCCGGAGCCTTCGCCGGTCCGCGACCCAAGTCCGGCAATGCCCAGAGTAAAGATGCTGGGGAACATGACGGAGTTGAACAGGCCGACCAGGATGATAGTCCACATGGCCACCGAGCCGAAAGTGAGCATAGAGATAACCACGAGAGCACACGCGACGAGCGCGACCGCGCCCAAAACCCTTCGCGTGGGCAGCTTTTGAAGCACCGCGGAACCGATGAAGCGTCCAATCATGGCGCCTCCCCAGTAGAAAGAGACGTAAGAGGCAGCCTGTTTCTCAGTCATGGCGCCGATATAGGGCTGGCTGAAATAATTCACGAGAAAGCTGCCGATGGAGACCTCCGCTCCGACGTAGAGGAAGATGCCGATAACACCCAGCATGAGGTGCCGCTGTTTCCAGAGCTTGACCGCGGTCCTGGTGTTGGGGTCCTGGAGGGCGGCGACATCCGGTTCGGTTGAGATCACCGGCAGTTTGAAGAAAGCGATGATGATGGCCAAGGCGACCAATACTCCGGCAATCAGCAGATAGGGCAGCTTGACGGTAGAGGCCTCCTGCACTCGGTAGGCGTGCAACAGCGCAGGCGACAGCTTGCGGATTTCGTCGACGGTCTTGGGCGCCGCTACAAGGATGAGGGCAGCGCCAAATTTCGGGGCGACCGTGGTGCCCAAGGAGTTAAAGGCCTGGGTGAGATTGAGTCGGCTGGAAGCGGTTTGAGGCGGCCCCAGCACGGCGACGTAGGGGTTGGCGGACACCTGCAGGGCGGTCATGCCGGCGGCTACGATTACCAGCGCAGCGAGAAAAAAACCGAAGGCGGGAACGCTGGCGGCGGGCACGAACAGCAGAGCGCCGATGGCCATGGTCACGAGTCCGGCGACCATTGTCCGCTTGTAGCCGATCCATTCGACGATCTTGCCGGCAGGGAAGGCGAATACGAAGTAGCCCGAAAAAAATGCAAACTGAACGAACATGACCGCGGCGTAGTTAAGGTCGAAGATGGCTTTGAGGTGAGGGATCAGAATGTCATTCAGGCAGGTGACAAAACCCCACATGAAGAACAGCGTGGTTACCATCGCCATGGCGCTGGTATTGCTGGCGGAAGTTGCGCCTGAAACGGTAACGCGGGAACTGCTTACGTTCGTGATAGCCATGCGTGGGCTCCTGAAACCCTTGTTTTTGGGATGATGCAGGCGAAGAAACGTGACAAAAAGTAAACAGTACCGGAATGGGCGACCTGCGGGGCTCCGGTTCGAAACGTTTTTATCTCAGCACGGGTCAGCTTTAATAGGGAGCTACGCCGTGGCCGGCGGGGGATTGGCATGCCGCAAACTGCTGTCGTTGAAGCAAGAGTATCCGGGAGGATAGTTCCGAAGAGGCACTTTGTCAGACGACACTGGCTTCTCCTGGGGCTGGTTATACTGGTTGCCCTGTTTGCGATCGAGTGCATTATTCTGGCCCTGAACTGGCCGTTCAAAAAACAGGATCTTATTGACATATTGCAAGAGAGGTCAGTCAGATCGGTGACGATAGGGCGGTTCGAGAGGACATACTTCCCTCCGGGCTGCGTGGCAGAGGGCATCCAGTTCCTGCACAGACAGCATAAGGAGAAAGCACCGCTGATTACGGTGCAGAAATTGGTTATGACGACGAGTTGGGCTCGGCTGCTGACCCTTCAACATCGGCTGGGGCTGGTTCGTATCTTCAATATGCACGTGACCGTTCCACCGAGCGAGCCGGGGAAGCCCAACCCGATCATGCCGTTGACCTATAGCGGGAAGGGAGGCGCGTCGATCGTGGTCGATCGGACAATCGCGGATGGCGCGGTTCTCGATTTTCTTTCGAAAGAGCCAGGAAAAAAGCCGTTTCGACTGATGATCGATAAATTGCGGCTGGACGGGCTTGGAAATAACGAGCCGATGTTCTATCGGACGATAATTTCGATTCAAATGCCGCCTGGCAAGATACGATCCACGGGGGTATTCGGCGCATGGAATCCGAAAGATCCCGGGAGCACGCCAGTGCATGGTACCTACCGCTTCGACAATGCGAATCTGGCGGCGTTTGGTGGAATTTCCGGAACGCTGTTTTCAACCGGTAAATTCCAGGGGACGCTGAAACACGTAAACGTGGACGGGACAACGGACATCCCGAATTTCAAGGTGACGGATACGAGCCACACCCGAAGGCTGAGCACGCAGTTCGAGGCCGTGGTAGATGGGATAAAGGGCGATACCTTCTTGAACAATGTGAAGGCGAACTTCGACAACACGACGGTATATGTCAAGGGCTCGGTAGCGGGTCAGGAAGGCAGAGGCGGTAAGTTCGTGTCGCTCGACATGTCTGAGCCGAGCGGGCGGGTCGAGGATGTGCTCAACCTGTTTATTTCGGCGAAGACGCCGCCAATGACGGGGAGCGTGACCTTTCGTGGACATATTGACCTTCCGCCGGGTCCGGCGCAATTTGTGGAACGCATGAAACTGCAGGGAGATTTCGGCGTCGCGGCGGGTAAGTTCACGGACAAAGGAACAGAGTGGGACATCAGCCGACTGAGCGAGAGTGCGGATAAACATGCCAAGGGGCAGCGGCCGGAAAATCCAGAGACCGTGCTCTCCGACCTTAAGGGGCATGCGGTTGCGAATAACGGAGTGGCTAGCTTTTCGAACCTGTCGTTCACCGTTCCCGGCGCGCAAGCGACGCTCGACGGGACTTACAATTTGGTCAACTACAAGATCGATCTGCACGGGATTTTAACCACGACGGGCCAGCCCGGGGACGCCACAACCGGATTCAAATCGTTCCTTGTCAAGGCGATCACACCTTTTTTCAAGAGGAAGCATTCGGAGAAGGTGATGCCGTTCAAGATTACGGGCAACTATGCTAATCCTGCCGTGGACCTCGATTTAGGATCGAAAAAGAAATAGCGCACCGGGCTTGCGACGATTCGTAAGGAACTTTTTCGCACTTTCCAACGTTTTCCGGGTTTCGACCGTCTAAAGCGCGAAAAGGAATCGCGGTGTGAGAGATCGGATTGCCGCTGCCATTCACGGCTAACCTGTCAGAAAACCCGACCGATGCGGAGCTCATGGAAGCCTGCAAGCGAGGGAACCGGCACGCCTATGAGCGGCTGTACGAGCTGCATGCGGGGCGCCTGAAGAGTATTGCGTTTCATCTGGTGGGCAGCCGTGCGGATGCCGAGGACGCCGTTCAGGAGACGTTCCTGAAGGTATATCGAGCCATGGACGGGTTTGAAGGGCAATCCTCGCTTTCGACGTGGATGTGCCGGATTTTGATCAATTGCTGCTATGACGTGCTGCGGAAGCAGCAGAAGTTGGCCGAGCAGCCGGTGCGGACGGAGGTCGCAAGCGAGAGTAAGCTGCCGCTGAAAGTCGCGCTAGAACGGGCGCTGGGGCGGTTGAATGAACGGCAGCGCATCGTGTTTCTGCTGTTCGAGGTAGAGGGATTGAGGCATTCGGAGATAGCGGCTGTTTTGCAGGTTCCCGAAGGCACATCGCGCAGTTGGCTGTTCGAAGCGAAACGCGAGCTGAAGCGCAGCTTGATGGAGAAAGGCGCATGAAGTTCGAATGTGGCGACCTCGACCGGGCTCTGAGTATGCCGGAACTGATGCCGGAGGCTCGAGAGCATCTGAAGCAGTGCGCCGCGTGCCGGCGCGAGTACCGGGTTTGGGCCGAAATTTCGACGGCCGCGAAGGAGTTGCACGAGGAGTGGGAGAGCCCGGAGCTGTGGCCGCGCATTCAGAGAGCAATCGACGCTGAGCCGAAACCGAAGCCGGCGTGGTGGAAGGAATGGAAGACGTGGGCGATTGCGGCGGTGGCGTTGATTGCCATTTCGGCGGCAGTCGTTTGGCGGCCGTGGGAACGCGCCAGAGCGCCGGCATCGGAGGCCGGCAAGCCGGTGGCGCTAAATGCGGCAAATCGAGATTTCCTGACGGAGCAGGCGCTCCAGGAAGTGGAGAAGAATGAGAATGCATACCGGCAATCGATCGATCGACTATCCCAGCTTGCGGAACCGAAGCTTGAGAGCGCGGCTTCACCCGTTGCGGTGAATTACAGGGAGAAGCTGGTGATGCTGGATTCGGCGATCGCCGAAACCCGCGCGAATCTGGATCAGAACCGGTTCAACGTGCGGCTGCAGACCGAATTGGCGAACTTATACCGCGAAAAACAGGACACGCTCAAGGAGCTACTGACTCGTGATCAGAAAAATTAACGTTGTGGCGCTGGGCATGGCGCTTGCGCTGGGTACGAGCGCGCGCGAGGAATACAGCCGGACCTTCGACAAAACCGTGCTGTTGAATGCGGGCGAGCGCGTGTATCTGGAGCATAGCCTCGGCGATATCGTAGTGCACACCCATGCGCAACCGGAGGTAGTGATTCACGCCGATATTCGGGTGTCGGCCTCGAGTAGCGAACAGGCAAAGAGCTTCGCCGATCGGGTGGAAATACTGGTTGAGCCGTCAGCCTCCGAACTGTCGATCAGGACGCGCTATCCCGAGCACTCGGGACCGCACGGCGTCTTCGGTAACGGCGGCTTCCAGTTTATGCATAACATTTCTTACTACGTTCACTATGACGTGACGATTCCGGAAACGGCGCCGCTACAGGTCAGAAACTCATTTGGAAAAGTTTCGGTTGCCGGGGTGAAGGCGAGCTGCTCGATCCTCACTTCTCACGGAGACCTGGAGTTCAAAGACGGGCGGGGCACGCAGCGCCTGGAGAACTCGTTCGCCAACATACGTGTCGCGAACAACGCAGGAGATGTGACGGTAGAGGACAGCAATGGAGGAGTGGACGCTGCCGACATCAAGGGCGCGCTGGCGGTGCGGGACCGGTTTGCGAACGTGACGGTGGCGGGAGTTGGCAAAGGGGTCACGATTGCGAATAGCAACGGAACCGTACAACTGACCGACAGCGGGGGGAGCGGCGATATCACGAACTCGTTTGGAAACGTGACGGTGCATTCGTTCCGCGGCGATTTGATTGTGAACAACTCAAACGGGCGAGTGGAAGCGATTCACATAGAAGGGGCGGCAGAGCTGAATACGACGTTTGGCGATGTGCGATTTTCCGATGTAAGCCGGCAGGCGTCGGTGCGAGCAAACAATGCTTCTATCCAAGGCGATAAGATTGGCGGACCTTTGAGTGTCCAAGACTCGTTCGGCACGGTGGCGGTGAGCGACGTTCAGGGCGGCCTGGACATACATTCGGGCAATGGCAACGTTTCGATGACTAACGTTCGTGGCGCGGCAAACGTAAGGACGAGTTTTGCGACCGTGGAGGCATCCAACGTAGGAGGGTTGCTCACGGTGGAGAACTCGAACGGCGCTGTGAAAGCGTCCAACACGCGGGGAGCCCAAGTAAGAACGAGCTTTGGAGCGGTGATTCTCGAAGGGATCACGGGACCGCTGCAGATAGAGGACCAGAACGGCGCAATCGATGCATCGATCAGCGCGCGGGGTGCGTGCCAACCGGCGATCATCAGAACATCGTTCTCTACCCTGCGCGTCCGCATCGACGGAGAAGCCAGCTACCGGGTGAATGCGCGCACGTCGTTCGGCAAAATTCGAACCGATTTCCCTTTGACCGTTTCAGGTTCGGTGTCGAACGATGAGCTGAACGGCACGATCGGGAGCGGCCGGTGCGATATGCGGCTGAGCGACACGAACGGGGCAATCGAGATCCTCAAGGGCGGATCGTAGGATTTCCCGCGGAGCGCGCCGCACGCGCGCACGGCAGAAACGCGATTCCAGTGTTCGCAAATGAACATCGCGTCATACAACGCGCTGCATAAGTAGTTGAAACCGCAACTCCGGAGCGACAGAGAAGGTGGCAGAGCGGTTGCACTACCAAGCGCGAGTTCCTTTTCTATGACGTTGGAAGCAGTTAAGAAAAAGACCGGCCTGCAAAAGGTGCTGGTGGTCGATGACCAGCCGGATGTTCGAGAAGCATTGCGCCTGTTGCTAAAGGGAGCCGGGTATGCGATCGAAACGGCTGAATCGCCGAACGACGCACTGGCGGCGGCTGCGTACCGCGACCACGACTTGATTGTTGTTGACATGAACTACACATGGGACACGACTTCGGGCGAGGAGGGATTGCGGCTGCTCGATCACTTGCGCGCGCAAGGGCGCGATGTGCCGATTATCGCGATGACGGGTTGGAGCACGATTGAGCTCGCGGTAGAGGCGATGCACCACGGAGCTTGCGATTTCGTTCCAAAGCCGTGGGATAACCGCCATTTTCTTTCGGTGGTGCAGAAGCACTTGAACGCCGAGCCAAAACGTGCGCGGCCCATGGAAGCCGAGCTTGCCATCGCGCGGAAGGTGCAGAGGAAACTGTTGCCTCAGCCGCATTTCAGCGCTTACGGATTGGACTGCGAGTGCGCGTGCCTGCCCGCGGGAGAGATCAGCGGAGATCTGTACGATTTTTTCGAGATTGATTCCGGGAGCATGGCGTTCCTGCTGGGCGACATTTGCGGCAAGGGAATTGGGGCTGCGCTCCTGGTGGCGAATCTGCAAGCTACCATTCGCGGGCAGCGGGAGCTTGCGCGATATCCTTCCAAGCTGATGGAGCGGGTGAACTATCTGTTCTTCGAATCGACGCGGCCGGAGCATTATGCCACGCTGTTTTTCGGTGTTTATGATGCGGCCACCCGAACGATTCGATACGTGAACTGCGGACACCCATCGCCGGTGCTGCTGCGCAGGAGTGGAGAGCACGAACTCCTGGATGCGAGTGCGACCGTCTTGGGCGCGTTCAAAGAGCGCGGTTTTGAAGAGCGCGAAGTGGCGATGGCTGCGGGTGACCGGGTAGTCCTGTTCTCGGACGGGTTCTCGGAAGCGAAGATGGATGAAGCGGGCGAGGATTGGGCGGTGGACACGATTCTGGCCGTGGGCAAAAGGCGCGCGAGCGGCTTGGCGGGTATGCTTGCTTCGAACGCGGTTTCGGAAGACGAACCAGCCGATGACATTACGGTGATGGATATCCGCGTTCTGTAAACATCCGCTGAGGCTGTGATATGGTGCATTTGCGATGAGCAGATGCGAGCAGGTTTCACGGCGATCGTTTGTGGCAGCGGTAACGGCAAGCGTGCCGCTGGCGCGGCTATTTGCCAAAGACAAGAAGATACCGATCGGGCTGGAGCTTTATTCGGTCCGCGACGAGTTGAAGAAGGACCAGACAGCTACCCTGCAGGCGGTCGGGAAGATGGGCTACCAATGCGTGGAGTTTTTCGCGCCGTATTTCGACTGGACCGCCGATGAAGCAAAACAGGTCCGCAAGCAGTTGAACGATCTCGGCGTGCGCTGCTACTCGACACACAACAGCTTGCAGTCATTTACGCCGGAAGGATTGGAAAAAGCGATTGAGCTGAACAAGATCCTGGATACGCACTATATTGTGCTGGCGCATCCCGGGAAAGTCAGCACGCTGGACGATTGGAAGCACATCATAGACGTGCTCAACCAGGCGAACCACCAGATGAGCGGGGAGGGTTTGCATGCGGGATATCATAATCACGATCTGGAATGGAAGCCGGTGGATGGGCAAAAGCCGATAGAGCTGATTGCGGCGAACACGGACAAGAGCATCATGCTGCAGCTTGACGTGGGTACCTGTCTTGAAACGGGCAACGACCCGGTTGCGTGGATCGAACAGAACCCGGGGCGGATCCGTTCGCTTCACTTGAAAGATTGGTCGCAGGAGAAAGGATACCGGGTGCTATTCGGCGAAGGGAGCGCGCCGTGGAAGAAAATTTTTGCGGCAGCAGAAAATACGGGTGGAGTTGAATATTACCTGATCGAGCAGGAAGGCAGCGATTATCCGGAGCTTGAAGCTGCGGACCGTTGCCTGGTTGCGTACCGGAATTTGCACGGGTAGTATCCGCTTATTTCCCGGACCAGCAGGGCACGCGCTTATCCAGGAAAGCCGAGATACCTTCCTGCGCATCGGCGGCGAGCGAATTCGTGGTCATGACTTCTTTCGCATAGGCGTAGGCTTTGGGCTGATCGAGATCGATTTGAGCGTAGTAGGCCTGCTTGCCGATACTAACGGTCAGCGGGCTCGCCTCCGCGATACGAGCAGCGAGCTTGCGAGTGGCGGTCTTCAATTCCGAGGCAGGAACTACGGCGTTGATGAGGCCCCAGTCGGCGGCCGTGGCAGCATCGATGGATTCGCCGGTGAGCAGCATGTGCAGGGCGCGCTTACGGCCGATCGCGCGGCTCAGCGCAACCATCGGCGTGGTGCAGAACAGGCCGATGCGAACACCGGGAGTCGCGAAGGCGGCATGCTCGGCCGCGATGGCGAGATCGCAGGTAGCGACTAACTGGCAACCGGCAGCGGTGGCGATGCCTTGGACCTCTGCGATGACGGGCTGAGGGATGGATTGAACTTTGGTCATCAGCTTGGCGCAAACGTCGAAAGTGCGGCGGTAGTCGGAGACGCTTCGCCCAACCATTTCGCTGAGATCGTGGCCGGAAGAGAAGACGCGGCCTTCCGCGGCGAGGATAACTGCGTGAACGGAGCGCTTCTGCTCAATCTCGCTGAAACAATCGATCAACTCGAGCATGAGCCGAAGCGAGAGCGCGTTGCGGCGGTTGGGGCGATTCAGCGTGACGATGGCGGTCGAGTCTTCGAATTCCAGAAGAAGATCTTGGTAGGGCATCGGTAGAACCTCATTCTCCAGTGAATCATCATCGGCGTGGGGTAGCCAGGCTGGATGCCGCACAATAGCAACGTGGATGCTGCAATGAGCAATCGAATCAAGGTTCTGATCACGGGCGGAACATTCGACAAAGAATATGACGAAATCGGTGGGAAGCTGTTTTTCAAGGACTCACATCTCACGGAGATGCTGTCGCTGGGTCGCTGCAAGCTTGATCTGCAGATCCGAACGCTGATGATGATCGATAGCCTGGAGATGACGGAAGCAGACCGGGACGTGATCGTGGAGCAATGCCGCGCGGCAACCGAGAACCGCATTGTTATTACGCACGGGACAGACACGATGGAGATTACAGCGCGGGAACTCGTTGAGCGAGTGGAAGGGAAAACCATTGTGCTGACGGGTGCTATGGTTCCGTACAAATTCGGCAGCTCCGATGGGCTGTTTAATTTGGGCAGCGCGCTGGCATTCGTGCAAACGCTTCCGGCGGGGGTCTACGTGGCGATGAATGGGCGTTACTTCGAAGCGGAACAGGTGCAGAAGAACCGGCAGACGGGGACGTTCGAAGAGAAAGACACGCGAGCGCGATGAAGGCAACCGAGTTCGACGCAGTGATCATCGGAGCTGGCGCCGCAGGGCTGGCTGCTCTCAAGGAGCTCGATTGTGCAGGACGTAAGGTGGTGTGTGTCGAGGCGCGAGACCGAATTGGTGGGCGTGTGTACACGGTGATGGACCCACTTTCGCCGGCGCCACTGGAGCTAGGGGCAGAGTTCATTCATGGACGCTCGCCCGAAATATGGGACGTGATCCGTTCGCACGGGCTTATCGCATACGACTGCGCGCAAACTGCGGTGCGCGTGAAGAATGGGAAAGCTCAACACGGAATGGGCGGCTGGGAATTGATTGACGGCGTGATGCAGGACATGCAGAAGGCGGCCAAGAGGGGGAAGGACCGGAGCTTCTCGACCTTTCTGGAACGCTCGTCGCACTCTGCAGATGCGAAGCAACTGGCGATGTCGTATGTCGAAGGCTTCAATGCCGCACGCGGGGAGCTGGTGAGCATACGTTCGCTGGCGAAAGATGCCGAGGCGGCAGACGAGATTGAGGGCGACAGGTTGTTCCGCTTCGCGAACGGTTATCGTTCGTTGATCCTGCAGATGATTTCGGGAGTGGACGATCTGAGGGAGAAGCTTCGAATCAATCGCGTGGTGGAACGAATCGAGTGGGAGAGCGGGCATGCGACCGTGCACGCGCGCTCTACCCTTGGCGGTCAAACGGAGGCGTTGCGAAGCAGAAGTTTGGTGATTACCGCGCCGCTGGGTGTATTAAAGAGCGGCGGCATTTCTTTCGAACCGGAGCCTGAAGCAACGCTCGAAGCAGCGCAGGCACTAGAGTTCGGTCAAGTCATGCGAGTAAGTCTACGATTTCGAGAAGCGTTCTGGGAAGAGAATGACGAGCTCGCCTGCGCAGGTTTTTTACTTTCGAACGAGCGATTCTTCCCAACCTGGTGGGCAGCGTTGCCAGTTCGGGCGCCAGTGCTCACAGGCTGGTGCGCAGGGCCGCGCACGGACGATTTGCTCGACGCGCCGCGTTCCGAAATTATCGGCAAAGCAGTAGCGGATCTATCGCGCATTACCGGCTTCGGAGAAAATCGTTTGAGCGGACTGCTGGAGAAGGCCTACTTTCACGATTGGCACGCCGATCCGTTTGCGCGCGGAGCATACAGCTACGTGCCCGTGGGGGCGTTGCGCGCGCGAGAGAAGCTGGCGCAGCCAATAGAGGACACGTTGTATTTTGCGGGAGAAGCAACGGAAGTGAATGGCCACAGCGCGACGGTGCATGGCGCGATTGCGTCGGGAAGGCGCGCGGCACGGCAAATTCTTGCGCGTGAGTAACAGGAAGGCTATTCCCCGGCGGCTTGGGCCTTCGCAACGGAACCTTTTGCCGTCCGGCGATTGAACGACAGAACGCGACGCGGCTGCGTGTCGGCCATGGCGCGCGTGCGGAGCGGACGTTCCTGCAAAATCAACTCACTGGCCTGCACCAGGGGCTCCGCGTGAAACCAACGCTGGAAAACCGAGTCGCGCAAAATGTTGCAGATCCCTACCAAGCTCATGCCCTGGTGATGGGCCATCCAGCAGCGGACCAGCTCGCACTTGCGGGGCAGTAACCGGCGCGCCGGAGATGCGGTGTAGTCGGCGGATTCGTAGAAGCCGCGGCCCGTGAGCCATTTCTTCTGTGCCATACGCCAGAGATTTTCAACAGCGCCCGCTGGATCCACCATGAGCGCGAGGCAACTCGAGTAAGGGGATATGACGAGAGAGCCCGCACGCGAAACGTTGAGAGCCAGTCCGGGCACGCCGAACGCGGCGTACTGGTAGTTTCCAGCTTCGTCGGTCTTGCCATAGGCGGCTTCCGAAATACCCCAAGGGACGGCCCGGTTGGCGGCGTACGACTGCTGGGCGCGAACCGCGGACCGAACGGCGCGATCGAGCAAGGTATTTGGATGAGATCTCATCCAGAGCACCGGCATCAAGTACTCGAACATGGTGCCGGTCCAGGAGATCAAAGACGTCTGCCCTTCGCAGATAGTGTGTTGGCGGCCCAAGCGGAACCAACTCTCCTGAAGAATTTCCCCCTTTGCAATCGCAATAAAGAAGGCGGTGCGCGCCTCGGAGGCCAGCAGATCGTAGCAGGATTTGTTTAGCTGTTTCGACGAAACCTCGTAGCCGACCGAGAGCAGACGGCGGCGCGTATCGAAAAGCGGCGAGAAGTTCATCTCGCGAACCAAGGCGTCGGCCTGCATGGCGATGGCGTGCAAACGCGTGGCGAGTTCGCTCGCCCGACTGCGGCAATGCGGGAGCAGGGCAAGCAGACGCTCGGCGGCATCGAGGGCCTCGACAGAGACGGCGGCATTCGCCGGCAAGGCGTTCAGGCGCCACTCAAGTTCGCGATAGTAAACGGCGGCGTTCTCAGGCGTGAGAGCCATGGACGGCAATTCGAAATGCGGAGCCAGATTGCGGACTGCCTGGAATTCCGGGAGAAGCCAGGGCGTGAAACTGCGGGCTTGTCCGCGTAGAGCCTCGATGCGGCCCACGAGTTCGGCAGCCCACCACGAGCTTTGTTTCTCTTCAGCGTGTTCGCGTCCGGGAACATCGGCTATGCGAAGTAATTGAGGAAGCCAAACGCCGGGATCATCGGAGTGGAGAAGCGTCGCAAGGTTGCCCAATTGCGATTTTGCGTGGCCGAGAATTCTATAAAGATCGGCCAAGCCTTCCAGCGCACGTTGGCGGAGAACCGGCTCATGGAGCGAAGCGAGGCAACCCTGTTTCAATGTCCACAAGGAAGCGACGAGGTTGCCACTGTCGACGCTCGACACAAATTGAGGATCAAGCGGCTGCAGCGTAAGATTGTCGTACCAATTCAGCAAATGGCCGAGGTGCCGCGGGAGCTTCGCGATGGAATGAAGAGTTCGTTCGGTTTGCGTGACGAATTCCGAGACCGTCAAATAGCCGAGCTCCAGCGCCGCTTGCCGCGCGTTTAGCAGGAAGCCAAGGTTGGTAGGCGATATGCGCTCAGCGATTCGGTATGGTTCTTCTTGGACGTTGTCCGGTATGAGCCAATGATTGTTTTCGCTGCTAAACTCGGCAAAATACCGCCATGTGCGCAGCGCGATGTCGCGCAGGAACCGGCGTTGTTTTTCGGGGAGCTCATGGTGTTCCGCATGCGGCGAGCGGTTGAGCCAGACCGAAATCAATTTCGCGCACGACCAGGCGGCAATGAATGGCAAGGCGTACGGCCAGGGCGATGGTTTCAAGAACAGCAGGAGACCAAGACAGACGCCGAAGAGCGGAATCCAATCGAGATAGAGGTCGACCGGCGTACGCTTTTTCAGGCCGAGTTCGGCTTCGGTTGCGGTTTCCCACTCGAGAAGCCGGGTATGGGTGATGGTGCTGCGGATGATCGTCCGAAAAATGGCATCGAGCGAAACGAGGGTCTGATGCGCGAGAAACGCGATGTTGAGAAGAATACTGACGTTAGAGACGAGGAAATCGCTAAACGCCTCGCGAGTTGTGAACCACTGCTGAGTCACCACGGCGCGAATGAGCGAGAACACGAGCCGGAAGTAGATTGGAAGAAACAGTAATGCGAGCGTGACGATAGTCCAAAAGCGCGGGCCGCCGGGCAAGATGAACCATCCGGCGACGAGTAACAGGAAGGTGGCGGGCTCGATGAGGCTGCGGCGCAGGTTATCGATAATCTTCCACTTCGAAACGAGCGAGATTGGGTTGGGCGCAAGATGCCAGGACTCGTCCGGCACACGGTTGAAGATCCAACGCGCGATCTGCCAATCGCCGCGCAACCAGCGGTGCCTGCGACGGTTGTACGCGCTGTAGTGCGATGGGTAGTCGTCGATGACTTCGATGTCGGAGACCAGGCCGGCGCGCGCGTAGGCTCCTTCGATGAGATCGTGACTGAGAAGCGCGTTGCGAGGGAACCGGCGCTCCAGGACTCGCCGAAGCGCATCGACGTCATAAATGCCTTTGCCGGTGAAGATACCTTCGCCGTATAGATCCTGATAGACGTCAGAGACGGCGCGCGAATAAATGTCGAATCCAGTTTGGCCGGAATAAATGCTTGCCAGGCGGGAACGCGTGGCTGAATGAACGCTGACGCCGACGCGCGGCTGGAGTATGCCGTAGCCTTCGGTCACGATGTTCAGATCCGGGTCCACCAGCGGGCAGTTCAGCGGATGAGCCATGGTACCGATCATGCGCTGAGCGGAGCCTCTGGGCAGTTGGGTGTCGGAATCGAGCGTGAGAACGTAGCGGATTGTCGGCAAACGGGAGAGATCCCCGGCTTTGACCGGAAACGGATCGTACGCCTGACGAAGATATTGGTTCAGATCGAGCAGCTTGCCACGCTTTCGCTCCCATCCCATCCAGGCGTTTTCGCGGGGATTGTAGACACGATGCCGGTGAAATAAGTAGAACCCGCCGTGAGGCTCGTCGCGATATTTGCGGTTCAAGTCATCCAATAAGCGAATTGCGAGTTCGATGCGAGCGTCCTGCTCGAGGGCGGGCTCAGCAGTGTCCGGCAGGTCCGTTAAAAGCGCGAAGAAGATATTGGGGTCGCGATTGACGAGATAGCGAACCTCGAGATCGTCCACGAGCCGCCGGATTTGCTTTTCATTAATGAGCAGGGTTGGGATGGCCACGATGGTGGCGCAGGAAGGATCAACGCCTTTCGAGAAATCGAGCTTCGGCAGAGGGCGCGGCGTCAGGATGGTTGTGACCAGGTAATTCATCAGCTCGATTGCCGCCTGTGTCGCCGGAAGGATGAGCAACAGCGCGCTGACAATCAGACCAAATCCACTATGCGTGCGGACGATACTCATGATCAGGGCGACAACCGTGACCAGAGTCAGGAATTCGATTCCGATGATGTAGACCTCGTCCGGATAACGCCGGAACAGCCGCTCGACACTGGCTGAAAACGACGGACGATAGCCGATGCGGTGCAAGAGATCCTGGGACCCGCTCTCGTCCAGGAAGTAATATCCGACGTGGTGCAGACGATCGCGACGCGCCCCCGGCATGGAGGAATCGACGCGAGCGCGGTCGGCCATTGTGACGGCCATCTGCGACAATTCCAGCTCGCCTACGTCGGAATGAGCCGCGATCTTTTCGAGAACCTGGCGATAATATTCGCGGCTTTCGAAGTCCATGCGCGAGTAAACTCCAGCCGGATCAAGCCTGAGAGCGCGATGAACAACGGAGAGCTGCTCGAGGGTCTCCTTCCAATCGAATTCGCTCAGAGAGCGCAAGCTGGTGACCATGGCGCCGATCCCGAATGACGGAGTAGCGCCGCCCTGGGCGCGAAACGCGTCCAGAGCCTTGCGGCCGTGTTCAACGATGCTTTCAAGAAGCGCGAGCTTCAGCGCCGGGATCATGCCCCACAACTCCGCCAAACGCAATGGCTCGACTTCTTCGACGGCCTCTATAAAGAAAGAAAAAGCGGGCTCGGTAAGCCGATTATCCGTGGCGCTCAGCAGAGCTCGCGCGAGCACGATGCAACGCGGAACGGATTCATCGCGAGCCGTCCGTACCTGGGGCAACTTGCCCATAGGCTTGGTAGAGTCCGCAACGTCGTGCAACTGAGAGCGGAGCAGACGGACGTTGTCGTAGAGCCACTTGACATCGTCGGAAGGTTCGCCGGACCTGAGGTTGTACAGCTCGCGTTCGAGCACGGAGAAGCGCGCCGCACATCTCCGGTAGATTTCGCGTGGGCGCTTTGAGCGGGCTTTGGCGGGCAGCCAGGCGCATGAGCGGGCCGTTTGGGCGGCATGCTCGCGAAGCCTCGCCTGCTCGCTCTCGCTGAGCCCGTAGCCGGTGGGCTGCGCATGTTCGACATTCATTTGCATGGATAGCTCAGGGATACGCGTCGCTTACCTGTAGCTGGACGCTTGCAGCTCGAACATTTCAGCGTAGCGCCCCCCATACCTCATCAATCGATCGTGGCTGCCCTCTTCGGCAATTGCGCCATTTTCGAGTACGATGATCCGCTCGGCCATGCGCACGGTCGAAAAGCGATGTGAGATGAAGAGCGCCATTTTGCTTTCGGTGAGTTCGTTGAAGCGTTTGAATACTTCGTACTCGGCTCGGGCATCCAGAGCAGCGGTGGGTTCGTCGAGGATAAGAACCTGCGCTTCCCGCAAATAAGCGCGCGCAAGAGCCAGTTTCTGCCACTCGCCGCCCGAGAGATCTACTCCACCCTCGAAGCGGCGTCCAAGCATCTGATCGTACTTGCGCGGCAGCCTCTGGATAACGGCGTCTGCGAGGCTCTTTTCGGCGGCAGCCCGGATCCGACGCTCATCCTGCAGGTATTCGATTCGCCCGACCGCGATGTTCTCTCTCGCCTTCATCTCATAGCGCATGAAGTCCTGAAAGATGACCCCAATTTCCCGGCAGAGGTCTTCGACATCGTAGTCGCGAAGGTCTACATCGTCGAGAAGCACGCGTCCGCCAGTCGGATCGTACAGGCGCGTCATCAGCTTGACGATGGTGGTCTTCCCTTGGCCGTTTTGACCGATCAGGGCGATGCGCTCTCCTGGTTCCAGGCGAAAATTCAAGCCGTTGAGGACGCGGCGCTCGGTACCCGGATAGACGAACGAGACGTTCCGAAATTCGAAGCCGCGGACGATGGGGCGAGGAGCCGGCAGCGCATTCGCTTTCGAAGTCACGGCCGGCTTCATCTCGAAGAACGCGAGCAAGTCTGTCAAGAAAAGAGCCTGATCGGCAATGCTGGAGAGCGTAGAGAAAATCTGGGAGATGTTGGTGGACGCATTCATGATGGATTGCGTCAAGAACACCAGGGTCCCGATGGTGAAGACGTGATTGACGGTCTGGTAAATCACCCAGAAGTAGGCGCCATAGTAGCCGGCTGTGCTGAGCGTGGAGAGGAACGAAACGGCAATCAGGCGGCGGCGGTAGAGCGCGAGGTTCTCATCAAAAATTTGATTGGAAAGAGTGGTAAAACGATCGGTGAGGAAGCCGCTGAGACCGAATAACTTCAGCTCTTTGGCCGCTTCTTTGCTGCCTCCAACCTGACGCAGATAATCTAACTCGCGTTTAACCGGCGTTTGACGAAAATTCTTGGCGTAACTGAGGAACGCGAAATGGCTCTCGCCGACAAAAGCCGGCACTATACAAGCGATCAGCAACAGGAGCAGCCAGGGAGAGAAGTAGAGAATTGCGGCCGAGAGCGAAATGGTGGTGATTGCCTGTTGAAACAATCGTCCGATGGATTGGATCATGCCGAGGCGATCGGTCGCTTGCACGCGAGCGCGCTCGAGCCGGTCATAGAAAACAGGATCTTCGTAAGCCTGCAGGTCGAGTTGCGCGGCGTGATTCATCACCTCAATGCTGACGTGCCGCGTGTAGCGATCCGCAAGAACAGCGTCGTAATGATCGATCAAGCGGCTGAAGACGTTCCCGGCGACTACCAGTCCGAACTCAGTCGCGACGAGCCACCACAGGTGGGAAGACAGGGACGCTTTCCCCCTGAGGATGGCAGTGATGTTATCGATGATAAGGCGAGTGACCCAGGCGGCACTGACCGGTACAAGAGAAACGAATACCCGGTAGACAAGGCCCAAGACGACCACGTAAGGTCCGGAGTCCCAGACGATTCGCAGCACGGGCGGAACGTTCTTCAAGGCCTGGAGACGTTCTCGCCAAGCGGAAAAAAAGGCCTGATCTTTTTCTTCTGTCACGCGAAAGCTCGGGGGAACGGCTGCAGGTCACAAACGCGAAACTGGTGGGCTGCTAGCGCGATGTTGCCGCCTGACGAGTAGATTCCGTCTTCTCTGCTAGTGTTACTTATCGCAGTCGAGGAAGTACCTAATCCTGACGCTATAGTACTGGTGGTCAGCGTGCCGAAGCACTGACTGGCGCGGCGACGTAGGAGAGCAGCGAACTGACGAGATCGGTAACCGGCAGGCTGGAACGCTCCACTTGCGAGGCCAAATCCGGGGCCATTTTTTGTGCGACCACCACGTGATCGCACCAGCTTAGAAGCTGATCCGGAGAATGGTCGAGCAAGCGGCCAATGTGCGGGATCTGTTGCAGAATGAAGTTGCGATTACTCCCGTAAATTGCATCGAGCTGGATGTGCGGATCGAAAATCCGGACCTGCCGGCCCTTGCCGATGAGCTGCTCGAGCAAAGATACGACCGGACTTTCGCGCAAATCGTCGGTGTTCTCTTTAAATGCGAGGCCGATGACTCCAAGACGGCGTGCCGGAAGGTCAAGCACGGCCTCAAGGGCGCGCTGCAGATGCTGCTGATTGCTAGGCAGCGTGGAATCCAGCAGAGGCAGCCGGAGGTCGAGGCGATTCGCTCGGTAGGTAAGCGCACGAAGATCTTTCGGCAGGCAGGACCCCCCAAATGCGAATCCAGGCTTCAAGTAAGCAGAGGAGATGTTGAGTTTGGTGTCTTCGCAGAGGGTGGCCATGACCTCGCCGGGATCGATGTTCAGACGGGCGCTGAGCGAGCCTATCTCATTGGCGAAAGAGATCTTCACGGCATGGAACGCGTTACACGCGTACTTGATCATTTCGGCGGTTCGGAGACTTACCAGGGAAGGCGGAACCCGCAAGGGAGCGTATAGCGCGGCAACACGCCGGACCGCTTCGGAATCATCGCCGCCCACCACCACCAAAGACGGCTCCAAGAAGTCCTTGACCGCCACGCCCTCTCTCAGAAACTCCGGGTTGGATACCACCGAGACCCAGGGACTGCGGCCAAGCAACGGAATGACAGTTTCCTCGCACGTTCCCGGAAAAACAGTGCTACGGATCGCCAGAACCAGTGGTTTTTGGCGTTTTTCCAGTGTTTGCGCGACCTCCTGGATCACCCGCCGCAATTGCTCGAGCCCGAGATTCCCGTTTTTTTCTGACGGAGTTCCCACACATATCAGCGCTATATCGGCGTCCTGAATCGCATCAATGCCCGGGCTGGCCGTGAGCCGTCCAGTGGCGACGTTTTCGCGCACCAGCGGTTCTAGTCCAGGCTCGAAGAACGGCGCAATACCCGCTAGAACGTTATTTACCTTGTTCTGGTCACGGTCGATGCCAGTAACCCGGTGACCCAATTGGGCGAGACAGGCGGCAGAAACGCAGCCGACGTAGCCCAAACCCAATACCGCGACGTGAACGCTTCCGACCTCTGAACTCATCTGCCTCCGTCTTAAGTATGTCATCGGCCTGAGAGGCCGAAGACTTTATAGGAGATAGCGGTCGTAGATTTCGTGCATCCGCTCTGCCGACGCCGCAAGCGAAAACCGCTCCCGAATCGCCCGTACAGAAGCCTGTGCAAGCCGCTCGCGAAGGCCGGGATCAGCGGCCAGCCGGGAAAGCTTTTCGGACAACTGCTCGACGTTGCCCGGCTCAAAAAGCAGCCCGGTCTCACCATCCCGAAGCAATTCGGGATTGCCTCCGACCGAGGAGGCGATGCACGCGCAGCCGCAAGCCATAGCCTCCATGAGAGAGTTCGACAGAGCTTCAGAGAGTGACGGGAGCACGAAAATGTCGATCGACCGGAGCCAAGGCGCAACATCGGCAACGGCTGGCTGGAATACGCACTGCTGGCGGACGCCGAGCTCTTGCGCGAGCTCTTCCAAGCCGGACTGCTCCGGCCCGCTGCCGACGATTACCAGACGAACTCCCTCATCTCGAGGCCAGAGCTGAGCGAATGCACGCAGCAAAGTCGGAAGCCCTTTCTCCGGGCGGAGAAGGCAGACGACGCCGATGACCAGCGAGGAATTTTGAAGGGTGAGCGTGCGCAGGCGCTCACCGGGACGGAATCGGGTGATATCGATGCCGTTATAACAGAGGTGCACACGGGCGGCGGGAACACGTTCCTGTTCGAGCATCTCGCGGCGCACCGATTCGGAGTTGACGATGACGCCGTTTACGATGCGGTCGGTTAGGCGGAGGAGCCGCAGGTATGAACGCGGCGTGAGATGCCGGTGGAAGCGCTGGCTGGATAGAACGACGGGCATTCCGAACGCGCGCGCGACGGGGACGCCAAAGCAGTTCAAAGGGTAATCGAACGTGTGTACGAGCCGAATTTTGTGCCGCCGTAAGTAGCGGCCCAGTTGCCAGGCACCGGCGGCGGCGCTCGCATTCAGGAAGGATGTGACGGGAAGGCGTAAGATGGGAATCCCCGCTGCTCGCAGCTCATCTGCCCGAAGGCCTTCGTGAAAACACCCGACATGAACCTGAAGCCGCGAGGAATCGAGCGTGCGCGCGAGTTCGGTCAATTGCCGTTCCGTACCGCCGGGGCCCAACTCGCGAACCATCAGCATGATCGGGATCGAGTCGAGCACGTTTTGTATGGTAGCGGGTGGAAGAATAAGGAGGTTGTCGATTGTCGTTACTCAGAATTTCGGCAGTGATTCTGGCGTTCGTCGCCGCCGGGAGCGCCTTCGGCCAGGGGCCGGAGACGCGCGAAGAGCGCCAGGGCGAAATCGGCGCGATGCTTCAGAACGGGGTGCTCCGGGTGGGAATCGACTGCTCGCCGGCGCGGCCATGCAAGGCGCGCTTCGGAAATACCGTGCACATGATCAAAAATGCTGCTACAGTGAAACGCTCAGATCCAGCTTCGGGCTTGGTCTTTATCTATATCGATCCCTCGGGTAATTTGACAGCGGGAAGCACTGTCAACTTAGCGTGCGATGGGTGCAGATATGCACGCGGCGTCACTCAATTTCCGACGAATTCAATCCCTCTATTTACTTGGACGGTTGTCAAGAGCCCGGTTGCTTCTGCAGGTATTAGCGATTTCCGGGCTGAGTTATCGGCCAAGAACATTGTAAGTGGGCCTGGCATTATGACGGCCGACGATGAAGGGACGACCACCATAGCCGTCGACCCAACGGTTGTCAGCCTGCATACCTCAACGCCGCCCCGAACTTCAACCAGCTCGTGCTCCACCGGGCAGTTTTCGTTCGACAGCGACTATTATTATGTCTGCGTCGCTGCCAACAAGTGGAAACGAGTTGCATTGGCGAATTTTTAGGCAGGCCTACTGCAAAAAACGGTCGAGGGGAATTCGGACGGATGCGGCGAGGCCGACTATCATGGCCATCGCGACACTCACGGCGTAGCTTACCCGGTCGCGTACAGCAAACAGGATCGGATCTTCTTGCAGCACTCCGCGAAATGTAAGCACCCAAAGCCGGGAAATCCAGTAAAACAGCAGCGGGCACAGGAGAAACAGTAATTGAGGCGTGGCATATAGAAGTTGCGCTTGTTGACTGCTTTCATACAATAAGATGATCAAGCAGGCCAGCATGCCACTGGATATTCCACAGATGTTTAGCGGCTCCAGGTCGCTCGTCTCATAGAACCTCCCGCTAGTGCGGGTCTTATTCGATTTCATTAGGTTCATTAGTTCTGAGCTACGCTTGCACATTGCCAAACTTAGGAAGAAGAACAAAGAAAATGTAATCAGCCAGCCGGAAATCTTGATATGTGCCGCTGCGCCGCCGGCAAATATTCGGATCGTATAAAGACTCGCCAAAACCAGAACGTCAAGGATGAGTTTTCGTTTCAGCCACACGGAATAGAGGGAAGTCAATACGAAGTAGCATGCCAGGACAAACTGGGCCGATGGCGGCAGATCGTAAGCCAGGGCAATCGAAATGAGGCTGAAGATAAGCCCCAAGATGCAGCCTTGAATGATGGAAAGTTCGCCTGACGCAAACGGGCGCGATGACTTGGTCGCGTGTGCGCGGTCAGCAGGTAAATCCAATAAGTCATTGACAATGTAGATTACTGAAGCGCAAGTGCTGAATGCACAAAACAGAATGGCAACATTCTTGATCGCGACTAGATCGGAGAACCGGTGTGCAGTGAATAACGGAACACAAACGAGTATGTTCTTTATCCATTGATGGACACGAAGCGCCCGCAGCCAAGTCTTAAGTCTCGTCCTGGGTTTTTGAAAGATCTGGGAAACCGATCCGATTTTCTGCGCGCGCGCGAGAGTTGGCTTCGCGGCATGAACGACGATGCAATCGTTGCAGCGAGCCCAGATGCTCAGATCTTTGCGCGAGTTTCCGGCGTAATCGAAGCCGCGGTCGCCGAACCGAGCGACCAGCGCGGCGCGCTTGGTGTCCCCGCTGAGATTAACGATTTCATCGCTGCTCAACACTTCATCGAAGCAGCCGAGATAAGCACTGACTTTCGCTGCCAATATCCGATTGCTAGCGGTCGCGAGCACGGTGCGGCGGCCTTGGCGTTTCTGTTCGCGTACCCACTCCACCAGATCTTTGTTGTATGGAATTGCGGCGGCATCTAGGCAAACTTTCTCGGCCAAGCGCTGCTTTAACGCGGCTTTTCCCGCAAACATCCAAAAAGGAACCCAAAACAGGTACCAAAAATTCTGGCGGACCAGGAGCAGTAACGACTCGAGCAGCAGGTCGGTTCGGATCAGCGTGCCATCCAGGTCCACGCACAGCGGGAGAAGAGAGGTGGCTGCGGGTGGCTCGCTAGGCGGCAATTTTGCGACCGGATACATACTGGCCTTTGCCCCAGGATAGCCTTCGAGAAGCAATCGTGACAAGAACCCGGCCAGGAGTAAGGTTTCCTATACCTGTGCGAGCCAGTCACGAGAGATGAAAAAATTCCTATCTGATGCGCCGTCAATAGTTTGAATGTCCACCGCGCTCATTTGAGGGCCCGCTGTGGAATTTTGGGGTCGAGCCATTTTTTTGGAGGCCTCAAGATATCCAATGCGAACGACAAGCATTCTTAACGTATCTGTCCTGACGTTGCTGAGCTTCGGTTTCGGGCTAGTCGGCCAAGCTTTTGCGCAAACCACACCCCCCACCACCGTAAACCTGCAAACCCAAGGGCGTAATCCCGATTTTTCTTCGTTCTCTTTTACCAGGCCGGTGACGGTGGGCACGGCGTTGCCTTCAACCTGTCAGGTTGGTCAGTTGTTCTTCAACAGCGCCGCGACCGCGGGTATTAACCTGTATGCGTGTACCGCCACAAACGTCTGGACTTTAGAAGGCGGAAACGGTGGCAGCGGCAACTCCGGTTCTGGCAGTGGCGCTGCCTTCGCTGCGCAGTTGGGAGATTTTGGCACAACGCTTTCGAACGGAACGCTGACCATCGGCTCGGGCTGCTCGGCGAGCACTCCTTGCAATGTGCGGGTAGGCAATACGGTGTATAGTTTCAAGAGTTCTGCGACCGTAACCGCGTCGGGTCCGACTTCAGGGCTAGTCTTTATTTATATCGATAGCTCCGGCAATTTGACCGCTGGGAGCGTAGCGTCACTCACTTGCAGCAATTGCTTATATCTGTCGGGTGTGACGGCGTTCCCGGCGGGATCCATTCCGCTATTCAACTGGACCGTCACCGGAGGTAACCTGGCAGCCGGGAGTGGAGTTGACTTTAGAGCTTTCCTCTCGACCAAGGCGCTCGCCACCGGCGCTGGTATTCTCATCGCGGAAAACTCCGGGATCTCCACAATCTCCATTGATCCGTCGGTAGCGAGTACTTATGTGGCTACTCCTCCGGCGACCTCCGCATCAACTTGTTCGACCGGGCAATTTTCTATCGATAGTAATTACTACTATGTCTGCAGTGCGACGAATGTATGGAAGCGCATTGCATGGGGCAGCAGCTTCTAAGGAGCGCATGTGGCCAAGACGATACTGATTCTCATCTGCGCTCTTAGCCTGTTTGCGCTGAGCAGCGAAGCACAGTCGTTTCAATACAGCCGCACGGTTACCATACAAGCCGCGCAGGTTGCCAATGCGGATCAAAGCAATTTCCCGGTCTATCTTATGTTTACTGACCCGGGTCTCAAATCCGCCGCAAATGGCGGTCACGTTCAGAGCTCGACGGGCGCTGACATTTCGTTCTTTGCCGATTTTCGACTAACGCAGTTACTTCCGTTTGAAATAGTCTCTTATAATCCTTCGACTGGATCGCTAACGGCGGTAGTTCTGTGTCCAACAGTACACCATTCGCAAAATACGGTCTTTTACCTTGCGTATGGCATGCCGGGTGTAACTAACTCTACTGCGAACCCAACATCGGTCTGGTCTGGGTATTCCGGCGTGTACCACCTAGAAGATAACGCCGCGAATACCGCAATCTATAACTCGGCATCCGGAGAAAACCAGGCGTCCAACGGCACGTCCGTCAATAATACAAGCGGCATGAGCACAACAGGTGAATTGGGCTCGGGGCTGTCGTTGAACGGATCCACGGACAAACTTGATTTTGGTGCTTATTCGGTCCTGAATGGAGCGGCAGCTCTAACGTATTCCGGATGGGTGAACTTCCGATCGCTGTCAGATTACGCAGCGCTGCTGGCGAAATTCGATTCGACAGGAAATAATGGAGCCGGCATCACGCTGTCCGGACGTTATACGACGTCCAACGGAGATTGGCTGACCGCCGTGAGAACGTCAAACCAAACGGCGGACACGACGAACTCCTTCGGGATTCAGACGAACACCTGGTATTACTTTACATACGTCTATTCGGCCGGAACAGCCACACTGTACATCAACGGTTCGAAAGTCTCGCTCGTCCATTACGGCCCAGCGGACGCGACGGCAGTTCCGACCGTAAGTGTGGATTTGACCGGTGGAACAGGTTTAAGCGCCACCGTCGACGAATTACGCGTTAGCACCCGGATATTCAATGCGAACTGGGTCGCGACAGAGTACAACAACCAGAGCAACCCCACAGCGTTCGCGAGTTTGGGTTCGGAGGCGCCGTTTGTGGCCCTTCCACCGCCCCAGGCTTTCGCAATTCAAATGTTGGGAGCCACGCCTACGCAGGCAATCTTCATGTACAAGGCTCCGGATACGAACGCGTGCACGATAGAAGAAGGCACCGATCCGACTTTTGCGACCGTAGACCACGACGTGGATCCGGGCTTGTTTGCCGGCTCTAATTTAGACAATCGCGCCGGAAATATCGCGAACGGGCTCTACAGAACGATAGTCGTCGGCTTTCGTGGGACTGCGACGGCAGCAGACGGCAACATCTATTCACGGGCGCTGCAGGCGGCGACGACTCACTATCTTCAAGTATCTTGTGATAACGGGCAGTATTACGGCACGTATACTTTTCAGACCCAAAATCCGCCTCTGGGCAATAACGCGCCGGATTACATACCATTCAATCCCTCGGGTTTCGGAAACTATGGATGGCCGACGATTAACTATACGGCGCCCACTTCCAGCGCTTCCGCTAATACGCAGATCGATCCGCTGACTGGATTCCAACTTCAGCGCTGGACCGGAGCGGGAGACGGCGGGGATTCGCTGAGCGGCTGGGGTGCTTGGAACGGCGTTATCGATCTTGCGAGCGCCTGGACCAGTCCGGCGAATATCCTTTCCAGTAGCGCCTATACAACCTACTCAGGCGCTGGCGGCCCCTCGAACGCGCTTTATATCTGGGGAGCATCGGGCGTAGCCAGGCCATCCTTCACGGACGACGAGTTCTATGCCTTTGATGACGTCCAAATACAAGTTACAGGCTATGCAAGCGTTTCGGGCGCCACCTATTCCGTTTGCTTGGTTAGCGATGGTGGCTCAGGTTTGGGCTCATCGGATTGTCTTGGGAATGTTCTAACGGCGACGCTGCCGCAAAGCACCGCGACGACGAGTTATATGCCTTCGGGCTTTCCGCAACCGATTCTCGGCGATTGGGGCAGCCCGCGGGTGTCAAACGACATGCTGACGAACACGTTTGGCGGCTCTCTCGCGTCCGTGAGCGGGTCGACGGTGACGTGGGGCAGTAACTCGAGCTATGGGCAAAACGTGTATTTTCCTGTAACCGTTCTGAAATCGGGTATGCTCATCGGCATCGCGAACACAGCACCAACGTGTCCGAACAACTTATGTACGATCGCCAGCGTTCAGGATGAACAGCATTTGACGATCACCCAGAGCTTCTCCAATTGGACAACCCAGGTCTCGACCATAACCTCGGCGCTTTCGGCTGGCGCCACCAGCGTTCCGGTCGCGTCGGCAGCCGGCTTCTTGCAGACACCCTGGGCGCATAATGGCTCCGGCTATTCGGTGACACTCGACACAGGAAGTAACGCGGAGAGCTTCTGGTGTAAAGCGATCAGCGGGAATTCACTGACGAGCTGCGCCGCTCTGACCAAGGCGCATGCTTCGGGGGCGGCGATCGCGCAAAACTCCTATTTGTTTCCGAACTTCGGCATCAAGCTTTGGGTGAATCCGAATGGCGGAACCGTTTACCTAAAGAACTCGCAAAACAATTGGGCCACCAGTAATAACTTTTTTACTGAGTTTCAGGGCGCAGGCACGACGGGCTGTGATGGCACAGCGCATCCGGTCACCTATGCCGCAGACGGCGTGACCCCTCTGGCGACACCCACTACCGGATATCTATGCACGTTTGTGGATGTTTGGTTCACCGGAAACGGCTCAAACAGTTACTTGTACCTGATGATCCCGTCGACCGGCGAATCGCGTAAGCTGTCGAATTTCAACAATGGCACCCAACTGGGGTACAGTTACAATACCTCGAACGGTTTCATGCAGAACTGCACATATAACGACAACCCGTCGAATCCTACGTACCAGAAATTTGCGGCGTGGAGCGACAATCGTAATCCGTCGCTGCAAAATCCGGCGATCACGTGCAGTTACGTCCAGCAGTCGCAAACCATTCAACAGGAAATCGCTGCGGTCTATCCGCAGATCGACTTCAGCTACTTTGGTGCTCCCGCATTGCAGGCTTCATCCGGGACGTTCGCCAAGTTTATGATGCGCCCGCAACAAGGGGCGATCACCTGGTTTTGCGACATCGATTTCTCGCAGCCTGCGGGCGCGGGCCAGGTAAAGAACTGTCATAACAGTTGGGACACATGGCCTTCGCGCTGGAGCGGAATTCATGGATTTGAATATTTCCAGTTTTCGACCGGACCGGCTTATTCGCAGGGCTATTCGGATATGTACTCAATGAAGGCCTTGACCGATCCAGGCACGGCACATCTGGAACAGTGGGATCTCAGCGTGAATAAGATCTATAACAACGGCAGCTCGCTTGCGCTCTCCAGCACCTTTGTGGATCCGCAGACGTGCCAGCAATTGGGCGTGACCGATCCGCGCTGGATTGCGCTAGGCGCGACGGGCAACAACTGTATTCAGATGGACGTGTCCGACCCATTGGCGAGGACGCCCGCTTCGCAGGATTTGGTTGCGCTCGGCTCTCTACCGGTCGGGGCACGACCGGGTCCCTGGGCGCACAATGCTTCCTCGTGCGGCGGGGATGGCTCAACCAGTAACTGCTACTCCTATTTGCAGTCTATCCAGCCCGGGGATTTCGTTGTCGATCAGGCAACGAGCTCGCACGAACTCATGCTGGTTGCCGCCGTTACTCCCCTGACGGGCAATATCAATGCGACCGCGCACTTGGTAGTTGCACGTGGCCTGGAGCCATTTACGGGCGATTGCTCGGCTTCGAAGGTGGCGCATTCTTCCGGGTTTACCCTCACAGAATGGATGCCGGAGAGTTGCTACTACCCGGAGTTCAACCTGTTTCCGAACGGCAACATAGCCTCAGGCAAGATGGACAACGACGTGCTGAAGGCGGGACACACGATCGAGTGGTTTGCCGGATCGAACATGATCACGTCGGGCCCTTATGTGGTGGATTTCGCGAACGACCTGGGCGGGTACGGCGCTGGATATGGCGTGCGCCTCGGGCAACCTTTGACGGTCTGGGGGAGCGGATTTATGTGGGGCGCTCAGTCCTTGTTCCCCTTCGATAGAAGTTTCAAAGGACTCGGAATCCAAGTGATTCAGAGCCATGCGGGCGGATTGACGTATGGTTGTCCGACCTGTGAATGGATCGTCGATGGCCGGCCTCTCGGGGGCGCCGGCGGCGGGGTCGATCAACTCTGGACGCACACATATACGAAAGTCTCTGGGACGAATACCGTGTACCAGATTGATCTGCCGGAGGGCCAAAATACGTCTCTCGACCTGAAAAGACAGGTCGTGCGGATGTGGGCAGGGCAGCACCTGATTCAAAACGTCAGCGGGCCGAACGCCCAACTGAGCGACTCGACGCCGTGGCAGGGCTGCATTGCGATGAATGCGGGTGAATGCGTGGCGGGCAGCCAGGCGGGCCAGATTTATGAAGTTGTTCCGCAAGCGACCACCTCACTCGGTTGTCAGATCAATTTGATGATCAACACGCCGTGTGTGGCGCCGATGGCGCCGGAAGTGGCGGGTTACGCTCAACAGGACATCTCGGTTTCCGATCCTCTCGGTTTAAGGACCAGGGTGCTAACGATGGCGTTGAATGGCCCGGCTCGAACGAACAACTACGCAAACATGCATGCTCTCACCGATGGGGACTGGGGTGTCACAACGGTCGCATGGGGCGACGGCAGACGCAGCGACGTGTGGGGAGTGAAGCTACCGCCGCTGCCGGCGGGAGACTCTAATAACCGGACGACGTTCGTCAAAGTTCCGGTCCAGGTGGGAGGCGTTGCCGGCTCGATCGTTCGGATCCGATTCGGTTACGCAGAGTACGGTAGCGACTCAAACGGGCAACCGCTCTTCTGCTCTCCAAACCGCCTGGAGGATTGCACCACGGCTCCGGCCAACGGCGATCCTTATGCCTTCGCAAGCGAGGCGCAGAACTGGGCATCGTGCGCCAGCGGCTGTACGGTGAATATCCCAGCCGTTTCGGGCCGTACTCTCTACTACGTTGTCGAGCGGAAACTGTCCAACGGCTCTGTCATAACAGGGCCACTGCAAATTGCTCCGATCGATTGATGCACCGGCTCCGGTCCAATAGGCCGGAGCCCTCGTCTTCTACTTCGTATGCGCCAGCGATTCCAGGAAGCTGACGCTGTCGTCTTTCGTTTCCCGCCAGCTGTGGGGCATGTAAAATGCCCCCCTGGTTTTTGCCGCATCGACGTGAATGGAGGCGCAGGCGTGCTGCCATTCATACTCTTCGGCGGTCCCGTTCTTTTCGATGGTGGCGTCGATCTGATAGACGCCCGGTTGCAGACCTAACTCGTCGCAGGTGAACTCCACAGATGCGGCGCCTACATGCATATTGATGGGGCGGCCGGAAAGCGAGGTCGTCCACTGAGCCGCTATATTCCCGTCGCTGGTCAAAAAATATAGCGAGATACTTCCCTGGGGAATGTGGCGGTGCACGGAATAGTCGACTTGCACCGAAACGGAATCACCCGTTTTGAATCCGTTGGTTCGGTTTCCAAATGCATCGTAGAATTTAACACCCGTCACTTCCGCCATTCGCCGTTCGTCGGTGATCTGCGGCCTTTGATGGAAAGCCGCAGCCTCTGTGTAGCGGCGGATGACATCATCCGGAAGGCCTTCGGCGATGACTTCGCCACGCTGCAGCAGCAGAACGCGCTGGCAAATGCTGCGGACGGCATTCAGGTCGTGAGAGATGAATACCATCGTGGTCCCTTGGCGGTGCATTTCTGCAATCCGCTGTTTGCATTTCTCTTGAAATGCATAATCACCGACTGCTAAGACTTCATCCAACAACAGAATGTCGGGATCGAGGTGGGCAGCGATCGAAAAGCCCAGACGTACGAACATACCCGACGAGAATCGCTTCACAGGAATATCGATAAACGGCCGGACGCCGGCAAATTCGATGATGCTCTCCAGTTTGTTTGCGATCTCCGCGCGCCGCATACCCAAAATTGAGCCGCTCAGATACACATTCTCCCGGCCCGTCAACTCGGGGTGAAATCCGGAACCAACCTCCAGCAACGCCGAGATGCGGCCATTGATCGTGATTTGACCCTTGGTCGGCGTGCTTATGTTGGACAACAGCTTGAGCGCCGTACTTTTGCCCGCGCCGTTATGTCCGATAATGCCGAGCGACTCACCTTCCTCCACGTCAAAGCTGACGTTCCGCAAGGCCCAGAAATCCGCCTTGTGCGTCCTAGACCGGCGATGCCCGGCCTTGACACCCGATTCTCGAGCCTCCGCTCCGCTACGGATTCGATATCGCTTGGAAACAGATTCAAATCTGAGTGCAGTCATGGAAATGTCCGGGATGAGTTAGATCACGTCCGCCATAGTGGCCTCGCGATGCTTAAAGTACATGTAGCCAAGCGGCAGGATGATGATCGCGGTCAAGGCGGAGACACCCAAAAGATGCAGGTCGGCACCCCAGCCCTGTATGATGACGCGGCGAAAGTTCTCGACGATTCCCACCATCGGATCAAGCAAATATAGGGATCGAAACCGCTTTGGGACGTCGCTGTACGAATAAACGACCGGAGCGCAGAACATCCAAAGCTGTAGCACCAGGGGCATAGCAATTCCGATGTCACGAAACCGCACTTGAAAAGCCGAAAACAGGAGCCCAATCCCTGAGATAAAGGTCACCTCTACGGCGAGAATGGGGATGATGTACAGCACCTGAACGGTCAGCCCGACGTGATACCACGCCATCATGGCGATCAGGATTACGCAAGCCACCAGAAAATCGAAAAAGGCAGCCATCACGTAACTGAACGGCAGAATTTCTCGCGGGAAATAGACCTTGGTGATGAGGCTGGTGTGACTTACCAGGCCCGTTGCCGAGGAAGACAGCGCCGTCTGGAAGAAGTTCCAGGGCAAAATCCCACAAAGTACAAAGAGAGAGTACGGCACACCCTTACTGGGGAATCTCGCAAAGATGGAGAAGATGATCGTATACACGAGCATCATGGCTAAGGGCTGAACCAAAGCCCAGCCCAGTCCGAGCGCAGACTGCTTATACCGCACTCGGACGCGGTGAAGAGTCAATGTGTATAGGAGGTCTCTGTACCAAAACAGCTCAGAAAGGCCACTGATCAGGACGGCGGGAGAAAATGAAGGCGGACGAATGACTTTCACGGGTCTCGCGGACAACCGCTCAAGCTTTGCCGGAGGGGCTAAAATTTGTTGCTCAAGTTCCATCAGGACCGTTAATTTCAGTTTGGCACGCCGTGTGGACCAGCCTGGCCGCGTTTCGTATCGAATCTTACGGATAACCGGCTTGCCCCAACGTTTTCAGCAGGTTGTGCCATCTGCTCCTGAGGAAGTATCGACCGAACGAGCTTTATACCATAGTCCTTCACAGGCCCAGAAATTTCTGATGAGAATGCGGCGCGGTAACCCTGACGGGTCAGTTGCACGGCGGCGAAAGGCGAATTCCGGCCTCTGGATCTGAAATGCTGTTCGATAGCCCTGTATACCTCGTTTTTCTGACGCTCGTCGTGACGTTGTATTGGCGTCTGGGATGGCGAAAGCAGAATCTGTTTCTACTGGCAGCCAGCTACTTCTTTTATGGCTGGTGGGACTGGCGTTTTCTGGCGCTCATGCTGACGTCCACATTGGTGGACTACACTTTTGCGCTCAAGATCGCCGATAGCCCCCATCAGCGCCTGCGCAAAACGCTGCTCATTACTTCGCTGGTAATGAACTTCGGGTTCCTGGGCTTCTTCAAATACTGCAACTTCTTCGTCGATTCGTTCACGCACATGCTGGCAGTGTTGGGCGTGCACCATGTCTCCACGTTTTTTCTGAAGATAATCCTGCCGCCCGGGATTTCGTTCTACACCTTTCAAGAGGTCGCCTACATCGTGGACGTTTATCACGGCAAGCAGCAGCCGTCGCGGTCGTTGGTCGATTATGCGCTGTTCATAAGTTTATTTCCGCACCTCATCGCCGGCCCCATCCAGCGACCGTCGCATCTGCTGCCCCAGGTACAGCATCCGCGGGAATTCGATCCCAGAAAATTCTTCGACGGCCTGATGCTGATCCTGTCAGGGCTGTTCCGAAAATGCGTCATTGCGGATAACTGCGCACTGCTGGCCAATGCGGCGTTCGCGGGACATCTTGGGCACAGTTTCTTCAGCCTGATTATCGGGGTCTATGCATTTGCTTGGCAGATTTATGGCGATTTCGCGGGCTACAGCGACCTCGCTCGCGGCAGCGCCCAGTTGATGGGCTTCCATTTCATGGTCAATTTCCGCCAGCCGTACCTTGCCGCCAGCTTGCAGGATTTCTGGCGGCGGTGGCACATCAGTTTAAGCACCTGGCTTCGCGATTACCTTTATATACCGCTCGGGGGGAATCGCCGTGGGGAGCGGCGCACGTACGCCAATCTTCTTTTGACCATGCTGTTGGGCGGTTTGTGGCACGGTGCGAACTGGACGTTTGTGGTTTGGGGCGGGGTACACGGCGCGTGGCTCGCGCTAGAGCGGTTCTTCACTTCGCGCCTGCCGGGCGGTCGCGATGAAGCAAATCTGGGTTGGGCCGGGCGTTTCGCAACTTTGAGCATCGTGGGCCTGGCCTGGGTCTTCTTCCGCGCTTCCTCCGTCAGCCAAGCAGTTACCATGCTGGGTGGACTCGCCGATTTCGTTTGGCGCCCTGAGTACGGTCCGGCTTTGATTTACCTGGGAGCGGTTTCGTTCGTGGCGCTGGCCATCGATTGGCGGCTCGAATATGCCAAGGAGGAGTATGTTTTCGAAACGGCGCGTCCCCGGACAGCCCTTACGGCCGCGCTCGCGATGTGCGCGGTAATTACCGTCTTTGGAGCCTTGGAAAGTAGTGCATTCATCTATTTCCAGTTCTGAACCGATCCCGGCAACGGCGCCCGCGCCCAAGCGGACGGCGGACGTTTACTTGGCTTGGTCCGTCCGAACTCTTGTCTCGCTGGCCCTATTTTGCATAGCGATTGAAGGCCTCACGCGGTTCGGGTTCTCTCATATCAGCCGAATTGAGGCGCGCATTTCACAAGATCATAAGGCCGCTTTGGCAATCCGCAAGAGCGACCGGCCGACGATGCTGCTGGTCGGTAATTCGCTGATGCTCGAGGGCATCGATTATCCTCAGGTACAAGATTCGCTGGCGCCCCAGGCCCGTGTCGTACGGTTTCCGATTGAGCAGACTCAATATCTGGACTGGTATTACGGACTGCGCCGGCTCTTTGCTGAAGGGTCGCAGCCTCAGATGGTTGTGTTGTGCATGAGTGCCGAGCACTTGATCGCCTCCAGAATTCGGGGCGACTACTCGGCCTACTATCTGTTCCGCTTGGCGGATATTCCCCAAATTCGCAACGACGTCCACTACGATCTGACAAAGACGTCGAGCCTCGTGCTATCGCGATTTAGTTTGTTCTACGCCGGACGTAGCCCTTTGCGCAATTTTGTGCTGGTGCGCACGGACCCGGCCTATGCCGGCATGCTACAAGGCCTTGCCGCTCCACAGGCGCACTTCCCGCCGGACCGGGAGATGGAACGAATCGCTGAGGCACGGCTGGCAGTGCTACGCGAGCTGTGCGCCGCGCACGGAGCACGCTTCCTCTATCTACTGGCGCCGGGTTTCGGGCCCGGAGAAGCTCCGCTAGTGGAAGCCGGTGCGCGCTCGCACACCGACGTGATGGTTCCTTTTCACCTGAACGAGCTCGGCCGCGACAAATTTCGGGATGGCTTCCATCTGAACGCAGCCGGCGCGCGGATGTTCACCGCCCGATTCGCGGATCTGCTAAGACATCGCCCTTGGTTTGCACGCGAGTAAGCAGGCCATACGTTCGATGTAAGGTAAAAGTAAGTTTCGGGCGTAAGATATTGCACTAACGCCGGAAAAATGGCACAATATCAACCGCCGCTGTGAATTACAAGACGGTTGGGCCGAAGGAGGCTTCATGTCGACCTCTTCCTCTCGCAATTTCTGCCTTTTCCTAGTAACGTTGCTTGTCCTCTCTGCAGGTGCGGCCAACTGCTTCGGCGGATCCCCGTCGGTCTCCTTGAGCACGACATCGCTCAGCTTCACAACGCAGTTGGTTTACACTTCGGCGCCGCCGCTGACCGCGCCGCAGACCGTTACGCTCACCAATAACGGGACAGCAGCGCTTACAATCACCAGCGTTGCTCTTGGCGGAACGGATCCCGGCGATTATAGCTTGGTGAATAACTGCCTGAGCACGATTCCGGCGGGTGGAACCTGCACATTCTCGGTCCAGTTCAACCCGCAGACGAGCGGCAGCCGGTCCGCCTCTGTGCAGATTAGCGACAACGCTACGGGCTCGCCGCAATCCGTGACCTTGTCCGGCACAGGGCGAGCGGGCGTTGCCTATTACGTTGCTCCGAACGGGAGCGACGGCAGCGGAGGAAGTAATACGTGCACTAACATGTCATCACCGTGTCTCACTCTGAATCACGCGGGCCACGAGGCCTATGCCGGCGGTGACATCCTTTACGTGCGCGGCGGTGTCTACCTCAATCCGTCCTGGGAATCGTTCTCAGGCAATGGAAGTGCGGCGCTGCCCGTTGTGTTGGCGGCTTATCAAGGCGAACGGCCGATTTTTACGGGCAATGTCGGCGGCTCCCTGGTAGATACTCAGGGCAGCGGCGCGATCATTGACGGGATCGATTTCGAGAACATCAATACCCCCTACGCGGTGGATCTCCAGGGCCCGAACAACGTCGTCCAGAACTGCATTTTCCACCTCGGCAGCGGAAGTTGGCTCCGGGTCGACAATGGCAGCACGAACACGATCATCCGGCAAAACACGTTCGACACCAACGGCTACCTGTTCACCGATGGTGAAAACGATGGCCTTGTAGTCACTGGCGGACAAGACGTGCTCATAGAAAACAATTTCTTCACGCGGTGCGGCCACTACTGCACAGATTCGATTTACGTTACAAGCACGAACAACCAGAACATCGTCTGGAAAGACAACACGGTTGTACAGTACTGGGGTGGCGGCATGACAGCGATGGGCGAGGTCCCCGCTACCCAGGCGCTAGTTGAGGGAAATCGCTTTTCGCATGTGGGAGAAGGCGTTCACTATCCGAAAGATGCTTGGTTCTCCAACGGCCCCGGGGATATCGTCCGGAACAACGTTTTCACAAACACGGCGGCATGGTTCGGCGACTCCACTATCGGGCTGATTGCCGAGATTCTGGGCCAGGACACGGCAGTTGAAAATGTTCACATCTACGACAACGACGTTTACAACGATGGCCCGCGCACCTTTTATTTCGTCGAGAGATACGACTCAAGCAATCACTACATAGAGAACGTCACGAACAACTTCATCGCGAATAACATCGTGTATCAAGCCGCAAATCAGACAACGCAATTCGGCAGTTGTAACGGTGACATGACCGATTTGATTATCTGGTGCGCCGATACATACGACAGTACGAGCGGCACCAACGCCAACGACTGGCCGTTCTTTCCCTATTACAATTACACCCAGAACAATATCCTCAACAGCGGAACAGGCTCGTCCATCATCGCCTTGTGGCTGCAGTACAGCGGCGCCACAACTTACACATTCTCGACGCTCGAATCCTCATATTCCTCCTATTTCAACGGCAATCTGCAAGGCAACCCGAGCTTCGTTGCGCCGGGCGACGCGGCGAATGGAAATTTCGCCCTGAGCTCCGGCTCACCGGCGATCGCGGCCGGCGCGCACTCCACCACCACCACCGCGGTGGGTACTAACACGACCTCAGTGCCGGTCGCGGACCCCTACTGGTTCAGCGACGGTCACGGCGTCCTGCCTGGCGACCTCATCGTGGTGGGCAGCAACCCGCCGGTTCGTGTAACGGCGGTGAGTTATTCGGGGGATACGCTCACAGTGGGGTCGGCCATCAGCTTCTCATCCGGAGCCAACGTTGATCTGGCCGGCTTCAACGGCTCGGCACCGGACATGGGCGCCTTGCCGTATTCTTCGACGGCCCCGACGATTTCCGGGATCGGCGCTTCCAGCGTGAACGCTACCTCGGAAACGATTACCGCCACCACCAGCGCCGCCGCTGCCTGCCAGGTGGAGTACGGCCCCACCACCGATTACGGGCGCACGTCCGCAGTGGACGGCTCGCTGATGACATCCCACTCGATTACCCTATACAGCGACCTGTTTGCGGGGCAGACCTATCACTATGCCCTGATCTGCACGAATGCCACTAACGGGCGCGCGATTTCTTCCGACCAGACGTTTACTATGGCATCGGCAACCGGGCCCGCCATCTCTGGCGTTTACGTCTCCGCAGTTTCGGTCAGCGGGAGCACGGCCTCCGCTACGGTTTCGTGGACCACCAGCACGTCGGCCGATTCGCAGGTCATTTACAGCGCCGCTGGCGTAGTTACCGCGTATGTATCGAGCACAGCCATCAGTGATAGCGGTGGCGTGACAAGCCACAACGTGACACTGAGCGGGCTGACACTTAATAGCAGCTATCAGTTTGTCGTTCAGAGTACGGACGGTACAGGGATAACGAACGCCTCGCCGGAGAGCATCTTCATTACTCCCTCCAGCGGCGGCGCCGGCCCGGTATTCTCAAGTATCAGCATTGCGCAAACCGTTGGGCCGGAGGCGAGCTACGGCCCTCCAACCGGAACCGGATACAGTAGCGCGAACTCGACCGGCATCTACAATTGCTGCGGGTACGATTTTGTCCATTCCACTTTCAGTTGGACATCCAGTGAGGCAGTTACTCAAGTGGGCGTCAACTTTCAAACCAGCGTCGGCGGGCAGGGCGAGGGCGCACTATCCGCAGAGCTTTATAAGCAGAATTTCACCGGCACGGTGTCGAGTGGATCGACGACCATCTCCAGTGTCTCCTCGACCGCCGGTTTGCAGGTCGGCGAGTGGCTCTATGCGAATGATATCTGTGGAGGAACCACCATCACGGCGATTGGCGCAAGCACCGTCACCATGAGCCAAGCGGCGAATAGCAATTGCAAGACATCCACTACGGCAGGTATTACCGCCACATTCAATTATGGGGTACCTTCCTCGGGCAATCCCGCCGCCACAACTTCTCCTCAAATTACGCTGTACTACATGCCTCCGGATTCGCCCATGATGTTTCAGATCAAGGCCACGGATGCGAGCAGCAACACAACGGTCTCGCCGTGGATGTACTGGTTGACGCCGGCGGAAGACTTGAGCGAGACTCCCGCCATTCCGCCGCAAACTTACATGAGCGAGCAAGCCACGAGCATCGGCTCGAGCGGCGCTACGATTACTTGGACTATGCCGTCGTCGGGCACCTGCGAGGTTGAGTATGGAACGACAAGCAGCTATGGCTCCACGGCGAGTAGCGGGAGCGGCACTTCCTGTTCGATCCCGCTCAGCGGCCTGACAGCGGGCACGACGTATCACGTGGCGATCATTTCGACAAACTCGTCAGGCATGTCGTTCACCGGCCAGGATTTCACCTTTACTACTTCGCCGGCAAGTCTGGCGTTGACGGGAAAAACGTGTGCTGCCGTGGGCAGCGGCAGCGGGACCTCGGCTAGCTGCTCCTGGAGCACGGCTCCAGCGGCTAACGAGACCATCCTATGCGGAGCGGTGAACAATGCGAACTCGGCGATGTCGATGAGCGACAATGCTTCCACTTCGAACACCTATAGCGGAGACGGCAGCCGGTATGCTGGAACAGGCATCCCGGCGTATTACCAGTTCTTTACTTCGGCTCGTATCGCCAATTCTCCAACTACCACTACGGTTTCGGCTTCCACCGGAAATTACCTGTCGCTGGCCTGTATCTCCTATACGGGAGGATCTTCGTCGCCGACGGATGGCACGGTCGGCACGCACAGCCAGACAGGCGGACACAGTATCTCGGCAAGCACTACCACGTCAAATGCAAACGATGTGATTGCTGGTTACGCCCAGATCGGCTACCCATACACACTGTCCGCAACGAGCGGCTGGACTTTGCTAAGCCCATCCGGAGATACATGGTACGGCCTGGTTTATCAGATAACTTCGTCTTCCGGCTCGCAAACCTGCACGGCAGATACTAATGTGAATGCTAACGGGGATATGATATGCGGCGGCTTTAAATAGTATGTCAGGCGTCCTGCGGTTGTACGAAGCGATTGTTATCGCCTCCGTGCTCAGCTTCTCCGGAAAACGGATTCGTACCGGCATCCACCCAGCCGACCGGGTGATTGACGCGCGGACGGATCGGCCCGATGATTTCCTCGGGCTGTCCGGTACCAAAATCGCCGATCAGCCGCACGCTGCTGCTTGATCCGTTGGAGATCGGCCATCGGAACCGGTCGAAGGCATGGCGCACCAAGGCGATTCTCTCCGGCGCGTAGCCGAGCAGTTGCGCACCCACCCAATCCATGGCGGCTGCGTTGTTCGCGCCCATTAGCAGCCCCAGTTCCAGTGGATCGGGGGCGAGCGGACCGTTGCCTTGGCCAGCGACCACGGCATCGGCAATGTGGATCACGCGCCGCTGAATATCGTTGCCGATCGTTCCGTCGGAGCGGCCGTAAAGGAGAATGCGATTCAGATCCAGGCAGGTACGCCAGATGGTGTCGTTACCCGACCACGAGCCGTCCATGCCAATGCGATCTCCCTTATAGCGCGAGGCACGCGCCAGCACCGCATAACAAAGGCGCCAGATCATGCCCCCTGTATACGACGAGGTCACGTTTTGACGGTCGGTGATGTATTCCATGGCGTGCTTTAAGACCCCGTCGTCCGGATAATTGTCGCCTCCCGTCTTTGGGCCGCCCACCCGGTGATGCGGCAAAAACTCCTTGTTGCCGTTGATTCCGATCAGGTTTTTGAGCGCGCAGGTCACCCCGGCTTTCTTGTGGGTTTTCAACTTGGGTAGATTGATGACGACATCGGCTTCCAGAACCTCGTTCGCGAGCAGATATTGATGTACGCCGGCGTGGTGCGTTCGCGCCATGAGCCGGTGATCGTACCACGCCACACGGAACCGGTTTTGGCTATCGCTAATCGGCTCGAGCAAACTTTCCGGGCCGAGGTCGAACAAGGTGAAGCGATCTTCCGATTGAAGGTTCTCCGCGGCGACGCGAACCCCATGGACCAGCACGCAGGTTGTGCGGCGAAAATCACGCAGGCCTCTGAAGCGCGGTTCCCGGCTCATGAGCTCGCGCGCCCAGGCGTCGAGGCCGGTCTTCTTCACCAAGGCATCGAAATCGCATCCTTGAATAGGCGCGTCCCCTACCAGGACCTCCGCCGCGCCGGTTCGCAGCGCCGCATCGGTTGCGCTTCGAATCACCGAAGCGTGGGTAACGAGGCAGTCCATGCCGCCTGGGCCCTCATTTTGATGCAGAACCAGATTGGGCTTGATCAATACGCGAGCGCCCGGCGGGATCACAGCTCCGAAGGGGCCGTTTTCGTCTGACCAGCCCAAGCCATCTGCGAGGCGGCCCAGTGCTCGCGATATGGGATCGCCGCTCTCGCCCGCAGCCGGATACGAACACGACGGTAGCCGCGCGATTCCGACGGTCGAGGCGAAGGCATGATTGGAGAGCGAATGTTGCGGCATGATTAAGAGCGGGAGGTGGCTGTCGACTCGGCGTCAATGAGAGCCTCGGCGCTGACATCAGAGCGGGTGAAACGATGCTTACCGGCAGAAGACAGCGGAATCGACTCTACCTGGCGCACTTCTACCTCAATAGTATGCCCGGAAGAAAGCGCCTGAATCTGCCGGATCGAATCCCGAATCTTTTCGTCCCGCTTGTTTGCGTCGCCCGGCCCGGGCACGATGGACAAGACGATTTGATCCGGCGCCGTCTGATGAAATTGGAAAGTGAGGATTCCGTCGCTTCCGTACATTAAATGAGTAAAGAACTCTCCATGCACGACTCGTCCACCCGGCAAAAGGAAGTTGTCACTGGTGCGCGCGATCTCCAGTCGCATCAGCGGGAAACGATTGGGGCACGGACATGTTTCCGATGACAGATAGCCGCAATCTTCGTTGCGATAGCGAATGAAGGGCATAGAGAAGTTCCGCAAAGATGTCAGCAGGAAAGGCCGAGGCCCGTCGCCCTCCACCTTATCCTCTTCGACGACCACGAAATCGGCGTTGATGTGCATCCGGCCTTGCGGACACTCGGCCGCGATGTTCTGCACCTCGCTCGAGCCGTAGCAGTCGAATACTCTGCACTCGAATGCGCGCTCAATCGCTTCGCGCTGCGGCCGATAAAGCTTTTCCGCGGTCGTAAATACGCCTTTGACTCCGCCTATGGTTTGGCCTCTGCTCTCGAGAAACGAGGCGAAACGCGCGATGGTTGAGGCATATCCCAGAACGACGCGCGGTCGAACCCTGGCAAAGACGCGCGCCCACTTCGCCATATCCTGCTCACCAGAAAAGAAGGGATCGAACTGGTATTGGCGGCGCGCGAACTGCCGCAGCTCGAATTCCAAGCGCGACATGGCGTAGAGCTTGTCATTGCCGCCCCAGAAAAACGCGATCATCTCCCCGGGACACCATCCGCATTGTTGCAGGTTCCGAAACGTGCCGGCATCGCTTGCGAGCATGTACTCCGCGCCGCGAAAGAATTTCAGGGGAACGCCGGTCGAGCCGCCGCTGAAGTGGGGGGACAGCGTTTCGAGCGGCACGTCTTCACGCACCAGCTCGCGTTGATTTTCGCGGATGAGGTCTTTGGTCAGGATCGGAATCGCCGTAAAGTCGCCCCAGCCGCGGATGTCCGTGCTTCGCATCCCAAGGCGGCGGAACAAGGCGCGGTAGTACGGCACGCGCGCTTCCGCGTGTGCCAAGAGAGCGCACAGATCCTGGAACTGTTTTTCACGGATTTGTTCCGGAGACCGGAATGGGGCATCCTCAATTTTCTTCAACTTGCCCAAGACATCCGCCCCGCGCAAGCGGCCAGCGAGGGCCAGGAGCGCCCGTCCCCAAAATGGCCCACGCTGAACCGAACCGGTCACCGGGGGCTGCTCCCATGCGTGCGCGCCGGGCTGGGTGCGTTGTGGAGTTCTTGAGCTGCATTCAGGTTCTCGCCGGCGGCCAAGCTCGTGTACAGGGCGAGCCAGGCAGCCGCCACCGAGGCCGGAGCATATTTCCCGCATTCTTCCCTGCCGTTACCGGTCAGCCGGGCCGCGAGACCAGGCTCTTCGAGCAATCGAAATGCCGCTTGGGCAATTCCAACATGGTCGTCACGATCCACCAGAAGACCAGTGCGCTCATGTTCCAGGATGTAAGGAACGCCGCCCACTCGTGTGGAGATGATTGGCAACCCGGCCGCAAAGCATTCGAGTACCGAGACGGGCATGTTGTCGATATCCGGGTTCGTGAGGTAGATATCGGCCTCGTCGTAAACGACGGGAGTTTGCTCTCTAGAAACGTTACCGATGAACTTCGCGTTTCGCAAGCCCAGATGGGAAGCCATCTGTTCCAGTTGTTTTCGCAATGGCCCGTCGTGCGCGATCGTCAAACTTGCGTCAGGATAGCGCTCCTGTATCAACGCAAATGCTCGGATCGTGCAGGGCACGTTGTAAAGAGGTTCGAGACCGCGGTTATGGAGGAAAGCCGGCCGCGGCCGATTTCTTTGCCGAAAACGGAACTGCTCGAGGTCCACGATGTTCGGGATGGAACGCGCCGGCAACCCGAATCTCGAGAAAACATGGACTAGAAAGTTGGAAGGAGCGACGATCTCATCCACAAGGCGCAGGACGCGAATAGCGGATGGCCATCTTATGAGATGGTCTTCCGCTCTCCCGTCTCTGTAGTTAAGAATTGTTTTCTTGCCGAGTACTTTGGCCAGGAGGATCGCCGGCGTGGGTGCGAGCATGAATGCGAAGTAGCCCGGAGTGAAGATATGCAGGATGTCATATTTCGCTATGTTGGCCACCAAGCGGATAGCATAGAGCGCGCTGGTCACCAACGTGCGGACATACTTGATCTTCTGAAGTGGGCGCATTGGCGCAAGAGCCCGCGGGTTGACGGGTAGGAAATCTACGCTAAGCCGGGGCAGCTTTCGACACTCGGCGAGCAAGCGCGCGGCCTGTACCGATTGGCCTCCTACGATATCCAACGAGGGGGCGATCAGCAGCACTCGGACCGGCTTCAAGCACCGCCTCCAAAGCAAGATGGGCACATGGATTTATGCACGCACCAGCATGGAATCCGAGTAACTATAATCGGTCCGGACCTGTGCAAGGTTGCGAAACCAGAGCTCAAGCATTAACAACATCCAAAGCCAGTGGGAGTTATCGCGGCGCCCGCTATCGTGCTCTTTCAGTAAGTCCGTGACGAACGGTTTGGAGACCATACCTCTATCTAGAAATTTGCGGCTGGTCAGATGGTCCCAAAGCATGGGGCGCAGCGCGCCACGGAACCAGGCGGCGAGCGGGACGCCGAAGCCTTTTTTCGGTAACTTCAGCAGTTCCGGCGGCAGGCGGTCGCCTACTGCCTTTAGCAAGATCTGCTTGCCCTTGCCGTTTCGCATCTTCCAGGCGTGGGGAATCGACATGGCGAACTCGGCCAACTTGTGATCGAGCAGCGGGCTGCGCACCTCGAGCGAATTGGCCATGGACATGCGATCCACCTTTACGAGCATGTCTCCCGACAGCTTCGCCGTTGCTTCGAAATAGAGCGCCTGAGCGACGATGTCGCGATCGAGCGGCAGTAGACAATCGGCGAACGCGTGAGTTAGAAAAGCCGCCTCCGCCGGCAGCATCCAGTCCGGCTGAAGCAGCGACTTACGCAAAAAATAGGGGGCGTAATTGAGCTCGAAGTAGCGCGTCAGGGGCGATGGCCGGCTGGCCATTCGCAGATAGTTCTTGCCGTAGAAGGAGTAGGGCCACGCGTCGGCGGTCTTCGAGAGCAGAATACGAACAAGCCGTGGGAGCCTGTCGAGGCGCCGCAAACGATCGATAGCGAAGAAGCTCTCATAACCGGCGAATAGCTCATCGCCGCCATCGCCGGTCAGCGCCACCTTGACGTGTTGGACGGCGAACTCGGAAACGATGAAGGTGGGAATTGCCGAGCTATCGCCGAACGGCTCGTCGAAATGCCGCACCAGCTTCGAGACAAGCGCAACCGAATCCGGTCTGACGACGATCTCATGATGCTCGGTCCCGAATTTTTTTGCGACCAGAGCGGCCGCCGGAAGCTCGTTGAAAGCGCTCTCCTCGAAGCCGATCGAAAAAGTTTTTACCGGCTCTCGGGACTGCATCGACATGGACGCCACGACGGAACTCGAATCGATGCCGCCACTCAGAAACGCGCCCAACGGAACATCCGCGATCATGCGCATGCGCACCGATTCGTCGAAGATCTGGCGAATGCGATTTGCGGCGTCGTCTTCGCTCACGCCAGAAGGCGGCCTCGTCGCCGGCTCGGGCAATCTCCAATAGCGGCCTTCCCGCAGCGTGCCGCGCGTGTTGTATCTCAACCAGCCGCCCGGCGGCAGCTTGCGAATTCCTCTATAGACGCTAAGCGGGTCCGGGACGTAGGAGAACTGAAAATAGAGCCGTAACGCTTGCTCATCCACTTCGAGCGGCACGCCTACCGGATAAAAGCACTTCAGTTCGCTGCCAAAAAACAAACCGTTCGGTTGAACCGAGTAATATAACGGCTTCTTGCCGAACCGGTCACGGACCAGAGTAATTTCCCGCCGCTCCGCATCCCAAATGGCGAAGGCGAACATGCCGCGCAGCTTGTCGAGGCCATCAATGCCCCATTGCTCATACAGATGAACCAACGTTTCGGTATCGCTGTGCGTGGCGAATCGGTGGCCATGCGAAATCAATAGGTCGCGAAGAGGCCGATAGTTGTAAATTTCGCCGTTGAACACCACCCACGCGGTGCGATTCTCGTTCGAAATCGGTTGATGGCCGGTGTTTAGATCGATGATGCTCAAGCGGCGCATGCCGATCCCGCAGCTGCCGTCCACATAAATGCCTTCGTCGTCGGGTCCGCGGTGGCGAATCTGATCGCACATGGCGCGAACAGCGGCCGTTTCGGCAAGGCCTTCCTGGAGAACGAAACCAGCTATTCCGCACATGTCGCACTTAAATTATCGCAGCCAAGAGGGCTACAGCACCATTCCCAAAACAACGTCAGGGTGGTAAGAGTGTGCTGATTAGCCTGGGGCCGGCCAACCAATTTGGATCGATCTGCCGTCAGATTCAAATTGGGCGCAATCCGCCCGCTCGATTACGTCAACTCGGCCTCCTTGGTTCAGGAGAATAGCTGCCGCGAAGGTAGCAGGCAACTTTGTCCGGCGCCTTACTACCAGACAGCGGGCTGGTTGCTTAAACCCAAATACAGGCGAATGCGAACAGTCGTGCTCTTCAGCCGGCGAACCCAGAAAGATTTGGGTTCTGTTTCCGGGCGCTGCCAGATGCCAGAACTGTTCCAGACTGTGTTCTCCTCTGGGGCCCTCGATCCGGTCCAGAATCAAGACCAGCTCCGGTTTCAAAAAAAGCACGAGCCGGCGATGAACCATTTCGGCATAGCGGCACTCACCTACCAGTTCATCTTGCGATGGGCCGGCAGCCCACGAGACGACTCGCACAGCGGGCGGATTATCCCAGCGGAACGGCCCGCCGGGAACGGCTTGATCTCGGCCATCGACACGCACGGTGTTGTGAGCCGCAGACCCTCGAAATGCTTCCCGTACCTTCGGGTCGCCTACGTAGGTATAAGTGCCCGAATCCACGAGAATCGGTTGGCCACGAGCGCTTACCACCATGCTGAGCGAATCCGAATGGCTGTGTCCCGCGCGCCCTGGACCGAACGGGCCGGCATCCGCTATCACCCGGCCGGTCGGGCTCTCCATCAACGCCAGGCCGCTGTCGTGGAACAAACGAGAAGCGTGGCTTCCGGTTGCAGAGCCCGCCGTGCGCCCCAGCCACCATGCCGCTTGCGGGTAAAGGTCTTCGGTGTCAAAGGTCCAATCTTTGCGATTGAGCAATATCGAAGCCGTGGCTAATGTGGCGCGCCCAAACTCGTCGCGAGCACCGTACGGGTGGAACCAGCGGCCGCCGTCGTCATCTCCGAAAAAGGCGAGCGATCGGTGTGGGCCCATAAGCGCGTGCAGGAAATCCGCCATTCGCGAGAGCATGTCCAGGTACTCCTCCGACGGAGTCGAAATAACAGCATGGAACAGAAACATGTCGAGCGCGTAGACGTGATAGTAGGTCGATTGTTCGAAGTGACTGCCATCCTTCCGGACCTGACGCTGTAATTCGTGCAGGGCTGTTTCGCGGCCCACCTGCTCCCAACGAGACGCTCGAGGAAAAGAAGGGAAGAGGCGGCCGAGAGCGTGCAACACGACAGCCTCACCGAGCAAGTGCGTGTTCGGCGAGAAGTAAAACGAAAGATTGGATTCAAGGTGCCAGCCGTGCTGGTACAAACTCTCCAGAAAACGGATGCGGAAGCCGGACGTCATATGATTGCCGGCCAAGTGGTAAACCCACAGCCAGGAAAACGCGCGGAACGCGACTTCGAGTGCGCTCGCCCAGTTAATGCCGCGCTGAAACGGGTTTTGCTCCCACCAGCTATTCAGTTGCGCGACAATTTCATCGAGGTAGACGCTGGAATCGGAGAACAGGAGAGCCTGCGCGAGCAGCACCAGGTGCTGATGGCGGTTCAGCTCCCAGATGTTCTTGTGATCGCCCGCGCGCGCGGCATCCAAGTATGGGACGCGACGGAAATACTTGATATCTGTAGACTGCCGGTTGACGTAGTCGCGGCGCCATTCGATTGTTGGCCCGGTTTCGATATGGAAACCAAGCAGAGGGAACCGATGCGCAACGATCCGATCTGCAGTGTTAAGCACTTGTGAGGCGAATTCCGTGGCGCGCAACTGGTTGGCGACAGCGGTTGCCGAGGGCAAACCGGGCAGCGGCCAGGCAGCCTCACGCAACAGCTTCGGCGGAAACGCCAGTAGTCGGATGTTTCGAATCTCCTGCCGGAGCCGGAACGCGATTTCTTGCGGGCTGCGCATCAATGAGTTCGGAACCTATTTTCGCAGGCACCTATGCGTCAGGCGAGCCAGATTGTGTAGGATGGTTGGAGCGCCAATGCTTGCTTAGGCCGAAACTGTTGCTGCTGAGCGGGAGTAATTCAGCGGTAGAATGCCAGCTTCCCAAGCTGGACGTCGCGGGTTCGATCCCCGTCTCCCGCTCCAAAAAAATCAACGGTTTGCATGGGGGCTCGGCTCTATGCATTCCCATCATGCCCGCCCTGAACACGCACAAGCCGCAGTCGGTGGTCAGGCCTTCTGGAAGACCTGGTGTGGTTGCGAACTGCGTGACGAGTTCATAAGGCGAGTTTTCTGTGGAGGGTGATTGCCGGTGGAGTTGTAGGCGACTGGTGACAGCCTGGTCGGCAGCGTCAAAGAATAGGGTGGGGTGTGTTCAGCGCTGTGTTGAACGTGATGTTCATATCCAGAAGAGTCCCTTGCGGCGGATTGGCGAATACGTGAACGCAGTATCGAAAAACAGTATTGTTCACGCGTAGATTGCTGGAATCAATAGTGCCCAGCCTTTCAACGTAGCCAATGAAAGTTGAAAGACCGAGATTGGGCGAATGGATCTAGTTACCCTTACGTACCGCCGGTACGGGTGATTCTTGAATTAAGGTGCTGTCTTGACGGAAAATCGTTCACAAGGCTTTCTCTCGCGTAGTGCAACTAACTTTTCGGAGGAATATTTATGAGATTCAAAGTAAACATTTTCGGCCCGGCATTGGTGGCATGTTTTGCAATCACCGCTTCGGCCTCGACGATTCAATTGGGAATCAACGGTGACGCTCAGGTCGGCTCGAACTATATTGATTTCGGGCAGTATCCCAACGGCGCTCCTTACACACCCGCGCCGGGTTATGGCACGTATGAAATCTCGCTGGTCAATGCCGGCGTGTTCTCGAGCGCTGGTGTCACCACGGGTGAATTTGGCACGATCCAGAGCTTGAACGAGGGGACCGGGCCAGTAACGCTCCCGAGCGCCTTCATGACTTTCGATACTGGCGGATCCAATCTGCAACTCTGGGCGACCAACATTCCCCCGGGAGCTGTGGGACCCTTCACGTTGACGGATACTCCGGATGGCGCAGTCGCTTCGTTTGACGTGGACGGCTACATCTGGGACACCAATACCAACTCGAAGGTCGATACTTTTACCGGCACGTTCTCGGCGACGTTCGACGGAGAGACCGTGGCGGATCTCTTTAGCAGTCTCCCGATCGACACGCCGTTCTCAGCAACTTTTACGGCGACGGTGATTCCGGTCACGACTCCCGAGCCTGCTTCCATGCTGTTGATGGGCGCTGGTCTGCTGGGGGTTGGATTGGCCTCTCGCCGCAAGACCCGCCGGTCCTAAAGCAACGGCGGTTGTTTGAAGAGCCTTCTACTTCGCCGTGGGCGTTACTCACAAACTTAGGTGTGACGCCCGCTTCCTTTTCGCCTTTTAAGGCGCAATGTGCACTTGCTGTCCAGCCACTAGTCCTGGCGCAGCGCCAGCATCGGATCTACCGTGGCCGCACGTTGAGCTGGGATGTAACATGCCAACAGAGCAGAGCCGAGAAGCACGGCGCCTACCGCGCCAAAGACACCATAATCGAGCGCAGTTACGCCATAGAGCATAGATTGCATCGCGCGCCCGACCAGCCAAGCACCCACCAATCCCAAGCCCAGTCCCGCCACGGCCAGCACCATGCCCTCGGAAACCACCAGTTGCAGCACCGCCAACCGTCCAGCGCCCAAAGCCATGCGCAGCCCGATCTCGTGCGTACGCTGCTCGACGAGAAAGGCAATTACTCCGTAGATGCCTAAGGCGGCAAGCAGCAGCGCTACCGCCGCGAAGCTGCCGTAAAGCAAAGCATCGAACCGGTCGCCCGCGCGCGATTCGTTGACAATGTGATCCATGGTTTCCGTACCCGCAAGCGGCAGCGTCGGCGCCATTATGTGCACAGCCGCCGCAATGTTCTTCGTGATCGCGGCCGGTTCGCCGCTCGTGCGGACCGCAATCTGTGCTTGCGGCCACGGGCTCTGCGCGAATGGCACATACATGACTGCGAAATCGCCTGGCCGGTCGCCGTATTGCACGGAATGAAAAATTCCTACGATCTGCCACGCCAGCGCGGGCCCCAATTTCGTTACGCCCGGCACGAGTTGCTCCACCATTACGCGCTGACGCAATGGATCCACATTCTTCAGATACTTTCGCGCAAAATTTTCGTCGACCATTGCCACGAGCGGCGCTCCCGCCACATCGTGCGCATCGAAACGCCGGCCCTTCACGACTCGCACGCCGAAGGTATCGAAGTATCCTTCGCTCACCATCTGGAATCCAGCGCCCGGCCGGTCCGCCGGATTCCCAAACGGCTTCCCTTCCAGATAAAACGGCATACCGAAGCCAGTCCCTTGCACCGGCATTCCCGTCGTCACGGTCGCGTGCGAAACGCCGGGCACAGCTTCGATATTGGCGAGCATCTGGGTGTAGAAATTGCGGATCTGGTCCGCGCTCGTGAGCCTTCCTTCGGGTACGGGAAGGTAAAAGGTCAAGATGTGATCGGCGCGAATGCCTAAATCAAGCGACGTAATCTTCCAAAAACTATGAATCGCGAGCCCCGCGCCCGCAAGCAGCGTGAGCGCCAGCGTAAACTCCGCCACGACTAGCACCCTGCGCAACCAATGGCGGCCGCTACTCACCGAGCGGCCCGATTGCTTTAAGGTCTCATTCAAGTCCAGCCGCGCCGCTTGGAACGCCGGCGCGCAGCCAGCCAGAATTCCCGCAATGAGCGTGGCGGCCAGCGTGAACAACAGCACGGGCAAATTCAAGCTCACGTCGGCCTCCGAAGGTAGCGTCTGGTCTGGCATGAACGCCACGACTGCCTTTAGAATTGCCCAACCCAAGGCAACTCCCAGAACGCCACCCACGAGCGCCAGCGCCAGACTTTCCGTCAAGAGTTGTCCGAACAATCGCTTTCTCGATGCTCCCAACGATGCCCGGACAGCGACTTCCCGCTGCCTGGCCGTTCCACGCGCAAGCAAAAGGTTGGCGACATTCGCGCACGCAATGAGCAGCACAAAACCTACGCCGCCCATCAGCAGCCACAACCCGGCGATCCTCTCTCGCGGTAGGAAATCGTTGCGCAGCGGTTCCACCGTCGCACCCCATCCTTTGTCTTGTGGATAGACCTCTCCGATATGCCGAGTGACGGCATCCATATCGGCTTGGGCCTGCTTAATACTGATACCTGGTTTGAGACGGCCCATCACCAGCAGCCAATGAAAATCGTGGTTGATCTGCTCGGGCTTCAATGAAAGCGGCACCATCAAGTCGTTGGGCATCCGGTCCTGCTGTCCTGGTGGCATGACGCCGACGACTGTATAGAGCTGATCGTTGATGTGGATCTGGCGCCCTATGATATCCGGTCGACTGCCAAATTTGCGTACCCATAGTCTGTGGCGCAGAATCGTCACATGGTTCCGCCCGGGCAGGCTCTCTTCCGGGAGAAAGTCGCGCCCCAGCATCGGCTTGACGCCCAAACCGTCCGTCATGCCCGGCACGTTCTGGCTGCCCGGCACCTGTTCTGGATCCTGCCTGCCTCCCAGGTTCGCGCTAAAACCGCTCCACGCCCACAAGCCTTGAAAGGACCGGCTTTGATTCCTCCAGTCCAGGTAATCGCCTGCCGCCACGCCGTTTCGGTTCCCCTGAATCTTCGACCAAACCATCACCAACTGATCCCCCTGCGGATAAGGCATCGGAGCCAGCAGGGTTGCGTAGATGACGCTGAATATCGCGGTATTTGGCCCGATCCCGAGAGCGAGCGCCAGGACGGCGATGAAGGCAAAAGCCTTGTTTTTGCGCATTATTCGCAAGCCAAACGAGAAATCTCGCCACCAGCCGGGCATGGGTGTGTCCTTTCAAAACGACATAATCGGTTATACGAACCGAGAGGCATTTGGTTACATCAGGTGTAGGCGTTCCGTTCCTCAAATGAAGCGCAGGCTCCGCTGCGGACGAGCCTGATACTCAGAAACTCGCCCACAGGATGGATTGGTTACCGCCGACTATCTCGAGCTGCGGTGTCTGGCCCGAGAGTATCAATTGTGCCTCTGGATTCCCGTACGTACCGCTGTTCCAGAGGGGCGTAGTGCCGTTATAAACGACGAAGTTGCCATCACCCTGGAATACCGCGAAGCACTGACCGGTCCCGCAGTTCTGGCCATACGTGCCGGTGCTCCAGACAGCTGGCCCCGCGCCTTGATAAAGAACCAAATTGCCATCGTTTTGCATGATCAGGGCAAACTCTCCGCAGGGAATCCATGCACCCTGCGGGAGGATGAAATTGCCGGCACTGAATATCGGTTTGTTGGCCCAAAGAATCGACCCGTCACCCACTACAACCTCAATCTGAGGTGATTGCGAGGACAGTACAAGTTGCGCTCCCGGATTTCCGTAGGTAGCGCTATTCCAAAGCGGTGTCACACCGTTATAAACAACGAAGTTGCCGTCCGTTTGGAATACAGCAAAGCACTGATCGCTAGTGCAATCCTGGCCGCCTGTGCCGCTGCTCCAGACGGCCGACCCGTACTGCGCTTGATAAAGGACCAGGTTTCCATCGTTCTGCATGACCAGAATGTACGGTCCGAAATTCACGGAGTTACCCTGCGGCAGCGTCAGGCTTCCCGGGCCGAATTTCTGGGGCGCGAACCAAAGGACGGACTGATTGGCATCGACAATTTTTAACGGGGGTGTCTCAGCCGAAAGCACCAGTTGCGCTCCTGAATGTCCATATGTACCGCTGTTCCAGAGCGCCGTTGTGCCGTTATAGACCACGAAATTGCCGTCCGGCTGGAATACCGCGAAGCATTGGTTACCACGGCAGTTCTGGCCATACGTACCGCTGTCCCATACGGCCGGGCCGTCCTGTTCATATAGCACGAGATTGCCATCGCCTTGCATGACCAGCGTGAAAAGCCCGATCTGGACCGATTGACCTTGACTGAGCGTTAAGCCGCCGGCCGGGTAGGCTGCTTGAAGTTGTACTCCTGGTGTGGAAGCCCAGGCTGCGACGAACCGATCCGCGTCGACAGATCCCAATCCAGTGGCCCGGTCATAGCCCGGCGCTGCACTAAACCCCAAACTGCCACTATTGCAGTCAATGCTTCCCATTAAGCACGGGACGATATTGTCGCCTTTAGTTATGTCGTGAAATACGCCAGGGCGGTTCAGTGCCATCCAGTACAGGTTTGGATTTATATTTCCAAGCCCTGGCTGGCCGCCAATCGAAACTTGGTAGTGGTTCAGTAACGCGAGCATCCCGGCGAAGACCGGCGTAGAAGCGGACGTGCCACCTGCGACATAAAATCCGGATTGCTGCCATGTTAGCGGGCAAGGTAGGCTCGGCGTACAAATGATATAGCCATCGTGATCCGCCGAGGCGGTAAGCGAGACGTCGGGCACCTCTCGCCATTGGTCGTTTGAGAACGATGCGCCGATCTGCCACCAGGGCACCCCGTAATGGATGCTGTCGCCCCCGCCACTTGCGACTAGTGTGCCGTTCAGCGCCGTGTCGTTCCACGCCTTCTCTGGAATGTAAGAGACGGCTGAGCCCTGATTACTGTCGTTCCAATAGTTCCAATAGATGCCGCTGCCCTCATTGAACTCGGTGCCACCGACGGCGGTTACTTCCGGTATGCTGGCCGGGAAATTCACTGCATATCCGTGCGTGGCGGAACGTGGCGCCGGGTGGCCCCAGTCACAAGCCGCCGGGCCAGCATCGCCTGAAGAGGCTACCCAAGTGATGCCCTGAGCGTTAGCCTGTTGCGCGAGCTGTTGCCCCGTATCGAGAAATCCAATTGATTGTTCCGCCTCGCACCCGCCGTAGCTCATGCTGATGACGGGCGCGAGGTTGTCGTCGATGGCACTTTGCACGGAAGTGAATACATCGGCCGAGTACACGTAAATGATCGTCGCGTTCCGAGCGACAGCACCCGTCCATTCCAAATCCAGGTCTGCTTCGATCTCATCCTCGCCACTCACTCCTGGATCCGGTCCGTAGAGCTGCAGCAGAGGAGGATTGTCCGAGAGGTTGAATATCTGGCGAAACGCCGCTACATCGGACAAATTGACATCGGTCTGGCCGACGACAACGATCTTTTGCCCGGTCCCGTCAATACTGGAAGCATAAAGCGGATTCAGATCGTAGATGGTGGCGATGTCGGCAGGCGCTAAGTAGTGCACCTCGGATAAGTTGGTATAGTCAGGTTCGCCCGGGTCTGCTTTTCTCCTCGGTGTTTGTGGTTTGAGTCGAAAGTCATCAAGCCCTCGTAGTCCCAAAGCCATGGGTGCGAGGGCGGCAGGAACGGAAGGGTTGGTCGCGTTAGCAAAGTGTGTCTCACCATGAACAACATATCGATGAATTTCACTGTGGAATGTCCTTTGAACTTGACCCGCGGCGCCACTAAAGGCGATCCAGTTTCTAGCCCGCGCTGTGCGTATGATGTGAAAACCATTCGATTGCAACCAGTGCTGAATCTGGTCTAGATCTTCGCTAGCGAGACCAAAACGCTGGCCGTATTCTTCCGGAGTGAGCCAGCGATGGTAGTTTCTGGACATAGGATCTTGCTGCTGGAAGAGTAGTTGCTGTAACTGCTGCCGTTGCTGAGGTGACGGCTTGAATACCATAGTGACGTAATTAAGCGGAAATGACGCCGAGACGCTACCCCGGTCGTACTCGGCGCGTGCCAACGGCGGGAGGTGGCCGCTAATCTCCACAATCTGGGTATCGTCGATCCGTAAGCTAGGAACGCGGGATTGCGGCGCCACTTGCGCCGAAGACAACGCTATTAGGCCGAGAAATCCTAACGGTACTAACCCGCCTCTTAAATTCCGAGCACTACTGGTTGCCATTCACTTCAGACACCGCGATCCAATCGCCCGCTTGCGTCAGGAAATAGTCCTTAGCTTCCGCGATATCGTGGACAAAACTCCCGGCATTGGTTTGCGAGATCGGCACTACTTTGACCATAGTATGCATACCAGATACCGTTCGCGGGACTAGCCAGTAATCCATCACTCCCAGAGAGTTGTAGTGCACGCTAGCGCCCTGTGGCGCCACGGTGGCGACCTGAATAGGTGGATGGTGATGGCCGCCCATCGGAATCGGCGCTGCGGCGGCGTCCTCTGCCGCCAGACCGACCGGCTTTGGAACCAGCGGCTCGCGAACCTGTTGTAAGTCACTGTTCAGCCTGTTCAAAATACCCGGAATGGCCGCGGTCCGCGTCGCGTTCAACGCGATGACGCTAGCCAACCCATTTAGCGAATCGACCATGGTCGAAAATTCCTTCTGTTGATCGCCGATGCTCGCTGTCAACCTCTCAATCGGCCGTAATTGCCCAGCATCCGCGCGCGGAACCATCGTTTGGCTGTCGAGGTATTTGACCAAGAAGACACAAACAATGATGGATAGCACCCAAAGCAGAGACCACAGTATACGAACCAAAATTACCTGCCGAGGTGCGGGCGATTGATCGATCACATAAGTCGGCTGCGCTCGCGTTAGCTGCCGCGCTTCCACTTCGGCGAGCAATCTCTGTAATAAAACCGCTTCGATAGATGGCAGGGTATCGGGCGTTCGCGGTGTCGCATCCTGCGGCGTCATTCCTGGAGTAGAGGTTACGGCGGCGAGCGCAGGACGCATTCCGGCTTGCCGTTCACTCGGGTGTGGAAGGATGGTTAGAATGGTCGATCTCATGCAGCTCAATAGATATGTCGGCGTAAGCAGGGATAATTAGAAGCACTATTGGTGGCTGGGCCTGCCGTTTTTAGCCTAGGTTTTTACTGAGCTGCAGACATTCTTGTGGACTCACGGGAACATATCGTAAACACCAGACAGCCGCGCGCCGGTTTGGCAACTTCGATACAGTAGCTAAGAATGACATGCCCGAATTGTGGATTGGCAAATGCAGACAACGCGAAGTTCTGCGCGAATTGCGGCACCTCGCTCGGCAGCTCCGCTTCTCAGCCGTATAACCCATATCCAGGCCAGCAGCCGCAGTATCAGCAGTCCATTCCGCCGCAGCCCATGCAGCCGCCGGGCGGGCAATCCGTCGCAAAGAACATAGCAATCGGATGTTCGATCGCAGTACTGATCGTTATATTGTTCGGCCTCTCCTGCACGAGAGCGTGTTTTCGTCATCGGCGTTATTACCGGCTGTATGGAGCGGCGATTCCGCTGGTCGTGCCGGCGCCGTCTTTGGGGGTTAGATGAGTATGTCAACTCGAACTCGTGTTGCCGGTTGCGCGGCGCTGCTGGCAATGGTGACTTCCATTAGCCAGGCTGCGGAAGAGCAGATGGATCTCTACACCATTCAACGCATCCGCGCTGAAGAGCGCCAGCATTCGAAGGTGATGGACACGCTGTTTTACCTGACCGACGTCAACGGACCGCGGCTGACAAATTCGCCGAATTTTTTCAAGGCAGCCGATTGGGTGGTGAAGCAGATGAACGAGCTCGGGGTGAATGCGAAGACCGAGAAGTGGGGACCCTTTGGGCGAAGTTGGCGAGTCGTCAAATACTATGCAGCGATGACCGAGCCGCAGTACATGGCGCTGATCGGTTTTCCGCTGGCTTGGAGTGCGTCGACGAATGGGCCCGTAACGGCTGAAGCCATGATCGCGCCCATCACTATCGAAGCGGACATGGCCAAGTACAAGGGCAAGCTGAAGGGCAAAGTCGTGCTTGCCTCAGCGCCACGCGAACTCGAATTGAGTACCAAACCTTTGTCATCGCGCTACGGCGAGGCCGAGTTGACGGCGCTCGAGAAGTACCCGGAAGCCGCTTCGGGCAACTATTCGGCCGCGTACCGGTCACGGCTGCCCGGGGGGTGGCAGAGCATGACGCCGGATGAGGTTCGCGCCATGCGGAAGAAGATTTCTGCTTTCCTGGCCGGCGAAGAACCGGCCGCTGTGTTGAGCTATGGTTACGCTGGCGACGACGGGACGGTCTTTGGCTCTTCGGCGGGAGATCGCGACATCAAGGAACCGATTGCGCCGCCCAGCATCGTGGTGACTCCGGAACACTACAACCGGATTTATCGCCTACTCTCGCACGGGATTCCCGTAAAGCTGGACCTGGAGGTGACAGCCGAGGTGCTGCCACCGCAGGATTCGGTCAACGTGATCGCAGAGATTCCGGGTGGAGCGAGGAAAGACGAGATTGTGATGCTGGGTGCGCACCTTGATTCCTGGCACGGCGGGACGGGAGCGACCGATAATGGCGCCGGGAGCGCGGTCATGATTGAAGCGATGCGCCTGTTGAAGACGCTCAACCTGAAAATGGATCGCACCGTGCGCATGGCGCTGTGGGGCGGGGAAGAGGAAGGGCTGCTGGGCTCGAAGGCTTACGTCAAAGAACACTTCGGCGATCCTGAGACTATGAAGCTAACCTCCGAGCACGCCAAGCTTGACGGCTATTTCAATGTGGATAACGGGAGCGGGCGTATTCGCGGGATTTATCTGCAGCAGAACGATATGTGCCGGCCGATTTTCGAGCAGTGGTTCACGGCCTTCAAAGATATGGACGCGGATGCGATTACGGTTCGCGATACAGGAGGCACGGATCATCTTAGTTTCGATGCGGTCGGACTGCCGGGATTCCAATTCGTGCAGGATGAGCTCGAGTATTCGACGCTGACTCACCACTCGAACATGGACGTGTACGATCATGTGTCAGAGAATGATCTAAAGCAGGCGGCAACCATCGTGGCCGCGTTTGTCTATCTGACGGCGAATCGTCCCCAGATGCTGCCGCGCAAGCCGTTGCCGCCGCCGAAACCGGCAACGAAACCAGCGGCGGACGAACCGAACAAAGTGAAGCCGGCTGCGGCCGACGCGAAGCCTGCATCGTAATTAGCGCGGCGGGCGGACTCTTGCAGGACCACTCCCCCACGGTCGTGGCTCGGTAGCTTACGGTCGTGGCTCGGCAACTTGCGGCATGGCGGCGATCGCGAGCGCGCCCAGCATGGCGATGGCGAATACCACTGACATGGGCGCCAGATAATTACCGAAGTGCTCTCGCAGTGCCGCGACCAGATAGGGACACCAGGTCTGGCCGATCGTATTGACGGGCAGAATGATGGCCATCGCACGGACGAGCGTGTTGATGCCGAACTGCTCGGCCGCCATCAGCGGAATTAGCATGTAATCTGCTCCCATGGAGAAGCCGAAGACGGCGGCGAACAGGTAGACCGAACCGTGATGGGTGGGCGACACCCAGAGCAACAACAGGATGGTGAGAGCGACGACGAAGTAAGTGGCGGTCATGACGCGCTTCTTCGAAAACAGGTCCGCGAGATAGCCGATACTGAGCCGGCCCACGATGCTGGACCAGAGGATCAGCACGGAAGCGCTGGTCCAGGTGGCGTCGAGTACTGCCTGATTAGTGAAGCCCGCGTCTCGAAAGGCAAACTTCATGTGCGTATTGATGGAGCCGATTGAGCCGATGGAGCAGATGCTGCCGAGCAGCAGCAGCCAGAACGAGCCATTACGCATCAAATCCGGAAAGCTGCGGGCGGCAAGCTTGACATCCGGTGGAGGATGGCTCGCTCCATCGGTATACTGGCCGATCTCTTCCGGCTTATCCTTCAGCAGAAAAAGCGCCAGCGGCCAGGTAATGAACATCAGGGCGCCGAGGGCAAGCAACGCGGTTTGGAATCCGTAACGGTCCGTGACGGAATGGACGAAAAACGATCCGAGCCCGCCGAATAGGCCCACTCCGACGTAGACGATTCCCATCGCTCTGCCGCGCTTCTTCCGAAACCAATAAGAGACCAGAATCTGGTGTGGAATCGGGCCGGAGAAGATGTAGCCCACGGTGTAAACGAAATAGAAAACGAAATATACAGTGACCGAGCCGCGCATGACGCCGAAGCCAAACAAGGCGACGGCTGTAAGCGCCGTACCAAGAAGGATGAGCTTGCGGGGACTGAAACGGGGCACCAGCGCGGGGCCTATCCAGATGGTGAGCAGTGCGGCGATAGGAAAGCCGAGCGTGATCTGGCCGAGGTTCCAGTGGAAGGTTTCTTGAAAGTAGTCGTAGAAGAAAGGAAGGTTGTAGTAGGGAACGCCGACCGCGATTCCGAAGGTGATGAAAGCTGTCGAAACAATCAGCCAACCATGGAAGCCGGGCTGGGAGGGTGTGGAACGTTCTGGCTGGCCAGGCATGAGGATTTCTTTATATCACTGGAAACGAATGCCTTAGCTGATTTAGCTTGCCGGTACCAGAGCGAAGTCGTGAAAATTAAGTTACGGGTATAAAAGCGCGAACGTCTAACACGCGAAGACTATAAGACTCGCTACGGATGGTGTTGTGCCAGGAACGAAGCACAGGAGGTGCGCGTAAGAAAACTATGGAGCAAATAAAAACACCGAGATTTTTGCAAGGCGTGCTGGGCGCGTCAGCAATCTGCCTATTGACGGCGACGCTGACGATGGCGCGCGTGGAGCCGAATGCTCGCACATTTACGGCAGGAGAAAAGAGCAAAGTGCAAGGCGTAATCGTGGCGCACCAAGGCGACGTGCTGAAGGTGCGGGGCGATGACGACAGCATAGGCATCGTCGATCTAACGAACACGACGAAGATTGAACTGAAGAAGGGCTTCGGACGGCATACGGCAATGAACCTGGATTCGCTGGTGCCCGGTTTGCGAGTGGAGGTGCAGGGCAAGGGAAACGATAAGGGCGACTTAGTAGCCGAAAAGGTGAGTTTCGATCCGAACTCGATGAAGGCGTCGCGACAGATCGACACGCGGGTCGCTCCGCTCGAGGCGCGAACGGGTACGCTCGAAGGGCGGACCGGGACACTCGAAAATCGAGCTGGCCAGATTGAGAACCGGCAGGGCCAGTTGGAGGACACCGAGAAGCAAACGCAGCAACAGGTTGGGCAGGTGCAGACCCAGGTTGGGCAAGTAAAAACAGAGGCCGACCAAGCCAACCAGGGCGTGAGCGATGTAAACAATCGCGTGTCCGACCTGGACAATTACGACACCAAGTACTCGGAGGTGGTGTATTTCCGGGTGAACAGCGTGGTGTTGTCGGCGGATGACAAACAGAAGCTGGACGACCTCGCCCAAAAGGCGTTGAACGAGAAGGGATACGTCTTTGAGGTTGCCGGATACGCGGACAAGACAGGAAACGCGGCGGTGAATCAAGAACTCAGCGAGAAGCGCGCACATGCTGTTATCCAATATCTGGAAGAGCAGGGCAACATTCCGATTCATCGAATTCTGACGCCTGCAGGGATGGGGACAACGCATGAAGCAGCGGCAAACAACACGGCAGCCGGTCGCAAATTGAACCGGCGGGTGGAGATAAAAGTTCTGGTGAACAAAGGCGTGGTGGCCGGATCGGCTCAGGGTAGCGCGAGTCAACCCGCCACGACTTCGAGCGTCAAACAACCGAGCGACACCAGCCATTAAAATCTTCCTCTCGTGAGTTCCATCCGCTCCGAGACGAGAGGCCGAACGGCGCAAGTTGCCGTTCGGCTTTTTTATTGGCTGCGAGTGGCCGAAGCGTTCCGTTCGGGAAGCAGGCCGGCACGTCCGGCGCCCAACAACGGCGTAACATGCTGCAAGGCGAGCGCCACTCCGTCGCTGGTCCGGTAGGCGCGCTGGAGCTTTCGAGCCGCAGCGCGGAAGCTGCTATCGAATGGAAGCAGCCTGGCGAGGGCGGCGCGGCAGTTCTCGACCGTCAGCGCACCCGGTGCAATGGCGACGCCCGCGCCGGTGTGTTGGAGGAAATACGCATTGATCGGCTGATCTGTGCACAGCGGAATGACCAGTTGCGGGACGCCTTCGTTGAGGGCTTCGGCGATGGTATTGGCGCCGGCATGCGAGATCGCGACGGCGGCGCGTTTGAGGAGATCAAGCTGCGGCGCGTAGCGCACGGCCAGGGTCGATGAGGGCAACTCACCGATGATGCCGGTATCGATCAGCGGGCCGACGGCGGCGACAAGCTGCAGACCGAGCTCGTCGGCCGCCTGAGCGACGGTGCGGAGGAGATCCGGCTGATCCCAGTAGAGCGTGCCGAAGCTGAGATAGGCGAGCGGCCGGTCCGGGGCGAGGCGATTCCAAGGGAAGTCGGAGGGATCGTCGCTGCGGTCTAAGTAGATGGAACGGCCGGCGAGCAGAGTGCGCGGTGGGACAGGCCGGCCCGCCTGGACGAACTCGGGCACGACAAAGACGAGGTTGAGATAGGGCGAGAAATATTCCCAGCCGGCGAAGTTGGGAGTCAGGCCGTGTTGTTCGAAAATCGCGGCGCGCTGGGAGGCCACCGACGCCACCGCGCGCGTCATGTCGCAATCGAAGCCGGGCGGCATGAGGAAGGCGGGCGATGTGCTGACGCAGATATAGGGTATGCCCTCCAGGTGCGCGGCGATCTGAGCGGGGTAGATCTGGCCGTCGGTGATCAGCAGTCCGGCGCGGAACTCGCGCAGGGCGCGCCGGTAGCGGGGCATCAGCGCTTGTATGCTATTGATCCTGCCTTCCAGGTTGAAGGCGACGTATTTGGCGAAGTCACGCGCCACGCCGGCCAGGAGCAATTGCCGCCCTGGCGGCATCCAGTTCCAGTCGATTTGAAGCTGCTCGATACCGGGCACGTCGGGGCGTCCGTTCATGGGGCCCATAGGGCGCGCCAGCCAGCCGCCCGCATGGCCCAGATCAACCAGGCTTTTGGCGAGCGCGAGGATGGGATTGATATGGCCTTTGGCGGCAAAAGAGGAGAAGACGATGCGGCTCATCCACTTAGGCCTGCATAGTAGAACGCAACTCGGGTTCAGCTCCGCCATCGGTGCGGGCTTCGATGGCACGCACCACCGCCGCCATGTCGGCTGGGCCGTAGCCGAGCGCCACTGCCTCGCTAAATAAGGAATGGCAGACGTCCAGCAGGGGCGACGCCAGATTGGACTGTCTTGCCGCTTCGGCGATCAGCCGGTTGTTGTAGAAGACATCGGCCGCCGAAGCCTGGACCGCGAAATCACGGGCAACGAGCTTAACCGCCTTGGCGCGCGACACGCTGCTGGCCATGGGTCCGGCGTCGAGCACGGCCACGAACTGCTGCATGTCCAGGCCATGGCGGGCAGCAAAATGCGACGCCTCGGCCAGGCCAGTGACCATGGTGATCAAGAATAGGTTGACCGAAAGCTTCATCAGCACCCCGTTCGGGACGGGTCCGCACACGATGCTCTGGTGGCACATGGGTTGAAGCAGCGGGCGAACCTGGTCGACGATGGCGGGTTCGCCGGCGAGCAGCACCACAAGCTGGCCCGCTTCGGCGGGCTTGCGCGAGCCGGACACGGGCGCCTCTACATAGCTGCCGCCAGCGGCGCGAATATCGGCGTCGAGCCCGCGCGAATAGTGAGCCGAAATGGTTCCCATTTGGACGATCGTGTGCTGTGCGACGTTCGCGCCGAACTCCGGCGTTCCGCGGCCCAATACGGAGTCGATCACCTCGCCATTGGCCAGCATGACGATGACGATGCGCGTGCGCCTGAATACTTCGTCAGGGCTGTCCGCCACGGTTGCGCCCGCGGCGCTCAATGGCTTGGTTTTTTCCGGAGAGCGGTTCCAGACAACAAGCGGTGTTCCCGCACGCGCCAGATTGAGCGCCATCGGCTGTCCCATTACGCCGAGACCAATAAAGCCTATCTCCATATGCACCTTCTATCCAGCCGATACTGCTGATTATAGGGTCGAGCTTTGTGCCACAGACGCCGTGGCCGGCTTTGAGCGCGGCATCTGGCGCGAAAGCCTTCTCGATGGGTGAAGATCGTTTTGCGCGCCGATCCTCGCATTGGCTCACGGCTCGCGGGCGTACACCGAGAGTGGCTGCCAGTGGCGAGTCCCTCCAGCTCATGCGACGGGACGGGCGTCACTTCGTCATCATAATCGATGTTAGTTGTGGAAGTTACAGCAATATTCTGAATAGGCAAAAAATTTATTTGTATTTCTCGCAGAAGTGCTATTATATGAATCCTAACGGCTGATAGAAGGTTCGCAGAAGGGCTCCGCCGCATGCGTCAACACATCCTCGAAGCCATTCGAAATCATGCGCGCAGTAGCCCGACTAAATGCGCACTAAGTGACAGTACTGTCAGCGTTGACTATCATGCTTTAGACCGTTTCGGCACTCGTTTCGCCGCCCATTTGCGTGAGCTCGGGTGCGAAGCGGGAGACCGCGTGGTGATGGTGGCGAATCGGCGAGCCATTCTGGTGGCCGCGATTTTAGGGACCTTCAAGGCAGGCTGTATTCATGTACCGCTCGACCCGCGCATGCCGGCAGCCCGGTTGCAATACATCCTGGGCGATATTGCGCCTGCCGCCGTGATTACAGAGGAGGATCTGCTGGACGTGGTAGCCGGGCACAGTTCCACGCGCGGAAACATTCTGCTGGTGAGAGATCTGGAACGGCTGCTGGCGGAAGAACGCGCAGGAGTCGATGAGCAAGGCTCATCCGTGCCGCTCCCGAGTCCGGACCTAGAGGCCGCGGCCTACTGCATCTACACGTCGGGCTCGACGGGACGGCCCAAGGGCGTACTGATCGACCATCGCAGCATCGCGGATTTCTTTGAAGGAACCCGCGAAATATTCGATGTTCGCGCCGATTCGGTGTGTGCCAGCTTTTCTCCGCTGAATTTCGACGTGTATCTGATGGACATGCTCTTTCCGCTCTCGGAGGGCGCCCGCTTGCATGTGTATGACGACTTCGCTGTGCCCGATATGATGTTCGACACCATTCAGGCCAACGGCGTGACCCACTTCTCGGCTTGGGGCATGATGCTCGGCCTCATTGCTCAAGCCGGCGAGTTCGATTCTGCCCGGCTGCCCCATCTGCAGACGATCCTGACCGGCACCGATGTGCCGGACATTAAAACCGTCCAGCGTTGGATGACAAAAAATACGGGCGTAAAAGTGATAAACGCCTACGGGCCGACCGAATGCACCTGTGCGGCGACCGCGTACGTCATTCGCGAGATCGAGCCCAACCGGCAGCAGCTCTACCCGATAGGCAAGGCGCTCAGGCATGTCGACGCCTTCCTGGTGGGTAGCGAAGGCGAGCAGATTGACGCCGCGAATGTGCCGGGCGAGCTGCTGATTGGCGGCACCCAGGTGATGCTGGGCTACTGGAATCTAGCGGAAGAGACGGCCAAGGCGGTTACTTGGCTGCATGGCGTACGCTGCTATCGGACGGGCGATATCTGCACCTATCTAGAGGACGGAAGCCTGTTCTATATCGGCCGGAAAGATAACGAAGTAAACATCGGCGGTTACCGCGTTCACCTCAACGAGGTCCGGTTCGTGATCAACAGCGTCCCGCATGTGCACGACTCAGAGATCGTGGTGCTCGACTCCAAGTACGGAGAAAAGATCCTGGCAGCGGGGATACTTCTCGAAAAGAGCCGTACCCTTCACGCCGATCAGCAGCTCGACCTGATCAGGCGCCGTTTGGCGGAGCAACTGCCGAGCTACATGGTGCCTCGCTACGCGGCGGTTCTCGATCAGTTTCCGCTACTGTCATCGGGCAAGACAGACCGGAAGGCGCTACTATCCCTACTGGAGTTCCGCATGAATCGAGAAGCCGAGGAGGTTATGACCGCCCATGGAAACTGAAGCCGTAGTTACTCAGATTTTGGAGAACGTGATTGGGGTCAGAAACTTGAGCAGCGATGCTCGCTTTCTGGATATCGGCGGTAACTCGTTGAACCTGGTCGAGGTGTTGAAACAGATCAAAGAGAAGACCGGCGTATCCCCGAAACCGCGCATGTTCTTCGACAAAACGCGCTCCACCATCGCAGCCATCAGTGCGGCGATCGACGCTCAACGGGAGGAGAGCCGCACCGCGCTCTGCGTCGCCGAATAGGAACCGTTTCCATCCGCAAACAGGAGGATTACATGAACGAGAGCTATCATCTCTCCGAATCCGAAAAGGCCTTCTTTTACCAGAACGGTTATTTGGGCCCGTTCACGCTTTATCAACCCGAGGAAATGACGCGCATCTTTGAAGAGGTACGCATGGACCTTCTGGACACGGATGCGGCGCCTTTTCCAAACAGCAAACTGAATTACGACCGGCACCTGGACCTGCCGGAACTGAACAAAATTATCAGCCATCCGAAGATTGTGCATCGCATCTCGAGCATTCTCGGGCCCGACGTGTTGAGCTGGCGCACCGAATGGTTCCCCAAGTATCCGGGCGACGAAGGCACGGATTGGCACCAGGCGGAGAGCTTTGTCGAGTTTGAGGGCACCGAAAAGCTGGTTCCGACAGCAGCCGAGGAAGGCATACCGTGGGAGTTGACGGCTTGGGTGGCGATGAGCGAGGCGACGAAAGAGAATGGTTGCCTGAAGGTGATGCCGGGTACCCACCGAACCTGGTTCTTCGACGAAAAGCGGAACGTTCCGTTCGAGCCTGAGAACTTCAATAAGAAAGTGATCGACACCGGCGAGAGGGCTGGCTTTTACGGATATGACTATGACAAGCTGAAGCTCGATCCGAACTGGAAACCGGATGAGGAGAAGGCCGCGCACATGGTAATGAGGCCGGGCCAATTCTGTATTTTCACCTCGCGGTGCATGCACGGGTCGAATCCGAACACCACCAAGAATTCAACCCGCTTTGGCTGGGCCACACGGTTCGTTCCGACCCACGTGAAGGTGTACGCTAACCAAGACTCGTTCCATCACTTTGGCGAGGAATTGCCGCTGGACCGGTACACCACGGTGCTGGTCGCGGGCGAGGACCGCTATCATCACAATCGCCTGCGCATGCCGCTGCCCGAAACAGCAGCCGCGTTGGCCAACGCGTAAGCGTCACCCCAGGGCTACATGGAAACGAGTTCGCCCTGGTTTGTTTTCCTGAGCGAGCAGAGCAGGCGTGACGCCGAATTTCGCTTGTTCTGCTTTCACTACGCGGGCGGCGGGGGCTCTATGTTTCGGCCTTGGACGAAGTGGTTTTCCGAACAGATCGAACTGATAGCGGTACAGTTGCCCGGCCGGGAAAACCGTCTTGACGAGCCGCTCCTGGAGTCGATGGAGTTGGTCATGACGCCGCTTGCGGATGCGTTGCCGCCTCTGCTGGACAAGCCCTACGCGTTTTTTGGGCACAGCACGGGCGCGCTGATTTGCTTTGAGCTGGCGCGGGTGCTGCGGCGGCGCGGGCTGCCCGAGCCAAGGCTGCTGATCGCTTCGGGCCAGGATGGTCCGCAGGTCAAGCCCGCGGTCATCCGGCATCGGCTTTCCGATCCAGAGTTCATCGAAGTCCTGCGGGGCTGCAACGGCACTCCGGACGTAGTCCTGCAAAACCCGGCATTGCTCGAGGTGCTGCTGCCGCGCATTCGCGCCGACGGCGCGGTGTACGAAACCTACTGCTACGAGCCGCAGGAGCCGTTAAATTGCCGGATCGTGGTGTTTCATGGTTTCGAAGACAAGCTAGTTAACAGCTTGGGACTAGCTAGCTGGGAGGCGGAAACCAGGAATAGCTTCCACTGCTACGGTTTTCCGGGCGATCACTTCTTCTTGCACGAGGCCGAGGAGGCGGTGGCTGCACACATCAATCGGGAGCTCGAGCCGTTTCTGAGTGAGCGGGCCTGCTTCGAGGGACAACAGAGATATGGCGCATTGGAAGACGGACGAAGAGCTCTTCGCGCTCATGCGGAATGAACTCTCGACTTGCCCGGTAAGCGATGTTATGGAGCAGCTTGGTTTTTTATCTCCCATGCTGCCGCCCGACATCCAGCCGCTGCGGAGCGACATGGTGATGGTGGGGCGCGCGATGCCGGTTCAGGACGAGCCGCCGGTGGAGTATGGCGCACCGGCGCGTTTCGACGCCAAGCCATTCGGGTTGCTGTTCGAGTCGATTGAGGCGCTACACGCCAACGAGGTATATATTGCGAGCGGCGGTCCGACCAACGTGGCACGCCTGGGAGACATGCTGGTAACGCGCGCCCAGAAGCTGGGAGCGGCGGGTGTAGTGGTCAATGCGCACATACGCGACGGTAACGGCATTCTGGCGCTGAACATTCCGGCGTTTGCCCACGGCAACTATGCCTACGGGCTGCAGCGCCGCCATAACGTGGTGGACTTTCGCTGCTCGATCAAGATCGGGAGCGTGCGGATCCGGCCGGGCGATCTGGTTTTCGGCGATGGCGATGGGGTGTGCGTGATTCCGCGGGAAGCAGAGGCGGAGATCCTTGATCGGGCCATCGCCAAAAGCCGGCTCGAAAGGAATGTTCGCAAAGACATTGAAGCCGGTGAAAGCGTGGTCGAAGCTTTCAAGAAACACGGCGTGATGTAGGACCTGCCGCCCACACAGGCGAATGGCGGCGGAATGAGAGGAGAGAGGCGGCCTTGGGAACTGCACATGTGAGCGACGCGGGCGAGGTGCTGGCCGAGCCGCAGACGGCTTCTCCGTGGCTGATCACGCAAGCCAGCAAGAGCGCGGAGCCGGCACGGATGCGCCTGTTTTGCTTCCATTACGCGGGCGCTACGGCTTCCATCTTCCGCTCCTGGCAGGCAGCCATGCTGGAGCTGGTCCAGGTAGTTGCGGTGCAGCTTCCGGGGCGCGAATACCGGATGGAGGAGCCGCTGCTCAGCGACATGCGCGCGATTGCGCCGGCTGTGGCCGAGACCTTACTGCCGCTGCTGGACAAGCCGTTCGTGTTCTTTGGCCACAGCATGGGAGCGCTGGTCGGGTTCGATGTGATCCGGATACTGCGCGCGCGCGGGCTGCGCCAGCCGGAGATGCTGATCGCATCGGCGCGGAATGCGCCACAGTTCAAGTGGCGGGACACCGGGATCGAGGCGTTGCCCGACGCAGAGTTCATCGCGGCCGTGCGCGACTACAACGGCATGCCCGAGGAGTTGTTGGCCGAAGAATCGCTGCGCGACCTCTGGCTGCCGCGGCTGCGTGCCGACCTGACGGTCTCGGCCGTCTACGAGTATGTCGAACAGCGTCCCTTAGAGTGTCCGATCTTAGTGCTGTTCGGCACCGAAGACCGCCTGGTCACCGAGGCGGGCCTTCAAGGCTGGCGCAGCCAGACGGCCGGTGAGGTGCGATATTTCCGCTATCCCGGCGATCATTTCTTTTTGCACAGTGCTGAGCGGCTCGTGCTGGCCAAGATAAACGCCGAGCTGAAGGAGCAGCTTGCACGTCACAAGGCTCGCGATGATACTTCGTTTAGCGTAACGCCCGTAAAAGCCTAAGGCGTAGATGAGGATGAGCGATGAACACGACGAACAACGGCACACCGGCCAAGGACGCCAATCTGGGATCGAGCACGCCTGACCTGGTGCGTATCTTCGACACCACGCTGCGTGACGGCGAACAAAGCCCCGGCGCTACGCTGAACGCGGACGAGAAACTGGAGATCGCCGAGCAACTGGCGCGGCTGGGCGTAGATATCATCGAGGCCGGATTTCCCGCCTCGAGTCCGGGCGACAGGAGCGCGGTGCAGCAGGTCGCGATCAGCGTCGGACGAGCCAAGCGGATGGACAAGCATGACCGGCCGGCAGAGCCGCCGGGAATTGCGGCGATGGCGCGCGCGAGCCGAGCCGACATCGACGACGCCTGGCTGGGCGTGCGGGATGCCAAATATCCTCGCATTCACATTGTGCTCGCAACCAGCGACATTCATCTGGAATACAAGCTGCGCAAGACGCGGGCAGAGGTACTGGAGATGGCGCGCAAGTCGGTCACGTACGCGCGCAGCCTGTGCGGTGACATCGAGTTCAGCCCGGAGGACGCGACGCGCAGCGACCCCGAATTCATGGCGCAGGTGCTTGAAGCGGCCGTGGACGCCGGCGCTACGACCCTCAACATTCCCGATACCGTGGGCTACGCGCTGCCGGAAGAATACGGCGGGTTGATCGGCTTCGTTCGCCAGCGCTTCGCCCGGGCCGATGGCGTGATCGTGAGCGCTCATTGCCACAATGACTTGGGCTTGGCTACTGCGAACACGCTGGCCGGCATTGCGAACGGCGGCCGGCAGATTGAGGTCACCATCAACGGCATCGGCGAGCGGGCCGGCAACGCCTGCCTGGCTGAAACCGTCATGGCATTGCGCACGCGTAAGTCCGTTTTCAACCTGGAGACCAATATCTCGACGCGAGAGATTTGCCGTACGAGCAAGCTGGTGAGTAGCTTCACCGGCATGCTGGTTCAGCCCAACAAAGCGATTGTGGGCGCCAATGCCTTCGCGCATGAGGCGGGTATCCACCAGGATGGGGTACTGAAGCACCGGCGTACTTATGAAATCATGGACGCCGCGGAAGTGGGCGGCGGCGAAACTCGCCTGGTGCTGGGCAGACACAGCGGTCGCAATGCGCTGCGCGCGACGCTCGAGAAGCTCGGCTACCAAATCGCCGGTGAGCAGCTCGATCATGCTTTCAAGAGGTTCAAAGAGCTGGCCGACGCGCAGAAAGGCGTCAGCGACGTGCAATTGCACAGGATTTGCGCGGAACTGTCACTCTCGACGGGTGTGCGGCAAGAGTCGCGGCTCGCGGCCAAGAGCGCACAGGTGTAGAGTGAGGTGTCCTTGAGCAAGCGACGCATCAACTTTGGCATCATGCTGCAGGGCGCTGGTATCAACATGAATTCCTGGAAGCATCCCAGCGTGCCCGCCGACGCCAGCATCAACTTCAATTACTACATCGACAAAGCGCGCCAGGCGGAAGCCGTCGGCATCGATTTCGTCTTCATAGCGGACGGACTGTACATCCACGAGAAGTCCGTTTCGCACCCACACTTCCTGGACCGGTTCGAACCGGTTGCGCTGCTATCGGCGCTTGCGGCAGTGACTTCGAAAATAGGGTTGGTCGGCACCGTTTCGACCTCGTATAGCGAGCCCTTCACCGTCGCACGTCAGTTCGCCTCAATCGACATGATCAGCGGGGGCCGTGCCGGATGGAACGCCGTGACTTCGCCGCTCGAAGGATCGGCCAAGAACTATAGCCGCGCCCATCTTGATCATTCGCTGCGCTATCAGCTCGCGCAAGAGTATATCGAGGTGGTCAAGGGACTGTGGGATAGCTGGGACGACGACGCGTTTATTCGCGACCGCGAAAGCGGCCGCTTCTTCGACCCCGACAAGATGCATCGGCTCAACCACCAGGGCCGCTTCTTCTCGGTCGAGGGGCCACTGAACATCGAACGTTCGGCCCAGGGACAGCCGCTGATCTTCCAGGCCGGATCTTCGGACGAGGGTATTCGGCTGGCTGGGTTGCATGCCGACGCCGTGTTTAGCAATGGCGGAACATTCGAGGAGTGCCGCACTTATTACCGGCGCGTCAAGGAGAGCGCCCAAGCGCAAGGACGGCGCGCCTGCGAAGTTAAAATTTTCCCGGGCGTCGGGCCCATCGTGGGCGCCACGGCCGAGGAGGTAGAAGCGAAGTCTCGCGAGATTCGCGACCTGCTATCGATTAAGGACGCACTGAACTGGCTGAGCCACTTCTTCGAGCAGCACGATTTCAGCGTTTATCCACTGGATGGCCCCTTTCCCGACCTGGGTGATCTTGGCACAGACGGCTTTCGCTCGACGGGCGATATCATCAGGCGGCTTGGCCGTGAGCGCGGCTTGACGCTGCGTGAGGTGGCGCTCGAGTTTGCAACCAAGCGAGTGCATATCGGCACCTCGGAAGGGCTCATTGGCACGCCGGACACAGTTGCCGATGAACTGATTCGCTGGGTGGAAGAGGGAGCAGCGGATGGTTTCATGCTGGGTCTCCCGGTGATCGGCTCCGGGCTCGATGATTTCGTGAAGTATGTAATGCCCGTGCTGAAAGAGCGGGGGTATCACGACATGGCCCATGCCGGCGACACTCTACGGGACCATCTGGGCCTGCCCTATCGACAGAGCCGGTATGCCGTAGCGCGAGAGGCTGCTGTCGTTTAGGGGGTGATCTAGCGCTTCGACATTCCCAATCGACCGGCACGATTTGCCGGCTGTCGCATCGGGCCGGAGCGGAGCTCATCGTTTCGGATATTGATGATCGCAAGCTTGCAGCCGCCGAGAAACAGCTCGGTCCTTTGTTTGCCCAAAGGTGTTCGCCCAATGTGTCAGAACGCCAAGCGCTAATAGCGCAAAGATTGTGCCAAGTCCGAATTTATAGGAGAGGCTGGGCTCATAGGTAGGATTGGTAACTCGCGTGAAAAAATAGATTCCGAATAGAGTCACTTCGCCGGCTAGCGCCAAGTACAAGAAGATGTGAGCAAAGACCGAAGCAGAACATCGATACTTGAAGATCGGAATCTGTTCAAGAAGCGACAACTCTCTTACCTTTTCGATTTCGGTGAGCTTCGAGGGATCCTCTTTTGCCAACTCCCTCCATTCTTCCGTAAGTTTACGCATACGGTCGGAGAGTGCCGTATGTCTTGCACCAGATGCAATGACCAGAGAGGCGGTTCCTCCGAGAACTATCAGGGCCTGAAGGATTGGATCAACATTGTTACCTTCGAGCACGGTGTATCAAATAAGGATATACGAACGCCGGGTCTTAGCTGTGCCCACGGCAACCGAAAAATACGCTGAGCCACAGACTTTTAATCTTACAAAGCGTAGACGCGCGAAATTCGACCGCAACATTTGGATAGCACGATCGAATGAGTCGCCGTATGATCGAATCGTGAACGAAACCGCAGTAGAAATCCTGGATCAAGAAGCATGCTGGACAGCGGTCGTAACGAAGGATCGGAGCCAGGACTGCCAATTCTGGTTCGGCGTCGTAACCACCGGTGTATATTGCCGGCCTGGGTGTCCGGCGCGGACGCCGCTACGTGAAAACGTACGGTTTTATCGAAGCCCAGCGGAAGCCGAAGCAGGCGGTTTGCGGCCGTGCCTGCGCTGCCGACCGACTGCGCACGATGCGGACGCGAATACCGAGCGCATTCGCCAGCTTTGTGAATATATTCGCGCCAACAGCGGCAATGGCGAGCCGCTGAGTCTCGAGCACCTGAGCCGGCAGGCAGGGGTTAGCCCTTTTCATTTGCAGCGCACATTCAAAGCTGCAGTCGGAGTAACGCCAAAGCAGTTTGTGGAGCGATGCCGCATGGAAGCGCTGAAGACCAAGCTGCGTGAATCGGATTCGGTCACGGCGGCGGTCTACGACGCCGGTTTCGGCTCCAGCAGCCGCGTGTATGAGCGCTCCGATTCACAACTCGGCATGACACCGCGCGCCTATCGGACCGGCGCCAAAGGAGTGACGATTTCGTACGCAACGATCGAGACCCGCCTTGGTCAGCTCATGCTGGGCGCAACCACTCGTGGCTTGTGTTTTCTGCAGTTCGGCGAGTCGACTGGTCAACTGCTGGGAATGCTGCGCGAGGAATATCCGGCTGCCACGCTCGCACCCATGCCGGCACCCTACCCGGAGCAGTTCGAGCTGTGGATGGAATCTCTCTCGCGCTACTTGACCGGCGAGCGCGTCAATTTCGACCTGCCGGTGGATGTGCAAGCGACAGCGTTTCAGATGAAAGTTTGGATGTACCTCCAGTCGATTCCGCACGGCACGACCGAATCCTATGCCAAGGTTGCCGCGGCAACGGGCGATCCGAAAGCAACCCGGGCGGTGGCGCGGGCTTGTGCATCGAACCCCGTGGCCATAGCGATTCCGTGCCATCGGGTGATTCGCGGCGACGGCGATCTGGGTGGATACCGCTGGGGTATCGTGAGGAAGCGCGCGTTGCTGGATAATGAACGCCGGCCACATTCTTGATTCGGGACTTCGTCCCTGAGTACGGCGGCAAATCCGCAAACAAGAATACCTATTCGTTGGATCGAGCCGCCAAAGACTCCTCCGAAGTGGCTCTGTAGGAAGAGAGCGTGCATAGCCGTTATTCGATCCTGCGATAAATCAGGCTCAGATCGGTTCGATCCACGAGCTTGTACTGCGCGAGCCATGGTCGAAGCTCAGGATACCGGTTGGGAGCGAGCTTCGGATTGAGCAGACCGAGACCGTCAACGAGGAACGTGGGATGGGAGCCGATGATCTCCTGGCGGTTGATGGCGGCAGGCCCACTATAGATCGGATTGTCTGCATGCAAGTGACGATCGGCAGGGACGCCGGTCAGGGGCTGAGAATCCCAGAAGCGGCTGGCGGAGATCATTCGTGTATAGACGTAGATATCGGGACGATAGCCCCAGACGAACAACGTGTCGCCGGGGTGTTTGAGAACGCGGATTTTTTCCGATACCCTCTGACTGTCGAGATCCATCACAACATCGATCCAACGCGGATCACGATGAAGGAGATTGTCTATCGCGAGCGACACATAGCGTGGGCCGAAACGAATTAGCGGCACCAGCAGCAAGAGCGCCAGTGCAGCAGGAGCAAGACGCCGATGCCGCTCAAGCGCGAGCACGATGCCGCGCGACGCGATGAGGATCAACGGGGGCAGCACCTGCAGAAAATAGTGTGGGGCAAAACGCCAGCCGATAGCGACTGCCGCGAACGAGAAAACAGCCCAGAGAAGCAGTTTCCAGCGATCGCTTCGCGTGAGGCGGACGAAGCCGAAAACGGCACCGGCCGCAAGCGCGGCATGGAAGCCCAGCCAATCGACGGTACGGACCAGCCCGTTGAGGAAAGGCCGCGCCACGGGCGATTGTTCTGCGTAAATCAGACCCCAACGCCAGACCTGTTCGCAATAGCCGGGCCAGGCGCCGGCGATAAGCGCACTCAGTAAGGCCGCCGCGACCGGCAACGCGAAGCCTGCGAGCAAGAAGATCAGATGCGGAAGCATCCAGGCCGCGCAGGTGGCGAGGATGAAAACGGCCTTGGTATTCACCAGGAAGGCGATGCCCGCGTAAACGCCCGCCCAAAATGCGAGTTGCTTGCGGGCGCAATACACGGCCGCGAGATGGGGCACCAGCATGAGAGCGTCGGCTGCAAAAGGGATGACCGCGGAAGGCAAATAGAAGGCAGTGAAGAAGGCGAGCAGCAAGGCGGCTGTCCACCCTTCGGCTTCACTCCAGAATGCCTGGGCGAGGCGAAAGATCAGCCTACAGGCAATGCAGATGTACGCTGCATCCAGCAGCCGAAGCGGCCAGCCGGAGTATCCAGCGATCAGCAAATAATAGACGGCGCTGAGCGGTGGCTTGTCGTACCAGAAATCGCGGTACGGAACTCTGCCGTGTAAGAGATGGATGGCGGCGGCAAGGTGATAATCTTCATCTGCCCAAAGGAGGTGGATATGGCAAAGACGCAAGGACGCGAGGGCCAAGACGAGGCATGCGATCGTCCAGCGTCTATACAAATGCGAAGCACGTGCTTCCATTCAACGCGTATCATACATTCAGCGCGTATCATACGCTCACCGCGTATGATGGGACATGTAAGGAACAGACGTGCAGTCTCGAGCGGGCACTAGAACTCTGCAGACGGTGGAGATTTCGAAATCGTACAACAACCGCCGCGTGGTGGATAACGTTACAGTCCGTGTGGAGCAGGGGGAAGTGGTCGGGCTGTTGGGCCCGAACGGCGCTGGGAAGACGACATCTTTCTACATCATTGTGGGCTTGATCAGCCCGGAATCCGGCGCGGTGTTGCTAGACGAGGAACCGATCACCGAGCTGCCGATGTACCTGCGCGCGCGGCGCGGGGTGAGCTATCTTCCGCAGGAACCCTCGGTGTTCCGGAAGCTCAGCGTCGAAGACAACCTGATGGCGATTTTGCAAACGCTGCGTCTAGATGGACGGGAGCGTCGGGATCGGCTGAATCTGCTGATTGAAGACCTGGGTCTCGAGACCGTACGTCACAGCAAGGGCTACATGTTGTCAGGCGGCGAGCGGCGGCGCGTCGAGATCGCGAGATCCCTGGTGTTGCAGCCGGATTTCATTCTGCTGGACGAGCCGTTCTCCGGAATTGACCCAATTCAGGTTTTGGAATTACAACGCATTATTGGGGATTTGAAGCGGAAAGGAATTGGAATTCTGGTCACAGACCACAATGTGCGCGAGACGCTGGCCGTGACCGACCGCGCATACATCATCAGCAGCGGCCGCATTTTTCGCGCCGGATCTCCCGAATCGTTAGGAAACGATCCGGAAGTGCGGCGCATATATTTGGGCGAAAATTTCTATTTCCCGCCAGTATACGCGAGCGAAAGCGAGCGGTAGAACCGCACGCAAACCCGCAGAAACGGGCCTTTCCTGTGCTCCGGGAGGCCGCTCTTGCGGTGTTAAACTGAAAGCCAAATGAGTTCGCTTTCGCAACGGCTGCATCTCGGAGTCCAGCAAAAGCAGATACTCACGCCCGGACTTGTGCAGATGGTCACGGTGCTTCAGCTCAATCGCATGGAGCTGAAGGACATGATCATCAATGAAATCGCGGAAAATCCGGTGTTGGAAGAGGCAAGCGAAGCGGGTGAAGAGCTAACGCCGGCGGAAGTGCAGTCACTGCTGGAGCGAGAACGCCAGGCTGAGCCCGCGGATCAAGCGATCCTGACACAGGTGGAAGAGCCGGAGTCGTTCCAGGCCTTCGAGCGATCGATAGACGTCGACTTCCCGGTGGACGGCGCGGCGCCCGAGGCAGCGACCGATGGTGCCGTTCCGGCTGTCGCGGTCGAAGAGCCGGCAAAGACGGAAACGGACCCGTTCGAAGAGATCGATTTCGGCAGCTTCTTCGACGACTATTTAGATCCGGGCTTTAAGAGTCCCGCCTCCGAGCCGGTGGACAAGCCGAGTTTCGAGACGTTCCTATCGTCTCCGGTGACACTGAGCGACTACCTGCAGAGCCAGCTCAGCGTACTGGTGTTGCCTGAGTGCGTGCGCGGTGCGGCGAACAGTATTATCGGGAACCTGGAAGAGAGCGGATACCTGACGACACCGCTCGAAGAGATCGCGGTCGCAGAAGGATTTAGCCTTCTCGATGTGGAGCAAGGGCTGCGAGCGGTGCAATCGCTGGATCCGACGGGCGTGGGAGCGCGCACTCTTCGGGAATGTCTTTTGCTGCAGCTCGAGGCTCGCGGCTGCCGGGAAAGCGTAGCTTGGAAGATTGTTCACGATCACCTAAAGCTGCTCGAAACGCGGCAACTGACGCAGCTTGCGAAGGTCATGAGCCGGCCGGCGGAGCACATTCAGATTGCGGTGAGCGTGATCCGCCACCTGGACCCGGCGCCTGGGCTGCGTTATTCCGGGGGCGGCGCGCGGCAGGTTGAGCCGGACGTTTATATCTCTAAAGAGGGCGACGACTATTTGATCATGCTGAACGATGACGATATTCCGCAGCTCCGTCTGAACGGAGAATACAAGCGGATGATCGATCGGGAGCAGGAGCCGAACAAAGACGTGCGCAACTACGTCAAGGAACGCTACGCTTCCGCTCTGCAGTTGATCAAGAACATCGAACAGCGCAAACAAACGATTCTGCGCGTCTGCCATTCCATAATTCGGAGGCAAACCGAGTTCCTCGAGTTTGGAATCGACCAGCTAAAGCCGATGATGATTAAAGAAGTTGCGGAAGAGATCGGCGTGCATCCGTCGACTGTGAGCCGCGCGGTCGCCAACAAGTACGCGCATACCCCACAGGGAGTTTTCGAGCTGCGTTACTTCTTCTCGGAAGCAGTGCAAGGGCCGAGCGGCAGCGCCACTCCTTTGCTGATCGTGAAACGGCGGGTAAAGAAGATGATTGAAGACGAGAACTCGGCTCATCCCTTGACGGATGAACAGATCACGGCTCGGCTGCAAGCGGAGGGAATACAAGTGACTCGCCGGACGGTGGCCAAGTACCGGGAGGATATGAAAATACCTTCGACACACCAGCGCCGCGTGCGCGCCTAATCATCGTCACGAAGTGTAAAGTTTTGCGAGCCGCCGAAGACTAGAGCGGCCCGCTGATTGAGGGGACAATGAAGCTCATCTATTCCGGCAAAACCAAAGAGTTCACCCCTGCGCTCGAAAAGAAGGTTACGGCAAAGCTTGCCAAGCTAAGTAAGTTTATCGAGCAGCGCGGGGAGCGCGAAGCGCACGTGGTGCATCAAGTGGAGCGCCATCTGCACAAGGTGGTGATCGAGGTGAACTTCTACGATCACACCATGATCGGAGAAGGCACCGATGCCGAACTGGATACGGCATTATGCCAGGCCGTGGAAAAGCTAGAGACGCAGACCGTGAAACTGCGGAACCGCTGGCGCGACACGCATCGCGATGCGAAGGGAACTCGGCTGGCGAAAGAAACTCGGAAGGGCAACGTTACTTCCAGCGAGGATGTTCCGCTACAAAAGCCGGTCAAAAATAGCAAGAGCAACGGCGCGGGAACCAAGCCGAAGATCTTTCGGGTCGATTATGAAGAAGACCGCAAGCCCATGACTCTCGAAGAAGCGGTACTGGAGATGGAAAACGATCTGCCGTACGTGGTCTATCGGGATTCGGACCGGAACTGCCTGTCTGTTCTGGTGCGCCGCGGGGATGGCAATTTCGACTTGATTGAATCGTAAACGTCTACGGTTACACTGGTAGGTTTGCGGAGCCGTTGGCACGATGAGCCCGCGATTCTCTGCGCGGCGAAGACTCAAATAAGGAGCCGCTGCCCCAAACCACCATGGCGAAAGCGAAGCAACAGGCCCCGGTCGCGCTGGGCTCTCGAGAGCCGATTTCGACAGCGGACCTCGTCATCATCACGGGCATGAGCGGTTCCGGCAAGCTCACCGCCCTCAAGGCGTTCGAAGATCTCGGGTTTTATGCGGTTGATAATTTGCCGATCGCGCTGGTCCCGAAATTTGCCGATCTCACGCACGATTCGAAGAGCAGGCGACGCGCGGCACTGATCATCGACATTCGCGAAGGGGAGGCCCTGAAGCACTTTCCGGCCATGTACCGGGAAGTGAAAAAGGAACTGAGCGCCACGCTGGTGTTTCTGGACGCCGACGACGAGGTGCTGCAGCGCCGGTTTAGCGAGACACGTCGTCCGCATCCTCTGGGCGCCGAGACAACGATTTTGCGCAGCATACGAGATGAGCGCGAGGAACTAGCGCCAATACGCGAGCTGGCCGACTTATACATAGACACTTCCAAGCTCAACGTGCACGAACTCCGGCGCCTCATCAACGGCAAGTTTGAAGGCGCTCAGGAGGCCACCAAGATTGTTGTATATGTCAACAGTTTCGGCTTTCGAAACGGCGTGCCACCGGACAGCGACCTGGTATTCGATGTGCGTTTCCTGCCGAATCCGAACTATATACCGGAGTTCAAGAAACTGAGCGGACGCCACCCCAGCGTGGCCCGGTACATCCGATCATTCCCGCAGACGATGGAATTCATTAATCGCATTTCGGAGTTACTCGTGTATCTACTGCCGCATTATATTCGCGAGGGAAAAAGCTACCTTACGATCTCGTTTGGATGTACTGGAGGGCAGCACCGGTCGGTGCTCATCGCAAATGAGATCCAGAAACGCCTAAGCAAGGCAGGATTTACCGTCAAAGAAAGCCACCGCGACATAAGCCGGCATTAAAGCGGACAGGACGGTTGCTGCCCGTCGTGCGCGGTTAAGTTAGCGGGCCGCGATTTCGGAGGCAGCCGGAGTGCTTGCGCGGGTGATACCCAATTGATCCGGCTGATAGTCCGAGTAAAGCTCCTCTTCCTTGCTGCGCAGGCCGTAGAATCCAAACACCGTAGCGTTCACGCTCTCACTGAAATGTTTGGGCAACCATACGTCTCCCGCCGGAGCTTGCTCCAACTCAAACCGGGTGCCGGGTTTCACCTTGGCGACGAACAAACCGAACTGAACGGGATTAATCACTTCGGCTTGTACTTTCACCCAGTGATAGTGTTCTTTATCGATCCAGAGCCGGCCTTTCATGCCCAGCAGCACGCGGGCCTTCTCCACTGGCGGATTGTACACCGGGTTCGGCCGCGCGTCCAGAACGTAGCACTCCACTCCGTCGACTTGCTGTTCGCCCACCATGGTAAACGTGAACGCGTCTACCATTTGCTGCATCAACATGTGCTCTTCGGCGCGTTCGGCGCGATATTTCGAGATGCGCGCTTGGCGTTCTCCGGGGGACTCGTCACGCCGCCTTGCCAGCTCGCCAGCCTGTCTGCTCTGCTCTTGCCGCTGCTGATCGGCGCTCAGCGGATGCCCGTCGATTTTCACCAGGCGTGAGTAGGGCGAACCTTCCAGCATGGAAATCTCGAAGGTCTTGGCCTGGCTGGGCTGAACGTGGCCATTGCAATCGACTTTGCTCTTGAGTTGGCGCTCACGGTGCGAGTATTGCGGCTGAGCATTCCAGTCCGCGGTATTGGCCGCTACGGATCTGGCGATTATCTCGGACACCTGCTTGGCGGAGACGCTCTGAAAACAGAATGAGTACGGCGCAAACACCAGAAGGGCTAGAAAACTTGTTGCGGAGATTGTCACTGCGGTCACGGCAGAACCTCCCGTTGTACTGTGATGCACGCGAGATGCCAACTGGTTAATCGCAGAACTTCAACTACTTAGATGGTCAACGGGAAGAACTAGGTAATCGAATAGTCCGGTGGTACTGGTGTGTTTTACAGTACGGTCAGCAATTCTTTCCAGGAGTACGAGCGAAGGCGTCAGGGTCGTGTTCCTCGGCTGGGCCTTCGACGCATTGGAGGTCCTTTTCGATTGCGACACGCAGCGCGGCGCCGTCGCCCGAGGCGTGAAAATATAGCCCGATCGCTTCGCCGCGAGCCCAATCTTTTATCTGCCAGGCTGGCGCAGAGATGCGGATAACGCCGCCCTGGAACGACGCGCTGGGCGCCGATTCGGACGAGCTTTCAAGAATGTAGGCTAGACGGGCGCCCCCGGGGAAGTTGACACATTCTTCAAGCGTGCCGCCGGCTGCCAGGTTCTCCACCTCCGGCCGGTTTACACGCAACCGGAGACTGTTGTTACGGAACCGCAGCTTCATCTTCTACGAGTTTATCCGCCAATCGCCGGAGTAAATGTTGAAGCGCTTCTCACGCACGAAGCCAAGCAGAGTGATGCCGCAATCCCGCGCGCATTCAATCGCCAGGCTAGAGGGCCCGCCAACTGTCGCAAGCATCGGGGCTCCCGCCATGGCGGTTTTTTGAACCAGCTCAAAACTGCTGCGGCTGCTCAGAAACAGGATGCATTGGCGCAGAGGCGCCTGGCCGGTGAGCAAGGCATGCCCCGTCAATTTGTCGAGCGCGTTGTGACGGCCGATATCTTCGAAAACGGCTGCGATTTCGCCTCGTGCATTCACAAGAGCGGCGGCATGCAGCCCACCGGTTTGCGCAAACCCTGCCTGGCGTTCGCGAAGACGCGCGGGCAATTGCTCAATGAGCGCTGCATCGATTCGAAAATCGTCTGCCGTGCAGTTGGGCATGTGGGTCGCAATTGCCTCACGGCTGCGTTTGCCGCAAACCCCGCAACTGGAACTGACAAAGCTAGAGCGGTACGCGCGCCAACCCTCAAAATCGACTCCCCTGGACAGCTCGGCTGCGAGTTCGTTAGACGGCTCGGGGCCGAGCGCGTGCAAGCCGGCTATCTCGCCGCGCTCTCGAATGATCCCTTCAGCGGCCAGCATGCCAGCCACAAGCTCGCGATCGTGCCCCGGCGTGCGCATGGTCACGGCCAGACTTTGAGAATGTTGCGCATCTTTGAACCAGTAATTCACACGGATTTCAAGAGGTTCTTCGGCGGCGACGGTATCGACGATTCGCTCTGCGAGGCCGTGATTCAGGCGCTTGACGCTGTAACGCCGCACAAGGCACGGTTCACCAGACGGCTGCATCATGCCGCCGTAGGTTGGGAGAGCGGGATGGGCGCGAGCGATTCGTCGACTACGGTCACTTCTTGCACCCGCTGCATCAGAAGCGCGGCCAGTAGGAAACATACTCCGCCCACGATGAGCGCCTTCATGCGATCGTTGCCGAGCCAATTTGCCATGATCCAACCAAATCCTAGCGACGAAACGATCTCGGGAATCACGATGAAGAAGTTGAAGATGCCCATGAAGGTGCCCATCTTGTTGGACGGAATGGCGGCCGCCAGAATCGAATAGGGCATGGAGAGGATGCTGGCCCAAGCGACGCCCACGCCAATCATCGGCAAGAACAGCAGCCATTTTTCGTGGATGAGGGGAATCGAAAGCAGACCCAATGCGCCGGCCAGCAGGCAAAGCGAATGCGTGGTTCGTTTGCCCAGGCGATTGGCCACGGGAGCTAACAGCGGCGCGACCAGGAAACACACCGTGTTGTACACGCCCGAGCAATATCCGGCCCAGATTACGCCTTCGGTATACGCAGCATCTGTCGTCGAGCGCGCGCCAAACACGTTATGCGCAACCGCAACCGCAAAGTATAGGAACATGCAGAAGAGGCCCAACCAGGTCAGAAACTGCACCAGCGCAAGTTGGCGCATGGTTCCCGGCATGTGGGCGATTGAGTGCGTAATCTCAGCCAAATCAAAGCGCTTGGCGAGCTTTAAGCGCTCCCGCTCCTGAGTACTGGGCGGATATTCCTTGGTGGTGCCGATGGTCAGAAGCACAGCGCCCACGAAGGCGGCGGCGCCGATCCAAAAAGAAACGCGCACGATCTCCGGAATGGCGCGTGCCCGCGCTGCGCCCGTGGGCGGAATCATACGCCAGAGCAGCAGCGGCAGATAAGACGCCGCTACGCTGCCTACGCCGATGAAGAAGCTCTGCATGGTGAAGCCACGGGCGCGCTGCTCATCCGGAAGCATGTCGGCCACAAACGCGCGGAACGGCTCCATGCTGATATTGATTGAGGCGTCCAGAATCCACAGCAGGCCCGCGGCCATCCAGAGCGCGCCGCTCATCGGCATCAGGATCAGAGCGCACGAGCTCAGGATCGCGCCCGCCAGGAAAAAAGGGCGCCGCCTGCCGAGCGGACCCCAGGTGTTGTCGCTCCAATGGCCGATGATGGGTTGCACGAACAGCCCGGTGAGGGGAGCCGCCAGCCACAAGATCGGAAGCTGGCTCGGCTGAGCGCCCAGATATTCGTAGATGGCGCTCATATTGTTCATCTGCAGCGTCCAGCCGAACTGGATACCGAGGAAGCCGAAGCTCATGTTCCAGATCTGCCAGAAACTTAGACGTGGTTTCTCCATGTGGGCTCCTTTGCCGCGGCTGCATCACGCCGCGCCGGCTCAGCCGGGCACGCGTTCGTAAATTTCAGCCAACCCTCTTAGGCGTTCCTGATGTTTTCGTGTGAACGCCTGGTCTCCCATCCTCCAGGCCCAATTTCCTATGGCCAGTCCCGGCATGTTCATCCGCGCTTGGCTGCCCAACCCGAGCACATCCTGCAGGGGCACAATCGCGAGCCGCGCAATGGAACTAAAAAGCATCCGGATCAGTTTCCAGTTGATGGGCTCATCGCTGGGTCCAAGGTATTGCTGCGCAATGGCCTTCTCCTTGCGAACATCTTCCGGTGTGCGCGTACTGTCGCCGCCCTCGCTGTTCCACCAACCCATCACTGTATCGTTATCGTGAGTTCCCGTATAGGCGAATAGTTCCCGCTCGAAGTTATGCGGACGGAACGTGGCGGCCTGCGGATCTGTTCCGAAGCCAAACTGCAAAACAGCCATGCCTGGAAAGCCAAACTGACGGCGCATCTGCTCTACTTCAGGGCTGATGTCGCCGAGGTTCTCCGCCACAACTCTCAATTCACCAAGCTTCTTCTGCGCCGCCCGGAATAACTTGGCTCCAGGAGCGTTTATCCATCGGCCGTTAATCGCTGTTTCTTCCGTCGCCGGGACCGACCAATATGCTTCAAACCCGCGGAAATGATCCAAGCGGACCAGGTCGAAAAGCCGAAACGTGCCGCGGAATCTCTCAATCCACCACTTGAATCCGGAGCGCTCCATCTCGGCCCAGCGGTAAATGGGATTGCCCCAGAGTTGTCCGGTCTTGCTGAAGTAATCCGGCGGCACGCCCGAGACCTCAGTCGCTTTGCCCTCTTCATCCAGGCAGAACTGTTCGGGATGCGCCCATACGTCCGCGCTCTCGTGCGACACGTAGATCGGGATATCGCCCATAATGAGGATGCTGCAATCATTGCAATATTTCCGCAAGGCGTCCCATTGCCGGTAAAACTCGAATTGTTGAAATTTTTGGCACTCCATCTGTTCTTTGAGCGTGCGGCGGTGGTGCTTCAGTGCCGCGGGATCGCGCTTCACCAGCTCTTTGTCCCAGGCGGTCCAGCTTCGGTCGAAACCGAACTGTTGGCGCAGCGCCATAAACAAGGCATAGTCTTCGAGCCACGACTTATGCTCTGAACAGAACGCGGTGAAGTGGCGCCGCTGTTCCGCCGAGGCGCGACGGCCAAAATTCTGATATGCCTTGGTAAGCAGGGGAATTTTCCAGGTCTTCACGGATTCAAAGTCGACATGTTCCGCAGAAGAGGGCGGCGCGCCGGAGAGGTCATCGCCGCTCAAGTATCCTTCGCGGACCAATAGTTCCGGGCTGATGAGTAGAGGGCTGCCTGCGAAGGCCGAAAAAGCTTGATAAGGCGAATCGCCCGAACCAGGCGGCCCAAGTGGCAGCATTTGCCACAGCCCCTGGCCTGACGCCTTGAGTTGATCCGCGAACCGAAATGCCTCTTCGCCAAAATCACCGATTCCAAACCGCGAAGGAAGCGAGGTGGGATGCAGCAGAATGCCGCTCGTGCGGGGCAGCTTCACGCGACCACCTTAGCAGAGGTCGCCGTGCGGAGTCCCGCCGTGCGAAACGCAACAAAATTCAGCAGAGTTCGTGCGCTATCTTGACGGACGAGAGCGCCCATGCAAGCGGCCGGCATTTATCACATCGAACTTATTCTGCTGTCTCTTCTGATGCTGGTAGCGGCCTTGGCGCTGTTCGCAAAGCGCCTCCGCGTTGCCTATCCGATCGTGCTGGTGATCGGCGGCCTCTGTCTCAGCTTCGTTCCACATGTCCCACGCGTCTCGCTGGACCCAGCCGCGGTGTTTCTCATCATCCTGCCGCCGCTCGTCTTCTCTGCGGCATTTCATACATCGTGGCGTGATTTCCGCGGAAACTTAGTCAGTATTCTGCTGCTTGCCTTCGGTCTCGTCGGCTTTACCGTGTATGGGGTGGCGGCAACCACACGCTGGATGCTTCCTGGCTTCGATTGGAGATCGGGACTCGTTCTTGGGTCGGTGATCGCAGCGACCGATGCCATAGCCGCCACCGCTACCGCCAAGCGGCTGGGTCTGCCGCGCAGCATAGTGGACTTGTTAGAGGCCGAGAGCCTGGTGAATGACGGAAGCGGCCTGGTTGCGCTCAAATTCACCGTAGCCATGGTGGTCGCCGGCGTCACGCCGTCCTTCGCACACGGTACCGGCGTGCTTTTCTACCTGGTGGTTGCCGCGCTCGTGATCGGTCTCGTAATCGCAGTAATTGTGCGTGCTATCCTCAGCCACATTAATGATGCGCCAGTTGAGATCACGGTGAGCATCATCACCCCGTACCTGGCTTATCTCGCGGCGGAAAGCGCAGGGTGCTCGGGCGTGTTAGCAACGCTGGCGTGCGGCTTATATCTTGGGCGCCGCAGTTCCGATTTCTATTCTTTACACGCACGGATCGAGGCCTCCGGCGTTTGGCGCACCATCGATTTTGCGTTGAATGGCATCGTTTTCCTGATGCTCGGATTGCAGTTGCCGTTAGTGCTCGCGGGCATCCACGGAATGAGCACGGCGGCGCTTGCAGTCGATGGGGCGCTATTCAGCTGCATCGTGATACTGCTTCGGATGGTGTGGGTGTTTCCCGGCGCGTGGCTTTCTTTATGGATCCGTCGGCTGATTCGGCAACGCGTGGAGCCGCTTTCTCCGAAGCTCGTGTTCCTTGTTGGATGGGCGGGAATGCGCGGCGTCCTGGCGCTCGCAGCAGCCATGTCGTTGCCTTTGACTCTCCAAAATGGCGCGCCGTTTCCGGAACGCAATCTCATCATCTTTCTCTCGTTCTGCGCCATATTCGCCACTCTGGTTATCCAAGGTCTGAGCCTTCCGGCTCTGATCCGGCGCACTGGTTTGTCTCCTGCCAGCGGCCAAAACGAGGAGGACCTGGCGCGGCGCGAGATGATTGCCGCCGCGCTCGAATCGCTGGAACGGCTGCGCGAGGCCAGCGTGCCCGAGCAGGCAGAGATCTTCGACCAAATGGAACGCTACTACCTGCGGCGGCAAGCCTTTCTCGAGCGTGCGAACCTGGACGGTATCACCATTCCCCCGAAGCTCGATCATGACTCTCTCGCCCGGCAGCTTCGGTCTGTGGAACGCTCGATTGCGTTGAGATTGCGCAACGAAGACAAGATTCACGAAGAGGTGTGGCGAACCCTAGAGCATGAGTTAGATCTGCTGGACGCCCGGTTCGCGGAGCCGCAGTAGAGCTTCAGCAAGGTCAGCCGCAATTGCCCATCAGAGCAACCCATGAGATTACGTTCGCGCGTCACTTACTTTCGAGCCCATTTTCGCTAGCTTACAAAGTATCTCGACATATTGGTCAAGCATCGCGGTTACCTGGGACGGCCCAAAATGCTCACGGCGGTAAGAAGCATGAATGGATGTGCCCACTTCCCCTATGCTGGGAAAGACATCTATCCTAAGCGGGTACGGCACGTCATGATTAAAGAACCCAACCTGTTGCTTAGAGATTCCGGCCAGGTTCTGAAAATACAGAACGCTGTCGAACAGCGGATGGGTTTTCTCCAAATTGCGCCATTCACGGATTTTTTGCAAACTCACGTACTCCAGATCAAGAAGTTCATGCTGCTTAGCCTGAGTGGAAACAAGTAAGCTGAAAAGACCAGGATGATCGTCCAGACGCAGCCTTATGGGTAGGAAGTTGACCATAAATCCCGGTATATTCTCTACATCTTTGAACGATACCGAACGACCCGTAAAGGCTGCGCCAAATAAGACGTCTTTACAGTCTGTTATTTCAGAGAGCAGCAACCCCCACGCACACTGGAAGACCACGTTCTCGGTGCACTCTGCTTTCCGCGCCAAAAGACGAATGTCTTGTGTTGCCTTTCCATTTAGAACAACTGAGACTTTGCTGGAGCCGATTGCGGCTGGAGAATAAACGCGAGGTCTTTTTGCTACCGGAGTGGGCAGGTCTAGGCCTTCAAGTTCTTTTTTCCAGAATGATCGGGCGCGCCTGAGATCTTTCGTCATTAGCCAGGAGAGATACTCGCCATATGACGATCCCCGGTTTGCAGGCATAGTGGTTTTCTGCACGAGGGCTTTATATATCAGGCGCCATTCTTGCATTAGTAGCCTGAACGACCAACCATCAATCGCACAATAGTTGAAGCTAAGCAACATTTGGTGGCGGTCATTAGCTATCGTTCCGAGAGATACGCGAAGGATAGGTGGGCCAGAAGGAGTTCCAAGGGAGGCATCCTTGGCGATGATCTCCCCGATCTTTTCGCTTTCTGTCACCGCCGGCATGCCTCGCCAGTCATGATGTGAGACAGGTATTTCCGTCCGGCTATGAATGATTTGGGCGACTCTTGCATTCTCCACAACGAACGAGGTCCGAAGGACTGGATTACGTGCCGCTAATAGTTGGAAGGCCTCGTCGACGGCGGTTGCGATCAGCTGGGCGTCTATTGTAACTAGTGTCTGTATGAAATGCGTTTGGGTCTCGGGATAGTATGCCGAGGCCTGAAGGAGCATATCTTCGGGAGCACTTGCGATTGGCAAAGAGTGAATATCCATGCGCTCACCGTGTCGGAAGGTAACAGTCAGCGAAGCGTCATTACTCGCCTGCGCCGCGCATTGCACAAACGTTTTTAACATCTCAAACCAAGATTCCGCAAGATCCTGAATCACTGATTCGGGAAACAGCCGGCCCGCCCACGACCAGCTAGCGACGAGTTCCGAGCCATTTACATAATCTTGAACTAATGCTGTCAGATCGATAGTATGGATCAATGGAGCAGCGGGATTATTGGCTGCCCTAAACGCACCGGCCTCGATAGTTGGAACTGCAGCTTGTGTCTCCTTACTTGGACCGGCGAATCGGCCAAGATAATTAAACCCAAACTGCGGTCGGGGCAAGTTGGCCAGGACACTGGCCGTATCTGGGTTCAAATAACGCAACATCCCATAACCAATGCCATGATCTGGCAAAGCTGCCATTTGGTCTTGAATATGCCTGATCAGGTTGCTTACATATATGACGTTTACATTGCCGCTACCGGGCGGCAGGAGTTCGGGATTCAAACGTACTGGAAACAGGCTGGTAAACCAGCCGATCGTACGTGACACATCCATCTCATTCGAAAGTGCTTCCCGTCCATGCCCTTCGACACCGATCAAGACTGACACTGGATGCCCTCCAGAATATCGGCCGGACCAAGCCAGAAGGGTTAAACTCAGCGCTGCCAGTAGGGCATCATTTACGCTGCACCCGAAGACGGTAGTTACTGACGCGAGTAGCGAGCTTGTAATGTCACTGGATAGTCGCAACGTGAGCCCCTGAGAAGTTGCGATCGTGTCTTGCCGAGGATCGGGGTTGCGATCCGGGAGTAAAGGTTCGGAATTGCTCAGAATCTCTTTCCAAACGGGCAGTTCTTGCTCTCTTCGAAGCGTATTGGCATCAGCATGCAAAGCCTCAGACCAACGCCGGAACGAGGCGCCGCGCGAGCCGAACGCCGGGAGTATTCCCGACACGGCGCCCTCTAAAGCAATCATAAAGTCCGGGACCAAAATACGCCACGAGACTCCGTCGACAACTAAATGATGGAATATAAGGAGTATTTGGCTTTCACGTGTTTCGGCCTGGTTGAACCAGAGAACCTGGAACATGATTCCCGATTCGGGATCGAGTCGCGCCTGCGCATCACGATAGTGGTCATTGATGAGGCTGCGGAGACCAGTCGGAGATACGCGTGGAACTGCGATAGTACGAACGCGGTCCTCGATATTTCGCAATGGGGGCGGCGATACTTCCAGGTGGAGCGACGCGTTTGCCCCAGTAGCGGAGAGATGTGCGCGCAGTATGTCGTGATACCCAGTCAGCGAAGATAGGGCTAATACTAAGGTTTCACTTGATAGGCCCGTCGGCGGCCGCAATAATATTGATTGGTTGAATTGGTTTGTTAATGAGCCGTGTTCTTCATAGAAGCGCATTATCGGAGTAAGTAACATCCCTCCCACAGGGTTGTCTATGGAAATCGGATCATTGTCGTTGCGAGCGTATATAGCAGCACGTGCTAGCCTCTCAATCGTCTGATGTTGAAAAATATCTTTGAGTGTGAGAATAAAACCAGCTTTGCGGGCTCGGCTCACGAGCTTGAGGGCGCTAATGCTATCTCCTCCCAAGTCAAAAAAGCTCATGTTGGCGCTTACTTGTTTCAGTCGTAGGACTTCGGCGAATATTCCAGCAAGAAGTTCTTCTGTTGGGGTATGCGGCGCCCGAATTCCGCCCGATTCAAAATTCGGAGACGGTAGGGCCCTGCGGTCCAGCTTGCCGTTTGGGGTAAGCGGGAAGCTCTCCAGAGGCACAAACGCAGCCGGCAGCATGTATCCCGGCAATGCGGAAGAGAGTTGCGAGCGCAGCTCGGCTGCTTCGATAGAGGT
>DATASJ010000102.1:0-112401 GCA_036269275.1 Bryobacteraceae bacterium | reverse complement strand
GGCTGACGGATGATACGGCGCAAGGGGCAGTTTACTATCCGTACATCTATCGAGCGGACAGCAATATTTTTGTGGTTGTGCGCGGGAGTGTCGGTGTGGAGCCGCTGAAGATGGATTTGCGGGGCGCGGTGCGGCAGGTTGATTCGGCTGTGGCGGTGAATGGAACGGAGTCGATGGATGACAGGATTGCGGATAGCTTGCTGGTCAGGCGGTCGCCGGCGTTGTTGGGCGGAATATTTTCGGGAATTGCGATGCTGCTGATTGCGATCGGGATTTACGGCGTGTTGAGTTATGCGGTAGCGCAGAGGCGGCGGGAGATCGGCATCAGGATAGCGTTGGGCGCGCGGCCGGCCGAGATACGGCGGCAGTTTTTATCGATCGGTTTGCGGCTGCTGGTTGCTGGATTGGCAATCGGATTAGGGGGAGCGTGGATTACGGGACGGGGGATGGAAGCGGTTCTGTTTCATGTTTCGGGGCACAGCGCCGTGGTGCTGACGGAGGCGGCCGGTTTCATCGCGATGATCGCGCTGGCGGCGTGTTTATTGCCTGCGCAGAGGGCCGCAGCGGTTTCACCGATGCGCGCGCTCGCGGAAGAATGAGTTATTCGGCGGCGGACAAGGGGGCGCTATTTCCGTGGGCCAATAAATGCGATGATCGAACTTTTGGAGGCTACGTTTGCCAACCATCGTTGGGATCCCGCGCGAGACGTTCCCCGGAGAGCGCCGTGTAGCGCTCATACCGCGCCAGTGCGAGGCGTTGCGTAAAGCGGGCGTCGAGATGGTCGTCGAGTATGGCGCCGGCGGGGAGGCCGGATTTCCAGACGAGGCGTATGCCGCCCGCGGAGCGAGGCTGGCGAGCCGGGCCGATGTGTTTCGAGAAGCGCACATCGTCGCGCAGGTGAGATGCCTGGGCGCGAATCCCGATGCCGGGCGGCTCGATCTGGAATTGTTTCGCTTCGGGCAGGCTGTGGCTGGATTCGGAGAGCCGCTGACGGCGGTAAGGGAGTGCGCGGAGCTGGCCGATGCGGGCGTTTCGTTTTTCTCCATAGAGCTGATGCCGCGCATCACGCGCGCACAGAGCATGGACGCGCTGTCGTCCATGGCGACGATTTCCGGATACCGCGCGGTGCTGCTGGGTGCGAGCGAGCTGCCGAAGATGTTCCCGATGTTGATGACCGCGGCGGGCACCATCACGCCGGCCAGAGTGTTCGTGCTGGGCGCGGGCGTTGCGGGTCTGCAAGCCGCGGCTACCGCCCGGCGCTTGGGGGCAATTGTTTCGGCCTACGACGTGCGGCCTGCGGTGAAGGAGCAGGTGGAAAGCGTCGGCGCGAAATTCGTCACCTTGGATGTGGATGCCGGCGGCTCAGAGGATAAGGGCGGCTATGCGAAGGCCATGGACGAAGCCTTCTATCGCCGGCAGCGGCAGTTGATGACGGAGGTGCTGCGCGAGCAGGACGTGGTGATCACGACCGCCGCGGTGCCGGGCAAGAGGGCGCCGATTCTGATTACTGCCGAGATGGTGGGCGCCATGTGCGCAGGATCGGTCATTGTCGATATCGCGGCGGAGCGCGGCGGTAACTGCGAACTGACGCAGCCGGGCGAAACGGTGGCGCACCACGGCGTGACCGTTCTTGGACCGCTGAATCTGCCGTCCCTGGTTCCCTATCACGCCAGTCAAATGTATTCGTGCAACATCGCAGCCTTCCTGCGCCTGCTGGTCCGCGATGGCAACCTAACCGTGAACCTGGATGACGAAATCGTTCGCGAGACGCTGGTGGCGCATGAGGGAAAGATTGTAAACGCCCGAATTTCAGAACTCCTCGCAGAACAGGCGGCCCGGATATGAGCAACTACGAAATTGCGATTTGGGTTTTCATGCTGGCGGCGTTCCTCGGATTCGAGCTGATCCGGCGCGTGTCGCCGCTGCTGCATACGCCGCTGATGTCGCTGACAAACGCTATCTCGGCCATCGCCGTAGTGGGCGCGATTCTGATCACGGGGGAGAAGGAAGCTTCCATGCTGACCAGAGTGCTCGGCTTCTCCGCGGTCGTGCTTTCGACGATCAACGTTGTGAGCGGCTACCTGATCACAGACCGCATGCTCAAGATGTTCAAGAAACGCGGACCGGAGCAGAAATGACCGAAACCATTTTCCCCGCGCTGTACATCCTGGCGGCCGCCGGATTCATTCTTGCGATTAAGTGGATGAACTCGCCGGCCACGGCGCGGCGCGGCGTGATCGTTGGCGAGATTGGAATGCTGCTGGCGGTGGTCGGCACGCTGCTGCGGCGTGAAGTGGTCACTTACGAATGGATTCTGATTGCGTTTTTCATCGGGTCCGCGATCGGCGTCCCTATCGCGTACGTCATGCCGATGACCGCCGTGCCGCAGCGGACCGCGTTTTCGCACGCCTGCGGCGCGCTGGCATCCGCGCTGATCGGGACGGCGGAATATTACCGGCGCATTCCGCACGGGTTCGTCATGGGCGCGCTGGTGCTCGAAACGCTGCTGGGATTTCTGACGTTCACCGCCAGCTTGATGGCGTTCGGCAAGCTGCAAGAGGTTTTGCCGCAGCGGCCCATCACCTATCGCGGGCAGAACTGGGTGAATCTCGGCGTCTTCGGGGCGGCGGTCGCGCTGGGGATTGCGCTGATCGTGTCGCCGGAAAGGTTATGGCTGTATCCGATCTTTGCGGCGCTATCGCTGATCTTCGGCGTGCTGCTGATTGTGCCCATCGGCGGCGCGGACATGCCGACGGTAATTGCGCTGCTGAATTCCTACGCCGGCTTGTCGGCGAGCGCCATGGGCTTTGCGCTCGATAACAAGCTGCTGATCATCGCCGGCGCGCTGGACGGCTCGTCCGGATTCATTCTTTCCGTGATCATGTGCCGGGCCATGAACCGCTCCTTTAGCAATGTGTTGTTCGGGGCATTCGGCACCATTCAAACGAGCGCGAAGCAAGGGACGGAACGCACGGTGCGGTCCGCAAGTCCTGAGGAAGCAGCCGAGATCCTGGATGCGGCGCGCAGCGTCGTGATCGTTCCGGGGTATGGGATGGCGGTGGCTCAGGCACAGCACAAGCTGCGCGAGATGTACGACGTGCTGATGAAGCGGGGCGTCGATGTGCGCTTCGCGATTCACCCGGTGGCCGGCCGCATGCCCGGTCATATGAACGTGCTGCTGGCGGAAGCCGATGTGCCCTATGATCGCTTGTCGGAGATGGATGACATCAATTCCGAATTTCCGCGAACCGATGTGGCGCTGGTCATCGGCGCAAACGATGTCGTGAATCCGGCGGCGCGCACCGACAAGACCAGTCCACTCGCGGGCATGCCGATCCTGAATGCCTACGAAGCCCGTACCGTAATGGTGATCAAGCGCAGCATGAATCCGGGGTTCGCAGGCATCGACAATGACCTTTATTACATGGACAAAACACTGATGCTCTTCGGCGACGCCAAAGCCTTCGTGGCGAGCATCGTGAAGGAGCTGAACGCGGCGGTGGGGGCGGCGCGGTAGGATTTCGCCTGTAATCCGCCCCGGCCACTTACGTCTGTTGCAAAAACGCGCTACACTACATCCATCCATTAAGGCGCTTTCACAAATCGCCTTGATGACCTTGTTGAGCGGGAGGAAGGCATGAGTACAGCATCCAAACCTGTGGCCACCCCGTTGTTCCACGAAGGTAATCAGTATTGGGAGGAATTGCGCTCCGAGTTGAAGCGCCAGATGGACCAGATCAATCATGCGGTTTCCCGGCATGGCCTGATGGACGACGAGCTCGTTCGTTGGCGCCCTGGCTCGGGGATCGATATTTTGAGGTCGCAGCACCCCTCGACCGGGATCAAAGCGGACATTAATTTTCGGTCTTGGGGTCCGGTGATCAGCGGCGAGATAACGGGCTACCAGGCGGACGATTACCGCTTCTTCCCGGAGGAATTCGAGGTGCTGATCGCGAAAGACCTGGACGGCGCCGCCGTGGCCATCTTCGATGAAGGCCGCAGCTTCGCGCCGGCCGAATTGGCGGCGTATCTCATGCAGCATTTCCGGCGCTGCTTCCCCGACATCTCGCTGCCTTGCCAGGATGGGCGCTCTCATCGTGCAGCGGAGATTGCGGCAGAGCCGGCGGCTGTCGCGTAATCGAACCGCAGTTCAAGACTCGCTGCGAGGCCGACTGCCTGTTTGACCCACTGTGAACCGCTGTGGTTCATTGAGCGAGTAAAATGATCGGCATGGCTTCTCAGGGGAAGAGCGTGCAAAAGAAAATTCGGCAGAGTATCACCATACCCCACGCTCTTGCTGAAGAGGCAAAGCGGGTAGCACAACAGAAACGCCTGACGTTCAGCGCAGCCCTTGTCTTCCTTGCGGAGCGAGGCGCCAAGGCAGAGCATGAAGCAGAATTTGCGCTTCGGCGAAATTACCGACGCTACTTGAAAGAACAGGATCCGGCAAAAAAGCTGCAGGCCGGCGATGATTTGATTCGCTCCATCTTTGGGGCGGACTCGATTGCCTAGGATCCGGTTTGCGAATCTGCCGGAGGAACTGCGCAAACACCTGCTCGCACGGATAGATGAGCGCGCGATCAAATACGGAGATTTAATGCGCCTGCAAGAGTGGGTGGCGTCGGAGCCGGAAGCGCCGGATGGCAACTGGTACAAGGATTTCGGATCCTTTACGCTTTGCGGAACCGGGGAGCTTCCGAAGACCCGTTCTGACGAAGGGCATGAAGGCCTTCGGCCGTGAAATTGACTAGCCGCGTGGCATGATGCAAGTTGCGTCATGCGTATCCATGTGGTCGATTCGCACACCGGTGGAGAACCCACTCGGCTGGTCCTGAGCGGGGGGCCGGAGCTGGGCAGCGGAAGCATGCTCGAGCGCCGCGAGCGCTGGCGTGCCGAGTGCGATGCGATCCGCTCGGCAATTGTGAATGAGCCGCGGGGTTCCGATGCGATTGTCGGCGCGCTGCTGTGCGAACCGGCGGACTCCTCGTGCCAGTTCGGCGTCATCTTCTTTAATAATGTCGGCTATCTCGGGATGTGCGGGCACGGCACTATCGGTGTCGTGGGAACGCTAGCGCATCTCAATCGCATTCGGCCGGGGCAGCTTCGCATCGAAACGCCGGCCGGGATCGTGGGCGCGGAATTGTATGCGACCGGCGAGGTGACCGTGCGGAATGTGCCGAGCTTCCGGCATGGCGCCGGAGTGCCGGTGGATGTCCCCGGCTACGGGCAAGTGACCGGAGATATTGCATGGGGCGGCAATTGGTTCTTTCAGGTGAGGCAGCCGAGCCCGATCGAGCTTTCGCTTTCGAATCTGGACGATTTAACCGCATATACGTGGCGTATTCGCCAGGCGCTTGGAGCGCAGTCGATCACGGGCGCAAACGGCCGCGAAATCGATCACATCGAGTTGTTCGCGGCGCCGCACGCCACATCTGCGAACAGCCGCAACTTCGTGCTGTGCCCCGGCCGGAGTTACGACCGCTCGCCCTGCGGCACGGGCACGAGCGCAAAGATGGCCTGCCTCTATGCCGATGGAAAGCTGAAAGCCAACGAACTGTGGATCCAGGAGAGCATCACGGGCAGTACGTTCGAAGGGCATGTCGAGATCGTCAATGGCGAGATTATCCCGTTCATCAAGGGCTCGGCTTTTATGACGGCGGAAGCAGATTTGGTGATCGATGAGCGCGATCCATTCTGCTGGGGCATTCCGCGCTGATGGCGGGCACGTATGAAGCGCTGATCATAGGCGGCGGCATCGTAGGCGCGGCCTGTGCGTATGAATTGGCGCGCGCCGGGCTGCGGGTAGCAATCGTGGAAGAGCACGGCATCGCAAGCGGAGCGACGAGCGCCGGCATGGGACATCTCGTGGTGCTGGACGATTCCGAAGCGCAGTTTTCGCTCGCTCGCCGTTCGCTGGAGCTATGGCGGGAGCTTGCGCAGGACTTACCGGCGGATTGCGAATATCGGCAATGCGGGACAGTCTGGGTGGCAGCGAACGAGCAGGAACTGGAATTGGCTCGGGGAAAGGTCGAGAGCTACACGCGCGGCGGAGTTGAGGCGGCGTTAGTCGATGCGCGGCAGCTTCTGGCGCTCGAGCCGAACCTGCGCGAAGGGCTCGCAGGCGGTCTGCTGGTTCCGGGCGATGCCACTGTCCATCCAGCTTCGGCGGCGCGATTTCTCACCGAGCGAAGCGGGGCACGAGTCATTATCGATTGCGTAGTGACAGTCCTCGATGGCCAAGTGCGTCTGAGCGGCGGCGACTCCCTGACTGCAGGTGTTATCGTGAACGCCACCGGCACGGGCGCGGCGCTGCTCACGCCAGGGCTCCCGGTTCGCGCCCGCAAGGGTCACATTGTGGTTGCCGATCCGGGGCTGAGTTTCGCGCGCCACCAGATTGTCGAACTCGGCTATGTCCAATCTACGCACGCGGAAGAAGGGGATTCCGTCGTCTTCAACGTGAGACAAGACCGCAATGGCGAATTGCTGATCGGTTCCTCGCGGCAGTACGACGCAAACGATCCAAGTATCGAACCGGCAGTGATCGACCGCATGCTCGCGCGGGCACTTGAGTACATGCCGGCGTTGGCGCGCGCCCGGCAGCTTCGCAGTTGGACCGGATTTCGCGCGGGCACGCCCGACGGATTGCCGCTCATCGGGTGCTGTTCAGGGTTCGAACGCTTTTTCGTGGCCGCGGGGCATGAGGGACTTGGCGCGACCACTTCACTCGCAACGGCTCGCTTGATTGCCGACCAGATCCTGGGACGACCCCCGGAGATCGAAGCCGCGCCCTTCCACCCTGCGCGCTTTGAAAGGCAGACGATGTAACATGCAAACGATGCAGTGGCGTGGCGTAATCCCGGCGATGACGACGCCGTTCCGCGCGGACGGCTCGGTGGATTATCAATTCTTGGAGCGGCAGTGCGCGTGGCTGATCGACAACGGCTGCACGGGAATGGTGGCGCTCGGTTCTTTGGGCGAGGGCGCGACGCTGAGCTTCGATGAGAAAATTGCGATCCTTCGAAGGGCGGTAAACGCAATCGGTCGAAGAGCGCCGGTGGTGGCCGGCATCTCGGCGCTGAGCACAGGCGAAGCCGTCGTGCTGGCGAAAGCGGCCGCGGATGCAGGCTGCCAAGGACTGATGGTGCTGCCGCCCTATGTGTATGTAGGCGACTGGCGCGAGATGAAGGCGCACGTAGACGCAGTGCTCAACGCTACGCCGCTTTCGTGCATGCTGTATAACAATCCGATCGCGTACCGCGTCGACTTTCTTCCCGAACAGGTTGCGGAGTTGCGGAGCGAGCATGAGAATCTGCACGCGATCAAGGAGTCGAGCGCAGATGTGCGCCGCATTGCGGCTCTGCGGAGCTTGGCAAGCGGCGACCTACAGATTCTGTGCGGTGTGGACGATTTAATCGTTGAGGCGATTTACGCTGGCGCCACGGGGTGGATTGCGGGCCTGGTGAACGCGTTTCCGCGCGAATCGGTGGAGTTGTTCGAGCTTGCGCAACGCGGCGAGCGCGAAGCCGCGTTTGAGCTGTACAAATGGTTTCTGCCGCTGTTGCGTTACGACACGGTGCCGAAGTTTGTGCAGCTTATTAAATTTGTGCAGGAGCTAGTGGGCATGGGCTCGGGCCGAGTGCGGCCGCCGCGGCTCGAATTGAGTGAAGAAGAGAAACGGACCGTGCAAAACACTTTGGAACATGCACTTTCGTCGCGCACGGCAACCTATGCCAGCAACTAACGCAGCCGCAACGGTCGATCGCGAAACCGGTTTTGTCCGCGAACTGGGGCTGTTCGATTCGACCATGATCGTCATCGGCGCGATGATCGGCTCGGGCGTCTTCATCGTCTCGGCCGATATGGCGCGAAACATCGGTAGCCCCGGCTGGCTGCTGGTGGCATGGCTCTATACAGCGGTCGTGACGGTGGCGGCAGCGCTCTCTTATGGAGAACTCGCGTCGATGATGCCACAAGCGGGCGGCATGTACGTCTACCTGCGCGAAGCGTTCTCCCCCATTGTGGGGTTCTTTTACGGCTGGACGCTGTTCACCGTCATTCAGACGGGCACGATTGCAGCGGTCGCGGTCGCGTTCGGGCGGTTCACTGGAGTGCTGCTGCCTTCCATCTCGGAGGCCAATTACCTGATACCGCCGATCCATCTCTCTAGCGGCTATGCAGTTTCGCTCTCGACCGGCCAGTTGACCGCGATCGCCGTCATCGCACTATTGACCTGGACCAACAGCCGCGGCATTCGCTACGGCAAGATCGTGCAAAACCTTTTCACATCCGCCAAAGTGATTGCGCTTGCGGCGCTGATTCTGCTGGGCCTGATCTTTTGGAAACACGACGCCGTTGCGGCCAACTTCGGCAATTTCTGGACGCCGCACGATGTCACGCCATTGACCGCATCGTTGAGCGCGCTCACCGGCTTCGGGTTGTTCGCGGCCATCTGCGTCTCGCAATCGGGGTCCATGTTCTCGGCTGACGCCTGGCACAACGTCACTTTTGCAGGCGGCGAAGTGAAGAACCCAGGCGTGACCATGCCGCGCGCGCTCGCTATCGGAACCATGTGCGTGACGGGCCTATATGTTCTGGCGAATGTTGCCTACCTGCTGGTGCTCCCGCTTGGAGCCATCCAGCATGCTCCGTCCGATCGCGTCGCAACGGCGATGCTCGAAGCTATTTTCCCGGGTTTTGGGGCGGTGCTTATGGCCGCTGCGATCATGATCTCCACCTTCGGTTGCATGAACGCGCTTATCCTGGCGGGACCGCGCGTGTATTACTCGATGGCGCACGATGGTCTTTTCCCGAAATCCGCGGGCAACCTGAACCGCGCCCACGTGCCGGCCTGGTCGCTCATGATTCAGGGCGTCTGGTCGTCGCTGCTAGTCCTGCCGCGCACTTACAACGCGGCGACGCACGCCTACGGCAGCCTGTATAGCAATCTCCTCGACTACGTCATTTCCGCGGCGCTGATTTTCTACGTGCTGGCGATTGCGGGCGTGATCCGGCTGCGCATCCTACGGCCTAACGTTCCGCGGCCGTATCGGGCTTTCGGTTATCCCGTTGTGCCGCTGCTTTACATTGCGGGCGGATGCGCGGTGCTCGCGTGCTTGTTCGTGTATCGTCCGGCGACCACGTGGCCCGGCCTGCTCATTGTGCTGTGTGGATGGCCGATTTACTTTTTGATGAAGCGAACTCCTCGAGCTCGCTAAGCTCTTGGGCGCTGAGCCGAAAGCCCAGCGCCCCAACAACGCCCGCCACCTGATCGGCCTTGCGCAGCCCCACGATCGCGGCGGTCACGGCCGGATTGCTGAGCGTCCAAGCGATTGCCACTTCGCCCGGCGCGCGCCCGTGACGCGCGCCGATCTTCCGCAGCAGCTCTACTAATTCCAAGTTGCGGCTGAGCTTTGGCTCCTGAAAATCGGGGTTGCGGCTCCGCCAATCGTCCTGCGGAAGATGCTTCGCGCGCTCCTTTGTCATCCCGCCGCTCAGGAGCCCGTTGCGCATCGGCGAATAAACGATCACGCCGATATTGTTCTGGTGGGCGAACGGAAGAATCTCCTGTTCGATGTCCCGCACCAGCAGCGAATACGGCGGCTGCAACGACGTGACCGGCGCAATCCGGAGGGCGCGCTCCATCTGCGCGGCATTGAAATTCGATACGCCGATCCAGCGCACCTTGCCTTCTTCTTTCAGGCGCGCCATTTCGGTCCAGCCTTCTTCGACGTCCTGGTCCGGCTCGGGCCAATGCACCTGATAGAGATCGATCGCGTCCACCTTCAGGCGCCGCAAGCTGGCTTCGCATTCTTTGCGAATGGATTCGGCTTTCAAGGAAGGAAAGATCTTCCCGTTTTCGTCCCAGCGGCGCTCGCACTTGGTAAAGATGTACGGCCGGTTGGAAACGCCGTGGAGCGCCCGGGCGACGACCTCTTCGGAGTGGCCGAGGCCGTAAACGGCGGCGGTATCGATCCAGTTGACGCCCGCGTCGAGGGCGGCGCGGATGGCCGCGATGGAATCGTTGTCGTCCTGTTCGCCCCAGGCGAATGCCCAGCCGGAGCCGCCCATGGCCCACGCGCCCACGCCGATACGGGTAATGTCGAGATCGCTGTTGCCCAGCCGCTTTCGTTCGCTCATGTGGTCCTGCTCAGTGGATGCAGTTCCGTGCCCGTTTTATGCACCCCTAAGCAGTCCTGAAATAAGGTGCATACGGTTAGCGGACCAGCGCGGGGAAGTACCAGCGGTTCTGTGCCGCCTTAACCCGCAGGCAGCAATAGCTGTTTGTGAGGAGAAACTCTAAGCTCGAATTGCTATGAAACTTTTTACGACATTTTTAATTGCGGCGGCGGCACTCTCGGCCGCGCCTATTACCCAAGTAAAGCTCGTGAACGCGGGCAGCCCGTCGGACATCGTCAATAAAGTAACCATCGACGGGGACAGCAAGTATAACGTCTACATCGGCCCCTACACGCTTTCCCTCAACGGGCAGAACACGGCCGCCATGTGCATCGATTTCTTCGATGGCAGCAACGTTGGCGATACTTGGAACGCCTATGTGACCCAGGTCGGCAGCTCGAACCTGAGCAACACCTACCATCCAACATATGGCCAGGAATATGAGGAAGAAGCATACCTCTTCAGCCAGATCACTCAAGCGGGCTCAGACCGCACCGGCCTGCAAGAAGCCGCCTGGGACATCACGGCCTATGGCATCACCAATTCCTCGTACAAGTATCTGATCGGCGACAACAGCTACATCGACGCCGCGCTCGCAAACTACAACAAAATCAATCTGAGCGGCTATGAGATCGTTTCCGATACGGTGGCGGGGGCCGAGCAGGAGTTCATCGTTTGCGCGCCGGAGCCGGGCAGTCTTCTGCTGTTAGGCGTGGGACTGCTGATCGCCTTCGGCGCGGCTGCCCGGCAACGCCGGAAGAGCGCTGTGGCGGCATCGGCCGCGTAGTCCTGTTAGTGTCTCAATGCTTCTATCGTCGGCATGGCGCGGCCCTGCGAGTGGATGGCAAAATCGAACTTGCCGGTCCCGCAGGGTTTCAGCGCCGCGCCGCGATAGAAGCTGATACCGAAGATCCAATCGCGGTTCATGCCGCCGTCGCAGAAGCTCCCGTGGAAGGCTTGGATCTGGCTCCAGTACCAGCGCGCCGAGACCTGGCGGTCGAGGATGGGAAACGTGAGAGCTTTCAGATAAATTCCGCCGGACACGACGCACAGCACGAGCAGCCAGCCGGTCCAAGCGCGCCGCGACAGTAGAACCACCAAGAGCGGCGCCGCGACGTAGAACAATTCCACCCGGCTCACATGGGCGGCGGCGAGCAGCGAAAACCGGCCTGTGACCAGCGATGCGGGCAGGATGCGGGCGAGCAGCGGGATGGCAGCGATGAGCACCGCGCACGGCAGCAGCCACCAGCGTGACGGATACCCAACCGGCGCGCGCTCGAAGCGCGATCCAATCAGGATGAACAGGCTCGGGATCAGCGGCAGCAGATAGCCGGGCAGCTTGTTCAACGAGATGCTGAACAGCAGAAAGCCGAAGGCGCAGATGGCGCTTAGAAATCGGCGGCGCTGGTCCCAGTTGACGCCCTGCAGCGGCAATGCGAGCAGGGGCGTCCAGGGAAAGAGCGCCACCAAGAGCACCGGGAAGTAATAGTACCAGGGCTGCACGTGCTGCAGCGCCGCCGAGTAGAGGCGTTCGAAATGGTGCTTCAGGAAGAACTCTTCGACGAACGGAGAGCCGTTGCGAAGATAAACCGCAAGATACCAGGGCAGCGCCACTATGCTGAGCGCCACAAAGGCCGCCCACCAATCTCGCCAGAAGCGCCGCAAGAACCACAAGAACGGCAGCGCCAGTCCGATCGGCACCAGGCCTTTGGCAAGTGAGGCTAGCCCGAGGCAGGCGCCGATAGCAGCGAATCGCCAGGCAGCGCGAGCGTTTTTTGCCTCGGGCCGGAGCAGCGGAAGCGCCAGCAGCACGGCGAGCGAGAAAAAGACCGCCAGCGGAAGATCGGTGAGCGAAAGATCTGTAAATGCGATCCAGGCAGCGGAGCTGGCCAGTAGAGCGGTGGAGGCAGCCGCTACTTTGAAACCGAATTCCTGGTTGAGCAGCGCGTACGACGTGAGCAGAAAGGCGAGGCTCAGCAGCACCACCGGGAGGCGCGCCGCCAGTTCGGGGCCGAAGCCCGCGAGCGTGCCGCCCGCCGTCATCCAGTAGAGCAGCGGCGGCTTTTCAAACCACGGAGAGCCCCACAATTTGGGCGTAACATAGTCGCCGGTCTGCGCCATCGCGCGGCCAATGGCGGCATAGCGCGGCTCGTCCGGTCCGAGGACGCCGACGCCGCCGAGGCCGTAGAGATAAAGTGCCGCTATGGCGGCTGCAACTGTCGCCAGCGGCAGCGCGCGCCGGAGAGAAGACAATCCCCATTGTAGAGTTTGTCTCTCAGTTTTGCTTTGGCCGGCCCGTGCACGGGCGCCAAGCGGCAGCGCTAGCTCGTAGATGGCTCTTGGTTGCGCTCCGCTTCCAGCTTCTGTTTGCGCTTCGCTTCGCGAGCTGCCACGGCTTTCTTAGCGCGGGCAGTACGTTGCGCTTGGGTCATGTTGCTGGCCGCTTTGCGGCCGCCCTGCGCGCCAAGCTCGCGCAGGTATGCTTTGAACTCCTGCTCAGTTGGGGTCACGTTACCTACATCTTACCCGTTTGGGCCTCGCCAATCCAGCATTTGTAAATTTGTAAACTTATGAAAGGCCATGCGACACAATCGCGCGTTCTCCGCGCTCGCGGCGATATCGCTCTACGCCGCTCTAGCAGGCGCCGACGCTCTGCCTCCCAAGCTGGACAAACCGAAACTCGAAGCCTATATTCGCTACGCGGAGGGCTTCACGTCCGAGGTGCAGTTTTCCATTGACGATCCGATTGCCAGCGCCTACCAAGGTTACTTCCGAGTGGTTGCGCATCTCACCAAAGGGGGCAACCGGCTCGACCGCGTCTACTACGTTACGCCCGATGGCCAGCATTTCGTCAACGGGACGATTTGGGACTTGAACGACAGTCCGTTTCTGGACACGCTGGAGCACCTTCCGACCGACGGCCCGTCTTTTGGTCCGGGCAACGCGAGAGTGACGATCGTCGCTTTCAGCGACTTCCAGTGCCCCTATTGCCGCCTACTTGCCAAGACTTTTCGGGACAACATACCTCAGACGTTTCCGAACGATGTGCGCGTCATCTATAAGGATTATCCGATCGATTCGATTCACCCGTGGGCGCGCGCGGCGGCCGAAGCCTCACACTGCATCGCCGATCAGAAAAGCACTGCCTTCTGGGCGTTTCACGACTGGATTTTCGAACATCAGCAGGAGGTGAAGCCAGCGAATCTGCGCGAAAAAACGCTCGCGTTCGCCAAAGAGAACGGGTTAGACGCGGCCAAAATAGCGAATTGCATCGATACGCACGCGAGCGCAGCGGTTGTGGATCAAAGCCTAAAGACTGGACAAGCCTTGCAGATTGAGCAAACTCCCACGCTGTTCATCGATGGCCGGACCATCGGGGGGGCAATTTCATGGGAACAACTGCAGGCACTCATCAATCTGGAGCTGAAGCGGCCGGCGAGCGTGCCCGGGGCGCCGGCCGAGAAATGCTGCGAGGCGCCGAGTCCCACTGTGGTCAAGAAATAAGGAGTGCTCCGTAGGGGGAAAAGAGCGGATTGGGTTGGGGAAACTATGGACCTGGACGGGTTTGATGCCGATACGAATAGTGCGGGTGGAGTTTGTTTCCCTTCCGCCTTAAGCCCACGGTGGGCGTATCTGCGAAATTGAGACCAACAGGCTAGGTTCAGACGTTGTCAGCGACTACGGATATTACGATGAGACCTTCGGGCGGCGTTGACGCCTTCCGGCTGCCGCCATTGATTTTGCACCCCTTTTCGGGTCCAGACGACACCTCGGTTTTGATGGAAAGTTCGCGGGCGAGTCTGGCGCTGCAAGGCTTTCTGCCCCGGCAGGAACTTGCGACCCAAGATCTGGACCAGCAACTGCTTCGCGGCCGATACGCCGAGTTGCGGATGCTGTACTACATAGGCAAGGATGTGACACGGTGGACCGAGCAGTGTGCCGAGACTGCTACTGCTGCACCTGCGTTCGCAGGCCGGCGCATGCGGGTCGAGAGCTTCGCGGTGCTGCTGGTGCAGTACGTGCCGCCGCACGTCCGCACCAAGCTCGAGGGCTGGGGCGTGCTCGATTTCTGTTCGCTGTTCCGGCGTTCCTTCGGCTTGCATGGCGTCTTTCAAGAGATGCCGCCGGCTGAGGCTTTTTCGAGCGAGTTCCTGCGCCGCTACCACCGTTACCTCGATCAGTGGTATGAGCAGCGGCTCAAAGACACCGCCTTCGACCGGCCTGAGCCGCACGAGTTCGTCTTCGATCTCTACGCTTCGGGCGAATACACGCTCATGCTCGAGCAGAGCTGGAGCACCGACAGCGGCGAATCGGGGTGACCAAGCGGCGAGGAAGTATCTAAGAGTCTTGGTCCGCCGGCATGCGGAAGGTGAAGCGAGTTTCCTCTTGCGTGGACCGAACCTCTAGCGTGCCGCCGTGCGCCTTGGCGATCTCATACGCGATATAAAGGCCCAGCCCCAAGCCCTCCCGATCGCATTGCGCCGCACTGCGATAGAAGGGTTGGAACAGACGTTCGAGCGCGGCCGGCGGAATCGGCTCGCCGGCATTGGCAACCGAGAGCTCGAAATGTTCCGCGGCACTTCGGGCCGCCACCCGAACCGGCTGCTCCGCCGATCCATACGCGAGCGCGTTGCTCAGAAGATTCGAGAAAAGCTGACCGATTCGGCTCCGGTCGCAGTGAATGGGCTCGGCCAAGTCAAACACAGCGTCCACGAGACGATCGGGGTGGCTGGCATTCAGTTCGGCCATCACCTCGCGCAGCACCGGTTCCAGCGGTTCTTTGGCGTCGCGGCGTAAGCTCAGACCGCCTCCCAGGCGGCCGCGCGCGAGATCCAGCAGATTATCGATCAATTTCGCCATGCGAGATGCACTGTCTCGCATCAAGCGCGCCATCTCGGCCGCGTCCGGAGTGAGAGGGCTGCGCAGCAACAGGTCGGCAAGGCAACTGACGGCACGTACCGGCGTGCGCAGATCATGTCCGAGCACGGCGATGAACTCTTCGCGCAGTTCCGAAACCGCGCGCTCCTCGACGAGCGCGGATTCCGCCGCCGCCAGCTTCCGATTCGCATCGAGGTGTTTGGCGATGAGCTCCGCGAACAGCCGGAACATCCCAAGTGTTTCCGGCGTCTTCAGGCGGGCCGGACGCGGATCGATGGCGCACAGCGTCCCAAAAAATGAGCCGTCCGCCAGAATAATCGGCACCGAGATATAGCTTTGAAAGCCGTACATTGCGGGGGTCGCGTGTTCGCACCATAGGTCGTCTTCGGCGACATTGTTGATGACGACCGGCTCACGGCTCTGGCGGATTTCATGACAGATTGTGGTCTCGACCTTTAGCTCGTCACCCGGCCTGAGACCGAAATTGATTTCGTCCAGTACACTGCAGGCAATCCAGCGGTCTTCCGTCACGCGCGCGACCGCTGCAAAGCGCATTCCGGTTGTCCGGCAAACGACCTCCAGAATCGTGGGCACCGCCGCGATACGCGACACCCGTTCCAGATCGGCCTGAAGATGGGCCATCTCTGCGTGTGAGCTTTGCAATCTTTCAGAATATGCCAAGCAGGGGAGCATCCCAGGGCGCCGGACCTATTGAGTAATCGCCGGCAACGGAGCGGCCCGCCGGCGTTTACTTAGATGGATCGGGAGCGGCTCCGCCCTGTGCCGGCTAGCTAGTCGCTTTTATCGGGGTTTCCTCAGGCGAGCGGGCTCGCGATCCCTCAACACTGCGCCGCTATCGCGTGCAGGCTGCGGAATGGCGAGCCCATCCCGGCGCTTTTTTTAGTTCGTGTCGCCGAGCCCTAACACACTGGTCGCCGTGTCGGTGCTGGTAGCGCCGTTGAAACTGGCGCCCCAAACGCTCTGAGCGCCCCAAAGGCATTTGAAGGCCTCGGTGGAACTGGCGCCCCAGATCGATTGCGCGCCCCACAAGCACTTGCTTCCGGAAACCGTCGAGCTGCTCGCTGCGAAGGCTGACGCGCCCCAGACCGATTGCGCGCCCCAAAGGCACTTGGTTCCCGCCACGGTCGGATCGGTCGAACTGCTATCCCCGTCGAATTGCCAAATGGAGGACACGTTCGCAACCGACGACGAGCACAAATCGCTCCCGGCGAGAACTGCGGCGGTCGCGCCCGTGCTGCCGCAGAGGCCGGCGTAATTGCCGCTGGCGTAGACCGATCCGGTATTTGGATCCGCATAAGCCACGGGCGAAACCGCAAGGCCGGCGGCCGGCGCATTGGTAACGTTCGCCAACGCAGCCTTTAGATCCAGATAGCCGGCGCCGACGGTGAATACATCGTACTGAGTGTCGGTATATTGTGTAGGATCGGTCTGCATTTGCTGCAGTTGAGACTGCATGCTCACGTTGGGCACCTCCAGGGACGCAACCAGGCTCTTTAGATTCGAAACGTTTTGCTCGGCAGTCTGGGCGGCCGTTTGCGCCGCGGCCGCGGCTTGGGCCGCCGTTGCGGAAGCGGCATTTGCCTGATTCATGGCGTTCAAAGCATTTTGGGCCTGGCTATTCGCGTTTTTCAAATTGTTCTGCGCTTGATTGAGAGCCCCTTGGGCCTGGGTCAGGGTGTTCTGCGCGTTGTGCGCGGCATTGGTCGCCGCCTGCTGCGCGGCTTGCGCCGCATTCAGGTTGGCCTGCGCCTGATTTAATGCCGCCTGCGCAGCGGTTCTTCCCGATCCGTTACCAGCCGCGGCTTGGGCCTGCTGTGCCGCTTGTAGGGCCGCTTGAGCCTGTGCCACAGCTTGATTGGCTGCCGTCAACTGTTGGTTGGCGGTAGTGTATGCCGCGTTCGCCGCGTTGAAAGTCGGCTGCGCCGCGGTTAGCTGGGCGGCTGCTGCAGTGGCTTGCTGCACGGCGGCGTTGTAAGCGCCAGTTGCCGCCTCCGTTTGTCCCGCCTTTTGAGTAGCCTGCTGTTCCGCCTGAGTAGCTTGATCGGCAGCCGGGCCGGCCTGGCCTTGCGCCTGCTGCAACTGCTGCAGCGCTTGCTGCAATTGCACATTCTGTGCGTAGCTCAAAGCTGCGAGATTGTAATAGGCGGCGCTATAGGTTCTAAATTGCTTGCTGGCCGAGAGCATCAAAACTGCTTTCACTTGGTCGGGAGTGAGATTTGGGTTAGCGGTCAAGAGATCGGCCACTGCGCCGCTTACGACTCCCGTCGCCATGCTGGTTCCGTTCAGTATCAAGTACCTCTGGCCACCGGCCTGAGTCTGGTATGCCAGCGGGTTTACGATGTTCTGAGGGTACGTTCTAGGTAGGTAGGCGTTATTGTCCAAGAGCGAGGAAATATGATTGCCGGGAGCCACCAGATCCGGCTTTACGATATGATCCACCATCGTGGGACCTTTCGAAGTGTAAGTCGTGATCACGTCGTCGCCTGCGAACGGGGTAAATTTCGCATTCATGGCGCCCACCGTCAGTACGTAAGGATCGTTGCCCGGGGCGTTGATGGTTCCATAGCCGCCGTTCGCCACGGTGTTGTCCCGCCCGTCATTTCCCGCGGCGACCACCACCACGATGCCCGCCTTCCACGCCTGCTCCGCTGCCTGGCACAGCGGGTCTTGCGCGAAGCTTTCATATACCGGCCGGCCAAGCGACAAGTTAATCACCCGAATGTTGTATTTGCTCTTCAAGTTGATTGCTTCTTCGATGGCCGCTATGACGGTGCTGTCCTGGCCTTCGCCATTGGCATCCAGGACCTGAAGATCGATAAGATTTGCGGCCGGAGCTATGCCCTTGTAAGTCGTGGTGGTGCTTGGTCCGCTGGACAAGAAGCCGTTGCCGGCGATAATTCCCGCCACGTGCGTGCCGTGCCCATAACCGTCGTTGGTCTGGTAATGCGCGTTGTTACGGCTTCCGTCAGGATTGGCGGCGGGTACGAGAAAATTCTCAGCCCAGATGACACGGCTATGAGCCGGGTCCGTCTGACCGTTTGCATTGCCTAGGTCCTGTATCTGGCTGTTGATGCCGCTGTCGATCACCGCCACCCCGATGCCTGCGCCGGCATAATTCGAACTCCAAGCGACCGCTGCATTGATGGCCGCGGCGCTCAGGTCAAGATGGCTTCGGACCTTGCGGTCGAGCGAGATGTAGGCCACGTCCGGATCCTTCACCAGTTCCTGCAGGGCGCCCGCCGGCAGCGTAAATGCGGCGCCTGGAATTCGGGAGAACCTCCGCTTGTCCGTGCCGCCCAGGAAATGCACGCGACTAAAATGTTCATTTGTGGGCTGAACCTTGTATTGAACGATCACATCCACGGTGGTGGCCGGATCTACCGTCGTGAGTTCGTTCGCCAGCTTCAGCTTGCGATCGGATGGCTGCTCGTTCCAGGCTGCTGAACAGGCTAGTACGGCAACAAAAAAAAGACAGGTTACACGTTTCATTGCGCTCAAAAATCCTCCGTCGATTTACCCAAGCCGTGTTGGCGGCCCAGCGTTCAATAGTCTTATCGGGGCTACGGAAGAAGTAACGAACCTTTCAGAACCTTATACCGTCGGGGCGTACTCGAGGCGGTCGCTCGTTTGGGCGGAAGGCGTCTGGCACTCGAATCGCGCTGTAAAGCGGAATGTGGTTCCGGCGCCAACCTCGCTTTCCACCCACATGCGTCCGCCCATGAGAGCTACAAGCTGGGAACAGATCGTGAGGCCGAGCCCTGTACCTCCATACTTCCGAGTGGACGATGCGTCCGCTTGCGAGAATGCCTCGAAGATGGTCGCTTGCTTGTTCTCCGGAATGCCGATCCCGGTATCGGTTACCGAGAAACGAAGCGTGGCCGCTTCTTCGGATAAGTCGTCAAGGGTCGCCCTGAAAGCAATGCTGCCTTGTTCGGTGAACTTGATGGCGTTATCGAGCAGATTCACGATCACTTGCCGCAATCGAGTGGGATCGCCCGCTAGCATGTCTGGCACATCGGGAGGCACATCCACGGTCAAAGACAATCCCTTTTGCTGAGCACGAAAACAGAGCGGCTTGGTGGCTTCTTCCAAGAACGTGGAGAGCCGAAATGGAATCTGTTCGAGCGTCAATTTGCGAGCTTCAATTTTGGAAAAATCTAGAATCTCGTTCACCAGATTCAACAGCGAATCGGCAGAGGTTTTCGTGATCTCGAGATACTCGCGCTGCTCCTCGGTCAAGTCGGTCATGAGCGCAATCTGTGTCATCCCCATGATTCCGTTGATGGGAGTCCGGATCTCATGGCTCATGTTAGTCAAGAACTGGCTCTTAGCGCGATTCGCCGCTTCGGCCCGCTGTTCGGCGAGTCTCCGGACGGATACTTCGGACTCAAGTGAGTGATTCAGATCGACCAGTTCCCGGGTCCGTTCTTCCACTCGAATTTCCAACTCGTCTCGCGATTGCCGCAACTCTCTTGTCCGTTCGTCCACGATTTTCAAAAGGTGCCGCTCACGCGCCCGTAAGTGCCTCACGCGGAGCTTGTGGAATCCGAAACTCGTACTTCCAATCAGAAGGGACAGCAGGAAAATAAACGTCTTTGTCTGATAAATGTGCGGCTCCAGAACTAAACCGACCGCTTGGGTATCGGCGCTGCAGGCGCCCCGAGTCGTGCATGCCACCGCATGAAAACTGTAATGTCCGGGCGGCATGTTCGTGTAGTAGGCGATGCGCCGGCTGCCTGCCTGTATCCACTCCGTGTCGAAGCCTTGCAGCTTGTATCTGAACTGCACACGGCTGACTTCGCCGAAATAAGGCGCCGTAAAATCGAATTCGAGTTGCCCGTGCCCCGGAGGAATGCGGGTGGATCCGTCTGCTTTAACTGGCCTGTTGTTTGCGACGACGCGCTCGAGCACAACGGCCGGCGGCGGCTCATCCCTCAATACCTGAGATGGATTCACGGTGGCTAAGCCTTTGATCGAAGGGAAATAGAGGCGGCCGTCCGCAGCGCGCCAGGCGGCCGGTTGAAACCCTCCATTGCACTCGCGGCTCTTCATTCCGTCGGCCGTCCCGAAGGACTGCGAATCCACCGAGCCAATCGCCCCATCGGCGAACTCGTTGAGCTGCCGCTTGCTTACCGCAAATATGCCCTTGTTCGAACTCATCCAGAGCCGCCCCAACCGGTCATCGAGAATGGCGAAGATGACATCTTCAAACAGGCCTTTCTCGGTCGTATAATTCGTGAGCCGGCCAGCCTTAAGGCGATTTAGCCCGCCTCCGTTAGTCGCGATCCAGAGCGTGTTGCCGGAATCTCCCGCCAGAGCCCAGACAGTATTGTTCGATAAACCATTGCGTGTGGTGTATGAGGAAAAGCGGCCATTGCTGAACTTATTTAAGCCGCCTCCATTGGTGCCGATCCACAGCACACCGGATTCATCCTCATAGATGGACTGTACAAAGTTAGTAGTTAGGCCGTCCTGGGTGGTGTAGGTCGTGACCTGGGTTCCGTCGAAATGCGTAAGCCCGCCACGAGTGCCCACCCAGAGATCTCCCCGGCGGTCGGTGTAAGTGCAAAGCACGAAATCACTGGGCAAATTCTTGCCGGCGTGAATCGGTTTAAATCTGCCGTCCTCGAAGCGCGCCAGCCCGTGGCGGGTACCGGCCCAGATCACCCCCTTTCCGTCCTGAGTCACAGAAAAAACCAGGTTGTCGGGGAGGCCGTCGCGGGTAGTATATAGAGTCATTCGCCCGTTTTCCAAATGCTGCAATCCCTCATCCGAGCCGATCCAAAAAGCTCCCTCACGGTCTTGGTAGATAGGCAAGACCACGTCGCTCGCCAAGCCTTCCTGCTTGGATACGGTCGCGAATGTACCCTCCCGCAGCGAATTCAAACCTCCATCGGTGCTCCCGATCCAGAGGTTTCCCTCCCGTCCTTCGAAGATTGCCTGAACGCCACCCCCGGAGAAACCGTCCTTCGCTGTAAAGCGACTAAACTGCCCGTGTGAGAACCGGTTGAGCCCTCCGTTGGACGTTCCGATCCAAAGCGTCCCAACGGAGTCCTCGTAAACCGCCGAGACCGTGTCGTCCGTAAGCCCGTCCCTTTGCGTGTAGTGCCGCACCCCGTCCGAACTCAGGCGGGTAAGGCCGCCGCCATTCGTGCCAACCCAGACGATTCCGTTTCGATCCACATAAACACACCGGATGAAACTGCTGCCCAGTTCGTCCCTGAGATCGAGCGTGGTAAGTTTGCCGTTCGTAAACCGGCTCAAACCGTTGTGAGTCCCGACCCAGACGTTGCCTTGGGTGTCGCTCGAAAGCGAGAAGACGGAATCGTCCGCCAGGCCGTCTTTCTTGGTAAATACTTGAAACCTGCCGTTTTCTAGCTGGAAAAGCCCATCGCCGTCGGTCCCGATCCAAAGCGACCCGCGAGCGTCCTCATGCAGCGCGAGAATAGAACTGCTCGACAGTTGACGCTGGGAATCGATCGCCGTAAACTGCCCCTCGCGGAAACAGCTCAGGCCGCCATCGCGCGTTCCTATCCATAAGGTTTTCTCGCGGTCCACTAACAGGGCAAGAATTTCGTCGCTGCGTAGGCCTGGAGTGGAACGCTTGGTATAAGTCGTGAACCGGACGCCGTCGAAGCGAACCAGTCCTTCCTCCGTCCCCAGCCAAATGTATCCGTCAGGCGTCTGCGCAATGGCGAGCACGGAATTTTCGGGTAATCCGGCCTCCGACTGCCAAACAGTGTGCACGTACTGGGTCATTGCGAGCGCCGGGTCCAGTGCCGCGCGCGCTTCTCGCGCCCCGGAATGTAAGCAGGCGACCGCCAGCAGCCACGGTCGGAATGTCCGGAACAGCTTGTACGGCAAAGCTTTATGGTCTGTGCCGAGGGGAAGTTTGGCAGCACGATCTCTGTCACGCCCTGTTTGACCGGGCGAAGAATGCATTCCAGCGACCTCCCTAAATTTCATCGGCCTCATATCACATAAGTCTTAGGGTTCTCTCCCTTTTCTTTCGAGTTGGCTGAATCTTGTTGCTTGTCCCGGGCGATTGAGGGCTAGATCCGGCAAATGGGGATCGAAGCCGAACGGCAAACGTACGTACTACAACAGATCGCCTGCCGAGTTGCGGCGAAACGTATCGAAGCCCAGGCGCGATTCAAGCTAGCATGAGGGTATTCATGCTAAGAATCGCGATTGGATGGCTGCTCATTGCCGGTCCCGTAAGTGCCGAAGTGCACAATCTCACCCTGCAGCAGACTCTGGATCTCGCCGCGCGCCAGAATCCGGACGTGGTGCTCGCCCGGCTCGACGAGCAGCATGCCGAAGAGGCCGTCACCATCGCGCAAGACCCGTTTCGCCCGAAGATCTACGGCGGCAGCGGCCTGGCCTACGTGTACGGGTATCCGAATTCGATCGAGGGCAATGCGCCCAGCCTGTTCCAAGTGCGCACCGACATGAACCTCTACAATAAGCCGAAGAGCTACGAAATTGCCGCCGCGCGGGAGGCGGCGCACGCGTCCGCATATGGCGCCGAGGCCAAGGCCGACACTGCCGCCTATGAGGCCGCCGACCTATTTCTCACCGCCAGCGAGATGGAACGCCAGGACGAAAGCATCTCGACCCAGATCCCGAGCCTCCAAAAAGTGGTTCAGTCTATGGCTGCCGCGGTGGAGGAGGGCAGCGAGCTCCCCGTAGAGCTGAAGCGCGCCCGGGTCAGCCTGGCGCTTTCTGAAGAGCGCAGGAGCGCGGCTCGATTGGATGCCGACTATTACGAGATGATGCTGGCGGTTGCTCTAGGCTATCCCGCCGCCGACAGTGTGAAGCCCGTCGATGCCGAACTTCCGGCGACCGTCACGCTGCCTCCCGAAGACCAGGCGGCCGACACGGCGCTGCGCAACAGCAGGGAGCTGCGCCAAATGCAAGCCAACGTGCTTTCGAAAGAAATGGACGTCCGTTCCTACAAGTCTGCCCGCCGGCCGCAAGTGGACCTGGTCGCGCAATACGCTTTGTTCGCCAGATACGACTATCAGTATTATTTTCCGAGCAGCAAGTTTCAGCACAACAATTTCGAGTTAGGCGCCGCCATCACGATCCCGGTGCTGCTCGGAGCGGCGCGTGGCGGCCAGCTTGCCCAAACGTATACCGATCTGCAAAAGCTGCGCGTCCAAACCGACCAGGTGCGCAGCCGCATCCTTACCGAGACGCGGCGAAGTTATGAGCAATGGCAAAAGGCTGAGAGCATTCGCAACCTGTATCGGATGCAGCTCGACCTCGCGCGAGAGGATTTGACCGTGTTGCTCGCGCAGAACGGCGAGGGCCGGGCGCCGATGAGCCGCGTGGAGCAGGCGCGGGTGGAGGAGAGCGACCGCTGGATCGCGTTGTATGACGCCGAGACGCAGGTGACGCGCGCGAAGCTGGCCATTTTGCGGCAGATGGGCACTTTGCTCGCCGCACTGCGAACGCGGCCGGCAGGAGCTCAACCGTGACACCGCACGTTATCGAGACGGTGGGGCCAGACGCGGAGCCCCATCAGCACGTCGCGGCGCCCGCCATCGAGATCCACGATCTGCACAAAATCTATAACGGCTTTCATGCCGTCGACGGACTAACGGTAAGTGTTCCGCAAGGTTGTTTTTTCGGCTTCCTGGGGCCGAACGGCGCCGGAAAGACCACCACCATCAAGATGTTGATGGGTCTCGTCCAGCCGAACTCCGGCAGCATGTCGGTGCTGGGCCTGCCGCTGCCCGAGAAGTCGCTCGAGATCCGCCAAGAGATCGGATTGGTGCCGGACGACACGCTGTTATTCGACTATCTGACCGGCGCCGAATACCTGGAATTTGTCGCGCGGCTCTACGGGCTGGCCCGGCCGCTTGCGAAAGAGCGCGGGCGCGAGTTGCTTCGGATGTTCGAGCTGCAAGAAAATCCGCGCAAGCTGATTGGCGAATATTCGAAAGGTATGCGGAAACGGGTCGCCATGGCGGCCGCGCTGATCCATCGTCCGCGCCTATTTCTCATGGATGAACCATTCGAAGGCGTGGATGCGGTAGGCGCTCGCATGATGAAAGATATTCTGCTCGAGCAGGTGGACCGAGGCGCCACGGTTTTCCTGACCTCGCACGTGCTCGAAGTTGTGGAGCGGCTGTGCGACCGGGTCGCCATTATCAATCGCGGCAAGATTCTCGTCCAGGGCACGATTGCGGAATTGCGCCAGCAGGCGGCCGAAAGCGCAGCCTCGCTGGAGGACATTTTTGTTCGCCTGGTCGGCGGCGAGCGGCGCGGCGAAAAGCTGGACTGGCTGTAGCGCTATGGGGGCGCAAGTCACCTGGGCGCAAATCAAAGCCATCGCCTGGGCGCAAGCGCGCATCTCGCGCAATCACCTCCCGCGCACGAACGTGGGCTCGGTGCTGGGCTGGCTGGTGTCTCTGTTGTGGTACGGCCTGTATGCCGCGGGCGCTGCCGGCCTTGCGATTGCGCTTCCTCGCACTCCTGTGTCGGATCTGCGCCGGTTTCTTCCTGCCGGATTGCTGGCTGTGTTCTTGTTCTGGCAGCTTGTTCCGCTGTTTACCTTGAGCAGCGGCTGGTCTTTGCAGTTGAACAAGCTGCGCGTCTATCCCGTGCCCGGCCGCGCGCTCTTCGGCATCGAGGTACTGTTGCGCGTGACCGGCGCCCCCGAGATGATCATCGTGCTCCTGGGCGCGCTGGCAGGATTGCTCCGCCACCCGGATGTGCCGCTGTTGCAACCCTTCTTTCTGCTCCTCTATATACCTTTGAATCTTTTCCTCTCGCTGGCCATTCGAGAACTGTTTCTGCACGCTTTTGAACGCAATCGATTCCGCGAGCTCTTTGCCATATTGCTGATCGGGGTCGGCGTCCTGCCGCAAATTCTGCTGCACACCGCACTGGGGCGCGCTCTTAAGCCGTACCTGTGGGCAATCGCTCGCGGCGAAGCGGCGCCCTGGTATGAAGCCGCGACGCTCAGCTTGGGAGCGTTCTCCCCGGAGCGCTTGCTACTGCTTCTGTTCTGGATCTTGGCAGCCTACCGGCTGGCGCAGCGCCAATTTGCGAAATCATTAATTGAGGAGGACACGTTCGGCCCTGCGCGTCCTGTTCGCGCCGACGCTGCCGGCGGCCATCCAGGAAGATGGAACCCGCTTGAAAGCTTGCTTCGTCTTTCCGGGCGCCTCTTTAACGACCCGACGGCCGCGCTGGTTGAGAAGGAGCTCCGATCTCTGGTGCGCATGCCGCGTTTTCGCGTGCTGTTCGGACTAGCGTGTTTTTTCAGCGGCTTGATGCTGGTTGCAGTCATCTTCGGAGACGCCGGCCGCAACGCCTTCCTGCGGGCAAATTTTCTGCCCATCATGAATCTGTACGGCCTGCTGATTCTCGGCCAAGCTTTATTACTCAACATTTTCGGCTTCGACCGCGCGGCCGCGCAGCTCTATTTTGTTACGCCCATCCCCTTCAAGTCGGTGTTGAAAGCCAAGAATCTCGCCGCCATCACGTTCATTTCCCTCCAGGGCTTGGCGGCGCTGCTGGTCGCTGCTCTCCTGGGCGTCGCCGTCACCCTGCACGGCATCGTGGACGCCGTGGCGGCCACGGCGGTGGTTGCGGTATTCCTCCTTTCGGTGGGCAATCTCATCTCGACCGCAATCCCGCAACCCTACGATCCGAGGCAAACCGTTCGCAGGCAGCCCGGCATCAAGATGCAACTGTGGTTTCTGCTCTGCAGCTTGGGCATGTTCTTGATTTTGTCTTTCGCTTATTTGGCCCAATGGGCTCTCGATAGCCACCCGGCGCTGCTTGGCGTTCTTGCGCTCGAGTTCGCAATCGGGCTCATCTTTTACCGCGTCGCTCTCGACTCGGCTGTCGAGCGCGGCTTGCGCGACCGCGAGCGCATTATCGACACGCTTTCCAAGGGCGCATCGCCCCTCGGCCTCGGAACGTAGGCGGAGCTATAAAAAGCGCCGCATACGGTGGGTGGGACTCGGAGCAAGTGGGTGGTGCGCTAAGTGTTGGTTGAAACTCAAGGACTCTTTGCTCTGTGCCTAGGCGGATGGGACGCCGGCCGGTGCCTGTTCGCGGTATCGCTTTGAACTCACACGCCTTTCTTGCCTCAGAGCTTGCATGGAAGAGTCATTGCAGCGTCGTCTCCAGGTAATCGAGATACTTCTTTCGCGTGGTGACGTATTCCCTTTGGGGGCTGCGTTGAAATTGGGCTTGAGCAAAACGACCGTCTCGCCGCCACTTCCTACCGGAGTGGAGATCTGCGGGATGCTGGGAAGATGCTGTTTGGCGGGTAAATCCTTAAGAGGGAGTCTTGCGGGCGAGGTTCGCTTGTTCTAGCATCTCGGGTTTCCTGATTCGCGGACTTGTTGGCGGTTTAGCTGGCAAGGTGTGGACACCGTGTCCTCTGCTGGGGAGAACGCGTCAATCGGAACCCAGCGATTCGTTTAATGATTCGTTGCGAAGGCGAGTTGCAAAAGGTTAAAGGTAAGTCGTACAGGTTGCTCAATGCGCGAGGATTTGAAATCCTATCCTCGGACTAGCCCCCTGCCGTAGCCACACAGATTTAGCGCACTACCCGAAGTGTGATATGATCGCGCGATTAGTTAAGCTGCTCGCGCCGCGTCGCCGCGAAACGACGTTTGGCTCTGTTGCCTGCTCAGTTGCGGCTCGCGGTCGAAACAGGTCTGTTTCGACGCCCATAGGGGCCCTTGTGAGGAGGGCCGCACACACTACGCTTGAACGTGGGAAGGAATACAACAGGGGAGTTGCTTATGATCCGCAGATGGACACCGAATGTAATCGCTTTAGGACTGCTTGTCTCGATGCAATTGTCCTCGCAGACTTTCCGGGGAGGCGTTACCGGCACAGTAAGCGACGCGACTGGCGCGGTCGTGGCGGGCGCTGCGGTCAAGCTGATCAGTCCTGACACCGGGTTGACCCGCGATAGCACCACTTCTTCCGCCGGTGAATTCGTGTTTCAGGATCTCCCGCTGGGAACTTACGCCATCACGGTCACGCAATCGGGCTTTGATACGGTTCACGTATCGGGCGTAGTGGTCGACGCGGGTAAGATCAACAATCTCGCGCTCACACTGAAAGTCGCCAAGCAAGCGACTACGGTAGAGGTCCAGGCATCGGCCGTGCAAATCGAAACTGCTTCGTCGGCCGAGACGAGCCTGATCAACACGAAGCAGATCCTAGACATTCCTTTGAACGGCCGCGATTTCACGCAATTGTTGAAGTTCAATCCCGGTGCGAATGCCAACGGCTCTTTCAACGGCTCACGCTTCAACGGCATTGACTGGAAGATCGACGGCGCCGACAATAACGACCTTTGGCACAACGTCAATTCGGTGAATCAAGGCGGCGTGTCGGGCATCGCGGGCGTGGTGCTTCCGATTGATGCCATTGCCGAATTCTCGCTGCAGAGCAGTAGCAACGCGGAAGAGAACCGCAACTCGGGCGGCGTATTGAACGTGGTGATCAAATCGGGCACTAATAACTTCCACGGCTCTGTTTATTACTTCAACCGGAACGAGTATTTCGCCACGAGTAACTGGTTTACGCCTCCTGGTTCACCCAGTTCGGAATTGCGCAACAATCAGGAGGGTTTCTCCCTCGGCGGCCCGATCGTAAAGAACCACACGTTCTTCTTCATGGATTATGAGCAGCAGAATTATAAAGAAGCGCTGACTGCCGTAGGGACCACGCCTTCGGCGGCATGGGTTTCGGAAGCCGCGTCGATTATGACAAAGGACGGCGTTGGAGTAAACCCGCTGGCGCTGACGCTCATCAATACTCTCTGGCCGGCTAACAGCCTGACCGGCCCTGCCGCTGTGCATAACTTCAATGGCGGCGGTATCAACCTCTCGAACAGCTATAACGCCGTTATTAAGCTTGACCATCAATTCAATGAAAGGAACAATATCGCCATCCGGTATTTCGGGGGCACCGGAAATCAGACAGAATACATCGGCTCGGCCATCCCTTCCTATTTCCAGGTCGCGCCCAGCCGCATGCATAACTTCTCGCTGGTTTATAACAAGGTGATCACGCCTCGCTTTCTGGCTCAGACGACGCTGGGCGTCAATTACTTCAAGCAGGTGTTCGACGACCAGAACCATGGCTTCGATATGCCCGCCATCGGGTTGAATACGGGCGTAACGAGATCCACGGATTTCGGCTCCCCATTCATCACCATCAGCGGATTTGATCCAATCGGGTTGACGCCGCCGTACGGGCGCATCGACGCCACCGGCCACATCGATCAGACCTTCACCTATACGGAAGGCTCTCACGAATTTCGTTTCGGCGCTGATTACCGCCGTTCGCGCCTGGACGTGTTCTACGACGCGAATGCGCCCGGCACCTTCACATTCGACGGCACACAGGGTCCATATGCCATAAATTGCCCGAACGACAGTTGGGAGATTACAGGAGTATGTCCGGCAAACGGGCAATCTCCTAATCCATCTCTCGATGCGCTCGCGGACTTTCTTTCCGGCCGCATCGGTATCGGGCACGCGAGCATCGCCTATGGCAGCCAGGAGCGCATCTACTGGCTGAACGGAGTTTCCTTTTTTGGCCAAGACACTTGGAAAGTTACTTCGCGGCTTACGCTGAACTATGGCCTGAACTGGGTGTATCAGAGCCCGATTTATAATCCAGCCAATCTGATTTCGACGTTTATCCCTGCCGATGGCGGCATCACTTATGTCGGCACGCACGGACTCAACACGCTGTGGCCCCGCGATTATCACGATTTCGCTCCGCGTTTCGGATTTGCCTTCCAGCCAACGGCTGGCGGCAAGCTGGTGATCCGCGGCGGATGGGGCATCTATTATCAAGTCCCGAACCTCTCCTACTTCGGCAACAGTGTCGGGCCGAACGGCGGCGCAACCGGAATCAACGACAATATCGGCGGACCGTCACCGGTTTTGTCGCTGGTGAATCAATCGCCCATTACTCTCGCGCCGGGTGTTCCCATCTTTGCGGCGAGCGAAGCAAGCGGCCCTTATGGCGCATTCTCGGTGAGCCAGCACTTCGTCACCGCCTATAGCATGAATACAAACTTCAATATTCAGTATCAGGCGGCTCAGGATGTGGTCGCCGAGGTCGGCTATTCGGGAAGCTTGAGCCGCCATTTGCCGGATATGCTCGATATCAATCAGATACCGATCGGCTCGCCCGAACTGGTTAGCTCGCGGCCTTACTACAGCCAGTTCCCCTACCTCGCGGCTATTAACGAGATTCAGTCCGTCGGCAACGGGAATTTCAACGGCCTGCTTGGGTCGCTGCGGACTACCAATTTCCACGGCTTCACGACCAAAGTGAGTTACACCTTCGCACATTCCCTGGACGACCTGTCTTACGCCCGGGGTATCATTCCTCAGAACAGTTACTGCCTGCGGTGCGATTACGGCAATTCGGATTTCGACATTCGCAGTTCGTTTTCCATGTTTCTGGCATACAGTGTTCCGCAGCCGCCTAAGTACCGCGCCATTTTTGGCGGTTGGCAGTTGAACACGCTGTTCTCTTTCTTCACCGGTTCACCTTTTACCGTCTTTTCCGGCAACGACTCGAGCGGCACGTCCGAGTTCTCCGACCGAGCAGAGGTGGTCGGGAACCCGTTTGCAAATGTACCCGCCCCCGATCGCGCCACCAGTACCTATTTCTGGTTCAATCCGGCAGCATTCACGTATCCGGCACAAGGTACTTACTCAAATGAGGGCCGTAACGAGTTCTACGGGCCTCCCACTCACCAGATAGACTTCTCGCTGTTTAAGAACATAAAGTTCGGCGAACATGTTACCCTGCAGCTTCGAGCTGAAATTTTCAACATTTTCAATTTCAGAAACCTGGCACAATTGGATCCGAATGTGCAGGCTGTCCCCCAACAAAGCGTTGCAGGCAGTAACTTAGGGCAGGTCGCTACTACTTACGACGTCGGCTTCGGCGCTCCCGGCATTGGGCCGGGTGCTCCCCGGAACGTTCAGTTGGCCGGGAAGATCATTTTTTAATCTTTAAGCCTTCGAAAGCGACGGTCACCCAGGCGGAAGCAGATTATGCGATTCGGTAACGTGATCGAATTTTTGTGGCAGGATGTGCGCTATGGCCTGCGCCAGTTACGCAGAAGCCCCGGTTTCGCGGCGCTCGCAGTTATCACTCTAGCTATCGGCATTGGAGCCAACACCGCGATTTTCAGCTTCGTCAACGTTGTCGTTTTATCCCCATTGCCTTACCCGAGCGCCGATCGTTTGGCCATCATCTGGTCGGGCCTGGGAGATACGAATCGTGCCCCCGCGTCCGGTTTTGAGCTTTTCCAGATCCGCCAGCGAACCAAACAATTCGATCAGGTCGGCGGAATTTGGGTTACGAACGGGTCTCTTCCTGGACTTACCCAGACCGAACAAGTAGCAGAACAAATCAAAATTGGCGTTGTTACCTCGAATTTCCTGCCACTCCTCTGCAGTAAACCGGCGCTTGGCCGCTTTTTCAGTTCAGAAGACGAAAGGTCCAAGGGTCCGAATGCCATCGTAATCTCTCACGGACTTTGGGTTCGGCGTTTCGCGTCGGATCCCGGCATTATTGGACGATCTATTCGGATCCGGAAGGAATCGGCAGTTGTGATTGGAGTACTGCCCGAAAAGTTTCGCTTGATTTTCCCGGACGACGCCAGCATCCCCTCCATTGTGGACGTGTTTTATTCGATCCCGATCGATGCTTCAGAGCCTGAGGGTCCGGCATTTCTCCATCTGGTTGGCCGGTTGCAAACCGGAAGCAACCTCGCGCGCGCGCAAGCCGAAGCAAACTCCATTGCTGCACAAATACACACCTTCGACGGAAGAGCCGGGATTACAAATTTTCGCCTTTCCGTCTTCTCACTGCAGATGGATGACTTTCGTGCGGTACGCGGGACGTTGCTGCTTCTGTTCGGTAGCGTCGCCTTTGTTTTGTTGATCGGATGCGCCAACCTTGCCAATCTTCTGATGGCGCGCGCGAGACGGCGCCAGCAGGAGACCATCACCCGCATCGCGCTCGGGGCGTCGACAACGAGAATCGTAGGTCAACTTCTGACGGAAAGCCTTCTTCTTGGCGCTCTCGGCGCGTTGGGCGCGCTCGCGCTTGGCTGGGCTACGGTGCGCGGGATTCTGGCCATTCGTCCGCCTTCGTTCACGAATGTCGGCGAAGTCCATCTGCATGCCAGTGTGCTGGCGTTTACCTTAGGCGTCGCAGTTTTGACAAGTATTCTCTTCGGACTCGCTCCCGCGCTCTCAGTATGCCGATTGGATTTGGCGCAGAATCTGAGAAAAGGAAGGATCGCCGCTGGTTGGGGTCGCAGGAGCTGGGGTGCCTTCTTTGTTTCTGCCGAAGTGGCTTTGGCGTTCGTACTCCTGGTAGGTACGGGACTGCTCATGCGAACGTTTGTAAACGTGCTGCACGTGAACCCGGGCTTCCGCGCCGAAAATGCATTCACTTTTCGCATTGTTGGATCAAATTACGCGACGCTGCACCAGTTACAGCAAAATCTCACTACTCTTCCCGGTGTTCAATCGGTCTCGGCCGTCTCTCATCTCCCATTAGATGATACGGGGAATTGGTACGACACTTACTGGAAAGAAGGCACGCCGGCGGAATTGCAGAGCACCTCCATGGCAGATCTGCGTTCGATTTTGCCGGGTTACTTCAAAACGATCGGCGCAACTCTCGTTGCCGGACGTGATTTTAGAGAGACAGATGATGCTTCGCACGAGCACGTGGCTGTCATCGACGATGATCTCGCCCGCGAGCTATGGCCAGATGGTGATGCGCTGGGCAAGAAAATCAATGTTTCGGACTCGCCCAAGGGACCCTATCAATTTGAGCGCGACTGGCTCATAGTTATTGGTGTTGTGCGGCACGTTCAGTATCATTCGCTCACTGTCATGGTTCGGCCGCAGGTATATGTGCCGTTTCAGCTTGCGCCCCGGCCCACGATGGTCATGGTGATTCGTACAGCGGGAACCGTCTCCGGCTTAGCCGCCTCGGCGCGGAAGCAAGTCGCACTCTTGAAAAAAGATGTGGCCCTCTCGCGCTTGTCGCCTTTATCCGACGTTGTCGATACGGCCATTTCGGAGAGCCGTTTCGCGTCACTGCTAGCCACGTTGCTCGCGGTTACAGCACTCGTACTTGCCTGTGTCGGAATCTATGGAGTCTTATCTTATTCGGTGGCGCAGCGGCTGAGCGAAATCGGTATTCGCATGGCGATCGGCGCCGAACGTACGCACGTACTAAGAATGGTACTGATGGACGCGCTTGTATCCGTGCTGCCAGGGGTAGCAGCAGGCTTCGTACTCTCGTCGCTTCTGACACCGCTACTTGCGCGCTTACTATTTGGCGTGAAGCCGGAGAGCCCGGCGAATTACGCCATCATCCTGGTGGTTGTGCTGACCGTGACTCTATTTGCGGCTTATTTGCCAGCACGCCGGGCTATGCGTGTCGATCCAGCCGTTTCCTTGAGGTATGAGTAGATGCGCTTGGCTGCTATACTAGAGAAGTCCTCCTGTCCAATTCGTCCTTAGTTAAGTGATAGTTCTTCACTTTTCGAATTCTCTAGTTTCGTCAGAATCGAATCTCTAGTTTGTTTAAGGGCGTTCCGGTACTCGGCGTACACGCTTTTACAAACATGAATCAATTCAACGAACTCTCACTCTCTCCGCCCGTCCAAATCAATTTGAAACGGAACTGTTTTATCGATCTGACACCTGTACAGGCGCAGGCGATTCCGCCTGCGATGGCCGGCGCCGATGTCGTGGCGACGGCGCAAACCGGCACGGGGAAGACCCTTGCCTTTCTGCTGCCGATGATTGAGAAACTGCTAAGGCCTTCTGCTGGCAGCAAAGAGGCCGTGCGCGGCCTGGTGTTAAGTCCAACGCGAGAACTTGCCATTCAAATTGCGGACGCGTTCGCAAAGCTAGCCGCCCATACGGGATTGCGGGCAGCAGTGGTGGTAGGAGGCTTGAGCGAACAGGCGCAGCTCAATGCCTTGCGGCGGCGCGCGCACCTGGTCATCGCGACGCCGGGCCGGCTCGAAGACTTCCTGGATCGCGGGCTCATCAAGCTGGGGGCGGTGGAAGTGCTGGTTCTCGACGAAGCGGACCGCATGTTAGACATGGGTTTTCTTCCGGCGATCGAAAGGATTCTGGCGGCGTTGCCGGTATCGCGCCAGAGTCTTTTCTTCTCCGCCACGATGCACAAAGATGTAGAGCGGCTGATTGCGCGCCACTCGCGCAACCCGGTTCGCATCGCCGTAGGCGGCTCGACGCAGACCACACCAGACCAAGTCGATCTGCATGTGTACGAGGTGGAGAACCACGTGAAGCTAGGGCTGCTTCGGCACATGCTGGGCCAGGATGCAGGCTCGTTCCTGGTGTTCGCCCGGACGAAGCATGGCACAGATCGCCTGGCGAAGAGGCTGTCGCGGCTTGGTTTGCCCGCGGTGGCAATGCATGGCGACCGCACCCAGAACCAGCGCAATCAGGCGTTGGCGGGATTTCGCGAGGGACGTTACCGGGTACTGGTAGCGACCGATGTGGCGGCGCGCGGGATTCACATCGACAGCGTGGCTCACGTGGTGAACTACGATCTTCCCCAGGCGCCGAACGACTTCATACACCGCGTGGGACGGACCGGCCGGGCCGGACAGCGAGGCGCGGCATCGACGTTCAGCCTCAAGTCGGAACGAAGTGAAGTTCGACGTATCGAGCTCGAATGCAAGGTGCTGTTGGAACGCCGGCACGTCGCTCCTGAGATTGTTCGGGAGGCGAATGAATTGGAGGCTTCGGGAACGCGAACCGAGACCGCCGTTCCCGCGAAGGCGCGCCACGGACATTTCGCCCAGGAGAGGGCGAGCGCATGGAAACGAAACAACAAATTCGAACGCGCCCGGCACAAACGGTGAAGGGGAGCGGGCGGCCATTGAATGACGCGAGGGTCGTTAGACACTAATTGCCCACGCTGTAATGGTCCGGGCCAACGAGTGACCTATTGGGTGATGTTCATCACCGGACCCGACTTGTCAAGGCGAGTGCAGACGGTTCGAATCGGCAGTTTGGCGACTGTGCGGCCAAATGAATTCGGGGATCGTCGAGCCGTTCGCCTCATTCTTTGAACGGTACCGGAACTTCAACGTAGCTGCCGGGAGTTGCTATGTTCACGGCCGCAGCGATCGTGTCGGCGACAAGCTTGACCATCGGCCATTGCGAATGCTCAAGCACGACGAGCGCGATCTTTCGGCTCGTCAGATTTTGCTGATACCGGATATTTTTGTCGGTGGTAACGATGATTTCAAATCCGGCTCGCTCCGCGGCATCGATCAATTCACCGTTTGATAGCTCATCCCAGCCACGCGAACGTGCTTCGTCTACGGAGTGGCTTGTAAGAAAATGAGCGAGTCCGCGCGGCGTGCTGTTATCAAACAGAATCCGCATTACCCCGGCGCGGTTTCGAGCGAACGAGCCACAAATGCCATCAACCCCTCAATCTGATCTCGTGTAATCGGAAACTGCTCAATTACTTCATCGATACTCATGCCGGCTTCCAGATTTTCGAACACAACTTTAACCGGCGTCCGGGTTCCTTTGAGAACCCACGCGCCGCTAACCTTGCCGGGAATGCTTTCAATGCCCGCATACTGCGACCAATCAAGAGCTGCCACGCGATTGACCTCCCTTTCATCGTAGCTTTCGGCAGATTTGAGCGGGTGTATCACGCGGGCGAATTTTCAAACCTATGTGTTGAGGATCTCCGGGATGCACTCGGCCGTATAACGAGCTATGGTTTGCTTTGACGGCCCGTGATAGTCAATCAGCGCAACGCCGACTTTTCGTCAACGTGGATTACTCGCCACATCACCGATTTGCGCGAGCTATGCGGGCTGAATCGGAATCAGCCCAATAGTGGTTGTTCTCGCTGCTACCCGGATGTTCAATCTCGCATCGCTCTTCACCTCGCGCTCGTAGAGCGAATAAGATCTCGGTGCCTTCGGTACGCCCGTCCCAATGCGTCGGCGTGTTCCGAGGTCATACTGGCCTTGATATCGCTCAGCCATGCAAAAAGCGTGTCCTTGCTCGATGCGCTCAAGACTTTGCATCCGTAGAAGCGTGTTCCACATCGAACATCAGGCCAGAATATTTCTCTCGCCTGTCTTCTCGGGGGGCCGGCAGAACGTCCGCCTTGGTGCGGAGGCGCTCTTTAAACGCACTGTAAAGCCGGGCTGACAATTGCTGCAAAGGGACATTCCTAAAGTGCGCCGATCTAAAAAACGCCCCGATACATTTCGGATCGGCCTTCAATTCACGCACGACCAGTTGCAAGCCCTCCACAATGCCGGCTGATATCGGACTGTCCACCACTGCGGCGAAATCCCCTTGATAGAGGCGCGCCGCTTTTTGCGTGTATCGCTCGATGTATATCCGCGCAGCGTTTTGAAACTCCAGTTCCATGTCGTCTTCAAAGCTGCGATTGCTGGCGCTCCATTCATCGAGCTTTTCGAGCAGCGCATCGACGGACTTTTGTTTGAACGCCTGTTTGCGTTCGAACCCGTGTTCGCGGGTAAAAACGGTGACAATGTAATCGCCTTCCCAATCATGAACGCTGCTGCAGATGGCATCGATTTCCTCTCGGACATACGGGGCCGGCCGACCGCCAAGAAAGGCTTCGAACGCTTTCAGAATTTGCGTTCGTTCAACTTTGTAATAGGGCCAAGAATCATGGCCCGGGACAGCCGGTGCACGAAATGGACAAGGGTGTCCCGCTGCTTGCATAGATCGGCCTCGGCAACATCGCTGAAGGAATACGGCACTGCGAGCAGTTGCAAGTCCAGCAGCTCGGTAATCCGCTCCATTGTGTCATCGACCCAGCTTTGGCGGCGCTCTTTCGACGCGAGGGAGAAAAACCCCTTATCGAGATACAGGATTTTCTTTCGCGTCTCGATTCCGAGCATTTGTTTTGTGATCTGCACGAACCCGGTCCCAAAAGGATGAGAATAGCGCCATTGTACGGAATGCTGCTGCTTTTTTTAGCCTTTAAACCGACCTGGTTCCGTTGGCGTTCCCAAATTCGGCACCCGGTGTCCGGATAAAGGCATCCAGACCCATCGTTGCATCTTCTGAAAATAAAGGACTTGTGAGTTGGGTCGTGTATTGCTCGCTATTGACGACATTGCTCTGGCGTTGTCCTGTGTATTGATCTGACCTTAACCAGAGAGGGGGGCGGGGAGAGTTGAGGGGTTTCCGTTAAAGCCCTACACTGCTGTTAGGGAGCAGGACTAAGTGACAGCCAACCAAGAAAGCACCTCAAAAGACCCGCGCGATTTACGTCTGCGCAATCAATATTTCCCGGATGCGGCCGGCCTCGTTTTCGAAACCAGCAAAAAGGGTTTTGTGCCGCTCCCCATCATCATGCGCAAGCTTATGCGCAAACTGACGCCGCCGGAGTTGCGCGTCTTGATCTATTTGCAGACGCGGTGCAGTAAATACTTCATCTGCTACCCGACGCTTGAAGAAATGGCCCATGACCTCGGGCTGGGCGGAAGGCGCAACCTGACGCCGCATATCAAGGCGCTGGAGAAGAAGAAATTCATCACGACGGCCAGCGGGGGAGGAAAGACGTTCTTTCTCGTTCACGATCCCCGCGTTGCCATTGTGCATATGGTCGAAACCGAGAAGATGAACGAAAACGACCTTTATGAGCTTAACGAGCTTCTGCGGGATCTGAAGCAGGAGGAAATCACGGCAACGGCGAAACCGAAGGCCGCGCCAGTGCCGATCCGAAAAGCGAAGTCCGCTTGAAAGTTTTTACCGAAGGTCTCACCGATGAGGTTCCAGCTCATCGGTGAAATCCAGCCCTCGGGGAAAGGGGGTGCTGTGACCCGACCATCTATCACAGTAGTGATGTGCAATCCGAATACGGATTATGCATCCTCATCTGGATATAGCCATAGCTAATCCAAACCGGGTGAGCCCGTGCCGATCACGGCTCACCCATCCAACATCTTAATGCATCATTCAGGTGATCTGGTGATCGCGCAATCCGGGTTCGTATGACTATAAGCTACGTCCGCGCTGGCCGTGGCTTCCGGACCTTCGATACTAACCGCCCCCAGACGATGTAGTCAAACCCGCCTGTTTCGCCTGGCTGCCAATTCCCCCAGCGTCGCGATCTGAAATTCCCGAGATCTGAAACGAATAGTCGCGACGTGTTTACAATCACGGGCTCGTGGATCAGCCACTTGTCCGTAAAACGCGCATCTCCTAACTTGAGTTTCTTACCGTATAGCGGCCGGATTTGCAGTGACCGTTTGCGGGCGCTCATGCTCAGGTAAATGACACGGCTGTTCGTTCAAGCGCGGACGTGTACCTGATGGCGGACTGAATGCTGGGTCGCTGCTGCGTAAACGGGCCGTTCACAAAACGGGGCCGATGCGCCAGGGGGCGAACTCGTGGTGGCCTAACTCCTCCGCCTTGGTGCGCTCACCGGAGGCCACGCGGAGGAGCGAGTCGAAGATTTCTCGGCCGACTTGTTCGACGGAGGCATCTCCATCGGCAATGCGTCCGGCATTCACGTCCATGTTGCCGAGCATGCGGCGGTAGGTAAACGAGTTGCTGGCGATCTTGAGCACGGGGATGCTGGGGAAACCGATGGCGCTGCCGCGGCCGGTGGTGAAGGCGATGAGATTCACGCCTCCGGCGGCGAGGCCGGTGATGGAGACCGGATCATAACCGGGGGTGTTCATGAAGGTGAAGCCCGGGGTAGTGACGCGCTCGGAGTAATCGACGACGTCTTCGAGGGTGGAGGTGCCTGCTTTCGCAACTGCGCCCAAGGACTTTTCGAGGATATTGGTGAGGCCGCCCTCTTTGTTGCCGTATGACGGATTATCGTTGAAGCTTCCGCCGAATTGGCGGAGATAAGCCTTGTAGCGCTCGATGCAATCGAGGAGCTTGCGGGCAATTTCGGAAGTTCGAGCGCGGCGGAGGAGCAAATGCTCGGCCCCGAAGATCTCCGTGGTTTCGGCAAGGACGACGGAGGCGCGCTGCGCAACCAGAAGATCGCAGCAATAGCCGAGAGCTGGATTGGCGGTGATGCCGGAGAAGGAATCGGAACCGCCGCAGTTTAAGCCGAGCATGATTTTCGAGGCGGGCGTCTCGACGCGGCGGTCTTCGGCGGCGCGCTCGATGAAAGTGCGGACTTGGTGGCGCGCGGCTTGGACCGCGCCACGCGTGCCACCGGACTCCTGCAGGGTGAGGCCTTGCAAAGTGGCGGGCGTGGCGGAGTGCGTGGGATTGCCGAGATAGTGGCCGATGTGGTTCACCTCGCAGCCGAGGCCGAGAATGAGCGCGGCGGAGACGTTGGGGTGGTCCAAGACGCCCAGGAGCGTGCGCTGGAGCTGCTCGGTATCGGGACCGATGGCCTGGGCGCAGCCTTCGCCGTGGGGAAAGGCGACGACGCCGTCAAGGTTGGCGGGAAGAGCTTCGTCCTCAAAGCTGGCGGCGATCAGCTCAGCGGTGTAGGCGGCGCAGTTGCTGGCGGCAACGACGGCGATGTAGTTGCGCGTGCCCACGCGGCCATCCGGGCGCGGATAGCCCAGAAACGTGGCCGGGGGCGCGGAGGCAAGCGGCGGGGCGGGTTCCGAGGCCGGCGCATCGGGCGTGCGCAGTTCCTCAAAGCCGAGATTGTGCACGTGGACGTGATCGCCGGGCGCGATGGGCTGCGTTGCGAAACCGATGACGTTGCCGTAGCGATACACTGCTTCGCCGGGCGCGACGGCGCGCAAGGCGACTTTGTGGCCAGCCGGAATAGCAGTTCGGGTGAGCACCGTTGTGGGGCCGGCTTCGACGCTCTGGCCGGCATCGAGCCTCAGGCGGGCAACGGCGACAGTGTCCCGCGGATGAAGCAGGATGACCGCGTTTTCCGCGGTTGCGGGAGCCTGGATTTCATACAGCATCGCTAACACTACTGTATCGATTGGACGAGCCCTGTGCGGTTTGCGAGCCTGTTAGCAGCGAAACCATGTCGGGGACAACGCGCTCTTACGACAGGATGCAGCGGACTCCGGTAGCGACCTATCGACTGCAATTGCACGCCGATTTCGGTTTCGATGCAGCGGCGGCGATTGCCGATTACCTCCACCAATTGGGCATTTCGCACGTGTATTGCTCGCCTTATTTGCAGGCCGCGCCGGGCAGCAAGCATGGCTACGACGTGGTGGACCACCACAAGGTGAATGAGGAACTGGGCGGGGCCGAGGCGCACGATCGTTTTTCGAAGCGGCTGGACGAATGCCAACTGGGACAAGTGCTGGATATTGTGCCGAACCACATGGCGATCAGCGGACGGCGCAACCGCTACTGGTGGGATGTGCTGGAGAACGGGCCCTCGAGCAGGTATGCTCCGTACTTTGACATCGATTGGCACCCGCGCGAGGAGAAGCTTCGCAACAAGCTGCTGGCGCCGATTCTAGGCGATCACTACGGCCGAGTGCTGGCGCGCAGGGAAATCCAGGTTAAACGCAGCGGCGGTGAATTCTTGGTGCAGTATTTCGCGAACCAACTGCCCGCGGCGCCGCGCTCGCTGCCGGGTCTGTTAGCGGAGGCGGCGGAGAGGTCGGGATCGGATTACCTGGCGTTTTTGGCGGATGCGTTGTCGCAATTGCCGTCGGCGAGCTCGACCGCGGCCGAACGCGTAGCGGCCCGGCATCGCGACAAGGAAGTGGTACGCGGCCTGCTCGAGAGGTTGTTTCACGAGGTGCCGTTCATTGCTGAGACGGTGGATGCGGTGCTGGAGGAGTGGAACGGTAACCCGGACAAGCTGGATGCGTTCTTGGAGCGGCAGAATTACCGGCTCGCATTCTGGCGGGCATCTAAAGAGGATCTGGGCTACCGGCGTTTCTTCGACGTCAACACGCTGGTGGGATTGCGGGTGGAAGACCCGCAGGTGTTCCGCGACACGCATGCGTTGATTTTGAAATGGCTGCGCGAGGGCGTGCTGGACGGCATACGGGTCGATCATCCGGATGGGTTGCGGGATCCGCGCAGGTATTTCGAGCAGCTTCGCAGAGATGCGCCGGCGGTTTGGATTCTAGCGGAGAAGATCCTGGAGCCGGGCGAGCGTTTTCGGGTGGAATGGCCGATTGACGGCACGACCGGCTATGAGTATGTGAACGAAGTGGCGGGACTGTTCGTCGACAGCCGGAACGAAGAGGAATTCACCAACATCTACGCGGATTTTACCGGCGAGCCCACGGATTATGCGGCGGTCTGCCGCGATAAGAAGCACCGGGTACTGCGCGATTTATTAGGCAGCGACGTGAACCGGCTGACGAGCTTGTTCCTCGAGATCTGCGAAGGACACCGGGACCGCCGCGACTATACGCGGCATGACGTGATTCGCGCGATTCGGGAGCTGGTGGCGTGTTTTCCGGTTTATCGGACCTATGTTGTTCCGGAGCGCGACGAGCTGGCCGAAGACGATGAACGATACGTGAACGAAACGGTGGAGGCCGCGAAGAAGAACCGGCCCGAGATCGACGGTGAGCTATTCGATTTTTTGCGAGACGTGCTGTTGTTGAGGGCGCGCGGGGAGCGGGAGTCGGAGTTCGTGATGCGCTTTCAGCAGTTCTGCGGGCCGGCGATGGCAAAGGGCGTGGAAGATACGGTCTTTTATTGCTACAACCGGCTGATCTCGCTGAATGAGGTGGGCGGCGATCCCGGGCGGTTCGGAACGTCGCTGGCGCAGTACCACGATTTGTGCGCGGAGACGCAGAGGTCGCGGCCGCGTACCATGCTGGGGTTATCGACGCATGACACCAAGCGCAGCGAGGACGTGCGGGCGCGCATCAGCCTGCTGTCCGAGATGCCGGGGAAGTGGCGGCAGGCCGTCGAGCGGTGGGGGCAAAGCAATGCGCGGCACAGGAAGAACGGCGCGCCGGACCGGAACACGGAGTATTTTTTATATCAGACGATGGTGGGCGCCTGGCCGATTGAGACTGACAGATTGGTTCCGTACATGGAGAAAGCGTGCCGCGAGGCGAAGCAGCACACATCGTGGCTGGCGCCGAACGAAGAGTTCGAGAAAGCGACTCGTGAATTCATCGAGGCACTGTACGCAGACGAAGAGTTCGTTCAAGATTTGGAGCGCTTTGCGCAGCCGCTGATCCGAGCTGGACGCATCAATTCGCTCGCGCAAAAACTGCTGGAGCTTACCTCGCCGGGCATTCCGGATACGTATCAAGGCTCGGAGTTGTGGGACCTGAGTTTGGTGGATCCGGACAATCGGCGGCCGGTGGATTATGAGCTGCGGCGGCGGCTGCTTCGGGAGCTGCCGGGACTGACGGTAGAGGAAGTTTGGGAGCGGCAGGAGGAGGGACTGCCGAAGCTTTGGACGGTATACCATGCGTTGCGCACGCGGCGCGAACGGGCGGCCGCCTTCGAGCAGGACGCGGAATACACGCCGGTTACGGCGCAAGGCGCAAAGACGGGACACGCGGTGGCGTATCTGCGGGGTGACGAGGTTTTGGTGATTGCGCCGCGGCTGGTGCTGCAGCTCGAGGGCGAGTGGGGCGATACAACGGTAGACGTTCCTGCGGGCAAGTGGCGCAATCCGTTCGCGGGCGATATTTTCGGCGGCGGCCGGCTGCGCGTGGGCGAGCTATTGCGGCGGTTTCCAGTGGGTCTGTTTGTTCGCGAGTAAGTTCCATGCATACTTTCAAAGTTTGGGCGCCGAAGGCTTGTAACGTTGCGGTACGCATTGGCGATTCGTCTTATGAGATGGAGTCAGCGGCTGGCGGGTGGTGGGCGCGCGAGATAGAAGCCGCGGGCGCGGGCACGGATTACCGGTTTGCACTCGATGGCGGGAACGCGCTGCCCGATCCACGGTCCGGCTGGCAGCCGTTCGGGGTCCATGGACCTTCGCGCGTGGTGGATCATTCGCGATTCCATTGGACGGACGAATGCTGGCAGGCGAGGCCGCTCTCGGGCGCGATCGTCTATGAGCTGCACGTAGGGACATTTACTCACGCGGGGACTTTCAGTGGGGCGGCCGGTTGTCTGGATTACTTAGTGGCGCTGGGCATCACGCACGTGGAGTTGATGCCGGTGAATGAGTTTTCTGGTAACTGGGGTTGGGGCTACGACGGAGTGGACTTATACGCGCCGCATCATACTTACGGAACACCGGATGACTTGAAGGCGCTGGTGAACGCATGCCACGCGAAAGGCCTGGCAGTATTACTGGACGTGGTTTACAACCACTTCGGGCCCTCGGGTAACTATGTGGGCGAGTTCGGGCCGTATTTTACCGAGGCCTATAACACGCCATGGGGCGCAGCGGTGAACCTGGACCATGCGGGAAGCCACGAGGTGCGGCGGTTCTTTCTGGACAACGCCCGGATGTGGCTGAGGGATTATCATTTCGACGGTCTGAGGCTGGATGCCGTGCATGCCCTGGTAGACCGGTCGGCAATTCATTTTCTGGAATATCTTTCGTCGGAGGTGGATGCGCTGGCGGCGCAATTGGGGCGGCATCTGGTTCTGATCGCAGAAAGCGATTTGAACGATCCGAGGGTTGTGACCAGCCGCGAAGCCGGGGGATACGGGATCGATGCGCAGTGGAGCGATGATTTTCATCACGCGCTGCACACGGTATTAACCGGCGAGACCAAAGGGTATTACGAAGATTTCGGATCGCTGGAACAGCTTGCCAAGGCGCTGCGGCAGGGCTATGTCTATGACGGAAGCTATTCGCGGCATAGGAATCGCGAGCACGGGCGCGCGGCGGGACGGCTTTCGGGGCACCACTTACTCGGGTACGCGCAGACGCACGATCAGGTTGGAAACCGGGCGCAGGGTGAGCGGTTGAGCCACTTAGTCAGTGTTGGGCGGCAGAAGATTGCGGCGGCACTGGTGATGACCTCGCCGTTTGTGCCGATGCTCTTCCAAGGCGAGGAGTTCGGCGCGTCGACGCCTTTTCAGTATTTCACGCAGCACGAAGATGCAGAGCTGGCGAAGAAGGTATCCGAAGGGCGGCGCAGCGAGTTCAAGGGGTTTGGCTGGGATCCCGAGGAGGTTCCGGACCCGCAAGCCTTGGAGACGTTTCAACGCTCGAAGCTGCCGTGGAACGAGATACACCAGGAGCCGCACGCGACGCTGCTGCAGTGGTATAAGGACCTGATCGCGTTGCGGCGGTGCCAGCCGGGGCTGACGGACGGGCGCATGGACCGCGTGGAAGTTCATTTCGATGAGCGGGCGAAATGGCTGGTCGTGACGCGCGAGGAGGTGGAAGTGGTCTGCAACCTGGGTAAGGACCGGCTGGCGATTCCGGTCAAATGCGCGCGCCGGCCGTTGCTGGTTTCCGAAGATGGCTGGCAAATGAGGCCAGGGCTCATGGAACTGCCGGGGGAAAGCGTGGCGGTGTTGGGGAAGTAAGGGCAGCCGCGCGCGGGTGCGCGTGCTACACCAGTCTTAGAACTTTCGATTTCCGAATACGGGAGTCGCGGGTCAGGAGCGGAATATCATGCGCGATGCTTGTGGCCGCGATAATTTCGTCCGCGGGGTCCGATTGAAAATCCAGCGCACGGAGCTTCATACAGATTTGACGCGTAAGCGGCCAAACATGCACCTGGTCCAGTGCGGCGGCAAGCGTTTCATGATCGAGTCCAGAGGCCAGCCGCCCGAGCTGATGCAGTTTCGCGATCTCCCACAGGACAATAGCCGAGATGCTCCATTCAGGATCTTCGGTGAGGACGTTTCGTTCGCGTAGCGTAAGGCTTCCCTCGAATGCCCTGATCAGAATATGAGTGTCCAGATTCAGCATCCCAAACAACTCCAGTCGAGAAGAGATCGTCTTGTGGATTCGAGGCGAGGCCTTTCATGATTCCAATCAGGTCAGAGCAGGAACTGGGGACGGGCGTCAACTTGGCGACCGGCCGCCCCCGTTTCGTGATGAGAAGGCCGTCTGCCGGCAGGCCGTCCAGCAGTTGGAGACACTGTTCCCTAAAGTCGCTGACATTCAAGGTTTTCATGCCACAAGTGAACAGTTTATTGTACACTTCAAAGGCCGACCGCTATTTGGGCAAGCTAGTAAAACCGGATATCGCCTTTCAAAATACTTACTGACCGGGCGCCGAGCTGGCAGCCTCTTTCGTAAACACCAATGTTTCCGGCTTATCGCTGCCCGCAAGATTGGTGAAGTGAACTGTAAGGGTCTTACCGTCGGGCGATAGTTCGAGCTTCCGCTCGGTGGTTTCGTCCTCTTTGGGCCCATCGGTCTTCAGGATCATGAGCGCAGACCCGTCGTACCACAGGGACACTTTCGCCTTGTGGCCGTTCTCGTCAAAATTGCACTGGCTGCCGTCCGCGGCGCAAGTGAAGCGCGCGACGATTTGCCGCCCACTCCGCTCGCGCACGGTGCGCATGTAGTTGAGCTTGCCCGATTCGTTCTCAATGGCCAGGGTGATCACGGCTCCATTCGCTTCTTGGCTCTTCGCCGGATCCAAGCGCCAGTTTCCGCTGAAATCCGGAGCCGCCGCGGCCCTCGCGACAGCAGGCGCAATCGTGAAAAAAGGCACTGCCATTACGGCCAGCGCCAGTAACATTCCCCGCATACTTTGCCCTCGATTCGGAGTGCGGTAATCGCGCGCTGACGTGCGCGCGGCAAATCGCCCGTTTTGTTAGTCTGCGCGGGCAGACTTGTTGTTACTACTGTAAATGTGCTAAGCAGCGGCGCGCGGCCAGCGACGTTCAGGCACTCTTGGCGGAAGCGGTGGGGGTCGATTCGTTCCAGGTTTTGCGCAGCAGGTCCCGGCTATAGAGCAGATGATGGCGGTCGGGCGTGAAGACCTCGAGCGTAATGGTGCCGTCGTAACCGCACTGGCGCAGCTCCTGGACGCTGCGGCGAAGGTCCACGGTGCCCGTTCCGAGCGGCAGATGCAGGTCTGCGTGGCCGCCCTTATTATCATGCAAATGGACGTGCCGGAGGCGCTTGCCATGCGCCGCGAGGATCTCCTCCGTCGTGTTGTGAGGAACCTGCAGGTTGGCATGACCGATGTCGAGGTGCAGGCCCAACTGCGGAACACGGTCCAACAAGTCGGCGAGCTGGGGTGCCGAGTTGTAATCTCCGGGCAGATTCTCGATCATCAGTCCGACGCCGCTTCGCTCCACGTCGGGCAACAACTCTTCGATCGTGGCCACGTTGCAATCGATGAAAAACTGGCGTGGATGCCAGGGCGTATGACGATCGGGATGGATGTTCATCCACCGGGCGCCTACTTCGGCGAACTTGTAGAGGCAGCGCCTAAGCTCGGCGACCGCGGCGGCACGGATTTCCGGAATGGCGCTGGCCATCGGCAAATACCAGGCAGTGTGGCCGACGACGGGCATGCGGCTGCGCTCGAGGGCAGCGCGGATAGCGCGGGTATCGACCTCCCAGGAGGCTGCAGCGGGCGGCTCGAGCGTCAGGTCGATGAATTCCATGCCGGCGTCGGCCATCCAGGCGATCTCGGCGAGCACATCGTGCTCAGGGTGATTCATGGTGCCGATCAGCATCGGGTGACTTCTCCCTCCTTTGTGTCGAGCGCGGGCGTAAACCAGGGACGGGAATCGAGGAGGCGGGCGCGGCCGGCCGCGACTTCCGGTCCGCCTGCCTGGGGAGCCGGCACATGCAACTCCCGCCAGATCCAGGCGGGGAGTTCACGCGCACGCTCGGGATCGAGCCATGCGAAGAAAGCCAGAAAACCGGCGAGCAAGGGCCGATCCTCCGCGACGCGGGAGAGCAGATGACGCCAGTTCAACTGCGGGCCGACTCCGTACAGCAGGTTCGCGGCGTCGGGCCAGTCGCAACGGTCGCCTTGCAGTACGTAGAGCTTGCTCCACAACTCCTCTTCGGCGGGCAGCAGGCGGAAGCATTCATTGCCGGCGTTGACTTCAGGCCCATCGAGCCAGGCTTCATCCACCTGGGCCCGCTGGTTGGCCATGGCCCACATGATGTCGACAATGGTGTCGTCTTTATGGCTGCGGTAGATCCACCGGCGGTCGTAGGGTTGCTTTGGGTAGTAGTCCTCGAGACCGAGGGCAGTGACCAGAGCGATCATTTTTTTCCGATCGCAGGGCAAAATATAGAGATCGATGTCTTTGCTGTTGCGCCATTGCCCGGCGTACGTCATGGCGGCTAAGCCGCCGCCGACGGCGAATCGCAAGCCTTGCTGACGAGCCTGGTGCATGACTTGCTTATATATGGACCACTGCTCGGGAGGGAAGCGCTCCGGCCAGGAAGCGCAGCGCGCGATTTGTTCCTGCAACAAAGGGCCGGCCATGCGGGAAGGTGCGGCAAATCCTCCGAAGGTGGGATGAAGCGGGATGAGGTTGTGTTTCCGCCGTCCTGCGGGCGGGGCGCGCGCCTTAGGCGCGTTTTTCGTGGGTACTCATCTGGCCTTAATGAAAAGCGGGGATTGCGCCGATAAGCCCTACGAGGGCGTACCGCGTCCGGAGACATTGAATATCACGATGCAACTTTATTTGTTGCTACTGGGTGTAATCGCGTCCCTCTGGTGGATCAGCATCCACGTGGCCAAGCGTTTCGCGCGACGCGGGATGCAGCAGGTGCTGAGCCAGCAGATTAGGCTCAGGGAAGCGGCGGAGGCTGCCAACGAGGCTAAGGGCGAGTTTCTAGCCGCCATGAGCCATGAGATTCGCACGCCCATGAACGCCATCCTGGGCTTCACCGACCTGGCGCTGAAGACGGAACTGAATCCGGAGCTGCGCGATTACCTGGACACCGTCCATACCTCGGCGCACTGGCTGATGCACGTGGTCAACGACGTGCTCGATTTCTCGCGCATCGAAACGGCGCAACTGCAGCTTGAGACGAAAGAGTTTTCGGTGGCCGAGTGCGTCCGGTCGGCGATCCGGATTGTGCAGCCGGAGGCGGATGCTAAGAATCTGAAGCTGCGCTGCAAGATCGACGGACAAATACCGGCGCAGGTCCGAGGCGACGCCGCGCGATTGCGCCAGATTGTTTTCAACCTGCTCGAGAATGCAGTCAAATTTACTACCACCGGCAGCGTCATCATCTCCGCGGTGCTCGAGTCGAAGAGCGCCGATTCGGTTTTGCTGCGCTTCTCGGTGGCCGACACCGGGATCGGGATTCCAGCCGATCAGCGGGAGGGCATATTCCAGCCGTTCCGGCGGCCGGGCCGTCCGACTACAGGTCTTGGCCTGGCGATTTGCAAAAACCTGGTTGCCCTGATGGGCGGCGCGATCGACATGCAAAGCCAGTTGGGGGCCGGAACAACGTTTGAGTTTACAGCCTGGTTCGAAAAGGTGAGAGGTGCGTTCGAACCGCAATCGTCAAAGACGGTGAATGAGGGCTGCACAAGAACCTTGTCGGTTCTGGTAGCCGAAGACAATGCAGTCAACCGGCGGTTGATTGAAACGCTGTTACAATCGGCCGGCCACCATGTCACGGCAGTTTCGAATGGCAAACAAGCTCTCGCATCGTTCGAAAGCCAAGTTTTCGATCTGATCCTGATGGACATCGAGATGCCGGAGATGGACGGCTTGGAGGCGACGCAAGCGATTCGGGAATCGGAGCCGCGCAATTCACATGTGGCGATCTATGCCCTGACCGCACACGCTCTGAGCGGCGACCGCGACAAGTGCCTGGCGGGGGGAATGGACGGCTACATTGCGAAGCCGATCAACGTAGATGAGGTTCTGAAACTCTTGGCCGGCGTCGCTCAGAGCCGGTGCGGCCCGGAAGCTTCGCCCGGGGCGCTGGCCGAAGCGGTGAGGGCGAGGTCGGCTCCGAGCCCCGTAATCCACTAACGGCTGAGGCCTCATTTGTGTCCGGAGCGCCCACTTACGCGGCCCGCTTTTCTCCGCGGCCGGCTACACATTCATCGAAAAGGATAGAATCAGTGATCAAGGCCTAAGTCAATAAGACCGGATCGCGAGGTAGCGAGGGATGAGCGGGAGAGAAGGTGGTGGTTTTGATGAAACAATCACCAGCGAGCGAGCAATTCTAAGAGATTACATAACCCGGGGAGAAGATCTTCCGACAGATGTACCTACGATCGGTTCTCCGTTCGAAGAGAACCATGTTCCCGAATCGGAACTGGGAGTTTATCGAAGCCCTGATGCTCGCAAACTCGTAACAGCCGACCTCGATGTCATTCAAGAGCTGGCAGCGAAAAGCAAGTCACCTCCGAGCTTCCTGGAAGCCGGTCCGCGGCGACATCTCTTCTATGATCCCCGCGGAGTCAGAGTGGCTGTCGTAACCACCGGTGGCTTGGCTCCCGGGCTCAATTCTATAGTTCACAGCATCGTCAAACGGCACTTTCGAACCTACAAGCTAAACGAGGGCATGGAGGGCGCGGTTTTCGGCGTCTATGACAGCTTTATCGGTCTGAAGCACAAACCCATGCAGATGGCGCCTTTAAGGCCTCACGAAACGGAGGAGTGGCTGGAGAAAGGAGGGTCTGAACTGGGAAATCGCAGGACCGGGAAAGGTGCGGACCTTGACGGGTTCGCGCACGATCTTGTTGCGAATCTGGCCAACAACAATATCAATATACTTTATGTAATCGGCGGGGATGGCTCACAGACCGTTGCGCATCGCATAGCGAGGAACGCCGAGTCTCTGAGCGTTGTCGGACTTCCGAAAACCATGGACAACGACCTGCTGTGGGTGTGGCAATCATTTGGCTTCAACACTGCGGTTGAGCGTGCCACCGAGATCATCAACATCATGAACTGCGAGGCCTGCTCCACACGGCGTGTCTGCGTGGTTGAGCTGTTCGGAGCGGAATCAGGCTTTATTTCTGCCAGCTCCGTTTTGGCAAGTGGCCACGCCAATCTTGTGTTGATACCGGAGGAGTTCAAAAACCTTACTCCGGAGCAGTGTGAGACTGCTCTTCAGATCTACGTGAAGCACCTGCAAAGGGCTGTGAACCGCGACACAAAGCGTCCGCACGGGGTCGTCGTGGTCGCTGAAGGTGTTGGAAAGCTTTTGACGGAAAAGAGCGTCAAGCTTGCCGGCCATCCAATTACAGGGGATTTTGTCGGTATACTGCGTGATTATCTAGAATCGCGGCTTCGGGATACATTAGGCGAGCCAGTGCCGGTGTTTGTCAATAGGCCGCTTCACCAAATTCGGGCTGGGAAGGCTAACGCACATGATCAAATGTACTGCGAGCGCCTGGGCGCGTTGGCTGTTGATAACGCATTGGCAGGCTACACAGATTTTATGATCTCGCAGTGGCTCACCGAATATGTGCTGGTGCCGCTAGAACTAGTTGCCGGCAAACGAAAGAGCATACCGCTTGAGGGCATTTTCTGGAAGCAAGTTTGCAGCTCTACTGGCCAGCCGTCCATCGCCGGCATGGCGTCGCGCAATGGGGAACTTGCGAAGGCGAAGGGCGCGTCGGCCGGGGTGCAGTTGGAGTCCGGTAGTTAAACTCTTACTTCGGTCCGGCGCCGCGAGAAGCCTTGGAGGTTCTCAACGAAGCTTTCGCCTGTTTGGGCGGCTCCTGTTCGGAGGCGGCGGGCTTTTTGAGGTTCGCGAGACTGCGGCGAAGCGCGTCGGCGATATCCACCACCTCGGCCGGCCGTTGAACGGGTTCGACCGCGGTCACAGGCTCGCCTTGCACTTTCTTTGCGATGATCGATTCCAGGCGTTCGCGGTACGTGTCGCGGTATTTTTCGGGCTCAAAAGGCGCGGTTAGCGAATGAATCAGGGTTTGGGCCAAGTCGAGCTCTTTCGGAGCCACCGCGCTGGTATCGGCCCGGTACTCTTCCTCGGCTCGCACTTCGGAAGCGAAAAACATGGTGTGCGCGACGATGCCTGTTTTCCCGGGACGCAGTACGACAACGTGTTCGCGGCCATGCATCGCGAACTGCGCCAGGGCGATCAGGCCGGTGGTTTGCAGGGCGCGATAGAGCAGCGAGTAGGCTTTTTCGCCGGCTTGTTCGGGGCTGACATAGTAAGACGTTTCGAAATAGACCGGATCGATTTCGGAGAGCTGAACAAATTCCTGGATCTCCATTTGGGTGGAGGTTCTTGACGCCGCATTTTTCAGCTCTTCGGGCTCGAGCGCCACGAAGCGGTCCTGTTCGTATTCATAGCCCTTGACCACCGACTTTTCCGGCAGCACTTCGTCCGTGCCGCGGCGGACGGAGACCTGTTTCACAGGCGACAAGAGGGGGCGCGGCGGCTCGCCGGCCGATTCGATGGGCGCTTCGGCTCGCCGGAGAGACCGCAAGGTTTTCGGCTCCGGTTCGGGGGCTTCCTCAACCGAGACGCGCTGCAAAGGGCGCGCATTTTGTGCGGGTTCTTCGCGGTAAAGACGGCGAAAACTCACCCGCTCGGCACGGGCCGCGCGGAAAAGGCGCACCGGAATTGAGATCAGACCGAAGGTGATGTAGCCTCGCCAGACCGTGGATGCCATAAACCCTCCATTCATGGGATTTCGAGTTGTTTAGAGCGGTTTCAAATTTACAGTCGGAGAACAATTAGGCGAGGTAAAGGCGATTTATTCTGTAAGTCGTGGGGTGTCTATGCTCGAGCGCGGATCGGGGGCTGGCGGCGCGATTGGAAGCGGCGGAGGCGGCGAACGTGACAGCGGTCGCCCGTATGGCGGCCGGGTCCATCGCTGTCGCCATCGAGGAGTTTGCGGGCGGGGCTGCTGTCTTTGCCGGCGTCGCATCGCCCATGACGCACGCACTGGGCATCGGGATGCGCGGAGCCGTCCAGGCAGGCGAGATGGAGCGCATGGAACGGTTCTTTTGGGACCGGGGAAGCGCATGCCTGATGGATCTCTGCCCGTTGGCAGACCCATCTGTGATCGCCTTTATCGAGAGCCGGCCCTATCGCGTCGTCGAATTCAACAACGTCCTGGCGCGGCGCATTCTGCCCGACGAGGGGTTCGGGCCGGCGGTGGGTGTACAGGGGGTGGCGGAGCCGGATGTGGGCATGTGGGCACGCGTGGTGAGCGAAGGCTTCGCCGAATATATGCCGGTGACGGAGGAGATGGTGCGGATGATGACCACGGCGTGCCAGGCCAATCAATGCTGGCTGGCTTGGGATGAGTCCGCGGGTCTCGGCGCGGCGAAGAGCGTGCAGGTAGAACGCGCGCCGGTCGCCGGGGCGGCCATGAACGTACAGAACAGGGTGGCGCTATTTTCCGGCGATGCATCGCTGCTTTCGGCACGGCGCAAGGGATGGCAGGCGGCTCTGATTCGGGCGCGACTGGCGGCGGCGCAGGCGCAGGCGTGCGAGATAGCGATGGCTACGGTGCTCCCGGGGAGCGCGTCGCATCGGAATTATGAGCGCGCGGGATTCGAACTGGTTTATATGCGGGTGAATTTGATGCGAGAGAAGCCGGAACAATGAAAAGCCCCCGGCAGCGAACTGCCGAGGGCCGTCCATATTTGCGCGTTTGTGTTGCGATTACGCCTGGGTGCGCCGACGCAGCCGGGCGAGGCCGAGCAGAGCCAAGCCGCCGCCCATCAGACCCATCGAGATCGGCTCAGGAACTTGAGAGAAAGTATCCTGTACAACGCTGATCGTCGCGAATCCATCGTTGCCGTTCACCGATATATCCTTCTCGACTTCGACCGAGCTGACCGGATTGAACGTTGTTTCGCCCTGCGCGCTGCGCTCGCCGCTGTCCTGGAAAGTCAGGACATAGATCGAGCCGCCGGTAGCCAGGCAGGGAGCCGGCCCGCAGCCATTCTCCGCCACGCTCGCCGAACCGTTGCCGCTGACGCCCGAGGTCTGGGCCAGCCCGAAATCTTCGAGCACGTTACCGCCGCCGAGCACCGTCACCTCGAAGTCGATGGTACCGTCCGTCGTCATGCCGGCCGCCGCACTCCAAGGGGCGTGAAACGATAGGCCAATGCCATCGTTGGTAACCGTATCAACGGTGATTTGGCCCGCCGAAATCGGGTTTGTGCCGGACCCAGTGTAGCTGAAGTTCGAAAACAGCAGGTCGCCGATTTGACAGGAATAACCTCCGCCAAAATAGGTCGAGCCGTTGTCCGTTACACCGTTACTGCAGACCGGCGTTGCAAAGGCGGTCATGGCAGTAGTCGCCAGACCGAAGATGATGAAAAGTGAAATTTTCTTAAGCATTTTAATCGGGACCCTCCGTATAAATCCCGATGCCTTTCCTTTCGCGGTCAGGCTATGTAGCGATTCTAGGAAGTATTTTGGCTTTTGAAAAGGGTTGAAGGCGAACTTAAGTACTAATTATGGCAATAAGTACTGCCCTAACAGGAGTAAGCAGATGGCTCAAAAATGCTCACCAACATTTGCTAAATACGCCTATAATCAAAAACTGACCTACTGGATTATGGTGGCCATAGAATTATATATACAGCGCTTATGGGCGAGCAATAAAATCCGGTTTCTATGGGTTCCTGAATTTTCGTGCGAGCTGTATAGCCGGGGCGCACCGATGCGTGGTTTGGCACCCACCATACAATTGAAAGGCAAACAGCTATCCTGAACTGAGAGCAATGAAGCGATCGTTGCTTCGCAAAAGTCAAACTTTAATCATCTGGCTCGGAGTTCTGCCGCTGCTGCTTGCGTTTGTCGCTTATCGGACCAGTTCACAACACGTGAAGAGCGTAGAAGAGACGCTGGCCACTGCCGAGTTCATACAAAAATTGGATGAACTGCTCTCCACCGTGCAGGATGCGGAAACGGGACAGCGCGGATACGTGCTTACCGGCTGGGAGTCCTATCTCATTCCGTACACGCAGGCGAAGGCGAGCGTGGGCGAGAAGCTGGCGGCGCTCGACGCGAGTGCGCCCGGGCACGGCGTTACGCAAGCGCAATTGGCGCTCTTGCATCATTACCTTGAACAGAAAATGGCTGAGCTGCAGAAGACAGTGGATCTGCGGCGCAGCGTGGGATTGGCGGCGTCGCTGGCTGAAGTGGAGACCAATCTCGGGCAAGAATACATGTTGCAAATACGGCGTCTGCTCGGTGGGTTGAAGGCGGGCCAGACGCGCATCTTCCAGCGGGAGCTGGAGCTGCAGAGGCGGCGGCAGCTTCAATTGAATATTGTGCTTGGTTGCGCCGTCGCGGCGGGCCTGATCTTGGTGGCGCTCGCATACCGCTTCAGCATTATGTATGCGCGCGACCGCGACCAGGTGGAAAGGGAAATCCGCAGGCTGAACGAAACGCTGGAGACGCGCGTGATCGAGCGCACAGCCGAACTCCAGATGCGGACCAGAGAAGTGGAATTACGCTCGGCTGACTTGCAGCGTTCCAACGCAGACCTGGCGCAATTTGCGTATATTGCCAGCCATGACTTACAAGAGCCGCTGCGAATGATCTCCAGTTATATGGGCCTGCTGGCGCGTAAGTATCAAGGGCGCCTGGACGAAACGGCCGACAAATACATCCGTTTCGCGGTGGAGGGCGCGGCGCGCATGCAGACTCTGATTTACGATCTGCTGAGTTACTCGCGAGCGGGAACGCAAGAAATTCAGAAGCAGCGGGTGTCGGCGGAGGTGTTGCTGCAATCGGCCATTCAAAATTTGGACGTGGCGATCAAGGAGAGCGGCGCCGTAGTCCACCACCAGGGCCTGCCCGTCATCGAAGCCGACGAGATCAAGCTCATCCAGGTAATTCAGAACCTGGTGGGCAACGCCATCAAGTTCCACAAACCGGATATTCGCCCGGAGATTACGGTATCGGCCAAAGCCGCGCCTGGAGAATGGATTTTTGAGGTCGCGGATAATGGGATTGGCTTCGATCCGCGATATACCGACCGGATTTTCGAGGTGTTCCAGAGGTTGCACGCGGTGGGCACGTATCCAGGTAACGGAATCGGATTGGCAATTAGCCGACGAATTGTGGAGCATCACGGCGGAAGACTGTGGGCTGAATCACGCCCGGGCGTCGGATCGAGATTTTTCTTTACATTACCGGATGCAACGGATTGTTCCCTTGCGGAGTCACACCTAGGGAAATCACTAGATCCGTCCGTCTCTCGAACCCATCATGGCCCAAATTAGACAGCGCTTCGAAGTCCTACTGGTAGAAGACAATCCTGGGGATGTCTTTCTCACCCAAGAAGCGTTCCGGGAGGGCGAGGCGAGCTTGCGGCTCTCGGTGGTGGGCGACGGCGAGGAAGCCATGCGCTATCTGCGCCGCCAGGGACCGTTTGAAGACGCGCCGCGGCCGGATCTGGTCTTGATGGACCTCAATCTTCCTAAGAAGGACGGGCGGGAGTTGCTGGCGGAGCTAAAGCAGGATATGGATCTTCGGCAGATTCCAATTATTATCCTGACGACGTCCGAATCGCAGCAAGATATCTGGCGCGCATACAAGTTACACGCCAATTGCTATCTCACGAAGCCGCTGGAGGTGGACAGCTTCCTGAGGAAGATTAGGTCGATAGAAGACTTTTGGCTGACCGTGGCGCGCCTGCCTTCGAATTGACGCTTACGGGGTGTTGGCCGGCTTGACGGCGATGGCGGGAATATTCTGGTCGCGTACCAGTTTATTGAACGCCGGGATTTCTGTGTCCATCACTTGTTTCAGCTTGTTGGTTTCGGCATTGATAGCAGTGGCGAGATCTTCGAATACCTGCTGATCGGACGCGGTGGGCGGTGCATCCGCGTCGGCAATGGTGGAAAACAGCGCGGCGAGTTTATTATTCACCTTGACAGGAAAGTTCAAGGGGTCTTCGCTCGCGCGGTTCTTGGTTTGGTAGAGCGCTTCCTCAATCGCGGTCAATTCATCCGAAAGCGATTTGGCTTTGTCGGTAATAAGCTTCGATTTTTCGGGGCCGGCAGCCTCTCGCAGCCGAGTCTTCAGCTCGCCGATTTGCTTGCGCACCTCGCGAATTTCGATCACGGCCGCATTGGCCTGGCTCAACTTGGATTGAATTTGCAGCTCGAGCTCCAGTTGGGCGCTGAACTGCTCGGGTGTGGCCGCAACGCGCGGGTCCTTTCTCAACTCGAATTTTTCGGTTTGGGTTTGGCCGGCAACGGTGAGCCGCACCTGATAGAAGCCGGGGCTGATCTGCGGTCCATGTACGGATCCGCCCCACAGAATGATGCCGGGGAAAGTGGTGGCCTCGGGATAACGCAGGTCCCAATCAAATCGGTTCAACCCTTGTTCGGCAGGCGGGCGTTTCGGCTGGTCGCCGCCGTGCGCGCCGGCCTCTTCTTGCTCACCCTCTGGAAACGCGGACTTCGCTTCCGGCTGCTCCGGCGCTTTGCTTGAAAACTTCCGGACCAGCTTGCCGGTGGAATCGAGGAATTCGATCGTCAGCTCGCCTTCCGGCTTGTTCTTCAACCAGTAATACACGACCGCGCCGTTGGGCGGATTCGAACCTTGCCCTCTGGGTCCACTAGGAGGCGCATCTTCGAAAGCGCCGCGGTAGACGTGCTTGGGCGCGAACAGATGGACGTCTTCGCCCGCGATGCCGTCCTTCAACTGCGCAAGCATTTCGAGATCGTCGAGCACCCAGAACGCGCGCCCTTGGGTGGCGGCGACCAGCTCGTGCTCGCGCTTTTGAATCGCCAGGTCCGTGATGGGCGTGACGGGAAGATTCAATTGCAAGGCTTGCCATTTCGCGCCGCCCTCGAAGGAAACATAAATGCCGGTTTCGGTGCCGGCGTAGAGCAGATCCTTTCTGTTTGGATCTTCGCGAATGACGCGCGTGAAGGCATTCAGGGGAAGTCCGTTGTTGATTTGCCGCCAGGTCTTGCCGTAATCGGTGGTCTTGTAGAGGAACGGGCGGTTGTCATCGAACTTATAGAGCGTGCCCGCGAAGTAAGCCGTGCCGGCGTCGAACGGCGAAGCCTCGATGGAATTGATCTGCATCCAATCGGGCATGGTTTTGGGCGTAACGTTTTCCCAATGCTCGCCGCCATCGCGCGTCAGATGGACCAGACCATCGTCGGAGCCGGCCCAGATCAAACCTTTTTGGACGGGCGATTCGATGACCGTAAAGATGGTGTCGTAATACTCGATGCTGGTGTTGTCTTTAGTGATGGGGCCGCCGGAGGAGATCTGCCTGGCTTTGTCGTTGCGCGTCAGGTCGGGGCTGATGGCTTTCCAGGTTTGCCCTTCGTCTTGGGTGGCGAAGAGCACGTTGGCGGCCGTGAACAGCAGATCGGCATCATGCGCCGAGAACAGGAGCGGGAAATTCCACTGAAAGCGGTACTTCAGCGCGCTGGGGGCCCAGCCCATTTCGTTATCGGGCCAGACGTCGACGGCGCGCGTTTGGCGGCTGCGATGGTCATAGCGGGTGATCAGGCCGTCGTACGACCCCGCGAACACGATGTTGGTGTCTTTGCGATAGGGTGCGATCCAGCCGCTTTCGCCGCCGCCTACGTCGTGCCAGTCGCGCTCGTTGATGCCCGAGGTAGCGCTGCGCGTTGCGATCTCGACCGTGGTGTTGTCCTGCTGAGCGCCGTAGGCATGATAGGGGAAGTCGTCATCGAGCGCCACGCGATAAAACTGCGCGGTCGGCTGATTGTTGATGCTGCTCCAATTGGCTCCGCCGTTGGTCGAGATATTCGCGCCCCCGTCGTTGCCTTCGATCATGCGCTGCGGGTTCGCGGCCGAGATCCAGAGGTCGTGGTTATCGCCATGCGGCGTTCGCACGGGATTGAAAGTCTTGCCGCCATCGTCTGAGCGGAAGAAGGCGACGTTCATGGCGTAAATGCGGTCCGGATTTTTCGGATCTGCGAGGATGCGGTTGAAGTACCAGGCGCGCTGCCGCAGTTTGCGATCCTGATTGACTCGCGTCCAGGTTTTGCCAGCGTCGTCGGATCGAAACAAGCCGCCTTCCTCGGCTTCAATCTGGGCCCAAACGCGCTCGGGATTCGTGCCGGAGACGGTGACCGAAACGTTTCCAATGACGCCCTTGGGCAAGCCGGGATTGCGCGTCAGGTCGGTCCAGGTATCCCCGCCATCCGTCGATTTGAAGAGGCCGCTGCCCGGGCCGCCGCTTTCCAAATCCCAAGGCTTGCGATAGACCTCCCAAAAGCCCGCATACAAGATGTTGGGATTGGTGGGATCGAAGGTGAGGTCAATCGCCCCGGCTTTCGGGCCGCGCGAGAAGATCTTCTCCCAGGTCTTGCCGCCGTCCTTGGTGCGATAGATGCCGCGTTCTTCGTTGGGAGCCCATACGTGGCCGAGAGCAGCGACATAGACGATGTCGGAATTCCTCGGGTGGATGCGCACGCGGCTGATCTGGCGTGTATTTTCAAGCCCGATATGTTTCCAAGTCTTGCCGGCGTCCATGGACTTGTACATCCCATCGCCGTGAGACACGTTCCCGCGAATGTCAGGTTCGCCCATCCCCGCGTAAACGACGTTGGGATCTGACTCGGAAACGGCAACTGCGCCTACCGACGCGGTGCCGAAAGGCTGCCCGTCGGATACCGGCTGCCAATCCGCGCCGCCGTTGGTGGTTTTCCAAACTCCGCCGCCCACGCCGCCGAAGTAGTAGACATCGGGCTGCGCTTCGACGCCGGCAACGGCCACCACGCGGCCGCCGCGAAACGGTCCGATCAGCCGCCACTTGAGCGTCTTGAGGACAGTCATGTCCTGAGCAATAAGGAGGGAACTCAGGAGCAGGCAGCAGGCGAAACTTGCGGCGGTTTTCAGCATCCGCGTTCTATTAGATCAAAAGCAGGTTTGCGGAAACCGTGGCTTTCGAGTGTAGTCTCACCTACCGGGGAGACGACCTCCGGAGGAGAGAGATGGCGGGAAAGAACACAGCAGCTTTCGGGATTTACGCGACACGCGAGATGGCGGAGAGCGCGGTCGATCGGCTGACCGCGGCGGGCTTCCGCAGCGAAGATATTTCGGTACTGCTACAGGACAACGTCGGCACCAAGGACTTCGCGCACGAGAAGCACACCAAAGCGCCGGAAGGCGCAACTACCGGGGCGGTGGCCGGCGGCGTGATTGGCGGGACCATTGGCGTTCTGGCAGGGATCGGGCTGCTCGCGGTGCCCGGGCTCGGGCCGCTGATTGCCGCAGGACCGATCATTGCCGCTCTTACAGGAGTCGGTTCGGGCGGAATTGTGGGGGGAATCATTGGCGCGCTCGTCGGGATGGGCATTCCCGAGTACGAAGCCAAACGTTACGAAGGCCGCATCAAGGAAGGCGGCATTCTCCTTTCCGTCCATTGCGACAACAGCGATTGGGTATCGAAAGCCAAGACGGTGTTGCGCGATACCGGTGCGGAAGACATCGCATCGGCCGATGAAGCAGCCGCGGATTTCGCGAAATCCGACAAGCCGGCCAGCCGCGGCTCCAGCACGCTTTAAAGCATTGCCGGTCTCTCATCGATAAAACAAACGTAAAGAATTCGCGCCATCGCTTGACCGCCGTGCGGGCTTCTGATAGAACTTGTTGCATTCCGCGCCAAGCCGCGTGTAGCGAGGTCTATGACCGCCCTAGAGGTTCGGTCGGGAGGGTTATGCAACCGCCCCGTTTCCTGGGATAGCAACGCCGAAGTTTCCGCCCCGGTAGATACGCCGGATGCTTCCCCCGTCGAAGAAGCAGAGTTGGTGGCGCGTCTGCGATCGGGCAACACAAACCACTTGGCCACCCTCTTCGACCGTTACTCGCGCTTAGTGCTGGGGACCGCTTTCCGCGTTCTAGGCGACCCCAGCGAAGCGGAAGAAGTTGTTCAGGATGTCTTCTTCTACCTATATAGAAGGCCCGAACTCTTCGATCCATCCAAAGGCACTCTCAAGACTTGGATCGTCCAGATTACCGTTTGCCGTGCCCTGGACCGGAAGGCCCACCTGGCGCGGCGGCGCATCTTTCCCGCAGACCTGGAGGCTCTCAAGCTCGCGGAACAGAGGGACCTCGAAACCGAGATCGAAGCCAAGTTCAGCCGCAAACACATCGATACCGCGCTTGCCGGTCTGCCTCAAATGCAGCGCCTTACGATTGAGTTCTTCTATTTCGACGGGCTGAATTTCAAGGAGATCAGCAGCCGGCTGAGCCAGCCGCTCGGAAACGTACGCCACCATTTCTACCGCGGCCTCAAGCGCCTGCGGCGAAATGACGTTTTGCACAGACTTCGTTGTAAATAATCTGCGCCGGTTGGTACAGATGGTGGGTTTGCTTCGTATCAGTTTACTAGCAGTAGTGCGTAAATTCGCAGCTTTGGGGTCTGAAGGTTTATGAGAAAACGCTATTCTTCCATCCGATTTTTCTTTGCGTCTGCCATTATTCTTGCCGCGATGAACGTCGCGTTCCTGAGCCTGCCCGCGCGGGCGCAAACCACCTACGGGTCCATCGCGGGCGCCGTAACCGACCCGTCCGGAGCCACTATAGCGGGAGCCCAAGTGACGTTGACCAATGTCGGCACGTCGGAAAAGCGAACACAACAGACGGGAAGCGACGGACTTTTTCTGTTTGTGAACCTGATTCCGGGGAGCTACGGCATCGACGTAGAGAAGCCGGGGTTCAAGCGCTACAGCCGTCCGCAGATCACAGTCGACGTGAACCAGACCGTACACGTTGACGCCAGCCTGCAAGTTGGCAATGTGCAAGAAACTGTAGAGGTCACCGCCGAAACCCCATTGATACAGACCGAAACGTCCTCGCTCGGCACGGTGGTGGATACGCGCGAAGCCAACGAGCTTCCCTTGAATGGGCGCAACATCTTCAATCTCACCACCATCACGCCTTCGGTGGTTCCACAAGGGAATACGCTGGGCACGGTAGTGGGCAAGAACCCCTTCGATTTCGCGAACTATCAGATTGGCGGTGCGTTCGCGAACGAGGGCGCGATCTATCTGGATGGCGAGCCGCTCAACACCGGCTATATCAACCTGCCCCTGATCGTTCCCACTCAGGACGCGGTCTCGGAGTTCAAGGTCCAGTACAACAATCTGGGCCCCGAATGGGGAAAGTTCGCCGGCGGGGTCATCAACATTAGCACCAAGTCAGGAACCAATGATCTGCACGGCGAGCTCTATGAATACCTGCGCAACCGGGTTCTGAATGCGAATGAATTCTTCAATAAGACCGCGGAGCTCGATGAGGGTCTGCCCAACAAAGCGCCGCCGTTTACACAGAACCAGTTTGGCGGAACCGTCGGCGGAGCGGTGATCAAGAACAAGACCTTCTTCTTCGGCAGTTATGAGGGTTTCCGCTTGCGGCAGGGCGTACCGTACACCACTACGGTTCCCACTGCGGCTGAGCGCACAGGAGACTTCTCCGCGGCCGGCCTTCCGGTTATTTACGATCCGTTGTCGGTAAATCCGAATTGCCCGCCCACAAGCACCTGCACACGGACGCCATTTGCGGGCAATGTGATCCCCTCAAACCGTATCAATCCGGCTTCCAATTACCTGCTTAGTCTTTATCCGCTGCCGACCAACCCGAACGCTGTAACCGATAACTTCACTACAGCCGCGAGTGGAGGCGGAAATACGGACCAATACATTGCTCGCGTCGACCAAAACATCACGGATAAGCAAGTGCTCTTCGGCCGCTATACGGACTGGAAGCTGCTTAGTTTGGCGCAAGATCCCTTCGGCACGGGCCTCTGCAAGGACCGTTGCGAGGAGGATACGGACAGCAAAACGATTGCGCTCGGCTACACCTATGCGGCTACCGCCACAACCACCTTCAGCTTGAACGCCAGCCTGGGCCGCTTCACTTACTTGCGTACGCCGAAGAATGAGAATTTCGACGTAACCCAGGAAGGTTTTCCCGCAGACTACAACGGCGTGGTTCCTAATATCGAGCGCACTCCTCTGACTCCTTGCCTTGCTATCACCGATCCGACGGTTGGCTGCAGCCAGGGGCAAAGCTCGATCTCGGATTTCGATACGACCATCAATTTTTCCCCGCAAGCGACTATGGTTCGCGGCCGCCACACGTTCGTCTTCGGCGGCCAGCTTGAATACACTTACGACAACTATCTTCAAACCAACACCGGGGGCGGACTCATTTCGTTCAATGGCTCGTGGACCCAGAGCCTGGCGCGCAATGCAACCGGCGCGACCGGCGGAATCGATATCGCCGATTTCCTGCTCGGATACGGCCTCGGGGCGGGTGCGGCATTCGGGAATCAGACCACCGGATCGCTGGTCGTATCCCAGCCGGTCGCGGGCAAAGAGACGTACCGGGCGCTGTACTTCGCCGACAATTGGCATGTTACAAACAAGCTGACGCTGAATCTAGGCCTTCGCTATGAGCTGCAAGGCCCCTGGTCGGAGCGTTACAACCGCTTGACTTACCTCAATCCGAGCGCTGTCAATGCCTCTATTACGGGCTGCAGCGGGGTTGCCGGCAGTCCGTGCCCAGGCGATCTGTTTCTGGTCGGAACGGGCGTGAACAAGAGCGACAACAACCTGCCGCTCATCAAGACAAACTTCGCGCCTCGGCTGGGGTTCGCCTACGCCCTCGATCAGAAAACCGTCATCCGCGGCGGCTATGGCATCTTCTTCATCCCGAATTTCGTTTCCTTCGCCTTGAACCCGTATGGCGACGTGCTGAACAGCGCCACTTCGCAATTCTTTGCCAGCAACAACCAAGGGCTGTATCCCGCGAGCACATTGAACGCCAGCAACTGCAGCTTGAGCGCGCCTGGCGCGGCGAATTTTACCTGCGCCACGCCCGGGCCATTCGGTCCGTCGCTGGTTGTTCCTCCCGGCAGAAATCCACAGCCGAACGTGTCCACCTATGGGCTTCAACAGGTGCCGTTGAATTCAGCCCCTTACACCAATTACCAGTCCGGCTATCTCAACCAATGGAACCTGGACATTCAGCGGCAATTGCCGGGCGGCTTCTTTGCGGACGTGGCCTATGCCGGGTCGCATGGCGTACATCTCCCGCAATACCAAGCGCAGATCGATCAGATTCCCGATTCGTTTATCAATCAGGCGGAGCAGCAGTATGCGGCCGGCCAGCCCGTTACCATCGCGCAGAAAGTAGGCACTTATCCGTTTAGCGTTGCTCTGCCCGGCAGCCTAGGCCCCGGAGATTTGATCCAGGGGCAACTCGACCGCCCGTATCCGGAGTACAACGGCCTGCAATTGAACGGCTACGGCTGTTGCGGTAGCAGCTACAATTCGCTTCAGGCAACAGTGACCAAGCGCTTTGGCGGCGGCGGAACCATACTGGCTGCGTACACCTGGTCGAAACTGATGAGCAACACCGACACTCTGACCTCGTGGCTGGAGGGTGGGACGACCGGCGGCACGGGCTCGGTTCAGGATTGGAATAACCTTAAGAACGAGTGGTCGGTCTCCTCTCAAAACGTTCCGAACCGCTTCGTGCTCAGTTATGTTCTGGATTTGCCCTTCGGCAGAGGCAAGCACTGGGCCAGCGGCGTTACGGGATTCGCGGACAAGATCATCTCCGGTTGGGGCATCGACGGAACCACCACCATACAATCCGGATTTCCGCTAAAGATCAGCGAAGCCAACGGGACTCCTCTCTCCGCTTTGAGCGTCGGAATCGGAACGCTGCGGCCTAACGTGATTGCCGGTTGCAACGAAGTGAACTCGGGCAGCGACACATCCCGGCTCGGCGGCAACTTCGGCTCAAACACCTGGTTCAACACGGCCTGTTTCACAGCTCCTCCCGCGTATGGGTTCGGCAGCGAGCCGCGTGTGGATGGGCTCATCAGCATGGATGGTCCGGCGAATTTCGATTTCGCCGCATTTAAGCGCACGACCTTTGGCCCTAATGAAAAAATGGGTGTCGAATTCCGCGCCGAGTTTTTCGACCTGTTCAATCATCCCCAGTTCGGGCCGCCGAATGAATCGGCCGGCAGCAGCCAGTTCGGTTTTGTGACCAATACCGTCAACGTCCCGCGCTTGATCCAATTCGGGCTGAAGTTCGCATTTTAAGCACGCTCCATTGGGCGGCGTTCGCTATGCTCGATACTTGACTTGAAGCGCCCCTGTGCGCTTACCCGAGCATGAAACGCCGCGACTTTCTTCGGCTTTCGACAGCCTTCGGAGCCGTGCCTCTATTCGACGTGCAAGTTCCGCGCGGGCTAAAGTTCACGCTGGAGAATTCGCCGACTGCGCAGAAATATTTGATCGAAACTATGCCGGGGGGCGTGGCGTTGTTCGACTACAACAACGACGGCCTGCTCGATATCTTCCTGGTAAACGGCGGCCAGCTAGCCAGTCCGATGCCGCAGCCCGAAACATTCAACCGCGCCAATCCCCGTTACTGGAACCGTCTGTTTCGCCAGAACAAAGACGGCAGCTTCACCGACGTGACCGAAGCCGCCGGCCTCGCGCGCGCCGGAGCAGGGAATTACGGGATGGGTGTCGCTGTCGGCGACTACGATAACGACGGCCATCCCGATCTCTTCGTCACCAGTTATGGCAAAAACATCCTTTATCACAACAACGGCAATGGAACCTTCACGGATGTGACGGCTAAGGCCGGAGTTGCCGGCGGCGGCTGGTCGGTCTCGGCCGGCTTTTTCGATTTCGATAACGACGGGCGCCTCGATCTTTTTGTTACTCGCTATATGGAATGGGACACCCGCCACAGCAAGACCTGCGGGGGCGCCTGGCGCACTTACTGCCCCCCGGCCGAATTTCCGCCCACCACCAATCTTCTTTACCGCAATCGCGGCGACGGCACTTTCGAGGACGTGAGCGAAAAATCCGGCATCGCCGCGAAGCAAGGCCGCGCCCTCGGCGTCGCATTCGCCGACTACGACAACGACGGCTTCACCGACATCTTCGTCGCCAACGACGGCATGCAGCAATACCTGTTCCACAACAACGGAAACGGCACCTTCACCGAGTGCGCTCTCGAAACGGGCGCTGCTCTTTCGGCCGACGGCAAGCCGCTCTCAGGCATGGGCACTGTTTTTCAGGATTACGACAACGACGGCCTCCCCGACATCGCCGTCACCGTGCTGCCTCGCGAAATCTACGGCCTGTACCACAACGATGGCCAAGGCCTGTTCACCAGTCGCAGTCTCGAAACCGGACTCGGCACGCTGACGGCGGGCAGCGCCGGCTGGGGCGTCGGCCTTGAGGATTTTGACAACGATGGCTGGAAGGACTTACTCGTCGCCCAGGGCCACGTTCTTGATAACGTGGAAGCGATCGATCATTCGCTGCATTATCTCGAGCTGCCTTTGCTGGCGCTGAATCGGAATGGGCGGTTCGAGCGAACCGATTCCGGGGTTAAGACTCCGATCGCCGGGCGCGGCGTCGCGCTTGGGGATTTGAACAACGACGGCTGGATGGACGCGGTGGTGACCGTGCTGGGCGGTCCTCCCATCATTCTGATGAATCGCGGTGGAAACCGGCATTGGCTGACCATCGATCTTCGCGGTACGCGCAGCAATCGCGACGGCCTCGGCGCGCGCGTTCAAGTGAATGGACAAACCCGCTTCGCCACCACTTCGGGGAGTTATCTGTCCGCCCACGATAAGCGGCTGCACTTTGGTCTGGGCTCAGCAAAAACCGCAACCGTGGAAGTCGCCTGGCCCTCCGGCCTGCGCCAGACGTTGAAAGACGTCACCGCCAACCAGTTCCTCGAAGTCTGCGAACCGGAGCGCGCCTGATGTTCGGCCCTATCATTCTGTGGTTCGCGCTTCAGGCCAACCCATCGCGAGCCGCTCTGCACATGCAAGCCGGCGTGGAGGCCCACCGCCGAGGCCAGTTCCAGGAAGCGATTCGCGAATTCACCCAAGCCTCCCAGCTCAATCCCAATCTCCCCGAAGCCTTCCTCGATCTCGGCGAAGAGTACGTCCAGACGCACGACTATGCGAATGCCATCGCGCCTTTGAAACGTGCCTTGGAACTGCGCCCCGATCTGGAGCAGGCGCATCTCGATTTGGGTTATGCGCTGTTGTCGCAAGGCTACCCGGCCGAAGCGATTCCCCATCTGGAGCGCGCTCACGCCGTCGAAGCTCTGGGCGTCGCGCAAACCGAAGCGGGCCGATACCAGGAAGCCATCGCCAGTTTGAATGCGGCGCTCACCATTCATCCCGACAATCCGGATCTGTTGTACTACCTCGGCCGCGCCGGCGGCCTGCTTTCGAAACACGCTATGGACGCGCTCATCGCCGCCCATCCCGAGTCCGCGCGCACCCATCAGGCCATGGGTGAGAATTACTTTGTCTTGCGGCAGATGCCGCAGGCCGAGAGCGAATTCCGGACGGCGCTCGCGGAGCGGCCCGATATCCCGAACCTCCATCTCGAACTCGGTCTGGTCTACGCGGGCTCCGCGCAATGGCCCCAAGCCGAAGAAGAATTTCGAGCCGAGACCAAACTGCAGCCGGGCAGCGCCGAAGCCAGTTACCGTTTGGGCTCGGCCCTCCTGCAGCAAGGTAAGGTGCACGAGGCCCGCGAAGAACTTACGCGCGCGGATCGTCTGAAACCGGATATGCCGGAAATTCTTTATTCGCTCGGCAAAGCCGCTTCACTCGAAGGCGACGCAACTGCCGCCGAAAAAGCTTGGCTTCGTCTCCTGCAGATTGAAAAGAACACCTCGCTTGCCGCGCAGGCACATTTCGGGTTAGCTACGCTCTATAGAAAGCAAGGTAAGACAGCGCAGGCTCAGAGCGAAATGGAGGCATTTCGAACGCTTGAGAAGACCATGCCGCCATCCGCAGCGGCACCGAAGTAGCGGGACGCTTCGCCGGCGCCCCGCCGCTCATCTGCCTAAAAGGTAAACGTCAGTCCAAGTTGTAGCACCCGCGGATCGTATACGCTCGTTACCTGGCCGAAGGTGCTTTGTCCAAACGTCGTCCCCACAGCCGCAAATTGGGTGTGGTTGAAAACGTTGAAGGCGTCCGCCCGGAACTCCAGGTTGGCGCCCTCGCGGAACCCGAGCCCGAACTTTTTGATCAGTGTCATGTCCCAGTTTTGCCGTCCGGGGCCCGTAAGCGCACCGCGCCCTAGACTCCCGAACACGCCGTTCGGCGGCGCCGCGATGTCCGCAACGTTGAAAAACTGGCCGAAGGTTCCGGGATAGTTCATCGGTCCCAGAATGTCGGGCCGGTTGGTCGTGTTGTTCGTGCCGAGTCCCACGGAGTTACCGTTCGACATATACAGCGTCATGGGAAAACCGGTCTCTGCGGTCACAATCCCGGATAGCTCCCATCCGCCGAGTACGTCCTTCGTGAAGCCGTTATTAGCGTGCCGGAAAAACGGCAGCTCATAAATGTAGGCCAGCGTGAAGATCTGATCGCGATTCATGTCACCTGGACCGTAATCATAGCCGCGGTTAAACGGATCCGTGATCTGGCTTTGGTTATCCATCGTGTTCCCGTTGATGTTACCGCCCAGATCCTGCGACATATAATCGATCACTCGCGACCAGGTGTATCCGAGATTGACAGTTAGTCCGTGCATGTCGCGCACCTGCAATCCTACCTGCAGCGACTCGTAATGCGAGTTTGTGGCGTCCTCTACATACTGAATATTGGAAAATCCCGGATACAGGTTGTAAGGCTGATTATTCGCACTTGGAGAGATACTTCCGTCCGCTACGCCGAGTTGATACGGGCTGCCGAATGTCGGCGTGTTGATGTTCCTCACATCCGGCTGATGATAGTTTTCATTTCCAACATAAGCGACGGACAGGAGGGATCTGGCCGAGAGCTGCTGCTGGATGTTAAAGCTCCACTGCATGGATGTCGGAATCTTGAACTCGTTATATGCGATCGCGTTCAGGCCGGCCGGGAACACCGGCGTTGAGGCGGTTGTGCCGTTCTGATAGCTCACGGCCGGATTCGAAAGATACACGTTGTTGGCGCTCGGAGTAACCGCGAACGGCGGGTTCCCGATCATGTTATATAAATCGTTGCCCTGAATCCGTTCATAGAACATCCCGAAGCCGCTCCGGATCACTGTTTTGCCGTTACCGCTCACATCGTACGCAAAGCCGACGCGCGGTCCCCAGTTATTCCAATGATTCTGCACTAACTGGCGCGGGATTCCCGATTGGCCGGTCAGTCCCAAGCCGTTCTGATAGTAAGGTATCGATGTGCCCGGTACATAGGCAAAGCCGGGCGCCAGGCTTCCCGTTGAGGTAAATGGATTCAAAGCGCCGCTCGATGTGAAGCTGGGCGCATTGGCGGGGTTATACATGTTCGGGAAGAAGTTCGAAACGCCATTGTCCAAAACGTTGGTCTGGGGAATGCCTTCGTAGCGCAGCCCCAGGTTTAGCGTCAGCCGGCTGTTCACGTGCCAGTTATCCAAAGCGTAAATGCCGAAACCTTCCGCGGTGGTGTGAATGCGCGGCTGCGCGCTGGCTTCGGCGTAGTTTGAGGCGTCGCCTAAGAGGAAATCCGCGAAAGCGTCGCCGGTGGCGCTGCCGTTAAAGCTGAACGTTCCTTCGGTATTCGTGAACCCATCCTGGTTCTTTGCGAAATACATGAAGCTGCCGCCGAATTTCAGGTTGTGGTTGCCCTTTGTGAGCGTCAGGTCATCGCCGCCCTGATAAGCGTTATAAGCATTCCACCAAGGCTGCCAATAAGGACCATAGGTGATGCCGTAATTGCCTTGCACCTGGATATTCGGCAGCCGATTCAAATTGTCGCCGGCAAAATACTGCGGAATGGAGACGCCCGAATTGGAAGTCAAACCTGTGGGCGCAATAAGAAGGCGATTCCCGTCGTACTGCAACGTGGTTTCGTTTACTACGGTGGGACTGATCGACTCTGTCAAACGAATGACGCCGGAGTAAGAAGGCGTGTGCAGCTTCGTACCAACTGTCGGAACGTTGGTGCCGTTCCACAAGGTGGTCGCGAAGCTCTGATTGGTCATGTCGTCGATCCAGTGCGCCATCAGCGCCACTTTGTCGCTGAAGTTGTGATCGATGCGGGCGATCTCCTCATGTAACTTCAACGGCACGGCGGGGGCGGAGCTGTACTGGCCGGCTCCCGTTGACGTATAGGAGGTCGGATTCGGAAAAATGCCCGCCGATAACAGCGCCGTGGCCTGCGGATTGATTAAATTCCCCGGGATGGTGTTATTCGGGAACGGTTGGCCCGGGGTAAGGCCGTCGGCGGCATACTTTGCGAGCACGGCGGGATCGGTCGTCACCGGAACCGTGATCGGGGAGGAGAACACTCCGCCGCGCTGCGCCGGCGTCGGATCGGTGACCGTGCTGCTCTGGCTGCCCTGAATGTCGCTGCGCCACTCCTCGTTCCAGAAGAAGAACGTTTTGTTGCGGTCGTGATTGTAATGGCCCGGTATAAAAATCGGGCCGCCCAGGTTCCAGCCATATACGTTGTAGCGCAGCTCCGGAACCGGCTCGCCGTTTGCGTTCGCGATGTAGTTGTTCGCGTCCAGGTCGTCATTGCGCAAAAACTCCCACAATTGACCATGGAAGTCTCTTGCTCCGGACTTCAGGATCATGGAAACCGTGCCGCCAGACGCGAAGCCATAATCGGCGCTGTAGTTGCTGGTCAGGACACGAAACTCCCCGATAGCATCCTGCGAGGGCATGGTCGAGATCTTGCCACCAGACCCGCGGTCGTAATTTTCGCCGCCGTCGATCAACCACTCGTTGTGATTTGGACGCTCCCCGTTAAAGCTGATGTTGTTGTCGGCCGTCACCGACGTCGGTTGATTGAAGCTCGGCAGCGCGCTCGAAACACCGGTACCGAGCGCCGTCAGGGCGATCACATTGCGCCCGTTCGTCGCTAGATTCTCGATCTGAGTTCCGGTTATCAGATTGCTCTGTTCGCTCGATTCCGACTGTACTTGCAAAGCTTCGGCCGATACGGTCACGCTTTCTGTCGCCTGCCCCAGCTGTAGCTTCGCGTCCACGCGCACCGTTGCGCTTACATTCAGAACCACGCCCGTCTGTTCGAAACTCTTGAAGCCCGAACTCTTGACCGTAACGTTATACGTTCCGATCTCGAGCTGTGGAACCTGGTACGCGCCATCGGAATTCGTTGTAACCGTGTGCGAGACCCCGGTAGCCGAGTTGGTAACCGTGACCTGTGCGGCGGGAACAGTCGCCCCGCTAGGGTCCATCACAACGCCTAAGATGGTCGCTTCCTGCTGCGCAAATAACGGAGCGGCCAAGAAGCAGGATAGAAGGCACAGCGTCAGAAGCCGGCCGGAAGTAAGCGCACGAGCGCGCGTTCGTCCGGCGTTTGTCGAAGAGTCCATATGGAAGATACCTCGTAGATCTAAGTTATGTCGATTCAGGGACACAAACCGCAGCGAAAATGGCGCTGCGAAAATTGCTCAGTGACCTTAAGAAGCTTTCCCCAGATTATCGAACGCCCCTTCGCGATCCGCTAGGTTACTCTCGTTATGAGCCGGTTAAACCAGGCTAAGCTCCCGTATTGTATCTACGTACGAGAAGCCATGTAACCTCGTTTAACCGTGCCGGGCGGCTCGCCTTTTCGATGATATACTCGGTCAGGTTGAAATGCCCTCCTTGAATGAGGTGCCGCTCGCTCCCGATATTGAAGCCCAGCGCGCGGCCTTGGAAGCCATTCTGCGTTCGCGCACCTTCTCCAAGAACCCTCGTCTTACGGCGCTCCTTGAGTACTTATGCTCGCGTTGTTTTCAGGGTGAGGCCGACTCTATCAAGGAGTACAACATCGCGACCGACGTCTTCGGTCGTCCGCCCGACTTCGATCAAAGCCAGGACGCCATCGTGCGCGTCGAGATGCACCGGCTCCGCAAGAAACTCACCGAGTTTTACGCGCTAGAGGGCGAACGCGAGCCCATCGAAATCGTGATCCACAGTGGCCGGTATCTCCCCGAGTTCGCCGTCCGCCAGAACGCCGCGTTACCGCCCGAAACGCTGCCGGAACCGCCGCAGGGTTCGCCTGTTTGGATCAAACAGGACCCAATTCCGCGACGGCCTGTGCGGCCTGGTCTCTTCTGGCTGATCGCCGCCCTGCTCGCGGCTGCTCTAATTACCACCTTCGCCGTTCGCTGGCCCAGTCGCACCGCGGAAAAGCCGGCAGTCCCGCCTCCCGGCAACGCGGATCTTCCCGTTGCGGCTGCTCCCGCCGGCGACGCCGTCCACATTCTTTGCGGGTCGTCGAAGTCGGGATTGCGCGACCGCCAGGGCAACACTTGGGGCCCCGACGCGTTCTACTCCGGCGGTTCCGTGATCTCGTTCCCCGATCAGCCCGTCTATCGCACACGTGACAGCTTTCTCTTTCGCGCCGCGCGCACTGGCGACTTCTCGTACAAAATCCCTCTGCGGCCGGGCGTCTATGAAATGCGCCTCTACTTCGCCGATCGATCCTACAGTCCCGGCGTTGCCTTGGAAGGCGGCGAAAATACCCGCGTTTTCGACGTCACCTTGAACGGTGAGGTGCTGATTCATGAGCTCGACATCATCGCCGAAGCCGGCCCCAACACCGCCGACGTTCGCGTCTTCAAAGACATTCGCCCGGCAAGCGACGGCTACCTTCATCTCGCCTTTTCCAAAGTCCAGGGCGCGCCCTTGATCAACGGCATCGATCTCGTCCCCGGCACCCCCCATCGCCTCCGCCCTATCCGCATAGTCACTCAGGACCGCACCATCGTCGATCGCTCCGGTCTTACCTGGCATCCGGACGACTTCTTCCTCAGCGGCCGTGGAATCGCACGCTCCACCACCGTGACGGGTCAAGAAGATCCTCAAATCTACGAATGCGAACGCTATGGCAATTTTTCTTATGCCATCCCGGTCAGCGACGGCCGCTATCGCGTTGCCCTTCACTTTGCGGAAAGCTATTGGGGTTCGAACACCCCCGGCGGCGGCGGTCCAGGTACGCGCGTCTTCGACGTCTATTGCAATGCGGTTGCCCTCTTGCGTAACTTCGACATGCTCAAAGAAGCCCCTCCGCGTACTCAGATTGTGAAGACGTTCCACAACCTGCAGCCCAACGCCCAAGGCAAACTGCTGCTGTCCTTCGTTCCTGTGAAAAATTACGCCAATCTGTCCGCCATCGAGGTGGTCGACGAGTCGGATACTCGCGAGTAGTCACGGCCCTTTCGGCGCTCCGCCTATCTTCTCCAGCAAATCGTCGCGCGTCTTTTCATGCAGTTGCTTGACAATGGCGAATTGCTCCTGTGCCTCGCCTTTGCGTCCCAACTGCTGGAAGATGTGCGCCAGCCGATAATGCGCATCGGGATCTTTTGGATCGAGCGCCACTGCCTGCTTGAAGTCGTCAATCGCCGCCGTATAGTGCCTTTGGTCGGCCGCAATCACCCCCAGGTCGAAGTGCGCGATCCGCGCGTCGGGCTGCAGGTCCATCGCTTGCCTCAGCATCCGTTCGGCTTCTGCACGGTTTCCTTTTTTAAGCTCCACGTCGCCCAAATACGCCATCGCTTGCCCGTTCTTTGCGTCGTGCTCCAGTTCGCTCCGGAACTCCGCCGCGGCCTCGTCATAGCGGCGATTCGCCCACAGAAGATAGCCCAGGCCGAAGTGCGCCATCGGCGTGTATTGCTTGGCCCCCGCAGCGGCGCGGAACTCTGCGATCGCCTCGTCGCGGCGATTCAAACTGTCGTAGGCTTCGCCGAGCAGCATGTGGACGCCTGGCGAATCCGGGTTGTGCTTCAGCATCTGCTCGAACTCCGCTTGCGCCTTCGCGTACTCGCCGGCGTACAAATAGCACTGCGCCAGTACAGATCTCAACTCCGCGTTCCCGTCGCTCCGCGTCACCGCCTTTTCCAGATAGCCGCTCGCCTCTCGATAATGCCGAGTTCCGTAGAGGCTCATGCCCAAGAGAATCTGCGCCTGCGCGCTATCGGGCAACGCCTGCGCCGCGGCGCGAAGCGGGTCGAGAGCTTCCGGAAGCCTTCCGGCCTTGAAGTAGGCCAGACCCAAATCCAGCTCCGTCTGCGGCGCTTCGGGATGGAGCGTCAGCGCCTTTCGATAAGCAGTTACCGCATCGTCATACTGCTCCTGATGCGCCAGCGCAACGCCCAGGCTGGTCCACAACCGGTAATCCTTCGGAGACCGCTCCGCCAGCGCGCGCCACGCCGCCTCGGCGCCTTTCCAATCTCCCTGCGTTTCCATCTGCTTGGCTTGCTCCACGCTCTGCGGCCCGGCCCAGGCGAGAATGGTATGCATCGCGGCCGCAAGGAGCAGGCATTTCCACCACATCGATTCGTATGATACCGGCAAAGGTGTTCGCCAGTTGATCAGCTATCCAGACAGGGTCCGCATTGTGGAGGTTGGCCCTCGCGACGGCCTGCAGAACGAGGCCGCCGTCGTGCCGGTCGACGTCAAGGTCTCGCTCATCGAGGCGCTCGCCGATGCCGGCCTCACATCCATCGAAGCCGGCAGCTTTGTCTCGCCCAAATGGGTGCCGCAGATGGCGGGCACGGCCGAAGTGCTGGCGCGGATTCGGCGGACGGCGGGAGTTTCGTATCCGGTGCTGGCGCCGAACCTGCAGGGGCTGGAGGCTGCGATCGAAGCGGGCGCGGAGGAAATTGCGGTGTTTGCAGCGGCGTCGGAGACTTTTTCGCAGCGCAATATCAACTGCTCGATTGACGAGAGTCTTACGCGGCTGCGCGCCGTCGCGGAAACTGGGCTGGCTCGCGGATTGAAAGTGCGCGGCTACGTGTCCTGCGTCCTGGGATGCCCGTTCGAAGGCGAGATCGCGCACGGGACTGTCGTTCGCGTCGCGAGAGAACTGCATGCGATGGGCTGCTACGAGGTCTCGCTGGGCGACACCATCGGCGTCGGAACGCCGCTCCGAACCCAGCGCCTGTTGCAGGCCGTCTCTGCCCACGTGCCCGTGCCGGCTCTCGCCGTTCACTTCCACGACACCTGGGGCCAGGCGCTGGCCAACCTGCTCGCCGCTCTCGATCTCGGCGTCTCCGTTGTCGATAGCTCCGTCTCCGGTCTCGGCGGCTGTCCCTACGCGCCGGGCGCGACCGGCAATGTCGCTACCGAAGACGTCGTCTACATGCTCCACGGCATGGGGATTCGCACCGGCGTCGATCTCGAAAAAGTAGCCGCTGCCGGCCGCATGATCTCGCTTCATCTCGGCCGCCAACCCGCGTCTAAAGCCGCCATCGCGCTATCATCTGGTTCGTGCCCGGGGTAATCCACGAATCGGTAGTCCATGAATAAAGTCGTCACCAGCTCGGAGGAAGCCGTCGCCGATTTCTTCGATGGCGCTACCGTCATGATCGGTGGCTTCGGCATCTGCGGCATCCCCGAAAACCTCGTGCTCGCTCTCGTGCGCAAAGGCGTCAAAGGGCTTCACACCATCAGCAACAACATGGGGATCGACGGCTTCGGCATGGGCCTTATGCTCGAAGCGGGCATGGTGGCGTCGCACATTGGCAGCTATGTAGGCGAGAACCGGTTGCTCGAATCGATGGTCATCTCGGGGAAGCTGAAGGTGACGTTGCTTCCCCAGGGCACGCTAGCCGAGTGCATTCGCGCCGGCGGCGCCGGCATTCCCGCTTTCTATACGCCCACTGGCGTGGGCACCGTGGTCGCTGAAGGCAAAGAGGTGCGCGAATTCGACGGTCGCACGTATCTGCTCGAGCGAGCGCTTACCGCCGACTTCGCTCTCCTCAAAGCTTGGCGGGGCGACCGGCTCGGTAACCTGGTTTATCGCAAGACAGCACGTAATTTCAATCCCATGATGGCCACCGCCGCCCGCATCGCCATCGCCGAAGTCGAGCAGCTCGTCGAGCCCGGCGAAATCGAACCCGACCAGGTGATGACGCCCGGCATCTACGTCAAGCGCATCCTTCAGGGCGAGCATTACGAGCGCCGCATCGAACGCCGGACTCTCAGCCAATCCGGCGGCCGCAAACCCGAGGCCTCCGCATGAACACGCCGCCACACAAGGACACCGAAAAACGCGACCGCATCGTGCGCCGCGCCGCGCGCGAATTGCAAAACGGGTTTTACGTGAACCTCGGCATCGGCATGCCCACGCTGGTGGCGAATTGCGTTCCGCCCGGCATTGAAGTGACGCTGCAGTCCGAGAACGGGATGCTGGGCGTGGGGCCGTATCCAATCGCGGGGCACGAAGACCCGGACCTGATCAACGCCGGGAAAGAAACGGTAACTGAACTGCCGGGGTGCTCATATTTCTCGAGCGCCGATTCGTTCGCCATGATTCGCGGCGGCCACATCGACCTGAGCATCCTGGGCGCGATGGAGGTGGATGCAGAGGGCAATCTTGCGAACTGGATGGTGCCAGGCAAAGTGGTGAAAGGGATGGGCGGCGCCATGGACCTGGTCGCGCGCGCGCGCCGCGTCATTGTTGCGATGGAGCATACGACCAAGGCAGGCGCGCCGAAAATCCTGAACCGGTGCACGCTGCCCATCACCGGTTTGAAGGTGGTTCACATTATCGTGACGGAGCTGGCGTTCCTTCGCGTGACGCCCGGAGGCCTCGTGCTCGAAGAAATTGCGCCCGGCCTGAGCGTCGAAGACCTTCAGCGCGTCACCGAGCCGAAGCTGATTGTGACTGAGCCCCTGAAGATGCTTGGCTGAGCACTGTGTACCGGGGATGTACAATTTATGTACATGGCCCTTCACGTGGCGGATCCCGAGGTAAGCAAGCTTGTCACAAAGCTGGCGAAGCTTGAAAAAACGACCAAGACCGAGATTCTCAGACGACTCCTGCGCAAAGCCATCGAGGATCGTGAACGCGCCGAGAAGCGTAAGCATTTCTTTGAGGTCGCAACGCGTGTCGCCACCGAAGCCCAAAAACGTGGAATTAAGCCCGTGACCAAGGAGGAAAGGGACTGGCTGTGGGGCATGGATCAGTTGGATGATCATTGACTCATCTGCGCTCTTGGCCATCGTTCTTGGTGAACCGGACTTCGCAACATTCAGAGACGCAATCGACACTCACTGCCGGATGGGTCTCCGGATCTATATTCCGGCTTCCGTTCTCGTTGAGGCTGGTATCGTCGCCGAAAGCCGTGGCTATGCGAAAGAGCTTGACGCAGTGCTCGATACTCTGCGGGCGGAAGTCACGCCCCTGGACCACGCAATCGCCCAATTAGCCCGGCAAGCCTATCGTCAGTTCGGGCGTGGCTTCCACAAGGCAGCGCTCAATTTCGGCGATTGTATGAGCTACGCGACCGCTCGTTATTTGAGACTGCCTTTGCTCTACAAGGGCGACGATTTTCGTAAAACGAATATTCCGCCCGCCCTGCCGCTCCCCAATTGATCTGCTACCCTGAGCCCGATGCTCACCCGCGCCGCGCTCTTGCTGGCGACCCTCATCGCTGCTCATCCCTCCTTCAGCGCCACCACCCCCAAGCCGAAGCTCGTCGTCGCCATCATCATCGACCAGTTCCGCTACGACTACCTGACTCGCTTCCGCGCCGATTATCACGGCGGCCTCGACCAGCTCTTGACCAACGGGGCGGATTTCACCAACGCCTTCTACGCCCAAATCCCCACGGTGACGGCCGTCGGTCACAGCATTTTCCTGTCAGGGGCGATGCCGGCGGTCAGCGGTATCGTCGGGAATGCCTGGTACGACCGCGACGAAGCGAAGGTGGTCACGAGTGTTTGCGATTGGAACGTTCGCATTGTCGGAGGCGATCAGCCGCCACCCGGGCCGAAGTGCACAGATGCCGACCCGGCTTCGCCCAAACGGCTGCTGGTCACCACGGTCGGCGATGAACTCCGGGCAGCCCACAGCGAATCGAAGGTGATCGGCATCTCGCTGAAACCGCGAGCGGCCATTTTGCCGTCGGGGCATCGCGCGGCCGCCGCGTATTGGTTCGATGACGTGAGCGGCAACTTCGTCACTACCACGTTCTATCTGGATAAGCTGCCGGGTTGGGTTGACGCTTTCAATCAACGAAAGCTGCCGGCGGAGTTTGTCGATCGCGCATGGGAAGGCTTCCCGAATTGGAAATTCCACGGGTCCGCAAAGGCGCCCTACGACAAATTGCCGGCCAGCCCCTGGGGCAACGAACTGGTGGAGCAGTTCGCCGAACAGGCAATCGGGGCCGAGAAGTTGGGCCAGGGCAAAGCGACCGATCTGCTGACCGTGTCTTTTTCGTCCAACGATTACGTGGGACATGCGGTGGGACCGGATGCGCCGGAAGTACGCGACATGGCGCTGCGAACAGACCAGTTGCTGGGGAAGCTGTTTCAAGTCGTCGATCAGCAAGTCGGCCTTAAGAACGCCGTCATCGTCCTCTCGGCGGATCACGGCGTGGCGCCTGTTCCCGATCGCGCCGGTAAACTGCCCGGCGGCTATGTGTCCTTGGAGGAGATCGGCCGGCAGATCGATGTCGCGCTCACGGCTCGCTTTGGCGCGGCCGATTGGCTGACTCCAGGCGGCGGAGAAAACGTGTACTTCAACCGCGCGGCCATTCAAAAATTGAAAACACCCGACGGCAGGCCGATCGGTTTCGACGAAATCTGCCGGGTGGCGAAAGAAGCTTTGCTACTGAATCCCGCGCTGCATGTCGCTCGGGTCTATACGCGCGAGCAGCTTGACAACGGCGTGACCGGCGATTTCGTCGCGCGCGCGGCGACGTTCGGCTACAACCCCAAGCGAAGCGGCGATCTTTCGATCTTGCTCGAGCCCGGATACGTGCCCGGCCACTCCGGAACTACTCACTTTTCGCCGTATGCTTATGACCGGCACGTGCCGGTTCTCTTTCTCGGCCCCGGCATCAAGCCTGGCCGCTACGACCAAACTATCGAGCCCAACGATATTGCGCCGACGCTTGCCACCATGCTGGACATTCAAACGCCCAGCGGGTCTTCCGGCCGCGTGCTGACCGAAATGCTTACGCAGTAAAAATCGAGCCGTGCGTCATGTTGTGGGGCGGGCCTCCCGGTCCGCGCCGGACGTCCTCGTCCGGCTCCGCTGCCAACGATATCGCTGCGCCGGGGATTATTGCGGCGCCACGGCAATCACCGGCCGCGAACACAACTGAATGCCAACCGGGATGAACCAGATAATCTGGCCGAGTCCGACCACTGCCATGCCATGGACATCGAGCCGTAAATGACCAAGGCCGACCCCGAGGATGATAAGTGCAGCAACGACGCAGCCGTAAATGGCGATGCCGCGGCCGAGTCCTCCATTTCGCAACCCGGACGCGCACCAAAGAATGATGGCGATGGACGCGGCGACCGAGAAGATACGCGCAAAGGCTTGATTGATTTGAAAGACGCCGGCGATGACGATTTGCCATTGGTGGGCGGCGGCGGGAATGTCGCGCGCCATGTGCTGCATGATGCCTGGGATGATGAATCCGCTGACCGCCGCGGCGATGAGTATGGCGACGCACGCGAAGCCGAAGGTGACGATTGCCGCAAACGAGAGCCGGTCGGCCGCCGCGATGCGTCGCGAGAGGCCGCAACCACCTAAGAACAGCAGGAGAATGCTGGCCATCGCGATGGAGTGCGCTGCCGCCGATATGGCCGACAGATGCGCCACTTGGCCGGCGGATAACGAGGCCGCTCCCGTAGGGTGGATAGCTAGAGTGAGAACGCCCGCGAGCGAACCTGCAATAAGAGCAATTCCAGACTTACGATCGTCGGTCATAGTGACACTCTAGACAAAATCGCTGATCTGTGGCAGTGTATTTTGCGGAAGCGGCCGCGATACGGAACAAAAGCGGCGCATCTGTCCAGGAGTGTGCGATTGTGAAGGCCGAGAGAACGAACGGAAAGGCTGCGGGGTCCCCACCGAAAACGGACCGCCGTATTCTGCGAACGCGCGACACGCTAGGCGATGCGCTTTTTGCGCTCATGCAGGAGAAGACTTTCGACCAGATTACCGTGCAGGATCTGCTGGACCGCGCCGGAGTGGGACGCTCGACGTTCTACGTGCACTATCGCGACAAAGAAGACTTATTCCTGAGCGATGTGGAGAGCTTTTGTGAGTGGTTTTCGACCCTGCTGAAGCGGCGTGGCGCGAGCACTAAGCGGCTGGCGCCGGTCGAGGAGTTTTTCACGCATATCCGGGAGGCGAACGAATTCTATGCGGCGATCGTAAGATCGGGGAAAGTCAACGACGTGCTTGCACTGGCGAGGGGATTCTTTGCGCGTTCGATCGAGGAGAGATTGCAGATCACCGGTCTTGAGTTGGAGCCTGTCCGGCGCTCTGCCCAGGCCCATGCACTGGCAGGCAGCTTGTTCTCGTTGCTGGACTGGTGGATGGACAAGGGCATGAAGGCAGATCCCAAGGAAATGGACGAGTTATTTCATCGCATGGCGTGGAGCGGATTAGCCCCATCACCTTCCGTTCTTGCCCAAAAAGATTGAGAGCATCTGCTGAAGCACGGGCTCGCGAGGATACGGGTGAATGCGGTATTGCCGAAAGCCTTCGCCGAGTTCGACGCCCGCTCTCGTGCCGCAGGCGCGCGTCCAATCCTCCATCTGCTGGAGGTAGTCATCCATTCCGTGCTGCTGCTGGAGCCACAGCCCTTGACTTCGGTGCTTTGCGAGCATCGCCCTCTTGGTTTCGAAGGTCGAGGCGACATTCACCGTGAAATCCGGGACCGTCAAATTTCCGTTTCGGTCGCGATGCTCGATCGGGTCCATGAAATACAGGTGCGGAATGGCCGCGAGAGGCGCTTTTCCCGTCGGCGTGAAGTAGTTCGGCATGGGTGCAGCGAAGCAGGCGTCGCGCACAAGCTGACTGGCCGCTTCGTGGTCGGACAAGTAGTCGCTCGGCGCGGCTGTGAGAACAATCTCCGGGCTCAACTCCCGCAGCAGGCCCGTTACCGCGCGCCGTGACGGATCGTCGCTGAAGATCGCCAGGTCGCGAAAACCGCCCCAGCGGTACTCGGCGCCAATCAGTGCTGCGGATTCGGCTGCTTCGGCTCTTCGAATGGCGGCGATCTCTTCAGGACCGTGAACCGAGGAGCCGCAGTCGCCAGCGCTCAGGCTCAAGATAGCGATGTTGTGGCCCAGTTCGGAGAGCAGCGCCAGAGTGCCTCCCGCCAGGATCTCCGCGTCATCGGGATGCGCGTGGATGCTGACAATGCGCATTCAACGCCCCTGATTTTCACTGTCCCTGGTCCAGCGTTGGCCGTCAAAGCGGTCACTCGCTATCCCCCAGGTGCCGAACTTGGCAGCCATCTGGCCGCCGTCGACTACGAGCGTCGTCCCCGTGATATACGATGCTAAATCCGACGCCAGAAACAGGACAGCCTGTGCAACTTCTTCCGGCTCGCCGCCGCGCCCTAGAGCAATGTGCTTGAAATACTCTGAAAGCACGCTGGGGTTCGAAAAATTGGATGCCGTCAGCCGGGTACGGATCAGGCCAGGACAGACCGCGTTGACGCGAATCCCATAAGGCCCCAACTCATTCGCAGCCGTGTGCAGAATTCCAAGCAGGCCCGCCTTGCTTGCGTTGTAAGCAGCCAGATTCGCTTCGCCATCGAATGAGTTTGTGGAAGCCATCAGTACCACAGAACCCCTGCGTGCGCGCTTCATTCGCTCCGCTGCGGCTTGTACAGTGTGAAACGCGCCGCTCAGATTCACCCTCAGCATTCGGTTCCAAACATCCGGCGTTGTCTCCTCTAGAGAGGCGGGAGTGCAGATCCCAGCGTTCACCACGACGACGTCGGGAACGCCTGCCGTATCGAACGCACGCTCTAGCGATGAGCGGTCCGCAACATCGGCGCTGCAGGCTTGGGACCCAATAGACTGAGCCGCGGCCGCGGGGTTCTCGGACGCTAAATCGAATATCCAAACCGAGCCGCCCGCCGCGGCGAAGCTCTTGGAAACCGCCAGTCCGATCCCGTTTGCGCCACCGGTCACCACGACATTTTTACCGCGAAAAATCATGGCGTAACTTCGGTGCTTACTTGACTAAGTAAGGCCACTTATAGGCCAGATGATAGTGATACCGGTAAATAAAGAGCGCAACCACTCCCCCGAGAGTTAGAAGCACGCCGAGCGAAACGAGCCAGACTATCTTCCATGGGAATTTCCGCTCCTCCCGCTTCAACACCAGAAGATGACTCGCGAACACGCCGACGAAGAACAGCATGACCATCGGTACCGCGAAGATCATCATGTTGAAGACATCGGGAGTAGGCGTCACAACGGCCGCTAGAATCGTGATTCCGAGCACGGCGTAGCGGCTGTGGCGCAGCAGGAAGCGCGGTGACGCCAGGCGCAGCAGGGTCAGGAAGAAGATAATCACCGGCATCTCGAAGACGAGGCCCACGCCTAAGGTGACATTGACAAATAAGTCGAAGTACTCGTTGATCGAAACCATCGGTGCAACGTGAATGTCGCGTCCGATGCCCAGCAGAAACTCGAGCCCGAAGCGAAATACAACGAAGTACGCGAAACAGCCGCCCGCAATGAAAAGCCCGGCAGTGCACAAGATGAACGGGACGGCCCAGCGCCGCTCGCGTTTGTAAAGGCCCGGCGAGATGAAGGCCCAGACCTGGTAGAGCACCCACGGGGCGCCGAGAAAAAGGGAAACGAGGAGCGGCAGCTTCAGATAGACAACGTTGAACAACTCGGTGGGAGTAATGGCTACCAGTTGGGGATTCAGCTTGAGGTGCTTGAGTGCTGTGACCGCGGGCAGCTCGACCACATCCCAGAGCGGCTTGCAGAAAGTGAGGCTCAGGAGAAACGCGACCAGTATGCCACCGAAAGCTCTGATGAGACGCGCGCGCAGCTCCTCCAAGTGCTCCATGAAGGACATGCGGAGCATGCCTTTTTCTTCTTCGTCGCCTTCGTCCTCGTCTTCCGGCGGCGGAGGAGGCGGGGGGGGCGGAGTTTTAGGTGGGCCCGACAGAGCGATCTCGGTGCGAGCGGGCGCGGCGGGCGGCGCGGCCGATGGCGATACCGGAGGCGTAGCCGCTGGATCGGTTACGAGTCCATAAGGGTCCGACGCACTGCTGTACGCCGGGTTGGCGACGGTCTGCGGAACGGAGCCTTCCGGCGCATGCGTCGTATCACCGTCGTGCTTGGGCTCGCCGTTGAAACGTGAAACGTCGGTGTTCGGAGTTGCCGGCTCCTCAAAATCGTGCGGCATCAATCGGCAATCAGAGACTGCGTTCCTGTTCCGTTGCGGCTGCCACGGGATCCGCCGAATACATACCGTTGGAACGAGGAACTGTCCCGGCTACCGGCGCGCTCTCGGAAGGGGAGCGTTTGACCGAGCGATCGGCCGCTTCCTGTGCTGGCGGCAACGCGTCTGGTACATGCGGTTGCGATTCGTAAGGCGCAGACGATGAATAGTCCGGGGTCGAATGGCTGTAACCTTCGTAGGGTTGTGGATAGCGCGCGGGCGAGTAGTCGGTTGCGGTGGAAGAGATCCGCGTCTCTCTTTCGAGCTCGTTTAGATGAGTTTCGAAGGTGGCTTTTAACTCGTTCTTAGCGCGTCGAAATTCGCTCAAAGCCTTGCCGAGCGTGCGAGCAAGCTCCGGAAGTTTCTTGGGCCCAAAGAGAATGAGAGCGACTACGAAAATCGCGATCATCTCCTGTACGCCAATGGGTCCCATTTCCGGATCTCCTGGTGATACCACGGCGGTACCACGACGCCTTTATGATAGCCCAGGAGTGGCGGGGCCGAGCCTGGCGTGCCGCATTGGGTGATTCACGAAACGGAGCGGCTCGAGCGCGGTCTTGTTATGATCTGGACGACTATGGACCGCGCTATGGCGCCTGGCGTCCTCTGCACGTGGGCGATATGCATCGCCATGGCGGCCCCGATCGCTGCGACTGCGCAGGTGGAATTGAAGGCGGAAGGCACAGACCACGTGTCGATCCGCATCAACGGGCAACCCTTTTCCGATTTCTACCTCGGAGAGTCTTATCCGAAGCCGTTTCTCGCGCCATTGCGCTCCGCAAACGGTTTGATCGTGACGCGCAGGTATCCGATGGAGAGTGTGGAAGGAGAATCGCGCGATCATCCCCATCACCGAGGGCTCTGGATCGGATATGGCAACGTCAACGGGGTCAATTTCTGGGAGAACGAAATCAAAGTGCCGAACACGGACGCCGAGACTCCGAAGCGCCAGGGGCGGATTGTCTTGCGCAGGATAACCGGGCTGAAGCCTGGCCAGAAATCGGGTACGATTACGGCGGTATTCGACTGGCAAAAGCCAGAGGGAACGGCACTCATGGAGGAGCGCCGATTCATGACCTTCTATGCGGACGCCGAGATTCGCACGGTGGACATCGATGCCACGTTCACGGCCAAGGAGCGCGTGCAGTTTGCGGATACGAAAGAGGGGTTCTTCGCGATTCGGGTGGCGGACAGCATGTCCGGGAAGAACGGCGGGCTGATGACGAATTCAGAAGGCGCGCAAACGGAGAAGAACGTTTGGGGCCGGCGCGCGGACTGGGTGGATTACGATGGCGTAGTCGAGGGCCAAAAAGTCGGCATTGTTGTCTTCGATCACCCGCAAAATTACCGCCATCCGCCGCGCTGGCACGTGCGCGACTATGGACTCTTTGCGGTGAATCCATTCGGAGTGAAAGACTTTGAACCCAAGGCGGCTGAGCAGGGCGGCCGCGAGTTGGCTACCGGCGCGTCCATGCGCTTCCGCTATCGCGTGGTTGTGCATCCCGGCGATACGCCCGAGAAGAAGATCGCGGACTGGTATTCGGAATACGTGAAGAAGTCCAAATGAAGCGAAACTGAGCCGTCACCTTGACCGATAACGCCGAACGCAACCAGTTCGCCGCAGCTTTTACTCATTCGGCCTTTTTCGTAATTCGCTCGCCCCTGCTGCCTTTTTCGGAACTGAACGAGTGGAGCCAGGGAACCACCAGCCGCGCCCTCTGGCAGCAGGGCGCAGCGCGCGAGTGTCTTCATCAGGCGTGGGAACAGGATGCGCAGCTGCTTCGCGACCGTCTGCTCAGGATCGTCGAGCGGCCCGAGGTAGAACACGCGTTATACGTCGCATCCGGCTCGCTCCAGCTTGGCATCGATCGGTGGAAAAGCAACCCGAGCGATAAGAAATCCCTTCAAGCAGAGCGGGCCCTGGTGCGGTATTTCTCCAGAATGGCCGGGCGGTCGACTCCATTTGGCCTCTTTTCCGGTTGCTCCACGGGCGAAGTGACGCTCGAACAGGGCGCCGTTACGAGGCTTGCGCTCGCCGGGCAACTCAGTTACCGCCTGAGCTGCCGTTTGGATTTCGACTATCTCCATGCGTTGACCGCTACGTTACAACGCGACCGCACAGTAGCCGAGGCGCTACGGTATTGGCCCAACGCGAGCCTGCACCGGATCGGTAACTCCTGGCACTACCTGGAAGCGCGCATGGCCGGGGCGAATCGCTCGCACTACTTAGTGCAAATAGAGGCGGATCGGTATGTGAACGCTGTCTTAGAAGCCGCTTCGTGTGGCGCGAGAGTCGCGCAGTTAGCCGAATTGGTGCGCGGCATCGCCGAGTACGTGGTCACCGAACAGGAAACATTCGACTACATCTACGAACTGATCTCCCAGAACGTGCTGGCGTCCAGCTTGACGCCTGTGGTCACCGGCCGGCCCGCCATAGATGACCTGATTACACAGATGCAAGCGCGGCCCGAGTTGAGCGGCGTGGCGGAGACGCTCTCCTGGGTACGCCACCAGCTCGCGCTCATCGAGCAGCAGGGTTTGCGCGCCGGGAGGCAAGGCTACGCGGCCATCGCCCGCCAGCTACAGGCCTTGCCGGCCAGAACCGATGCGCCCGCGCCGGATACTTCGAGGCTGTTCCAGGTGGACATGGTGAAGCCGGTGCGTAGCGCCGTACTCACGCGAGAAGTGCTGGACGAATTGATTCACGGCGTCGAGTTGTTGTGCCGGCTGAACTCACCCATCGAAATCGAGGCTTTGAAAGACTTCCGGAACGCCTTTACCTCGCGCTATGACCGCGCTTGGGTTCCTCTGGCAGAAGCTCTAGACGAAGAGATGGGAGTCGGGTTCGGGTATTCAGGCAGGGAGAGCTCGCCTCTGCTGCGGGGCCTCCACTTCGGCCAGCAAGAGGAGGATGAGGCAACCCGTGACATCGGTGCTATCCTCATGCGCAAGCTTCTGCAACAGCGGCGGGCGGGTATGGAGATCGCGCTCGATCCCGAAGAACTGCCGCCCATCAAGATTGCCGCGCGTGCTCTGCCCGACGCATTCACCGTGATCGCAGTATTAGCGGCATCGTCGGTGGAGTCGGTGCGCAAGGGTGATTTCAAAATTCTGCTGAAAGCATTGACCGGGCCGAGCGGCGTACGCACCTTCGGCCGCTTCTGTCACGCCGATCCGGATCTGGAGCAGTTTGTTCGTTTCCACCTTCGCCGGGAAGAGAGCCTGCGGCCCGACGCGGTATTCGCCGAGATCGTCTATTTGCCGGATGAGCGGATGGGTAACGTCGTTTGCCGGCCGGTGCTGCGCGATTACGAAATCGTATACATGGGACGCTCGGGCGCTCCGCTCGATCGGCAACTGCCGCTGTCCGATCTCCTGGTAGGGGTGCAGAACGGTCGCATCGTCCTTCGCTCGAAGCGGCTGGGTAAAGAGGTGATCCCGCGCATGACGAACGCGCACAGCTTCGCGCATCCGAAGCTGCCTTCGGTGTATCGGTTCCTGGGTCATCTTCAGCTCCAGGATGTGCTTGTGCCTAACTTTTTATGGGAGCTGGCCAAGAATCCCGATTACCTGCCGCGCATCCGCGCCGGCCGGGTCATTCTTTCGAGCGCGCGCTGGCATCTAAATCGCGACGACATAAGGCAAATCGCCGCAAAGGAGAGAGCCGCCCGCTTCGCTTCGGTGCAAGAGCTGCGGCGCGAGCGCGGCCTGCCGCGCTGGGTACTTTTCGAACAAGCCGATCAAACCCTGCCGGTGGATTTGGACAACGTGCTGTCGGTTGACGCTTTCGTACACGCGCTCAAGCGCAGCCGGCAAGCCAATCTGCTGGAGCTGTTTCCCGGTCCGGATGAACTGTGCCTGGAGGGGCCGGAGGGCCGCTTCTGCCATGAATTGCATGTGCCGCTGGTGCGAAAGAGCCGCGCCGTCGAACCGCGACAAACTTCCGCCGCCGCCGTTCCCCAAGACATCAGCCGGATGGCGCGATCCCTGCCGCCCGGTTCCGATTGGCTGTTCCTCAAGCTGTACGGAGGCGCCGCGGCGCTCGACGATGCGCTCAGCGTTCTTGCAGCGGTCGTTCAAAACGCCATCTCGCAGCGCATTGCCACCCGGTGGTTCTTCATCCGCTACCGCGATCCTCAGCTTCATCTCCGCATCCGCTTTCATGGGAATGCTGCGCGCTTGATGGCCGACCTCATGCCCGTGCTCTCTGCCGCCTTGACTCCGCTGCTCGAAGCGCGAACGCTTTACAACATGCAGCTCGATACCTACCAGCGCGAAATGGAGCGCTATGGCGGATTGGAAGGCATAGCCGCTTCTGAGGACCTGTTCTGGGCCGACAGCGAGGCCGTGCTTGAGATCCTTCGAAATCTGAGCGGCGATGAAGGACTGGACACCAGGTGGCGCGCCGCGCTGCTGGGCGTGGACATGCTCGCCACCGATTTCGATTTCGATTTGCAAGCGAAACGCTCCCTGATGGCGAACCTGCGCGATTCCTATGACCGGGAATTCCATGTGGGCGCGCAAGAAAGGCAAAGCCTGGGGGAGCGCTTTCGCGCCTTGCGGCCAAGTCTTGAGATGTTGCTCGATCCGTCGAAGCTTGATCCTTCGAAGTCAGTCGAACTCGACCTGGCCCGCAAGGCCTTCGAGCGCAGGAGTATCCCCGTTCGCGAAGTCGCCGCCACACTGCGCGTTCTGTTTGAGGCCGGCCGCCTCGATGTTGCCGTTGAGAATCTTGTCCGCAGCTACGTTCATATGCATGTGAACCGCATGATGCGTTCCGAGTGGCGACAGCACGAGCTGGTGCTCTATGATTTCCTCTTCCGCCTGTATGATGGGCGGCTGGCGCGGGAAGGCGCTCGTCACGATTTGCGCTGAGCTCTCAGGTGCGTCCGGAAAGCAGCAGCAATCGGTCCCATTGCGGTTCCACCGTCGTCAATCCCGCCAGCAGTGCCAGCGCGATGCCAATCGAACCGTCCAGGAAAGCCGGCGAAGGCTCCCATACGACCCGGCCACTGCGATCTGGAAGGGTAAATAGCGAGAAGCCGCCGACGCCCGAGCCCGGCTGCCACATGGCAAGCGTTCGCTCAAACCAGGCAATTGCGGCAGCGCGGCACCGCTCATCTCCCTCGTCCTGATAGATGCGGTTGAAGATGTGCGCGGCCCCGGCGGCCCCGTGGCAAAGCGGCGCGTCGTTCACTCCGGCCCGCTCCATTGGCCAGGCGAGACAATGCTCCAGCAGACCCTCTGCGAATGTTCGCCAGTCGGCGCGGCCGGCCCGCCGGGAAATCCGCAACAGCACCGCGGCAATTCCCAGATCGCCGTAACACCATCCCAGCCGCGAATCGGCGGATTCATCTGCCGCGATCCACGGGCTGAACCAGGATAATGCGCCGGGCGGCCGCCGCTGCATCAGGAACCACGCCATCGCGCCCTCGAGCATTCGTTGCGCTCGCCCATGCAGGCCACGTTCCGCCACTTCACTCAAGAAATAGAGCACGCCCGGAACCCCGTGCGCCACGCCCAGATTGTAGTAACCGTCCGGATAGCGTTGGCCTTGCCAGTCCGGCAACAACTCGGGCCGGGAGTGCCATGTAATGCCCTCGCCCGTGTGTTCCGAAAGCGTATCCAGGTGCGAGGTCGCCGCTTTGATTCCGCGAACCGCCTTTTCCGCCGGCAGCCTTTCCAGAAAGTAGACGCCGAAGCCTACCAGTCCACCGATCAAGTCATAATGCCCCGGCCAAGTGCCCGGCTCTAATGCCCGTAACATGGCGGCGTCGATCTCCGCATTCGAGTCCTGATCGTCGCCTGCAGCCGCCGTGGTAGATGAATCGCTGCCGCCAAGGCGCAGTAGATGTTCGATTGTCCATCCCAATCCGCCGAGCCCTGCAAAGAGACTGAGACTCCGCAACGCCTGCGCCTCTTCAATCGCGCTGTTCAACCGTTCAAACGCACGATCCATCCAAAGCGAGTCATTTAGCGCCGCAGCAAGATAGCCGCACAACAGCGCATCTTCGTAGCCGGGTTGCGACCCGCGGGTGTACGTCCGGGCCGGGTAGTTGCGGGTTAGTATGGCGTCGCATACAGCATTGACGGCCTGCCATCCCCGCTCGGCGGTCTCGCCCGTGAGAACAGGCGTCCACCTATGTTCGGAGGCGATTCTTGATCCCTGAATTGCCGTGCCCAGGGTTCCACCCCGTCACGCAAGATCTAATCCTGATCCTGCCCCCCGCCTGGTTCGGACGCACGCCGATTGTGAAGATAAGTGTCGTCGAGAGGCGTTGTGTGCGGACAACAGATGGTTACGGGAAAGCAGCCGCTGTGCTCTCCGGTAAGTGCGGCACTCGGGCGAAGCTCCTCCGCGGAAAAATCCCGAAGCGTCACTTTCTTCAACTGCAAACTTTGCATAACTCGACCTCCTCCTAAAGTCTACGTCACACGAGAACTCGCTGAGCGCCGCATTGGCTCAAATGCACCACCACTTCGGTCTAAACCACGCGTGGCGTGTGCGTCGGACTCCTAAAAACCTCAGATTCGCGTAGCGAGTTAACTGGCCAACGGATTGCTACCAGAGAATCACCTGATGATGAATCGTCGCGTCTTTTTGCTCGTTCTAGCCGTCACCAGTTCTCAATTTGCCCCCGCGCAACCGGTTCCCGCTCTCCACAAAGAGGGCTCCATGCATGGCTTTCTGCTGGTCAAGTCCGCACAAGGCAAGGTGATTGCGGTAGGCGACCTGGTGCAGGTGGCAGAAGGCGATCAAATTCGCTCGCGCTTGCTGTTCCGCTTCCGCGACGGCTCCATAGACGACGAGTCCACACTCTTTTTGCAAAAAGATGTACTGCGCCTGGTCAGCGACCATCATGTGCAAAAGGGCCCTTCTTTTCCGGCGCCGCTCAATATGACGATTGACGTTCCGGCGTCGGAGGTTACATGGGAAGAGGCGAAAAGAGGCAAGCTCGAGGTGCACAAGGATCGTTTGGAGCTGCCCAACGATCTGGCGAATGGCATCGTTCCCGCGGTCATGGAGAATTTATCCCAAGATGCGGCTGAGACCAAGGTCTCTTACCTGGCGAGCGCTCCAAAGCCGCGCCTCGTGACGCTTTCGGTGAAACCGGATGGGCGAGAGAGGTTTACGGTGGGCGGCCTCGTGTATTTCGCAAACCGCTACGTGATGCACGCTGAGCTGGGCGGACTTGCAGGGCTAATTGCGCCCCTCATCGGAAAGCAACCAACGGACAGTCGCGGATGGGTGGTGCCTGGTGAGGTGCCGAGTTTCGCCCGGCTGGAAGGAGCGTTCTATCCAGGTGGTCCCGTGTGGACGGTAGAGCTGAGTTCGCCGCTGTGGTCTTCCGCTGAAGCGTCCCGGTAAGGAGCCGAATCGTCGGTCTACGAACTGGCCTGGGTCGCCATGCGGGCCTGTTTGTCGTCGTAACTTTCGCCGTAAATCGATGGCACCTTCCCGCCCATGGGCCGCAGATAGACACTCAACTGGCCGCGATGGTGAATGGAATGCTTGAGTCCGACTTCCAGGTACATCACTGCCGGAAGGTGGAAAATACCGCGGAATTCAATCACCTTGCACAATTGTTCCGGTGACAGGCGCGTCAGCCGGTCGAAGTTGACGGCGAACTCGTTCGCGTACCATTGCGCGATGTCGGAGGAGGTGTGCATCGATTCCGGCGGCGCTCCGGTGAAGTTGAATTCGCCGGCGGCGGGAACTTTGAGGAACATGTTCTCCGCGCTGGCGATGTGCCAGGCAAGCTCCAAGGCTGTCTTCGCGCACGGCTCCGGGCGGTAGTCGCCTTTGTCGAGTGGGATGGCCTCGATAATTCTTTTAGTAATGCGATGCTCCGTCTTGAGAGCCGGAAGCGTGACTTGCAGCAAAGTGCTGGCTTGTTCGGGTCGTAGTTCTTGCATGTGTGCCTCAGGTGCTTTGAGCAGTATACAGCCGGTTTGTCCTGGGATGCGAGGCGCTGGTCTGGTTTTTAGGGCGATTGGTCCGCAACCCGCGCCGCCAGGCGCCGTTTCACCGTATTGTGAAGACGTGGCTAGCATATGAACTCAGAAACGATGAACTGTTCCACGAAGATGCTGGGGCGCTTTGTGATGATTGCGTGCGGAATGGCGCTCTGCGTCCCGCTGCTGGAGTGGTGCTTCGAGCCGCAAGCTGCGTTTGGCGGTCTGGTGGCCGACTACTTCTTTTCGCTCGCTTATGCGTTCTCGATCGGCGGCCTGTTGAGCGCTGCCATGCCGGTGATCTGGAAGAGATCTTCGAAATGGCAGTGGACCGCCAGATGGCCTGCGCGCGTACTGGCGATAGCGGTCGGAAATGCGCTCGGATGTCTGGTGTCGGGACTTGTTCCGTTAGCGTTCTACGGCCATCGCTACGCCTATTGGCCCTCGTATGTTGGATCCTTCAAAATCGGTTTGATTCTTTCGGCCGCCACAGTGGCGTTTCTCGTGACTTATGAACGCATGCGGGCGAAGTTGCACGTTTCAGAGATGGAGCTGAAGACCAAGGACCTGGAACGGCAGCGCGCTTTGAAACTGGCTACCGATGCGCGGCTGTCCTCGCTCGAATCGCGGGTTCATCCGCACTTCTTGTTCAACACCATCAACTCCGTCTCGTCCTTGATACCCGAAGACCCGAAGCGGGCGGAACGAATACTCGTTCAGATGGCCAATTTATTGCGGTTTTCGCTCGATTCGGTCCACGCGGGCTTGGTGCCGCTCGAGCGCGAAGTCAAGATCTTGGAGGATTATCTCGAGATCGAGCGCGCGCGCTTCGGGGAGAGATTGCGATACCAGATCGGCATACCGTCAGAGCTGAATTCTGCCTGCGTGCCGCCGTTGGCCTTACAAACGCTGGCCGAGAACAGCGTGAAATACGCGGTAAGCGCCCGGCGGCAGGGCGCTACCATTCGCATCCGGGGGAAAGCCGAAGAGGCGAGCCTCGTGCTCGAAGTTTCGGACGACGGGCCGGGTTTTCAGCCTATCGAATTGCCTTCCGGGCACGGGTTGAACAATCTGCGGGAACGCCTGGCGGTGCTGTTCGGCGAAAGAGCCATGCTGGACATTGCGAGTACCAGCGAGGGCACCTCGGTGCGGCTCCGGATGCCGCTGGTTGTTTCCGCACCCGCGAGCGCGGCGCCTCTTGTCAATGAAACGGGTGAGAGGGTTGCGCTAGGTGCATGAGCCGGCTGCGCGCGTACTTGGTGGATGACGAGCCGCTGGCGTTGAAGCGGCTGGCGCGGCTGCTGGAGCAAACTGAACGGGTGGAGATTGTCGGCTCGAGCGCCGACCCGGCGGAAGCGCTGGCGAATCTCCGCAGCCGACCCTGCGATGTGCTGTTCACGGATATCGAAATGCCGGACCTTTCCGGTTTCGAGATGTTGTCCCGGCTTGATCCGCAACCCTTCGTGGTGTTCACGACCGCCTACTCGCAATTTGCGCTGCAGGCGTTTGAGGTGCACTCCGTCGATTATCTTTTGAAGCCCATCGACGAGAAGCAATTGGAGCGTGCCTTGAACAAACTGGACCGCGTGCGCGGCGGCATGGAGCCCAGGCCGCAACTGGAGCGATTACTGCAGCAGCTTGCTTCGGCGCTCCCCGTAAAGCGCGGCTTTCCGGCGCGGCTGCCGTCGCGCTTGGGGGACCGCATCGAGTTCGTCGAAGTGGCGCGGGTGACGCACTTTTATGCCAACGAAAAGTTGACGTACGCGGCCACGCCGAAAAAGGATTACGTGGTGGACAGCACGATTGCGGAGCTGGAGGAGACGTTGGATCCGGCGAAATTTGTGCGCATCCACCGGTCGACCATCGTCAATCTGGAGTTTGTGCGGGAGCTGTACTCGTGGTTCTCCGAACGCATGATGGTGCGCATCAACGACGGCAAAGATACTGAGCTGACGGTGGCGCGCGACCGCGTCAAGACCTTGAAGGAGCGGCTGGGGTTATAAAACAGCCGCTCCCGTTGAAATAGGCGGAAGTCAGAGCTTCACCGTAACGGTCTTGATCTCGCTGTACTGTTGCAGCCCGTATTCGCCGAGCTCGCGGCCGATGCCGGATTGTTTGAAGCCGCCGAAGGGCGCGGCCGCATCGAACACATCGAAGCAGTTGATCCACACGGTGCCCGCGCGAACGTTGTTCGCGATGTTGTGCGCCTTAGTGATGTCGCGCGTCCAGACGGCAGCGGCCAAGCCGTATATCGTCTTGTTCGCGCGCTCCACCAGCTCATCCATATCTTTGAACTTCAGGATGCTCATGACCGGGCCGAAGATCTCTTCTTGCGCGATCTGCATGTCGTCTTTCACATCCGCGAATACGGTGGGCGCCACGAAGTAGCCGCGGTCGCCGACGCGCTCGCCGCCGCACATCAACCGTGCGCCTTCTTTCTTGCCCTTCTCGACATAGCTCAGAACTTTGTTGAACTGATCGTTATCCACCTGCGGGCCCTGCTCGGTTTTGGTATCCAGCGGATTGCCGACCGTGCGGCGCTTGGCGCGCTGAGTGCTGCGCTCGACGAACTCGTCGTAGATCTTCTCCTCGACAAACAGGCGCGAACCCGCGCAGCAGCATTGCCCTTGATTGAAGAACAGCGCGAAGTGGGAGCCTTCAATCGCCTGATCGATATCGGCATCTGCGAAAACGATGTTGGGACTCTTGCCGCCGAGCTCGAGCGTGACGCGCTTCAGGTTGGTTTCGGCAGCCGCCTTCATGATGAGATGGCCCACTTCGGTGGACCCGGTGAATGCGACTTTATCGACATCCATGTGGCTCGCGATGGCCGCTCCGGCGGTGGGGCCGTAGCCCGGCAGAATGTTCACCACGCCTTCCGGGAAGCCCGCTTCCACGATCAGCTCGCCGACGCGCAGAGCGCTAAGCGGGGTCTGTTCGGCGACCTTCAGTACCACAGTGTTGCCGCATGCAAGCGCCGGCCCGAGCTTCCAAGCCTGCATGAGCAGCGGGAAATTCCAGGGAATGATTTGCCCGACGACGCCCACCGGCTCATGTCGCGTATAGCAAAAATAATCCCCGGCAACGGGAATGGTTTTGCCTTGAATCTTATCGGCCCACCCCGCGTAATAGCGGTAACAGGCGATGACGAGCGGCAGGTCTGCGGCTTGCGCGACATGACGCGGCTTGCCGTTGTCCAGCGATTCGAGCGTCGCCAGCTCGTCCGCGTTCTTCTCGATCAGGTCCGCCAGACGGCTGATGAGTTTGCCTCGCTCCGAGGCCGACATCCGGCGCCAGGCAGCCTTCGCGTGGAACGCCTTGCGGGCCGCTTTCACCGCCAGGTCTACATCGGCGGCATCAGCTTCGGCGACCTTCGCCAACACTTCACCGGTGGCAGGATTGATAGTTTCGAATGTCTTTCCGGATACGCTGTCTACCCAGCGATTCCCGATCAAAATCTTGGTTTGCTTGATCGGCGCGGACGTGGCTTGAGGCTCTGTCAGAACAGTGGCCATAAGTTGGGTTGACCTCCACTGAGCATCATATGCCAGTGCTAACGGCGGCCATCAGGTTCCTGCGCGAACGCGCTTCCATTTTTTGCCGGTGCGGATGACCAGCACGCCGCCCGTAGCCGGCAGCAAGAGCGCATTCTGAAGATTCCCGTTGACTTCCACCGCGCCGGCTTTGATTTTCCGCGTTGCATCGCTAACGCTGTCGGCAAGGCCTATGAGCGCGAGCAGTTTGTCCAGGCGAAGACCTTTATCGCTAAGCGCGCCCGGCGGCAGTTCAACCGTCTCCGTGTCGATCGGCTCCAGTCCTTGCCGCACTTCCCGATCGAAGGCATCGCGAGCGGCATCCGCGTCCTCCTCCGAATGAAAATCCGCTACGATGCGGTGTCCCAACGCCATCTTCACTTCCATGGGGAACTTGATGCCCGCGCCGACATTCTCGCGCAGGCGCACAATCTCATGCATGGGCATGTCGGTGAGTAATTCGTAGTAGCGGTACATCAGATCGTCGCTGATCTGCATCACTTTGCGGAACATGACCTTCGGCGGCTCGGTCACGCCGATGTAATTGTTCTTCGACTTGGACATTTTTTCGACGCCATCGAGACCTTCAAGAATAGGAACCGTGGCGACGATCTGCGGCGGCTGTCCGTAGTCCTTCTGAATTTCGCGCCCAACCAGCAGGTTGAACTTCTGATCGGTGCCTCCCATTTCGACGTCGCACTCCAGCGCGAAGGAGTCGAAGGCCTGACCCAGCGGATAGAGAAGCTCGTGGACCGAAATCGGGATGCCTTCTTTGAAGCGCTTGCTGAAATCGTCGCGCTCGAGCAAGCGGGCGACCGTGTACTTCGAACAGAGATGAACCACGTCCTCGAAGGTGAGCTTCGCAAGCCAGGCGCTGTTGAAGCGCACCTCGGTTTTTTCAGGATCCAGAATTTTGAACACCTGCTGGCGGTACGTGGCGGCATTGCGCTCGATCTCATCGCGTGTCATGGGCGGCCGGGTCACATTGCGGCCGGTGGGATCGCCGATGCGACCCGTCATATCGCCGATCAGGAAGATGACGGTGTGCCCGAGGTCCTGAAAATGTTTCATCTTTCGCAGCAGCACCGTGTGGCCCAAATGGAGATCTGGGGCAGTGGGGTCGAAACCCGCTTTCACGCGCAGAGGGCGGTCGTCTTTGGCCGCCGCCGTGAGACGCTCGCGCAACTCTTCTTCACGGATCAGTTCGGCGAGCCCCTTCTTCAGGTAGCGGAGCTGCTCGTCAACGGGAGGGAACGGCACAGTCGCTTCTCATTCTACGGGCTCATGCCGTACGGCTCATACATTTTGTTCCGCGCGCAACACGCGCCAAACGCCCCGTGCGCTCTAATTAAGGTGATGAAAACCCTGGCGCTCCTAATTTTTGGAGTAGCTGTCATGAATGCGCAATCTTCCTTCGATACCCTTGTAGATCGCTACTTCGATGACTACTTCCGCCTCAACCCGACGGCTGCGACCACAGCCGGATTCCACCGCCCTTACGATACGCAGTTGGAAGACTATTCCGCGCGCGGGACCCAGCAGCGGCTGGAGCAGGCTGAGAAGTACCTGGCCGAATTTGAGAAAGAACCCGCAACCGATGACCGCGATTTGATGATTTCGCATCTGAAGGCAGAGCTGCTCAATGTACGGAACATCCGGCCGCAGGAGATCAATCCCGATTTCTATTCCAGCGGCATCACGGCCTCGATCTTCACCCTGATGAGCCGCAACTTCGCACCACCGGAAGAACGGCTGCGCGACGTGATTGCGCGCGAGCAGAAAATTCCGCAGGTGTTCGAGGCCGCCAGGCAGGTGCTGAAGAATCCCCCGAAAATCTACACCGAGGTGGCGCTCGAGCAGTTGCCGGGATTGCAGAACTTTTTCGCCGAAGATGTTCCGCAGGCATTTGCCGCCGTGAAAGATCAAGAGCTGCTGGATGAATTCAAGAGGTCGAACGACACGGTAATTCAGTGTTTGAAGAGTTACGAAAGCTGGGTCAAAAGCGATGTGCTTCCGCGCTCGAACGGCGATTTCCGGATTGGGGCCGCCAACTTCTCCAAAAAACTTTTGTACGAGGAGATGGTAGATGTGCCGCTCGACCGGCTACTGCGGATCGGTTTCGAAAACCTGCATCTCAATCAACAGCATCTCGTCCAGCTTTGCAAGAAAATTGACCCGGCCAAGACGCCGCAGCAGATCGTCGCCGGCTTCGAGCACGATTACCCGGCGCCCGACCAGTTGCTGCAGGCCTTTCGCGATACCCTTTCGGGTTTGATCGACTTCATCCAGGCGCATCGCATCATCACCATTCCGTCGCCCGTTAAGCCGATCCTGGAGGAGACCCCGCCCTTCATGCGCGCGCTCACAACCGCGTCGATGGATACTCCGGGTCCTTATGAAAAGGTTGCGACGGAAGCTTATTTCAATGTGACCTTGCCGGAAAAGAACTGGCCTGCTGAGCGAGTCGGCGAGTTCATGACTGCGTTCAGCCGCGGCACCATTACCAGCACGGCGATTCACGAAGCCTACCCGGGCCATTATGTGCAGTTATTGTGGTTCCAAAAAGTGCCGTCGAAGGCGCGGAAGCTGGCGCAGAGTAACTCGAACGTAGAAGGATGGGCGCACTACACCGAGCAGATGATGCTGGATGAAGGGTACGGCGGCGGCGACCCGGAGCTCCGGGTGGGCCAGTTACTCGATGCGTTGCTGCGTAACTGCCGCTACATCGTTGGCATCCAAATGCACACCGGGAACATGACTTACGAAGAAGGTATCGATTTCTTTATGAAGCAGGGTTATATGTCGCACGATTATGCCGAACGGGAGACTAAACGCGGCACATCGGACCCGACCTATCTGGTCTACACGCTGGGCAAACTGGAGATCCTAAAGCTTAGGCAAGATTATAAGGTCAAGATGGGGCCAAAGTTCTCGCTCGAACAGTTCCATAACGAATTCATACAACAGGGAGGCGTGCCGGTCAAGTTGATTCGGCACGCAATGCTCGGCAACGATTCTCCCGCCTTATAATGCGCGCCGAACAGGTTCGAACGAAGAAGCTATGCCCGCGTTGACACTGCACCATTTGGATGTCCTCGAAGCAGAGAGTATCCATATCATCCGGGAAGTAGTGGCCGAAGCCGCACGCCCAGCGATGCTGTACTCGGTTGGCAAAGATTCCTCGGTGATGCTGCGGCTGGCGCAAAAGGCCTTTTACCCAGGCAGCATTCCTTTCCCTTTGCTGCACATCGACACGGGCTTTAAATTTCAGGAGATGATCGAGTTTCGCGACCAGACGTGCCGTAGCCTGGGGCTTAAACTCGTCGCGCATACCAATCGGGAAGCAGTTGAGGGCGGGGCCAACCCGTTTCGCCTGGGCACGAGCAGATGTTGCGCTTTGCTAAAAACCAAGGCGCTGCTGGATGCGTTGGCAGAAAACAAAATCGATGTGGCGATGGGAGGAGCGCGAAGAGATGAGGAAAAGTCCCGCGCCAAGGAGAGAGTGTTTTCGGTGCGCGACAACTTGGGCCAATGGGACCCTAAAAACCAGCGGCCTGAGTTTTGGAACCTATACAACGCCCGTGTGAGCACGGGGCAGAGCGTGCGCGTCTTCCCTTTGTCGAATTGGACCGAATTAGACGTCTGGGATTACATTGAACGCGAGAGTATTCCGGTTGTTCCGCTTTATTTCGCAAAAGAGCGCGAGATGCTGGTACGGGGTGACTTACTGATCCCTCCGGAACATTCCCCGGAATTGCTGCCGGGCGAACAACCGCAGCGCGTTTTGTGCCGAATGAGATCGCTGGGGTGCACTTACTGCACCGGGGCTATCCGGTCCACGGCGACAACCGTCGCGGAAATTATAGAAGAGTTGAAACGATTGCGGCGTTCGGAACGGGAAAATCGCGTCATTGATCACGACCAGGAGGGCTCGATGGAGCTGAAAAAAAGAGAGGGCTATTTCTGACCGCCGCCGGCGCTGAAAAAGATCTGCTTCGGTTTGTAATCGCGGGTAGCGTCGACGACGGTAAGTCCACCCTCCTCGGGAGATTACTTTACGAATCCGGCGGCATATACGAAGATCAACTATCTTCGGTCAAGAAAGCTTCACAGGGTAGGAACTTAGAGATCGACCTGTCGCTGGTTACAGATGGTTTGAAGGCCGAACGCGAGCAGGGGATAACGATCGACGTTGCTTACCGCTATTTCTCGACCTCGCGAAGAAAATTCATCATTGCCGATACGCCCGGCCACGAGCAATACACGCGCAACATGGCGACCGGCGCATCGAACGGTGAGGCGGCGCTGATTCTCGTGGATGTGCGAAAGGGCGTGCTCGAACAGACACGTCGCCACACGCTGATTGCATGGCTCTTCGGAATCCGCCGGATGATCGTGGCCGTCAATAAGATGGACTTGGCTGGCTACGATTCTCAAGCCTTCGGCGCGGTTCGCGATGAGTTCCGCCGGCTTGCGGGCTCGCTCGCAGGTACTGAGATTGATTTCGTTCCCGTAAGCGCGCTGAACGGGGATAACGTAATCACGCGCAGTGAGCGGATGCACTGGCACCGCGGGCCTGCATTGCTCGAATTGCTGGAAACTATTCCATTGCGGCAGAACCGTAATCAGGCGTTCCGCTTTCCCGTGCAGGCGGTGATCCGGCCTAACCAAGATTTTCGCGGTTACGCCGGCCAAGTGGCCTCCGGTGAGTTAGCACCGGGCCAGGAGGTCATCGCACTGCCATCGCTTCAGCGGACGAAAGTAAACCAAATCTTGCTTTACGCGCGTCGTTTGGAGACCGCCGCGCCGCCGTTGTCGGTTGTGGTATCGCTGCGAGACCATATCGACCTCGGCCGCGGAGATCTGCTGGCCGATCCCGATGCGATGCCGGTCCGTTCGAGACGCGTTCTCGCGCATCTTATCTGGGCTTCCCAGGCTCCCATGCAGATCAACGCTCGTTATCTGGTCAAACACATGACGCAGGTGTTGTGCGGCAGGATCAATCGCGTGGCTCATAAGATCCACCTCGATACGCTCGCGCCTACGAACGCGAAAAGCTTGCAGTTCAATGAAATCGGAATGGTGGAGATAGAAACGCATAATGATATCTTCTGCGACGCTTATCATTCCAACCGAACGACCGGCAGTTTTATTCTCGTTGACCCGTTGAGTAATGAGACAGTAGCGGCCGGGATGATAGCTGAGGCTCTGCCGCTCGAAACAACCGACACGTTCACGGGCTCGACCGATTTCCTGGCCGCGCCGCAACGGGGCCTGACGGTGTGGTTCACTGGGCTGAGCGGCGCCGGCAAAACCACGATCTGCAGGGCTATTCAAACGGAGTTATTGGCGCACGGGCTTCCCGTGGAGGTGTTAGACGGCGACATAGTTAGAAAACACCTTTGTAAGGGGCTCGGGTTTACCAAGCAGGACAGGGATGAAAATATCCGGCGAATCGCGTTCGTCTCGCAATTACTGACGCGCAACGGCATAATTGTGCTGGTTTCTGCCATCTCCCCCTACCGGAAGGCCCGCGAAGAGGCGCGCCGCACAATTGGCAACTTCTTGGAAGTGCACGTAAATGCCCCGCTGCCCATCTGCGAGCAGCGAGACCCAAAAGAACTGTATAAGAAGGCGCGCTCAGGTCAAATCCAAGGATTTACCGGCGTTGACGATCCATACGAAGCTCCGCTAGCGCCCGATATCGTATGTAACACAGCGGCTGAAAGCATACACGAAAGCGCCGCGAAAGTAGCCGCCGCTGTGCTGCGGTATCGTTCGCGGCAATAAGGCTGGAAACATCCACTTACGCGGCGGCCGGTAATTCGACCGGCGTCGGCATGGCAATTACATTATCGGTTGGGAGCTTACTCAGCAGCGCATCGGTCGCAATGGACAGAAGCTCTTCGGTGCGCGGGCTCAGGTCGAATTCGTCTGAGAAGCGCCGTAACTGGGTGTGAAAGGCGCGCCGTAAGAGAACCACCGCCTGCTCCAGCCCAAGCCTTGGAATATCCATAATTGCAAATTTCAAGATGCTGTCCATCAGAACTGTCTCGGTATTCAACATCTTGTAAATCGCGCGGCGGTTTCTGCCGACATACTTTACTACTTCCTTGCTGCGGTAAGCGAAATAGTGCTCGCGCGTGAACCAGGGAAACCGTTTGGTGTCGAGAGTCTTCAATTCGCGGCCGAGCCTGTGAGCAGCGGACGCGAAGGCGCGGTTCAATGGCTCCGTCTGCTGAATATCGTAGGTGAAGATATTCGTCGGCTTCCCGGCGAACGGGTGCGTGCATTGATAAACCAGAATCGGATAGGCCGTGTGCGGACGGAGCAAAATCTCGGGGTTCGCCGCGAACCACTCGCGCACCCAGCCGCGCATGGCTGTCTGGATAGCTTTCGAAACCGTCGAGTAAGTGGGGAAGTAAGCCGCCGTTCTCTCTTTTGGGGCGCGCTTCCAAACCGAAAAATCGATGTGGGATCCATCGGTTTGCGAGGCGCCCTCTACCGGGTGCATCCCGCCGCTCTGGCGCGTAGCTTCCGCCGCGTCCGTGTTCCGCGACGGCATCATGATCACTTCGCCCATGTCGGCCTCCCTTAAGCGCACAGCCCGATTGGTGGGCGTTGTGCGCGCTTTCACATAAAAGAAAATGCCGGGAACCTGTCCCGGCCCGCTCATCAGGATGTTCGCTCGCTGGTGATTCCCGCGAGCAAGACGAAGCTAGCACGCCGCATCCAAGAAACCGGGGCCCTGGAGCCCATCTTTGCGACCCGGGCTGGCGCTAAGCGGTTGACAAGACGAAAGAAAAAAAATCGGAGATTTTTTTCGAACTTCTGTGACTGACTTTTCGAGATCCGTCAAGAACGCCCTTTCGGCGCCCCGCCGAAGTGTCTCTTCGCCTGAAGACCGCAGCGGCCAAATCTCTGGAACTCCGCCGGCACTCCTTCGTATCTAAGACTGGAGAAATTGTCTCCGGGGAGTGTGTCAGTGACCTTTGCCGGTGAACTGCAATACAGCGTTCGCTCGCTCACCAAATCGCCCCTTTTCGTCTCGGTCGCGGTGCTTTCTTTAGGGCTCGGCATTGGAGCGAATACCGCGGTCTTTTCGCTACTCGATCAAGCTCTTCTGCGCCTCCTGCCGGTTCCGGATGCCAGGCGGCTCGTGCAGCTCAAGGAAATCGGCCACCATTATGGGTCGAACACGGGCATGAACTCGCTTTCCTACCCCATCTACAAGGACTTCAGCGAACAGAATCGGGTCTTCAGCGGAATGCTGTGCCGCCACAGTCTAGCGTTCAGCGTCAGTTCACAGGGCCGTAACGAACGCGTCGCCGGAGAGTTCGTCTCCGGAACCTATTTCCCGGTGCTCGGCGTTCGCCCCGCGGTGGGCCGCCTGTTCACGGCCGCCGACGATCAATCCCGGGGCGGCTCCCCGTTGGCCGTCTTAGGCTATGACTATTGGCAAAACCGCTTCGGCGGCGATCCTTCCATAATCGGCAAGCCGATCCTGGTGAACAACCACAAGCTGACCATTATCGGTGTGGCAGCCAAGGGCTTCCAGGGTGTCGAGCGGCTCTTTTCCATCCAGATCTACGTGCCCGTGATGATGGCGGCCCAACTCACGGATGAGGAGAAGCCATTTGAGAACCGCCGCCGCCGCTGGGTGCAGGTCTTCGCTCGCCTCAAGCCCGGCGTCACCAGAGCCGAAGCCAAGGCGTCTCTACAGCCTGTTTTCCATGCCATTCTCGCCATGGAAGTGCAACAAAAGGAATTCGCTCATGCGTCGCCATACACACGCGAGGAATTCCTGAAAATGTCGCTCGATGTGATGCCGGGCGGCGCCGGCCAATCGGAGGCGGACGAAGTTCTGCAAGCGCCGCTGTGGGCCATGATGGCCATGGTGGGCCTGGTCCTGCTCATCGCCTGTGCAAACGTCGCCAATCTAATCATCGCTCGTTCCATGTCGCGGCAGCGGGAGATCGCCGTCCGGCTCGCATTAGGCGCTACACGCCGCCGTATCGTCGGCCAGCTTCTCGTCGAGGGCACACTGCTGTCCCTCATGGGTGGCGTACTGGGCTTGGCGCTCTCCATCTGGATTATGCATTTGCTCGTGGGCGTGGCGCCCCATACCGATCCGCCGCTCGTCTTCGCCACAACTCCCGACAGCCGCGTCCTGCTTTTCAACCTCGCCGTATCTCTCGGAACAGCGTTGCTGTTTGGCTTGCTCCCTGCCTTGCAGGCCACGCGCGCCGATGTTGCGCCCACGCTCAAAGATCAGGCCGGTGCGGTCGCCGGCGGCGGTCAAGCGGCCTGGCGCAAAGTGCTCGTCTGTGTCCAGGTGGGCCTCTCGCTTCTGCTGCTCATCGGCGCCGGCCTGTTCGTCGGCACCCTCAAGAACCTGAAGGCGTTGAACCCCGGCTTCGCGGTCACCAACCTGCTGTCTTTTTCTGTCGACCCCACTTTGAGCGGCTACAACGCCGCGCGTTCAAAACTCTTCTACCAGCAGTTGAACCAAAAACTGGACGCTCTGCCCGGTGTGCGAGCTTCTTCTCTGGCCGTCGTCAAGCTGCTTAGCTTCGACGAGTGGGACAGCACCATAACGGTGGAAGGCTACGCCGCCAAGCCCGGCGAAGACATGAACCCGTGGGTCAACTATGTCTCGCCGGGTTTCTTCAGCACGCTCCGCATTCCGGTCTACGCCGGCCGCGAGTTTACGGATCGCGATCGGCTTGGCGCGCCCAAGGTCGCCATCGTGAATGAGATGTTCGCCAAGCGCTATTTCGGCGATCGAAGTCCGATCGGACGCCGTATCGGCTTCGGCGGCGATCCGGGAACCAAAACCGATATAGAGATCGTCGGCGTGGTGAGAGACACGAAATACCAGACCGTGCATGCGAAGACTCCCCGCCAGGTCTTCTTTCCTTATCTCGAAAACGACTGGGCCTCTGAGATGACCGCCTATGTGCGCACCGATGCCGCCTCCGCGCAGATGTTCCCCGCGTTGCGTTCCGTGGTTCACCGCCTCGACCCCAATCTGCCCGTCTACGCTCTGAAAACGGAAGAAAGCCAGCTCGACGACTCGCTCTCGGTCGAGCGCCTCACAGCCAGCCTGGCAAGCGCCTTCGGGCTGCTCGCTACTGTTCTCGCGGCCGTTGGACTCTACGGCGTGATGGCGTTTCTGGTGACTCGCCGCACGCGCGAAATCGGGATCCGCATGGCGCTTGGCGCCCGGGGCGGCGACGTGCTCTGGCTCGTCATGCGGGAGGTGCTCGTCATCGCGGCGATTGGAATCGCCATCGGTCTCCCGGCCGCGCTCGCAGTGACCCGGCTGGTCCAAACTCAGCTCTACGGAATGTCGCCTTCCGATCCCCTCACCATCGCCCTCGCCATTCTCGGCATCCTCATGATCGCCGCGCTCTCCGGATATGTGCCCGCCCGGCGCGCTTCTCAGATCGACCCGACGATTGCGCTGCGATATGAATGAGCCGCCGCGCCCCCCTCTATTGAGAGTAGTAACATCCGGGTACTACTTCTTTGCTTGACAGACCAGTGTGCCTTCGGCAGACTTAAGGTGTTTTCTGTGAGGAGGTTTATTTGAGATTTGGTGTTGCGCTCCTTGTGGCGCCTTGGTTGGCGGGCGCGTTGCTTGCCCAGCAATCTTCCCAGGTGCCCCCGACCGCGCCTCCGGAGGATCAAGGCCCGTCAGCAAATCCCATAACCACGCTCGCCAGCCAATTCTTCGAGCACGATTTCTTCAACTTCTATCTCTTCGCCAACGGCGTCTATGACTCGGTCCCAACCAACATCAACGATCGATCGGTCAATGAGGGCGGCTTGGGTTTCGATGGCGGCGGCGGTGCCGATGCCTTCAAGCAATTCAAGGACGGCTATCTTTCGCTCGCCTATCGCGGCGATTACCGCGATTATTCCAGCACCTTCTTCCCCAGCGGCACGGACCAGAGCCTCTCTTTCGCCTACGCCAAGCGGCTGAGCCGCAGATGGAGCTTCAACTTCGACGTCAACGGCGGCATCTTCCTCTACGGTGGAACCTTTTTCGGAGCTCAGCCTTCCCAGGTGGATTACGTTCAAACTAATCCCTTCAGTTCGGAATCGAAGTTTCTATCGAGCGGCGTCGCTCTGTCGTATCGCCAGACCCGCCGCTTGAGTTACGTCTTCAACGGCCAGTATTATCTCAATCGGTACAACATTCCCGGCTCTATCGGAGCCACAGGCGTGACCGGCGCCGGCTCCATTCTTTATCGCCTGACCGCGCGCACCACCGTGGGCGGTACTTACTCTCACACGTATTTCACGTACCAGCGGGGCGCCGGGCAAGCCCAGGCCGATACGCTCGTTGGGAACGTCTCGCATACATTTCATGCACATTGGTTCGCCAGCCTCTCGGGCGGCTTCACCCGGACGGACAGCAGTGGCACCATCTTCGTGCCGGTGCTCATTATCGACGGCAACAATCTGCTTCCGGGCTACGAAATCGGGCGCTATAACCGGGTCTCCACCTTCCCGTCCGTGATCGGCTCCGTCAGCCGGCAGCTCCGCCGTTCTTCGATAAGCGTCAGCGGCGGCCAAAATATCGCCTCGGGCAACGGCGTATTCCTCGCGTCCAAAAATCTTTTCGTGAACGGTTACTATTCGTACAGTACGCGCCGTGCGAACCTGAGTTTCGGCGGCGGCGTTTCTCATCTGACGAGCGTTGCGAATACTGTTTCTTACCGATACACCACCACTTCCTTTACAGCCTCCTATGCCTATAACCTCATGCGGCACCTGGGCGCGAACCTCCGCTACGATTATGTGAAGTACGGGACCATCGGCTCGGTCAGTTCGCTCACCGACAACCGGCTCCTGTTCGGCATCTATTTCAGCTCCAAGTCGGTCCCGCTTACCCTCTTTTGACGAGAGAGGCCTGTTGTGCGTTTTGCCGGACCCCGGCGCCTTGCAGGTTCGCTTCTCCTGGCAGTAAACTTACTACCCGCCGCTGAGCACTGGATCAAGCTCATCTCGCCGCACTTCCGGATGTACACCACCAACGGCCGCGCGAAAGCTGTGGACGCGCTGCGAATCTTCGAAGAGGCGCGAGACTTCTTCGCCGCAAACAGTCCTTTGACGCCCACCGCTGGCGTCCCCGTCGAGATCGTCGCGTTCGATTCGGAAAAACAATACGCTCCCTACCGGGTCAACAAGAATTCGTTTGCCTTTTACCAGCGCGGCCATAAGTCCGATTACATCGTGATGCAACGCTTAGGCAGCAACTACTTCCCCGCCGCCATTCACGAGTACACGCACTTGTTCATCGAGCATCTCGATTTGCACCTGCCCTTGTGGCTCAATGAAGGTCTTGCGGACGTCTACTCGTCCCTGCAGCCGGCGGGCGGCAAGTTGATGGTCGGTACCCCGCCGCCAGGCCGCTTGGCGTCGCTCATGGCGTTCGGACCTCTCGATGTTCGCGTGCTCTTGAATGTCAACCGGGAGTCCGAATACTACCACCAATCGCGAGCCATGGCGCAGTTTTATGCCCAAAGTTGGGAGCTTGCGCACATGCTCTCGCTCGGCAAGAAGTATCGCGACGGCTTCCCGCGCTTTCTCACTGCGATCTCCCGCGGCGAAAGTGCTGAGCAAGCGTTCGCCGGCGTGTATCGGAAAACTCTCGACGAAGTGAACGCCGATCTGCGCGGCTATCTGGCGCCAGGCAACATCGCCATCAGGCTGTTCGCCCTGCATCTCGATGAAAAGCAACTCAAGCCCGAGGTCGAGGAGCCATCGCCGCTCGAGCTGGACCTGGTGCTCGCGGACCTGTTATCGACTCATCCTGAAACCGCGGAACAGGCTCGCGTGCGTCTGACGCAGCTCGCCTCGCAACTGCCCGACAGCCCGGATGTGCAGGAATCCCTGGCATACCTCGCCTGGCAGCAGCACAAGCTGGACGATGCGAAACAGTATTTCGACCGGGCGCTGAACAACGGCGCGAAAAGCGCGCGGATGCTGTTCAATTATGCCGGCCTGCTGCATGATCTGCGCGCGCCGCCGGCTCAGATCATGGAGCGTTTGCAACAGGCGATCCAACTGGATCCGGATTTCTATGAGGCCCGCTACGATCTCGGAATGGAGGCCGTTCACGCGAATGATTGCAAGACCGCTCTTTCGGCCTTTGCAGGCATCAAGGCAGTCAGCCCGGATCGCGCTTTCCCGCTCTTTTCGACCGCCGCCTACTGCTACTGGCGCCTCGACAACCCGAACGAAGCGCGGCGCACGGGTGAGTTAGCGTCGCGCGCCGCCGAGACTCCCGAAGAGACCAAGCGAATCCAGGATTTCCTCGACCAGCTCAATCGCGTGAGCCCCCCGCAATAGCCGTAGATGCTCGCATGGCTTGCGGGTCTGGCAGAGCTTGTGGGAGAATCCCAGTGCACCACTCGGAGAGGCAGCACATGGGAAATGGATGGGGAAATCCTGCGCAAGCAACAGAACAGTTGGACGTCTTGATCGTGGAGAACGACCCTGCGGCGGCCCGCCTGACGAAAGAGGCCTTTCGCGAGGCAGGACTTATGCAGTCGGTTCGTTCCGTTCCGGATGGCGATGAGGCGCTGGCCTATTTGCGGCATGAGCAGAAGTACAAAGACCATCCGCATCCCGACCTGATCTTCCTCGATCTTCATCTGCCGAAAACATCGGGACTCGAGGTGCTGCATGAGATCAAAACCAATCCCAAGCTGAAGATCACGCCGGTGGTAGTGGTCTCCGGCTCCGCCGATCCGAAGGAGATTCGCGAGGCCTACGAACTGCACGCGAGTTGTTACATCCGCAAGCCCGACGACCTGCACCATTTTCTCCACTTCATCAAAGTCTGCTACGAATTTTGGGGCTCCGTGGTCGAGCTCCCACCCAAACCCGAGTTCGCAAATGAAGCAGCCGGGTAATCCCGCGCCGCCGAACCGTGACCGTGTTTCCGAGCCGCGACCGTGAGGGAGCGGTTTCCCCACCGCAATCCGTTTCCGAGCCGCGACCGTGAGGGAGCGGTTTCCGCAAACACTCCCATCACTTAGCAACACCGTTTCCGCCGCTATACTGAAGGGGCGTGAAGCAGGTCGGCCGCTATCAGATCCTCGAAGAACTGGGGCGCGGCGCGATGGGAGTCGTCTACAAAGCGCTCGATCCGGCCATCGGACGCACGGTCGCAATCAAGACGATCCGGCTGAGCGAATTGACCGATCCCGAGGAGCGCCGCCGGGTCCATGAGCGCTTGCTGAGAGAAGCACAATCGGCCGGCGTGCTCTCGCATCCAAACATCGTCACCATTTACGACGTTCTCGAGCAGCAAGAGTTCGCCTACGTTTTCATGGAGTACGTGAACGGCGCCTCGCTCGAAAAAATGACTCAAACCGGAGCGCTGCCGCAGGGCGCGGAGCTGCTCCATTACTTGCGGCAGGTGGCCGACGCGCTTGACTACGCGCACCGCAAAGGCGTCGTTCATCGCGATATCAAACCCGCGAACATTCTCATCTCGGAGGCCGCTCCCGGGCCCGAAAGGCTGGCCGCTCCCGGCCGGGAGAGTTTGGCAAAGATCGCCGATTTCGGCGTGGCGAAGTTCGTCTCGCATGAGATGACACATAGCGGCACCATGATTGGCACGCCGAGCTACATGTCCCCTGAACAGATCCAAGGCATGACGGTAGACGGAAAGTCCGACCAGTTCTCGCTGGCGGTTCTCGTGTATGAACTCGTGAGCGGCGAAAAACCATTTGCGGGCGACAGCCTGCCCGCGCTGTTCTACGCCATCTGCAAGCAGGAGCCGAAGCCCGTTCACGAGGTGAATCCAAGCCTCAGCGAAACCGTCTCGAGAGTCCTGGAGCGCGCCCTCGCAAAAAGTGCGGCACAGCGCTTTTCCTCTTGCGGCGACTTCATTGGATCTTTGAATATCGCGCTGGGAGAGCACGCCGATTGGATGCCGCTGGCGCGAACTCGCGCGGCTCGGAACGGAAGCGCCCTGTTGGAGGCGACCGCTGACGGCGCACGCAAGTCCAGTGATCCTGTGATCGTGCGTGCGGCCCCGGCGGTCATCCTCGCGGCTCCTCCGCCGAATCTCCCCATCCAGAGGCGCCGCCGCGAGGAAGAGCGGGACGCGGCGGAGCCTTCCCAGCAACGCTCGCTCGCGGGAACTGTTGCGACACTGGTGGCCGTCTGCCTTGCGATTGCCGGCGCAATTGTGTTCATCGTGCGCTCCAACTCCGGACCGCGCGTGCCCGTACAGGTTCTCGATACCAACGCCGGTCCCGCAACGCCGCCGCCCGCGGCAGATGCCAATAAACCAATTAATCCGGGCACCGGCACGAACCCGTCAACCCAGACGTCTTCGGAGGCCCATCGCGCCGCGGATCGAACACCACAGCGCCCCAACGGCGCCGTCCCTTCCACGGAGGCTCCCGTCGCCGCCCCACCGCCGCAAGCCGCGCCTCCCACCGAAGGCGTCGCTGATATCGAGCTGCTGAGCGACCCTCCGGGCGCGAAGATCGTCGTCGACGATCGCCCGGACGCCTCCTGCACTGCGCCGTGCACAATGTCGCTTCCCAATGGGCGCCACACCCTGACCGCCGAGTTAGGCGGTTACAACATGGCGCGCCGCATCTTCACAATTCCCGCCGACACCAGCCTCTACGTTCCTATGAACCGCAGCACGGGTGTTCTGTTCGTGACCTCGATTCCAAACGGCGCCACTATCTACGTCGACGGCAAGCCCTACGGACGTACACCTGCGACGCTGCACTTAGCCGCCGGCTCTCATCAAGTAACTGTTGCGAACGGTTCCGTCCAGCGCCAAGAGACAGTTATCATACAGAGCGACGGATTCGAATCGCGAAGCTTCCGGTTTCAGTAAGGAGTAACAGCCGAACTTGTTAGCCGTAAACACTCTCTCGCGCAGCGGTGCGTGAGATTCTACGCCGATGATGTTATCCCGCAGCCCCCGGCATATCCCGATGCGCAGGGTAGCCCGGTATTCCGGTGGCGGTCAGCACGGCACGATTGACAGCGCGCGCCATCGCCTCGGCCGCAATTGCTCCGATAATGCTGACTTCGGCTTTGCCCCGAACCTCGCCGGTCGCTGCGGCAAAAATCGTATCGCCATCGTAGGCCGTATGCGTGGGGTTGATGGTTCGCGCAAACCCGTCGTGCGCCATCTGCGCGACTTTGGTGCATTCGGCCTTTGTCAGCGTCGCGTTCGTTGCCACCAGGCCCAGCGTGGTATGAGCGCCGATGCGTGTCGCGGGTGTGTTTCCCTCGGTAATTTGGCGCATCGTGTTGGCGAAGCTCTGGCCGCCTTCGCTGCGGGCGCCCGCCAGGATTTTGCCCGTTCTATGGTCGATAACGTCGCCCACCGCGTTCACCGCTGCCATCGCGCCCACCACCAGGCCTGTATCCCCAATCCGAATGCTTGCGGTGCCGAATCCGCCTTTCATCGCCAGCTTATATCCGAACAGCTTCCCCACCGTCGCGCCTGCGCCCGCCCCTACGTTTCCCTCCGCGGGTGGTGAATTCGTGGCCGCCTCGCAGGCGGCATAGCCGGCGCGCGCATCGGGCCGCACCTTCGGGTCGCCAATCTGCAGATCGATCAGAACGGCGGCGGGCACGATCGGCACCACTCCCACGCCTACGAAGAAGCCCATATGGTGTTCCTCGCAATACTGCATCACCCCGGTGGCCGCATCCAGCCCATACGCGCTGCCGCCGGTCAGCAGAATCGCGTTCACCGTTTGCACCGTATTGATGGGGTTCAGCAAGTCCGTCTCGCGAGTGCCCGGTGCCGAGCCGCGCACGTCCACCCCAGCCACTGCGCCGCGCTCGAACAGCGCTACCGTACACCCCGTGGGTCTCCGCGCGTCGGTGAAGTGACCCACCCGCACACCGCCGACATCGGTGATCGCGCCGTGCGCATGTTCTTCTTCGCTACCCGCTTGCCCGGAAACAAGTCCTGGCGCCAGTGCGCCCGCAAGTACCGCCGAGCTGCGCAAGAAGGCGCGGCGCGCTACGCCGTTCAACTCTTCTGAATCGCCCATACGCCCCTCATCGATCATAAACTTGAATCGCGCACAACGGCCACCAACGCGCTAAACCGAAGACCGGCCTGTGCGCTCTGTTACTTTGGCGAACATGCGACCGGCTTGGCTGCGATGGATTGCGTTCGGGGTCTTCGTCACCTCATCGACACTCAACTATCTCGACCGGCAATTGATCAGTACGCTCGCGCCGCTCCTCATGGCCGAGTTGCACTTCCGTCAGACCGGCTTCGGATGGCTGATTTCGGCCTTCTCCATTACGTATGCGGCCAGCTCGCTCATCGCCGGGTGGTTCCTGGATCGCGCCGGCGTGAATCGCGGCATCTCGACGGCCGTGAGCTGGTGGTCTCTGGCCGCCATCAGCACCGGTTTGGTCAAGAGCCTGCCGGGCTTGGTCGCGTGCCGAGCTGCCCTGGGCGTCGGCGAATCGGCTGGCGTGCCCGCCGTCGGAAAAGTGAACGCAATGTACCTGCGCCCCGCGGAGCGCGCGCTCGGAACCGCCGCAAATCAGATTGGATTGAGCGTGGGAACCGCGGCTGCCTCGCTGGGCGTCCTTGCCGCCGTGGCCTATGGCTGGCGGGCCCCTTTTCTGTTTACGGGTTTCCTCGGGCTTCTCTGGATACCTGTGTGGCTGGCCGTCCAGCGCGCCATTCCACCCGGCCGACCCGCAGAGGAACCGCCAAAAGGGCGGTCGGAATGGTCGCTTCTGCGCGACCGCCCGCTGATCCTGACCGTCGTTGCCAACGTATTGTGGATGGGCGGCTATTCGCTCTGGTCGAGCTGGACCACTCTCTACCTAACGCACGTGTACCACGTCACGCTCAAGCAATCCGCTGCCTACACATGGATTCCGCCCCTGGTGTCTAACGCGGGCGGCTTCTTTGGCGGTTGGCTATCCTGGCGCTGGATCAAACGCGAGGTTTCGCCCATCGCTGCCCGCCGCCGGGCCGTTTGGGTGAGTGCTGCGGGAGCGCTTCTCACGCTCGCGCTGCCGTTCGCACCCGATGTGCGTTGGGCGACCGCGCTCATCTCCCTCAGCTTCTTCTTTCTCTTGTCCGGAAGCGTCAATATTTACGCCATCCCGCTCGATCTCTATGGCGCGGCTCAATCCGGCCTGGCCGTCTCCGCCTTGACCTGCGCATTCGGCGTGCTGCAGACCCTCATCTCGCCCGTCATCGGATTCCTCGCCGACCGCAACCTCTATACCGAGGTTCTCTGGCTCGTCACCGCCCCGCTCTTCCTCAGCGCGCTGGTGTTGATGGGCATCAAGCGCGACTCGAATCGGGCGTCTATTTACTCGACAAACTAGGGAAGCGGCATGCATATCTCGAAGGGCGCTCGCGAGCGTACCGAAGAACCGGGCCGCACGAGCCGTCTGCCAGGGAGATAATGAGTCTATGGCCCACTGCACCAGACGTCGGTTCTTGCAAACCGGAGCCGCCGCGCTTTCCGCCGCCGGCATCGCAACCCTCCCGTTGAAAGCGCAACGCGCCACTGCAACCGATTGGGTAACGCTCGGAAAATCCGACGTCAAGGTGACGCGCCTCGCCTTTGGAACGGGAAGTATCAGCGGCCAGGTTCAGCGCGACCTCGGGCAGGATCAGTTCAATCGCCTGGTGCGCTACGCCTACGACCACGGCATCCGCTTCTTTGAGACCGCCGAATCCTACGGCGACATGCACCGCATGTTAGGCATCGCGCTGCAGGGCATTCCGCGCGACAGCTACCGGCTCATGTCCAAGATCACCACCCACGGCGACACGGACCCGCGGCAGAAAATCGACGAGCTGCGCAAACTCGCCCATACCGAGTACTTCGACATCATGCTCCTGCACTGGCAGCACGTCGCCTCCTGGCCCACCGACAGCATGCGCTGGCAAGACGGCATTCTCGAAGCGGAATCGAAAAAGATCGTGATCGCGCACGGTGCTTCCGTGCACGGCCTCCCCGCCTTGCGCCAGGTTCCCAGCAACAAGTTCCTCGAAATCGCAATGATCCGCATGAACCATACCGGTGCCTCCATGGACGCCGAGGATTACGCCACCACCGGACTCGGCAATGTGCCGGAGGTCGTCGAGCACGTGAAGCAGTCGCGCCAGGCCGGCATGGGGGTTATCAGCATGAAACTCGTCGGCGAAGGCCGCTTCACCAGGCGGGAGGACCGCCAGAAAGCCATGCGCTTCGCATTCAGGAACGCCGGCGTTGACGCCGTGACCGTCGGCTACAAAAACACCGCCGAGATCGACGAAGCCATCGAAAACTTAAATCTGGCCCTTGCGTAAGCGTTGTTGTTCTCGCTTGGCATCCCATTACTAGAATCATGAGCCATGCTTGGCCTGTTCATTGCGTGTCTGCTGGTTCGGCTGGGCTTCACTTGCCGTCGTAATAAACTGCCAATGCATGGAACTGGGAAACCGAATAGCGTTGCGGAGCCCCCGCCCGCCAGTAGCGGCCCCGCTAACTTCAGGGCCGGCGCACTCAAAGCGTTGCTTCAAAACGCCTCCGATAACTACCGCGAAAACTCTAAAACCACCTTGGCGCTCGATGACAAGGCGCACAAGACCATCACGACAGCAGGTATCTTTCTGGCGGCCAGCTTCGCTTTTATAAAACCGGAGAACGCGCAGACCGTCGCGGTGAATCTAACTCTGAGTTTCCTGCTTCTGCTACTGGCCACGATTACCATGTTTATGTTGTGCGTAGGCGCGTGCGTTTGGGGAATGCGGCTGGCTCCCATGCCTTTACCCATCCCATTCAAAATTTTCCAGCAGCTAACAAATGACGTCCTGCGTTCCGATGGGCCGGACCTAGAAGAGGCGTTCTCGACTGAGCAGATCTATCTTTGGGAACAGACCCTGGCGCTACAGGTTGCAACTAACATTAAGAAAGCTCGCAGTCTTCGGTTGGCACAGTATTCTTTGGGATTTGGTATGCTTCTCGTAGCAGTAATTCTGATTAACACTGTGGTAGTGGAACTAAACACCGTTCCTAAGTTGTAGGAGCTTCCAGGATGAAGTCAGTCACGTGCATGTACCACCACCGCGACGGTAGACAGTGCGATCAGCCGCGGATAAAGGGTATGTACTGCGTCAAACATCGTGTCAAATTGCAGCAACAGCAGCAACAACAACAGCAAAACCAACAGCAGCAACAACAACAGCAAAGCCAGCAGGAGCAACAGCAACAGCAGCAACAAAAGGAATAGTGTTGGCGACTTGTGCTGAGCCGCCCCCTACTCCACCGCGAAATCGAACGCTGCGTCCGCGTGCACCACGGTCGTATTGATATACAAAAATCCATCGACCTCGAGTTCAGGCATCGCTTTAAGTTCTCGAAAGGCCAGCGGCAGCTCGGTACACGCTAAGCAAACCACCGGCCGCTCCCTCGATTGATCGGTCGAGGTTTCCGCGATGGCCTGTAGCCGCTCCGCAGCACCCTCCAGCTTTCCTCGTTGCAGGTCGCCAATTAACTGGATCGTCATGGACCTCGTTGCCTCGTCATCGGGTTCAGCCGCCTGGACTCCGTGCTTCGCAAAAGCCCCGCGAAATCTTTGTGAGCCCATCGTCAGCGCTGTCCCCAAGATCACCACCTCTCTGGCCCCGATTCGAGCGCTCTCCTTTGCAACCACCTCGAACATATCGATCACCGGAATCCCTACGCCCCGCACAATCCTTTCGTATCGATGGTGCGGAGTTGACCTGCCCCCGGAATTCGCACACGGGATCATACAAAACTGACATTTACATTCCGCTTTGTGTTTTGAGCGGGGATGGGGGTGTGGGGCAAG
>DATASJ010000101.1:0-2827 GCA_036269275.1 Bryobacteraceae bacterium | reverse complement strand
AAGCAGCGCGCAATGCCGCGATCTGAGATTGTAGGTTATTCTCATCAACCACCCGGTCGGACCACACGCGCGCCATTAGCGCGCGCTTGCCGACCACTTCGCCGCGCGCCTCGATCAGCGCCATCAGCACGTCGAAGGCGCGCCCGCCGAGCTTGATCGGCTGGCCGTCAGCGAGCAGTTCGCGGCGGTGCGGCGAGACCTGAAAACGCCCGAACGCAATGCCCATCGTTTCGGAGGCGGGTTCCATCGCTCGCACTATAGCGGTTCGCCACCCCACAGCAAATTTCAGGATTTCTCAGGAAGTGCAGCGCACAGCGCGAGGACGACATCCAACAGGCGGTGATTGCCCGATAAAGTAATCCACTCAGCGGTCGGAGCTCGCTTCATCTTCGGGGCCCTGCAGCGCATTCGTATAGGCTGCAATCACCGCGTGTTGGACGTCCTCTTCGGCCAGCTTGCGAGCCAGGTTGTCATTCCGAAGATCTCCGTCGACCATCGCGCTTCTCCGGCTACGTCGTCGTCCATCGGTAAGCCCGAATGACCACCGCCGGCAGAGACAGGACCTCTGCCGGCGAAGCGTTGATCGGGGGCAAATCAAGCCGCTTGTCGGCCGGCAGCAAGTTCCTTGACGGCTTCCGTCGTCAGCGGTTTACCGCCGATCCCCCACTCACCGCTGGCGACTTCCGAAATCTTCACCCAGGTCACGCCGCGCATGTTTTCGCCTTCGATCGAAACCATGGCGTCGGTCAACTTTTGGATAATCTGGCGCTTTTGCTCCGAGCTGAACACTTTCTCGATCAGATGGACCTCGATGAGCGGCATTGTCATTCTCCCATGTTTCCCCTCGGCTGAGCGAGGACGGGAAGCACGATGCCTGGCTTTGGCCGGTCAAGGCTTTCAGGATACATTGATTTTATATCCAGAGGCTCTCTAGACGCGCTCCATTTTCATGCGGCGGTCGCTTCGAACAGTCCGAGATGTTAGTGTGGACGCCATGGCCAGGATGGCCGTCCGTTCCAGATGCGTTCAGCCGGGCGATGATCATTAGCAGGCTGCGGAAAAAGTCGGTTTGCGACGCTGTTGGAGTGTGATTCTGTGCATCTGACTGATTCCTCGCGGGTTGGGGTTGAGATGCGCGGCGAAGATCTGCAATCGGAAGGGTTTTTTAGCTACCTGCGGCTGGAGCGGCGCGTTCCGGCCAGTCATCCGCTGCGAGCGATCCGCGAGCTGGTTGACGCGGCGCTCAAGGAGGTGTCGCGGGACTTCAACAAGCTTTACGCGCGGGATGGCCGACCATCGATCCCTCCCGAGCGACTGTTGCGGGCGCTGCTGCTGCAGGCCTTTTACACGGTGCGGTCGGAGCGACAGTTGATGGAGCAGCTCGACTACAATCTGCTGTTCCGCTGGTTTGTCGGGTTGTCGATCGACGACCCGGTGTGGGATGCGACGGTGTTCTGCAAGAACCGAGATCGGCTGCTCGACGGCGATATCGCCGCCAAGTTCTTTGTCGCCGTGCTGAACCTGCCGCAGGTGCGCAAGCTGCTCTCCAGCGAGCACTTCTCGGTTGACGGCACGCTGATCGAGGCGTGGGCCAGCATGAAGAGTTTTGTGCCGAAGGACGGTGGCGATCCGCCTTCTGGCAAAGGATCTGATGGCAGTGGTGGACGCAACGCCGCGCGCGATTTTCATGGCGAAAAACGCCGGAATGACACGCACTCCTCGACCACCGATCCCGATGCCCGGCTGTTCCGCAAAGGTGCCGGCAAAGAGGCCAAGCTCTGTCACATGGGGCATCTGATGACGGAGAACCGCAACGGGCTCATCGTCGATGCGCGTCTGACCGAGGCCAACGGCACGGCGGAGCGCACAACCGCACTCAACATGGTTGAGGATAATGTCAGACCCGGAAGCACGGTGGGCGCCGACAAGAACTATGATACCGCCGACTTTGTCGCTGGCTGCCGCGAGCGCGGCTGCACGCCGCATGTCTCGCAGAACGATACCAATCGCCGCTCGGCAATCGATGGCCGCACCGTTCGACATCCCGGCTATCGCATCAGCACGATCAAGCGCAAGCGGATCGAAGAACCGTTCGGTTGGATCAAGACCGTTGGCGGCCTGCGCAAGACCCGCCATCGCGGTCGCGGATTGGTCGAGTGGTTCTTCGTTCTCACCGCAGCCGCCTACAATCTCATCCGAATTCCAAAACTTCTGACCGCAGCAGCATGAATCTGTCTGGAGTACCGAAGATGAGACAAAAACAAACGAGATGCGGCGCCTTCGCCGCCGACAAGCCTGCCTGCTGAGAACTTCGGCATCGTGAAACATCAACAAATCGGCCAAAAAACGCTCTTTTCAGCAGCCTGCTAGGGTCGCTTGGATAATCTCGGCATTGCTGAGCCGTCGCTTCGGCGGCCTCGTGACGTTCTCGATGTCCTGGATTTCGGCGATCTCTATACTCGCGCGCCGGGCTAAGTCTGGAACGCTCCACCCAAGAAGTGCGCGGGCTGCTTTGATCTGAGGCCCGGTGATCATCGGGTGGCACGGTGAGGTGTCATTGCTGGCTGACCTTGCGGGGAGATCGAACTAACCGCGGCCCGAGATCAAAAAGAAAGCCCCGCTTAACCATGGGGCCGAGACGTTCTCGCTCGCTAATTGGGAGGAGTCTATGCACCTTCCTGATCGCTAGAGACCACGGCCGGAATGAGGCATGTGCTGTTGTCGATCCGAATCCAGCGTAGATTCAAGTCGAACTGTTGCACGATTACATCACCGGCCGTGTGATCGAGCCGATACCCGAACCGAGCGATTGATCGGCGACAGGGGC
>DATASJ010000100.1:0-2448 GCA_036269275.1 Bryobacteraceae bacterium | reverse complement strand
GACGGCCTTGGTGAGTGCCGTGGCCAACGGCGGCACGTTGTATTATCTGCAGTACCCCCGCACGCAAGAGGAAGCACAGACCATTCTGCCGCGCGTGAAGCGTCACCTTGATATTGAAGACCTGATCCCGGAGATCAAACCCGGCATGGCGGGCGCAGTGGAGTATGGCACTGCCCGGCGCATTGGCTTCGACCCCCAGGAACCCATCTTTGGCAAAACCGGAACCTGCACCGATGAGCGCTCGCCCACCCACTTGGGCTGGTTCGGATCGTTCTCTGAAACCAGCCGTGGCAAGATCGCCGTCACGGTGCTGCTCACGGGCGGACGTGGCGTCAGCGGTCCGGCCGCGGCCGGCGTCGCGGGCAACGTTTACAAGAATCTGGAAGCTGTGGATTACGTCGCAAAAATAGGGGCGGAGCCCATTTATCCGCGGCTCCCATCCTTCAGCCTTCAGGCCGGCGTGCGCGATAAATAGGCTCCGTCCCTATTTTTGTTCGTCCAACTCCGCCGTCAACGCTTCCCACTCGGCCACTCTTGCTTCGAGCTCGCTCCGACGCGCCGTAAGCTGCTCGGTCAGGCGCATCGTCTCTTCCACGCTCTTGAAATCGCCCAGCGCCGCCTCGTGCTGCCGGATACCCGATTCGAGAGCGGCCACCTCCTGCTCCACTTCGCGCAGGCGCTCGCGCATCTTCTGCGCCTTCATTGGGTTCACACGCGGCTTGTCTTTTTTAACCACCGCCGCGGGCGCTTCGTTCACCGGCGCTGCGACAGTGGCCTCCTCCAGCATTGCCTCCGGGCCTCCGGCCTTGCGCCACAGATAGTCTTCGTAGTTGCCCGGATACACATGCACATGGCCTTCTTGGATTTCGAACACGCGCGTCGCCAGGTTATCGATGAAATAGCGGTCGTGTGAGACGAACACCACGGTGCCGTTGTATTCCTTGAGCGCCTCCAGCAGCACGTCTTTAGCGCGCATGTCGAGATGGTTCGTCGGCTCGTCGAGCAGCAGGAAATTGGACGGCGCGAGCAGCATCCGCGCCAGCGCGTAACGGTTGCGCTCGCCCCCCGACAGCACGCCGATCTTCTTGAACACGTCGTCTTCGCTAAACAAAAAGCATCCCAACAGCGAACGCAATTGGGTCTGTGAATGCCGCGGCGCGGACGCGCTGAGATCGTCCAACAGGCGCGCCTCCGTATTCAGTTCCTTGTATTGATCCTGCGCAAAATAATCCGGGATCACATTGTGCCCCAGCGTGTAGGAGCCCGCCGTCAGCGGCTCCGCGCCCGCCATCAGCTTAATCATGGTGGACTTCCCCGCGCCGTTTACGCCCACCAGCGACACCCGGTCGCCGCGCTCGATTACGAAATTGGCATCGCCGAACACAAACTTCGGGCCGTAGCTCTTCGACACGCCTTTGAACTCCGCCACAATCCGCCCGCTAGGCTTCGGCTGCGGGAACTTGAAGTGGATCGTCTGCTCGTCCGGCGGAATCTCGATGCGCTCGATCTTATCGAGCTCTTTGATACGCGATTGCACCTGCTTGGCCTTAGTCGCCTGCGCGCGGAAGCGGTTAATGAAGGCTTCCAGTTGTTCGATGCGCTCGCGTTGATTGCGATACGCTGCGGTCAACTGATCCCGTCGCTCGGTCTTTTGCAGGAGGTATTTATCGTAGTTGCCGCTATAGAACTGGACGCGCTTGTTCCAGATCTCGACGGTGCGGTTCACCGTCACGTCTAGGAAATAGCGGTCATGCGAGATCAGCAGATACGCGCCCGGATAATTTGTGAGATACGACTCCAGCCAGTTGCGGGCTTCCAGATCCAGATGATTCGTGGGCTCATCCAGCAACAGCAGACCAGGCTTTTCGAGCAGCAGTTTCGCCAGCGCCAGTCGCATCTGCCACCCGCCCGAGAACTCTTCCGTGCGCCGTTGCCAGTCCTCTTTGCGGAACCCGAGACCATCCAAAACCGTGCCCACCTGCGCCTCAATCGCATACCCGTCTCGATTGCGGAATTCGCTGTCGATATCATGCGCACGCTCCGCCGCCGCCGCATACTCAGGACTCGCCGGGTCCAACTCTCCCAAGCTGTGATGCAGGGCCTCCAGCTCTTTTTCCATCTCGCGGAGCTGGTCGAATACCGACATGGCCTCGGCAAACACCGTGCGCCCGGTGAGCGAAAGCCCATCCTGCGGCAGATAGCCGATGGTCAGGCCCTTGGCCATGCTGAGCGATCCGTAGTCGAGCGTTTCCATGCCGCACAGGATCTTCAGCAGCGTGGATTTGCCAGTGCCGTTGCCGCCCACCAGTCCGGTGCGCTCGCGCGGCGTGATCAGCCAGTCGCAGTCTTCAAAGAGGAGTTTGTGGCCGAAACGTTTCCCGGCCCCTTGGAGTTGGATCATTTCGCGGAGAGAGTCTATAACGATTCTAGCGGACGCTTGCGTCCCGG
>DATASJ010000099.1:0-160000 GCA_036269275.1 Bryobacteraceae bacterium | reverse complement strand
CTATTCGATGATAGACGATCTCAGCTTCTTACTGAACTCGCTGCCGCCGTACAACGGTACCGCCTCTTTCGGAAACGTTGCGCTGCCGTCCATTGTGCCCGTTGTTTCAGGAGTGCCGCCGTCTCCCGCTTGCGGCCCCGGCATCGCCTCGCCCTGTACGGTATTTGCGCCGCAGGGTGTACAGCCCAACGCGAAAACGCCAGCCGTGAACGAATGGAACTTCACCGTAGAGCGCCAGTTGAATACCCAGACGTCCTTCAGTCTTGCCTATGTCGGCTCCTTTGGATATCACGGATTGATCAGCATCGACCCGAACAGCATTCCTGCCCGGATTTGCTCGAACCCGCGGGGCTGCGTGGCGGGCGGAGTTGGTTCAGTGCGGAGCAGAGTCCCTGAGGGTGCCAGCTATATACCCGTTGGGTCGCGCCCCAACCCCTACTTATCCGGTGGCTTCTTCTGGTACACGGAGGGCAACAGCAGTTACAATGCGCTGCAGACGAACGTAACCCGGCGCCTCACTCATCACCTCGAGTTTCGCGCGAATTATACATGGTCCAAAAATTTGGATATCAACTCCGCCCTTACTGGCGCGCAGGCAACTAATGAAGCGCAAATGGTTCTCAACCGCAATAATCTTTCAGCCGATTGGGGACCCTCGGCGCTCAATGCGGAACACCAGGCCAGCTTGTCCGCACATTATGAGCTGCCGTTTGGGCGCGGTAACATCCTCGGCGGCTGGCAACTGAACGGAATTGCCACCTTGCTGAGCGGCTTTCCTGTTACTCCGCAGGTTGGTTCCAATCGTTCCGGAGATGGCGACACCAGAAATCCGGATCGTCCGTCGTATAACCCCGCATTCACCGGGCCGATTGTTGAAGGCAACCCGAATCAGTGGTTCAATCCCGACGCGTTCGTACTGCCAGCGGCAGGCACTTACGGGAACGTGGGGCGTGGAGTGCTCACCGGACCTGGCCTGGCCGAGTTGGACGTATCGCTGTTCAAGAATGTTGCTCTGACCGAACGGGTTCACTTGCAGATCAGATCCGAATTTTTCAACGCATTGAATCACCCGAACTTTGCAACTCCGAACACAATCGTATTTTCCGGGACGCAAGTTAGCTCAACGGCTGGCCTGATTACAAGCACGGCCACTACTTCGCGTCAGATTCAGTTCGGCATGAAGCTGATTTTCTGATCCGAAATACGTCCGGAGGGCTATCGGAGCTGAGTGGTCAGCTCACACGACACTCTCGCTGGCGTCTTTTTTTGAAGCCAAGTACTCCAACTTTAAATCCAAGCGGTATTGGAGAATGCAAACTGAGGCGGAGGTGCCCCATGACTGAATCTTCAGCGCTTCGGCTGACCAGAATGCCGCTCAATAACGGCCGCGGCCATATGCCCGCACTCGGCTTCGGCACCCTAATTCCCGACGTGGCCGTGACGAAAACTGCGACCAGAGACGCACTGGAAGCCGGATTTCGACACTTCGATTGCGCCGAGCGATACCGCAACGAGCGCGAGGTGGGCGAGGCTTTGCAAATGGGACTGGCCGCTGCAGGGATCGCCCGCGAAGACGTTTTCGTTACGACGAAGTTATGGAACAACAACCATCGGCCTGAGCGTGTCGAACCGGCGTTCGAGGCGAGTCTGGACAGACTCAGGCTCGGGTATCTGGATCTCTACCTCATTCATACTCCGTTCGCATTTCAAGCGGGTGACGATCAAGACCCCCGAGATCAAAACGGAAACGTCCTTTATGACAAGGGCGTGACTCTGCTCGATACGTGGAGAGCAATGGAAAATCTCGTAAACGGTGGCAAGTGCCGGGCCATCGGACTGTCGGACATCAGCTTGAGCGAATTGTTGCCCATCTACGAGTCCGCAAGAATCAAGCCCGCCGTGGTCCAGGTGGAAGCCCATCCGTATCTGCCGGAAACGGAGCTTCTGGAATTCTGCAAGGAAAAAGGCATTGTGTTTTTGGCCTTCGCTCCATTGGGTCACGGAATGAAGCCGGGGCTGCTTGAAGATCCAGTCATTTCGGCAATCGCCGCGCGAGGTGGGAAGACACCGGCACAAGTTTTGCTGGCATGGGCGGTCCAACGTGGCACGGCGGTGCTCACCACGCCTAAAACGGCGGCCCGCGCACGAGAGAATTTCGACATCTCAGCCCTTTCGGAAGACGCGTTTAACGAGATCGCTCGCATTCCGACCAGGCAGAGGCTCAACGAAGTGGTGAAGACAGGCGTTCCGGGTTTCATAGCACGGGGCAAGGGAACTTAAACTCGACGCCGTTACGTCCTGCAATCTTCCGCCTTCTGGTACGCGCCTGGACAGGCCTGGCCGATGAAACCGCCTCGTTCGCTTTTGAGGCTTCGCCCGTCAGAAGCCAACGGGACCTTAGCGTCTCCAAGGGCCAACCCAAAAAAGACGGCGTTAATCTGAGCCGCGCGCGCGGCCCATTTCGTCCGCCAGAATCGATGAAAACACTCGAATGTTAAGCTGGCCAAGGATTCAAGCGTCCTCGCGCAGGGCCTTTACCGAAGGCGCTCTGCCATTTGGGAGCAGTCCGACCGGGCCAAGCTCAACAGGGGCGACCTAACATATGAACTTCGAATTTACAGCGGAGCAGATCCAGCTCCGCAAATCCATCCGTGACTTCGCGGCGGCCGAGATCGCCCCGCATGTCCTCGATTGGGACGAAAACCAAACGTTTCCATTAGAGGTCATCAAGAAGGCCGGCCAACTCGGAATCCTGGGCGCGATTTTTCCCGAGGATTTAGGCGGCGCCGCGCTCGGCTACATCGAATACTCCATCATCATCGAGGAACTCGCGCGCGTGGACCCGAGCGTTGCCCTCATCGTGGCCGCGCACAATTCCCTCTGCACGAATCACATCTTTCTGGCCGGCAATGACGAGCAGCGCCGCAAGTACATCCCGAAGCTTGCGACCGGCGAATGGATCGGCTGTTGGTCGCTGACCGAACCGGAAGCGGGCTCCGACGCAGCCGGAACGCGCTCGACTGCAACGCTCAAGGATGGCGAGTGGGTCTTGAACGGCGGGAAAACATTCACCACCAACGCGCAGTATGCTGACGTTTGCGTGGCCATGGCCGTCACCGATCGCTCCGCCTCGCAGCACGGCATCTCCGCCTTCATCCTCGAAAAAGGGACCCCGGGCTTCCGCGTGGGCAAGAAGGAAAACAAGCTCGGCATGCGCGCCAGCGCGACGGGCGAAGTGCTGTTCACCGATTGCCGCCTGCCGCAGTGCCAACTTCTCGGCAAGCCAGGCGAGGGCTTCGTCGACAGCCTCCGCACGCTCGATGGCGGCCGCATCTCAATTGCGGCTCTGGCGCTGGGGCTCGCGCAAGGCGCCTTCGATGCCGCGCTCAAATATTCAAAGCAGCGCAAGCAGTTTGGCCGTTTCATCTCGGAATTTCAGGCGATCCAGAACAAGCTGGCCGACATGGCTACTTCGATCGAGGCCGCGCGCTGGTTGATCTATGCAGCGGGCGCGAAAAAGGATGCCGGCCACCGCGTGACGCGCGAATCCGCCATGGCCAAGCTGTTTGCTTCCGAGATCGCCGTCAAGGTGGCCGACGACGCTTTGCAAATCCACGGCGGCTATGGATTCATCAAAGATTATCCGGTGGAAAAGTTCTACCGCGACGTGAAACTGTGCACCATCGGCGAAGGCACCAGTGAGATTCAGCGCCTGGTGATTGCGCGGCAACTGTTAAAAGAGTAATTGGCGGCCACGATTCAAACGGCAGATCTCGAACAGCGTATCGCTTCCGGCGACATGCGCGCGCTAGCTCGCGCCGCTAGCCTCATCGAGAGCCAAACCAGCGCCGGGCGCGATCTCATTGCCCGGTTATATCCGCGCACCGGGCGAGCCATGATTGTGGGCGTCACAGGAGCGCCTGGGGCAGGGAAGAGCACGCTCGTCGATCAGCTCGCCAAAGGCCTGCGGCGCAATGGGCAAACGGTGGGCATCGTCGCTGTCGATCCAAGCAGTCCGTATACCCACGGCGCCATTCTTGGCGACCGCATCCGTATGCAGGATCATCATAACGATCCCGGTGTTTTCATCCGTTCCATGGCGAGCCGCGGCAGGCTCGGCGGAATTGCGCAAGGCACCTTGGAAATGGCGCTGCTGCTCGATGCCGCGGGCCGCGACGTCGTCATAATCGAAACCGTCGGCGTTGGCCAGGATGAGGTTGAAATTGCGCGCTTGGCCGACGTTACGGTGCTCGTTCTGGTCCCCGGTCAAGGCGATGACGTGCAGGCGATCAAAGCTGGCATCATGGAGATCGCGGATGTGTTTGCGATCAACAAAGCGGACCGTCCCGGAGCCGCTCGGCTGGAGCAAGAGATCCGCGCGATGCAGAGCCTGGCCGACGCGCCCGAGCGGGCGAACGCAGCTCCCGTGCGCCGCGTAATTGCTACCCAAGGCAAAGGCGTCGATGATCTTTGGGCCGTGATTCGCGGTGCCTTCGAAAAGACCGGCCAACGGAATTCGCGCGCGGAGACCTGGTCGTTCCGGCTGCGTGAGATGCTTCGCGACAGCCTGCTCGCTTCGCTTCGAGACGAGCAGGTCGCTCCTCATGCAGATCGCGTGGCGGCACGAACAGAGGACCCGTATGAGGCAGTTCAGGGGCTTCGTTCGAGTCTCATGGCAGCCCGGCTGCCGGCGAGTGTTGAGATCGATCATCTTGGAATCGCAGTGCGAAGCTTGGAAGAAGGGCTGCGCTTCTATCAAGAGATGCTCGGCATGACGCTGAGTGTTCGCGAGACGGTGGCGGACGAGCAAGTGAATGTAGCGATGCTGCCGGCTGGAAGCGAGGCGCGATCCCCTCGCATCGAACTGCTGGAAGCGACCGACAATGAATCGGCCATCGCGAAGTTCATCGAAAAGAGAGGACCCGGCTTGCATCACATCGCGCTGCGCGTGGACGATCTTGCAAAAGCAACAGATCGTCTGCGTAATGCAGGAGCGCGGCTGCTAAATGAACCGCGTGCGGGCGCAGGCGGGCACACCTATGTATTCGTGCATCCGGCTTCCACCGGCGGGGTGCTGCTGGAACTCATACAGAAGTAAAACGCGGAAGGAGCGGAGATTCCGGATTGGAAAATAAAACAGAGATCGGCATTATCGGCGGCAGCGGGCTGTATTCGATGCCCGGGTTTGAAGCGCAGGAAGAAGTGCGTCTGGCTACGCCCTTCGGCGAGCCGTCGGATGCTTACATCCTGGGCGAGTTGGAAGGCCGGCGCGTTGCCTTTCTCGCGCGGCACGGGCGTGGGCATCGCATCATGCCCTCCGAGTTGAACTTTCGAGCGAACATTTTCGGATTCAAGATGCTTGGCGTCGAACGCATCCTATCGCTCAGTGCGGTCGGGTCCCTCAAGGAAGAGCATGCGCCGCTCGATTTCGTAATTCCCGATCAGTTTTTCGACCGCACCCGTGGGCGTCTATCCACATTCTTTGGCGGCGGCGTAGTCGCGCACATCAGTTTTGCCGACCCCGTTTGCCCTCAGCTTGCTCGCACCGTGCATGCGGTGGCTGCCGAAGTGGGGATCAACAGCAAAGCAGGCGGCACCTATCTCTGCATGGAGGGGCCGGCGTTTTCGACTCGGGCGGAATCGAACGTGTATCGAAGCTGGGGCATGGACGTCATCGGCATGACCAACCTGCAGGAAGCAAAGCTTGCGCGCGAAGCAGAAATCTGTTATGTCACGGTCGCGATGGTGACCGATTACGATTGCTGGCACGAAGAACATGACGCCGTCTCCGTCGAGCAGATCATCGGCAACCTGGTGAAGAATGCAGAGAATGCGTGCAAGCTGGTGCGCAACGTGGTGGCGCGCATGCCGCCAGAGAGAAAGTGCAAATGCGGCTCTGCGCTCAAGCATGCGCTCATCACAGACCGTGCCGCGATTCCGGCGTCGGTCAAAGAAAAGTTAGGGCTCTTGATTGGCAAGTATACCGGCGACTGAGTTTGCGCAGGAGATCCTGGATTCGTGCCTCCATGACGGCACGTGGCCGGCTCGCTCGCTGGAGACGCTGGCCGAGCGGGCGCTCGATCCGGGAGACCCGCTTCTTGCAACCGCTGCGACTCGGGCGCTGTTCGGCATTGTCATTGAACGCCTGGGGGATCTCTTCGAGCCGGCGCTATGCGATGTCTACGCGCGCATGTTCTCTCACGTAATCTCGCGTGCGCTCCCGGCCTACAATGCCGAGGATCTGCTGGTCCGCTACGCAAGAATACGCCAGGTGCGTCGCTTCCCCGGCGGCGAAGTGAAGCGCGTCCTGGTCTTGTCCCGGGTTACCCTCGGCGCCGATGTGGCTGTTACCAGTGTTGCTCTCGCGGCGGCAAAGGACCGGTTTCCCGATGCGGAGATCTGCCTGGTCGGGCCGCAGAAGAATGCAGAGCTGTTTGAAGCCGACACGCGAATTGGATACGTCCCGGTCAACTACCGGAGATCGGGCATGCTGCTAGACCGGCTCGCCGCCGCCGCGGAGCTGCAAACCATCGCCGATGAGACCGGCACTATCGTCATCGATCCGGATTCGCGCTTGACGCAACTGGGGCTGATCCCAATTTGTGAAGACGCGCGCTATTACTTCTTTGAGAGCCGCGCCTTTGGCGGCCAAACGGAAATGCCGCTGCCTCAGTTGACGGCGGCATGGTTGGCGGAGGTATTCGATACCCCGCCTGTCCAGCCTTATGTCGCTCCGGCGCCTCGCGAACGGATCGCGGACATTACGGTCAGCTTCGGCGTGGGAGGCAACGCGGCCAAACGGCTAGATGACGCCTTCGAGTTCGAAGTCCTGTCCGCGTTGCTCCGCTGTGGAAGGCCCATCTTGCTCGACCGTGGCGCGGGCGAAGAAGAAGCTGCGCGCGTCGATGCCCTGGTGGAACGGCTCGCTTCGCCGCCGCTGCTTCATGTGCACGCTGGCAGCTACGCCTCGTTCGCCAGCCACATCGTCCAAAGCCGGCTCTACGTGGGGTACGATTCTGCCGGCCAGCACGTCGCGTCGGCCATGAACGTGCCTCTGGTATCCGTATTTACAGGCTACGCGTGCGACCGCATGCTGGCGCGCTGGCGACCCGATGGCGCCCGTTCCCGTGTCTTGGCCATCGACGAGACAAACCGTTCGACCGCCCTCGAGCGAACGCTGCAGGCTATTGCGGAGGCGGCGGCGGAGTAGGCAGCGCCCACGGATTTGAACTGCCCGATGCGGTGCCCGCGGGTTTGGCGCCCTGCTGCGGCGTACCCGGCGGGGGCGCGCCGGTTGTGACGTGCGTGCCGGTCTCGGGCGCGCTGGTGCTGCCGGTCGTCGAGAACGTAGCTGGCTGCTCCTGCGTCTGGCTCTCCGGCAGCGGCGGCGGCGCTTCCGCGCCATATTGAATGTTGGATTCGGTTCCAAACTTCCGGTAATCCCTGAACTCGATTTCGTTCTTCGATTTCTCGCGGCCGGCAGTCATGTTCAGCCGCGCCAGCATGGGGCAGACATACTTCTGGCCGCTGATATCCACCAGGTCGTAGTCGAGTATCTCGACCGCTTCGCTGACCGGAAAGCTTTTCGGAATATCCACCGCGATGAACTTGATGCGATCGATCTCGCCCGTGTTCGGGTCCGCATAGATCAGGCCCTTATAGGCCGTGATGATGCGCTGCTCATCGCCCGGACCTGCGGTGTACTGAATCGAATACTTCGAGTGTCCGCTGTCGATGAAGTAATTAAAGACCGCCATTTTCCTGCCGCGCAGCGTGGCCCAATGGTCCCAACCGAAATCCGCCTCGCTGTCGGGCTCGAAGACCTCGCGCATGAGGCTGCCGAATTCGCCGGTGGAAACGGCGCCCCCGCGAGTTGCCAAGTGCTCCATGTCGGTATCCTGCATTTGCCCGTTCACGGAATACACTTTGTAATTCTCGCGGCCCGCGTTGTAGCTCACTCTCGCCAGCAGCGTGCCGATAGCCCGGTAATGATCGCCCGCATTCGGATCTATGTATTGCCGCGTCACCTGTACGCAAATGAAATTGGGCAAATTCTCTGTATAGTTCAGCGCGTAATCCTTCATCAACCCCAACATCTTCTGCTGCGCGACCGAATCGGGCGGCGGGATCGGAGGCAGTTTGGTTTGCAGGCTGGCAGTTGGCGCTCCGGTGGCAACCGGGTTGTCGGGCGCGGTTGCGGGCGAGTAAGTCGCATCGTGGCTCGGCGGCTTCATGGCTGCGGTTTGGTCGCGCAGCTCCTGCAGCGCCTGTACGGTTTTCGGACCCGCGCCTTGCGCCTCCAGATCCAAGATCGTCTTGTCGGTCAGCTTTTCGGTGAGCTGCAGCTTCTTGACATACGCCGCCACTTGCCTATCGGTGTGCTGCTTCAGCGCCAACTCACTCCGGATGAATTGCACCAGTTGCTCTACATTCATTTGCATCTGCGCCTGCAGCGCCAGCGCGCAGAACAACATCAGCAGGCCGATACGAAACCTCATATTCAATATCATGACGTAACCGCTAAGGCGGGGGTTGCGCTCGCCGGTTAAAGTTGCTGCTGTTTTTCCAGTTCCACCGTCACGGTGCCGACGGGAAATCCGAGTTGAAACCGGAGCTGAACCGGTACGCGGGCCGCATCGTCGGTGAGCCAAATGAACAGCCGGCCCTTGCGCTTGTATAAAACATTATCGAACAGGAACGCTTCATACCGAATAGCTTGGTAGCTCTTCCCGTCCACGTTTACGTTCTCTCTGGCCTGTGCCTCGATTTTCCCGTAGGCAACCTTCTTGCCGTCCGTGATGGGAAACGTGGCCGATTTTCCCGGCGGAACGTCCATCAGGCGCAACGAAGCCAGCGCGCCGGCGATTTCGCGCGTGCAGGGTGGAACATCCAGCCACCGCTTGTCGGACGTGTTCTTCAGCACGTCGTGGTCATCGTACTCCACCTTGTTGTGCGGCAAGTCGAAGCTTAGCGACGTGAGCTTGTGGCGCTTGCCCTCCTCCGCATCGAGATCGGATTTCACGCCGCAGAACTTCTGGTCCGTCACCACCTTGTACTTATCCTCGACCTTGTACAAGCGTGTGACCAGCCCTGCGCTTTGCACGTCCATGTCGAGTTGCCAGTTCGCCGCGCTGGCGCGGGAAAGCTGCACGGTCACGTTCCCGGCAGTGACAAAGCGCCATTCGATACGATAGGAGAGCTTCTCTGGAAATGGATATTTAAGCGGCTGCTGCGCCTGCTGAGCGGGCGCGAAGGCATTCGCGCAGAAGAGAACCAGGAACGCGCACACTGAGCGCAGATGAGATGGCAGCAACCCCAATTGTGCCAGACGCCCGCGCCGCCGCCCAGGTTGCACATAGCTAGCCCGCCAGCCGAGCGATGCGTGGTAAACACACGGAAGCAGCTCCGTCGCCGTTGCCAAGCGCACAGGCCGTTCGGTGGCCGTTGTGCGCCATTCAAGAAGGTCATCGCGCAGTGCGTTGGCGGGCTGTTAGTTAGGAGAGTTGCTGCGGAGCCAGCTCTTCGGCGCGCCCGAGCTCTTGCTCTTTATATTGAAGCTGGTACAGCTTCCAGTAGATGCCGCGCTGCGCCAGCAGTTCTTGGTGGGTGCCCATCTCGCGCAGCTGCGCTTTGTGCATGACCAGGATGCGATCGGCCCGTTGGATGGTCGAGAGCCGGTGCGCAATCACCAGCGACGTCCGGTTCGACACCAGCCGTGAAAGCGCCTCGCGGACGCGCATCTCCGTGGCGGTATCCACGCTGGACGTCGCTTCATCCAGAATGAGTATGCGCGGATTATGCGCGAGTGCGCGCGCGAAACTGATGAGTTGTTTCTGTCCGGTCGAGAACCCGTTGCCGCGCTCGCGCACCGGTGTGTCAAACCGGTCCGGCAATTCTTCGATAAAGTCCAGCAGATTCACCTGCTCGGCCGCTTGCCTTACGTCCCGTTCGGCGATGCCCGCCGTCCCTAAGCGGATATTCGATTCCACCGTTCCAGTGAACAGATAAGCGTCCTGCAGCACTACGCCGAAGTGTCGCCGGAGCGCGAACAAGTCGAAGTCCCGAACATCCACGCCGCCAATGCGGATTGCGCCGCGCTGGACGTCATAGAAGCGAAGCAGCAGGTTCGTGAGCGTCGTCTTGCCGGCGCCCGTGTGGCCTACGATCGCCATCGTTTCTCCGGGTGCGATGCGAAAGCTCACGTCGCGCAACACCCAGTCTTCGTCGTTATACGCGAACCAGACTCGATCGAACTCGATATCCACGGGACCTTCAGGAAACGGCGCTACCGTGCGCGGCGAAACGATAGCGGGCTGGGTATCGAGCAGCTTAAAGATTCGCTCGGACGCCGCCATGGCGCTCTGTAGGATGTTGTATTTGTCGCTCAAATCCTGAATGGGCCTAAAGAAGCGCAGGCCGTATTGGAAAAATGCAACTAGCGCCCCGAGCGTCAGCGCGCCCGCACGGATACGAAAGCCCCCGTAGGCTAACAGCAGCGCCAAGGCCACCATCCCGAGAAACTCTACAACGGGGTAGAACCAGCCGTATGCGGTGATGGCGTCCTTGAACGCCAACATGTGATCCCGGTTGATGCGCTCGAATTCTTGATAACTGCGCTCTTCGCGATTAAACAACTGCACAACCGCCATGCCGGCGATATGTTCCTGAAGATAGGCGTTAATCCTGGCAATCGCAACCCGGATGCGGCGATAGCTCTGCGACGCCGAGCGGCGGAAAAGCATCGTCACCAGCACCACAAACGGCATCACGGCAATCATCAGGACGGTCATGCCCGGGCTCAAGCGAAACATTACCAGGATGACGAAACCGAGCATCAGGAGATCGCCGATGATCGTCACCAAACCCGAAGCGAACAGATCGTTCAGCACGTCCACGTCGGTGGTCACGCGTGTCACCAGCCGTCCCACGGGATTCTTGTCGAAGTAGCCGATATCGAGCGTTTGCAGGTGCGCCATCAACTCGCGGCGCAGGTCGAACATGGCTTGCTGGCCTGTCCATTGCATCAAATATGTCTGCCCGAAATCGAAAGCGAATCCGAACACGATTACGGCGAAGTAGACCAACGCGAGCTGCGATAGTCCTGCCCAGGGGTCGTGCGACAGCCAACCATTGAGGAACGGAAACGTGGGAACATGCCTGGTGGGCACAAGGTAGCGGTCAACCGCCAACTTTGTGATGAGCGGTCCGATAATCTGGAGGAGAGAATCTATCAGCAGCAGCGCTAAGGAACCAGCGACCGCCAGCTTATACGGCTTCAGATAGGTGAGAAGCCGCCGCATGAGGCGGGAATCGTAAGCTTTGCCGAGTACCTCTTCTTCCAAGTTGTTGCGGCCCTTGTTGGTTCCTGGTTTCGGGTGTCAACGCCCTAACATCAGCCTAACGTAGCGTCGCCTGGCGCTGAATGTTCCGTCGAAAGGTGTCCATGAATGGCCTTGTCCTGATCGATAAGCCCGCAGGTTGTACCAGTCACGATGTCGTGAATCGCTGGCGAAAGCTGGCGAACACGAAGCGCGCCGGGCATCTGGGCACTTTGGACCCGATGGCGACTGGATTGCTCGGGCTGGTGACGGGCACCGCCACCCGCCTGGCACGGTTCTTCGAAAAGGAAGAAAAGACCTACGTAGCGGAAATCACCTTTGGGCTAGTGTCCGATAGCTACGATGCAGACGGCGAAGTGAACGAGACCGCGACACCGCCGCCCGCCGAGGAAGCCACGGTTGTCGCTGCGCTCGAAGCGTTTCGAGGCCGGTTCTGGCAAACGCCGCCGCCCATCTCTGCGAAAAAGATTCAGGGAGTGCCCGCTTACAAGCTGGCCCGGAAGGCGGCGCCCGTAGACCTGAAACCTGTGCAGGTTGAGGTGAAGCGGCTGGAGATCAGAAGCCTTTCGCGCCACAAGGCATGTCTCGTAGTCACCGCATCGAGCGGTACCTACATCCGGAGTTTGGCCCACGAGCTGGGTCAGCGGCTGGGCTGCGGCGCCATTCTAAGCGAGCTGCGACGGATTCGGATCGGCGGCTTCACGCTCGAACAGGCAAAAACGATCGAGCAGTTGCAGGAACTCGCCTCGGCAGGCCGCCTCGCCGAAGCCGTTCTGCCCGCGGCAGAGCTTCTGCCTCATTTCCCAGCCGAATACGTCGATCCCCTCACCGAAGCGCATATTCGGCAAGGCCGGGATTTCCGGACCTCGCCCTTCGTGATACGGCCGGGCGCGCCCTTCGTCAAAGCGCTTTCCCAATCCGGAGAGCTGATCGCAATCGGTGAGCTGCGCGTGCCCAATCTGTACCACCCGAGTACCGTTTTATGAACGCTCCTCGTCTTGTAAGACATACTCTGTGCTACACAGGTAGGGACCGGTTTTATCCAAGCCATTCATGACGTGGTCTAACACTGCGCGTCTCACCATCGTTTTGATGTTATGCAGCGCTTCCGGAACTCGGGCTCAGGCGCCAGCGCAGACGCCGGAGAATCCACCGCCGGAAGCGACGGCAACTCAGCCGCCCGAGAGTTCCCCCAGCCCCGCCCCAGCCCCAGCGCCGCTTCCCAAGCCGCAATTCTTCGGCGGCACGGTCACGGCATTAGACGCGCAGCACATCAGCGTATCTCGCTCTTCGCCCGGCAAAGCGCCCGAGCATCGGACGTTTCTGATTAATGCGAAAACCAAAATGACCAAATCGGTCAAGGTCAAGTCCAGAGTGACCGTGCGTTACCGTCACATGCCGGAAGGAGACATTGCGCTGGAGATCCAAATCCGGCCGCTGATGCGCTTTCCGCGCGCATCTTGACCGTCAGGTTTCCTGCGAATTGCGGCGCCGCTTGGCCCAACCCGGCTTGTCTACCTGATAGGCGCGGCCGATTGCAAGCGCATCCGGCTCTACATTCTTTGTGATCGTCGAGCCGGCGGCGATATATGCTCCGTCCGCGATCTCTAACGGCGCAACCAGGGTCGAATTGCTGCCCACGAACGCTTTTTCGCCGATGTGCGTCCGATGCTTCTTGCGGCCGTCGAAATTGCAAGTGATGGTGCCCGCGCCGATGTTGGTTCCCGATCCGATGGTGGCGTCGCCGAGATACGCAAGGTGGCTGGCTTTGGCGCCCGCTCCGAGTTTCGTCTTCTTCAGCTCGACAAAATTCCCGATGTGCGTCTGCTCGGCCGCTTCGGCGTTCATGCGCAGCCGCGCGAAGGGTCCGACAGAGGCCTGCGCGCCAATCGATGAGCTCTCCGCAACGACGTACGGAAGGACAGTGGCGCGATCGCCGACGGCGCAATCGCGCAGCACGGACCCGGTTCCAATATGGCAATTGGAGCCGATTCGAGTATGCCCCCGCAGTTGGACGTTCGATTCCACCAGCGAGTCCTGGCCGATCTCGACATCGATATCGATGGTCACTGTGTCCGGATACTCGATCGTGACGCCGGAGAGCATCAGCTCGTTCGTTTTCCTTTGGCGCAGAATCTTGTCGGCGGCCGCCAGCTCGATCCGCGTGTTGATACCGAGCAGCTCCGTTTCATCCGCAATCGCCACGGGCGCTACGCGGTGTCCGTGCCGCCGCAATACTTCGACCATATCGGTCAAATAATATTCCCGGGCCGGATTGTCGGGTGTCAGTTGCCCAAGATGCGCCCAGAACAGCCGCGCGTCGAAGCAATAGACGCCGGTGTTGATTTCCCGAATGCGGAGCTGTTCGGGGCTGGCGGCTTTTTGCTCCACAATGGCCGCAATCGTGCCGCGATGGTCGCGTACAATGCGGCCGTAACCAGCCGGATCCGCCACTTCGGTTGTGACCAGCGCGCCACCTAGACCGGGTGCGGTCGCAGCCTCCAACAGCGCCTTCAGCGTAGCCGCGGTCAGCAGCGGCCCATCGCCGTTCAAGATCAGCAAGTGCTCGTATGCGGAGGCAGCCAGCTCGCGGGCGCAAAGCATCGCGTGGCCGGTGCCTTTCTGCTCTCTCTGCTCGACAAAACGGATGGCCGGTACTGTCACGCTGCGGCGAACTTCCTCGGCCTGATGCCCGACGATGACCACGATGCGCTCGGCCGGCGCAACACGCAGCGCTGCCCGAATCACATGGTTCAGCAGCGTGTCTCCTCCGGCCTGATGCAGAACCTTGGCGCGCTGGGATTTCATGCGTGTTCCGAGCCCGGCAGCCAGAATCACGACGGTAACGTTTGGTGTCATTTCAATCTTTCGCGTTGCGCGGCCAGGGCCTGTTTTCGGACCTGGAAGGCGCGCGAACGGCTGGCCAGGTCGATGACCGCTTCGGCAAGGGCGTCAGGGCTGTGCCGCACTTTGTGCAGCGGCTCCATATCACCCACCAGGTTCGCAGTGACGACTTTCAAGCCCATCTCGTGGAGCCGCTCGACGTCGTTCTCGACCGGCCGGACGTGTGCCCGTGCGTACTTGCGCTTCAAAACCGGCGGAATGGGCGCGGTGTTCAACACCACGCAATCGATCAGCTTGCGGCCCGCGTGCGCGTGAATCGCCGCCACATGTTGCGAGGCGGAAAAATTGATCGTTTCCCCCGGTTGCCACATCAGGTTCACGAAATAAACCTTCAGTGCGGCAGACCGCCCGATGGCCTCGGCCAGCCCCTTGACCAGGATGTTCGGTATCACGCTGGTGTAGAGCGACCCGGGGCCCAGGGTGATCAAATCGGCTTTCCCTATCGCCTCCAGTGTTTCCGGCAGCGGTTGGCAATCGTCCGGCTTCAGGCGCACGGTGTCGATGGGCTGGCGGCTCTTGCTGATTTTGCTCTCGCCCCGAATCACGGACCCATCGCGCAAGCTTGCTTCGAGCGTCACGTTGGCGGAGGTGACCGGGAAAATGCGGCCGCGGATCGCCAGGATCTCCGAAGAGAGCTTAACGGCATGGGCAAAGTCGCCCGTGATCTGGTGCATGGCCGTCAGAAACAGGTTTCCAAAACTATGACCCTTGAGCCCCCGTCCGCTGGCAAACCGGTACTGGAACAAATGCGAGAGCAGCGCCTCATCTTCCGATAACGCAGTCATGCAGTTGCGGATGTCCCCGGGCGGCAGAATGTCGAAGTCGCGGCGCAATCGCCCCGAGCTGCCACCGTCGTCGCTCACCGTAACCAGGGCCGCGATCTCCACCACCGGACGCCCCGGCTCTGGGCTCTCCTGCACCCCGCGGGCGTGCTTCTTGAGCCCCGACAAGAGCGTCGACAGCCCCGTCCCCCCGCCGATGGAAACGATCCTCAGCGGAGCCTTCAACATGCTTCTCTGAAGAGGCGAAACGCGGGTCAGACTGGACATGGGCCGGCGGCCAAGCGCGGATGTGCGTGCTTCAGCGGTGTTTGGGCGGATCTTCTTCCTCGTCGTCGTAAACCGGAACCGTATCCAGATCCTCTGCCTCGAAAACCTGTCCGCAATCTAGACACCGCAGATAATCGATGCCGTCCCGCCGGTAAAGGAATTCGGTGCGGTCATGCTGACAACCCTGCATAGCGAGTAACACCTATTCTAGACCGCGCCATTCTCCTGTCAAGTGCCCGCCGACGTCGGCAAATGGGCGCCGAGCCCTATTCTCAACGGAAGACGCGGTTAGCGATCGGCTCCTCGAGCTTCGGTAACTACCTTTCGAACAGCGGCGATAACTGCCGCTGGCGAGGTAGACGGGATTTGGTGGCCGCTATTTTCAACCGTAATCTGCGTCCCGCGCGTCGAAAGCCCTGCGAGCTTGGCGTGCAGTCTAAGTTTCCAGTCGTGGTCGTGGTCTAATTTCGGGTCTTCCTCCTGATCCTGAATGCCGGCGGATAGGACCACCACCGGAATGCTGCCGAAGCCCCCGCTCGCGCGTGCTAATTCGCCGCTTATCCACAGCGGCGGCTCCTTACCCGTCGCAACCACAGACTTGGTTTGCGACTCCAGCATCATCACCGTTGCCCATTCCCGGGCAGTGAGTTCGCTGCCACTCGGAACCGGAGTGGGCGCGCGAGCCAATAGTCGAAAGAAACCCAACGTGCCTAATACTTGATGAACTAACAAAACAGTGGGCCTAAGAGCCTCGATGTGATTGTGTATCTGGATCGTCATGTCCTCGTTCATGGGATCGACCAATACCAGGCCCGCTACTTCGTCCGGGTAGCGGCCGCGAAAAACGCGAACGTGAAAGGCGCCCATCGAGTGGCCGACAAGAACATATGGCTTAGACGTGCCTGAAACAGCAAGCAGCTCATGCAGATCGCGCGCGATCGTATCGCTGTGATTCGGAAACGGGCCAGGATCGCTCCACCCATACCCGGCGCGGTCGTACCAGCACGCTTGTGTGAAGTTGGCAATCTGCCTTTGAATAAATGCCCAACTGAAACCCGGCAGGCCCCAATTGCTCTCCAAAATAACGGTCGGCGTTCCCCGGCCGGAACAGTAAAGGTTTAGCGATCTTCCGCCAATATCGACAGAGCGCCCGGCCTGCGGGAATTTCCTGCGATCGCTCCATTCGCCAATCTGTTCATACACGAACCCGGCCGTGAGCAACACAGCGGCTAGTGCGATGATCGGCCTTATGCGTTTCCAAACCGGCCGGCCGAGGCTGTCGTCAATCGCGTTTACCCAGGCTTCGTCGCCTGACAGCGCGGCTTCCGGGTGCAGGTCGAGGGCGAAGATTTCAGTTGCCGGCGAGCGTTCGAACTGAAGCCGGTTGTATGCGGACACAGCGAACGCGCGGCGGCGTGAGCCTGCCCAGGCCGCAGCCGTTAATAACATCGCCAGCAGCACAAGATAACGGGCCGTCTTTTCCATCGCCCAGTACTCGAGCCCGGTCACAACGCTGGCCCCTGTGAGGATCAGCAGCGCAAGAATCCCGAGCCGCACTTTCAGATTTGCTCCACCGGGCAAGTAGGAGCAGGTGAACGGAATGCTGCGAAATCCATAAAGAGCTAAATCGATCAGCATGCAGCCGAGCACTACCAGAACAAGGAGATGCTCGATCGCCGGAGCGGGCGGCCAGATTGCTAGAAAGAAGACTCCGGCCGCGATCCAGATCGGAATTGCAGCAATCAGCAAGAGCGACCTGCGTGTGGCGGAAAAGTAAGCGGCGGGACGGTGCACCGCCGTGATCCCAAAAATCCAATTCGCCGGTAGCGAAACCGGAAGAGCAAACAGGGCCCGAACGCCAATTACGATTACGGTGAGAGGTATCACGCTCGCGATCAGTAGCGGGACGTTCGGCTGATGCCAGGGAGCTTGCCGGTATCCTTCCAGGAAGCTTTTTGCGTAGGCAACGGCCAGTGCTAAGCCGATTCCTCCATAGATCGCCAACAGAAGGCGATGCTGACTGCTGCGCGCGAGGCTGCGCAGGGTAAAAAGAAAAACTGCCCCATCCAAGGAGCGCGGGCAGACTCGACTTACTAACCGGCCCAAAACGTCTTTTATGAAGCGGGCCTGATTGATAGGCCCAATCGAGGGTTGCTCGACACTGCGGCGAAACATCCGCGTAGATGCGAGCGCGTAGCTTGCCGCCGCAACGAAGAAGGCAAATGCCAAGCTCCACCATGCCCGTTGCGCGAGTGGATGAAACAAAGGCTGAACCGGACCATTCAGATCCTGAAACAGACCCAGAAACCAGAAAGAAGGAATACAGGCGAGGAAAACTCGGTTCTCGGGCGTTGTCAGTCCATTCGGCGCGGCGAGCGCCGGCGTGAGAAAATACCCGCCCAGGATAGCGGCGACGGCGCATAGTTGAAGATACGCGGAACATCTTCGGAATAGCGGGTACGGAAGTAGGATTGCCGTCACGCTTTGAATAGCCAACAGTGTGCAAAATGCGAAGGCTCCCGCGCCCGCCATGGTGGCCCAATACGCCGCGACAGACCGAAGCAGACGGCCGCCTTCAGGAACAATCAGAAAAGGAAAGCTAAATCCTGTAAAAAAATTCGCGGCCAGTCCAAACAGGATCAGCGCACTAACGGCCGCTGCCAGCCTCGCGCAAACGGCGGTGCGAATCTCTACCGGCAGCGGAGCGAGCATAAGACTATCCTGCGTCTCGGGCAGAATCGTATTCCAGAATAGAGTCGCAAAGAGAGCCGTAACCACCATCGTTGTCGCGATCAGAAATTCCTCATCGCCCCAAGCGGCCGTGAGTATTCTTGGCCTCGCCAGAGTCGAGGATACGTATCTCGGTAGCAGAGTGTAAGTAACGACAAAGCTGAAGGCAGCGAGAAGCGCCACGATTTGGCCTAACAAGCTGCCGGTGTCAGAGCGCGCCGAAAGCAGGCTAGTGTCTACCAGGCGGAATAGAAAAACTTTGTAGAGAACCCGGAACTGTTTGCTTGCGCGAGGCACTTACAACTCTCTAACGGTCCATACCGGCGGCCCGGAAAATGGACGTGACATACACCGCGCAGGTTACTCCGCCCGCAAGGCATCCACCGGATTCACCGAGGCGGCCCGCCGTGCCGGTACGAAGCTCGCCGCAAGCGCCGCGATTGCCAGCATTCCCGCCGTCGCAACCAGGCTCTGCAGGTCCCATGTATGGACCCCGAACAGCAGTTTCCGCGCAAACACTGCTCCGGCGATCGAACCTGCTGCGCCGATTCCGATCCCTAGCATCGCCAGCCAGCCCGCTTCCCGCATGATCAGGCGGTAGACCGAACGGTGCTCCGCGCCCAGTGCCATGCGCACGCCAATCTCTCGCGTTCGCTGACTTACCGAGTATGCGATAACCCCGTAGAGCCCCACAATTCCTAATAGGAGCGCGCTCGCCGCGAAGCCTCCCACCAGCCACGCCGAAGACCGATGCAGATACGCAGTCATCGAATGATCGATGAAGTCCTCCATGGTTGCCTCACCGCGAACTCCGGCATCGCGACGAATTTGCTCGATGGCTGGGCCGAGCGCCGGGAGCACGGCCTCGGGCTTTTGGGAGGTACGCACAAGCACGGAAAAGTAAGTGCTTGGATCTTGGTTGAACGGACGATATTCCGCCGGCCAGATCTCGGAATCGAGCGTGCCTTCGCGAATGTCTTCCACCACTCCGATAATCGTCTTGATCGACTTCGGCGTCAGGCTTGTATCTCCCATCTGTTTCCCGATCGCATCTTCGCCTGGAAAATACTTCCTGGCCAGCGTCTCATTGACGATCACCACTTCGGGCTTGGACTCGTCCTCGGCGTCGCTGAAGTAGCGCCCGCGCAGGAGCTTTGCGCCGATGGTCTGAAAAAATTCCGAGCTTACATCCCGCTCGTCCACTTCGATGTGCTTCCCGTCGTACGGCTTTCCAACGAAGCGAATCCAATCGGTATCGCCGTTGTAACTAACCGGCAGTAACGTCGTAAGTGCCGCCGATTGCACGCCCGGCAGTGCCTGTAGCCGGCGGACAATGTCGCGTGCCAGCGCAATGCGTGGTTGGTCCTTGGCGTAACTCTTGCCCGGAGCCCCTACTTCGATCGACGCCAGGTGATCCGCTCGAAATCCCAGATCGACATGCAGCAATCGATATAAGCTCTTCGCGAACAGCGCGGCCCCCACCAGCAGTACCATCGCCGTCGCAAGTTCTACCACCACCAGCCGCGAACCGATCCTTCGCCATGCCCTCCCAGCCGAACCACGGCTGCCTTCCGCCAGCCCGTCGCGCATTTCCGACAATGAGAAATGCAGGACCGGCGTAGCCGTGAACAAGATCATAGCCATCCACGCCAGCGCCGCTGCATAACCGATCACGCGCGTATCCAAGCCGAGATTCAGCAGAAACGGCATTCCGGATAGCTTCTCCGCCGGAATGAGGGTCAGCAGCATCTGCATGGTCCACTTCGCCAATAGCAAACCGGCGGCGGTCGCCGCGGCGGCCAGTACCAGCGCCTCCGTGGCGCACTGGCTCACCAGGCGTTGCACGGAAGCTCCTAGCGCGCGGCGCACAGCGACCTCCCGCTTCCGGCCCTCCGAGCGAAGCAGGATCAGACTCGCCACATTCACGTACGCAATCAACAGCAGCAGCGCTGCGCCACTCATGAGCACCATCAGAATCGGGCGGAACTCGCCGGCGATCGCTTCCGCCAAGGGAATTACGTTCGCGCCCTGCCCGCGATTCGAGTCCGGATACTGCCGCTCGACCTGCGCCGCTATCGACGTCACGTTGGCGAGAGCGCGCGCTATCGAAACGCCGTCCTTCAGGCGTGCAACGGCGAACAGGTCGTGGCAGCTTCGCCGCATAGCGCATGAGCCCTTCGGATCGATGATGCTCCAGAAGTCCACCCCGCCGATCGGGGCAAAATGAAAGTCCTCCGGCAACACGCCGACCACCGTATACGCTTCGCCGCTCAACACGACTCTCCGTCCCAGCACGTTCTTGCTTGCGCCAAATCGCTGTTGCCACGTCGCATAGCTCAACATCACCACCTGGTTTCGCCCAGGCGCCTCTTCGCTTGCTGAGAAGTCTCGCCCGAGCATTGGACTCACGCCGAGTGTCCGAAAGAATCCGCTGCTCACCCGCCCGGCATGCACCGGCTCGATTCCGTTTTTTGTGCTCAGCAGAAAGCCTCCGCCGCCGAAGGCATCCATCGAGCGAAAAACCGTGTTATAGCGTCGCCAGTCCTGAAAGTCGGGATAAGAAAGGTCATTGAGCGGGAATAACGTCGAACGCTCTGCTACTTCCATGAGCGCCGCCGGCCGCGCATAAGGAATTGGTTGAATCAGTGCTGCGTCTACGAACGCGAAAATTGCGGTGCTCGCGGCTATCCCTAGCGCCAGTACCAGCACGGCTGTAACTGCGAACCCCGGACGCTTCCGCAATTGGCGGATGCTAAACCGCAGGTCGGAGGCCAAATGTTCGACCAACGGCACCGTGCTCCGGTCGCGATACGCTTCGCGGGCGGATACCAGGCCTCCCATTTTCAGCAGCGCCTCGCGCCGCGCCTCGTCGGCTGTCATGCCGGCGCGCAGATTGTCGGCGATGTGCAGTTCCAGGTGGCTCTCGAACTCTTCGCTTATTTCCTTGTTCCACCGGTCCCTGCCGAACACGCCGGCAATCCTCATCCTCCAGGCTCTGAGCCGCTTCATGCCCGGCCTCCTTCAGGTTTCAGAAACCGCCCCAGAATCGCGGTGGCTTGCGCCCAATCCCGCGCCTCCCGTTCGAGTTGCTTCCGGCCCGCCCGTGTCAGCTTGTAGAACTTCGCTCGCCGGTTGTTTTCTGAAACGCCCCACTCCGACGCGATTGCGCCCTCTTGCTCCAGCTTCAACAACGCTGGATAGAGGGTTCCATAGTTCAGTGACAGCATGTTGCGGCTGGTCTGCTCAATCCGCCGCGCGATGCCATAACCGTGCTGAGGCCCCATCGTTTCGAGCGTCTTCAAAACCATCAAGGCGAGCGTCCCTTGCCAAACCTCAACTTTGCTTTCCATTGGAATCCCATAGGTATTGTCGCACCGGTCTTATGGGGTAGCAATAGGAACAGGCGCGTGCCTTCCATTCAGCTTAGATATCAAACGCTTTCATCCCTCATTACCGCTACCCAGCGCGGCGCGCCGGGCGTGATAGGCGCTTAGCAACCTGGAGATGAGTACCGCCAGGTACAAAACACCCAGTAATGACTCGATAACAGAGACCGAGCGTGCTTGGGTGGAAACCGGTGAGATTCCGGCCGCTCCCAGGCAGGTCAGCGTTGTGAAGCTGTAATAGATAAGATCGAACCGGTCGGGAACAGTGCGGATGTTAAGGGCCGGGTCCAGATAGAAGGCGTGCGGCTGGATCGCAGCCAGCATACCGTAGACGCTGGCAAAGCTGAATCCGACCAGCAGATAGATACACAAGGCCCCGAAGATCGTTTCCCGAGTAGGTTCATCTTTGACGAAAACACGATGGAAGATAACGACCACGATAAGCAGATCGAAGGCAAAACCGAGCACGATGCTGAGCAGCGGCAGCGGGCCTTCGTTCGCGCGAGGCAGGAAGATACGTTGCGCCAATGCGGGAATCGCCAGGATCAACGCCGTCACAACAAATCTGCGCCGGAAACTTACCGCATAAATACTAAGCACCGTGACGACCGTACCGAAAACGCGGAACGCCAGATATGGGAAGCCCCTGTTTTGAGCGTAGGGATAGAGCACCAGATAGGCCAACAGAAAGAAAAACAGCGCCGAGAACCTGCGTGTGGTATTCGCTGCCATCACGCCGGTAAAATCAAGAGGAATCTGTCTGGATCGCTGCGCATGTGAGAATTCCTGCACCGATTATCCTCGACTTGACTGCCGCGGCCCTTCCGGAGCAGCTAGCGGCCCTCCCGGCAGCCGGTGTCTACGCCCTGCACGCGGCGGAACGGCCGCCGTATCTCAGTTGGTCGTCGAGCCTGCGCAGGCGGCTGGCTCGGCTGCTGGTCTCCTCGCACGTGGGCCTCGACAGCCCCATCACCAGGCTCCGCCGGAATCTGACTTCCGTCGATTGCTGGGCCACAGGGTCGCGCCTCGAAACGTTGCTGCTTCTCTATGAGCTATCGAAGCTGCACTTCCCCGGCGAATATCTGACCCGCCTTCGGCTGCGCATGCCCTGGTTCCTGGGCCTCACGCACAACGATGCATTCCCGCGCCTTCGAGTGATGAATCGCATTCCGCGGCGGGATGTGCCGATGTTCGGCCCCTTCGCCAGCCGCGACCTTGCGCAGGCCTATGAGCAGGAGATGCTGAGCCTGTTTCAGATTCGGCGCTGCACCGACGTGCTGGCGCCGCGCGCCGATCATCCCGGCTGCATCTATGGCGAAATGAACCAATGTCTTCGGCCCTGCCAACGTGCGGTTACGGCCGAAGAATATGGTGCCGAAGCCAATCGCGTGTCCGACTTTCTTTGGACGAACGGCAAGAGCACCGCGGCGGCGTTGTCTGCCGCCCGCGACCGCGCTTGTGAAGACACCGATTTCGAGCAAGCCGCGCAACTCCATAAACGCCTGGAAAAGGTCAATGCGGCCGCCGGCGCACGGCCGGAAGTCGTAACCGAAATCCACCGCTTCGACGGAGTCGCCTTGACGCGGGCCAGCGAAGAACGGCAATTCCGGCTCTGGCCGATGGTTCACGGTCTCTGGCAGGACTGCGTGACGCTGGACTTTTCCGCCGAAGAGTCGCGGCCCAAATCGCTCGATCACGAATTGCGGGAACGCCTCTCTCAATCTCTTTCCGCGCCACGGACGGCCGGCCAACGAGTGGAAGAGCTGGCCATTTTCTCCCGCTGGTATTTCTCCACCTGGCGCGACGGCGAGTGGTTTCCCTTCCGCACGCTGGCGGACTTGAATTACCGGCGCCTGGTGCGCCAGATTTCGAGCATGCTGAAGACCGATACCGCGCGAACGGCCTGAGACACGTGCTAGCTTGTCCTCATGTCCGCTCACGACGAGGTTGAAGAACACGTACAGCACGCCCATGATCCGTTCGATAAGACCGTCGCCGGAACCATGGCGATCATCGCCGCGTTCCTGGCAGTGGTCTCGGTTCTAGCCCAGCACTTCAATACCGAGAAACTGCTCATCCAGGGGAAAGTTTCCGATACGTGGGCATACTCCCAGGCCAAAGACATTCGCCACTACGTGGCGCAGGCCACGCGCGACAGCTTGAAAGATCTCCGCCCCGGATCGGCTGTGGCCAACACTTACGAGCAGGACGCGAAACGATACAAGAAGGAAGCCGCCGATATCCAGGAGAAAGCGCGCGATCTCGAGAAAGAGCGGGACGCCAACGGCGCGAAGGCCGATCGCTTCCATTTCGGCGAAGTGTTTCTGGAGATTGCCATCGTGCTCTCGTCGCTCGCTATCCTGACCAAGCGAAAACCCTTCTTTTGGGCGGGCGCAATAGCCGCCGTGGCGGGCATCGTGATTGGCGTCACCGCCTACTGGGCGTGAGGGTGTGCCGACATTGCGTGCGCGCCTGCCGCGCCGTGTGACGGCATGCTGTCGATGAGCTGTTCCAGCCCCTTTTCCGGCATCGAAATGGAGAGATGCATGGCGTCGCCATCGGTCGCCAGGTTCATGTTGTCGAAAGCCGTGGCCGCGACGCCCGCGCGCGGATCTTTCTGCCGTTCCATCTGCACCATGCTCGCAAAAAACCGCACCACGTCGGCGAGCGAGGTAGCATCCTGGGGCGAGCGAGTGAGAGCGTCGAAAGATACCCGAATGGTAGAGCCGAACTGTATGCCGCCGCTCGATTGCAACACCGACTGCAGCGCCTGTGCCTGTGGCATAGACTGCTTGGCGTCATGGCTCGCCGAGTCGCCGTTGATTTGAGTGTTGATGTGATGCGCCAGGAATCCTCCGGACAGCAAGGAAACAAACCAGGCGTCGTTATCGGACCCAACTTTGGAGACCGCGGCTTCGAGAGCGGGATCGAGCGCAGTCGCCGTGGCGCGATTCGAGATGATCTGCTTCACGGTCTCGGAATCTCCCATTACCCCGACGCCGTCGCCCAGAAACGCGAAGGCGCTTGGCCCGTCGTGCTGAGATTTGTCGATGAATAAGTCCACGCCGTGGAAACTTTGAGGCGTTATGCCTTTAGTCTTTGCGGCGGCTGTGATCCGGTCGGAATCGAAGTTTCCGCGCGCCAGGATGGCGAATTTCGACGTGTTGCCGTTTTCCGCCGGACCACTCGTTGCGAAGAGAATCTGCTGCAGGTCGTGCCGCGGATCGAAACCGGTTTCGCTGATGAAATGCTCCAGATCTTGGTCGTTGCTATGAATTTTGGCTGTCATGTACTGGCCGAACTCTGAGCCGCGAGCGCGGTCAAAATCGATTCCCGAGACCACCTTCGTCCCGGGCGGGACAAGGGCCAGTAGCGCCGTATCGACCGACGCGAAAACCGGAAGACCTGAGGCGGCAACCAGCAAAGGGAGGAAACTAAGGCGCAGCATACACTTACTCTACGCCGCATTTTCGGAAAAGTTCCGTCCTAGTTTGGGCCCTTCGCGCCGGCCCGCTTATTCCGGCGCGCTCGCTTCGCGATAGAGCCTAGGAGCGTCGTCAAAACGCCGAATAGCAGCGAAACCGGGACCGCCAGGCCGGGGGCGATTCGACGCGAGCCCGGCAGAAGCAAGCCGAACCCCGCCGTCAGCGCCACTGTGCCGAGGGCCCCGAGCAAAAAATAAGGCGCGCCCAGCGCTTCTGTTACCAGCAGCAGGACGCCGATTCCCAAGAGCACGACTCCGGTAATTTGCAAGGATCCGCGAAAGAGAAAGTAAGCTCCGGCCACCGCCAGAGCGGCGCCAACTACGCCCGGGACGATGCGCCCCGGCCAAATGAACTCGCAATATACGCCCAGCAGGCCGAAAATCAGAAGGAGAAACGCGCCGTTCGGACCCACCGGGTATGCGATTGAGCGCTCTTAAGTCCGCTCGGGCCAGGTGGCCGCCAACTCGCTCTCCATAAGTGCCTCTTCAACTGCCCCTTCGGCTGGACGGAGCGGCAGTTCGAACCAAAATGTGGAACCGGGCTCCGGATCGTTACTGAACATGCCAATTCGGCCGCTCATCGTTTCCACCAGTTGCTTGCAAATGGTCAAACCCAGGCCTGTGCCGCCAAAGCGGCGGCGGGTGGTTCCGTCGGCCTGCACGAATGCTTCGAAGATGCGCCCGCGCGCGGATTCAACCACCCCGATTCCCGAGTCGATCACCTCGCATCGCAGACGGCGGCCCTCTTCGGCTGTCTTCAGCCGCACCTGCACGCCCCCCTCGCGGGTAAACTTGATGGCGTTCGCGATCAGGTTGGTCAGAATTTGCCGGAACCGCACACAGTCGCCGTTGATGGCCACCGGCAGATGCGAATCGATATCGCAGGTGAGTGCCAGATCTTTGGCGGTTGCGCGGAGACCCAGTAGCTTCATCACGGATTTAACGCTCTCATGCACGTCAAACGGCTCGTCGGCAAGCAACAGCCGGCCGGCCTCGATCTGCGACAGATCCAGGATGTCGCTGATGATCGTCAGCAAGTCATTGGCGCATTGGCTGACCGCGTCGGCATAATCCCGCTGGTCTACCGTCAGATCTGTGCTCTTCAGCAGGTTGATCATGCCCATGATGCCGTTCATCGGCGTGCGCAGTTCGTGCGAGGTGTTCGCCAGGAACTGCTCCTTTAACTGCGTGGCTTCACGAGCCAGCTTGAGAGCCGTGCTTAACTCCTCATTCTTGCGCTGCAACTCGCGCGCGGATTCGAGCAGCCGCTGTTGCGCCAGCTTGCGTTCCGTCACGTCCCGGCCGATTCCCTGAATTGCAACCGGATGGCCGCTGCAATAAAGCACCCGCGTACTTACTTCGAGAAAGCGCCGCACGCCGAACCTCGAGAGCAGCGGAAGCTCATAATGCTGCGTCGTGCTCCCGCCCAGATGAGCGCGAATGGTGTCTTCCGCTAACACCCTTGCTTCCGGAGCGATCAGTTGCTCCAGGCTTTCCCCCAGCACTTCGTCCCGCGAGTAGCCGCTCAACTGTTCAGCCGCGCGATTCACTGCAAGAATCTTGCCTTTCAAATCATGCAGAAAGATCACGTCATTGGCGTTCTCGAACAGCTCGCGGTAGCGCTCTTCGTTATCCTGCAGAATTTTTTGCGCAATATAGCGCCCGGTTTCGTCCTGAATGATCGCCATGCGAGCGTCCAGGCCCTCCGCATCGCAGGGGAAGGAAACCAGGCGAACCACCAGCTTTTGCTCTTGCGGGTGGCGTTGAAGCGCCGGGCCGATGGCGTTCACAGACTTCCGAAGATCGTCGATCAAAGCTGATACGTTGCGAGGCTCGGCCTGGAACAGGTCGGTCATTCGCAATGACCGTATCTGCTCCGCGTTATAACCATACAGCTCGAGCGCCCCCGCGTTCGCCTCCAGGATCTGCAAAGAATCCGCCGCATATACGATTGCCGGGATTGGCTGGTTCAAAGCGCAGCGGTTTGCGGCCGATAATTGCACCTGGAAGGACGGAGTCAATTCCGACTCATTCTCAAGGACAGAGGGGGATTCGGGTGAGCCGGTTGGCGCCACAATTCACTCTACCAACCGGACCGGCGAGCTCGGAATACCTTCCACGGGACTAGGTAGTTTGCCAGGCTGGCGCCCGATTCAATTTTTTGGATGAGCGGCCGCGCTTCCAGGCTCGTCCGCTGCGGCGAACTTAATCACTGAATCCGTCTCGAATTTACGGTAATTCCGAAACTCTAGTTCGTTCCGGACGTTGTTGGTATCTGTCGTCATCCAAATAGTTGCCTGAACGGGCAGTAAGTAGTTCTTTTCCCCAATTGATACTTGATCGTAATCAACCATCGTTGCGATGCTTTTGGTCCGCAATTTCTTGGGAAGGTCGGTCGCGGCATCCGTGATGCGCCAGATCGCCCCGTTCTCCGGACTACCGTATACTGTGCCGTGATAAGCAACTGTGGCCTTCGCCAGATCGCTCAGCCGAAGCGTCATCGTCGAGTTCTCGGCGGTAATCGCGAAATCGAACACGGCGGTGCGCTGGCCTCGTACCAATTCCCAGCCTTTCCATATGAAAGACGCTTGACTCGGGGCACTGAAGACTCGATCCATCAAGATCCCGAACTCGCCCTCCGTTTGAAGCGGCGTGCGCCAGGCGCGCATCCCCGGCCGAATTGGTTTATCGTTCACCAACTCCAGGTTCCGTTCCTCCTGCCCATTGCTGAACAGTAGCTTCGAAGTCAGAACATCTCCTGTTCGCCAACGATTCGGCTTTCTGCCCGCTTCAAATTGACGCGTCACCTGCTCGCAGAGAAAATTCGGCAGATTGGCGACGTACTGTGCGGCGTACACCCGCATGGCGTCGAGCATCCGCTCCTGTTCGGCCGAATCCGGCGCTGCATCCTGCGCTCCCCGCGCGGCAAAACAAGCCACCACCGCAACGGCAGACGCGTATCCAATGCGGTGCATTCGTCGATGTGCTGCAGCCATGGCGGCGGGGTGGTTCAACCAGCAGTTGTATCACGCCGGCGGCGAGCCCGGCGTTATTTCCGCTCGGTTGCTTCGCCACCGAAACAAAAACTTACCGGGGATGGTCCACCAGATGTGCTGATGCCATCGATTCACCTGCCCGGCAACGTTCCGCTTCCGTTCCCCTTGCTCGAGTTGCCTGTCGCGCTTCCAACCGCTTTCTTTGGTCCCAACGATAGCGCCATCCATCGCGGCGACCGCGAAGACACGGGCGATAACGAGGCGCGTCCCGACGAGCTGGGATCCGGCCCCGCCCAGCCTACCGTCGATCCGACTTCTTTCGGCGGCACGTCCTCCATCCGCCATCCCACCAGCGGCCGTTCGAGCATCGAAGAAGAGCTGCGCGATTCCGACGGCATCGAAATCATGGAGCCGAGCGATGGCCGCTTGGGCCTGACGAACGTGAATGACGTTCCGCCGGACGATTGGGCGGCCGACACGGGCGAAACAAAAACGCCCGACGTAGAGCCCTGAGCGGTAAGTCCGGATTGCAGCCGGCCCGCTGTCCGCCTTACTCTCGAACTCCCGAATGGCTGAGTGCGTACTGGTCACAGACTGGAACCAAACTCTGTTGAGTGCCTCACCTCGCCGATTGCAAAATGTACCCATGGAAGGCGCAAACATCCAAAATTTGTACGACGAATGGCAGCGCGCGGTGCGGGCCCATGTGAATTTGGTTCGCGACGGCAAAATGCGCGGCCTGGCGAGCAGCGAGATCGATAACATCGGCCATGCCTATGTTCTGCGCATAGATGCCGCCTATGCGCGCTTAAAGCACGCCGAGGAGCAGCAAACGGAAGCCGCCCTCAGCCTGCAGATATGGAAGGATCCGCCCATGATTGAGGGTTCCTCCGTGGAGATATCACGATGACGCATTCAGTTATCATATGTCTGACACATTTCCTGCGAGTTGCCGCGCGGCTCGGCGCGACTCCGGTTTCCAATGGGCACCAGCGGATTTATCAGAGACGTTCTCAAGCGTTTTCCGGCAGATAAGCAGACAGAAATAATCGACGAGGCCGAAATCCTTACGCTTCGACGCCTTAGCGGAGTCCTAACAGGCACGCTGACATCCGACGAAACTCGCGCGATACTTACGCCACTGCTGCGACACATCAGCCTAACAGATGATGAGTTCAAAGTGCTCGCCCACGACGCGGACCTTGAGATTTCGCCAGACGCCGGACCGACCGAAATCAGCGTTGATGTGCCGCTTGTTCATTTCGATGAATCTGGCGGGATGCCCCTGAACGAACTGACGGCAGCCTCGATTGTCCTTTGGCACGTATCCCACAGAATCGCTCATGTAATCGACGCGTTAGGGGTTCCTGTGGCACTGGCGCCTCCAGCGGTAGCGAAGGTCTACCCCGGCTCCATTGGATACTCACTGGCGGGTTCATCCTTGCTCATCGGCGGAATCGGGCTAATTATCCTTGCGTATACCGCGCTGCCGCTGGGCGCGGCCGCAACCATCGCTTTCTGGGGCGGCGGGATCTCGGCTATCAGCGGAATTGTCGAGTCCGCCTTAGGTTGGTACAAAACCTACAAGGAGACATCGAAGATCGACAGCGAGATAAGGCTGAACGATGCGAACACACGTAAGACCGAGTTAGAAATACTGAAGATGCAGAGTGAATTCCACCCGGCGTCGGCGTTGGTTCCGGCGGCCGTCATCTCGGCTGAAGCGCGCCAACTTGGCTTCGACTCCGCCATCGCGACCCATTTGGTTAACCAAGTTCTCCCGCAGTACGCGACTCTATCTTCGAACTATCCATCGCCAGTGCGGGTGACCTCTATCGGAGGTCGAGCGAGCGCCAGCGCTGCCGGCGCATAAGCGCAGTCTCCGCCTTGACATTCCAAATGCTCGATGATGAAGCCGATTAAGTCCCAACATTCCAGGAGGTTGCGTGATCGCAAGAGTCTGGCACGGATACACCAAGCCTGAGTATGCCGACGCCTATGAGGCGATGTTGAAACCGGAGCTGCTGCCCGGTGTCGGAAAAGCGAAAGGCTATCTGGGCAGCTATCTGCTGCGGCGGGAAACGGGCGATGAGGTCGAATTCATCACCATGATGCTCTGGGATTCCATAGATTCGATTCGCGCCCTCACAGGTCCGGATCATGAGACTGCCGTTATTCCCGAGGAGCGGCGCAAGTATCTGTCCAGGTATGACGCGAAATCGGCGCATTACGCAGTCGCAGCGATTCACCGACTGGGTGCCGCCTCAGTCTAGCTTTGCCAGCAACGCCGTCAGTAACTTCAAAAAAGTGCCCGCGACGCGGCGCCCCGTCTCGAGCACTTCTTCGTGATTCAGCTTCTCGCCGCTCAGGCCCGCGGCCAGGTTCGTCACGCAAGAGATCCCCAGAACCTGCATTCCCAGGTGGTTGGCGGCGATCGTCTCGGCCACCGTCGACATACCGACTAAGTCAGCCCCGATCGCCTTCAGATACCGTATCTCGGCCGGCGTTTCGTAACTCGGGCCAAGCACCGCGGCATAAACGCCTTCGTACAGCGGAATGCCGGCTTCCACGGCCGTCTCGCGCGCCAGCTCGCGCAGCTCGATCGAATACGCCTCCGTCATATCGGGAAACCGGGGACCCAGGTCGTCATTCGGCCCCACCAGCGGATTCGCGCCCTGCAGATTGATGTGGTCCGAAAGCAGCACTAATGCGCCGGCTCGAAAGTCCGGGTTGATGCCGCCCGCCGCATTGGTCAGCACGACGCGCCCGACGCCAAGCTCGCGGAACAAACGAATGCCGCTGGTCACCTCCCGCGCGGTGTAGCCTTCGTACAGATGGAAGCGGCCGGACATCACGGCCACATCGGTGCCTTTGCCGTTCGCCCCCAGCGTCCCCATCACCAACTCGCCCGCGTGTCCGGCTGCCGTCGCCGCCGGGAAACCCGGAATCGCGCTATAGGGAATGCGAACCGCGCCGCTCAGCGACTCTGCGAACGCGCCCAGCCCGCTCCCCAGCACAACTCCGATCCGTGGCGTCAGGGATGTTGTTTGCGACAGAACAAATTGAGCTGCTTCCGGCATAAAGCTATAAAAGAATGCCTGCAATGCAGGCCGACATAAAGTTCGCCAGTGTGCCGACCAGCATCGCTTTCAAGCCCAGCCGCGCCAGGTCGGATTTTCGCGACGGCGCGAGCGCCCCGATGCCGCCGATCTGAATGGCGATCGAACTTAGGTTCGCAAACCCGCACAATGCAAACGTGGCAATGATAAACGAGCGCGGCTGCAGCATCTGTTGCACCTTGCCGAGATCCACGAACGCTACGAATTCGTTGAGGATCATGCGCGTGCCCAACAGGTTTCCGATCGTCGCGCAGTCGTTCCACGAAACGCCAAGCGCCCACGCGACGGGTGCAAACAGCTTCGCCAGTATTTCTTGCAACGACCCCGGAATCCAATGCGCAAACGAATGCAGCCAGCCCAGCGCGCCGTTCAGCATCGCAATCAACGCCAGGAACGCAATGAGCATCCCCGCGATATTCAAAGCCAATTGCAGGCCGTCTCCCGCGCCGCGCGCCGCGGCGTCGATCAGGTTCACGCCCGGTTTCTCCACTTCCACCTTGACCGTTCCCGCAGTCACCGGCATACCGGTCTCGGGTACAAACATTTTGGCCAGCATGATCGTCGCCGGCGCAGTCATGATCACGGCCGTCAGCAGATGCGCGATCGAAACATGCGCGATAGCGACGTACGCCGCCATGACCGATCCCGAAACATGAGCCATGCCGCTGGTCATGATGGTGAACAGCTCGGATTGCGTCATGCTCTCGAGAAATGGCCGCACCGTCAGCGGCGCTTCGGTCTGGCCCATCACGATGCTGGCTGCCACGCAAGTGGATTCCGCGCCGCTCGCCCCCATGAATTTCTGCATCACGATCGCCATGCCCTTCACAAACACCTGCATGACGCCCAGGTAGTACAGAATGGCGAACAGCGACGAGATGAAGATGACGATCGGCAGCACCTGGAAGGCAAAAATGACGCCAAACTGGTCGTTCTTGAGGCCCAGCTTGTCGCCAAAAACGAAGCTGGAGCCGGCCGCGGTGTAGTTTAACAGCGCATTCACGAACAGGCTGACTCCGTAGAACACTTCGCCCAACCGCGTCCGCAAGATCAGAAACGCGAACGTGAATTGCAGCGTGATGCCCCACGCGATCACCCGTTTTTGAATCGCCGAGCGGCGCGTCGAGAAAAGATAGGCGGAAGCGAGAATTGCGACTAGGCCGACGATCCCGTCGAATCTGGCCATTCGCTTCGGCTAGCTGACGACTTCCAGAATCAAATCGCGCTCATCCGTCGGCTGCTGCGAAATCTTGAATGCGCCTTCCACCAGCTCGGCCGCTTCCTCCAGATGTTCTTCGCTCGTGTAGTAGATACGGCACAAGATGCTCCCCGAATCGATCTTCTGCCCCACCTTCACTTCGAGAATAACTCCTACCGCCGGATCGATCGAGTCTTCCTTCGTATTGCGGCCGGCCCCAATCATGGACGACGCCTGGCCGATCAGCTCCGCATCGATACCGCTGACATATCCGCCGCGCGCCGTCGTAATCTCCTGCGCTCCGGTCGCGTTCGGCAGCAGTTCGAAGCGGTCCAGCACTTGCGGATTCCCGCCCTGCGCCGCAATCACGTCTTTGAACTTGCGGTAACCCGAGCCATCCAGCAGCTTCGAGGTCGCCAGCTCCCGCGCCTCCTCCAGCGTCTTGGTGATTTTGCCCAGGAACATCATGCGCGCCGCCAGCTCGAGTGAGATGCGCGTCAGGTCCGAGGGGCCGGCGTTCTGCAGCGTCTGCGAGACCTCCATCACCTCCAGCGCATTCCCGATCGCGTAGCCCAGCGGCTGGTTCATATCGGTAATCAACGCCTGAACACGCTTGTCCATGCGGCGTCCAATCCCGACCATCATCTGCGCTAAACGCCGCGCGTCCACCTGTTTCTTCATGAACGCGCCGGAGCCTACCTTCACATCCAGCACCAACGCATCTAGCCCCACGGCCAGCTTTTTCGACATGATCGAGGTGGCGATCAAAGGAATCGATTCCACCGTCGCCGTGGCATCGCGTAGCGAGTACAGCTTTCCATCCGCGGGCGCTACCTCCGGCGTCTGCCCGATGAATGCGAGCTGGTGCTCCGTCAGCAGCGCTCGAAATTCGTCGATCGTCAGGTCCGTGCGAAACCCAGGTATCGATTCGAGCTTGTCCAGCGTGCCTCCGGTATGGCCCAGCGCGCGCCCGGAGATCATCGGGACCACCACCCCGGCCGAGGCCGCAATCGGCGACGCGATCAGACTGGTTTTATCGCCCACGCCGCCCGTAGAGTGTTTATCGACCTTGATGCCCGGAATCGACGAGAGGTCTACCGTCGTCCCCGAATTCACCATGCTTTCGGTCATGGCGCTTACTTCGCGGTCTGACATTCCGGAGAAATACACGGCCATTAGGAAGGCCGACATCTGGTAATCGGGAATCTCGCTTCGGGTGTAGCCGTCTACGAGATGTTGGATTTCCTCAGGCGACAATTCCTCGCCATCCCGCTTCCGGTGAATGAGGTCGACAGTACGCATTTTTCGAATTCTAAGCGTACCATCTTCAACTAGTTAGAACCGTCTAATGGAGGCCGTCTCAGGCCGCTTAGCAGCGCGCCCTGCTACAGCTCACCGCTAAGAAGCCGCCCCAAGTCGGTTGCCCCCACCCGCACACCGACATAGAACGCGCCGAACAATGCATGCACCGCGCTGACCTCGTCGAACCTCATCTCATAAATCAGCTTCTTGAACACCAGCGGGTCGTCTGCGAATAGGTCCACTCCCCACTCCCAATCGTCGAACCCGATCGAACCGGTGATGATCTGCCGGACCGAATCGGCGTACCGCCTGCCGATCAAGCCGTGCTCATGCATCATGCGCTGCCGCTCCGCCAACGGTAACTGATACCAGTTCTTTTCCTCGCCGCGCCTGCGGTCCATGGGATAAAAGCAGAGATATTTTGCCGCCGGAATCTCGGGATACAAACGCGGCTCCATCGCCATCGCCTGCCGGCTGATCACTTCGGCCACCGCCGCGTTCCACTCGGGCGAATGCGGCTCAATGCATTGCTCGCGCAGTTGCCCGTATGTCTTTACACTCGACTCATACAACCCGAGCTCCACCACCGATAAATAGGAGTGCACCGGTTCCAGATAGTCGGAAACCTCCAGCCGCGCCAGCGCCAACTCCGCGCAGTGCACCTGGTCGAGCGAATCGCGAAAATGCACCACCAGCACATCGCCCTTGTGGCCGATCTGTGAGTACACGGCCGATTGATTCGGCCGCCCGCTCGCGGAACGTTGCTGTTCCATGCCGCCCAGCACCAGCGCGCCCTCCTCGGCCACGCGCTCGCGCCTCGATTCGTCCCGCGCCCGCCACGCCGAGCGGCGCACCCGGAACATCTGATGCAGCACATAGGCGCCTTCGAGCGTCAACGGCACTGCCGGTGCTTCAGCCACGTTGCAGCTCCCATTCTTCCATCGGCAGCGACGGCATCTCGTGCCGGTAACGCCCCGCGAAAATCTCCCCGAACAAATTCAGGATCTCCGAGTGAATCAGGCCGTTGTCCACCAGCACATATCGCCCGTGTAGGTCCAGCGGCTCTCCCTTCATTCCCGACACCTTGCCTCCTGCTTCTTCGACCAGCAGGGTGCCGGCCGCCATGTCCCATGGATTCAGCCCGAATTCCCAGAACGCTTCCACCCGCCCGCACGCCGTGTAGGCCAAGTCGATCGCCGCCGAACCGCCCCGGCGCACGCCATGTGTGACCATCGCGAGCTGGTAATAAAAATGAATGTTGACGTTTTGATGGCGCTTGCGGCTGGGAAACCCCGTCGATACCAAGGAATCGTTTAAGACTTCAATCTTGCTGACGTGAATCGGTGCGCCATTCAGGCGCGCCCCGGCCCCGCGTTCGGCCGCGAACAGCTCCCGATTCAGCGGATCGTACACCACGCCCGCAATCACCTCGTCGTTGCGCGCCAGCGCCAGCGTGACATTCCACATCGGGAAGCCATGCGCGAAATTGGTGGTCCCATCCAGCGGATCGACATACCATCGCAGCGCGGACTGCATTTCCGCCCGCCCGCCCTCTTCGGCGACAATGCCATGCTGCGGATAGCGTTCCCGCAGCCGCCGGATCACCAGTTGTTCGCTCGCGCGGTCGGCTGCCGTGACCAGGTCGTACGCGCCTTTCAACTCGAATCCGACGCCGCAATGCGCCAGCAGCACCTGCCCAGCCTCGCGCGCGATCTCAATCGCCGCGTCCAGGTATTCCGCCATAGCTTTAGTTCAACACGCTCGCACTTTGACCCCGCCAAGTGCGCGCGTCTCTCTCCTGGGCCACAACTTCCCTCGGCTACTGCAGCCGGTAGAGCTGCAGCTCTTTCATAGGAAAGTCTTTGATGTTATCGGTGATAGGTGGGATGCGGTGGTGAATTGCAACTGCAGCGATTGTAGCGTCAGCAACCGTGAGCGCCTTTCCTTTTTTGCTGTAGTCGCGTTTCAGCAAGCCGGCCATCCGGTACGCGCTCGCCGAATCTTTTTCACGCGGCGTTCGCTCTCTTGGCGCATGTTCCTGACCCACTGCGCCGAGCCGGCTTCGAGCTCGCGGTGATCCTTGTCCTTCCACGCTCCGGCTGTCGAGAGCAGCGCTTCGTGCTGGCGCATACGCAATAATTCCCGCTGTGCCGCTTGAGCGATAAAGCTGCTTCGTTGCCGATATCCCACCAGCGTGTCAACCTCCTTCACCAACTATTCAGGGAGCACCACATGCGTGCCTTTACCGTTCATGAGGGTGGATTTAGCACACTGCTTCCAGCCACTTGCATATTAACAATCCGTGTGAGATATCGCAAAATCCGCAGCCTCAGCCGACCATCAGCGCGGTCGGGATTTCCGGCTTCGCCAGCCGCAGGTAGAAATAGCCGATTCCCGAAAGGCCCAGCATCAGGTTCGCGGTCTCGCCCGCCCCCGGAACGCCGCACGGCCAGGGCAGCCTCTGAGCTTCGAACTGCTCGATACCCTGGTTCCCAACCGTCTCGGCTACCTGGCGCAGTTCCGGGGCCTGGAACTCGCGATCGTACTCGAGCAGCACGTCGGCATTGCCGCCGCAACCATGACACAGCGAAAAGCTGCCGCCCAAAGCATTCGGCGACTCGAGCGTTCGCCTGGTGGTGCGCATCGCTGCCTCGGCTTCCTGCCGCGCCTCGGCGCTGCCCGTCAGGCGCCACGCCCGTATCCGCGAAAGAGCGATTCCGGGCGCGCCATGACACCAGGCGGCCCCGAAGTTGGGCACTGCCGGTGCCCCGGGCGGCCTCAAGTAATCCCGGAAATCGGGCCAATTCTCATGCTCCGCGCTGTAGTGTGTGCGCTCGTAGCGAAACGCCTCTTCGGCGGCCTCGCGGAAGCGCGGCTCCCGAGTCGCTTCAAACAATTCCAAAAATGCCCAGCCGATTCCCGCCGTGCCGTGCGAAAAGCCCGTCAGATTCCTGCCTGCCAACTGCGCCGGAAGATCGATCGTCCTCCAGGACCACCCCTCGCTGGATTTCACGGCGCTCCGCTCCAGTTCGCCACCCCAGCGCGCCGCGCGCTCGAGCCAAGCGGGCCGCCCGTAGCGTCGCGATAAATCGAGCAGCACCGGAATAGCACCCGCGTACCCGCTCATCACATCGATCGCACCCGCGCTGACCTGCCCATCGATGTCGTCGAGAAGCGCCAGCCCCTGTTCCACCCACGTTCCGTCGCCCAGCAGTTCGCCGACGCGCGTAAGCGCCCACGTAATCCCGACGTTGCCGGAATACATGCCGATGCGCACCGCGGGTGGAAGGTCCTGAGCGTGGCTCTGCGCATGGCGAGCCGCACCCTCGGCCGTCTTGCGCACGATCCGCTCCCCGCTCGCCTCCGCGGCCGAAGCAAGAAACAGCGCCACGCCGCTCGTGCCCGCATAAAGGTCCGGGCCAAAAGACCGATGCCGGACGTCGGTCACATCGGTCGATTCGATGGACGGCCCGATCCAGTTGCACGAGCCGTTGCACCAAATCGCATCCCGCGAGACGCGCCGCGCGATCGCAAACGCCTGCGCGAGGAAAGGCTTCACGCGGCCTCTGCGACTCCCTCCGCAAACGGAAACTCATTCGCCGAGCCGGCGTTTAGCCACGGTCGCTCGAGCGAGATCCCGCCGGCCTGAAATTGCTCGGCTACGGCATGAAAACGCTCTTCCGATTCCCGAACCCCACCCGCATGCGCCAACCAGAGGGCCTGCGCCAGCATGCGGCAGCGCGACATGCCGAAACTCTCCTGCGTGCCGGGATCTTCGGCGAACGCGAAGCCGGCGGCAAGCCGCAGTGTAAAAAGCGGAACGTCATCCCTCAGCAACGGCAGCACGCGGGCGTGTATTTGGGAAACGATTTCAAAAGTGAACGGGGCGTACCGCCGCGGCGTGTACAGAACCGCGCTGTCGCGGCGTCGAAACATCGTCGCCACGGTTCCGGTCTTCAACCGAAACGGCACCTGCCACCGGTTCAGCTCTCGCGAGACCAGCCGTAACAGCTCCGCAGATCCTTCGCACGTGACATTCCAATAGAACCGGACCACCGAATACTCATCGTTGTAATCCGGCAAAGTCTCCCCAAACGCGAAATAGTAGCCGGGCTGCAGCGTGCGCGAATCGCGCGGCACAAAGATCCTGACCACCGTGCCCGGCGCGAATGCCATGCCGGATCCACCCAGATTCACAAATTCGCCCGGAGAGAGAGCGCGCATTTTCCCACCCCGCGATGCCAGCACTTGGCCGTTGGGCATGCCCTGTATCACTTGCCAGCCGTCTTCCCAACGCTCCCGGCTCTCGTTCGCGCCTGACAAGGCTTCTAGCTGCGCAGCCCCGCTTTCGAATTGCGGTACCTCAGTCGCTGCGATTTGGCCCGAGAAGCATTTTGAGAAGCAGTGATCGTATAACTGGCTCGTAAGTTCGCTCATCAACGGAGGCATGCCGGGAGTTAGCTGCAAGCCTGGCATTGGCATTGCAATGCCGGTAGATCGCTTGCCCGCAAAGCGAAACGCAGTCGGCGAGAGGATTACCACCGCATCGATGATGCGAATCAATTCGTCTCTTAAACGCGCATCGATGTTCATGCTTCAATGGCCAGCAGCTCGCGTGCTGCTTCTTCCGGATCGGTCAGAATGTTCATGCTGAGTTGAAGCAGCAATACGGTATGCGCATTCGCTTGCGGAGCCATCTGCACCATCTCGAACGCCGTCTGCATAGTGCGCGCGCCGGTGTACAGCACCGTCCGGCGCAACAGATCGCGCGACGCATCGCCCGAAACCGCTCGGCATTGCGTATACGTGTTCCAGAAGCGTTGCATCGCCGGCTGCATCCTCTCGATCGGGAAGCGCGCTTGTAGCGCCGCCGCTGCCGGGTCAGCCGAGCCGTTCGCTGGCAGTGAATGCACCCAGAACGAAAGATACGCGCTGAATATTCCGGCCAGGTCCCAGCACGAATCGCCCCAATCGGCCATCTCCCAATCGACCACCCTCAACCGTGAGTCTCCGTTCGATCCGCCGCAAAGAACGCAGTTGTCCCACTTGATATCGCCGTGTATCACCGCGTCGAAACGCCACTCCGCCCGTAACTTCTCGAGCGCGGCCGCAAATTGCGGGAACTGCTGGATCATCCCGAGCATTTGATAAATCCCGCCGCTCAGGCGCGGCGCCATCGCGGGCGGCAGGTCATGCAAGGACAAAGCCCAAGCGGGACGCCGCAGAAAGATCGCATCCATTCCGGCCGGTGCCTTCGCGCTCGCTTTGCGGTGGTAATTTCCAAACGCCCGGCCCAGTTGTTCCCCCACGGAGGCCGGAAATAAATCGTTCCGAAAGTGGTGCTCGGTCAGCGTTTCCGCCCCGTCGAGCAGCTCCGTTACCAGAACGCCTCGCCGCTCGTCGTAGGAGTGGAACCGCGGCACGATCTCCGCAACGTCTGCGAACGCTTCGTCCTGGGCCGCAAATCGGTAGCATTCCGCTTCGGCATGCAAGGTCCGAGTCGCATCCGGCTCTCCGAGGCGGGCCTGTTTCAAAAAGTAACCCGGCCCGCTCCGCTGTCGCACCCGAAAGTTACGGTTGCGGCGCGGAATCTCGCTAATTTCCACGCCGCCATTTACGATCGAGTCCCGGGTTACTAAGCCGCGCTCCAGCAGATAGTAAACCAGATTCTCTGGACTTAATATCATCTGCGCTTCGCTAGTTACATGTCGTGTTACGCCGGCCCAAAAGTCAGGCCGCCTCGGTTCTCAAAGCAGGCAGGCGCAAATGGTGTGATGAGTACCGTACGGGTTGCAATACATGCTACAGAAATAGGCCGTATTAGGGTACCCACCCGCTACTTCTGCCGCCGCTGGCTGCGCCTTCGGGCAGAACGGCGTTTGATGCGGTCCGCAGCCGCCGAACGTGAGACACGCGCCAAAACTGAACCAGCATCCCGGCGCATTCGAGCAGACCAGCGTCGGAAAAATGCCGCCTACCTGCGGAGCCGCCTGCGCCGCCTGACCTGCTGCCTCTGCCCTGATTGGTATTGGTGTACAGATGCCCGAGTGTGGACAGAAGTACGAACAAGCCACTGAGTTACACACCCAGTGAGTGCAAACCGCGGTCACGGCAATCGCCGGATTTGCGCCGCCCGCGGCTCCGGCGCCAACTTGGCCCGCTCCCCCCACAGCCGCCTCCGCGTAGCACCACGGGTGATTGGAGTAATTGCATGTGAGATAAGCAGTCGGGGGGCACTGCGGAGGGCCGTATGTGCATCCCAGAGTTTGCGGCCGATAGATCAACTCCGGTCCGGCCGCGCCAACCTGGCCCGCTCCCGCCGCAGCCGCTTCCCCAACGCACGGGTTGCGCGTGTAATAGCAGAATAAGTGAGCAGTCGGAGGGCATTGCGGCGGGTTCCACGTGCATTGCAGAGTTGGATAGGGCTTGATCGCCCCTGCAACTGCTCCTTCTGCTGCGCCGAACTGGGCGCCATAGGCCGCCGTCAGCGGCCCCTGCAGGAATTTGCCCTTCGTGGATTGCCCGGGCCCGCCAAAGTACACCTCGGCATTGCGCTTCAGCCAAATGTAAGAACCGCCCAACGGCGATTGCTCCTTCGATAGCGCCTCGCTGTGGACGATATCCGATGTTTCTACATCGACGTAACTGCTGAGCGACGCATCCGCGTAAATTCTTGTGTGTTCGGGTTGGGAAGAAGCGCCCAGGAACCCGGTAAGAAATAGAGTTTGTCCAACATTTGCCGGATCCGGAACAGCGTTTGCGACAAAGTCGTCTAGTCTGACTTCGCGCGCCGCGTTCTTAGGCTTGTTACGATCGTCGGCTGGCATAAGATCCTCCTGCACGCCTCGCCGAAGCCCTAGCTGGGGCGGATGAGCGTGTCATCGCACGAAACTCATCCACACAAAGATCGCGTCGTTGCAAAGATATTCCCGCATTCTGACCAAAGCGTCAAGCAAAATCTTCAGCGTTCGCTTTTTCTTGCCTATGAATCGCCGCCCAGCGAAACCTTAGTGGCCTCATCGAGCTGTGTCGGGGCTCGCGCCGGACGTCCTCGTCCGGCCTTTCTCAAAACACCCGCGCCGAGGCGACTCTTTCCACAGAGCGCATCCACGCCCACGAATTCACCGCGACAGGCATTTAGTTCTCGGATATCGTGCCTCGTTTGCTGCGCGCGCCGGGTTGATTAGTAATTGCGACCTCATCGAGATCTTTGCGGATGGCGCGGAGTTCGCCCAGCATCCCCGCCGCCCAGCGCCAGCCGGCAATAACGAGGAACACCGGAACGCCGAAGTAAAGCAGCAGCACAAACACTAGGTGCCGCTCGCATCTTGCTGATAGAAGAAGCTGAAATAGGGCGCGGGCTGGCCATAATTGATAAGACAGTTGATGCCGAGCCCAGAGCAGTATCCGGTCCCGGTTCCGCTGAGGATGCCATAGGCAAGCGCACCATTGCCGCATCCGGTCTGCCAGGTATAAGTCGCGCTCTGAGTGAAACTGAACGGGCTCACAGAGCAGCCCGGATTAGCAGGTGGTGAGAGCGTTGGACCCGCATACGTGAACGTTGCAGCCTGCGGGAGCAGCGCCGAAGCAGATAACAACCAGCAGCTCAGCAGGCGCTTCACTTGGCCGCCTCCGCTTGCACACTTCAGAAGCTTGCCTCTGCCGAGAGTCTGTCGTGCGTCCCTTCCCATTCCCGAGCCCCGGCAGCCACCGCCGGCAGCGCCCGCTCTTTGTGCGTGAGGGTGTCCATCGGGATACCAAGGGTCTCGCTGAGCGCTGCATCAACATGGGCATCCTCTAAATCGCGCAGGCCTAGGACAGTCGCACGGGCCGCCTCAGATGTGGCGGGAGAGCCCTTGGTCCGTTCCGCAGCCTGCTCTAGATTTTGCGCGACCCTTCGGCGTAGCGCGAAAATCGCCGATGCCGCGCTCGCGTCCCCTTCCACCGTCCGGTCAGAGTAGATGGAGGCGAGCACGGTCACTTGCACCGATACCGCTTGCGGATCCACTCCGATGCGTTCGGTGCCGGTCCTGCCGGAATGGATAAGATATGCCTCTCCACTGTAAGTGGCATCGTTGGTGGGATTGTAATAGGCGTGGTCGATGCCTAATCGCGTATCGGTCAGATCCTTGCCGGAGGCGTCCAGCAGTTTTACCTCGAGGACATAGCCCACCACCGTCTTGTCGTCCTCATTTTGCAGATCGATAATCACCTGATGCGATTCGAGGTTCACTGCGGAAGACAATACTTTCAGGGAAATCGTAGCTTGCGCCCACGCCGCCGATGCCAGCAACGAGAGCAAAGTCATAAGGATTTTCATGGGTCTCTTCTTTCGCTGGAATTCAACAATACGTGCAAAGGAGGCAGCCGTCTATGGGGAAAGACAGTAAAAGTACTAGTGGACGACACTTTAGTCCTACTTTAATGGCAAATAGCCGTCTTTTCAAACGAATTCACAGTACTTTTAAATATTTACGGCGCTTCGTTAGAACTCTCCCGCTAATTCTTGAACCTGCCGAACAGTCACAAACTGGCCTGGAACTATATCTCGCCCTTTGTTCGTAACTTACGCCTCCGGCGCCGCCCCGCGTCGCACAACCTCATTTCATCCTGCGCACAAAGGAGCAATCTGTTTTTGTGTCCACCGAAGCCCAAATCCGCGCCAACCAGGAAAACGCGCAGCACTCTACCGGCCCCAAAACGGAATGCGGCAAAGCCGCCTCATCTCAAAATAATTTCAAATATGGCCTTACCGGCAGCTCGTTCGCTGTCCTTGAATTCGAAAATCAGGACGAATACGATCACGTGCTCTGCGGCCTCCGCTTTGAGCACCAACCCGCCACCATGACCGAATCCATCCTGGTCGAAAAGATGGCCCAAAGTTATTGGCTCTCGAAACGTGCTCTCTCATTACAGGACCAGTGCGCCACCGATGGCGATCTCACCCCCGACGAGCAGCAAAAGCAACTTGCTCTCTTCATCCGCTACCAAACCACCCACGACCGCGCCTTCCATCGCGCCCTCAACGACCTCCTAAAGCTCCGAGCCGACAAGCGTAAGCAGGAAATTGGCTTCGAATCGCAGCAGCGCAGGCTGGCCGCCGAATCCCGCCGCGAAGCCGCCGAAAAACGCCAGGTGGATGAGGCCGCGCGTCGTCAGCGAGCCGAAGACAGAAAGCAGGAGCTCCATAAGTGGGCTGTTTGGCTCGCCGAAGCTAAGGTCACGCACCAACAAGTCCTCACTACGAACCTCGAAGTCGACGCAATCCTCACCGCCGCCGCTGAAAACCGCCCTACGGAGGTGCAAAAAGCCGCCTGATCGTCAGCAGAAGCACGCTGCTCGCCCTCGAACTATGTCAGCGCCCGATGCGCAGCGTAATCGCGTCCCCTGCGGCAATCCCGAGCGTCTCCGCCGCGCTCTGGCGATTCATTCCCAACTCGATGTAGCCTGAGCTCCCGAAAAACGCGAAGCAAACGCCGTCCGTCGCCACTCCGAAGGTCCGGCTAAACGTGTTCACGCTTTGCGTCCCGGCCTCGATCGTAAACAGGCCGTTCGCGATGTGCGGAAACGCACGCGCTTCCAGGTTCGTGATCGCGTTACCGAACCGGTCCACGCTCAGAATGTGCGCGCGCCAGACCCCTGGCTCCGTCTGCGTCGGCGCGAAGTCCGTCCATACCTCGATGTCCGGAATAACCGGCCCTGCATCTTCGAATTTCGCCGATCCGCTCGCCAGCGCGGCCGCCGCCGGCGCGAAGATGTCGCGGCCATGGAAAGTAGACGAGGGCGAGGGCAGCCACCACTCCGGATTCGCCAGCTCACGTGCGCGCAGCTTCGCGTCGCGCGCCGCTATCAGGCTGAGCACCCCATTATCGGGCGCAACGAAAATTTGTCCCAGCGCCTCGGCGCACAGCGCTCTTCGCGCGGTGCCCACGCCTGGATCTACCACCATCAAATGAACCGTGCCCGGCGGGAAATAAGGTGCCGCCTGGTCGATCGTGTAGGCCGCCGAAAAGATCGAAAATGGCGGAATCTCATGCGAGATATCGACCAGTCGGGCATCGGGACAGCGGCTCAGGATCACGCCCTTCATAGTCCCTACATAGTGGTCCGCCAAGCCGAAATCGGTGGTCAGAGTGACAATAGGAGGCACGCGGGAAACGCTCATACGCTGCTAGAATTGTAATGAAAACCTCCTGTTTCCGCGGCTTGCGCCAAGAGCGCGCCCGCGTCCCGGCACTGACTTGCTTTACTTCGACCACAACGCGACCACCCCACTCGCGCCGCAAGTGGCCGAGGCGCTCGCGGCTGCTTCGCGCGACGTCTTCGGCAACGCGTCCAGCACTCATCGCGCCGGCCAACTCGCCCGCCAGCATCTGGAGAACTCGCGGCGTACCGTCGCTGGTTCCATCCATGCCTCGCCCTCCGAGATTGTCTTCACCAGCGGCGGCACGGAGTCGAACAATCTCGCTATCCTGGGTCTCTTGCGTAACTGGCCCGCAACGGCCAGGCACGTTGTCACCACCGCCATCGAGCATCCTTCCGTCCTCGAGGCCTTTCACTACCTCGAGCGCCAGGGCGTCGCAGTAACGTATCTGCGCGCCGGCTCTTGCGGCCTCGTCGATCTCGATGAGCTCGCGCGTTGCCTCCGCGATGACACCGTCCTGGTCTCCGTGATGCACGCGAACAATGAGATCGGAACCATTCAACCCATCTCTCGCATCGCCGCGTTGCTTCGCGCCCGTCGCGCCGCCGGCCAGCAGATCTATTTGCATTCCGATGGCGTTCAGGCGCTCGGCAAAATGGCCATCGATCTGCCCGCGCTGGGAGCCGATCTGTACTCGATAAGCGCCCATAAGGTTCATGGCCCGAAGGGCGTGGGCGCGCTCTTCGTGCGCAAGGGCGTGCCGCTGCGCGGCATTCAGTACGGCGGCCGTCATGAGCGCGAGCGTCGGCCCGGAACCGAAAATGTCCCCGCCGCCATCGCCTTCGCGCGCGCCCTCGAGCTGTCCCCGCACACCGCCGCGCCCATCGCCGAAATGCGTGACCGCTTCGAAGCCCGGGTGCTCGCAGCGTTGCCGGACGTTGAGATCAATGGCTCGACCAGTGCACGCCTGCCGAACACGAGCAATCTTTTGTTCCGCGGCATCTCGGGAGAAGCCCTGGTCATCGCGCTCGACATGAAGGGCATCGCGGTTTCCACCGGCTCGGCCTGTAGCAGCGGCTCCATCGAGCCCTCGCATGTGCTGCTCGCCATCGGCCGCAGCCGCCAGGAAGCAAAGTCCAGCCTTCGATTCTCCTTCGGCCGCTATAACACCCTGGAGGATGCCGGCGCGCTCGCCGACGCCGTCGTCACGTCTGCCCGCCAGCTTCGCAACCGAATAAGACCGGAGGCGCATCTTGTTCCCGCCTGACGCCGCCCCCGTCGCCGTAGCCCCCGTCGCTGTAGCAATGTCGGGCGGCGTGGACAGCTCCGTCGTGGCCGGCCTCCTGCAGCGTCAAGGCTTGCCCGTCGTAGGGCTCACCATGCAGTTGTGGAACCAGCGCCGCCTCCCCGAAATCGCGCCCGCGGGCGGAGCGGTCGGTCGCTGCTGCTCGCTCGATGACGTCTACGATGCGCGTCACGTGGCTGCGCTTCTCGGCATTCCGTACTATGTTGTGAATTTCGAGGAGCGCTTCGAGCGCGAGGTCGTCAAGCCCTTCGTCGACGAGTACCTGCACGGACGCACCCCCATTCCTTGCACGCTCTGCAACAACTTCATCAAGTTCGATCAGTTCATCGACCTGGCCGACGGCATCGGCGCCGGCCACATCGCCACCGGCCACTACGCCCGGCTCAGCTTCGATCCCGAATCCGGACGTTATCAAATGCGCAAGAGCCTGGATGCCGGCAAAGACCAGACCTACTTCCTCTGGGGCCTCACTCAACAGCAACTGGCGCGCACCATGTTCCCGCTCGGCGGCATGGTGAAGTCGCAGGTCCGTGAGCTGGCCAAGGAATTCAATCTTCCCGTCGCCGGCAAGAGCGACAGCCAGGAGATCTGTTTTGTTCCAAATGGCGATTATGCTGGCTTCATTGATGCCTATTTTCGGGAGCAAGGCATCGATCCGGTCGAATCGCAGGGCGAAATTGTCGATACCTCAGGCCGTGTTGTCGGCCGTCACGGCGGCGCCCATCACTTCACCATCGGACAGCGCCGCGGGTTGCACATCGCTGCCGGTGAACCGCTCTATGTCATCGCCACCGAGCCAACCTCCCGCCGCGTGATCGTCGGGCGCGGCGATGAGCTGAACCGCGCTTCCCTGATCGCCAAAGATTCGAATTGGCTATCGATTGCAGCTCCTGATGCACCCCGCGCAGCCCAGGTCAAAATTCGCAACAAGCATGCCGCGGCCCCGGCCAAACTGCTGCCCACCGCGGACCCCTCCCGGATCGAAGTTCACTTCGAACAGCCGCAGCGCGCGGTTACGCCAGGCCAGGCGGCGGTCTTCTACGACGGCGACTTGGTCCTCGGCGGGGGCTGGATCGAATAAACTCCCCTTGTTGCTCTAAGAAAAGCTTTGGGCCCAAATAAAAATCGACTGCGGATTTGGGCGGAGTATTCCGTCGCCTTCGCGCTCATTCAGGCGCTTCGCTGGCTACCGCTCTCTGCTGCCAACGCCTTCGCGCGCACCGCAACCCGCCTGCTCGACAGAGTGGCGCCCAGGCTTCGGCGCGTCGCGCTGACAAACCTCGCATTCGCGTTGCCCGGTCTTGATGCCGCCGCACACGGCAAGCTGGTCAGCGGCGTCTTCGAAAGCATCTCTCGCATCCTGGTGGCCCTGGCGCGTTTTCCTGCGCTGAACCGCGGCAACGTCTCGCATTGGATCGGCTACGAAGGGCTTGAGAATTATGATGCCGCGAAGCGGGAGGGCCGCGGCGTCTTGATTGCTACTGGGCATCTGGGCAATTGGGAACTGAGCGCCTTTGCGCACGCGCTGATGACCGAGCCGATGCACGTTATGGTGCGGCCGCTGGACAATCCGTTGATCGACCGTCTCGTGGAAAGCCGCCGCACGTTCTCGGGCAATCGTCTGATCGATAAGCGAGACGCAGCGCGCGCGGTGATGAAAGCGCTGCGCGGCAACGGCGCAGTCGGCATCCTGATCGATCAAAACACCTCTACCGCGGAGGGTATCTTCATCGATTTTTTCGGCCGCCTGGCGTGTGCCGGAGCGGGCTTTGTAAAGCTCGCGTATCGCGCGCAAGCGCCCGTAATTCCGGGGTTCGCGCTGTGGGACTCAGAGAAGAAGCGCTACGTACTCAGGTTCTATCCAAGACTGGAGATGACCGGAGATGTGGTTGCCGACACGCAACGCCTCCACTCCGCAATCGAACAGATCATTCGGCAATATCCCGATCAGTGGATGTGGATCCATCGCCGATGGAAGACCCGTCCACCAGGCGAGCCGAAGCTGTATTAAGCCTGCCTGCCTGCCGCATGGTGCCTGCGGTGGCGAGCCGGGCCTTGACCCGTTCCACCCCCGCCGCCGGTTCCCGTGGTCCCCGACAATGCGCTCAAGATAGCTGCGCCGTCCGGGCTTCCGAGCCCCGTACACGCATCCCACCCGGCGCCCGCGCTGTAATACCCCAGGCCGCTATCGTCGTTATTGCCGCTCGTGATGTCGTGATAATCGGACTCCGGTAAGGCATACAAGGAGGCATTGATGTAGCCGGTATTCTTCCCCAGGCTCTGGTTGAACAAAGCAATCAGCCCGGCCCAGAGCGGGGCCACGGCGCTCGTTCCGCCAACTACCGTGCTCTGCCCGTCGACAACGATTTGGTATCCGGTTTCCGGATCGGCATTGCCGGCCACGTCAGGCACGCCGCGGCCTGCAAAGCCCGTTTGCGGCTGCGCCGGCACACCCGCGGAATTCTGATAGCCTGGCAACGCAAATACACTGCTCACGCCGCCGCCGGTTGCGCCTTCCCGCTTCGCAGTCTCGTTCCATACCACCTCGGATGAGATCGTGCCGCCGGAGGCCTGTAGCTTCGTTCCTCCGCAAGCCAGCACGTACGGGCTCGAAGCTGGAAAGTCCACATGCAGTTGTCCGTCCGTCTCGCCGTCTGAGGAGCCGTTATCGCCGGCCGCGACAGTGATTGTGATGCCCAACACCGCGCCGTCTTCGAGCGCCGCATTCAAAGCAGTCTGGGACTGCGCGGTCCACTGATCTTCCGGCCCGCCCCAGCTAATGGAAATAACCGTTGGATGGTTCGTCGTGTCATGCACGGCATCGGTCACCGCGTCGATGAACCCTTGGTCGGTATTGGGCGCGAAATAGACGGCGATGGCGGCGCCGCTGGCGACCGAGCCGGCCACCTCAATGTCCAGTTCCACCTCTGCATCCGCGGCCGAGCCTGGCGAGTTCTCGCCGCCATCCACCGATACTGCGGTAACCGTTGGCTCCGTGATTCCCAAACCGCTGAAATAGGTCTGGAGATCGGACGCGGTGTAGCCGCCGCCCAGCTCGACGATGCCGATGGTTTGCCCCGATCCGTTCACATCCGCCGGAAAGTTGTACGCGGCCGCTACCTGGGGCGCAGTGAACGTACCGCCGCCTCCGCCCGTCGCCGCCTTGCGGAAGTGAGGCTTCGCAACCGGACGCGTATCTAATCCGACCACCGCCATCACTGCGTTCCCCAGTTCCTCTGGGATGGTCAGCGCTCCCGACCGGCCGCGGAACCTCCCGCTTTCCGACTGGTACGCCGTCAATTCTGTCCCGAACGCCTTCGCCATTGCGCTTGCGGGCCCCGACAACACCACGCGTCGCTTGGCAGCGTTGCTTTCGACAACCGTCAATCCAAAGTGATGGGCGAACTTCTCAACGATTTGGATTTGCGCCGGGTCGGCGCCGTGCCGGCTTGCGAACTCCTCTCGCGATAGCTCTTCCAATCCTTCCGTTCCCGGGTCACTAACCTCGTTTTTACGCCGCAAAACTACGGTGACGCGGACGGTCTCGTTCGCCGGAACCGGGCCCGTCGCTTTCGCAAGCTTAGGCGCTTTTTTGTCGCTGCCTGGTAATTGAATTCTCTTCTCGAAGGCCATTTGGGTTGCGTCCTTTCTATGGCTTCAGGAGGCTAACTGGCAGTTCCAGTGTATCCTCCCATCTGCCATTCAGTGACGAGCGGATCCAAACCGTTACAATGAGGTTCGAATTGGCCCGCATTGATGCCACACACGAGACGATCGACATTCGCCAATTGACGGAGATCGACGAATTCGCCGATGCGGTGCGGCTCCAGCGCGAGATTTGGGGCTTCGAGGATGTCGAGCTGCTGCCCCAAAGGCTGTTTGTCGTCGCGAGCAAAATCGGCGGCCAAGTGCTGGGAGCATACGATCGAACCAAAATGGTCGCCTTCTGCCTCTGCATCCCCGGTCTGAAGAGCGGCGGAAAGTTTTACCTGCATAGTCATATGCTTGGGGTCTTGCCGCTCTACAGAAATACCGGCTTGGGCAGGAGAATGAAGCTTCGGCAGCGGGAGTACGGGCTCGCGAACGGAATCGACCTGATCGAATGGACCTTCGATCCGTTGGAAATCAAGAACGCATTTTTTAATATCCGGAGGCTGGGCACGGTCGTGCGCCGGTATGTTTACAACCAGTACGGCACCACCACGAGCCACCTTCACGGCGGGCTTCCCACCGACCGCCTGGTGGCGGAGTGGTGGATTCGAACTCCGCGTGCGGAAGCCGTGTCGAAACAGCAACCATTTCAAGGCCCGGCTGCGGAAGCCAGAATCTCCGTGCCTTCTGAAATCGCTGAACTGCGCGAACGCGATCCGCGGCGCGCGCGAGAGATACAAGAATCTTTAGGCGAGCAGTTCAATCGGTGCTTCAGGGCCGGTCTGGCTGTTATCGGCTTCGAGAAATCGGACTGCGCCGGAACATATTTGATGGGGCCATGGGAATCAAAGTAGAGCAGATCGTCTTGCGACACGTGCAAATGCCGCTGGTGCATTTCTTCGAGACTAGCTTCGGCCGCACCAGCCATCGGGATATTGTGCTGGTCGAGGCAGTTGCCGATGGCGTTTCCGGGTGGGGCGAAGTCACCGCGGGCGAGAATCCGTTTTACAACGAAGAATGGACCGGTTCGGTGTGGCCGCTGCTGATCGATTACATCGCGCCTCGTATTCTCGGACACGAGTTTGCCTCGGCTGGTGAAGTGAGCGCTCGCACGTCGCATATCCGCGGCCACAACATGGCGCGCGGCGGCGTTGAGGCCGCCCTTTGGGATCTCCAAGCCCGACTGAATCACGAGCCGCTGTGGAAGACGATCGGCGGAGGCGCGCGGCATGAGATCCCCTGCGGCGTCTCCATCGGCATTCAGGACAGCGTTGAAGAGCTTCTCGAAAAGATTGAAACCGAGCTGGCGGCCGGTTATCAGCGCATCAAGATGAAGATCAAACCGGGCTGGGATGTAGAGGTCATCCGGCGTGTCCGCGAACGGTTTCCGGACATTCGCCTGATGGCCGATGCCAATTCAGCCTACACGCTCGCCGACATCGAGCATTTGAGACGACTGGATGAGTTCCATCTGATGATGATCGAACAGCCGCTTGCGCACGACGACATTATCGATCATGCCGAGCTGCAAAGATCGCTCGACACGCCCCTCTGCCTGGATGAGTCCATTCGGTCCGTACATCACGCCGAGCAGGCTATTGCGCTGCAAGCAGGGCGCATCGTCAACATAAAGTTAGGACGTCTGGGCGGGTTCGCAGAAGCAAAGCAAGTGCACGACGTTTGCCAAGCCAACAGCATGCCGGTCTGGTGCGGCGGCATGCTCGAATCGGGAATCGGGCGGGCCCACAATATTGCGCTTTCCACCTTGCCCAATTTCGTGCTGCCGGGCGATGTTTCCGCGAGTAAACGCTATTGGCGCCGAGACATCGCCATTCCACCCATCGAAGTGACTCCGCAGGGAACCATCGAGGTGAGCGATGCCGAAGGATTCGGCTACTCCATCGACGCGGACTACCTGGAGAGTTTAGTCCTGCGCCGTGAAGTGCTTCGCGCCTCACAGCTATTCTGAATACTTCTATGCTCAAACCGAGTATCTTCCGCGAATATGATATTCGCGGAATTGCCGACGATGAATTGCTGGACCCGGATGTGGAATCGCTCGGCCGGGCGCTGGCCACTTATATCATTCGCCACAGCGGCCGTTCCATCTGCCTGGGATGCGACTGCAGATTGAGTGGTACACGGCTGCATGACGCTTTGCTGAAAGGCCTGCTCGCCGCTGGCGCCCAGGTTCTGGATGCCGGAACGGTACCCACGCCGCTGCTCTACTACTCGGTTGTGCACTTTAAAGCGGACGGCGGCGTTATGATCACCGGCAGCCACAATCCCCCCGAGTACAACGGCATCAAAACCGTTTGCGGCACAGGTACTCTGTTCGGCGAGGATATACAGAACATCCATAAGATGATTCTCGGGAATGACTTTGAGAGCGGCGAGGGCACGGTCAAGAAAGTGGACGCTATCACCCCATACGTGGATGAGATCGCCGGCCAATTTCACTTTGAACGCAAAGTGAAAGTTGCAGTGGATGCGGGCAACGGAACTGCCGGCCCGATTGTGCATCGCGTTCTGGAGAAGCTGAACGTGGAACCCGTGGAGTTGTTCTTCGAGATGGATGGGCATTTTCCCAATCACCATCCGGATCCGACCGTACTCTCGAATCTTCGTTCCTTGCAGGAAAGTGTGCGCAAACACAAAGCGGAACTGGGCGTCGCTTTCGACGGTGACGGCGACCGCATCGGCGCGGTGGACGAGCACGGCAACGTGGTCTACGGCGACATGCTGCTGCTCATCTTCGGCCGCGAGATTCTTTCGCGCAAACCCGGCTCTACCTTTATCGGCGAAGTGAAGTGCTCCCACGTCATGTACGACAAACTGAAGGAACTCGGCGGCAATCCGATCATGTACAAGACCGGGCACTCGCTGATCAAAGCCAAGATGAAGCAGGAGCGCGCGGAGCTGGCCGGGGAGATGTCCGGCCACATGTTCTTTGCCGACCGCTATTACGGCTACGACGACGCGATCTACGCGACCTGCCGGCTGCTCGAGATCGTCTCGAATTCAGGGCAGCCGCTGTCGCATCAGTTGGAAGAGATTCCGAAGCTGGTCTCAACTCCCGAGCTGCGCATCGACTGTGCCGACGATCTGAAATTCAAGGTGGTGGAGAAAGTAGCGGAGGTTCTTCGCAGGAGCCGGCCGGTGGTGGAGGTGGATGGAGTTCGAGTTCCTTTCGATCAGGGTTGGGGACTGGTGCGCGCCTCGAACACTCAGCCGGTGTTAGTGATGCGCTTCGAGGCCGCGAGCAAACATCTGCTCCAGCAATACCGCAGCGAGATCGAGGAGATTGTCGAGCGAGCCAAGAAAGAGGTGAGCGCTTAACGATCAGTTCTTGGGGCCGAAGTTTTCGGTTCGGCCCGCGAGCGGCTTCACGATCGGGCCGCCGCAGACCCCTACTCCGGTGTTGAGAAGAGCGTTTAACAGATTGATGAACACCTGATAGACAACCTGCTCGGTAACAGGCTGCCGGCCTGGCATTCGAAAAGTATTCGGCAACTCTTTAGCGATCTGAAGGCGTACGGCATGCGGCAACGTGCGGCCGCTCTTGTCGCGCAAGTTGGCCAGCCAGAGCGGGGTTTGCAGCACCGAGCCGGACTTCCCGTCGACATAGAACTGGCAGCGCGAGAACCAGCCAAGATTCCCCGGATCTGCTGCATCGAACAGCAGCAAGGGCGCTTGCCGGTCCGTGGCCGAGAGATCGACGGACAGGACGCGCGGCTGCTCGTCCAGCTTGAATTCGAACCCCGCCTGGCGGGCGATGCTGCCGATAAGCTCTGAATCGAGCTCCAGCAATAGATACTTGTTCGGGCCGGCTTCGAGAACTTGCATCGGAACCTACATTCTAGCGTCGCAGCTTTAGGGCGTGAGTGCGGTAGATGGCATGATCGCGCTCGCTGAACTGAATCAGCTTTACAGCATGAATCGGGCCGGTGTGTTCGCGGAGCCAAGTTTCCACGCTTCTCACCGCGATGCCGGCCGCCTGCTCAACCGGGTAACCATAAATACCGGTGCTGATGGAAGGGAAGCTGAGAGTGCGAAGGTCGCGTTCGGCGGCAAGCTTCAGCGCAGTGGTGTAGCAGCTTTCAAGTTGCTCCGGCTCGCCGTGCTCGCCATCTTGGTAGACAGGCCCGACGGCATGAATCACGTACTTGGCGGGCAGACGTCCGCCGCCGGTCACTACCGCGCCGCCGGTTGCGCATTGACCGATGGCGGCTCGGATTTCGTCGAGCTCGCGCATGATCTCCGGGCCGCCGGCGCTGTGAATGGCGCCATCCACGCCGCCTCCGCCCGCCAGTCGCGAGTTCGCAGCATTGACGATGGCGTCCACGGCGATCTTTGTGATGTCGCCCTTGATCAACTGGAGTTGGCAAAGGCCGATCTGAATCACAAGCTCGGATGACATGCTACAGACACGCGCTTAGAGCGTGCAACAAGAAGTCGACGCTCTCATCGGTGGCAAGCGGTCCCATGGTGCCGATGCGAAGAATCTTGCCGGCGAGTTCTCCCAGGCCGCCGGCGATCTCGATACTGTGGCCGTGCAGCAGTTTCTGGCGCAATGCTGCCTGATCGACGCCCGCGGGCGGAATGACAGTGGTGAGATGCCAGATGCGGTCTTCCGGCCGGGCCACCAGCGGCTCGAAGCCCAGTTTGACAAGGCCCGAGATTAGTCTTTCGCTGGCGCGTTGATGGCGCCGCCATCGATTGTGCAAACCCTCCTCCTCAATCGCCGCCAAAGCTTCATACATGGCGTAGTACAGCGGTGGCGAGGGAGTGTGATGATACACGCGCTGCGGGTCGAAATACTTGGCCATCAGCCGCAAATCCAGGTACCAGGTGAAGAGCTCCTCGGAGCGGCGCTCAAGCCGCTCCCAGGCGCGCGGCGAGAGGGAGATGGGGGACAAGCCCGCGGGACAGCTCAGGCCCTTCTGCGAGCAACCGAAGGCAACGTCGATGCCTACGGCATCCAGTTCTACCGGCATGGCGCCGAGCGAAGTAACGCAGTCAGCGATGACCAGCGCATTCGCAGCGCGCGCGGCGGGGACGATCGCGCGTCCCGATTGATAGGCGCCGGTCGAAGTTTCGGCTTGCACGAAGGCGACCAATTCCGGCTGTTCTCGTTCGATGAACTGTTCGGTTTCTTCGGCAGCAAAGACCTGGCCCCAGGGCCGTTCGAGCCGTACGACGTTTGCGCGCAGCCGCCGGGCCATAATTGTCATCCGGTCGGCGAAATGCCCGGCAGCAAAGACCGCAAGCTTAGTGCCAGGCACGATGAAGTTAGCCAGCGCCGCTTCCATGGCCCCGCTGCCGCCCGCAGGCACGGTAAACGTCGCGTGGTTTTGCGTGCCAAAGACAGTGCGCAGACCGGCGCGGACGTGGTCCAGGATCTCCAGGAAGTAGGGATCGAAGATGCCCAACACCGGCCGGCTCATGGCTTCATATGCGCGCGGCTCGACCATCGAAGGACCGGGTCCGTACAGCAGCCGCTTGGGCGGCGCAATCCGTTTTGTAGCAGTAGCCAGCATGTCTTTCAAAGTATCAAGACGAGCGCACAGGGCGTTTGTTGCCCGTTGTGCACGACTGAAAGCGTCAGTAGCGGCTGATTCGCGCTTCGATATAGCCGGAGGGCTCGTCGACAGGCACAAAGATCTGATTAGGATTATCCAGCCCGAAGCGCGACAGATCGACTAGCAGGCAGTGCTGGTTGGGCATAACCAGATGGATGCCGGCGACCAAATCGAGCTGGTCTAATACCGCCTTGCCCATTGCGAACAGAGTGTGCTGAACCGAAAGGCTCCCGTGTTGAGCAAAGCAGTCCAAAAGGACAGAGCGGACCTTTCGATGACAATCGTTGAACCGGACATCTGCTCCCACGTATTGCCATTCGGCCTGAAGGACGGTGCCGAACAGGCGATCGTCTGTTTCAGGAAGCGTGGTCAAGTCGTCCTTCAAAAACCCGGCGAAACCGGAGTCTGCGGTTTTCAGGATCTGGAGGCCTTTTATTCCGGAGCTGAGATCGGCTCCGGTACGCGCGGCCATTAGCTGTGTCGTTCTGCGCTCATTTCCGGACTGCACGAAAGCCGCACCGTGGTTGGCGATTTGCCGCCACGGGACCTCTTCTATGTCGACGCTTACCTGAGACAGATGCGGCAGACGGTCGAGAAAATGCTGCGCTAATGCTTGCGCTAAGACTTCGATGCTTTCCCAATGCAGTTGCCGCGCCAGAACATACACGGTGTTCTTGATTGTGTCGGTGGGAAGGACATTGGCGTTGTCGCCATCCGTATAAGCCGAGGCGAATGCACCTTCGAACAGAATGTCGAGTGAGAGTTCCCGGACATCGTGAGGCTTGCACGTGCGATCGACATAGGTCAGCCGGACACGAGTCTTTCCATATGAGTTAGATCCGATGACGGCCAAGTTAGCTCCCTCGATAAGTCGTGTAACCAAAAGGGCTGAGTAGGAGAGGAATGTGATAGTGAGCCGCGGGATCACTTACGAGGAAAGAGATACTTATGTCAGGATAGAACGCACCGCTTATTTCAAACAACAAGCGATAGACGCCGTGGTTCACAGATATACCGAAATTCTTGATCCGACCATCATGATCCGTTGTACCGGAGGCGACTTGTTCGTTGTCCAGAAATAAGAGTACTTTGACGCCGGCTGCGGGCCGGCCGGCCGCAGTATCCAAAATGTGTGTCGATATTCCACTCATACATCAAATAGCTTGTCTAATCGCAGCGCAGTAATTTTCGCCTGCTCGCCAGCGGCGATGCGCAATTCTTCCTCAGGCGGGTTGGTTAAACGGGCTTGTAATGAGTCAAGCAGCGCCTGGGCAGATTTGCCGGCCGCCTGCACGAGGAAAATCCAGCCGAATCGCCGTTCATACTCCCGATTGCCGGCCGCGAGCTGCTCCAGAACTTGCGCCGGCGCGGAGTGGAGTCCGTTCTGTTCTTGGGACGACCAAGCAGCGAGCTTCTTTTCTCCGATGCGTGGGTGGGCGGAGAAGGCTTCCAGCCAGTCGCCTGGTTCGAGAGTCCGCCAGATGGATTCGGCGTGTGAAAATAGCACGCCGCGGTCGCGAAACGGCCGGGTGACCAGCATGGCTTCTGTCCAGCGCTTCGAACCGCAACACTGCAACAGGGCGGCACCGGCTTCCGCGGCATCTGCGGCATTGAACTGTTCGAGCGTCACTCGAGAGTCTCCAGAAATTCTTCGAGCAGGTTCTGCGCAACACGGGACCTGTATTCGGCGGTGGAACGGAGGTCGCTGATGGGAGCGATTTCGGCTGCGAGCGTTTTGCGCGGATCTCCCGAGAGTTGGGCAACTGCTTGCTCCGTGGCAACACAGCGCAGCGGCACGGGCGCCACGCTTGCGAAGGCGAGACGAACGTCGCGGATACGTCCGCCTTCGACGCGCGCCCCAGCCGCGATTGCGACTTTCGAGATCGCTTGCGCTCTGCGCGCGCCAACTTTCCTGCCGTGGTATCGCCAGGCTTCCGTTCGGCGCGGCAACTCGATCCCATAGAGTAATTCGTCGGGCCGCATCGCCAGGACCTTGTATCCAAGGTGGAAGTCTCTATACGGCACGGATCGGCTACCAGTAAGTGAGCGGAGGCGAATTTGGGCGTCGTGAACTAATAAAGGGGGTAACGAGTCAGCGGCCGGCGAGGCATTTACAATATTGCCGCCGAGCGTCCCTTGGTTCTGATTTGCAATGCCGCCGGTCCAACTGGCTGCCTGACACAAGAGCGGAAACTCCGACTGCAGAACCGGGTGACATTGAATCTCGGTGTAAGTGACGGCCGCGCCGATGGTGACGCTGGTTTCGGCCACGGTTATGTTGCGTAGCTCGTCAAGATTTCGAAGACTTACTAATCGCCGAAAGGGAAGCGTGCCGGCATTGAACAGCACGATAAGATCCGTGCCGCCCGCGATTGGACGCCAGCCTTCGCCGTTGCCCAGCATCGTCAAGGCCGCTTGCAGAGTATCTGGGACCACCAGCTCGTAATCGGGGACGCACGATCTCATGGCTGAGCTGAACTCGCCTGCTGGACAGCGTCGATAATCTTTTGGTATCCGGTGCAGCGGCACAGATTGCCCGCGAGCGCCTCACGAATCTGCTCGCGCGTGGGATGCGGGTTGCGCTCGAGCAGATAGACGGATGCCATGATCATCCCCGGAGTGCAGATGCCGCATTGGGCGCCTCCGGAGGCGGCGAACGCCTGTTGAACGGGATGCAGGCAGCCATGGGCTGAGATTCCCTCCACGGTGCGGACAGTAGTTCCGGCCGCATGCAGCGCAGGCACCAGGCAGCTATTCACCAGCAGCCCGTCCATAATGACCGAACAGGCGCCGCACTCGCCTTCGCCGCAGCCTTCCTTGGCGCCGGTCAACTGAAGGTCTTCCCGCAGCACGTCGAGGAGGCGCTTCAAGGGGAAGATCTCGACCGTTCGAAGCGCGCCATTGACCGAAAATGAAAGGGAGGTTCTCATACGAGGCTCGCTACGGGTTCCGGCACGTGGTCGTGCAGACGATTCAAGACATCTTCCGGACTTAGCGGTAGACGATCGAACGCGATGCCAAGCGCATTCTCGACAGCGTTCAAGACCGCGGGAGCCGGCCCATCCATCGGGAGCTCACCGATCCCTTTCGCGCCCATCGCGCCATGTTGATACGGCACTTCTTCGAAGCGCACTTGGATGGGAGGAACATCCACCGCGGTCGGGATGATGTAATTCGTCAGTTGGCTATTCGCCATGGAGCCGTCCCGCCACACGACTTTTTCAAACAGCGCAAATCCGAGAGCCTGGACAACGCCGCCTTCGATTTGACCCGCAGCCAAAACCGGATTGAGAACCCTTCCAACTTCCTGAACCGCCGTGAAGTTGTCCACCTGCACCTCGCCGGTAAGCGTGTCTACGGTCACCTCGGCTACGTAGGTGGCCCAAGAATAAGCGCCGTAGGCGTCGCCTTCGTATTTCTGATCGTCCCAATGAATCCCGGGCGGCTCTTCGTATTGGGCGCGTGTACGGAAGGGGCTTTCGCCGGTCCGAAGTTTCTGTTTGAGCTCGTAAGCGGCACGCTCAATGAGTTTCCCGACGATCATGGAAGTGCGTGAAGCAACTGTGGGTCCGCTGTTGGGAACGAGAGCCGTGTCCGGACGGCAGATCTCGACCTTCTCATAGGGAATGCCGAGCGCTTCGGCGGCGATTTGAGTCAAGATGGTATTCGTTCCCTGGCCCATTTCGGTCATAGAGCACAAAATGCGCACGCCGCCATCTTCGGCCGCTTCCAGCTCAACGACGGATTGCAGATGGCGCTCGCCCGAACCGGTAAAGCCGGCGCCGTGCATAAAGGTTGCAAATCCGATGCCTTTTCTCCGCGGCGAATCCGTGTTTGCCGAGCGGAATTCATCGATTTTGCGGTGGTACTCGGCGGCTTCGAGCGCGCGCTGCTGCAATCCAGCCAGATCGAGCGGTTGAGTTATGACTTGACCGGTAGCGGTCGTGTCGCCGGTTTGGAGCAAATTGCGGCGGCGAAACTCGTCTGGTGCAAGGCCGATCGCGTGGGCGACTTTATCCATGTGACGTTCCAGCGCAAAGAGGCTTTGCGGGGCGCCGAAGCCGCGAAAGGCGCCGTGGGGCGGGGCATTGGTCGCAACGGCTGTGCTGCGAATACGAACGTTCGGGCAGCGGTAGGGACCGGCCGCGTGAATGGTGCCGCGCGAAAGGACAACCGGAGACAGCGTCGAGTACGCGCCGCCATCGATGGTGAACTCAATATCCATCGCGAGGAGACGTCCATCGCGCGAAACCGCGGTGCGATGACGGGTGCGGGACGGATGACGCTTGGTCGTCGCCGCCATGTCTTCCTCGCGATCGTAAACAATCTTCACGGGACGCCCGGATTTCCAGGCCAGGAGCGCGGCGTGACCCGCGATCATGGACGGGTATTCTTCTTTGCCGCCAAACGCGCCGCCGGTCTCCTGTTGAATAACGCGAACCCTTTCAGCGGGAAGGCCGAACAAATTCATTAGCGCTTTGTGAACGTAGTATGGACACTGGAGAGACCCGGAAACCGTCACTCCGTCTTCGGCGCTGGCGCTCGCGAGGATGCCGTTTGGCTCGATGTAGACGTGCTCCTGCGCGCCGGTGGAGTACTCGCCTTCCACGATGTAGGCAGCATCGGGCCAGACGCGGTCCACGTTTCCCTTGTCGACCAAATACCGCTTGAAGACGTTGTCTTTACCCCAGATCAGCACGCCGGCTTGCCGCGCTTCATCCATGTCGAAAATGGGCGGCAACGGATGGTACGTGATGCGCACGAGCTGCCGGGCCTTGCGCAGCAGATCTTTATTTTCGTGCGCAAGCAGCAGAATCGGCTCATGCGGATGGTTGACGACCGCGCTTGCAAGAAACGGCTGATCGTCGTCGATGAGCGAGACAACGTTGGTTCCGGGGACGTCGTCGCTGGTAACGATGACAAATTCGTCCCAGGGCACGCCAGGCTCGAACGCGACGCTTTGGATCCGGCCGCGTGGAATTGTGCTGCGGATGGTAGCGCCATGCAGCATACCGGGAGGATGTAGATCGTCTACATATTGGGCGGCTCCGGTGAGCTTGCCCAAAACTTCCTTGCGTTGGACAGGCTGGCCAACGACGCGGCTCTCCATGTTTTACTTTACCTGGGTTTTACTTTACCCAAGCTGTGGCGCCGCGAACGAGGGTCGTTTGGACGTTGCCGTTCAGCGTTTCGCCAAGGTAAGGAGTGCAGGGATGGCGGAAAAGAAGACGTTCGGCCGTGACTTCGAATTGAGCGCTGGGATCGAAAACAACCAAATCGGCATCGAAGCCCGGCGCGATGCGGCCCTTGCGCTTTTCCACGCCGGCGAGCTTGGCGGGTGCTTCGGCCATCCAGCGGACGATGTCTGTGATGGTGAAACCGCGCTTGGCGGCCTCGGTCCAGACAATCGGCAGCGCTAACGCCAGGGAACTGATCCCGCCCCAAGCGGAGCGGAAGCTGCCGGTGTCGAAACATTTCAGGGCAGGCGGGCATGGCGAGTGATCGGTTGCGAGCAGGTCGATGGTTCCCGCGCGCAAGCCTTGCCAGAGTGCCCCGCGATTCGCCGAGCCGCGGATGGGAGGCGCGCATTTGAACTGCGTGGCGCGGTTGGGAATAGATTCCGATGCAAAGAAGAGATAGTGGGGGCAGGTTTCAACAGTGAGCGGCAGACCTTCGGCTCGGGCATCTGCCAAGACATCCAGCGCGGCTGCGGCCGACAAATGGACGATGTGAGTGCGGCAGCGATATTCGCGGCAGAGCTTTATTAAGAGATGAATGGCTTCGAGTTCCGCCTCCGGAGGGCGCGACTGCAAGTAAGTTTGGTAGCGGGTCCAATCGTCGTTCTCCAGTTGCGCGCACGCTCGGGCGATGGGGCCGGGCAGCTCAGCGTGCGCGAGAAGCGGCAGCCCGGTTTCAGCGATCTTCGGCATGGCTTCGCGAAGATCGGCTTCGGTAACCATTTCAAATTCCTCTGTTCCCGGGTGAGTGAGAAAGCATTTGAAGCCTCTCACGCCAGCTTGTGCGAGCGGAAGGATTTCAGCGGCGTTACCCGGGACCACGGCGCCCCAGAACTCGACATCGACGTGCGTCTTGCCCTTCGATGTTTGGCGCTTTTCTTCGAGCGCGGCCACGGTGGTTGTGCTCGGGATGCAATTGAGCGGCATATCGACGATGCACGTGCAACCGCCGGCGGCTGCGGCGCGGGTAGCTGTTTCGAAACCCTCCCAGTCTGTTCGGCCGGGCTCGTTTATGTGTACGTGAATATCGATCAAACCGGGCAGGACGCACAGGTCTCCGAGATCGACGAGCGTGCCGGAGGCGAAGTGATGGTTGTACGATTCGAGGGCTGCGATTTTTTCGTCTTCGATGACGATTACGCCGGGGCGCACGGCTTCGGGAGCGGCGATGTGCGTGGACCGGATGGCCTGCTTCACATGGGGTATCGCGATTTTCGCATGGTGGAAGGAAGCGGCATCGCACTACACGCCTTCGTGCTGAAGAGTCGCTTTGGGCGGCTCAGTGGACGCGGGTTGTTGACTCTCTGTGAGACGGCTCAGGCATGTGTTTCCACCAATCTCATGCCGGGCGGCTTGAGGTGCACGGCGTGGTTCGCGGTGGTAGCAGCCGAGACAAGTCGTTCAAAAGCTGCAGGCGCGCCAGGCTCATCTCTGCTTGCAGTCTCTCGACCTGATTCGTGAGAAACCGATATCCGCAAAAAGAGACAAGAGAGACAAGGAGTCCGAAAGCCCCGAAACCTAGGCCAAACGAGAGTCTCCCGCCAATCGGCATGTAGCAGAATGTCCAACTTCCGCCGCAGCTATAAAATGTCCGAGTGATCATTTGCCCCATCGTTGCTAGAAGGCCCACCATAAACGAAGTTGAGGCGATCAAGGCAAGCCAGCAAAGGCCGCGCCTAAGATCTCGACCGCAGGCGGCGGCGGCTCGGGATGTGGCACGATCAACGCATTCGAGGGCTGGTAGCTTCTCTCTCAGGTCGCTCATGGCACTAATGTACATCAAATTTAGCTGCATCGAGATCATCGCCTTGACGAGAACCGTGTGCCGTGTGGAACTGCTGGAGACAAGCAGCTTCCGTCCGGATTGCTAAACTTGGCTCGGCGAAAAATGGCGAAGACGCCGCAGGACTGGATGCGGGAGACGATCGCGCTGGCGATTCGAAATGTTCGCTCGGGGCACGGCGGGCCGTTTGGAGCGGTTGTTGTGAAAGACGGGCTGTTGGTTGCGAGCGGAGCAAATTCGGTGACGGCGACCAACGATCCTACGGCCCATGCGGAGGTGGTGGCGATCCGAAACGCTTGCCGTACGCTGGCCACTTTTCAGCTAGGCGGATGCGAACTCTACGCGAGCTGCGAGCCATGCCCGATGTGTCTGGGAGCAATTTACTGGGCGCGGCCGGAGCGCTATTACTTCGCGTGCTGCAAAGAGGATGCGCGGGCCTGCGGCTTCGACGACGCGCTGATTTACGAGGAGCTGGGCCGACGGCCGGAGCAGCGCACCATCGCCGGGAGCGGTTTGTTACGAGACGAAGGGCTGGTGGCTTTCGAAGAATGGGGGCGCAGCGGCGCAAAGGTGCGTTACTGAGCGAGCCTGGCGAGCGCGCGCGCCAGGACGCGAACGCCATTGGCGATGTCGGGCATGGAGGCAAATTCGTCCGGCCGGTGGCTGACGCCGCCACGGCAGGGGATGAACAGCATCGCGGTGGGTGCGATGCGGGACAGAAAGAGCGAGTCGTGATACGCGCGGCTGACCATGTCCATGCAGGTGACATTTTCTTCTGCGCACGATTGCCGCAAGGCGTCCAGAATTTGCGGATCGCAGCGCGCGGGCTGATCGGCGTTCAGGAGTTCGAGCTCGAGGCTCAGGCGTCTCTTCGACGCGGTCGCGGCGGCGGCTTCGTGGATGGCGTGAACGAGCGCATCGCGGCGGGCGAGGTCTGTGTCTCGCATGTCGAGGCCCAAACTGACGCGGCTGGGGATGCTGTTTATGGCGCCGGGGAAGACATCGCAGGCACCAGTGGTAGCAACGGTGTCGAGGGCGCCGGTTGCGAGCGCGAGTCTCTCGACGGAGAGAACGATTTCTGCGGCGGCGGTGAGCGCATCGCGCCGGTTCGGCATCAAGACGGCGCCTGCGTGCCCGCCTTCGCCTTGAACAACGATGCGCATGCTGGCCGGCGCAGCGATGCCAGTTACGAGACCGACCGCGATGCCTGCCTGTTCGAGAAGCGGACCTTGCTCAATGTGCAGCTCGATGAAGGCGGCGTAGGAACCGGCGGGAAAGCGAACACTCGACAGAGGACCGCTGAAGCCTGCGGCTTGCCTGAGTTGATCGAGCGAGCATCCGGTTTGGTCGCGCAGCGCGCTCGCTTTTTGCGCATCCAGTACGCCGGACAGCAAGCGGCTTCCGAGGCAACCGATTCCGAAGCGTGTCGGCTCTTCGGAGGTGAAGAGAAGCAACTCGATCGGGCGCTTCGGGACGAAGCCAGTCTTCTGCAAAGAGCGGATGGCTTCGAGTCCTCCGAGTACGCCCACTGTTCCGTCGTAGCGCCCGGCGTTTGGTATTGCGTCGATGTGCGAGCCTGTCCCGATGGCGGGACGGCCGGCGTGATTGCAGCTCCAGCGGGCGAAGGCGTTGCCGACGGCGTCTTCGCGAACCTGAAGTCCGGCAGCCAGACAGCGCTCTTTCAACCAGGCGCGAGCGCGGAGGTCCGCTTCACCGAACACGATTCTGGTGACGGCGGGCGCGGGCGTGTCCGAGAAGGATGCAAGCTGTTCCAACTCGGATTCGAGGCGGCCGGAATTAATTTCGACTTGCATTCCGGTTACGGAAGAGGCGCGCGGTTCCAGTCCTTATAGATAAGGTACTTGGCGTGCACCTTGCCAAGCGCCCCGAACCATTGCGGGCAGAAGGCGCGCATCCAGATGAAATCGCCAGCCTGAACCGGATACCAGCGGTCGCCGAGGCGATAAATGCCTTCGCCCTGAAGCATCAGCAAGCCGTGCTCCATGACGTGGATTTCGACCATGGGGAGCGATGCGCCGGGCTGGTAGCTCAGAACGTTGACCGCGAAATCGAACGCGAGATCGTTGGGAAGCAGAGAGCGGACCTGCAGCGCGTCGTCCTCCAGCAGAGGTTGGAACGGAATGGTCGATTCGTGACTGACGACCGGCGCGGGGGAGGCGAGACCGGAAACGGGTAAGTAAGATTTTTCGATGATGGCGACGCGGGCCGCTGCTTCCGCACTGATGCGATGCTCGCAGTTTTCCGGCAAGTAAACGAAAGAGCCAGGCTGCAGGGGATGGCGGGCATTTTCAAATTCGAGGAGGGGCGCGCCTTCCAGGACGTATGCGAAGCGCTGCGCTTGCGGGGGACCCAGTGTGCCGCCGCTTTCGAACTCGGCGGTGTACTCGGTGAAGTTCGCGCCGAGCGCCGGGGCGCAGTGAACGACGGCTGTGGCGCGCGTCATCCCTGGCAGCGGCGCGCGCACGAAGGTGTCGGGAGTCTGAAGCAGATGATCTTGCTTGAATGCGCTACGAGTCTGCCCGAGATGGTTCATTTGCAAGATCTGTCAGCATAGCAGTTCCCGCGCGGATGGCCTTTTCGACGTCTTCGGCGCGCACGGCTTCGCCGGGATGATGGCTGATGCCGCCGGGGCTGCGAAGGAAGATCATTGCGGACGGAACTTTTTCCGCCATGATCATCGCGTCGTGCCCGGCGCCGCTGACCATCCGCCGCGGAGTTTCGCCGATGCGGTGCATGGCTTGCTCGATCAGGCCGACGAGATGCTCGTCCATGGGAACGGCGTTTTGATTGAGCCTTTCTTCGAAGCAGGCGTGCAGGTCTCTGCCTGCCGCGATGCGCTCCGCTTCGGTACGGATGGTCCGGACGGCAGCAAGCCTGGTGTGATCGCACGAATTCCGCACATCCAGACTGGCGCGCACTTCGCCTGGGATCACATTGCCGGCGCCGGGCGAAACCTTGAGCGCGCCTACGGTGGCAACCAGCCCGTCAACGGATCGGGCATGCTGCTCGACGGCTGTGATCCATTCCGCCGCGCCGGTGAGGGCATCGCGCCGCGCATGCATAGGAGTGGTTCCGGCGTGATTGGCGCGACCCGAAAAGATTGCTTCCCAGCGGCTTTGCCCGGCGATGGCCGATACGGCGGCAATCGATTCGCCTGCGCTGTCGAGCACAGGGCCTTGTTCGATGTGGAATTCGAGGAAAGCGAATGCGCGATCGTCGATTCGAGCGTCTTCGATGCGCGCGGGATCGAGACCAAACCGGGTGATCGCGTCGCGCATGGTGCATCCGGTCGAGTCTTCGAGATCGAGCAGCTTGGGATTGAATCGGCCGGCGGCCGCGAGACTTCCGAGAAACGGAGCGCGGAAGCGAACGCCCTCTTCTTCGGAGAATCCAAGCACTTCGATGTCGAAGGGCAGAGCGGAAGCTTTGGTTGCCTCGATCAGCGCCAACGCGATGCACACGCCGAGGATGCCGTCGTAGGCTCCGGCCTCGGGAACCGTATCGAGATGGGAACCGATGAGCAGTCGAGGGCGGTGTCCAATGCCATGTAAGCCGCGCAGATTTCCGATCGCGTCGATGCCGACTTGCATGCCGAGGTCGTGCATCCACGACGCGATGGCGTGGTGGCAATCCCGCATCGGCGGCGAAAGAAAGGTTCGGGTGATTTGGCCAGGGATTTCGGTGAACGCGGCGATAGCGCGGCAGCGGCTGAGGGTTTGTTCGGCGAGGCTGGAGCTATCGCAATGCATCGAAGAGCAGCGCTTTCCAACCTGGGATATCGAGTTGCCAGCAGATGTTCGCGCGAGCGCCGTGTTTCAGCGCCTCGGACCAGACCTTTTGGTTGCGAGGATCGGCTGCGACGTTCAATCGGTCGACGACCGTCATGCCGCGGGTAAGCTCGCTTCCGGTTTCGATTTCGACATAGTGCGGGCTGGAGTCGAGGCACAGCGACGGGTCTAGCAGAATGCTCATTGCCACAGGATCCGGCAGCGAGATACCGATTTCGCCGGTTTGCCTGCGATACGCCTCCATGGCGACGCTGTTGCAGCGAACGGCGAAGTCCGCAAATGGAGTCGCGAGTTTGTTCAGCGTATGGATGTCGGCGGTGTTCACGGCAGCGGGACCGCGACAGAGTTGCCAGCCGACCATCTCGATGGGAAGACCGGATTGGAATACGATGCGCGCTGCTTCCGGGTCTACCCAGATGTTGAATTCCGCGGCGGGAGTAACGTTGCCTTCGCAGCACGGCGCGCCACCCATGACGACGCAGCGTGAGACGTTGGCGACAAGCGCCGGCTCGCGGGTGAGAGCGAGCGCGAGATTGGTGAGCGGGCCCAGAGTAATGATTTCGATGCCGGGGGTTTGCTTCACGACCCGGATGATGGCGTCAACGGCGTGTCCGGCTGCGAGCGATTTCTTCGAGGGCGCGTAGCCGTGATCGCCGAGGCCGTCGTGGCCGTGGAACCAGTCCGCAGTTTCGAGGCCGCGCAGAAGAGGCGCTGCGGCGCCAGCGAATACCGGGACGTCCGAGGCGCACAATTCGGCAGTGTATAGGGCGTTTCGGCTGGCCTGCTTGAGCGGGACATTGCCGGCGACGACAGTAATCGCTTCGACCTGCACGTTTCGGGAGCGAAGCGCCATCATGAGCGCCACGGCGTCGTCCGAAGCGGTGTCGGTGTCGATGAGAATCGGGCGCGGTTTTGGAGTCATGGCCTGCGCATACTTATTCGATACACAGTTCCTGAGACCGCGAAACCGATAAACCATGAGTAGTCATATAGCCATCTGAGTGTAGGAATCACGAGCCCGCAGAGCGCAACCAGGACGCCTGCGGCGAGCGCGATCAGGGCGCGAGAGTTGATGCCGTTGCGATATTCGTAGAGTCCGCCGCGACGGTAGAGACTTTGTACGTCGAGGCTAGTTCCGCGCAGCAGAAAATAGTCGGTAATCATGATGCCGGCGATCGGCCCCAGGAAGCCGGAGTATCCCACCAGCCAACCGAAGATGTAGCTATTGAAATCCGTGAGAAGCTTCCAAGGCATCATGCATAAGCCGGCGACGCCGGTGATTAAACCGCCAGTGCGGAAGGAAATCAGGCGCGGATTGAGGTTCGAGAAATCGTTCGATGGCGAAACGACGTTGGCGGCGACATTGGTGTTGAGTGTGGCGACAAGCAGCGCGACCAGCGCGATGGAAGCCACGACGGGCTGCTGGAATTTTCCGAGCAACGCGACGGGATCCCAGATCGCCTGGCCAAAAAGAACAATGGATGCGGAAGTGACCGCCACGCCGATGAAAGCGTAAAGGGTCATGGCGGGCGGCAATCCAATGGCCTGGCCGATGGCTTGCGCTTTTTGCGACTTCGCATAGCGCGTGAAGTCTGGAATATTCAACGCGACGGTGGCCCAGAAGCCGACCATTCCCGTGAGCGATGGAATAAAGAAGTGAAGGAATTGCGCTGTGGTTTGGAACTTGCTGGGGCTGCTCAAGACGGGGCCCAGACCGCCGGCCTGGCGCGTGATCCACCACAGCAGCAGCAGTCCGACCCCGAGCATGAACGGCGCGCCGATCCCTTCGAGGAACTTGATGGTCTCGATGCCACGCCAGATGACGAACAAGTTCAGGAACCAGAAGGCGAAGAAGCACAGCCAGGGAACGGCCGGACTGGCGGCCGCAGCGGGCAGCAGAATGCGCAGCATGGAATAAATGGCTTGGCCGCCGATCCAAGTTTGAATGCCGAACCAGCCGCAGGCGACGATGGCGCGCAACACGGCGGGCACGTTCGCGCCGCGTACGCCGAACGACGCGCGCACGAACACCGGGAACGGAATTCCGTACTTTGCGCCGGCGTGGGCGTTGAGCAGCATGGGAATCAAGACGATGATGTTGCCGAGCAGGATGGTCCCGATGGCTTGCTTCCAGCTCATGCCGCCCGCGATCAAACCGGAAGCGAGCATATAGGTAGGAATGCAGACGCTCATGGCAACCCACAGCGAAGCGTAATTGTAAATGCCCCAGGTTCGGCGCGCTGGCTCGACGGGAGCGAGATCCGGGTTGTAGAGGGTTGGGTCGTGTGCAAGTTCGGCTAATGGCATCGCAAGCGCCCCATTCGAATAGAATAAGAAATCCGCTCATGCCGCATTCGCAAGGCCCGCCGCTGGCGGAACTGTTACCGCCCTTGAGCGATCACGAAGCGCTGGTCGAAGCCAACCGGTGCATCTTCTGCTACGACGCGCCGTGTACGCACGCCTGCCCGACGCACATCGATATTCCACGGTTCATAAAGAAGATCGCCACGGGAAATAATCTGGGCTCGGCGCGAACGATTCTGGATGCGAACCTGCTGGGCGCGACTTGCGCCCGCGTCTGCCCGGTTCAGGAGCTGTGCGAAGGCGCCTGCGTGTTGGGGGCCGAGCACAAGCCGATCATGATCGGACGGCTGCAGAGATACGCGATGGACTATGTGTATAGCGGACACGCCGATGTATTCTCGCGGGCATCCGCGACGGGTAAGAAAATCGCCGTCGTAGGCGCGGGCGCGGCCGGATTGTCGTGCGCGGGCGAACTGGCGAAACGCGGCCACGACGTGACCGTTCTCGAGAAGCGCGATCTTGCCGGCGGGCTGTCCACGTACGGCATTATCGGATTGCGGGAGCCGGTGCCGATTGCGCTGGCTGAAATCGAGATGATCCGGAGCCTGGGTGTTGAGTTTCGGACGGGCGTGGAACTGTGCCGCGACGTAAAGCTCGCCGATCTGCTCTCGCAATTCGATGCGGTATTTCTGAGCATGGGGCTGGGCGCCACTCCGCTGCTCGAGATTCCGGGGGAAGAGTACATTGTGGACGGACTCCGTTACATCGAGCAAAGCAAGCTCGATCCGTCGCGGCTGGAGGTCGGGGCGCGCGTAATTGTCATCGGCGCGGGAAACACCGCGATCGACTGCGCAACCATTGCCAGGCGGTTGGGAGCGGAACAGGTCACAATCGCCTATCGGCGGTCGGAGAATGAAGTGAGCGCTTATCGGCACGAGATGGAGTTCATCAGGAAAGAAGGAGTGGAGTTTAGCTTCTTGACGCAGCCGGTGAAAGTTCGCGTTCGTGAGGGACGGGTCTTGGGGCTTGAGTGCGTGCGCATGAGTCTCGGCGAATTGGATGCGACCGGACGGCCAACGGCCGCGCCCTTGCCGGGTTCCGAATTTTTCATGGCGGCGGACCAAGTGGTCAAGGCGATCGGTCAAGAGCGGCCGCCGCTGGCTGTCGCGCTCGGGCTGGCGACCAAGCGCGGCTACATCGATGTGAATGCAGAGTTCGAGACCAGCATCCCGAAGGTGTTCGCGGGAGGCGACTGCATTCGCGCTGTGGGTGCGTGCTCCACCGTGATGGCAGTCGAGGACGGGAAGTTGGCCGCGCTTGCAATTGCGAAAAGGCTGGCGATCTAAATGGCGGATCTTCGCACCACGTTTGCCGGCGTCAAGTCGCCGAATCCGTTTTGGCTTGCGTCCGCGCCGCCGACGAACTCGGGCGCACAAGTCCATCGAGCATTCGAAGCTGGATGGGGCGGCGCGGTCTGGAAGACCATAGGCGCGCCGGTATTGAATGTTTCGAATCGCTATGGAGCCTGGCACTATGGCGGGCAAAAGATGCTCGCAATTAATAATGTGGAGCTGATTTCGGACCGTCCGTTGGAGGTGAACTTGCGCGAGATCGCGGATGTGAAACGGCACTGGCCGGAGCGCGCCGTGGTGGTTTCGGCAATGGTGGAATCGTCAGCGAAGGCCTGGAGCGATATCGTGCACCGCATCGAAGACACCGGCGCGGACGCGATTGAGCTGAATTACGGATGTCCGCACGGAATGAGCGAGCGCGGGATGGGCAGCGCAGTCGGGCAGGTTCCGGAATACTGCGAGCGGATCACGCGCTGGGTGAAGGATGCAGCGCGGATTCCGATCATTGTGAAGCTCACGCCGAACATCACGAACATCGTTCATCCGGCACGCGCGGCGGTGAACGCGGGCGCCGACGCATTGTCGCTGATCAACACGATCAACTCCATCATCGGCGTGGATCTGGACACGCTTGAAGTGACGCCCAGCATTGGCGGCAAAGGAGGGCATGGCGGATACGCCGGTCCGGCTGTGAAGCCCATCGCGTTAAATATGTTGTCGGCGCTAGGAACGGATGACGTTGTCGGCTCTTCGGGGCTGCCCATTTCCGGTATGGGCGGCATTACGACGTGGCAGGATGCGGCGGAATTTCTTCTGCTGGGCGCGACCAGTTTGCAGGTGTGTACCGCGGTCATGCATTACGGCTTTCGAATTATCGAGGACCTCTGCGACGGCTTGTCTAATTGGATGGATGCGAAAGGATTCGCCTCGATCGATCAGTTGAGAGGAAAGGCGCTCCCCGCCATCTCGGATTTCAAGGACTTCGACCTGGCATTTCGCACGGTGGCTCGCATCGATCCCGAGACCTGCATCAAATGCAATCTTTGCTATGTAGCGTGCAACGACACTGCGCATCAGTGCATCGATCTGGTTGCCGCGGATGGAAGGATCGTCGAGCCGCTCGCCTATGACGTTCGTGCGAATGGGAAGCTGGAGGCGGTGAGTTCGCGCGCTCAACCGCAGGTGCGGGAAGACGATTGTGTCGGTTGCCGTTTGTGCTACAACGTGTGTCCGGTGCACAATTGCATTTCGATGGTTGAGCTGCCGCCGTGCCGGGAATCTGTGACGTGGGACGAACTTTCGAAAACTCAACCGGAAGTGACGAATGACTGGGAAGCTATGGAGCGGTACCGCGCGGCCCACGGCATTCACATCCACTAGGAGTTGTGCTGCTTGCCCCTGCTGATCAGAAACGGCGAAATCGTGACCGCTGATTCGCGGTGCCGCGCGGATATTTATGTCGAGAGCGAGACCGTCACGCGCATCGGCCGGGACTTGGAAGCGCCGCCCGATAGCGAGGTAATCGACGCCGCGGGCAAATATGTGTTTCCGGGTTTCATCGACCCTCACGTGCACATCTATTTGCCGTTCATGGCGACCTTCGCCAAGGATACGCACGAGACGGCGAGCATTGCGGCACTGGTGGGCGGCACCACGACCTACATTGAGATGTGCTGCCCGTCGCGGATGGACGATGCGCTGGAAGGATATCACCTGTGGCGGTCGAAGGCCGAAGGAAACAGCGCGTGCGATTACACGTTTCACATGGCGGTTTCCAAATACACCGGCGAAACCGAGTCGCAGCTACGAGAGATTGTTCGCGACGGCATCAGTTCGTTCAAGATCTTTTTGGCTTACAAGAACTTCTTCGGCGTGGAAGATTGCGAGATGTACCAGGCGCTGGCACTGGCGCGTAAGCTCGGGGTCATTGTAACGGCGCATTGCGAAAATGCCGAGCTGGTTGCGCAGCTCCAGCAAGAGCTGCTTCGGGCCGGCAAGACGGGTCCCGAGTGGCACGAGCCGAGTAGGCCTGAATCGGTGGAGGCGGAAGGTACGCACCACTTTGCGACATTTCTCGAAAATACCGGCGCGACGGGCTACGTAGTCCACCTCTCGTGCGAGAGCGCGTTGCAGGCGGCGCTAAGCGCGAAGGAGCGCGGCGTCAGAATTCATATCGAATCTGTGATTCCGCATCTGCTGCTCGATAAAACGTATGCGGAACGGGCCGCGCTAGAAGGCATGAAGTACGTGATGTCGCCGCCGTTGCGCGAGCGGCGCAATCAACGCGTGCTTTGGAACGCTTTGAATGCTGGGCTGGTCGATACAGTGGCGACCGACCATTGTCCTTTCGATACCGAGCAGAAGCTGATGGGCCGGGATGCCTTTACACAGATCCCCAACGGGATTCCCGGCATCGAGGAGCGAGTGAATCTGCTTTTCACCTACGGCGTCAAACGAGGCAAGCTCGACATCCACCGGTTTGTGGATGCGGCGAGCACGCGGGCAGCGAAGATCTTCGGGTTATTTCCGCGAAAGGGAACGATTGGCGTGGGCAGCGATGCGGACCTGGTGATTTACGATCCGAATTACAACGGCGTTATCTCGGCAGCGCGCCAATATGTGAACAATGATTACAACGGCTTCGAAGGAATGCGGATCGAGGGCCGGCCGGCGGTAGTGACGGTGCGGGGCAAGGTGCAGGTGCGGGACGGCGAATTCGTTGGCGAACGGGCCCGCGGGCGTTTTCTGAGCCGTGAACCGTCGCATTTCTGAGGTTTTCTTGCGATGCCGCTTGATCCCAAACGAACCGTGGCCGAGCTTAAGGAACTGCGCCAACTCACGAGCGATGGCTACGGAGCGCAGCGTGTCGCCTGGACAGGCACGTGGCTGAAGGCGGGCGAGTGGTTCTGGGAAAACCTTCGAGGGTTGCCCGTGGAGCAGCATTACGATGCGGCTGGAAACAACTGGATCACGCTGCGGGGAAAATCGCCGCAGGCGCTCTTGCTTGGCGGTCATCTTGATTCTGTTCCGAACGGAGGGTGGCTGGATGGAAGCCTCGGCGTGCTGTCGTCGCTGGAGGTGCTGCGACGTTTTGCGGAGGAGTTCGACGGCCGGCCGCCGGTCACAATTCGGTTGGTCGATTGGGCAGATGAAGAGGGAGCGCGTTTCGGACGCAGCCTGTTCGGGTCGTCGGCTTTTGCGGGGACGCAGACCATTGAGGCCGATCGCGGGCGAACCGATAAGGATGGCGTGCAGCTGCAGGACGCGCTGCGCCGCTGCGGCGTGGAGATCGAGCGGATCGGCGAGGCGGGACAAGAGCGGAATCACGCGAGCGCTTACCTGGAATTGCACATCGAGCAGGGTCCGGTGCTCGAACGAATAGGTCTCCCGCTAGCCGCGGTGCTTGGCACGAAAGGCGTCGAACGGCACGCGGTGACGTTCTTTGGGCAGGAGGCCCACTCGGGCTCGACGCCGATGCATCTTCGCCGCGATGCCTTAGCGGCCGCCGCTAAGCTTGCGCTCGAGATCCGGCCGATCGCAGCGCGCCACAAGGACGCCGTGTGCACAATGGGCAGCGTTAAAACGTATCCAGGCATTGTGACGGCTGTCGTTGGCCGCTGTGAAACGACCCTCGATCAGCGCGATTTGGATCCAGTTGTTCTGGCGGCCATGCATCGCGAAGCGGTCGAGGCAAGCGAGCGATTCGCGCGAGAAGAGGGCTGCTCGGTCGAGTGGTCGCGTATCTGGGGTATCGAACCTGTTCCATTTCACCCCGAGCTGATCCAGCTTTGCCAGGAAGCGATTCGAGAGATTGCGGGCGAGGCTCCGCGCCTGCCTTCGGGCCCGCTGCACGATGCGGCGGAAGTGAGCCGCGCCGGTATTCCCGCGGTCATGATGTTTGTGCAGTCACTGGGCGGGATCAGCCACAACAAGATCGAAGACACCAAAGAGGAGTACATTGAGATGTCAGTTGCGGCGCTCGATCGGCTTGCAACCAAAGCTGTAGCGTGGATCCAAGGAGTGAAGCATGGCAGTTGCTGAAATACACATCGGGTTGAGGACGGTCACACACTGGATTGGCGGGAAGGCGGTGGAGGGGCGCTCGGGCCGGTCGGGGATTGTTTGGAATCCAGCTACGGGCGAGGAACAGGCTCGGGTGCCTTTCGCAAGCGCCGACGATGTGGATGGCGCGGTGGCGGCTGCGAAAGAAGCTTTTCCCGGTTGGCGCGCGACTCCGTTATCGCGCCGCGCCGAGATTATGTTCCGCTTGCGCGAGTTGGTGGATCAGAACCGCCGCAAGATTGCAGACTTGCTGACCAGTGAGCACGGCAAGACGATTGCCGATGCCATGGGGGAAGTCGCCCGCGGGTTGGAGAACATTGAGTTCGCCTGTGGCGTGCCGAATCTGCTGAAGGGCGGGTTTTCCGAGCAGGCGAGCCGCGGCGTAGACATTTACCAGATTCGGCAACCGCTGGGTGTCGTGGCCGGCGTCTCGCCATTCAATTTTCCGGCGATGGTGCCCATGTGGATGTTCGCGAACGCGATCGCCTGCGGCAACACGTTCATTCTGAAGCCGTCGGAAAGAGATCCTTCGGTCAGCGTCTTTCTTGCGGAACTGCTGCAACGGGCCGGCGTCCCGGACGGAGTTTTCAATGTAGTCCAGGGCGATCGAGTGGCGGTGAATCGGATACTGGAGCATCCCGACATCAAGGCGGTCAGCTTTGTCGGCTCGACTCCGGTGGCGCGATCGATCTACGAGACGGCCACCCGCAACGGCAAGCGCGTGCAAGCGCTCGGGGGCGCGAAAAATCACATGCTGGTGCTGCCCGATGCGGACATAGAGATGGCAGCGGATGCGGCTGTCTCAGCGGGATATGGGTCGGCCGGCGAGCGTTGCATGGCGATATCGGTGGTGGTGGCGGTCGGCAGCGTCGCCGATCCTCTGATCTCTGCCATTCGAGAGCGCATCGCGCGCGTCAAGGTTGGGCCCGGAAGCGAGGAGGGTCACGAGATGGGTCCGCTGATTACGCGCGAACATCGGGACCGAGTCGCGTCTTACCTGGACGAGGCAGCGGCGGAAGGCGCTCGCGTGGCGGTGGATGGGCGCGAACAGCCGATTAGCAAGAGAGCCGGATTTTTTCTTGCGCCGTCGCTGCTGGACGATGTCCGGCCCGGCATGCGCTGCTATGACGACGAGATTTTCGGACCCGTGCTCAGTGTCGTTCGCGTGGATACGTACACCGACGCGCTTCGCATCATCCAGGAGAATCCGTACGGGAACGGCACGGCGATCTTCACCAGGGATGGAGGCGCCGCCCGCCAATTCCAGTTTGACGTCGAGGTGGGAATGGTTGGCATCAACGTTCCGATTCCGGTGCCCATGGCCTATTACAGCTTTGGCGGCTGGAAGGCTTCGTTATTCGGCGATTTACATATGTACGGTCCGGAGGGCATTCAGTTTTACACACGAGCAAAGGTAGTAACAAGCCGCTGGCCGGATCCGGCGTCGAGTAAGGTGGACTTAGGATTCCCGCAGGTGCGGTAAGTGGCGGCGCGGCGGCCAAGGCCGTGCGCGATAAAACGAGGCGATTACCGGACAGCGGTTCCGAGATCTTTCCTCGCTTAGCCGAAGAAGGTGACCTCTCGCATCGGGTAACGCTTGCGATTGCGGGTCCACAGCAGCGCGTTGTTGGCGACGGCGCAGGCGGCGACTAACGCGTCGGCGAGCTCGACCCCGTGGCTGCGCCCGTACTTGCGCAGGTAGACGCCTGCATCACGACCGGTCTCAGCCGCGATTGAGGCGCACGTCAGAGCGTCGAAAAGGTTGTTGAGGGCGTCGTACTCATTCGGCCGGGCGCCGGCCCAGAGTTCGGCTACGCTAACGGGCGAATACAAGACGGCGGCATCGGAATTACTCAGCTCCATCCATCTGGAAACGATGTGTTGATCTCTGCCGCGAGATACTTCGATCAGGATGTCGGAATCGACCAGAACGGTCATTTTTTGTGAAGCCGGTCAAGGCGATTACCCCGGCGAAGACTTCGAACAAATTTCACCGCATCGACGGGCCGGGAGCGTTCCTTGCGAATTCCAACGAATTCCTGCATGGCTTTCGTCTGCTGGTCGCGCCTGCCGAGATACCGCTCGCGAACGGCTTCCCGCACGAGTTCCGAAACCGTAGTCTTTTGGCTCCGTGCGCGGGCGTGGAGAGCATTCCAGACCTGATCGTCCAGGTAGAGCTGGGTCCGCCGCATGATGTATAGTATACATCGTCGTTAGCTCATTATATGAGCCCCAACAAGGTAGACAGGATATGCTCTGTGCGCTGCCGATGTTCGGCTATACTCCGCCTATGAAAACGGCGGTAGTGAGAGCGGGAACCGTGGCTCTGCCTTGCTGCGAGTTGAACGTAGATTGACGCGCAGCCGGATCGGCCGAGTGCGTCTGCACCGGATGCAGCCGCAGCTTAAGGCCCTGCAAGCGGCTGTCGCTGAACGTGACGGGTGAATTGTTCGCGTTGAAGATGACCAGGATGTGCTGATAGCCTTCGTGATGATAATCGTTCGCGTCCAGCTTCATCACAATTAATCCTGGTGTTTGATTCTGGCCTTCGTTCAAGAAGCTCAGGTTCTGTTGCACCTGGTCGAAGCTGGACATATGAAACAGATCAGAGCTGTAACGGATCTGCAGCAGCTCGCGGAATGCCGCTCCGCTGGAGCTGATGTTTTCAGGCGAAGGCGTGTAAGCGGAGTTGCTGAGAAGCGGGGACATGAGAGGCCACTGCGATTCGTTTTGGCTGGCGAGAGGAAGGCCAATGCCCCAGTTTGCGGTCTGGCCGCTCCAGTCGATCTTATTGAACCAGTCGCCGGAATTGTAGCTGTTCTGGTCCATGTCTTTCGAGCGCAGCAGGTCATCGCCTCCCTGGAAGAACGGCACTCCTTGCCCTAGCGCGACCAGGCTCATCGCGAGAACCTGACGGCGCGCACGAGTGGCGATGCTGTCGCTAAAACTCGACTTCAACTGAACCGCATCGAACAGATCCTGGTTGTCGTGAACCGAGCAATAGTTGATAGCCTCAATGGGAGCGGCGGTGTAGCCGGCGGGCGCGCCGTTGTAACTCACTTCCGCTCCGGTGACGGTGTCTCCCGCGCTATCGACGAACGTATAGTCGCGAAGATTACCGCTCAGGCCGACGAGAATCCAGTCCGAGTATTGAAGCAATTGCCCTAGCTGACTAGGTGACGGCGGGTTCTGAATGGTGAATTCGCTCGGATCGGTGTACAGGCCGGTGGCGAAGCCCTGAACACGCTCGTCCGCGAAGGGGCTGCCGCCACGGATGCCGTCGCGGATGCGGTCGTTGAAGGTGCCGATTCCATAGCCATAGAGATTGATCTGGTCGGCTTCGGGGCCGATCTGGTTGTTGTAGGTGTCGCCCGTGTTCCAGCCTTCGCCGTAGAGATAAATCTTCGCTCCATCGACGCCGTCCTTCTCGGGCGTGAGGGCGCGCAGGGCTTCCTGGATGTGCCGCATGTTGTATGTGAAGTGAAAGTCCATGAGATCGAAGCGGAAGCCGTCGATTTTGTACTCGCGCGCGTTGAGCACCAGCGTGTCGGTCATCAGCTTTTCCATCATGCGGTGCTCACTGGCGGTGTCGGCGCAACAGGAGCCCGTTTCCAGGTTGCCGTTCGCATCCAGACGATGGTAATAACCGGGCACGACTTCGTCCAGGTTCGAGTTGGGGCCTTCGCCGCTGGCATTGGTGTGGTTAAAAACCACGTCCTGGACGACGCGCAAGCCGGCTTTATGCAGGCCTTCGACCATAATGCGGTACTCGCGCACGCGCTGATCCGGATCGATCGCGTAGCTGCCTTCCGGAGCCATGTAGTGGACCGGATCGTAGCCCCAGTTATATGCGTCGTTGTTCTGAATAGCGGTCACGGCGGCCTGTTGCTGCTGGCCATCGGGAGGGTATTGCGAAAGATTTCCGGTGGTCTCCCAGGTGGACTTGTCTTCGTTGACGCTGGTGGGCGCGAAATGGAACGAAGGAAGAATGTGCACGGCCTTCAGGCCGCTCTCGGCGAGCGAGCGCAAGTGGCGCATGCCGTTCGAATCCTGATCGTCGAAGGCCTCGTACATGCCGCGATGGGAAGCCGGGACGGTGGAATCGTCGACGCTGAAGTCGCGGATGTGCAGCTCGTATAGGCTCATGTCGCTGAAGCTTCGGAGATACGGCGACCGCGCGTAGTCCCATCCGTCCGGCTTGGTTTCGTCGGACTCGAGATCGGTGATGCGGCTCTTAACGCCATTGAGAGCGATGTCGATGGAGTAAGGATCGGTGGTGATATTGGTGTCCACAGCGCCATCGCCGATAACCCAGACGTTGACGCTGAAGAGATAGTATTTGTTCTTCCAACTGGAATCGCCGGCAGCGACCCAAACACCGCCATGCTCGTGCATGGGGATGGTGGTGGCGGGCGTGGTGTCGTCCGGCCCGTTGAATAGTTGCAGCGACACCTGCTGCGCGGTGGGAGCCCAGAGCTTAATTTTCACTGCTTGCGAGTTGTCGTCGTCCCAGTCGGTCCACTCGCTGTCCCAGCCGCCATGATGGAACACCACGCCGAGCCTGCCGCCGTAATAGTAGAGGTCGTCGAGAACGCCGGCATCCTGAATGCCGGTTGCGTATTGCAACTCGCCCGTAGAGCTAACGGCGGAGAAGGCGAGTTCTCCTTTCAGCGCCCGCTCGAGAGTGGCAACTGGAACGCTGGAGGGGACCTGCAACACGGCATAGCTTGCGAGCTGCGGATAACGCGTGAGCTCATCGGTCGTCAGCGTGCCTCCGGGAGTGAGGGCAATCTGCGTGCCGCCGGTGACGCCGGTCGCGGTGACGGTCAGTCCGCCCGTAAGGCTGCTACTAATTGCGTAGGTGTCGCCGCTCTGCAGATGTTGCGGCTGAATGGCGATTCGGGTGCGATCCATCCAGTAGGCCTGCAGCACGCCGAGAACGGCATTCGAGATCTGCTGGGCAGTGGGCGGCGTGGTGAAGACGGTCGCATCGCCGGAGATGACCCAGCCCTGGGTATATTGCGTGACCTGCAGATACTGATTGGGGCCCGGATCTTTGATCTGCCCATCGGCGCAGTTGTTGATGATGAATCCGAGCTGGCCGGGAGGCGTGCCTTGCGTGGGGTTCACGGAGACGTCGAAGTAAACGCCGTAGCTGTCGGTGCCTGTGATCGCGACCTCGCTTTGGCACCAGGAGTTATTTTCGGTGGAGGCGTTCCAGGTGTAGAGAGCCCAGCCGGAGTAGTTGCCGTCGGGACGGTAGTAATGAATGCGGACATCGCCGGCGGGGATGGCGGGGTCCGCGTAGACGCGCGATAAGGCCGGCCCGAGGAGGCAGCCGAAAATCAACCAAAAGCGGATGAAGGCGCGTAGCATTCCGGCATTGGACGTGGAGCCGCTGGAGTTGAGCCTGACAGACATTGCAGTTCTCCTGAGAAATGGCGACCTGCTGCCTTCGAAACTTCGAAGCTTGAAGCGGCAGATGCGCGGTTTGCGTAAGCTTATCACCCTCGTTCCGTGTTGGCTGCCGTGGAAATGCGTCGCACGGTGGCAAGCCTATTGTCTGAAGTACAATGGCTGCTTCGGCCATGAGCAGCTTGGGTACAGGAATGATGCGGGTCCTCGTCATTGAGGACAACCCGGCCGATGTGTTGTTGATTGAGGAAGCGTTTTCCGAATGCGGCTATCGCTGTGAACTCACCTTTGCGAATTCGCTATCCAAGGCGGAAGGAGTGATCGCAGAGCATAAATTTCATATAGTCTTGTGCGATTGCGCCGAGCGAGAGGGAGCGGCTCGGGTAATTGGCGTCATCCGGCGGCATCAACCCCGCGTGCCGGTAATCGTACTGAGTGGCTATCCAGATCCGCACCCTGCTTACGACGCGGGAGCAAACGCATTTGTCCGCAAGGCTGCCAACCTGGATGAGTTTTTCCGGCGCGTGCGGGAGATCATGCACTTCTGGGTCGAGGTGGCCGAGCTGCCGAAGAGCTAACGGTGCTCAAATCGAGCCACTACCTGGCCCCTGGTAGTGGCTCAATTTGAAATTGGCCCATCTTGACTTTGGAACGGCATGTGTAACGCTGGTGGTATGGCTAACCGCTCAAGCAATCGCGGCAAGGGAAAACTGGACGTAAACCAGATCGCCCATCAAACAATCCTCATCGCAACCAGGCAGATGGAGAAGCCGAAAGAGCCCGAGAAGAATCCCGCCGCTGTGACGCTCGGGCGGCTCGGAGGGTTGAAGGGCGGCAAAGCCCGGGCTGAGAAGCTAAGCCCCAAGAAGCGCTCTGAGATTGCAAAGAAGGCGGCTGATGTGAGATGGGCGGCAAAGTCAGAGCCAGATGTTAAGTAGTTCTAGGCGGTTGGCTTTGTGCTCGTCATGACTTTGACGAATCTAACCCCGAGATGATTTTCGATGATTTTGTAGGCCGTCGTGTTCATTAGCGCATACATGTAGCAATGGTGGACGGTTAGCACAAGATCCTGGAATTCGGCATCGTCTTCTAAGGGCTTGATCCTTAGTCCCATTTCTATACACTTCGACATCGGGATGTGCCGTTCATGTGATTTGTGCTCGTCCGTGTCGCTGAGGGAATCTACAATTCTTGCGGACTTTTGCTCTGCATCTGGATCTCCAGAGAACATCACGGACTTAAGTTTTCCGGACACGAAGGTCCGTGTCCACTCGTTTGCCTGCTGACATTGCCCCAAGAACGTAGGCCGGTATTGCTGAATAACAAATTGCCAAATCTGGAGGGAGTCTTTATCCTCCTTGTATTCCTTAAGGGCTTGCTTGAACTCGTTGATGACGCCCTGAGCAGGTATGCCGCGCAATTGAGGGTCAATCGGACCCAAGCTAGACTGCTTACCCATGACAATTTCTTTTGAGGAGCAGGCAATCATGGTTCCGGCCGACATTGCAATCTGCGGAACGATCACGCGCATGTCGTGGTTGAACATGATGTGCAAATAGTTGACCAGAGACTCCGTAGATGCAATACTTCCGCCTGGCGTGTGGAGAATAAGATCAAGACCCTTAGCCCGGTCCAGCTTGTGGACGGCCATCATGAAACCGGTCAAATCTTCGTCGTTGATGTCTAAGAGCTGGATTCCAGGTTTGGACAAGAACCCAGAATAGTAGCCAATGACGTTACGGCCGGTGTGAGTAGCAAGCAGACCGAGATACTTCCGTCGAGTGTTATCACTGGCTGATAAACCTTTGGCGCTTTCCTGGTTTACCTCTTGAAGTACTTCACCCCAGTTTGGCAAGGGCGTCCGTCTTCATACTTGGTGTTTCCGTGCAATCGGTGGTCTTGCTGGGCGCAAAACGCAAAGGCGACGGCTGGGCAAGGCTGGAATTATCTTCTTCGTTTGCTGACGAGTGAATGAGCCGTCGATGCATTTCCATTAGCGATTCCGCCGTCAAAAAATCAATCCCTTCCATTGTGTCCGGCATATCGAAGCCTCCTTGTTTTTGGACTCCGCCATCGTTCGGGGCGTTGCGGGGAGTATACAGTACAACTCATCGGCATTCAAACAATAAAAGTACTAGCCCGCCCACAATTTCTCGTTGACAAATCAAACAGCGCTCAAGCATAATATCAATATGAACGTGCTGAACGCTGAACGCCGCGCCCAAGTGGTCTCGGCTTTAGTTGAAGGAAACAGCATCCGTTCGGTCGCGCGGATGTCCGGCGTTTCGCGCAATACGATCATGAGCTTGCTTGTGGCGGTGGGTTTCGCATGTGCCGAGTACCAGGACAGGGTGTTGCGCAACCTGCAATGCAAGCGAATCCGGTGCGATGAAATTTGGCAATTTTGCTACGCGAAAGATAAGAACGTTCCTGAAGACAGGCAGGGCGTATTCGGCTTCGGCTCTACCTGGACATGGATCGCGCTCGACGCCGATAGCAAGCTCATTTGCTCTTGGATGGTCGGGGATCGCAACGCAAATGCCGCACGTATGTTCATGAAGGATTTGGCATCGCGTTTGGCAAATCGCGTTCAGTTGACCACCGATGGCCACCACGCGTACCTGAACGCAGTCGAGGCGGCATTCGGTTCTGATATCGATTACGCAATGCTGGTAAAGCTTTACGGCGATTCAAGGCCGGAAGAGGCACGCTACAGCCCTGGCGAGTGCATGGGCGCAAAGTGCGAAATGATCAAGGGCAGACCGGAGCGCAAGCACGTTTCTACTAGCTATGTTGAACGGCAGAACCTCACCATGCGGATGTGTATGCGCCGGTTTACCAGACTAACCAATGCCTTCAGTAAGAAGCTCGAGAACCACATCGCGGCGGTCTCGCTCCATTGCATGTTTTATAACTTCGTTCGCATTCATCAGACGTTGCGGGTAACTCCGGCGATGGCCGCTGGCGTGACCGATCACGTCTGGGAAATGAGCGATATCGTCAAACTACTCGATGAGAAGCCAGAGAAACCGAACTACGATGATGCGCAATATGGACCAGCGCTCGGGTTTGATCCCACAGGACACGGTAGCCGCCACCGTGGTGCTTGAGCGGTCTCGGAGTGTTAGCATGGGCAGATGCTTTTATCCATGTTGGGGCGACGTTCAGCCGTATGCAAATTCCGCGCCTAGATGATCTGTTGGAGCTTGTGAATGAATTCTGCACCATGGAGCAGATCAAGGATCTTCTACGCACAGGGCAGGACAACAAGGATGTTCGTCTAAGCGCCGCCAATAAAGAAGAGCTGATTTACAAGAACCTCCGAACGGCTCTCGAAGTACGCGCTGTATCACTCGATAGGCTCATTGAAATGGTGCGCGAGGCAGAAGAAAACGGGCATCAGCGGATCTACTACCACAAAGTTGCGCCGCGAATAGCCGAGACCATGACAATCGAGGCGGTTGGTCCAAGATTATGGGGTAAGAACTGGAAGAGCAAGCATCAATTCCCGCTTTTCCTCTCGCGCTCTACGGACTTCACGTATGCGGATTTCCGGTTGCTTGCTCCAAACAAAAAGCCATTGGATTGGGTGTTGAAGGTATATGGCGAATACGTATACGAAAAGGCGACTGGCTTCGTAGAGAAGAAACCCGAGACGGGGCGCATCCTCCGGGAGTTTGAAGTAAAATCAAAGCGACTAGTGCTCCTTGCGCGCTGGAACAGCCCGGACTTGCTTGAAATCCGTGTCCCGGAAGATTCTTCAACAAAGCGCGTTGCGAGCTGGGCAGAAATGATGTGGACCATGCTCGGAGCGGCGATCAACAGGACATTGGTAGCGCCCTGGGATCTTAGTGCCATCAGGAAGAGGATGATTGCACGCGGACCAAAATATAAAAATCTCTACCGGCCCCGCGATGCCCGTATGCGCAGCAAGCATTCGAACGTTTCGCTAGAAACTATCAACCCGGATGGATCGCTCTTCGATTCGGAAGACGACTCTCAACTGGTATCGCAAGCCCTCTCCGGGCAGAGCGAATGCACCTACGCCTCGATCTTCTGGTTGGCACAGAAAGACGGGCTCCCCTCTGAACAGATCCATACGAATATTGGGCAGACGAGTCCTAACGAACTCATATTCACCGGCCAGTGCGGTCCAAGAGAAATCGATTATGTTACCGACAAACTTCGATTCTTTGGCCGATAGAAAGCCCGACCTAAAGCCCGTGTTTCACCGCCTAAGTGATTGGGCGAAGGCTCATCAGGCCTGGAATCTTGTTGATCCGCGCGAACTGCGCAGGGACCTCAATGATGTCGACCCGGTTCTGCTGTCGTTAGCGCTCCAAGCGCTCGTCAATTTTGGTGTGCTACGCCGGGTCTATCGCGCCGTCGCCCCTTCGGGCGTGCTTGCCGATGACGATTACGATGATCCGAATCAAGTGCCGGAATGGGTTCGGGATCGCTTCAATCATTATTTCCTCTCGTCGGAAGGTGACATCGTTCCTGTGTTCAAGCCAGCATAGAAAATGGCCGCAGCGCCCGAACTCTCAATCGAGCATGCCCGGGCGACTGTCACCAAGGAATATGCTCGGGTCCTTGCCAATCCGGCAACCAAACAGCAGATGCTGTTGAACATCTATAATGAGCTAATTGCACAGGGCCAGCAGGAGATGGCTGACTTCCTGATGACCTTTCATGCGATGACAGGAGCAATACAGTTACCCATGCAAGACCGGCCAAACATAACGTACAACATTACAGGAAGCAACTTCGGAACTGCCGCGTTTGATAGCCAAGTCGGCTCAATTAATACATCCATGAATGTCGTCGGGCGGCAACAGGACGGCCAGGCGTTCGCCGGAGCATTGCAAGAACTTACAAAGGCGGTGTTGGGGTCGCCTGATCTCCAGGACGTTCAAAAGAAGGAAGTGCTCGATGCGTTCGAACTAGTCGGAAAGCAGGCCGAGGAACCGCCAGAGAAACGGAGGCTCGGCATTCTGAAGCCCGTGCTCGAATCGATCCCCAAATCACTGTCCTCTGCATCAGCACTCTTGAACCTGTGGCACACGTTCGGTCCACACATCACCGGGTTCTTCGGCATGTAGCCCATGCTCAAATCGAGCCACTACCTGGCCCCTCAACCTATTGACACGCAAGCGCTAATCAGGGGATACTAGGCGGTCTCGACAATTTCATTGTTGTGACGAGGGAGTCTCGCTGGAGTCACTCCGTAGGTGGCCATGAGAGGGAGCATTCATGCTTGCTAGCAAGGGCTTACGTGCTGTCATCGTATTCTCATTTCTCTTTTCTTTTTGTTCTTTTCTGTACGGCCAGGCGACCGGCAGCATCTCCGGCACCGTGACCGATGCCACGGGCGCCGCCGTCAGCGGGGCGAAGGTGACAGTTTCGGCCGAGGCTACGGGGTTCTCGCGTGAGGCCGTAACCGACGATGCCGGTCACTATACAGTTCCGCTGCTCGGTGTCGCGACTTATACTGTCCGGGCCGAACTCAAGGGCTTCCAAACCTCCGAAGCGAAAGGTGTGGGGCTACAAGTCGACGAACAGCGCGAACTGGATTTCAAACTCGTCCCCGCCTCCGTTCAGCAAACCGTGGAAGTCACTGCGACTCCCGTGGAGGTGCAGACCACGAACCCCACCCTGGGCCAGGTGATCACGTCGCAGCAAGTGGCCGATCTTCCGTTGAACGGACGCGATTTCGTGCAACTCGCTACGCTCACGCCGGGCACCACGCAGGAGACCAATCCGAACAGTTTCTTCAACGGCGGCCCGAGCAGCGAGGCCTCCGCGCGCGGGTCGTATTCGCTGTCGGTCGGCGGATCGCGCGCCAACAGCACCGATTGGCTGCTGGACGGCAACGACAACAACGAACTGACGTCGGGCGCGATCTCGATCCTTTCTTCCATCGACTCGATCCAGGAGTTCAAAGTCCTCACCTATAATTACTCGGCCGAATGGGGAACGCGCGGCGGCCCGACCGTTTTGGTAACGACGAAATCGGGAACCAATCAACTCCATGGAACGATATTCGAGTTCCTGCGTAACACCGACTTGGACGCGCGTAGCTTCTTTGCTACCTCGACCGAAAAATTCAATCTCAACCAGTTTGGCGCCTCGGCCGGCGGCCCCATCAAGAAAGACAAGACTTTCTTGTTTGCCGATTATGAGGAAAAATATCAGCGGCACGGTATTCCGTTCACGGGCTTGGTGCCTTCGCTCGCGCAGCGCAGTGGCGATTTCACCGACAACGCCTTCGGTCAACCCAACACGACCGCTCTGGTGAATCCTTATGCGACACAGGGAACGGCGGCGAATCCGATCCCTGTTCCCTTCATGTGCGATAGCGCGGGGAACGCGCTGCCCGCTGCTCCGGATGGAAGTCAGGCCGTGGGCACCCCATGCAACAAGATTCCGGCAAGCCTGATCAACCCGATCGGTCAAAAGCTGATCAACCTCTATCCTGCGCCGAACGCAAACAATGCCGCGCTCGGCTACAACTACACCAGTGAGCCGGTGAGGACACTCGACGAAGGCAAGTTCGACGTCCGGCTGGACGAAAATATTTCGAGCAAGGATTCGCTGTTCGCGCGCTTCAGTTACGATCAGGCTGAATCGTACGTGCCTGGCGGAGCGCCTGGATTCGCCGAGCAGGGCGCGTTTGCCAGCAATCAAAGCATCGTCAATCATGCGCGCAACGCGGCTATTTCGGAGACGCACCTTTTTTCCCCCACGACGGTCAATCAGGTCAGCGCCGGCTTCAACAGAATTTTCGATTACATCACCTCGCAAGGAACCGGCAGTTGCGCGGCGGCGGCCTTCGGGATCCCCGGCGCGAACTTGGGAGGCGGCAGTTGCGGTCTCACGTCGGTGGAGATGGAAGCCGGTTATTGGTCGCTCGGCGATCGCGGCTATACGCCATTTGTCGGCGGCACGAATGTGTGGATGTTCTCCGACACGCTGGACATGGTCCGCGGCAACCAGGACATTCGAGTCGGCGGCTCCCTTCGCGCGAACCAGTTGAATACCGTAGCAGTCGGTTTCCCCAACGGCTTCTGGGTGGTGAGCGGCCTCTGGCTGGGCGATCCCGCAGCGGACCTTCTCACCGGGCTGACCAGCCTGGCGATTCACGACACGGAGTTCGATGGCGGAAACACCGGCCGCCGCTGGAAGCTGTGGCGTCCGTTTGTGCAAGATGATTGGAAGGTCAGCAAGAACCTGACGTTGAACCTCGGCTTGGCTTGGGCGCTGGTGACGCCTGTCAGCGAGGTGGGCAATCGCCAGTCCGATTTCGATCCGGCCACCGGGCAGTTCCTGGTCGCCGGGCAGAATGCAGGTCCTTGGGCGGGCATCCAGATGGATAAGACCGCGCTCGAGCCGCGCGTGGGCGTCGCCTGGAAACCATTCGGCAGCAATACCGTGTTTCGCGGCGGCTATGCCATTTACCATGATTCGTCCTGGAACCAGGGAGCGCAGGGACTGTGGCAGAATCCGCCCTATTACGCGGAATCGGATCAGTTTGCCTTTGGCGGCAATTGCACGTTTACAACCGCGGCCTGCGCTGCGCGGGGGTTGACCCCAACGGCGATCAGCATGTCGTCGGGATTTCCGGTATTTACTGCGCCTCCCAACCCGAACGCTTTCACCGGGACCATCCTGGCGCAAAATACGGATTTCAAGCAGGGCAGAGTTCAACAGTTCAACTTCAATGTGGAACAAGAGTTGCCTGGACAAATCGTCTTGACGGCCGGTTACGCCGGATCGCGATCATCGCACATTCTCGAGTACGGCAATAACATCAATGTGGGATCTCCGGGCGCCTGCGGCGTAGTATCCGGGTATACGCTCGGATGCGGGCCGGGAGGAACGGCATTTCCCGAGCCGTATCTTGCAAACTTTCCCTTTTCCACCATCTCAAATGTTTACGACGCCGGCCTGGCGCACTACAATTCGCTTCAAATCAAAGCGGAGACTAAGAGCGCGCGGCACGGTATCTACGCACTTATTGGATACACTTATTCGCGAGCCTATGATACAGGGTTCACGGATGGCCTTGGCAGTATCATCGGCGCGACTTACTTTCCGCTTCCCGGTTGGCAAAGCCTGGATTGGGGTCTCTCGCAAATTAACCTGAATCACAATTTCACCGCCAGCATCATCTATGACTTGCCATTCGGCAAAGGTAAGGCTTTCGGAAGTAACTGGAACGCAGTAACCGACGCTGTTTTCGGCGGTTGGGAACTGACCGTCATTGAAAAGGCCACCTCCGGGTTCCCCGTTTTCGTCATCGACAGCAACAACACATCGGGTGTAAATTTCGTGAACGCAAATGGGGCCGCCGAGATCCGCCCGAATCAAACGTGCAATCCGGTATTGAGCAACCCAACATTGTCGGAATGGTTTAACGCTTCCTGCTATTCACAGCCGGCGCCGGGAGAACTCGGCAACGCGAACCGCACGCCGCTCTCCGGACCGGATTTTGTGAATACGGATTTCTCGGCGATGAAGCACTTCGCGATCCGCGAGCAGATGCACCTCGACCTTCGGGCTGAGTTCTTTAACTTGTTCAACCATCCGCAGTTTGGCGCGCCGGGCGGCAACGGCGTGGGCGCGGACTTCAATTCTCCAACGTTTGCGACGGTCAACTACACGGTAAATAATCCGCGCGTGATCCAGTTTGGAATGAAGCTCGTCTTTTGAGGCGTGTAAGATCACGGAATGCGAGACCGCAATACCTGCCTGGCAACCGCGCTGTTGCTGGTTGGTAGTTCCCTATTGTGCGCCCAGCAGCGCCGCAAAGTGATTTTTGACCAGGATTGCGCGGGGCCGGGCGGCACCGACATGCAGTCTCTGCTGGTGATGGTTCAATCGCCGAACGTAGACGTGTTGGGCGTGACCGTGGTCAGTGGAGATCAATGGCGCGACGAAGAAGTGATGCACGCCCTCCGCCTGCTTGAGATCGCGGGCCGCACGGATATTCCTGTGGTGAGCGGCGCCGCTTTTCCTCTCGTGCATACGCGGGAGGAAGCGAACCTGGCGCAGGAGCGTTACGGAAAAGTCAATTACATGGGCGCTTGGGATCAGCGCTGGTGGCATGAGCCGTTTACTGTCCCGAAGCTTGCCGAAGGCGAGCCCCAGACGAAGGCCGCCGGTGAAGACGCCGCGCATTTCCTGGTGCGCATGGTGCACAAGTATCCCCATGAAGTGACGATTTACGAGGGCGGTCCGATGACGAACCTGGCACTGGCCATCGCGCTGGACCCGCAATTGCCGGAGTTGGCGCAGGGATTGGTGTTCATGGGCGGGAGTTTGAATCCGATGAGCGACGAGCCAGAGTTCGCCAACAGTCCCCGTCATGAGTTCAACATATGGTTCGACCCCGAGGCGGCGTATATCGTATTGCGCGCACGGTGGCAAAAAATAGTCTGCACGCCGGTGGACATTTCGATCAAGACTAAGCTGTCGCCCGAGATGATTAAGAAAATCGAGGCGAGCGGAACCGGCTTGGCGCAGTATTTGGCGCGCTTTTATCAACCTAATTACATGTGGGACGAGCTAGCGGCAGCCGCGTGGCTGGACCCTTCCCTCATAACCAAGAAAGTAACTCACTTTATGAGCGTAGATATCGATCACGGGGCCGGTTACGGTAACACGCTTATCTGGGATGAGAGCGAAAAGCCGAAAGTGAGCGTGCAGCCGGTGGAGATTCAACTCGACTTGAATACGGGGAAGTTTTACGACATGTTCGTGAGCCTGATGACCAGGCCTACGTCTTCTCACTAAGGCCGCTGGCTGCGCAGAGCGATCACAAACTGCCGGATCTCGCGCCGTTCGCGTTCTGCTTCTTCGGCAGACTCTTTTGAGAGCCGGTCATAGAGCGCTGTCTCCTGTTCGGCCCTGAGCGGATCGCCAGTCGCGCGGTAGCCTTCCGCTAGACGGTAATGTGCCTCTTCCAGACCGGGGCTCACGTCGATTGCTTGTTGATAAGCGCGAATGGCTTCCGGATATTTGTGCTCTTCCGCATAGAGGATGCCAAGCTGCAGGTAAGCGGGACCAAGATGAGGGTCAAGCGCGATCGCTTTTTGCAGCAGATCGCGGACTCTTGCAGATGCTTCGGCATCTTCCGGTCCACGGCGCCGATTCCAAATAGCTATTGCCAGGTAATAATTGGCAAGAGCATTTTTGGGCTGCAATTTAGCGAAGCGCGCAATTCGTTCTTCGTAACCAGCGGATTCGGTTATCTGGCGGGAGCGCACTTTCGCGAGAAATAAGTAAGGATCCGGATCGTTCGGCGCCAGGTCGGCCGCCTCGAAGAAACAGGGCGCAGCGTCCGCATAGGAACCCGCCGCATACCGTGCCGCAGCAAGTCCCAGCAGCATCCGCATCGACTTAGGAAAGAGCCGAACACCCTTTGTGAATATTTCAGCAGCGGGCTGTGGCGCGCGATGCGCCAGTAACTCCGTTCCCCAATCGAATAAGTTAGTCTCACTCGGGTTCGTTTCCGCTGCCCGCTGGAACTCCTGGACAGCTCGCAGGGCATCTCCGGAACGCTCGTCCGCTTCTGCGAGCTCGTGATGCGGGTCGGCGGTCTCCACGTCGCCCGTTGCGCCGCCTAGCGATGCCGTCGCCCTCGCCAGCGCTTCGGCGGTACGCAGCATGGTATCGGATCCATGTCCGCCACGATAAGTGTTGTCGGTCACTCCCGCGACCGTGAATTGAGGCTCGTCGAAGAATTGCGGCTCATCCCGAAGATTCTGCGAATCGAGTGCCGCGCCTCTACCTAAGCAGTTGACAGACTGCGCGTCCGCCCAGGCTGCTAATAAAAGGAGCATCAGGGCCATTCGGCACACGGTCATTCGATCCCATTATGCCGAAGCAGGCGCACGGAGATTGAGAGATGCTCGTCGTGAAACAGTCCGGCGGCCCGAACGGTCAGGGAAAACGCTCGCGAATGGTGACGATGCGGTCAAGTTCATCGCTGACTTGAAGCACTTTGAGCTTCAAGTCTCGGTCCGAGGGAGCGCTGGCTAGCCAACTGTGAACTTCCGCATCGGCCGCGGGAGATTCTTGCCCCTGAATAAAGGCGTTGAGCCATGCCAAGACAAAGAAAATTTTCCGCTGCTGTTTAATCTGCGGTAAAGCGTCCAAGGCAGGACGCAGATACGGCCCCGTGAGGGTGGATTGATTCCAGAAATTGAAGGCGCCCAGGCTCTGCGCAATCCAATCTTCCTGGCGAGCCGGGTTGTGCAGATAATCGTCGAAGTACCATTTCTTGGTGGCGGCATCCGGCTTGGCGGCGCCTGCCACATACGCGTATCTCTGCCCATCTCCCGTCTGGTCGTGTTGCTTCTCCGACTGATAGATCGCGCTCGCTTGTGGATCGCCGTGCGCAAGCAACGCCGCCACCATCGTCCAGCGGTCAAGCGGCCGTAGTCTCACATCCGGAATCGCACTCTTCCCGTTCAGGAGATCCTTCAGTTCGTTCAAGCCCAGCGGTGCTTCTGCTACGCTCCGTAGCGTACGAAACCACATAATGCGCAAGCCCTGTGTGGAGGAATTCAGCATGCGATCCAGCGCCAGCTTTTCAAAGTGCGGCGCAGCTTGACCGCGCGCATCGGCCCCGGCGTAGTGGTGCAAGGCGTAAGCCGCGTTTCCACCGACCGATTGCACAAGAGCCTCATCCGCTTCCTGCGCGATGTTTCGAAGCGCGACCGAAAGATAGTCACGCGGAGCAAGTTCGGCAAAGCGCACGGAGTCCCACAGCGAACCCCAGATCAGAGTGCGGTCGAACAGATTCGGCAATCTGCCGATATGTTTGGTCGCATAGTCCCGGCTCCGGTCATCGAGCATAAACAGGCCGTACGCATAGTCCTGATCGTTGGCGTATACATAATCGGGACACGGCTTGCCGGCTGCTTCGCGGACCTGCGCCGCTTCCCCTGACATTTGGGCGCGAACACGAATCGGCTCTCGACTGGCATAGCCGAGAAGAATCTGTGTGGCCAGCGGCCAAGTCCCGCCTTCGCCGAGCACATTGTGCTGAGTAAGAGTGAAAGCGGCCAGCCGCTGCTGCCCATCGCACGACCAGGTGACGCGAATCTGCGGCATGCCACGCCTTCGAATCCAGGCACTCGCCCACTCTGAAAGATTCTGGCCCGAGGAGCGCTCGAAGGCATGAACCAGGTCGCTCCATTCGGCATTGCTATAGGCGTGCTCGCGCAGATAAATTCGCAAGCCATCGCGGAACGGCACATCGCCGAGCATGTATGCAAGCTGCTTCAGCAGGCCGGGAGCTTTCGAATACACAATGGCGCCGTATGCCGATTTGGCGTCCTTCAGATTGGGAATGTCCTGATAGATGGGCGTAGTTCCTTGCGTGACGTCGATGGCATAGGCGGCTGGCTTAATGCTCTGATAGAAGCGCTTCCACACGTTTTGATCCGGTGCCAGAGCGGCCATCGCGCGGTATGCCATGAATTGGGCGAAGCCTTCTTTGAGCCAGAGGTCGTCGAACCAGCGCATCGTAGTGAAGTCGCCAAACCATTGGTGCGCGAGCTCGTGCAGAATCGTGATGGCGCGGTTGAACCGGTCGGTGTCGGTCGGGGCGGTTCGAAACAGCATGGCGTCTTCGTTCAGGAACGTGGCGCCCGCGTGCTCCATGCCTCCGTACGCAAAACCGGGCAATAAGACCATCTCGTACTTGGGAAACGGGAATGGTTGCGCGAAGTAGCCGGCCAGGAACTGCATGCCGCGCGCAGTGACGTCCTGGATTTGCGGCACTTCCGCTTCCGCGCGGGCGATCTGCGATTGACGGACGTATACGTTTGGAACCCCAGGCGCGGGATGCACGCTGCGGAACGGACCGGCTGCGAAGGCGAAAAGATAGGTGCTAATAGGCTCTGTTTCGGCGAACAGGGTGCGCTTGTATGCGCCCTCGTCTTCCATTCGTTCCGCGGCTGAGTTGGAGATGACGGTCCAGTTCGCGGGCGCCGTCAAGGTCAGCGTGAATCGCCCCTTGAGGTCCGGCTGGTCGAAGCATGGGAACGCCATACTGGCGTCCATCGGAACGAAGAGCGTATAGATGTACTCACTCCCGTCGTCCTTGTCTTCATACAGCGTGATAGCTTCGCCGGCGGGAGCAACCGGAGCGATAAAGTCCAGCGCAAGTTCATTGTCACCGTTGCGCAAGGCATGTGCGGGCAGGAGCAGGTGACCGTTGTCCGCTGTGACCGGTAAGGAAATCCCATTGATTTCGAGCTTCGAAACTGTTCCCACGCGAAAATCGATCAGCAGCGGCGCGCCTGCCGCAAGCGGGGCTTTCCACCGGAACCGGACGTCTTCATGGCCGGTGGTGAAACTCGCGTGAGGTTCCAGCTTGTAGGCGAGCCGGTAGCGGATATCGGAAACTTCGCTCGCGCGCTGCCGTGCTAATTCGCGCGGGATGCCTTCCGGTACGCTGCCGGCATGCAGTTGGCTAGCAAGGCACATCCAGCACCCGGCGGCGATAACCGAAAAGCTACCTGGCAAAAGACGCTTGCACCTGTTGCTTATAGGCGGCGGCCTTTTCAAGAATCGCCGGTTCATCGAGCGTAAGCATTTTCCGGTCTTCCATAATGAAGCGCCCTCCGATGATCGTGGTGCGCACGTCCGATTCTTTGAGCGCATATACGATTTGCGCATAGACGTCGTACATCGGCGTGGCGTGCGGCGCGGACGTGTCCACGACGATCAGGTCGGCTTTCTTGCCCGCTTCGATGGAGCCGATCTGTTTCTCCATATGCAGCGCGCGGGCGCCCGTGATGGTCGCCATGGCGACAACTTGCTCGGCTGGCAGCGCCGTGGGATCCATGCGGGCGAACTTCTGAAGCTTCGCCCCGAGATCCATCTCTTCGAACATGTCCTGATTGTTGTTGCTCGCGGCTCCATCCGACCCGATTCCCACGGCTACGCCCGCACCCAGCAGCTCTGGCGCGGGCATCAGGCCTGCCGCCGATTTCATGTTGCTCGATGGATTATACGAACAACCTACCTGATAGTGCGCGAGCGTGCGAATGTCCGCATCGTCCAGCCACACGCAATGTGCACCGACCAGGTCCGGGCCCAGCACCCCGATGCGAGCCAGGTATTGCACCGGCGATACGCCGTGCTGGTGACGGCTGAATTCCAGCTCGGAGCGCGCTTCGGCCACGTGCATCAGAATAGGCGCGTGATAACGGCGAGCCAGGGCAGCGGCCCGCTTCAGCAGTTCTTCCGGGCAAGTGTAAATGGCGTGCGGCGCAACCGCGGCAGTGATGAGCGGATCGTTGGTCCAGCTATCGAGATATTTCTTGGTGTAGGCGAACGCCGCTTCCGCCGTCTTGTTATCGGGGGCAGGGAAGCCGATGATCGTCTCACCCAGCACACCGCGCATGCCGGCGCTCTTGAGCGCGCGCGCCACCTCGTCTTCGAAATAGTACATATCGGCGACGGTGGTGGTGCCCCCGCGAAGCATCTCGAGCATGCTGAGCTTTGTGCCCCATGAGACGAAATCCGGCGTAACGTTCCTGGCTTCCGCAGGGAAGATGTATTTCTTGAGCCATTCGTCCAGCGCGCGGTCCTCCGCTAAGCCGCGAAACAGGCTCATCGCCATGTGCGTATGCGCGTTGATCAAGCCCGGGAGCACAAGCGCGCCCCGCGCATCCACGACGCGGTTTGCGTGGTACCGGGCGGCGAGCTGCTCCGACGGGCCTGCCTCGATAATCGTGTCGCCGCGGATGGCAATAGCGCCGTCGGACACAACATGGCGCTGCGAGTCCATCGCGACAATCAGGCCGTGGGTTAACAGCAAGTCCACCTGCTGTACCGGCTGCGCGAAACAAGAGAAAGCTGCCGCGGCTGTAATGACCGGCAGCGCACGGCTTACCCAGGGACTCACGCCTTTCAGTGTCCTCTAGAGATTCCCGCGCCGCGCCTGCTCCCGCTCGATCGCCTCGAACAGCGCCTTGAAGTTGCCCTTGCCGAAGCTGCGGCTGCCCTTGCGCTGGATGATCTCGTAGAACAACGTCGGGCGGTCTTCCACCGGTTTCGTGAAAATCTGCAGCATGTAGCCTTCGTCGTCCCGGTCTACCAGGATGCCGAGCTGCGCCAATTCGTCAATCGGCTCATCGATCTTGCCGACACGAGCTGTCAGGTCGTCGTAATAGGTCGTCGGCACAATCAGAAACTCAACTCCCTGTTCGCGCAGCCGCGTCACCGTCTCAATAATGTTATGCGTGGCCATCGCAATGTGCTGCACGCCCGGGCCGCCATAAAAATCCAGGTATTCCTCGATCTGCGATTTCTTTCGCCCCTCCGCGGGCTCGTTGATGGGAAACCGGATCTTCTCGTTCCCATTTGCCATCACCTTCGACATCAGCGCCGAATATTCGGTCGAAATATCCTGATCGTCGAAGTGTTTGAACATGCGGAATCCCATGACGTGCTCATAGAAATCCACCCAGGTGTTCATCTGGCCCCAGTCCACATTGCCCACCGCGTGATCGATGTGCAGCAGTCCGGCCGGCCGCGCCACGCGATCTGGCCCGGGGACGACGGTGAATCCCGGCAGGAAAGGGCCTCGATAATCGCGGCGCTCGACAAACGTATGGACCGTGTCCCCGTATATCGCGATCGAGGCAAGCTGAGCTTTGCCGTTCTCATCTTCCAACGTGAAGGGAGCGTGAACGCTGCGCGCGCCGCGCGCCGTCGTCTCTTCCCAGGCCGATTTCGCGTCGTCCACCCACAGCGCGATCGACTTCACGCCATCCCCATGCCGGAACACGTGGTCTGCAATGTCGCCGGATGGCAACAGCGGCGTGGTGAGCACGAAACGAACCTTGTTCTGCTCCAGAACATAAGAAGCGCGATCGCGCGTCCCGGTCTCCGGTCCGCGATAGGCCACCAGGTTGAACCCCATGGAAGCTCGGTAGAAGAAGGCTGCCTGCTTGGCGTTGCCCACGTAGAACTCGATGTGGTCCGTCCCGTGAATTGGCAGGAAGTCATCCTTCGCCGCGGATACTTTTTCGGTCTTTTCAGTGAGTTGTGGCATAGCTATCCTTCTCTAATCCGGCCATCTCCAATTCGGCGCGCACGCTCTTCAGCGCTTCCACGCACAGTTCATTCTCATCTTGCGTGCCGACCGAAATGCGCAGGCAGCTCGGCAAGCCCGTCGCCTTCAGCGGCCGCACGATGACTCCTCGCCGCAGAAGTTTCTCGAACACTTGCCGCGCTTCTTCTTCAGCTTCGAATACCAGCGTGACGAAGTTAGCGGCAGAGGGCAGCGCCGCCAGGCCGAGCTCGCGAAATTCCCGAGTCAGATATGCGAGCCCGCGTGTATTGTTCTCCAAAGTCTGGTGTAAGAACTCGCGATCGTCCAGCGCGGCTAATGCCGCCGCCGAGGAAACGCCGCTCGGCTCGAACGGCAGCTTCACTTTGAGCAGCATGGAGATCAAATTCTCATGCGCAAAACCATAGCCCACCCGCGCTGAGGCGAGCCCGTATGCCTTGGAGAACGTCCGCAAAGTGATCACGTTGTCGAAGCGATACGTCATCGAATCCGGGTACGACGGTTCGCCTGCGGCAAACTCGAAATACGCTTCATCCAGGATGATCAGCACGCGCTCGGGAACTCTGGCATGAAACGCTTCGAAAGTTTCGCGAGTGAAGAACGTGCCCGTAGGGTTATTTGGATTCGCTAGGTAGATCAGCTTGGTCCGCTCATTGGCCGCTTCCGCGAGTGCCGGCAGGTCGTATCTCCAGTCGCGATAAGGCACGGTGCGGTAGGTGACGCCGCGCCCCTGCGCTAACACCTGGAATCCGGAAAATGCCGCATCGGTCGTGAGAACTTCATCGTGGTCGCAGAGAAAAGTGCGAACCACGTTCGCCATAATGCCTTCGCTGCCCGCGCCCGCGATTACGTTCTCAACCTTGAGATGAAAACGTTCGGCCAGCCTGCGGCGGAGCGCCAAACCTCCGTCCGGATAGCGTCCCATGCCTGCCAGGGCGCGTTGCGCCGCCTCGATTGCCAGCGGCGACGGGCCCAGCGGATTTTCATTCGATGCCAGCTTCACCACCCGGCTCAGGCCGAAGCGCTGCCGCACTTCCTCGGCGCTCAGACCTGGTTCGTAAGGCCGTAGCGCTAGCACATGGGGAGGAACCAGAATGTCGGGCGAGATCAATTTTGCATATCCTCCGTCGACGCAGGATATACTCGTAGTATATCGCGGCATGCCTCGTCTTAGAAAGAAAGAGCAACCCGCTGGCACCCTGGTCGATCGGGCCTATCGCCTTCTCAAGCACGGCATCCTCCACGGAGAATTCGCCGAAGGCAGCTTCCTGACGGAGTCCGCGATTCAATCCCGCCATTCCATCGGCCGCACGCCGTTCCGCGAAGCCTGCAACCGGCTCCACAACGAGCAGCTTCTCGAAGTCGTCCCGCGCCGCGGCTACTTTGTGCCCGAGCTCAGCTTTCGAGCCGTCCGTGACCTGCTCGAAACTCGCATCCTGCTCGAAGGCGTCGCCGCCGAGCTAGCCGTCCTCCGCGCCGAGCCCGCCGAAATCGAAACCCTTGAGCAGTATTACCGGGAAGCCCGCACCGCCGCCCGCACCCCCAGCGGCCTCGACGCCCTGATCGAGGCGAATCAGAAGTTTCATCTCCAAATCGCTCGCATGACCCACAACCGCGAGTTCGAAATGCTTTTGCGCGGTGTGCTCGAACGCTCCACCCGCCTGGTTTATCTCGCAGCCAGCCGGTCCAATGAAATCCGGCGCGACATCGAAACTTTGCTCAAGCCCATCCTTGACGCCATCCGCAATAAAAACGCCGTCTCCGCGCACAACGCCGTAGTCGATGACATTACCCGCGGCCAGCTTAATGCTTTGGGCCGCGACGTTTGGGGCGCCGCGTCCCTCCGGCCCGTGCGCCTCCCCAGATCCACCGCACTGCACGCAAGAGGTTCCAATGGTCTATCACCAGCTCGGAGAAATACCATCCAAAAGGCATAAGATATATCGCAAATCTTCGGGCGAGTTGTATACCGAAGAGCTTGTCGGAAACATGGGCTTCGTCGGTCCGTCCTCGCTGCTCTATCACGTCCGCCGTCCCACCGCCGTGCGCGCGCTGCGCACCCTGAAACAACTCAACTGGGAGCCGGCGCCTTCCGAGCCTTTGCGCCACCGCCATTTCCGCAGCAAGCAGCTCAACCGTTCCGGCGACGCCATCCTCGACCGCATTCCAATGCTCTTCAACAACGATGTCTCCCTGTCGATCGTGCGGCCGGCCAACCAGGTCTCCGATTTTTATCGCAATGCCCAAGGGGATGAGATCGTGTACGTGAGCGAAGGCGAAGGCGTTCTGGAATCGCCGTTCGGCAGCCTTCCGATCGCAAGCGGCGATTACCTGGTCATCCCGCGCGGCATTCTTCATCGCTATCGCTTCTCGTCTGAAAAACGCGTTTTGCTCGTGATCGAAAGCGCCGGCTATGTCCGCACGCCGCGCCGCTATCGCAATGAGTTCGGCCAGCTCATGGAATCCAGCCCCTACTCGGAGCGCGACATCCGCTGCCCGCAAAATCTCGAGACTCACGACGAGAAGGGCGAGTTCAAGCTGATCGTCAAAAAGGCCAATAGCCTGACTGAAATGGTGCTCGCCTTCCACCCCTTCGACGTGGCCGGCTGGGACGGCTACTACTATCCCTGGGCGCTCAACATTCATAACTTTGAGCCGCGCGTGGGCCGCTTCCATCTTCCGCCGCCGACACACCAGACCTTCGATGGCGATGGCTTCGTGGTCTGTTCCTTCTGCCCGCGTCCCTATGACTTCGACCCGGAAGCAGTTCCGGCGCCCTACAATCACTCCAACGTCATGTCGGACGAAGTGCTGTATTACGCAAACTCCGAGTTCATGAGCCGCAAGGGCATCGAATATGGTTCCATTACTCTGCATCCCGACGGCTTGGCGCACGGTCCGCAACCCGGCCGCACGGAAGCGTCCATCGGTCAAAAGGAGACCCACGAGCTCGCGGTCATGGTCGACACATTTCGCGGCCTGAACGTCAGCCGTGAAGCCGTCGACGTGGAAGACAAAGACTACTATTTATCGTGGCTGGAAGCATAGAGCCGCGCAGCGGAGCGATAAACCCGGCCAAGCGCGGCGGAGCCTTCAACGGGTCGCCGGCGCTGCACGCGCTGCTCGACCGCTTGATCGATTATGCCGGCCTGTTCCCTCCCGCGTCGCTGCCGCTCGACCGCGCGCTGGCCAACTATCATCACTACCGCGAGGGCAAGCAGGCCTGGATGCTCGGCCGCTTCGTCATTCCGGCGTCGCAACTGCCGCGTGTGCCCGCGAGATTCGAAACGCCCTTCGCAGTGCTGTCCGACGCGGAGGAACCGCTCGCCGCAGCCATCGAAGCGAAGCAGGTCGTCTCCACCTCGAAGCCCACCTATTGCGAAGTGGGCATCGACCTGCTCGATGCCGTGAAGGCAGCCGGTTCCTTTGCCAAGATCCGCACCGGCGGCACGACGCCCCATGCGATCCCGGCCGTCGAGACGCTAGCCGGCTACATCACAGCCTGTTCCGAGCGGCGCTTGCCCTTCAAAGCGACCGCCGGCCTGCACCATCCCATCCGTTCACGGCATCCGCTCACCTACGAAACGGAGGCTCCCGTTGCCACGATGCACGGATTTATCAACGTCTTCCTGGCGGCCGCATTCGCCTGGCATGGGAAAACGGATATCGAGGCCGTTCTCGCCGAAACAGACCCCAGCGCCTTCCGATTCGACCAGCGCGCGCACTGGCGCGACCTCTCGCTCTCTAGCGGTCAAATCGCGGAAGCGCGCACCCACTTTGCGCATTCTTTCGGCTCCTGTTCGTTCGAAGAGCCGATAGCAGATCTCGAACAACTCGGATGGCTTTAATCAACGAGCTATGATCGACGAAACACATGATCCCGAACTCAAGAGCTGGGTCGAATCCGCAAACCGCCCCGGCTCCGATTTCCCGATTCAAAATCTGCCGCTCGGCGTTTTCGCCGCTCAACACGACCCGCGCGCTCGTCTCGGCGTAGCCATCGGCGACTTCATCTTCGATCTTCACCCCTGGCTCGATGGCGCATCCCTTAACGGCTATATGACCCTCCCGGCGACCGAACGCCGCGACCTGCGCCGCACTCTCAGCAAAGCGCTCGCAAAAGGCTCGCCCGCCCGCGACCTGATCCCGCAAAGCGACTGCCAGATGCTCTTGCCCGCTCACATCGGCGATTACACCGACTTCTACGCCTCCATTCACCACGCCACGAACGTCGGGCGCATGTTCCGCCCCGATAATCCGCTGTTGCCGAACTATAAGCATGTGCCGATCGCCTATCACGGGCGCGCGTCTTCCCTCGTCGTCAGCGGAACGCCCGTGCGCCGTCCCCTTGGGCAGCTCGGCGAAGGCCGCTTCGGCCCGTCGAACGAGCTCGATTACGAGCTGGAGATCGGCGCCTTCCTCGGCCCGGGCAATCCGCTCGGCGAGCCAATCCCCATCGCCGAAGCAGAGCAAAACGTCGTGGGCGTCTGCCTGCTGAACGATTGGTCGGCGCGCGATATTCAGCGCTGGGAATACCAACCGCTCGGGCCGTTTCTTGCCAAGAATTTTGCCACGTCCATCTCGCCATGGCTCGTCACGCTCGAAGCTCTCGAGCCCTTTCGCGCCCCCGCCATGCCGCACGATGTCCCAATCCTGCCCTATCTCCAAGCGACGCAGCCTGGAGCCTTCGACATTACGCTCGAAGTCTGGCTCCGAACGCCCCATCTTCCCGAGCCGTTCCGCGTGAGCCGCGGTTCCTTCCGGCACATGTACTGGACTCTCGCTCAAATGGTGGCGCATCACGCCTCCAACGGTTGCCCGCTTCGTCCGGGCGACTTGATCGCCAGTGGAACCGTCTCCGGGCCGGAAAAAGAAAACCGCGGCTGCCTGCTGGAGCAAACCTGGAAAGGCAGCGAAGCGTTGAATCTTCCGAACGGCGAGCGCCGTCTCTTCCTTCAGGACGGCGACGAAGTGCTTTTGACGGGTTATTGCGAACGTCCGGGATTTGCGCGCATCGGCCTCGGCACATCGAGCGGCGGCGTACTACCTGCGGCGAGTCCATAACCGTCTTGTTTACAATGAGATCAGTGAATCAACACGAAGCTGGTGGGGTGGCGGTGTGCGAAGTCGCCCCTGCCATAGCCGGCGACAATATTCAACTGCCCCTCGAACGGAACAAACCGTTCCAGGCTTATCGACTCTTGGCGTTGGTTCTGATACTAAGGCCGCTTGGAAACGTTTGCCTTGCCTGGGGCATGAAACATTTTCCACAGGTTTTGTCACTGGACCCGGTTCCCTATTTGCGCGCGCTGACGAATCCCTTTGTTGCTCTCGGAATAGCCGCACTGGTATTGGGACTGCTTACGCGCATGGCGCTGCTCAGTCTGGCCGATCTGAGTTTTGTGCTGCCATTGACGGCCACCGGATACGTTTTTTCCACACTCTTGGGCAAGTTCTTTTTGTCCGAACAGGTGACCTCCGGCCGGTGGCTTGGTACCGCCTTGATCTTCCTCGGCACGGCCTTAGTGGGTTCGACGAGGGAGAAAACGCCCGTACCGGCGGAACTTCCCGTGGACATCTCTTAGCGTTACTTTGCTATGAGTAAATGCGTCTCAAGTTAGAATCGTGCTTGTCTCAGGGCAAGACTGCGGCCGCAGCGAAAGGCGCTCCGAATTCAATTCCGAACGCGCCGGCCTCTGTGTTTTCATCTAATTTCAGGACAAGGAGAAACTCATCCGCGATATGAAGATTGGCGTGCTTGGAGGCGACGGCTATTGCGGTTGGGCGACAGCGCTGTATTTATCGGCGAAGGGCCACGACGTTGCGATTGTGGATAACTTCGCCCGCAGGCAATGGGATCATGAGCTCGGCGTCCAGACGCTGACCCCCATTCGTCCGCTTGCCGAACGATTGAGAGTCTGGCACGAGCTGACCGGCCGCGCCATCGAGCTTTTCGTCGGCGACGTCACCGACTACGATTTTCTCTCTTCATTCGTTGCTAAGTTTGAGCCGCAGTCGATCGTGCATTTCGCCGAGCAGCGCTCAGCGCCGTACTCGATGATCGATCGCAAGCATGCGGTCTCCACCCAGGTCAACAACGTTGTTGGAACCTTGAACTTGCTGTTCGCCTTGCGCGAGCTGCAGCCCGATTGCCATCTTGTCAAGCTCGGCACCATGGGTGAGTACGGCACGCCCAACATCGACATTGAAGAAGGCTACATCGCGATCGAGCACAATGGCCGCAAAGATGTGCTGCCGTTTCCCAAACAACCCGGCTCCTTTTATCATCTTTCGAAGGTCCATGACAGCCATAACATGATGTTTGCCTGCAAGATCTGGGGCCTTCGCGCGACCGATCTGAACCAGGGCGTCGTCTATGGAACCGTGACCGACGAGGTCGCCTTCGATGAAGCGCTCATCAACCGTTTCGACTATGACGAAGTCTTTGGCACCGTCTTGAACCGGTTTTGCGTGCAGGCGGCGATTGGACACCCGCTCACGATTTACGGGCGCGGCGGCCAGACGCGCGGCTTCTTGGATATTCGCGATACGGTGCGCTGCGTTGAGCTGGCGTGTTTGAATCCTGCGGCGCGCGGCGAGTGTCGAGTCTTCAACCAGTTCACGGAACAGTTTTCCGTTTTTCAGATTGCGCAACTGGTGGAAGCAGCCGGCCGCAAGCTCGGCCTCTCAGTAGACATCGATCACCTGCCCGACCCGCGCGTGGAATCCGAGGACCATTACTACAATGCCAAGCACTCCAAGCTGATCGATCTCGGCCTCGATCCGCACTATCTCTCCGATTCGCTGCTCGATTCGCTGATGAACATCGCGATGCGCTATCGCGACCGTATCGACACCTCCATGTTCTTGCCCCAAGTGGACTGGCGCAACGCATCCAATGTCCGGCGTCCGCAAATCACGGCGGGAGAGACTCCGCTGTTTGCCGGACGCGCCACCTAGCCAGCTCGTCTGCGACGCGCAGCGCAAATTCCATTCCGAACGGAAACGCCGCGCTGTCTTCAAAGCGCTGCACGAATCTTTGAATCAGCGGCTCCCGATTGTCCAGGAAGTCAATCGATTCATCCTCAATCCACACCCGCCGTTCGTCCGCCGCATCGTACGCGCAAACCAATTCCGTAATCTCGGAATGCGGCGCTGCATATCTGTGAATCGCCGCTAGGTGTGAGCCCAAATTCTCAAGCGCCGGAACGCCCAACCGATCCGCGCGGCTGACCGTGAACCGCCCGCCGAATCGCAACCCGCGCGCATCCCGATACCGCTTGCGCCAGCCTTCGATCGCATCCAGCAGGCAGTATTCGAAGTGCACGCCCAGCCTCAGTCCGCGCGCCCTTGCCGCCTCGGCGAGCGCTTCCGTTTCAGCCTGCGGACACAGCCACGGCTTTTCCGCGACCACGTGCACGCCCGCGTCAATCGCGGCCTTCATCATCGGCCCCACATGCGGACCCGGCGTCACGCACAACCACGCCGCCTGCGCGCCGCTCGCCCGCAGCGTGTGTGTCAATTCCGCAGCTTCACCACGCGTCTGCTCGATACACGCAACCCGCCGCCCCTCGGCCTCCAGAATCTCTCGCATTCTGCGCGCCCATCGTCCGCGGCCAAGAACAACGTAGGACCAGCTCTCACGCATTGCCGATTCGCTCGCACACCAGGCGAGCGGCTTTCACCGCGCTGACCACCTTGCCGGAAAAAATGTGAATCTCCCCCGGCTTCCCATCCGCTATGTACAAGACGCGGCGGTCGTCCGGATTGTCCTCCACCACGCGCATCACAAACCGCGAGCCAAGATATTGCGCCCCAGCCGCCGCCGGCACGGCCAGGCAGGCGTCGGCGCGCATCGCCTCAAAGCGCGTGAACGGGACGCGCTCAAACGTTGCGCCGTTCAACCTACTCGCGTAGCGCTCAGGTACCGGCTCCTCCGGATCCGTAGTGGACCAATGATTCGTGTGCTTCGCCGAGCCGAATAACGACCACGCAGAGCTGCCGTACGGATCGAAACCGGTAAACGGCCCGTCCACCACTACCAGCGCGATGCCGCGCAATTCCGCCGGCAATTCGATCAGTACTTTCTCCGCCACCTGGTATTTGGCAAGCGAAAACACGCCTCGGCTCTGCGCCATTCCGTAGGTGGCCCAAACCACGAAGTCATAGCCATCGCGCATCTCCCTGTGAAATGCCTGTTGCTTGAAACGCACGCCGCTTGCTGTGGCCCGCTCGCTTACCAATTTCCGCAATAGGTCGGGATCGTAAATCTCTTCGTCGACTTCGTAACAGGTGTCGATGAAGCTGGTATCCAGCCAATCGGGCCGGCGCGGCCGCAGTGGCAATCCATGCCGCGCCATCAACTGTTCGTACTCGCCCGGCGCTGTCCGCGAATGCTGCTTCGGTAGAGCGTAATAATGGCGGCTGTTCCGAACGATGGCCGCGCGAAACGCCTCGACGAATTCGCCTCGAGCTTCGAGTATCTCGCCGATCGTCTCCGCGCTTCTCGGGTAGTGATACCCGGCATGCACTCGATACTGATTGATCGCGGACGCCGCCCGCATGATGCCGAGGGGATCGAACAGGTGTACCTGGTGGCCGCGCTCGGCGAGTCGAATAGCGGCCGTCGTGCCGTAGATGCCGGCCCCCGCGATAGCGATTTTCATCGCGCCTCCGCGGCGTCAATCGCTGACCGAAGGCGAAGTGGCCGGAACCAGCATGCCGTCGCGAATATAGTATTCTCCTCCGCGCCAGCGCACGCTATTCCGCAGAAAGCTTGCCAGCCAGAGCAAGCACGCCACCGCATCCCATACCGGTATCAGTCCGATCTCCTTCAGCAAACCGGAACGCCTCAGCCCGCGCACGCCGATGCTCCATGTCATCGCCAGCCGCAGCAGGGCATAAGCGCCCAAATACCCTAGCGCCACGCTCAGAGTCGGATGAATCGCCACGGCGGCTATCGACCACGGCAGCCCGTACGTCATCAGCAATCCGAGATGCCCCCAGGGCCGCATGTGCCTCATCACCACGATCCACCGCAGCCGTTTTTGCAGCAGCTCCCCGATCGATCGATAATCGGAAACCGTTCCCACCGTGTACGGCAGGAGTTTCACCTCGTAGCCCTGCTCGGCGATCAACCGCCCCACCAGAAGATCGTCACCCGGGCGGTTTTCCAGCCGCTGATAGCCGCCAAATCCGGCGATCAGCGCGCGCTTGGTGACAATGGTCTGTCCCAATGCAAACTTCACTCCGTCGAGCTGTCTCGCCACGATGATCCCGGCATAAAAATCCGAAAACATCCCCACCGTCTGCAATCTGTCGGCGAAGGTGTGATCCTGGATGGACCCGTAAAAACAAGTCAACCCGCCGACCTTCGCATCTGCCAGCGGAGCCATCACGCTACGCAAATAATCGGGCGCCACCCGCACGTCGCTGTCGCTGATGGCCAGATATTCGTGCTGCGCTTCGGCCACCAGGCGCGCCAGCTTCGCTACCTTGTCATTCACGGCTCGGCGGCGCGATCCAAACAGCAGCCGAATTCGCCGCTCGGGGAAGTCGCGCTTCAATTGCTCAATCGCGTTAATCGCCTGCTCATCGTCTGCCCCGGCACAGAACAGAATCTCGTAATCCGGATAGTCCTGCCGGCAAAAGCTGGCGAAGTTCTCGTAAGCGTCCGGATCAATCCCACGCACCGGCTTCAAAATACTGACAGGCGGCGTGAAATCCGCACGCCGGCCGCTCGACTCCTGACCGAACAGCCGCCAGCTACTGTATAGCGCCAATATGTAATAGATGAAGGGCAGAACCGCCAGCCCAAGCAAGACGTATCCGGTCGCGGTCAAAAGCATCCAGGTTCTTTCCAGGTAACAACGGTCGCATCCACGCGATGTTGGCGAGCGGCATGCCCCACCCGAAATATAACAGATGCTTGCACTTGGCTCACGTTTCAGGCCGCGCCGCCCAGGTAACGAATTTGTAGTTGCTATGGTAGAGGTAAGTACCCCGGCAGGAATGTAGGATTGCTTACCAAAGTCGGCCGTTTGGATCAGACGCTTCAGACCGAGATCATTACCGGCGCGCGCCCGGCACCGCCCAAGCAGTTCCGCGCCCGCTATCTGTACCTTCTCGTCCTGGTCTTTGCCGCGGCCATCTATCTCGGCTGTATCGTCTCGCCGCCCTCTTTGATGGACGATGTCGACGCTGTCCAGGCCCAGATCGCGCGCCACATGCTGGCCTCCGGCGACTGGGTGACCGCCAGCCTCGACGGCATCAAGTACCTGGAAAAAGCGCCGCTCGTCTATTGGTCGATCGCGGCGTGCTACAAGATCTTCGGCGTGCACGATTGGGCCGCGCGCATTCCCATCGCTCTCTCCGCTATCGCCTTGTGCTGGGTCACCATGGCCTTCGGTATCTGGGCTTTCGGCAAACGTGCCGGCGTCTACGCGGGCCTTTGCATCTCTACCTGCCTCGGCCTGTTCCTCTTCACCCGTATCGCGATTCCGGACGTCATGCTGACCGGCACTATCGCGCTCGCCATCTGGGCCTTCCTGCGCGCCCTCGACGAGAACGAAACTCATCCACGCCTCTGGGCTCTTGTTATGGCCGCAAGCCTGGGAACTGGGCTGCTGCTAAAGAGCCTGATCGGGGTGGTGTTCCCCGCCGGCGCCGCTCTCCTTTATTTATTGCTGACCCGGCAACTGCTCTCTGCCCGAACCTGGAAGCGGCTTCACCCTTTCGCCAGCCTGCTTGTCATCCTGGCGATCGCAGCGCCCTGGCACATTCTCGCTACCCTGCGCAATCCTCCTTATTTCGCCTTCACGCTGCACAGCGTGCCCGGCCAGTATCACGGCTTCTTGTGGTTCTACTTCGTCAACGAGCAGGTTCTGCGCTTCCTGAACCTGCGCTACCCACGCGATTACAACACCGTTCCCCGCCTTTGGTTCTGGCTCTTCCACCTGCTGTGGTTGTTCCCCTGGAGCGTCTATTTCCCAGCCGTCGCGAAGCTCTCCTTCCAGCCCAGCGACCGAGCGGGGCGAGTGCGCCTCATGGCTCTCTGCTGGATCGGCTTCCTGCTCGTGTTCTTCACATTTTCGACCACGCAGGAATATTATTCGATGCCTTGCTATCCTGCTTTTGCTCTGCTGCTCGGTTCGGCCATGGCCGTCGGGGGAAGCCGCATCCGGCGAGGAACGCGCGTGCTTTCGGCCCTGGTCGGAGCTGCCGCAGTCGCCGCACTGGTCCTCTTGCTGCTGGTCCGGAACGTCGCCACACCGGGCGATATCTCGAGGGCCCTGACCGAAAACCGGCAAGCTTACACGCTATCGCTCGGCCACTTCGAGGATCTGACCATCGCCTCGTTCGCCTACTTGCGTTTACCGTTGGCGATCGCCGCCCTTGCGTTTCTGGTGGGAGCGCTCGGCACTCTGCGCTGGAACGGCAAGCGCGCGTTCCTTTCCACCGCCATCATGATGGTGCTGTTTTTCCATGCCGCCCGGCTGGCGCTGGTAGTCTTCGATCCCTACATGTCTTCCCGCCCGCTAGCCGATGCACTGCTCAACGCGCCGCCTGGCCAGCTCATCGTGGACCATCAGTACTACGATTTCTCCTCGGTTTTCTTCTATACCGACCGGCGCGCGCTGCTTCTGAATGGCCGTATCAACAATCTCGTCTACGGCTCCTATGCCCCTGGCGCTCCGCAGGTCTTCATCGACGATCGGCAGTTCGAACAGCGCTGGCAGGAACCGAGCCGCTATTACTTGGTAGCCGACCGTGCCGGTGCGCTGCGTGTGCAAACTGTGCTCGAGGGCGATCCGCTCTACGTCGTCGCCGTCAGCGGCCGCAAGCTCCTGTTGACGAATCATCCGCTGTCCGGGTCCGACCAGCCGCCACTCTAGCGGCCTGATCGAGCTATGTGGGGCGGTAAACCAGAGGCCGAAAGTCAATGCCAAATTACCAAGGCGGAGTGCCTATGCTGCCAAATATCGGTTCGGCACATTTCGCACCGGTGCCTTCGTGCCATTCAGTTTCCGGTACAGGTACGCGAGATTGCTATAGATATCCGCTTCGCGCCGCTGAAACTGCTTGAGTAGGCCGCACTGCGCATAGGAGAGTAACGTCACATCAAATAGCACCGTCTCCCAAGCAAAGCTGCTGCCCCACACCAAGCCCTTCAATCGCACGTCCAGCTTCGCGCCGAGCTTCGCTAGCAGCTCCATCATTGGACGGCTATAGTTGTTATGACTGTTGACGGTGTGAAAGATCGGGGTGTGGCCACCGAAGCCGTCGGCATCGGCGGCGGCGCGGGCATTCACGTTGGCCCCGGCCTTGATCAAGGCCCCTGCACATTTCAACGAGTTGTATTCCGCGCAAATGTGCAGCGCGGTAGCACCCTTCAACGGAGTGAAAGTGCAGTCCAGGTCGAACTTTCTCTCCATTTTGAAACCTGGCTTCTTCATCAAGTGCCGTAGCATGATGACATCGTCCAACAGTACGGCTTCGAGAACTGGATCTTCAATCACTGCGCCAGCTTCTAGCATCACTCGCACGCAATCCCGAAACTGCGAAGAGCGCAGATACATTTCGATCAAGCACTCGATGGGCGTCTTACCTTTGATCGGCTCTATTGGGCTCTGGCCCCGTTCCAGCACGGCCCGGATTTTCTCCGGGGAATGCACCTCAAACGCTCCCAGCAAATCGCCCTCAAGTGACATGTTGCCTCCCTTGAGATTTTACGTTCTTGAAACGTCAGTCGTCTTAACAGCCCATGCCTCCAACCAGTCCACGACGATCCGATCCGGGCGCCGGCTACATCGCCCCGCGGTTCGGCATGAATCGGGATGTCATAGCCGAACTACTGGGGGACGCAAGCAACCCCACGTGTGGTCTTACCACTGTCAACGGTGATGGAGACAGTGGAACCTGGCGCTACGCCGGATCCGCCCTCCGGGTTTTGTACTTGTACGAAACCGGGGTCGTTGCAGCCCGGTTGGAGGATCACTTTGGGAACAAGACCCACCGCTGAGATTTGGTGGATTGCTGTGTTCTGGGCAAGCGAGATCACCTTGGGCACAGTGACGCTACCGGTAGACAACGTTAGGCTCACCACCGAGCCAGGTAATTCGATGATGCCAGCGGATGGATATTGATCGATGACCGAGCCCTGTGGAGCGGTGCTGTACGCGTAGGAAATCAGGGACGGGTAATAGCCCGAGGCTGCGAGGGTGCTGCTGGCGACACCCTCGGCCAGACCGATCACCTTGGGCACGGGCGGGGCGGTCCCGTGATAGCTGGTGAACGCAATAGCGTGAGTGGCGCCGCCCCCATCTATCTTGGCTGTGCTTCCGGACACCCAGTCGACGAACAATTTGACTAAAAACTTAGGCGTCCCGCACGACGGGTACACGGGCACGGTCGATAGCTGGTGGTAGATCATGTAGTGGTGGGGAGCGTTTCCGATCGTGGATCGTTGATTAGGGCTAACCCATGTCCGGCACGTCCCGCCGGCGGCATTGAGCTGATTAAGCTCTAAATGGGAATCCACCACTACCGATTTCGTGTCGCTGCTCTGGTGCTGCGATGCTGAGCATGAGCTGGTTTTTCCGCAGAGGGTGACCTGCAGACTGGCGCTCACACCCACGAAGGCGGCGTTCGTCGCGGGCGACCACGGGGCCTCGGGCGAAAGTACATCCACAGACGGTTGTGCGCCGGTGCCGAGATAGAGACACCCCGCACCAGTCTCGGTGCAGCCCGGCGGAGGCTCCCACGAGAATGCGTCCGAAAATGGGGTGTTGGCGATTGGGCCGCCGCCAACACTCAGCCGTTTGTTTTCATACAATCCGCTGTTGACGGCAATGGGGGCGCTGACTCCCAACCATGTTGTGTTATCGCCTTGGAAAGCTCTTCCAACCACCGTCGCCGGATTGTCCGCGCTCGCCAGCAGTCGACAAAGATACGTGCCGGGCGTCGCTGCCTGGATCAGTACGGAGGGGTAAAGGACAAGGTGACCCGTCGTCGGATAGTCCGGTCCGGCGGCCTTATTTGGCCCCTCATAATTTTGTCCGGCTGCGCCTTCTCCAACGAAGTTATTCGGTCCAGTACACTCGACGGTGCCGTCGGCATAGTCCGGGTGGCCGGAAGCAGTTCCAGTGTTCCCGGTGATCTCCACGCGGCCGAAGACACGCCGCATCTCATTCTGCTCCAAGGTGTAGCTCTTTTGGACAAGAACGGTGGTGGCTGCGGGCCCAATGTTCGTTACTGCCGCCTCTACCGGTAAGAAGTCGGCCCCCGGTACAGGAGTGACCTGCGCCATGAGCTGCGTCGACATCATCATTGCCAGCGGAACTCCGCACAACATCAAGCGGTTCATTGTTTCTCTCCTTCTTACTTACCCGCCTTAAACAAAACAGGCAGCTGTTGGGAATACTCGGGCTGAGTGTTATTGCAAAGGATCGGCACCCCGTCCACCTTCGGCCCCGAAGCCACTTTCAACAAGTTCAGCTTGAGGCCCAACCGAGCTGAGACTTCTTGTTGGACCCGAGAATCGCACGTAACGATAGATGAGCATTCAGTCCAAGAGAAGGCTCCCGCATCTCCTGTGTTTCATTACTCAGGCACCGTCGATCGCGCCGCAGGTCCTGCCGCGTAAATAGTCGCTTCATGCCGTATATTGCCGAGCGCGTCAGGCGTGAGGCCTCGCACGGTTGCAGCGCCTAACCACAAAGAACGGCCAAAAAGCCGATTACGAATCCCGTGGCGTCTCGTGCACAAGCAGCGAAGTGATTTCGCCGCGCTCGTCGAGCGGGAAAACGACGACGACGAACCGCTCCTCGCACGCACGGCGAGCCACCTCTTCGATACGGCGCTCGCGGCTCGCAAAAAAGCGCCGATGGCCCGATTCCGTTTCGAGCTCGAATCCCTCGAAATCGCCAAAGTGGTCGTACCCGAGCGCCGCGATCTTGCCGCGCACTCCGTCCCCCTCGCCCCCGGGCTCGTGATCATGCCCGCCCCGATGTCCTTTGCCTGGCTCCGTGCCGCGCCAGTTGCCGGTCGGCGAGGGGATGATCTTCCCGGGATCGCCGCCGAGAAAACTCAGCCGCCCCGCGAGTTGCTGCAGATAGCGATCAAACACCGGCTTCCAGCGGCTCTGCGCCGGAATGGACTTCGCGGTCCAGAGGAAAATCGACAGCAGCCTCTCCGCATCCGGAAGAATGTCGTGTCTGGTCTGGACAGGAACCGTCAGCCGGAAACACCCGCGCACCTGTCGCCATGGCCGGCGATACACGACACTCTGGGTCGACAGGAGCGCGGCCGCCTTGTCTGTGTCACGCTTCGCTGCGGTTTGAGTCTGAGTGACGCCGGCCACCGTGGCCGTGCCGCCTCCCGCGCTGGTTATCTGGCTCACCGGAATCTGGAACTTCTGCCCCTTGCGGATTCCGGGCGGGAACTCGATCGTCAGCAGCCCGGCGAAATTGACAGGACCGCCTTGCGGGATCGGCATCCAGCCCGTGCCGCTGGCCGGCATACGGATCGTGTGCGCGTCAATCGCCGTCAGCCGATGCGTCGTGTAGAGCCGGGCCGCCCAGTTGAGGACGTCGGTGCTGGAAGCCGCCGGCAGATAGACCGATGCGGAGCATCCCGCCGGCAACTCTGAGAAGTCGAACCGCAGCTCGTCCGGCTTCTGGTCGGAGCGCAGTTGCAGAGGCGACGGCCGCGCCTCAAAAGTCTGTGGCGCAACGCGGGACGGCGCCTGGCCGGGATTGGGGACGTTGACGAAGGAGAGATTGCGCTGCGCCAGCTTGTCGGTATTCGCCGGGTCGACGCCCGTCGGGATCGGATCGATGTCGTAAGAAATCTCGGCGATCAGGCACTGGTGATCGCTCTTGGCGAAGGACTGGATTGGCAACAGCGGACCTAGGCCGCTGAACGGTCCCGCCGCGTCGCCGAGAACCACCGCCGGGAATTGCGGCGCGTTCGGCTGATTGATGTCGAGCCAGCAGCCGAAAAACGTGTGCACCTCCGCGCCGAGCGGGTCCGGCGCAATCGATTGCTGCCGATTAGGCGTGTCCGGCTGCGTCGCCATGCTGACCGCGCCGGCGTCGATCCGGGGCGTGGCAAAGAACGGGATGGTGATGATCTGGTCATTCTGCACGCCCAGCACCGGGATCTTCTCGGTGCCATTCGGCCGGCTTGCATAAAGCGTGTTCGGGTCGTATAGTGCGTCGGTTTGCTGCGCGGCCCACATCCGGAAGAACACGCGCACATCGTTGGCCGGCGCGACGTCCTGCGTTCGCACCCGCGCCAGCGCAAAATTGAACACGTTGGTGTTGCCGGCGTTCGTCGGCGCAAGAGTCAGTTGCGACGTGTCGCCCTCGTCCTCGGAAAGGTTGCCAAACAACGTGTCGGCCGCCGCGCGGTCGCCGTTGAACCCGCTGATGACCTTCGCGATGTAAGTCGTCGCGTCGGAAACCGCGTTGCCGGTATTCGGGCACGAGACGCCCAGATACGTCGTTCCCGCCACCACCTGAAACACGCGCAGATCCTGGCTCAGATACCAGTCCTGTTCCACACTCGGGTCGTTGTGAAGAATGAACGGGTTCGGCGTCTGCGTGAGCACGATCGTAGCCTGGGCGCTCATCTGCGCGAGCCCGCCCGGCGTGAATTGCGCAGAGATCGTCAGATTGGCGGTTTTCGCACCCGCCGGAAAATAGCTCGGGTCGCTGAAGATCGCTGCATCTTTAAACGAAACCTGGAACGGGAACTGGATGCGCTGCGGACCCGGGTTCGTCAGATTCTCGACCGCCGTATTCCCGTTGTAGCTGAAAACGATGCGCGCATCCGGGCTCGTCACCGTCGGCTGGTTGCCTGGACCGGAAAGGCTCGCCGAACTGGAAATACCGCACTGCGCGAGTGTCACGCCCTCTGCCTGGACATAGAGCACCCGCTGAAAAACGGCGGGCGTTCCGGCCAGATTGATCTGCGCCTGCACCTGGCCGCCGCCGAAGTCCGTCTCCTCCATCTGGAATGAGAGATCCGCCGTTCCGATCTCGACCTGTTGCGGCGCCGACGGAATTCCGTTGGCGATGACAACGAGCGAATAGGAGCCGGGAGGCGTCGTGGATGGCACCGTGACGCTGCAGGTCTGATTGCCGGGCACAGCGATGCCGAGCGTCGAAAAATCCTGCGTCTGCAGATAATAGACGGCGTTGCTGACCCTATCCGTGATCTGCACAATCGGATAATTGGTCGCCATTTGCGCATCATCGCCGTAGCTGTTGGCCTGCGACCGTCCGTTCAGCTGCGTTCCGGTCAGCAGATAGCTATGTCCGACAATAAGCGTGTCGGGAAAGCTGACGATGGCCGGCTGCCACGCCGCCGGATAACTGCCTTCTGCCGGATCGGGCGTGTAGATGTAGACCTGTCCCTGCTGCGTGCTGAGCAGAATCTGGCCGGTCGGCAGCAGCAGGAAGCGCGCGGTCCACGTGTCCGAACTCGTTGTATTGCCGGGCGGCTGCAGCGGGAGTTTGGTGAACGTATTAGCGGTAGGGTCATATTGGAAATACTGGGAATTTTTCGAAAACATCACCTCCTGACCGCTGTCGAGAGTGCGATAGAGCGTGCCCGCGACCGTGATCACGCGTCCGTTGGTTTGCAGGCAGGCGGGCGCGTCGCTCTGCGTCAGGAGGCCTGTCGGCGAAAGCACATAGTTGTTGTTGTTTGGATCGCCCGGGTCGGCCGGGAGATCAGGCCCCGCAGTCCAGTTGCCGGTCACTGGATCGTAGATCGCGGTATGGCCCGTGGCGCCGAACGCGATTAGTTTGGTTGTCGGCAAAAATATGGCGGGGCCGATTTCGTAGGCGGCCGCCGGCGTCGGCGGATTCGTCGAGGTATCCGTCGCGGTCGTCAGCGCGAGCACGTCGGGCAGCGCACTCGTCTGCTGCCAGAGGTCGGTTGAGGGGATGTAGCGCTCCGCCGAGGTCGGCGAATTGTTCAGGCCGCCGCCGGCCAGCGGCGCTTTCGTGTTGACGGTCATCACGCTCCCGTCCGGCAGCAGCGTCCACGTTTCTTCGTTGCAGTTGCCGAACTTCGAATTCGCCTGCGTGCCGAATGCTGTGCCCGCAGCCGCCCAACTGCTGTTCACCGGGTCCCACACCGCGGTTTGATTGCTCAAAATCGCTCCGAAAATCACCCGCCCGTCCGTCAGCACGCACGCCGACGCGTCGCCCTGAATATAGGCAGGGGGCGTGTTAGTTCCCTGCATCGCGGTCCACGCATTTGTCGCGGGATCGTAGATGTCACCGGAGGAAATGTCGCTCGCGGTCGCCGTCGATGTTTCACCCCCGACGACGAAGATGCGCCCGTCATTCAGTACGCCCGAGGCGAAGAAGCCGCGCGGCACGCTCATTTGCGAAACTGCGCCCCAGGCGCCGCCTGTGTAACCGTTGTTCGGGTCGGGCTGGAACAGCAGCCATTCCTGACCATATGCGTTATGTACCAGAATGTTGCCATTCGTGAGCAGCAGCATGGTCTCGGCGCTGAATGCGCCTGACGGAACGTTAGGCGGCGAAGCTAGGGGCTGCCAATTGGCGGACATTTTTATTCCTCCATGTGCTAGGAATACTTCTTGCGATTCATAAGACCAATGGTTGAAGGAGTATATCGCAATGGAGCACGCGTGTGCTGGTGGACAAGATCGCCGCTGAGCGTCAGATTTGGACAGTGCCCCTGATTCGCACAGGCCTCTAGCCGTCCTTCCAAAACAATTCTGCGTCTGATCGCCGCACGTAGTTCGCATCCAACGCCGCGGGATCTACGCCGCCAGCTAACTCAACGCAAGCCGCCACCGCGGCCGCCAACTGCCGCGGAGCTTCCACGAACGGCATGCCTTCGAAACGCGTACCCGCCAGCATGGCGCGCAGCTTCGCCTCCGCGACAAACTCGTATTCCCGTCCATTGAGCGAATCGAGCCAGGCTGTCAATTCCATCACCGCTTCCGGCGCCACCGCCTCCAGCTCCGCGTTATAAACCGCCGCGTAAATCTGGCCGCGCCGCGCATCGAGCAGCACCGCCCGCAGCGGCGCGCAACCCAAAGAAGCCAGTGCCCGCAGATTAGAAACGCCGGCCGCTCGTTTGCCCATCGCTTCGGCCAGGCCCTTCACCGCCGCAAGACCCACGCGAACGCCCGTGAACGATCCCGGTCCGCCCGCCGCCGCAAAGCAATCGATATCCGCCAAATCGACTCCCACTCCCGCCAGGAGCCCGTCCACCGCCGGAAAAATCACATGTGCGAAACCATCCGGTGAATGAAGCGCCAACTCGGCGCTCGTCGCTCCTTCCGAGCGAAGCGCCAGGCTGCCGAATTCCGATGTCGTATCGAGCGCCAGGATCCTCACGGCGTCAGCCGATAAACCCGGTCGACTTCATACGCTTTCCCATTCGCATTAATCGCCAGCAGGCGCATGGTCAGGTTCGAGCCCGGAGGACACGTCAGATGCTCCGCCACGTTCAAATTACCCGACGAGCCCACTCCCAACACTCGGCCGCCCTCCCCGGAAGCGACAATCTCTCCCCACCACACGTATTGCATTCGGCGCGTCGCGCGATTCGGGCGCGTAATCTTCACTTGGTATGGAACCGGAATCAGCCGATTAAGCTCGTTTCCTTCGGGTTCGGCGATGGTAAAGGGAATCTTCGAATCGTCCAGCTCCGGTTCCTGGATCGGCGGGTTCTGCGATTCGAAGTAATACGATCGCAGCATGCTCTCCTTGTGGCCTTCGCGCGGAACCGTCAGCACCCAGTCGTGCGCGGCGTCCGGCGTCTGCCGGCTGAACACCTCGCCCTTATAATCTTTCAGCGGAATCTCTTCGCCGTTGCTCGGATTCACCCAAACCGGATTGTACTTATGCTTGGGCAAAGTCACTTCCACGATGCCGGGAGTCTCCGCGTAAGCCAGATACTCCACTTCCTGCAGCCCCACCGCCCGCGCTCCATCTACATCGAAGTAAGGTTCCAGCTCCCAATGCCGCGTATCGGAAACGACCATGACCCAAGTGCGGACGGCGTGCACGTTCGCATCGTTTCGCATTGCCTCGTAGGAGATGCTGGGGTACTCGCCGTTTGTAGTACTGTTCCACAGTTCATGCCGAAACGTATCCGGGTCCGTGGCTGTGATCGCGTGGATCTCGGGCGCTTGTGTGAACTGATGCTCCACGGCCGCCAGCTCCGGATGCGGCGAAGACTCGATCATATAGTTCATCCAGCCGTCACCGAGCAGCGGCGAAGATGTGACTCTCGCGTCCGTGGATCGCGGATGCTGAAACGCATCGTACTTCTGTAATGCCGCATTCAAGTCTTTCAGCAGTGCGCGTGCATCGGGCGTGTCTTCAAAGTGCTGAATGCCTTGCCAGGTGACGTTCAGGCCCGCATAGCGCGCAATCAAATACCGCATCAGCGGATCGCGCTGTTCCCACTGGCTCAACGTGCCGGATTTGACGAACGAATCGTCGGCAAGCAGCAGATCGACGGTAAAGCCACGCGTGTCCGCTGCCAGAATGCGCTCGTCGAGCGCCGCGAAGTAAGCGAAATTGGGCTGGCCGTCGCCGCTCAGCGGCTTCAAAGCGGAGCCGAGCGTGAGCACCGAACCGCGTACATGCGTAAAGCCGTCCTTCTTGCGGGCGTCGAGCCACGTCTCCAGCGCCGGCGTTTCCACTTCGAGAAATGGAACCGAGACCGCGAGCCACAGATGCGGCTGCTTATTGCTCGTGCGCCAATGCCGTACATTTGCGACGCTCACAAAACCGGGGTTATTTGTTTCGCCGACCGTGAAGGTGGATTCTTGATTGTCGTAGCGTTTGATTTCACTCGTAACGTGATACGTCCACGCGCCCGGCTCCGTGGGGCTGAAGCGCACGCGCAGCCGCTGGCCGCCATCCCAGAAAGCGTGCATCAGGTACGTAACGTGGCGAGGTGAACGAAATTCAATGTTCAAGAGTTCGTCCTTATAGGGCGATAAGCCTTTCGGGACCTCGCTGGTTTGCCAATCGAAACTCAGCTCGCACGGTGCGAAGGCGCGTGCCGACTGTGCGCAGGAGGGCAGCGGCGCGGCGCTGGCGAGAGAGGCCGGAAAAAGTACTATCAGGGCCATCCGGCAGACGGCCTTACGCTGCATATGCCTCAAGAATAACGTGCAGCGCGTTTGGCGCTCGGGCTGCGTCCCTGCCAAATCGTCCCAGCGCCTGAAACAAAATCGAAAGTTTTGTAACTATAGTAGTAGTACGGCCAACAAGCAACTTGTAAGTGGAGAAAGACGTCCTTACAATCGAGGGTTAACCACACTCATTCGACCGGGTTGTCGATAAGAAACAGCGAGGCTGCTTATGGACATCGTAGGTGATCGGCGATTCGTGGAGGTGCCGGGGGGCAAAACGCACGAGCTTCCTCCGCTCCTGGTGAAGACTGTGCCCGACGTGAAGCGGCTCGACAAGATGATGGGCGCGGCCGCCGAGATCATCGAGCAGGAGGACATGGTGCCGCCGGTCCTGGCGGACTTCCTCGCCAGCGAGGAGTCTGTCGAGCGCCGCAAGATGGATATGGCGCTGAATCTCGTCGATCAATATCTTGGACTCTTGAGCCACTGGCATTGGGGCGATGCGGTGATCGAATGGATTCGACAATGCGAGATCACCTTCGGCGCGCGCCTGGAACTGCGCAACCTGCTGCGCAGCGAAGTCTGGCCCCACGCCGGCCGCAGCAGCTTCGTCACACTCCTGGAAGACAAAGCGGTCAAGACTGAAGGCGTTCAGCTTGAAAAAGCAGTCGGCCTGCGTCTGGCCTTCCGGCAGATGCCGCCCATCCGCTGCTGTTCGGACCAGTTTCTCTTCTACCTGAACAACTCCGTCGCCCAAACCGCCTATCGCACCTGGCTGAACATGACCCCGAGCCCGATCTCTTCGCTTCCGCCCGAGCGCTTCCAGTTCGACATCGTCAACATGTCGTTGGATGTGCACTGAAAGAATTCCGGGCATAGAACAGGCACGGTTCCGCGTCCACAGAGTTCCGGGACGTATTGTACAAACGGCTGTGACGATGGCGACGTTGGTTTACGAAGTACTTACAGCACCCTATTTCGGCGTACTTTTTAACCTTATCTCTCTCGGCGGCTTCTTCTTGGCGTGGCGGTCGTGGCAAGACAGCCGCAAGCAGGAAACGCGGATGGAGGGGCTGCTCGACAAAGTTAACCGGGTGGCTTCCTCTCTTACAACAAAACAGATCGGAGAATTTCCCGCTTATCTCGGGATGATTCGGGAAGTGGTCGAAAAAGCGCGTAGAGAAATCGTTGTCATCAGTGCGATACCTGGCTTCGGCAGCTTCTCATCCCCTCAGGAATGGGAGTTACTCGCCGCCGCGCTGAAAAATCAGCAATACAGCGGCCGGACCGTGACGCTGGTCACTGGCTCCGCTGCCACTCGAACGGAAGATTTTCGCGTTCAATTCTCGTTGGCGAAGCAGGATTGGGAAAGCTGGTGGAAAGATCCAAGCAATCGTGAGAAACTGAATCTCGTTACGACCAGGTATTCGGTTCCGCGGGTGGATGTTCCCACTCAATCCTGGTTCGAAGAAATGCTCGCCGGTGCGGTGCAAACAAAAATTCTGAGCGACACCTACTTCAAGGCCGACATTTGCTTTACGGACACCTTTATGCCGCTGATGGCGTGGATCGTCGACCGCAGTAGCGCGATCTTCGCGGTGAACAACGGGCAGGGGACACCTCCGGGGTTCTACACCGAAGATAAGAACATCGTCGACGCCTTACTCAGGCTGGCTGAACGCTACCAAAGGATCGCGTCAAAAAGCCGAACCAATGCCGCTTCCAATTGGTAAATCTACGCACCGCTCCACCTTCCTCCTTGCCATAATGAATGCGTCGCCCTTTCGCGCGCCTTCATGTTACTCGCTGGCATAACAGTCGATCTCGGTTGTTTTATCGCGAATTCCGAAGAATCCAGCGCGTCCGCCGCCGCCTTCGACGATCGCTTTTCCCTCTTCTCCGAAATTCCCAAACTCTCGCCTTCCACTTTTTCGTTTTCTTCTGAAATCGGTGAACGCGAAGCCTTCGGCAACCAACCCGTGCTTTGCAACGCAGTCGCCGGCTTCCGCAAGCTGCTGCTCAATCCACGCCTGTTCACCACCGGTGCTCACTTCGGCCGCCGCCAGCAAACTTTGACCCGTTTAGAAGAGCTGGGCGCTGCGGGCGTGCAGCAAATCATCCTCTGCGTGAACGAAGACGAGGCCGCTGCACTTGCCACCGAGTCCGTCAACAACCTCGTGGATGGGTGTCATGCTGGGGGCATAGACCTGCGGCTCCAATTCGAACTCCGCGATTGCTTCACCGACGACTGCTGCCGTATCGCCCGCACCGTCGAAGACCGGCAGTTCACCGTCACGCTATTGCCCGTGCGCATTCGGCCCACCCGGTCGCTGCCGCTTGAAGAGGCGCCGCCTGTCTCCCGCAGGGAGCGCGTGCAGGTCGTGCTGAACGCCGCCGGCAATGTGGCGCTGCGCAGGCGAACGCAGGATGAAATAGTGGATATTAGAGCAGGCAACGCATGCGATCGGCCGCTACACGAACTGATCGCGGCGGCGCGTGCGCGCTGGTAGGAAAATATGTTGCGTTATCACTCGCTGGTGCTGATTCCCTCCGACCATTGCAACATCTCCTGCCGTCATTGTGCTCCCGAGTGTGGTCCGGCGGTGCGCCAGCCATGGGATGTACCGCTGCTGGAGCGCTGCATCACCGAAGCGGCCCGCATTCCAAACCTCCGCAAGACCATTCACTTTGCGGGCGGCGAACCCTTTCTCTATTTCCCGCAGATGCTTCAACTGGCGCGGCATGGGCATCGTCTCGGGTTCGGTTCTTCCATCGTCACGAACGGCTTCTGGGGGGTGAACAAAGTCCGCGCGGCAGGCATGATCGCCAGTCTCGTTGAACACGGTCTGCGCCGCGTTGAGCTCAGCGTCGATCACTTTCATCTCGAATTCTTGCCGGTGCGCACCATCCGCCAATCCCTCCAAGTCTTGAAGCAAGCCGGCGTGTTCGTCTGCATGCGCGTCGTCACCACGCGCAAGCACCAGGTGGATGAAACACTGCGCCAATTTACGCCCGCCGATTTGGACGGAGTGGAAGTAAACGCCAGCGGATTGATTCCCACCGGCCGCGCCGTCCGCGAAGTGAACTCCGACGAATACTACTCATCGCCCGAAGGCGGTTCCGGCTCCTGTTCGGCTTTTCTGAATTTGACCGTCCGTCCGGATGGCAATGTGGGTCCCTGTTGCGCCGGCGCGGAAAACACGCCCAGTCTTTCGTTAGGCAACGTGCACTTGTTACCTCTTGATCGCATCGCCCAAAACGCCGAACGGAACTCGTTTCTTAAACAAGTCGTTGAAGAAGGGCCGTCTTCGTTCTTTCCAGCATTGCGGGATGGGGAGCTGGGTCACAAGGTTCGGCCAGAATACACAAGCATCTGCCAGGCCTGCAGCGAACTCTTCCGTGACGCGGAGGTGCTGCAAGCGCTCGGCGTCGGTTCCAGCGCCTCTAATCGAAACGATTTAGTCAACATTTGTGTCCCTTAAAAGGAAATAACTGAAATATTTGTTTGACACCGGCGGTATGCAATGTTTAACTCGTGGTTGTTGTGTTAATTTCAGCAGTTCAGCCTTAGAGTAAAGAGAGGAGCATTTTGCATGGCAAGAGTCCCAAGACCTTTGTACCTAGTCGCCTGGGGTGGTTATAACGATTTTGACGCCCTGCTTTCTTCCGGAGACGCGGCCGCGATGAAATCGATGGTTGCACAGTCGGAGAAGTGGTTGCAGGATCCCGCCAACGCCGGCAATCCGCAGGCCGCTGAGGAGAGTCAGCGCTTGACGGAAATCAAGGCCGAAATCGGGCGGCTGGAGGGCTCATCGGTCGCCGCGGTGGCCTAGTCGCCATCCGATAGGCAGCTCGCGATGAGTCGTGAGACCAACGCCGACGAAGTACGGCGCTGCGTTCCGGTGGCCGTTGTATGGGAACTGACGCTCACTTGTAATCTTAAGTGCCAGCATTGCGGTTCCCGCGCCGGGCGCCCGCGCGCCAACGAACTCACAACCGCCGAAGCCCTCGATGTAGTCGACCAACTCGCCCGTCTCGGTGCGCGTGAAATCGGCCTCATCGGGGGCGAGGCGTTTTTGCGCAAAGATTGGATTCAGATCGTGCGCAGGATTGCCTCTCATGGCATCCGTTGCGCCATCCAAACCGGCGGCCGCCAGTTGACGAAGGAACGCATCCAGCAGGCAGCCGACGCCGGCCTGAAACAGATCGGCGTCTCGATTGATGGCCTCGAAGCCTTGCATGATCGCATGCGCGGCGTGCCCGGTTCCTTCCGCATGGCCGTGGATGCGCTGCATCGCGCCAAAGCCGCCGGCCTTGAGGTAACCGTGAACACCTCCATCGCCTGCGACACTCTGCCCGATCTTCCCGGCATTCTCGATATCATCGCCGACGCAGGCGTCACCGTCTGGCAAACTCAGATCGCCGTCGCCATGGGCAACGCCGTCGACAACGATCACATCCTGATGCAGCCCCATCAGATGCTCGAGCTCATGCCCTTGCTCGCGCGTCTGTTCCACGAAGGCAAAAAACGCGGCGTCTGGATGGACGGCGGCAACAACATCGGATACTTCGGCCCCTATGAGCACCTCTGGCGTCCGCGCGGCAACGAGCGCGACCATTGGGCCGGCTGCACCGCCGGTCAATCCGTCATCGCTTTGGAAGCCGACGGCACCGTAAAAGGTTGCCCCTCGCTCGCCACCGTCGGTTTCGCCGGCGGAAACGTCCGCGACACCACCCTCGAAGAGATCTGGAACACGCGCAAAGAAATTCACTTCGCGCGCCTCCGTAGCGTCGAGGATCTCTGGGGTTTTTGCCGCACGTGCTACTACGCCGACGTGTGCCGCGCCGGCTGCACCTGGACGTCTCATTCCTTGCTCGGCCGCGCCGGCAACAACCCGTATTGCCATTACCGGGCGCTCGAGCTGGAAAAGCAAGGGCTGCGCGAGCGCATCGCGAAGTTGCACGACGCGCCGGACAAGCCCTTCGCCATCGGCGAATTCGAAATCATCCTCGAACCCATCCCCGGCAAAGATCCACAAATGTTTCTGCAGTCTTCCTCGCCGCATCGCGCGCAACTCGTGCAAATCCAGCCCAGCGCCTCCGGCGTACCCAATGCGGCAGGCGAGGCAACGCCCAGCATCATTCCCGCCGGCTCTGCTCCCGCCAGCTCTGTTCCGGAAGGCTACGTGGCGCCCACCCTCGATCTCTGCCGCGCCTGCAGCCAGTACATCTATCCGCACGAGGTGACGTGCCCCCACTGCGGGGCGAACGTGGCGCAAGCGGCCGCCGCCCACGAAGAAGCCACCCGCAAACGCAAAGCGTTGATGGCCTCCATGGCAGAGCTGATCCGCAAACGCGAACAACGCTCCGCGCATGCCCAGTAGAACCACCATCGGCCTGGTCCAAATTTCGCGCGAGGAGGTGACCGAGGCCGCTCCTCAATACCGCGTGCGCAACGGCCAGGTGGTGCGCAATCTTTGGGCCTCCGGGCCTCTCGCCGGTACTTCCGTGTATCTGCCCTATTCGGTTGGCCTGCTGCAGGCATACGCTCAACGCTATGCCGCCGAACCGGGCAGCTTCGAATTCCTCCTGCCCATTTTCCGGCCCACGCCGCTCCCCGAGGCGATCGAAAAGCTGCAACATGCCGAGGTCGCAGCCTTCAGCACCTACATCTGGAACATCCGCCAATCCCTGCACATCGCGAAAGAACTCAAGCGAGTCCGCCCCCAAACCTTAATCGTTTTCGGCGGACCGCAAGTTCCCAATCGCGCCGAGGCCTTCCTGCGCGACAATCCCTTCATCGACATCGTCTGCCACGGCGAGGGCGAACGCGTGTTCCTGCAGATTTTGCAGCGCTCCGCCAGCCGCGATTGGACCGGCATCCCTTCGGTGAGCTTCTTCGATGAACACGCCGCGTTTGTCTCTCACCCCACCGCGCCTCGCATGCAGGATCTTTCACAATTCCCGTCGCCCTTTCTCGAAGGGGTCTTTGAGCCCGTCATGCGTGAGAACCCCGATCTGCACTGGCAGTCGGCCTGGGAAACCAATCGCGGCTGCCCCTTCGGCTGCACCTTTTGCGACTGGGGATCGGCGATCGCCGGCAAAGTGTATCGCTTCGACATGGATCGCGTGCTGGCCGAAACGGACTGGTTCGCGCGCAAGCGCATTGCCCACGTCTTCTTCTGCGATGCGAACTTCGGCATCCTCACCAGGGACATCGATATCGCCAAAGCCTACGTGGCGAGCCTCGAACGCCACAATCACCGCATGAGCGTCTCAATCCAGACCGCCAAGAATTCAACCGACCGCTGCTATGAAGTGCAGCGCATTCTCTGGGATTCCGGCCGCGCCTTCTTCTCCGCTACCACCTCGCTCCAGTCCGTCGATCCCGGCACGCTAAAGGCCATCAAGCGCGATAACATCTCACTGCAATCCTTTCACGAACTGCAGCGCCGCCATCGCGAAAACCGCGTTCCCACCAACACCGAAATCATCGTCGGCCTTCCGGGCGAAACGTATGAAAGTTTTGCCAACGGTCTGGCGGAGGTCATCAGCCGCGGCCAGCACAACTTCCTGAACATCTACGAATGCCAGGTGCTGCCGAACGCCGAGATGGGATCGCCCGACTATCAAAAGCGCTACGGGATGCAGCTTGCAGAGGTCCCGATCATAGAAGGCACCCTCGCTGCCGGCGACGAGCCCATCACGGAACGCATCGACACCGTAGTCGCCACCGCCTCCATGCCCCCAGCCGATTGGGTGCGGGCGCGCGCCTTCGCCTGGGCGACCCAGTTTCTCTACTTCGATCGCCTCCTGCAACTGCCTTTCATCTTCCTCGCCCGCGAGTACCGCGTCTCCTGCCGTGACATGATCGAAGCGTTTCTCGATGCCGATGCCAAAAGCTTCCCCGTCTGCGCCGAGCTCTCGTCCATGTTTATCCGCACCGCCGAAGGTTTGCAAAACGGCCATCCCCCGGCCATCGCCAGCCGCGATTGCTTAAACCAGTGGTGGTCGCCCGACACGTTCGCGCTGATCGGCTTAGCCGACCCCGATAGTTGGGACGCCTTTTACACCGAAGCCGAGCAGATCCTGCAGCGCTTCGCGAACGACAACTTGTTGTCTCAGTGCCTGCTGCTCAATCGCGAACTCTTCAAACGCCCAGCAGTGTTTACGGACCTTTCGCTGAACCTCTCCGCCAACCTGCTCGAGTATTATCAAGCGGTCCTCGCGGGCAAGTCCTTACTGCTCGATCGCTCACCTATGACTTACCAGATCGATCGAACCAGCGTCGTCTGGCCCGGCAACGACGATTGGTATCGCTTCATCGACGAGGCCCAGGGCGATCCCGCCCGCTATCTCTATTCCGCCGTCCCGGTCCCCGTCGAAACTCTCGCCGTCATTAGCTAAAGCCTGTGTGTGGGGCGGACCTCCAGGTCCGCGGCGGACGTCCTCGTCCGACCTTCCAGGAACTTCGGCGGCCGACGCTACCGCCGAGCCAAATTAGCAGCGCCGGATGATAAAATCAGACCCGAAATCCCAACCGTAGCCACCTGAAATGCAACTCAACCGGAAGTACCTCATCTTGGCGGCATTACTCGGAACTGGCCTGTTACATGCCGGCGCCGATAACGCGGACCAGTTCACCGTCCCCGTTACCTATTACACGCTGCCGAACGGCCTGCGCGTTGTTCTCTCGCCGGATCATGCCGCTCCCACTGTGGTCACCGCCGTCTATTACCGCATCGGCTTTCGAATCGAGCCGAAAGACCGAACCGGCTTCGCGCATTTATTCGAGCACATGATGTTCCAAGGCTCCCAGAACCTCGGCAAAATGCAATTCATCCGGCTGGTCCAGCAAAATGGCGGCGTCCTCAACGGGAGCACCCGCTTCGACTTTACTAATTACTTCGAGTTGCTCCCGTCCAACAAGCTGCAGACGGCCCTGTGGGCCGAAGCGGACCGCATGAAAGGCCTCGCCATCACGGACGAAAATCTAAAGAACCAGCAGGGCGTTGTCGGAAACGAGGTCAAGGTGAACGTCTTGAATGTTCCCTACGGCGGATTTCCGTGGCTTTGGATGCCGCAGTATGCCAACACGAACTGGTACAACTCGCACAATTTCTACGGTGAGCTGAAAGACATCGAAGCCGCCAAGCTCGAAGAAGTACAAAAATTCTTCAAGACTTACTACGCCCCTAACAACGCGGCGCTCGCGATCGTCGGAGATTTCGAGCCGGAAGCCGCCAAAGCGATGGTTGAAAAATATTTCGGACCGATTCCCAAATCGGATGTCCCCGCGATTCCCGATCTTGCGGAGCCCCGCCAGGAAAAGGAAATCACCGCCACGCGAAAAGACGCCTTGGCGAACCGTCCGGCGCTCGCCTTTGCCTATCACATGCCGCCGCGTAACTCGCCCGAATATTATGCCATGGGACTGCTCGATCAAATGCTGCTCGAAGGCGACGACAGCTTATTGTATGAGCAGTTGGTCAAGAAACACGGTTATACGGGCCGCGTCTCCGGCGGCATCAACACGGATCTCGGCGACATGTTCGATTACGACGGCCCCATGCTCTTTACCACTTACTTGATTCATGACGCAGGCGTTAAGCCGGACCAGATTCTGGACTCTGTGGATGAAGTAATTGACTCGTTGCAATCCAAGCCTGTAGATCAGAAGTTACTCGCTAGGAATCTCGTCAAGATGCGAGCCTATATCTACGGTTCAATGACGCAGTTCGGCGGATTCGGACGAGCGAATATGCTCTCGTGCTTTGCTCTCTTCGATAATGATCCTACGAAAATCAACTCGCTTGAGGCGAATTTCCGAAGCGTTACGCCGGAGGTGATCCAGCGAACCGCTCGCGAATATCTGCGCAAGACGAACCGGACGGTGCTGATTCTCGAACCCGGCGCAGCCAAGCCCGTCGCCGCTGCTTCTGCGGGAGGTGCGCAGTGAGACTGCGTTTCTGCCTCCTCGCCGCCGCGGCCTGCGCCTGCGCCTTCGGCCAACAAAAGGAGCAGCCTCCCGAAGGCGGCCCGCCCAAGCCTTTTCACCTCGCGAAGACCGAAGATTTTACGCTCTCGAACGGTATGAGAGTGACCCTTGTGCCATACGGCGTAGTCCCGCACGTGGCCGTGCGCGCCTACGTACACGCCGGTGGCGTGAACGAATCGGCCAATCAAGTGTGGCTGTCGCGGCTGACTGGCTTGCTGCTGAAGGAGGGTACCAGGACACGCTCGGCTGAGCAGCTCGCGCAGGAAGCCGCCGACACGGGCGCCCAACTCGACATCGACGCCGGCGTTGAATTTACCAGCATCGGAGGTGTTGCGCTCTCCGATCACGCAACAGAGTTCGTCAAGCTTGTCGCGGACGTGTTGATGAACCCGGCTTTACCCGCTTCCCAGGCGGCCCGGCTCAAAGCCGACTTGTCGCGCGAACTCGCAGTCGCGAAAACTCAGCCCAGCGAGCTGGCGCGCGAGCGTTTTCTGCAAGCGCTCTTTCCGGACAGCCCGTACAGCCGCATCTTCCCGGCCGAGAGCGCGCTCGAAAGCTACACCGCCGAAGACGCACAGGCCTTCTATCGCACCAATTTCAACCCCGCGCGCACGCATCTCTACGTCGCCGGCAAGCTGGATCCGGGTCTTCGCGCCGCCATCCGAACCGCCTTCGAATCTTGGCCCAAAGGCGCCGAAGCATCTTCGGTCACCGCCAACCCCGTCAAAGCACGCTCGGTTACGATGATCGACCGGCCCGGCGCCGCTCAGTCCACGCTCTACATTGGTCTGCCGGTCGCGGACCCCACCAGCCCCGATTACATCCCGCTCGACGTCACGAATGCGTTGCTCGGCGGTTCGTTTGTGTCGCGCATCACTGCGAACATCCGGGAGCAGAAAGGCTATACCTATTCGCCCCGCAGCCAGATCGGTACACGCACGCACCTGGCCTACTGGGTGGAAATCGCGGACGTGACAACATCCGTCACCGGGCCGTCGCTGAAGGAGATCTTCTATGAGATCGACCGGTTGCGCAAAGAACCCCCTTCCGAATCGGAGTTGAAAGGCATCGAAGCCTATCTTGCGGGGCTATTCGTCCTGAAAAACACGGCGAGCCCGGACGCGGTGATTGCCCAATTGCACTTTGTCGATTCCCAGGGATTGAACCGTTCGTTTCTCTCCGAATACGTACAAAAAGTGCTGGCTGTGAAGCCGCAGGACATTCAAAGCATTAGCGAGAAGTATCTTGCCCCAGACAAGATGACTATCGTGATTGCAGGCGATAAGTCGAAAATTGCGGACCAGGTGCAACCCTATCAGACCAGCGCGCCATAGAGCCTGAGTCGGCGTGATATACTCCCGCGCTAGGTACACAATGCGAACACTTCAGTGGGCACTCACGGGGGCGAGCGTCTCGGCCGCACTCCTTTTCATGACCGGCTGCTCATCCAATCCGCACGCGCCGGCCGAGAAGTACATCCTGGTCGCGGATAACACCAAGATTGCGTATTGGCAGGCCGCGCTCCAGGGCCTGATGCACGCCACAAACGAAATGGGCGTAAAGGGCGAGATTCAAGGCCCGGATGGGCACGATCCCAATGGCGAGCACGACGGCTTCCGAAGAGCGCTGGCAGAGAAGCCGGCGGGTATCTTGGTGTCGGCAACCGATGCGACTATCTTGGGGCCGGACATCGATTCCGCTGTGGGCCAAGGGATACCTGTTATCACCATCGATTCCGACGCGCCCGACAGCAAACGATTGTTTTTCGTCGGCACAGACAACTTCAACGCCGGCTCGATCGGCGGCAATCTCGTCTCCAAGCTCATCGGCGGCAAGGGAAACGTGGTGATCTTCACCATCGCCAGCCAAGCCAATTTGAAAGACCGGTTGAGCGGTTATAAAGCTGCGTTCGCGGAGCATTCCGGCATCCAAATCATGCAAACCATCGACATGAACGGCAACTCGGACATCGCCTTCGACAGCGCCAAGAAGCTGATCGATAGCAAGGCCAAGGTGGATGCGTTCATCTGTCTCGAAGCGCTGGCCTGCCCGGCGGTAGCCGACGTCGTCAACCGCGAAAATATGGGCGGCAAGATAAATATCGTCGCTATGGATACCGACCCGAACACGCTGGATTGGATCAAGAAAGGCGTGATCTCCGCAACTATCGCGCAGAAGCCTTGGACGATGGCGTATTTTGGCGCCAAGCTGGTGGCGGACATGCACCTGCATCCGCCCAAACCGCTCGACGGTAATTGGAAGGAGAATTCATTCGCGCCGGTTCCTCAATTTGTCGATACGGGCACGTTCGTGGTCGACAAGAACAACGTAGGCAGCTTGTCCCAGCAGCCCAGCGGCGGCCAGTAGCCTCCACATATCGCTTTAAGACACGCCGGCGGAGAAGATTTGAAATTTTTCCGCCGCTGCGCGCTTGAGCTCGAGGCCGAGACCGGGGCGCGACAGATCGGGTTTCAGATTGCCGTTGACCGCTTTGGCGGCTCCGTCGAAGATCATTTGCTCGATGCGCGCGTGATCGTGGAAGTATTCGACGTTGATGGCAGGTACTAACGCGCAACCGAGCGTGGCATGCACGGATGGCGAGGTGTGCGCCGAGAGCGGGAAGTGATAGGTCTCGCAGACGTTCCCGATTTTTAGAAAGTTTGTGACTCCGCCGCAGCGGGTTACGTCGGCTTGCAAAATATCGACCGCCTGCGCTTCGAGCAGCAGGCGCGCGTCGTCGAGCACGTAGATGTACTCGCCCGCCGCGATGTTCATGACCGGCGGCGCGTGCTCTACGAGTAAGTGGAGGCCCACGCGATCGTCGGAAGTGACAGGCTCCTCAAACCAGGTGACATTCAAATCGGCGAACTGCTGGGCTTTGCGCAGCGCCTGTTTGCGCGTGTAAGCGCCGTTGGCATCGACGAACAGCTCGGCGCGGCCGTTTAGCGCTTTCTGCACAGCCGTCACGCGCGGCACGTCTTGATCGGGCTCGCGGCCGATCTTCATCTTGACGGAGCGAAGACCGTCGGAAGCCCAGCCGGTGAGTTGATCGATGAGCTGCTTTTCGGTATAGGAAGTAAAACCGCCGCTGCCGTAAGCAGGAATCTCGTCCCGCATTCCGCCAAGAATAGTGAGCAGAGGGCGATCGAGAAGGCGTGCCTTTAGATCCCAGAGACAAGTATCGATGGCGGAGATGGCGGACGAGACCAGACCCGGCCGGCCCCAATTCCGAGTTTGCATATCGAGCGCCGAGTGTAGGGCGGGGATATCGAACGGATCTCCCTTCAGAACTACTTTCTCGATGAGTTCCTTCGCCAGGTGGGCCGCAGCGGTATTCGCGTAGGAGAAGCCGAGGCCGGTAACTTCGCCGGCGGTCAATTCGACGATGACGACGCCGGTTGAATCCCATACTGCGGTGCCGTCCGACTCGTTCGGTTGATCCGTCGGAATGCGAAGCGCGGCAACTCGGCCCGTTCTTATGGGGGCTTCAGACGAGCTCACGAATCTTATCTTTCGCGATGGTGGCGGCGATCTTCTCCCAATCCTTGGTGCCGCGCGCCATTGACTCGGCAAAGTGAATCGCCTGCTTGGCATTGACCTTGGCGGGCATCGGCGGCTCGTTCTGATCCACCACCGCTTCGATCAGAGCCGGGCCTTCAACAGACAGCGCCCTGTCGATGACGCTTCCGCATTCCGATGCCGTATTGATGGTGAAACCGGCGACCCCGAAGGCGCGTGCGACGCCCGCGAAATCGATGGGTTGCAGATCGCATTCATATTCCGGATTGCCGAGAAAGACCATTTGCTCCCACTTGATTTGGCCGAGCACGTTGTTTTTGATGACGAAGATTTTGAGCGGCAGTTTGTACTTGACGCAAGTGGCGAGCTCGCCCATGAGCATGGTGAATCCGCCATCGCCGACGAAGGCGATCACGGTTCGATATGGGTAAGCAACTTGAGCGGCAATGGCGTAAGGAAAGCCGCAGGCCATAGTGGCGAGATTGCCGGAGCAACTGTGCAGTTGGCCTTGCAAGGACGGAATCTGGCGCGCCCACCAGGTGGTGATGGTGCCCGAGTCGCTCGTGACAATGGCGTCGCTTTTGAGGCGCTTGCCCAGTTCATAGGCGACCACTTGGGGTTTCATCGGGCTGTCGGTTGCGGTACCGCGCTGGTGCATGAGCTCGCGCCACTCTTTCATGCCGTCCTGCGCTTTCTCGAGGAAGGAGCTGCTGTGCTTCTTCAGGTGGGGGATGAGCGCAGCGAGCGTTTCGGCGGCATCGCCGACCAGCGCTACATCCGCGGGATAACGCAGGCTGATACGGGCCGCATCGATATCGATCTGCACGCATTTGACGCTGCCGATCTTGGGATAAAACTCTATGTACGGCAGGCAGGAACCAACGATCAGCAGCGTGTCGCAGTGTTCCATCGCTTCTTCGGAGGGCAGCGTGCCGAGGAGGCCTAGGCCGCCGGTTGTGTAGGGGCTGTCGTCGGGCACGCAGGATTTGCCGAGCAAAGCTTTGATGATCGGAGCCCCGAGCAACTCAGCGGCCTGTTCCAATTGCTTGCCGGCTTTCAGTGCGCCGCGGCCGGCGAGGATCGCAACCTTCTTGCCGTCATTCAGGATCTCGGCCGCCGCCTGAAGTTCATGCGGCTCCGGACGGCGCGCGCCTCGGGCAAATTCGTCCGAGACATGGTTGGGCTTGTTGCGGCTGGATCGCATGTCTTTGCTGAGCGGCTGATCCTGGACATCGACCGGGATGGTGATGTGCGCAACGCCGCGGCGGGCGAGCGCGGTGCGGCAGGCAAGCTCGGTGATGTTCTGCGCATGCGCAGCGCCCATAATGCGTTCGTTATAGACCGCGACATCCATGAAGAGCTTGTCGAGAGCGACGTCTTGCTGCGTGTGCGTCCCGATCAAGTCGTGGAACTGTAATCCGGTGATGGCGAGAACCGGCTGGCCGTCGAGCTTGGCGTCGTAGAGGCCGTTGAGAAGATGAATGCCGCCGGGTCCCGAGGTTGCGATACAGACGCCTAATCGATCGGTAAACTTGGCGTAGCCACAGGCCATGAACGCGGCAGCTTCTTCGTGACGCACCTGGATGAAACGAATCTTGTCTTTCACCTTGCGAAGAGCTTCCATGATGCCGTTAATGCCGTCTCCCGGAAGTCCGAAGATAGTGTCGACGTTCCAGTCGATGAGGGTGTCCACGATGACTTCTGCTGCTGTCTTGCCCATACTTTTAAGACCCTGCAGCGAAGCAAATGTAACGGTGAAATGACTGTGAACATTCTCAGGTCCGAGAGCGAGCAACAGTTCACTTAGAGGCACGTCTAGATGGATGGGTGCTGTCAGACGCCGTTGACGAATATATAACCGAGCGCACAGGGCGTTTGGTGTCCGTTGTGCGCGATCACATCGAATCCGGGCGCTTTCAGAGGTCATTGGCGCTGGTCACCGCCGCTTCGAGTTTGGTGAGCGGGCTGGAAGTTTCCTACGAGCACTACAAGGGCAGCTACAGCAATCCGGTTATGTACACGCCGGTGCTGCTGAGCGGCGGGTTGACAGGCGCGGCGATCGCGGGATTTTTTAGCAGGCGAGCAGCGCGGACTGCGATGCGCTGGACGTCGGCGCTGACGCTCGCCGATGGCATCATCGGATTCGGCTTTCACATTCGAGGCATTCAGCGCAAGCCGGGTGGTTGGCGGATTCCAATTGTCAATATCGTGATGGGGCCGCCGATCTTCGCGCCGCTGTTGTTCGGCACAGCGGCGTATCTCGGCTTCATGGCGTCGTACCTGAGGAGAGAAGAAGATGCGAAGCAGATCGAGCAGCCGGAATATAGCGGCTGGAAGCGCGAGCTGAATGAGGGACGGTTCCAAAAGCACCTTTGCGCAGTGGCCGCGGTGTGGACGGTGTTCTCGGGATTCGAGGCGTGGTACTCGCACTACAAGAGCCGGTTCAAGATCTGGGCGCAATGGACGCCGGTGATACTGGCGCCGATTCAATTGGCGGCCTGCGTGGGCGGGATCTTCAGCGAGCGTGTTGCGACGAAGATGCTCCCGGCCGTTTCGAGCTTGGCGATGGTGGATGGCGGCGTGGGATTCGGGTATCACGTGCGCGGCATCGCGAGACGGAGCGGAGGGAAAAGGCATTGGCTCTACAACGTCCTTTATGGACCGCCGATCTTTGCGCCGTTGTTGTTTGCGGCGTGCGGCGCGCTGGGATTCCTGGCGAGCCGGCTGCGGAGAGAAGAGTAAGTGGAGCAGCGCAAACAGCCAGGCTATTATCCCGGATACAGCACGTTGAGCCAGCGCGCATATTGGGACGCTGCGACACGCGCGGAAGTGGAGAAGCGCGTCTATAACGTGCCGAAGATCCGGTTTTTTACGGACGAAGAGCTGCCGCTGATAACGGCTGTGTGCGACCGCATTCTTCCGCAAGACGATCGCTTGCTTGAGCGGCGGATTCCGGTGGTGAATTACATCGACGAGCGGCTGTTTGAGAACAGGATCAGCGGCTACCGGTATGAAGACATGCCCCCGGACCGTGAAGCGCATCGGCTGGGATTGCAGGCGATCGACCGGACCGCGCGGGAGATTTATGGCCGGGCGTTTGTGGAACTGGATGTGTTGAGGCAAGACTTGATTCTCAAGTCGATACACGATGGCGAGAAGCTGGGCGCGCAGGATATCTGGGCGCGCATGTCGGTGGATCGGTATTGGCAACTGCTGGTCGGGGATTGCGTGGGCGCGTATTACTCGCACCCTTGGGCGTGGGACGAGATCGGCTTCGGCGGACCAGCTTATCCGCGCGCCTACATGCGGCTGGAGGGCGGATTGGCGGAGCCCTGGGAAGTGGATGAGCAGCGGTACGAGTGGACGGCGCCGCCGGATTCGATATCGGACGTGTACGAAGAGACGGGCGCTGGTGAGACGAGTCATCACGGGCAGGCAGGGACTCATTGAATACATCTCCAACCGTGCGACGCCTGGGTCCGATGCAGGTGGTGTCGCTCGATATGCGGCGGTTCCGGGACGAGGAAGAGGTCGATTACTGCGTTGTGGGTGTGGGTTCGGCGGGCGGTGTTTTGCTGCAGCGCCTTGCGAAGGCGGGATTCAAAGTAGTGGGCTTGGAAGCCGGGCCGTTTTGGGACACGGAACGCGATTGGGTGAGCGACGAGCGAGGATCGCACAAGCTGTACTGGAATGACCTTCGAATCACGGGCGGGAAAGATCCGCTGTCGCTGGGGGAGAACAACAGCGGCAAAGGCGTAGGCGGCGGGTCGGTGCATTGGGCCGCATTTGCGCCGCGCTTTCATCCCTCGGATTTTCGCGTTTACACGGAAGACGGAGTGGGCGCGGACTGGCCCCTTTCCTATGAGGAGTTGAAGCCCTATTACGGGCTGCTGGAGCGCGAGATTCCGGTTGCGGGCCCGGCGTACTTTCCGTGGGGCGATCCACACGGCTATCCGTATGGGCCGCATCCGATGGGCGGCGTGGGCAACGTGCTGGTGGATGGATGCACGAAGCTGGGCATTCGAGCGTGCGCGGGAGGCCCGGTGGCGATCTTGTCCGGCTCGCGCGGAAACCGGCCGCATTGCATTTATCGAGGGTTCTGCATTCAGGGATGCAAAGTCGGTGCGAAGGCGAGTACGCTGATCACTCACGTGCCGGAGGCGTTGGAACACGGCGCCGAGGTGCGGGAGTTGTCGATGGCGTTCCGCATTTCGATGCGAGACCGTCGCCGCGCCGACGGCGTGTTCTATTACGATCACGCTGGCCGTGAGCATTTCCAGCGCGCGAAAGCGGTGATTGTTTCGGGTTATGCGATTGAGACGCCGCGGTTGCTGCTGAATTCGGCGTGCGCCGGGCATGAGCGTGGGCTTGCGAATTCGAGCGACACGGTGGGGCGTTACCTGATGGCGCAGGCGGGCAACGTGGTGTTGGGGCGATTTGCGAACTTGATCCGGATGTACAAGGCGCCGCCCGCGCATGCATTGAGCGAAGATTTCTATGAGACGGATTGGAAGCGTGGATTCGCGCGCGGGTTTGCGATTCAAACCGTGGGGCCGCTGCCGATTGCGTTCGCGAAGCAGATGATGGTGGCGAAAGGCGCGTGGGGCTGGGGCATGCGGCGCGTGTTGATGGATTACAATCACTGGGCGGCGCTGGGCGTGCTGGGCGAGATTCTGCCATGGGCCGATAATCGCGTGGAACTGGCCGAAGATAAGGACCAGTTCGGCATTCCGGTTGCAAAGGTGACCTTCAACCTGCGCGAGAACGATAAGAAACTGATTGAATTCGGCAAGAAGACGGTGATGGACGTGATGCGCGCCGCGGGCGCGGAAGAAGTGGTGCAGGAATCGCGCTATGCGCACCTGGTGGGCGCGGCGCGCATGGGCAGCGACCCGGCGACATCGGTGGTAGACAAGTACGGGCGCACGCACGATGTCTCGAATCTGTTCGTCTGCGACGGCAGCATCCTGCCAACGCAGGGTTCGGCGAATCCGGGATTGACGATTCAGTCGCTGGCGGCGAGGACGGCAGATTACTTGATCTCGCAAGGCGACAGGATCTTCACGTCGGAAGAGCGCGACATGACACGGCCACCGGTTCGCAAGCATCTGGCGGTGAAGGATGCGTTCACGAAGGGCGTGCCGCGGCTGCTTCATTGAGCCTTGCGCGGAGCTTTCCGGCATACTAAAAGAAGAGATGCCTAAAGGCCGTTGGCGTGCACACGGCCGAAATACTAAATGAAAATCATAGTTTCTGTGAAGCAGGTACCCGCGCGCGATTCGTCGCTGCGGGTGAATGGGGACAGCCAGAGGCTGGACGAGAGCGATCTCGCTTACGAGATGAACGAGCCGGACGCCTACGCGTTGGAAGAAGCGCTGCAGTTGAAAGAGAAGCTGGGCGGCGAGGTGGTGGTGTTGTGCGCGGGGCCGGAGCGCGCGGCGCAGACGATTCGCGAAGCGCTGGCCAAGGGCGCGGATCGGGCGATTCACGTGGAGTTGGACACGGCGGGTGCGTTGGATGCGCTGGCGACGGCGCGCCTGCTGGCGAAGGCGGTGGCAGCGGAGAAGCCGGAATTCATTTTGACCGGTTTGCAATCGGACGATCTTGGATACGGGCAGACCGGCGTGATTATGGCGGAGCTGCTGGGGTATTCGCACGCGACGATCGTGATGGAAGTAGAGCCGCAAGGCAGCAACGTTCGCGTGAAGCGCGAGCTGGAGGATGGCTGGTTCCAGAATGTGCTGCTGCCGCTGCCGGTAGTGCTCACGATTCAATCCGGCATTAAGAAGCTGCGCTATGCGACGCTGATGGGCATTAAGAAGGCAAAGACAAAAGAGGTGAAGGTTGTTGCGGCGGCCGATTTGGGCGGGGACCTGGCTTCGGGAACAGTAACGGAGCGCGTCTATATGCCGCAGCGCAACAAGCAGACGCAGATCTTCACGGGCGAGGCTAAGCAGGTTGCGCATCAGTTGGTGGAGAAGCTCAAGTTCGAGGCTCGGGTGATATGAGCGTCCTGGTGGTGTTGGAGCAGCGCGGCGGGAAATGGAGCCGCATGTCGTTCGAGGCGCTGGCAGCGGGACAGAAGATCGCCGAAGCTCTGGGCGTCCCGGTGCGAGCGGCAGTAGTGGGCGCGGGAATCGATGGATTGGCGGTCGAAGCTGCGGCGTACAAAGTGGAGAAAGTGTTGGCCGTGGATGATGCGCTGCTGGGAGAGTACACGCCGGATGGCTACACGGCGGCATTGGACCAATTGATCCGGGCGCAGCAACCACGAGCGGTGGTGTTTCCGCACACGTACCAGGTGCGCGATTTCGCGCCGAAGCTTTCGACGCGTTTGGGCAAAACTCTGATCAGCGATGTGGTGGATGTGAAGACGGACGGCAGCGCGCTCACGTTTGTGCGGCAACTGTTCCAGGGCAAGTTGAATGCGGACGTGAGGGCGGCGGGTGATCCTCAGTTCGTGTCGGTGCAAGCCGGCGCATTTCGCGCAGCGGAGCCGGCCGGGGGGAGCAATCCGGTGGAGAAATTCGCGGTGAAGCTGGATGGTTCCGAGATTCGCAGCCAGCCGGAAGAGCCGTTTCGAGAGGCGCAACGCTCGGTGGATTTGGGAGCGGCGGAGATTATCGTGTCGGTAGGGCGCGGGATCAAAGAGAAGGACAACTTGCCGGTGGTGGAGGCGCTGGCGAGCGCATTGGGAGCGGAGTTGGCGGCATCGCGTCCGATTTGCGACAACGGCTGGCTGCCGATGGAGCGGCAAGTGGGAAGCTCCGGGCAGACAGTCGCGCCGAAGGTGTACTTTGCGGTGGGAATCTCGGGGGCGATTCAGCACCTGGTGGGGATGAAGGGATCGAAAACGGTGGTGGCGATCAATAAGGACGAGAACGCGCCGATTTTCGAGACGGCCGATTATGCGGTGGTGGGCGATCTGTTTGAAGTGGTGCCCGCGCTGGTGGATGAGATCAAGAAGGCGAAAGCTTGAGCGGCGGCGGGTTGGCGATGGCAGCGGGCATCGATGATTAGAGGGACGAGCCGCCGTGGGAGAGGCGTGCTGCTGGCCGCGGGCGTCGCGTTGGCCGCGATGATGCCGGCGAGCTGCAATAAGCCGACGACCACCGACGTGGCGGCAACCGTAAATGGCCGGCCCATCACTTACCCGGAGTTGGATCGGGCGATTGCGGCGCAGTTTCCGAACGCTCCGCTGAAGCCGAGCGCGGACCAGACGACGCAGTTGCGGCTGGAGACGCTGCGGGCGCTGATTGATAACGAAATTCTGTTGCAGCGTGCGGAAAAAGAAGGGCTGCTGGCGTCCGACGCGGACGTGGAGGCGAAGTTCAACGAGCTGAAGGCGCCGTACACGCAAGAGCAGTTCCAGAAGATGCTGGAGCAGCGCAAAATGTCGGTGGCGGATTTGAAGGCGCAGATCCGGCGCGAGCTGAGCGTGCAGAAGCTGTTCAATAAAGAGATCGGGTCGCATATATCGATTTCGGACGCGGACGTGACGGCGTTTTACAACGCCAACAAGGCGAGTTTCAATCTGGCCGAGAACAAGGTGCGGTTGGCGCAGATACTGGTGACGCCCGCGGCGGACCCGAACGTGAATAACTTGAAGAATGACAAGGCGCAGAACGATCAACAGGCGCATACGAAGATACAGATGATCGATCTGCGGGTGCGGCAGGGCGAGGATTTCGCTACGCTCGCGCAGAATTACTCGGAAGATGCGAATACGGCGCCGAATGGCGGCGACTTGGGGTTCGTGCCGGAGTCGGCGCTGGAGAAAGTGAACCCGGAACTGCGGAAAACGATTCTGGGCATGACGCCGGGGCAGGTATCGCCGATATTGCGCACGCCGGAAGGATACCGGATCATCAAGCTGATTTCGAAAGAGCCGGCGGGACAGCGGCAGTTGAGCGACCCGCGCGTGCAAGAGGAGATCCGGCAGGGGTTGTTCCAGGCGAAAGAACAAGTATTGCGATCGGCGTTTTATGAAGTGGCGCGAAGCGAAGCGAAAGTGGTGAATTACTACGCGCGGTCGGTGCTCGAGAGCAGGGATAAGAAATAGCCGGCGGCTGGGCACACTGCGAGCTCGGGCGACGCAGCAGGTTCGCCAATTAAGCGGCTTTTTGGGCCTCCTGGGAGTTACTTGCGACGCCAAAAGCACGTTCGTTGGTAGCTTCGAGGTTAAGATTCTGCAGTAACTGGTGGTCCAGCTTGGCTTCCGCGAGTAAGACATTGAATTTGTGCAGGTCCTGTTTGCGTTTCTCGGCGGAATCGCGGCGTAGCTCTTGAGCTTTCTTGTGCTGCTGCGATTCGAAGCCAATTTCGGAGCGGCGTCTTTCGGCTCTAAGTTTTAGAAGGTCGTTGAGCGAGCGGTGAAAGGCGCGGTCGTGGGTGGTTTGGTAGCGGATGAAGAGGGCGAGCTGCTTTTGCTGCTGTTCGAGGCTCAACTCTTCGTCCGTGCAGCATTGATCTTGCAAGTAAAGAGCGCGTTTCGAGAGCCAGTAACTTTGAGCCATCTTCTCGACCAGGATGGATTCGGTCATGGTGGAGGGTTGGTGCTCGAACCGAAGACCGCAGAGGACGCGGTCGTATTCGTCCTGATCTTCGAAGTCAAGCACGGTAAACGAGGCGCCGGTGAGGCCGTATTTGAGGTTGTTTTGGCAGGATGCGGCCTTGCCTTCCTCTGTTTTGGGGCCGTACTGTGCTGCGCGTTTTGTCGATTGGCGGAAATCTGGGCTTCGGTGGACATGGCTGGTTGCTCCTATGGGGTGGTTTCCCGCTCCCTGACGGTCGCGGCTCGGAATTCCTCGTTTCAGAATGCGGCGGGGTGCGTCGCCGTGAACGGCCAAAGTGCGGCTAACTCTCTGACTGGAAAGAGAAATATTCCTCAGCGATGGTTTGTGACCGAGGCGCAGGGCGTAATCCGGTACGCTTGTCGGTATGAAGCAGTATGCCGTCAATGAGATCTTTTACAGCTTGCAAGGGGAAGGAGTGCGGGCCGGAACTCCCAGCCTGTTTCTCCGTTTTGCCGGCTGTAATCTGACTTGCAGGCAAGAGACTCATGGCTTCGATTGCGATACGGAGTTTGTATCCAGCCGTAAACTGACGTTAGACGAGATAGCCGGCGAGTTAGTTGACCTATCTCGCGAATGCAGGTGGATTATTCTCACCGGGGGCGAACCCGGGCTACAAATAGACCGGGAGTTAGTCGAGCGCTTACACGCAGACGGTTACCAATTAGCAATTGAGACTAACGGGAGCGTGGCATTGCCAGACGGATTCGATTGGATCACGGTTAGCCCGAAAGTAGCCGAACACGCGATCCGGCAGCGGACGGCGCACGAAGTGAAGTATGTTCGTGGGTATGGGCAAGGAATTCCGAAGACGGTTGTTCAGTCCGAGCACTACGTCATTTCGCCGGCATTCAACGGAATGGAGCTGGATAGCAAGACGCTCGATTGGTGCATCCGCCTGGTGAAGGAAAACCCGCCTTGGCGGTTATCGGTGCAGCAGCATAAGCTGTGGTCGATCCGCTAGCGCGAGGATCGGTTCAGATAAAATCGCAACACGATGGCTGAAAAAGTTCCACAGACTAAAGCGAACCATGTGCGGCTGGATGCGCTGTACCACTTCATCACGCTACCGGCTTTGTTGCTGTTGCTGATTTGGGCGATTGTCAACCTGGTCCGCGAACCCGGATCGGTTACGGCGATGCTGCTGGTGCTGGTGATCGTGGTCACGATTATGAACTTAAACCTGCGCTCCTATCCGCTGAAAGCTCAGGACCGCGTGATCCGGTTGGAAGAGCGCTTGCGGCTGGCGACATGGTTGCCCGATTCGTTGCGCGGCCGCATCGGAGAATTGACCGAGAGGCAGCTCATCGCGCTGCGATTCGCCTCGGACGCGGAGTTGACGCCGCTGGTCGAACGCGTGCTGAACGAGAAGCTCACACCGAAGCAGATCAAGGATGCGATCCGCGAGTGGCGTCCGGATTATTGGCGGGTGTGAGCCGAACGCAAGAGGGTTGGCGTAGCCGCCGAGCGGCAGGCTCATCCATTGGGGTGCGATAAGATGATACCGGCTTAGGAAACGGCGAGGCTTGCACGGGAGGTGCAGAGTGAATTCTAAAGTATTCACGTATTTGCTGATCGCGGCTGGAATCGCGAGTGTACTGTTGAATCTGCCCGACATCAAGCGGTATATCAAGATCAGCACCATGTAGCGCGACTGCGGGCCATCCACTGCCCGGATTCGGCGGCTACTTATAGATCAGGCGGATATTGATCTCCGTCACCGGACAGGCGACGTTGACGGTGGAGTCTTCCCACTTGGGCGCGGAAAGGCCAACGTGCGGATTGTTGGCGAACCCAAAGCCTTCCTTGGGGACTCGGAGAAAGTTGCGATCCAGTTTGTGATTCGAATTTTCGTCATGCAGCACGGCGACACCGTAGCGGCCGGGAGGCAGGCGGTCGAAGGTGAGAGTGGCGTGGTCGCCAGCGATCGGAAACGGGCCATGCCGGAATGACTTATCGTTGTCTTCGGGCCAGCCGTCCGGGGACGTAAATAGCGTTCCGCCAGCCACTCCTTTTTGATTGCGGAAGCCGGTCACGTGGATCACGAGAGTGCAGTTGCCGGTTGCGGGTGCGGCGGCGGCAGCGGGGCCGACGATAGCCGCGAGGACGAGGGCGACGGTTCTGATTTGCGGATGCATACTCATTCTGTTGTAGCGAAGGGGTTGAAATTAGTTTCGTAATCGAAATAGTCGACGCCTTCGGTGCGTTTGAGGAAATTGACGATGGCGTAAGTCACGGGGGTCATCAAGGTCTCGTAGACGACTTTAATGAGGTATCCGGCGACGATGAGCCGCAGAATGACGCTGACGGGGCGCATTCCATAAAAGGCGGCAAACATGACCACCGTGGTGTCGACGGCCTGGCCGACGACAGTGGAGCCGATAGTGCGCGTCCAGAGGTATTTTCCTTTGGTTACTAACTTAAGTTTGGCGAGGGTAAAGGAGTTAGCGAACTCGCCACACCAGTAGGCAAGCAAGCTGGCAACGACGATGCGGCCAACGGGTTTAAAGATAGCGGCGAAAGCTGCCTGGTCTTTGTATTCGGGCGCGGGCGGGATTTCGACGGCAATGAAGCTGATAGTTACTAAGATGAAAGACGCGAAGAAGCCGTACCAAATGGCGCGGCGCGAGGCGCCATAACCATAAACTTCGGTAAAAATGTCTCCGAAGATATAAGTAATAGGAAAGAGAATCTGAGCGACGCTGACGCGCAGAGGACCGAGGGCGAAAAACTTGGCGGCGACGATGTTGGAGACGAGGAGGACAACCACGAAGAGGGCAATAAACGCATCGAGATATTTGTAACGATGATCGCTTTGGAGCAGCGGCGCGAGGCTGTGCCGTTCTTCGAAGGTCCGCATAAGAGGAAGCTGACCCGATTATAGAGGGCACGCGGCCGGGTAGTGGTCGTATTCCTGATAAGATCTGCGTGAACAGTACACAAGAGAGCGACGTGCACGGTAATACAATTCTGCTATTTAAGAAATACGCCCAAACATACTTCCGGCCACACGCCCGGGTGGTGGAAGTGGGCCCGGACGGTCCACCCTCTACCCTGCAGCAACTTGTGGGCGACAATTCGATTCGTTGGGAGAGCGTCGGAATCGATGACGATTCATCGGCCCCCATGGTGACCTATACGGCCGTGAGCGAATATGTATATCCAATCGAATCGTCCGCGGTTGACATCGTGGTGGCAGCAAACGTTATGGAGCACATCAGAAAGCCGTGGGTTTGGATTAAGGAACTCGCGAGGATTTGCAAATCGGGGGGGTACGTCATCACGATCAACCCTGTAAGTTGGCCTTACCATGAATATCCAGTGGATTGTTGGCGTGCTTACCCGGATGGAATGGAAGCGCTCTACCAAGATGCTCAGCTAGAAGTGGTCCTTTCACGCTGTGAATCGCTGGAGGATGCTCACCTGAGGAGGCACATCCCCGGAAGGAGTCTAGGAAGCATCTACGCGCAGGATGGCTGGAAGACGCGTGCGTTCACCAAGGTTATGGAAATGCTGCGTTTGCCGGTTGAGCGTCCCTACGATACCGTTACCATCGGTCGAAAGTAGCGACTTACTATCTCGCTCTCCACGCTACGACCCGTTGGCTGCGGCCGGATGCGGAAGTGATTGTAGGGCGGCCAGTTATAATCAGTGTGGTGCTACGCACGCAAATGGCTGCCTTAGCCGGCATTGTAATTCTGGCGGGCTGTGGCAACAACCTCAAGAGCAAGGAAAAAGTGCAGGCAGCGATCCTGCAGCGACTGCAGACGAGGTCAGGGCTGGATTTGAGATCGCTGGACGTCACGACCACCTCGGTTTCGTTTGAAAAGAATTTGGCTTTTGCGACGGTGGCGTTTCATCCAAAAGGCGATACGAATGTGAGCAGCGGCATGGTGATGAACTACACGCTGGAGAATCGGGATGGCAAATGGGTAGTTATCAAGGTTGGCGGCTCGCAAGGACACGCGGGGACGGGGCAAATGGATTCGAGAACAGACGGACTGCCACCTGGCCACCCGCCGGTGGATTCGGCGAATCCGCATGCGCTGCCGGCGCCCGAATCGGCCGGTAGCGGGCGGACCCAATGAAAACGGTAGCGGTGTTGGGCGGCGGGCCCGCAGGGTCTTCGGCGGCAGAGCGGCTGGCGCGCGCGGGTCTGCGAACGATCGTGATCGATGAAAAGCTGGCGTGGGAAAAACCTTGCGGCGGCGGGATCACTTACAAAGCTTATTCGCAGTACACCTACTTAATTGAGAACGACACGCCTAAGAAGCTGGTGACCGATACCTTTCTAGCGGCGCCGAAGGCGGGTGAATACAAGATGGCGCTGGCGCGGCCGCTGGTGATTTACTCGCGCGTGGATCTGAACGGGATGCTGCTGCGGCGCGCGGAGGCGGCGGGCGCACAGATCGAAAAGGACCGGGTGCTGTCGCTGGAGCGGAAGGCGGCGGGCTGGGAGATACGGACCAGAACCGGGAGGCTGGCGGCGGATTACTGCGTGATTGCGACCGGGGCGCGTAACCCGCTGCGGGAAGTGGGGACGCAATATACAGCCCGGGACACGATGTACGCGCTGGGTTATTGGGTGCCGACGGAGCAGGCGCACATCGACATTCAATTTCTGCCGAACCTGGAAGGCTACATCTGGGTATTTCCACGGAGCGGGCATCTCTCGGTGGGGATTTGCGGCAAGAGCGAATCGGCCCAGTGCTTGCGCGCGCGCCTGGAGCGCTACATGGAAGAGAAGGGGATCTGCCGCAAGGAAGCGCGGTTTTACGGGCATATGCTGCCGGCGCTGGATTTGCGGGGCTGGCGCAATAATCGGGTGGCGGGCGATGGGTGGCTGGCGGTCGGCGATGCGGGCGGGCTGGTGGATCCGATCACCGGGGAGGGTTTGTATTACGCGGTGCGATCGGGCGACCTGGCGAGCCAGGTGGTTCTGGAAGAGAACGAGCCGGAGAAAAAGGCCGAGCGGTACCGGCAAATGATCGCGCGGGATTTCGGGTTGGATTTGACATACGGCGCAGGGCTGGCGAAGCGGCTGTTCTGTGGAGCGCTGCTGTACCGGGCGGTGCCGAGCCGAATGATTCAGTTCATGAAGCGCAGTCCGAAATTTTGCGAGATCATGCAGGATCTGTTCGCGGGCACGCAGCCGTATCTGGAATTGAAGAACCGGCTGCTGCGCAATGTGAACACCACGCTGCACGAACTGCTGGTGAGCTTTCTATTCCGCAAATTGATCCTGGGCGAAACCCGGGTATGAACACATCGCAGTCCGAAGCGCTGTTTGCGCGAGCGCAGGAGTGCATTCCGGGCGGCGTGAATTCGCCGGTGCGGGCGTTTCGCGCCGTGGGCGGCACGCCGCGGTTCATCGCGCGCGGCGACGGCGCACATATCTGGGATGTGGATGGCAACGAGTACATCGATTACGTGTGCTCCTGGGGACCGCTGCTGCTGGGGCACCGGCCGAAGGCGCTGATGGAGGCGCTGGCTGGTGTTTTGGAGATGGGCACGAGTTTCGGCGCGCCGACCGCGCGCGAAGTGGAGCTGGCGGAATTGATTGTAGACGCGATGCCCTCGGTGGAACTGGCGCGCTTGGTGAATTCGGGGACGGAAGCGACCATGAGCGCGCTGCGGGTGGCGCGCGGGTTCACGGGCCGCGAGGTGACGGTGAAATTCGAAGGGTGCTATCACGGGCACGTGGATTCGTTGCTGGTGAAGGCGGGCTCGGGAGTGGCGACGCTCAGTTTGCCGGACACGGCGGGCGTTCCGCGCGCGTTCTCCGAGACCACCATCGCGCTGCCGTTTAACGATCTGGACCGCGTGGAAAAAACTTTTCGCGAGCGGGGCGATGCGATTGCGGCGGTGATTGTGGAGCCGGTGGCGGGAAACATGGGATGCGTTCCACCGCGGCCGGGTTTTCTGGAGGGACTGCGGCGCGTTACGGAGCGGCACGGGGCGCTGCTGATCTTCGACGAGGTGATGACGGGGTTTCGGCTGAGCCGGGGCGGAGCGCAACAGCTCTACGGCGTGAGGCCGGACCTGACAACACTGGGGAAGATTATCGGCGGCGGATTGCCGATGGCGGCGTATGGCGGACGAGCCGACATCATGAAGAAAGTTGCGCCGGCCGGGCCGGTCTACCAGGCCGGGACGCTGGCGGGGAATCCGGTGGCGGTGACCGCCGGGATCGCGATGCTGCGGCATATCGAGGCGCATCCCGAGATCTACGATCAGATCGACAAATCGACGGCGGAGGCGACCGCGAAGGCGCCGGAAGGGTGCTGCGTGAACCGGGTGGGCTCAATGAGCACGATTTTCTTTCAGCCGGGGCCGGTGGGGAGCTACGAAGAGTCGAAACGGTCAGACACGGCGCGTTTCGGCAAGTTCTTCCATCATCTATTGGAGAAGGGCATTTATTTTCCGCCGTCCCAGTTCGAAGCGGCGTTTGTGTCGGCTGCCCATAGCGCGGAAGACATCGCCTATACGGCGCGGGTGATATCCGAGTTTGCAGCGTGAGATCACTGCTTGGGTCTGCTGCGTGAGGCCGCTCGCGTGAGTGTGGGGCGGGTTCTGATCACGGGCGCGGCGAAGCGCATCGGGCGAGTAATTGCGGTCGAGTTATCGCGCCGCGGGTTCGAAGTGGCGATTCATTACGGGACCTCGCGGGCGGAAGCAGAGCAGGTCTCTCGCGACTGCGGAAACGCTCCGATTTTCCAAGCCGACCTGGCGCACGTCGAACAGATACGCAGACTGTTTGGCGAGGTTGAGCAACGGTTTGGATTATTACATTGCCTGGTGAATAATGCGGCGCGGTTCACGCGCATCGATGCGCTGGATATCAGCGAAGCCGATTGGGATTTTATTCACCAGGTGAACTTGAAGGCGACGTTCTTCTGCTGCCAGGAAGGCGCGCGGCAGATGCGGCGTTTGGGCGCGGGGCGGGTTGTGAACATCAGCTCGCTGGGTGGAATTCGGCCGTGGGCGGAACATGTTCACTACTGCGCGTCGAAGGCGGGCGTGATCATGCTGACGAGAGCGCTGGCGAAGGCATTAGCGCCGGAGATCACGGTGAATTCGGTGGCTCCGGGAGTGATCTCATTCGACGATGTAGATGCGCGGGTGCAAGCGATGATCGACGCCACTCCGATGCGCAGGGCAGGGAAGCCGGAGGAGATCGCGGATGCGGTGCATTTTTTTTTGACCGCGCCGGATTTTGTTACAGGGCAGACGCTGGCGGTGGATGGCGGGCTGAGCGAGCGGTAGATGGCCTGGCGCGGTGCGGCGGGCGGCCTTGAAACGAGTCGGATTTGGTACTCTGGCAGGGGGAAAATCCATGTCGAAACACGAAGAAGCCGATCTGATTCTGAAGCTTTACGATTTGCGCCGCGAAGCGACCATGCGCAAAGCGCGCGAGTGGTATTTCCGTGAGTTCAATCCTCAATCGGTAGCGGACATTTCGGCGGTCATGTTCGGTGAACAGGGCGGCTACTTGCGAATGGTTTGGAGTTACTGGGACATGGCGGCCGCGCTGGTGAACCATGGCGCCATCAGCAGTGAGCTGTTCAACGATACGAATGGCGAGTATTTAGGCGTGTTTTTGAAGATGGAACCGCTTCTCACGGCGGCTCGTGTCGAGATCGGCCCGCAGCTCCTGGCGAACGTGGAGAAGCTCATCGACGCGACGCCGGAGGGACGAGCGAAGCTCGACATCATGCGCCAGCGAATGACGGAGATTCAGGCGAAAATGGCGGCGCGGACTGCGCAGGCGAAAGCCTAAGGGGTAGCGGTGCGCTTGCGGGCGCGACGGGCGCGCGCCGGCGGGACTGGGGAAGCGCTTGTTCGAGCGCCTGGACCGGGGCGAAGAGATCGCCGATTTCAGAAAGGCGGGCGAGCGCGGCCTCAGGCTCGAAGCAAAGGCCTTCTGTGTTGCGGGTCTGGAGCGCGCGCTCGAGTTCGTCCCAGGCGACCGGCATAGAGACGAATGGCCGATCGCGTTTGGCGCGAAGCGAGTAGACGCCCACGGTGGTTTGGAAATCGGAATTCTGGCTCCAATCTATGAACACCTTTTGGGTGCGCTCGGATTTGGCCATCCGGGCGACGATGAGCTTGGGGTGCTCTTGTGCGAGGAGCTGCGCGAGCGCGCGCGCAAAAGGTTGCGTGGCGGCGTAAGCGACGCCGGTATTGAGCGGCACATACACCTGAATGCCCTTGGAGCCGGATAGCTTAGCGAAGGATTGCAGAGCGACCCGCGCGAGGACATCTTTCAGCAGAAATGCGACCTGGGCGCAGGTGCGAATGTCGGCGCCTTCGCCGGGATCGAGATCGAAGACCACGGAGGTGGGCTGCTGAATGTGTGGGGCGCGGTGCAGGAATGGGTGGAGCTCCAGACTGGCGGCGTTCGCGCACCAGACGAGGGTGGCGAGGTCATTTATCCGGATGTATTGAATGTGGGGGCCGCCGGCGCGCCGCGGGACGGGGAAGGTTTGAATCCAGTCGGGCGCGAACCGCGGGCGGTCTTTTTCATAGAACACCTGGCCGCGCACGCCATCGGGAAGGCGCGATTGACGAACACGCGCAAAACGGTCGCGGAAAGAAGCGCACCACCGAATGAACTAGCGGTTCCTTTGCTGTCTGGTGGCGCGCAGCCGCGCCCTTTGCGCTTCAAAGTGACGGGCCGGTTATGAAAATGGGGCAGCAGAAATTGGGAGACGCGGATGTAGTAATCGATGACTTGGGCTTTGGTGAAGTGCGTCTCCGGGTATAGCACCTTGTCGAGATTGGAGACCGGGACACTGCGGCCCTCGATTTCGAGATGTTCGCCGGGCTTGCGCGAGGCCACATTGGGCGACGCGAGAGCGCGCCGGGTGGTTTCACGACGAGGCCGGCGGCATGCAACGCGCGCGGGCGGCGGATCGCGAGGCGAATATCCGGAACGCGGAGACCGCGACTGCGGTGGTGATGGCGACGGCTGTCGCGATGCGCAGGAGGGTGCGCGGGTTCGAGGCGGCGCGCCGGGGGGAATCCCGAATGTGCTCGGGGCGGACGCCCACGGCGACGAGGCGGCCGAGGACGTGCTGGATACCTGGAATGCTGACGATGACCTTGAATTGCCACGGGGCATGCAGCGGGCCGGAGTTGCGGAAGAGATGCCGAAGACCGTTGTGCGCGTTGACTTGCAGGCGCTGGGTGACGCGGGTGGGGAACTCGCGGCGCCTCTGAACACGGGCGAGTAGAGCGTCGGTGACGCGATGTTCGCGCAGCGGGCGCGCGAGGAGATTGGCGGCGGCGACGGCATCCTGAATCGCGAGATTGATGCCAACTCCGCCCGCCGGCGACATGGCATGCGCGGCGTCTCCGATGCAGAGCAGTCCGGGGCGATGCCAATGCTCGAGACGATTGATCTGGACCGAGAGCAGCTTAACCTGATCCCAATCGTTGAGCTCGTGCACGCGCTCGCCCAGGAAGGGAGCGATGCGGCGGAGGTTTTCGCGGAAAGCATCGAGACCGTTGCGCTTCAGGTCGTCGAATGAGCCCTTCTGAATGATGAGCCCGGCCTGAAAGTAATCGCCGCGATTGATCAGGATGAGCATCTTGCCGTAGTTCAGGTTGCCGAAGACCTCATCCGGGTCTTTGGATACGCGGCTGAGGCGGAACCAGAGCACATCGATGGGGACGCCGAACTCGAGAACTTGAAAATGGGCGGCTTGGCGGGTGATCGAGTGACGGCCGTCGCAGCCGACGACCAGATCTGCGAGGATGCGGATGTCTCCGGCGGGTGTGCGGGCTTCGACGCCGGCGATACGGCCATTTTCCCGGATGAGGCCGACGGCTTCGTGCTGCATGCGCAGGCTGAAGGCGGGGAACTTCTTCGCCTGGGCGGAGAGGAAGTCGAGGAAGTCCCATTGCGGCATGAGCGCGACGAACTTGCAATGGGTGGGCACGCGGCGCAGGTTGGCGGCCTGAAACGGGAAATCGCCGAAGACGCCTCCGATGGAGGTTAATTCCTGGTGGGGCACGCGCAGGAATTGTTTGAGGATGCCGAGCTCGTACATCAGATCGAGGGTGGAAGGATGGACGGTGTCGCCCCGAAAATCGCGAAAGAAATCTTTGTGTTTCTCAAGTACGATGACTTCCACACCGGCGCGAGCCAGCAGGTAGCCGAGCATGACGCCGGCGGGGCCGCCGCCGACGATGCAACACGTGGTTTGGAAGCTTGCAATCGGCACGATATGGAGATGCCGTCAGCGGGACGGCTGTGACCAGTGTAACGGCCGCGCCGGTATTGTATGTTGAAGCTGGCGCATGGCCGAATTCGGAGCGCGGGTTTGCGTAGTGGGGGGCGGGCCGGCGGGCTTGGCGGCGGCTATCGCACTCGCGCGCGAAGGGTGCAGAGTAACGGTTGCCGACTGCGCGCGGCCGCCCATCGACAAGAGTTGCGGCGAAGGGTTGATGCCGGATAGCATCGCGGCGCTGCGGACGCTAGGTGTCGAGCTTCCGCAGGAACTGGGATGTGCCTTCGATGGGATTCGCTTTACGGACGGGCGCTCGTCGATTTACTCCCGGTTCCCAAACGGCAAAGGGCGTGGAGTGCGGCGCACCGGCTTGCATGGGCTGCTGGTTCGGCAGGCGGAGAAAGAACAGGTTTCGCTGGTTTGGGGCGCCAAACAGGTGGCGCTGGAGGAGCGCGGCGTGCTGCTGAATGGGCAGTTGCTGCGGGCGGATTTCGTCATCGGCGCGGACGGACAGAATTCGAGAATCCGGGCGCAGGCGGGGCTCTCGCGCGCCTTCAGAGAACGGAGGCGGTACGGGTTTCGAAGGCATTACCGTATCGCGCCGTGGGCTCCGTGCGTGGAATTGCACTGGACGCCGAACTGCCAGGTCTACATCACGCCGGTTGCGCGGGAGGAAGTGTGTGTCGCGCTGATAGCGAGCGATAGCGGGCTTCGCCTGGAAGGAGCGTTGGGGAGTTTTCCCGAACTGCGAGAGCGGCTGGGCGCGGCAAGGGCGGTATCGCCGGAGAGGGGTGCGGTGACTGTTTCCCGCAAGCTGTGCCGGGTGCAGACCGAGCGAGTGGCGCTGGTGGGCGATGCGTCGGGTTCGGTGGATGCGATCACGGGACAGGGCATGTGCCTGGGGTTCGAGCAAGCGCTGGCGCTGGCAGCGGCAGTGCGGCAGGGACGCCTGGATGCATATCAAGCGGCGCACGCCGCCCTGATGAGACGGCCGCAGTGGATGGGTTCCGTGCTATTGACACTGGCACGACACGATGGTTTGCGAAGGCGCGCGCTGGCAGGATTGGCGCGCCGGCCGGAGCTGTTCGAGTCGCTGGTGGCGATGCACGTGGGGGCGTCGCCGTTCCAAGGACTCTGCTCGTGGGGCCTGGTGGAGTTCGGGATAGGATTTCTGGCCGCGTAAGCGTTGGGGCGAGGCGTATGAAGAAGCGCCGTTCCGAATTACCTAGCGCGGCCTTCGAAAAAGGCGTCTTGTTGATGGACGAGCGAGGGCGGATTGGTGAAGACGATGGAGATGGTATCGAAGCGAACCTGGCTCCAGGTGATGCCGGCGCGGGTGGCATAGCTGCGAGCGGCGCGCACGATGTTCTTCTGCTTATCGTTGCCGATGGCGCGGTCGGGCGCGCCGAAATCCGAGGAGCTCCGGGATTTTACTTCCACGAAAACAACGGTGTCGCCATCGCGAGCGATGATGTCGACCTCGGCTTCGCCTTCGTTGGGGCGATAATTGCGAGCGACCACCCGAAATCCGGCGTTGCGCAGATAGCGGTGAGCGAGATCTTCGCCACGGCGGCCGAGAGCGGCTTCGGGCGAAAGGGTGCGCCGCTCACGCAACTGGCGGGCGGTATCGCTTAGTTTCCAGAGCAACTGCCTGGGCTGGATGTGTCTGAGAGATTTTTGAGCACTTCCAGGTGCCATTCGATCACCTTGCCTCTGACGAGATAGCAAAGGTAAAACTCCCAGAATTTTCTGAACCAACGGAAGTGGTTCACCAGTAACTGGAAACCGAGATATCTCCACAAAGCAAGTAATTTGACGCGCGTCGAAATCTCACGAAAACGCGCGTGGGAGTAGTAACCGAAGCCACCGCTGTCAGAGCCGAAGTAGCGCAACGAGAAACTATTCAAGTGCCAGCGGTGGGTGGGGTCGCAGAACGAGCTGAAATCGGTGTAATGCGGGGTGACGATAAAGGCGTGGCCGCCGGGCGCGAGCAGGCGGTGAAATTCCTCGATGGTGCGGACGACGTCAGCCACGTGCTCGATGACGTGGACGGCGCGGATTTCGCGAAAGGAGTTGTCTTCGAAGGGCCAGGGGAAGCGATCGAGGTCGGCGATCACGTCGGCGCGGGTATTGGGATTGCGGTCAAGGCCAATGGCGCCCGGATGTTTATTGAGGCCGCAGCCGACGTCCAACACGGGCAGAGCCTGGAGAGTGCGCGCGGGCGGCAGCGCAGATGCGGCAGACTTTTCAATTGAACTCACCGCTTCGGAATCCGCAGGCACTGCTCCAGAATATCGATTGCGCTGCCCTCAAAGCTTGAGCCGCGTGATGGGTTCGTAGGGGATGCCTTTGCGCCTGTGGAACCAGCGGCGTAACTGCACGCATAAGTTGACGAGCAGTGCCGCCAATGTGAGCCACTTCATAGGTCACCAGCTCTGGATCCGGGCGTCGAGCGCCGGGCCTTGTCCGCAATCACCTCGAGCGATCTACTGATGGCGCGCGCCAGGCGCAGCATTTCGGCCGCCCAGCGCCAAGCCATCACGATTAGAAATAGCAGCGGACTGCAAACCAGGAAGAGAAATGCGAGCGTGAATAACTGGTCGAGCGCGGCCATCAACGCGTGACGAGAAACACGTCGTAGCAGCGGTTTTCCCGCTTCGCCGCCGGATCTTCGATTTCGGACACATAGCGAAACTGGTTGCCGTATTCGTCCGTCCGGCGGGATTGATGGTAGTCGAGAGAAATGCGCTCGACGCCCAATTCCGCAAGGGTGTGTAACTCTTCCGGCTGTGCGATGCCGTCGTGATTTGCGTCGATCCACACCCGCAGTTTCGGGTAGATGGCGTCCTGGAAATCGATCACGCCGTCGTGGTTCAGGTCGTACATCGCCAACGCTCGGAAGCCATTCGGATTGTCGGATGGCGGCTGCGGGGTAAAGTTGCCGAACAGCTCCGAGAGGGCTTCCACGTTGCCGTCGCGCGGCAGCGCCAACCAGCCGTTATGGTAGGCGGGGTCTGTCCAGCTCATCTGCATTTCGGGCGAGTTTGCACGCTCACGGAACAGCACGCCGTTTTGCGCGCTGGTCAGGTGAAAGCCTTCGCTGGCTGTGTCGATCAGGATGGGGCTGTTGGGCGGCCCGTTCTTGGGCGGCGGCGGATTACAGGTGCGCTGGTCAGGAACCTGCGTAGTTTGTTCCGGCCCCTGCGTGATTGCGGGAGTACCACAAGGGTCGTTGTTGGCTCCGGGGCCGGTGATGCTGGTGATGTTGACCCAAATAGCGAACTCGCCGTTCGCCGCCGAGTATTGCGGCGAAAACGTTGGAGCTTTGCTGCAATAGCCGCCCGTCGATCCACCGGGACAGTAGCCCGTTCCGGTGCCGGAAACGTAGCCGCCCGCGATCGAAGTGGACCCGCACCAGGTGGTCCAGGCATACTTCGCCGATTGCGTGACGGTAAACGCGCTCGATCCGCAAGCCGGCAGGGAGGGTGGAGTGTATGCCACGGTGTTGGAGAAGGTGAGCGTCTGGGCAGCGCAGCTCGCGGCGAGCAGAGCAAATAGCAGTGTGTCCCTCACTGGGAGGCCTCCTGCGATTCCGCCTCTAAGAAAGCCGCGCGTTTTGCGAGATCGGCGATCACCTCATCCCACTGCTCCTTGGCCGGCACGCCGATCTCCGGAACCGCCTGCCGTCTATCGGCGAGCGTGCCCGCTACTGCTGGAGCCAGATGGAGGCTATTGGCGACCGCGCCGAGCGCGATGCCATGAGGTTGCGACCGTAGATTTTGGAGCACGGCCCGCACCGCTTCAGGCGTCGCCGGATAGGATCGCAGCAGCGCAATAGCCCGTCGACATTCCTTGGCGTCATTGGCCCGGCCAACGAAAAAATGTTCCGTCCCCGCGCCTTCGAAAGTGCGGTCGGCATAGACCACGCCAGTGACCGTCGCCTTCGCCGATACTGTATCGGGCGAGGCCACGACTCCAACTGGGAAGGTGGAGATAGCGCCAGGCTGAATCTCCTCCCACTGCTGCGGGGTTCGGTTGTAAGCGAGAAGATCGACCCCGACGTTGCCGGGTTGTTCGATCGGCTTGACCGCCGCGTCGAAGAGCTTGATTTGCAGGTCGTAACCAGTCACCACCTTCGAAGACTGATTTTGCACTTCGACTGTGATGTGGTGCGATTCGGGGTTGACGGTCGCAGAGAGCACCTGCAGGTGGAGTGTTTGCGCCCACGCGGTAGCGGCGAGCGCGAGGAGAAGAAGACGGAATTTCATAAACTCGCCTCTCCTTAGACGAGGCGGCTCTGATCTTACCCCTTTTAGATACGCCTGTCTATGGTACTTAAAACCAGAAAAGTACTATTAAAACTTGTATGAGGGAATTTAGCTCTCCAGAGCGCGCAGGCACTCCTCGAGGATATCGATGGCGCAGTCGGCCTGCTCGCGAGTGATGACGAGCGGCGGGCAGAGACGGAGGCTGTTCGGGCCGCAGCCGAGGGTGAGCAAACCACGCTCGAAGGCGAGCATTTCGAGGCGGTCGCGCAACTCGGGCGCGCGCTCTTTGGCCGCTTGATCGCGGACGAGCTCGATGCCGATCATCAGGCCGAGGCCGCGGACGTCGCCGACGTGGCGGAAGCGATCGGGCCAGGTCTTCAGGCGAGCCATTAGATATTCGCCCATAATGCCGGCGTTCTCGATCAGGCTTTCTTCGAGCAGCCCGATGGTGGCCAGTGCGGCGGCGATGGAGACGGGGTTGCCGCCGAAGGTGGAGGCATGCGCGCCGGGGCCCCAATCCATCAGATCGGCGCGGGCGATCATGGCCGAGAGCGGCATGCCGCTGGCGATGCCCTTAGCGAGAGTGACGATATCGGGGACGACACCGAAGTGCTCCGAGGCAAACAGGCGGCCGGTGCGGCCCATGCCGGACTGGACCTCGTCGTGAATGAGCAGGATGCCGTATTGGTCCGCGATACGGCGCAATTGCTGGTGGAAGTGCTTGTGAGGAACGAGATAGCCGCCTTCGCCCTGGATGGGCTCGACTACGATGGCGGCCACTTCTTCGGGCGGCAGGATGGTCTTGAAGAGGCGGTCTTCGAGGAACTCGATGGAAGCGTCGCCGCAGCGGGCGGGGTCGGGATGGGGCGAGCGATAGCAGTCGGGATAGGGGACGTGATAGACCGGCAGCATGGGGCCAAAGCCGCGGCGCTGGACGACTTTACTGCCCGTGAGCGACAGCGCGCCCATGGTGCGGCCATGGAAGCCGCCGAAGAAAGCGATGTACTTGTCGCGGCGCGTGTGGATGCGGGCCAGTTTCAAGGCTGCTTCGATGGCTTCGGCGCCGGAGTTGCCGAAATAGACGCGGCGCGGGACATCGCCGGGCGTGAGGCGGGCGAGTTTTTCGGCGAGCTCCACCATGCTTTCGTAATAGAAGTCGGTGCCGGACATGTGCAGGAAGGCGGCTGCCTGTTGCTGGATGGCGCTGACGACCTGCGGATGCGAGTGGCCGGTGGCGACTACGGCGATGCCGGCGGCGAAATCGAGGAAGCGGTTGCCATCGACATCTTCGGCGATGGCGCCTTCGCCGCGCTTCATCACGAAGGGGTAACAACGGGTGTAAGAGGGCGAGAGGACGGCGTGGTCTCGCTCGATGATCTCTTTCGCCTTGGGGCCGGGCAAAGGAGTCACTAAAGTCGGCAGGAGTGGATGGGCAGCGACCTGCATCATCATGGAAGCACCTCAATCAGTTTTTAGAAGACAGACTTGGAAAGGCCGCGCAAAACAGGCGGGGTTAGTCTGAGCCGAAGAGTGACGGGCGGGTGGCGGCAGGGATCGCCATAAAACCAGTGTAGCTGAAAAAGACGGGATTGGGAATGGGCGATAGAGGGCTCTGAACGGCCTCTGCTCACTCGGCCCTTAGCGTTATCGCGTGCAGGATACCGGAGGGCAGCGGTTTGAGATTCTGCATGTCTTGCGGGGAGAAGCGGACGCCGTAGCGGAGATTGAGAAGCCTGTAATCCGGAGGGGCGTGGCCGGACATCTGGTTGATCGCGAGATTGCCGACGGTGATCTGCAGTTGATTTTCGCCGGAGTGGACGTATGCTGCGATGTCCAACTGGTAGGGAGGATGCCACACGACACCGGCTCGTTTTCCGTTGACCACGACTACGGCCGCTTCCCGAACAGGGCTGTCCAGCAGCGCCTGCATCCCGGGCGTCTCGCCAGCGGCGGGCTCTATCGGCGTGCCGGGGCCGAAGTCCAGCACGATCCTCGGAGATTGTGCAAAAAACGAGGCGGGAAGCGGAACGGTTTTCTCATAGAGTGCTCGACCGGAGTAGAAGCGAGTGGCTTCATCCTCGGTCCAGGATCGTAGATGAGGCATGGTTACTGAGTTTCCCGTCTCGAGAAAAGTCAGTTTCCAATCGGAGCCGAGATCGACGACCGAGACCGGGCGGATTGCGCGCGAAGGCGCGACCGGGTGGGCGCCCGGCGTCGCGAACACAAGCACCTTCGATTCGTAGGGAGCCAGCGCGAGAGGAAGATTCGTTCGTCCGTTCGCGGTGTCGTAATGGGCAGGGATCGAGGTACCGATGAACGGATCCCACCATTCCGGCTGCAGTCCCGAGACCCGTACGGACGCGGCCGTTTCAAGCGCGCGGTTCGAAGCATTGGCGACGAAGTAGATCTCGCCGAAGGGCAGCTTGCGATGCACGAAGCCGATGGAGGGTGCGGCGGCCTCGCCGGTGGCAAAGTCCGGGGGCAGCAGATCCTTAAGCGCACTGGCCACGTTCTGATCAGATGCAACAAAGCGGACGTTTTCGGAACCGGTTTGAAAGATTTCTCGGGAGAGTTCGCCGATGCGGGCGGTTTCGGACTTCTCTTCGAGCAGTCCCGCGCCGAGCGACGGTAGAGTGCGTGTGGCCACGAGGAGACCGCCGCGCTGAGCATACGCTTGCAAGCGCTGAATGGTCGCGAGAGGAATTCGCTCAATACCAGGCAAGATCAGAAGTTTGTAAGGGATACCGACGGCAGCGATCGCGCGGTCGTCGATGAAGTCGAAGTTGTAGCCGCCGTTCAACACGGCCGGTATGAGGACCGGTCCGAGAAGTTCGTCCGTCATCTCATCGACGGCGACCTTGCCGGGCTGCAAGCGCGCCCAGGCGTCGTCGGTAGGAAGGTAGATGGCGACGTCATTCGCGGGTTGGCCCTGCCGCAGAAGAAAACTGACGCGCTGCAGATAGGCGGCGAGCGAGGGCATGACATCGAACCAGGGGTTGTGATCGTTCAGCGCGGCGGCGGCATAGAAGGACCAGCCGGGCTCGGGCTGCGAGGGCGGTGAATAGGGCCAGCCGTGCCCAATGAGTTGGTTGATGCCTTCGATGAAATGACGGTCGGCCTCGGCTTTGAGATCGAGCGGGGTGGCGCGAAAGGCGGGCGAGTGAAGCCAGGTCCAGGTTTCGGTGGAGGTGACGGGCCGGCCGTAAAGATGAGACGCGGAAGACGCCCAGCGGGCCGCGCTGAAGCGGCGCCAGTAAGGGCCGTGCTCGCCTTCAGGAAGATCGACATAGCGGTTGCTCGAGAGAATGACGGGGGGCTCGCCGTAGGTCTGGGACCGAAAAAGCGTGTGATGCGCGCGTGCCCACTCGCGGATGGGCGCGAGATAGTTTTCTTCGGTGAGTTCGGTCAGGGTCTTGCCCCAATCGTGACGAATGGCGCGCGTGTTTGCGCCGATGTCACGCACCAAAGCAGGCAAGAAGGGAAGCAGGTCGTAATGGCGGCGCTTCTGAAATTCGGCGGGGAAATCATCGGTCCAGTCGGAGCCGTACACTTCGAGGCTGTCGCTGAAGACGGCGTAAGGCGGATGCTCGCCGAAGGCGCGCAGCAGGGAATCGCCGACCAAGGCGAGGTGGTCTTCGATGGCGGCTCGGCTGTAGTGGTTGAGCACGAAGCCCTCCGCGCCGACAGCGCTTCGCTTCACCTGCTGACCGGTGCGGCTAGCGATGAAAAAGTAGAGGAGATCGCTTCCGCTGAGTCCCACTGGGATCGCGATCCGGCCGGCGTTGGTGTTGCGTATCTGCTCGCCGCCGATGAAGGCGCCGATCAGAGTCTCGCCGTTTTCCATGGCGGGTAACGCTATCGTGTGGGCGCCCTCAGGAACATTTACTTGCTCCACGCGCAATTGGCCGGCGGCTTGGGCGACCGGTGTATGCGGGCCACCGTAGGGCCACCCGCTGCCGAGAGTGATGTCGACACGGAGGCTCAAATCCCGTGCGGTGTTGACTGCGTCTTTGAGCGCGTCGAGAAACTCAGGCGAGAGATAAGGGGCCGTGCGTGCGGGCGCGCGCACATCGTCGAGTTGCAGCGGATACACCGGCTGGATCTCGACACCTCCGATACCCGCATCTTTCATGGCGTGCAGCTCGCGATCTAATTCCGGTTTGGCGACGGCCGGACCGAACCACCACCACCGCATCATGATGCGCGCGTCATCCGGCGGATGCAGAAACGACCGTTTCAGGTTGTCTACACGGCTAGCGTCTTGCCGGGCGGCAACGTTGCTTATGATGCAGATCGATATCGTGAGAGCGGCGGCGGCGTGGAGTTTAGTCACCTTCCACAGTTTTGCAGGCGCGGAGAGAATTTACCGGTTGCTGTGAGGTTCTACTCGTGGGAAATGGAGGCGCGGGGCCGATTCGAACGACCGGTAGAGTTTTGCGAGCTCTTGCCTTACCGCTTGGCTACCGCGCCTGAGTTGCGACCAGGGTTGTCCTTAGTCCAGCGAATGAGTATCGCACTTTTGGGCTGCATGGCGAGCCGTAAACCGGTGCTTTCGATGAACTTTAACAAACTTTTAACAATTGCGGGACAGAACCGGCAAACCGGCATGCTCGGTCTAGTAAATACGAGTGGCGAAAGATACGGATTCGAATCACCTCTATAAATCGTTTTTTTGTAAGTGGCGGTTCTGATAAGTAATTCTGACTGAGCAGGGTCGTGAACGCCCGGGAAGAAGAGCGAGCGCGTTGCGGCGCGCAGCAGTAGAAGGCGGCACAGCGGCCCGTTAAGGTAGAAGGATATGGCTTTGACGAAAGTTAGCTCGGTCAGCGAGCTTCCGCCCGGCGCCGTAAAGGAGATCGAAGCGGGTGGAAGCACTTATGCGGTCTGTAATATCGAAGGGACATTGCACTGCGTGGAAGGTTTGTGCCCGCATGCCGGCGGCCCGCTGGGCCAAGGGACGCTGAACGGCAACCATCTGGTTTGTCCATGGCACGCTTATGAGTTCGATTGCCGCACCGGGGTGAACGACATGGACGAAGACATGCAGGTGCAGACTTATGCCGTGGTGGTTCAGGATGGCGACATTCTGATCGACATTCCATAGCCGAGTGCCGGAATTACCAGAGGTCGAGACCGTGGTTCGTTCCATTGCGCCGCATCTGGCGGGACGAACCATTGAGCGGGCCGAGTTGTCTTCGCATCGGGTCACCCGAGGCGGGCTGGCGCGGACAGCGAAGCGGCTGGCCGGCCGGGTCATTCAGCGGGTGCGGCGCCGCGGGAAGCAGATTTTTGTTGATCTGGACGCGGGCGTTCTCTACCTGCACCTGGGCATGACGGGCAAGCTGCTATGGAACGGCGCCCCCGGCAAATACACGCGGGCCATTCTTGAGCTGGATAAAGGCAGGCTGGTCTATGACGACATTCGGCAGTTCGGCCGGGTGGAGTATTTCGACGTGTTGCCGCAGACGCTGGAGCGGGTGGGGCCGGATGCGCTCGGGATCGCGTTCGAAGAGTTCCATGCGCGCTTGGGAAGACATCGCGGGCCGATCAAGGGCGTGCTGCTGAACCAGTCTTTCGTGGCCGGGGTAGGAAATATCTATGCCGACGAGATGTTATTTGCGGCCGGGATTCACCCGCGCGCGCAAGCAAGACGCATCTCGAAGAAGCGGGCGGAACAATTGCATGCGCATCTGGGCGCGATACTCGAAGCGGCCATTCAGCAGCGCGGTTCGTCGATATCGGATTACGTGGATGGCGCGGGGGAGCGGGGGAGTTTTCAGAACATGCACGCGGTATACGGGCGGGCAGGGAAGCCGTGTCCGCGGTGCGGCGCGCCGATCCGGCGCATCGTCGTTGCCCAGCGCGGGACGCATTACTGCGCGCGATGCCAGCGCGCCTGAGCGGGCGAGCTTTCCGATTCGACAGTGGCCGCGTGCCGGATGGCTTCGGCGACTTCGACGACGCTCCGCATGGCCTTCACGTCGTGAACGCGGACGAGATGCGCGCCGTTGAGGATGCAAGCCGTGACGGCGGCGGCGGTTGCGAACTCAGTCGCTTCCGGCTGTTCTTTCCGAAGGAAGGACTTGCGCGAGGGGCCGACCAAGATCGGCAGATCGAACGAGCGCAGCGCTTCGAGGTTCGCGATGATTTCCGAATTTTGCTCCCTGCGCTTGCCGAAGCCCAAGCCGGGATCGATGACGATTTGATGCCGTTGCACCCCGGCCTGGCGGACGCGATTGAGCGCGGCTTCGAGGTCGATCATGATAGAGCGCATGAGGTCTTTAAGCGGCGGCAGCTTCGCCCAGGTTTCCGGGTTGCCGCGCATGTGATTGATGATCAGCCCGGCGTCATACTTGGTAACGACCCTAGGCAGATGCAGATCGAGCAGGATGCCGGTGGGATCGTTGATGATTTCGGCGCCGTGTTCGAGCGCCTTTTCGGCGACTCCGGACTTGTACGTGTCTACCGAGATGGGGATGGTGAGCTTGCCGCGCAAACGCTTGAGAACCGGAATCAAGCGCCGGAGTTCTTCCGCCTCAGGAAGGCGTTGGGACCCTGGCCGGGTCGATTCGGCGCCGATGTCGAGGATGTCTGCGCCTTCCTCTTCGATTTCGACGGCGCGCGCGAACGCGCGGTCGGGATCCGAATACTTTCCGCCATCGGAAAAGGAGTCGGGCGTGACGTTCAGAACGCCCATGAGCAGGGTGTGGTCGCCCAGCACAATTTCGCGCTGCTTCAATCTCCAGAGATAGCGTTTGGACATTCCCTACACATGAGTGTGGCAGACGGCGAATCCGGGCGGCCGCTATCCGCCGGGCGTTTCGGCGGGGGCGCGGTACTTGGCCATGACCTCCTGCGCATAAGGCAGGTGGCGATCGATCATTTCGGCCACCTCGGGATGGGACGAGCGCAAGGCTGCCAGATGAGCGGCCGCCAACTCGGGAGAGCATTCGTTCAGCGGACCGCCCCAAATCATGCGGGCGCCCTTCAGAAAGCCTCGAAACATCTCCTGAAACATCTCCTCCGAGATGGTATTGAGGTTGTGGCTCGCGAGACCAGTTCCCCGCAATGCCTGTTGAGAGGCCAGCAGCAGCGGAATAGGCAGCGCAGTGGCCAGAAGCTCGGCCGCGAAATACAAGTGCTTGGTGCCGGGCCGAATCTCGAGCACGCGCGCATCGTTGCGGTCGATGAACTGCCGCAGCGGCCGGAGAGCGGTTTGCTGGCCTTCCATGAGGAACCAGTTGCGCTCCTGGGTGGGGACGCTGACGAGAGTGGCGACAGCAGCACCCGCTTGCCGCAATGGCGCGAGAGCTTCGGTCGTGAGCCAGCTCTCGCATAACACGAACGAAAAGTTCGACAGGACCAGGCCCGCAGCATATAATTCGTCGAGAATGCGGGGGAGCGTCGCGTCGGGCACCCGCAGCAGGATAAGCCGAGCGGCCTGCAATTCGTCGTATTCAGAGATGGCGTAGCCGGCACGCAGGAAGTTAGACAACTTGCGCGCGTTACCGAACGAAGATGACTTGACCGGCCCGAGATCTTCGGCCAGCCGGGGAAGCCGAAGAATCTCGGAATGCCGGGAGTCCCCCTCAGCTATTAGGCCGAACTGCAACTGCTTCGTCATGCAACGCACTCGCTTTCAGCGCCTTAATGCGGTCGCGAAATTTTGCCGCTTTTTCGAATTCAAACGCCTTGGCCGCGGCGCGCATTTTCAGCTCCAGCTCCGCGATGAGGGCGTCTCGCTCTTCCGGCGTGGGTTCCAGCTCAGCGCCGGAATCGAGATCCAGCGGGACGGTCACATAGTCCGCCTCCGCTACAGCCACTAAGCTCATATCGATCGGTTTGATAATTGTCTGAGGCGTGATGTTGTTGGCTTCGTTGTAGGCTTGTTGAATGGCGCGCCGCCGGTCAGTTTCATCGATGGCGCGACGCATGCTGACGGTAATCACGTCGGCGTAGAGGATGGCACGCCCCTCCACGTTGCGGGCCGCACGCCCGATCGTTTGAATCAGGGAGCCGGCCGACCGCAGGAAGCCTTCCTTATCGGCATCCAAGATAGCCACTAAGGAAACCTCGGGCAGATCGAGCCCCTCACGCAGAAGATTTACTCCTATGAGGACGTCGTAGGCGCCGCGCCGCAGGTCGCGCAGAATTTTGATGCGGTCGAGGGTGCTGACTTCCGAGTGAAGGTAGGCGCATTTGACCCCGACCTCCGAATAGTATTCGGCGAGATCTTCCGACATGCGCTTGGTGAGCGTGGTGACCAGCACCCGCTGATTTCGTTCCGCGCGCAGGCGAATCTCATGCAGCAGGTCGTCCACTTGGCCTTTGATGGGCCGCACTTCGAGTTCCGGATCAACCAGGCCGGTTGGCCGAATGATCTGCTCCACCACCACGCCGGCCGATTTGGTGAGCTCGTAGGGACCGGGCGTCGCAGAAACATACACAACCTGGTTTACTCGATTTTCGAATTCTTCGAAAGTGAGCGGCCGGTTATCGCGAGCGCTCGGCAGACGGAAACCGTACTCGACCAGAACATCCTTGCGGGAGCGGTCGCCGTGATACATGCCTTGCAATTGGGGCATGGTCTGATGGCTCTCGTCTATAAAGAGCAGCGCATCGTTGGGAAGATAATCGAGCAGCGTAGGAGGCGCTTCGCCGGGCAAGCGACCGGAGAAATGCCGGGAATAATTCTCGATGCCATGGCAATAGCCGATCTGCTTGATCATTTCGAGATCGAACATGGTGCGCTGCCACAGCCTTTGACCTTCGATGCGCTTGCCTTCTTTATCGAGCTCGCCCTTCCACCAATGCAGTTCGTTCTCGATGCTGCGAAGCGCTTCCTCGCGCGTTTCGGGCCGCATCACGTAGTGCGATTTGGGATAGATCGGCAGGCGAAGATAGGTCTGCTTCACTTGGCTGGTGAGCGGATCGATTTGTTCCAGTGATTCAATTTCATCGCCCCACAAGCTGATGCGATACGCGAAATCGTCGTACGTGGGATGCAGTTCGATGAC
>DATASJ010000098.1:0-356681 GCA_036269275.1 Bryobacteraceae bacterium | reverse complement strand
TAGCGCTGGGCCAAATCACTTCCAGTGCGATTTCATGGCGAACCAGCATCTTGGGGCGCTTGCTTACCCGAATGGTAAGAGTGTTCAAGGAATCGGAGCGCAATTCGCCCAGGCCTTCCTTCTCGGTCTGCAAGCTCTTGTCCGCGCGATACAGTGCTACGCGAAGCTGATGCGGACCTGCCGGCAAGAGGCGCTCGAGGCGCGCAGGGTCCAAAGCCGCGTAATCCCGCAGGCCAGTGGTCAGCAACAAGTCGTGATCGGCGAATATGGCCAGAGTGCCTTCGCCAACGCGGGCATCAATCTTGATCCGCAGCGCGGCCCGCTCGATCGGCAACGTCACGGAAGAAGCTGCGGGTGCCGCCAGAGTCAGCGCCGGCACCGGAATATCCGAGTGAGCATTACGGGTGACGGGAGCAGCAGCGCGGGCGATCTCTTTGTTCCGATTGGCCGAGCCCTCGGAATGCGACGCGACTCGAATCCGTTTTGGCGGCAGCAGGCTCTTCACCGGTCCAACTTCCCTCGCAACCGGCAGCGAAACCTCGACGGCGGAATAATCTTGCAAGTCCTCCGGCGCCTTCGGAGCCGCGAAAGCGGTAATCGGCGCGGGGGCGGGCGGCACATAGAAATGCGAGACAACTGCTCGCCCAGCGGGAACAATGCCGCCGGCAATCAAAATCACTGAGGCAAAGGCCCACATATCGCGCGCCTGCATCGGCCGCGACCACCACGAAACCTTGGCCGGCCGCGGAGCGCCAGCAGGGCCACCGCGCGCCAGCGGATACAGCGAGGCTGCCAGGGCGTCTCCGGACGGGTAGCGCTCCTCGGGCTTCTTGGCTAGGCAGCGCATCACGATATGGTCGAGCCCAGCAGGCAGCGCGGGGTTACGCCGGGACGGTTCCACGGGATCGGTGGTCAAGATTTGGGCGCAAACCGCCGCCACCGAGCTGCCGTCAAACGGCGGCACTCCGGTGAGCATTTGATAGAGCACGATACCTAGCGAAAAGAGGTCGGAGCGCGTGCTATGGGGCTCGCCCATAATCTGCTCGGGAGCCAGATAGGCCGGAGTGCCCATAATCCGCCCAGAACCAGAGACTTGGGTGGCGAAGCGAGCGATGCCAAAATCACTCAGCTTCACCTCACCCTCGTCGGTGATCATGATGTTGGCTGGTTTTACGTCCCCGTGAATGATGCCGGCATGATGCGCGCGGCCCAGCGCGGTCGCCAGATCCGCCGCCCAGGCGCATGCCCGGGGCCACGGAATCGGCGATTCCGAAAGCGTTTGCAGCAGCGTCCGGCCGCTTACATACTCCATCACCAGATAAGCGATGCCGGTCTCTTCCACTCCCACGTCGAATAGGTTCACGATCGCAGGATGCGAGAGCTGCCCCACGATCTGCGCCTCGCGCAAGAACTGCTTCTGCTGCGGCGCGGCACCGAACGAATGCACCAGGGTCTTGATGGCCACCGTCCGGCCAATAATTTTGTCGCGCGCTTTATCCACACGACTGGTAGCGCCGAAACCTAGCGGGCCAAGGATCTCGTATCGGTCTCTTTGCATAGGTTGAGGGAAACCTGTACCCGGTCTTAACACCGGGGTTAATCGAGATAGTGAAGGAAAAGCTGTGGAAAGAAAATGGGTCTGAAGGTCAGGTAAGAACGGCCCTTCGGTACCACGTCGAAAGGGCTAAGGCCTTTCCTGTAGGCCTAGTAAGCCCATAAGTTACTGATACCTAGTGCCTTAATGGATATGTTAGGGCTACGAAGCCGCTCCGCGGGTCCCTAAAAAGTACCAACGAGAGTACAGGTCCCGCTTGTGTGCCGTCAGGCCGACCGCAGCAAATGCCCGGCCCGGTCCCGCGTAGGGGCGGACTGCCCTTGCGTTTGCACTGGCGTATTCCGCCGCGACAAAGGATGCAGCCGCTCCGCCAGGACCTCCGCCGAAGCACAGCGCCGCGCGGGATCCTTCTCCAGGCAATACGCAATCAGCTCATTAAACGCCACCGGCACCGACGGATTCGCATGCGAGGGTGGCAACGGCGTCGAAGACAAGATCTTCGAGCAAATGCCCTGCAGCGACTCCGCGTCAAACGGCCGGTGCCCAGTGACCATCTCATACATGACCACGCCCAGCGAGAAAATGTCCGACCGCGCATCCTGCGGCTTGCCGACGATCTGCTCTGGGCACCAGTAAGCCGGCGAGCCCAGCAACGGGGTGTCCTTGGAATCGCGGCTGGCCAGCCGGGCCATGCCGAAGTCGGTCAGCTTTATCCGGTCGTCCTCGGTGATCAAAATATTCGCCGGCTTCACGTCGCCGTGAATCACGCCTTTGCGATGCGCGACCCCCAGCGCGGTGGCCACTTCCGCGGCCCAGGCGCAAGCCTTCGTGCAAGGAATGCTGCCTTTATCCAGCACCTTTTCCAACGGCTGCCCTTGGATGAATTCCATCACCAGGTAAGGAGTCTGGGTAGGTTCGTCAATGCCCATATCGTGCAGCGCGATTACCGCCGGATGCGAAATCTGGCCCACCACCCGCGCTTCCTGCACAAAGCGATTGCGCGCATCGCCGCGCGCCAATTCCTTGGGAAACAGCTTGATGGCCACAATACGCGCGATCAGCGGATCGAAAGCGCGCGCCACCTGGCTGTTGGCGCCAACCCCAATCACTTCCAGAATTTCGTAACGGCCTACCTTGCGAGCTACCGGATTAACTGGCACGGGGACGTTCCTTTTTCACTATCTGCTTTGAACAGCATAAAGGATAGAAAAGCCTTGCGGGTAAGGGATGAAGCGGAAGTTTCCAAAATGCGAGTACAAAGGTACTAGTTAAGACCTGAACCAGTTTCAGCGCTGTGTCGACAAACTGTGCAGCGGCGCAAAAATCGGCTCCGCGCCGAACACGCCCGGAAATTTGCGCACGTACGATTTCATCCCCGGATACAAGTGGGCGTGAAATCCGAAGGAATCCATCTCCGCCACCGCCTGGTCCGCCGTCCAATTCTGCTGCGCGATGCGGTAAGCAGCCACCATCACGCCGCTGCGGTCTTGTCCGAAGTAGCAGTGAACGAAAATTTTTTGCTGCGGATCATCCCGAAACAGTTTCAGAAATTCCGCCACCTGCGCATTGCTGGGCGCCGACCAGCCGCTTACCGGAATGCCCACAAAACGCATGCCCAGCGCTTCCACTTCCGCGCGCTCGCGTGCCACCGGCCCGCGATTGCCGCGTAAATCCACGATGGTCGTAACGCCCAGTTTTTTCAGCTCCGCCAATCCTTGCGCGGAAGGTTGCGCGCCGCGCAAAAGCATCTCGCTGATTTTTCCCGCGTTGGGAACGCCGGAAAGTTTTATTTTTTCCGCCGGCGCTCCGAAAGAGGCGCGCGCGATTCCCGGCTGGCCGTTCGCGTCGGAAACAATTTGCGCGTGCGCCGCGCGGCTAGCCGCCAGAAAAAAAATCGCGGCCACCAAAGTTTTGCACAAGCTGCGGAAAAGTGCTCTGTTCATCATCTCTGGGATGCTTTAGTGTACTGCCCGGGATGGCCTGGCAACCAAACAAAATCGCGCAGGGGCCGGCATGGAACATGACCACTACAAATAGACGTGACGCGAAAACGTCAACCACATTTTGCGTTTTTCCTCTTGACACCATCCGGACAGGAGTTGATACTGCGCTTCGCTGACTTTGCTGGAAACGTGGTGGTGCCCGGCCGGTTTTTTCGGTTGCAGGGGGATCGACCGGCTTTGAACCACGTGTCCGCCGAGCACCAAACAAAACAATAACGCGACCTCTTCCGTTGCGAGCTTTGCTCCGGTTTTGAGTCGCCGTGCAGCCTCCGGGAAGGGGAGGCTCGGGTCGATTATTTGCATTTTGTAAGAAATACGCGCCGCGCGCTTCATTGCGATTCGTAAGGTGGCTGCATTCCACAGCGTGCCTCCTCCTTACGGCTCACAGAATGGCGGCGCGGTGGCGAGCCAAACGGAACCCAGTCAGGGCCCAGCAGTAGTAAAATAGAAGGGTCGCCTCTGTGAACCAGGGCACCCAACGCGCGGAGGGACAGAATGGCTACAGTGAAGCCGGCACTTAATGGCAAGTCGATCGAGACAGGGACGCGCACAGAGCAGCCCAGCGTCCGCAAGGGGCTGGTGTTTGAGCGCCGCTTCACCGACGGCAAGACATCCGCGTTCGATATGGTCGAGTGGGAGAAGCGCACCGCGCTGATCGGCAACGAAAAGGGCACCACCATTTTCCGCCAGGAAGGCGTGGAAGTCCCCAAGAATTGGTCGCAAACCGCCACCAACATCGTCACCAGCAAATATTTCCACGGCAAGCCCGGGACCAGCGATCGCGAAACTTCCGTGCGCCAGCTGATCACCCGCGTGGCCAACACCATCGTCCGCTGGGGCGAAGAGGGCGGCTATTTCGCCGACGCGCAATCGCGCGACGCTTTCAAGGACGAGCTCACCCACCTGCTGGTCGAACAAAAAATGGCCTTCAACTCCCCGGTCTGGTTCAACGTCGGCGTGCAGCCCAAGCCGCAATGCTCGGCCTGCTTCATCAATTCCGTGCAGGACAGCATGGAATCCATCATGGGCCTGACCCGCACGGAAGGCATGCTGTTCAAGTGGGGCTCCGGCACCGGCACCAATTTCTCCACCCTGCGAGGCAGCAAAGAAACTCTTTCCGGCGGCGGCATCGCTTCCGGCCCGGTTAGCTTCATGAAGGGCTTCGACGCCTTCGCCGGCGTGATCAAGAGCGGCGGCAAGACGCGCCGCGCGGCCAAAATGGTCATCCTCAACATCGACCATCCGGACATCGTGGATTTCATCGAATGCAAAATGAAGGAAGAGCGCAAGGCCCACGTGCTGATCGAGCAGGGCTACGACTCCGGCATCGATGGCGACGCCTACAGCTCCATCTTTTTCCAGAACGCCAATCACTCCGTGCGCGTTACCGACGACTTCATGCGCGCCGCCGAAGAAGACCGCGACTGGTGGACCCGCAACGTCACCGACGGCCAGCCCAACGAAAAGCTGCGCGCCCGCGACCTGCTCGGAAAAATCGCCGATTCCACCTGGCACTGCGGCGATCCCGGCATGCAGTACGACACCACCGTCAATCGCTGGCACACTTGCAAGACCACCGCGCGCATCAACGCTTCCAATCCGTGCAGCGAGTACATGTTCCTCGACGACACCGCGTGCAACCTGGCCTCGCTCAATTTGATGAAGTACCGCACCTCCACTGGCCAATTCGATGTCGAGGGCTTCAAGCACGCCGTCGATGTCACCATCACCGCGCAGGAAATCCTGGTCGATAGCGCCAGCTACCCGACGCCCAAAATCGCCGACAATTCCCACGCTTTCCGCCCGCTCGGACTCGGCTACGCCAACCTTGGCGCGCTGCTGATGTCCATGGCGCTGCCCTACGATTCGAACGAAGGCCGCGACGTGGCCGGCGCCATCACCGCGCTGATGTGCGGCGAAGCCTACGCGCAATCGGCGCGTATTGCCGATCGGCTGGGGCCGTTCGCTGGATATGCCGTAAATCGCGACGCCATGCTCGACGTGATTCGCATGCATCGAGACTCGCTTCGCCCGATCAAAGCGGAAAATGTCGTCCAGCCGTCGCTGCTTAGTGCCGCGCAGGCCGCTTGGGATTCGGCGCTGGCTCTCGGCGAGAAATATGGCTTCAAGAATTCGCAGGTCACCGTGCTTGCTCCCACCGGCACAATTGGCTTCATGATGGATTGCGATACCACCGGCATCGAGCCCGACCTCGCCCTGGTCAAGTACAAAAAGCTCGTCGGTGGCGGCGTCATCAAGATCGTCAATAACACTGTTCCCCAATCGCTCATCAAACTCGGCTACACTCCCGAGCAGACCGAGCAGATTGTCACCCACATCGATTCCACCGGCACCATCGAAGGCGCCCCCGAGCTCGATCCCGACCACCTGCCCGTCTTCGACTGCAGCTTCCGTCCGCAGAACGGCACGCGCTCGATTCACCACATGGGCCACATCCGCATGATGGCGGCCGTTCAGCCCTTCATCTCCGGCGCCATTTCGAAGACCATCAACATGCCCGAAGAATGCACCGCCGAAGATATCATGGAGGCATATCTCGAAAGCTGGAAGCTCGGTCTCAAGGCGGTAGCCATTTATCGGGACGGCTCCAAGCGCGTCCAGCCGTTGAGTTCCGGCACCGGAAAGGGTGAGAAGAAAGCCACGCCGGGCCTGCCTGCGGCCCAGCAGTCTCAGACCGTGGAAAAAATCGTCTATCGGCCGGTCCGCCGCAAGCTTCCGGACGAGCGCGCCTCGGTCACCCACAAGTTTTCCATCGGCGGCCACGAGGGCTATATCACGGTCGGTCTCTACGACGATGGCGCGCCCGGCGAAGTCTTCATCAGCATGGCCAAGGAAGGCTCAACCATCTCCGGCCTCATGGACACGCTCGCCACTTCCATCAGCTACGGCCTGCAATACGGCGTGCCGTTGAAATTCTTCGTCGACAAATTCAGCCACGTGCGTTTCGAGCCCAGCGGCTGGACCGGCAACCCGCAGGTCCCCTACGCCAAGTCGATCATCGACTACATCTTCCGCTGGCTCGGCGCGCGCTTCCTAGGCATCACCGAGTCGGTCGAAGCTGGCGACGCCCCGAAACTCCGCCCCACCGAGCCCGAGCCCCAGCAAGCGCTTCCCTTCGACGCCAATCTCATCGCCGACGCTCCGCTGTGTTCCGAATGCGGCAGCATCATGACCCGCAACGGATCGTGTTATAAGTGCGAAAACTGCGGCGGCACCAGCGGCTGCAGTTAGCGAACGCGGTCGCGGCCAGAGGGCATGCGGTTCCTGCGTCTTCTGCTACTGCTGATACTCGCGGTCGCCGCTTTCACGCTCATACATCAATTTCTGCAGCTACGGACGTGGATTTCAGCGGTGATCGCTATTGCGATTGCCGCTGTCACGTTTTCAGGCCAGTTTTTCGACTTCGCAAAGAAGCCCTTAGAGCTTCGAAAACTGTGGCTCGAAAACGCCAAACTCAAACGTGAAGCCGAGCAAGACAAACGTGCCGAAGAACAGGCACAGCGCCTTGTGCATCTGCCCACGCCCGACGAGGTGAAGGAATACGGCGCGTCCTACGTAGAACGCGAAATCCGGCGGCGCTATCGGCGCGAAGAATTAGATCGGCTCCACGTGAAGATCTTTATCATTGACTCACGCGAAGAGAGCGACAGGCCTTAGCGCCTGCCGCCCTACCGCTTCCCGCTTCGACCAGCCGCCGGAACTGCTGGCGCCGACACATTCTCGAGCGCCGGCATCACCAGCTCCTTAGCCGTTCCCTTCTCTTCGTCCATGGACGCGATAATGCGCCCACTACGCTTCGCTTTTACCGCCCACTGAAACAGCGTCAAAGCATTGTTGAAGAGATCCTTGCGCGTACCAATGTGCGTCTCGCGCATGAGCTCATCTAGCTCCTTGACTTGCTCCTCGGGCAAATCTAGTTGAATTCTGACCATTTGATTGCTCCAAGCTCTCTTCCGAAGGGCTTGCGAGCCCCTGTTGTCTCAAGGACTCTTGCTATGCAGGTTACCCTCTATCTCGATAATCACCCTCATGGGATTCTCGTCCACCCGCAGTTCAACAACCCGGGCGACGAACGGTTTCGGATCTAGCTCCTCTTTTTCCAACTGCCAAGGAACTGGGATGGTATGCGGACTTTCGTTTGACATTGGTGACTTTCCTCATCGGGAAGTTCACCGGGCTTTCCTCAACCCGAGGCGAACTCCATGAAGCGCCTTATCATTACTTTCCTCCTCCTTGACTACTCTTCTAGTGAAGCTCTCGAACTTCGATAATGAGTATAATCCGAGTAGAATCCGATGTCAACAATTTTCGCCCTCACGCTCGATGGCCGCAGAGCACGTTTAACCCGCCTCATCCGACGTGCTCGTCGTCATCGTTGACCTGAGCGCCTTCTCAATGGACGTCTTCATCGAGAATGTCGCGCAGCAGAAATTCAGGCGCTCGGTCCCTAAAAGACACTCACCGCGTCGCGCGTTACGCGTTCTAGAACCTCCGGCTTGAGCATTCTCCTCTGCGAGAGGTCGGCTCTCAAGCCGAGAATGTCGGAAAGCCTGTTCTCCAGGCCCGCCACTCCCAGGAGCGAAAGCTTGGCCGCCCCATCGAAATCAGCCATCAGATCGACATCGGACCGGTCATTCGCGTCACCGCGCGCCACCGAACCAAACAACGATAGGCTCACGATTCAGGCAGCCCGAAACTCCCGCTCATGCTCCCGCAGTTTTGAGAGAATGCCTTCCCGGTCCATAGCGCCTGCCCACATTCTCCCGCATCAAAGGGTTCTTGCGAAATAACTGGCGCGGTTCTGATTCCAATCCCTGCCCTATTGACCGCCCAAAATAACTTACCGCCGGTTGGCTTCTTCACGGTCAAACTTGAAGCCTGTAGGCAGCAGCCGCGCCAATCGGCGAATGGCCTCCAGCGCTTTTTCCCGGCTGTGATCGCGCTCATGCAAATCGGCACGCGTCCAGGTTTTCTTTCCTAGACGGCCTTCTGATCGCGAGCTCAACTGCCGTAAACGTTCGCGCGCCCGCTCCCGCAGCTTCGCCAGCGTGATCTTCTTCATGAACTCAGCTTACGTGAAACTGTGTGCCGAATCTCCGCCCCCGCCTCACCCGCGATATCATCGCAGCTACCCACAAAAGGACTCCCATGCCCGCTCTCCCCTTCGTCCTCGCCCACGGCTATCTGGGCTTTTCCAGCCTCGGCCCGCTTCATTACTTCAATAAGGTCCAGTCGATTCTGCAGTCGGCCGGGGCAACGGTTTTTGCCCCCACTGTCTCGCCCAAGCAATGCCTCGCCGAACGCTCCGCGCAATTAGCGGCCGCGATAAATAGTCAATATAAAGATCAAAAAGTTCACGTAATTGCGCACAGCATGGGCGGATTAGACGCGCGCACCTTGATCCAGCAAAACAATCCCAACATCGCAACTCTGACCACGCTCGGAACACCCTTCCGCGGCACTCTGGCGGCCGACATCGCGGCCAATCCGCGCGAGTTGTTAACCCTCTCGCCCACCGGCCTGCTCCGCGCCGTCGCCCACTACCAAGCCCAGCAGCTCACCTCCGGGCTGTTCACCTCGTTGCATGAAGTGAGCTTTGCTGTCCAGCAACTCACCACAGCCCTGCAGAACCTGCAGACCGGCGACTACTCGCAGCTCACCCCCTACTTCCAGGGTCTGTTCTCGCTCGACGATGCGGCCCTGGCCGAACTAACCACCGCAAGTTGCCGCCAGAAATTCCCGGACGATGAGAGCGATCTCCACGGCATTCCTTCTTACAGCTTCGCGGGATCCATCGCGCCCGCCCTCGTTTCTCCCCCGCTCACCGTCCCCGCCATCCTCCTCGCAGCCGCCGCCCTCGAAAACGATGGCATCGTTCCACTGGCTTCGGCAAAGCTGCACAACCATCAACAGACCCTCACTCTCGATCACTTCGGTTTAGTCGGCTGGTCCTCTACCGACATCACCGCGCTCTACCGTCATATTTACTCGCTCCTCATCTCCTGACCTCCGCCGCCCGCTTGCACACCACACTTTTTTCACTGATTCCCTTCAACCACTTACCGTGATCCTTCTCCCCGACTTTCCCCTCCACGCCGTCACAATGCTCGCGTATGGCAACTCCCGCGCAAGTCGCCGCGAATCAGGCGAACTCTCAAAAATCCACCGGCCCGGCGTCGCCGGAGGGGAAGGCTCGTTCCAGCCGCAACTCCTTTAAGCACGGCCTCTACTCCAAAGATCTCGTGCTCCCCAACGAAGATCCTGCCGAGCTTGACCGGCTCCGCGCCTCCCTGCGCGCCGAGCATCAACCCGTCAACACGACCGAAGACATGCTCGTCAACGACCTCGCCGAAAACTTCTGGCGCCTCCGTCGCATGCGCGAGTTCGAAACCCGTGCCATGCTCCCGGAAAATATCATGAACTGGCACCAAACCGGCCTTCTTGCCGTCGTGCAGCGCACCCTCGCCTCCGCCGAGCGCGGTTTTCACAAAACTCTCGCCGCTCTCCGCCGCCTTCAGCAGGACCGTGGCTTCGTTCCCCAAGAATCACCCGAGCCAAGCGAAATCAGCCACTCAGCAGACGAAATTGGCTCCGTTCCCGAACTTTCTCAGGTCGCCGCGCAAGAACGCGCCGCATTGCGCGAAGAAATGCGCCCCTTTCTGAACGAATCAGGCTCTCTGACCCGCGAAGGGGCTCAAAAATTCGCCGCTCACATGCGCGAAAAGTGCCTGCGGCAGTTCGATCATCTCCCGAAAGCCGCCTGATCGCCTCGTAAACGGTGCTGCTTGGCTATTTGACAACCGAATAATGTAACGCGGCGTCCCAACCGCACTCGAAGTGCGTCCCCACGCAAGGCGAGGGCCCTATTCCAGCGACGACAAATCCATCTTCAGCAACTCGTCCAAGCTGTATGGGCACTCGCCTGGGAACGTCTCGGCTGCCAGCCTGGTCTCCGCCATCGCATCCTCTACCGCATCGCCGTAAGCCGCCCGCAACTCCTCGCCCGCAACTCTGTACAAGCTCGGCGAATCCCGGAATACCAACTCTAGTTGTCTACGCTGTTCCACAATCGTCGCCCGCCAACTCGACTGCTCGCACAGCTCCGGCTGCGCCCGCCACTTCAGCAGATGCATCATCAGCACCGTCATCCGTGATCGAACCTCGCGCTTGTCTCGCTTTCCCATATCGGCTATTTCTTCCGCTAAATGCTCACGCTGGATGCGGTCGAACTCGCCCCGGCAAATCAATTCCGCGGTCTCTTGCGTCCACTTATAGAAGTCGCGATCGTACTCGGTTAGTTCGTTCACTTCCACCATTATTATGCGCTTCCTAACGTGCGCGGCCCCATCTCCTATGCGGACGAACTCACCTATCAATTCGGCAGCTCGGAATCCGCTTCTTCCCGGTTCCCCGGTTGCAAGCGCATCTGCTGATAAATCTCGCTGAGCCGGCTCTTCATCTTCTTCAGCTTCTCGAACTCGGCCAATTCGCGGCGTGCGTCCTCGGTGCGGCCCAGTTCTCGATACACCACGCCCAGGCGGTAGTGCGTCGCCGGATCGAAGGGCTCCAGTTGCGCGGCGTGCTCCAGGTGCGGCTCGGCTTTCTGCGGCTCATGCATCGACATCAAGACTTTCGCCATCCCCAGGTTGGCCCCTGGATCGTCCGGCTGCATCTCGAGCGCCCGCGCATAGTACCCAGCCGCGGCCTTGGTATCGGAACGCCGCATCGCGATGTCTCCTAACCTGCACTCTGATTTTTCATCGAACGGATTGCCGGCAAGCGCAGCCTTGTACTCCTTTTCCGCCTCGGCCCGCGCGCCTGCGGAAGATTGCGTATAGAGCATTTCCGCAAGCTCATAGTGAACGTCTGCCCGCTGCGGATCTGCCTTGAGTGCGGCCCGATAATTGGCGATCGCTGCGTCGTCCTTCGCCTGTCTGGCCAGTTCATGCGCCATAAGCTGATGCATGCGCCCGGAATCCGGCGCCACCATCGCCAGGCTCAACGTCGTCTCGTCCGACAACTCTGAGTAGATTCTGTGCGCTGCATACAAGATGTCCACATCGGTCGGCTCCAGGCGCCGCAGTACGTTCACCACCTCCGCGGCTTTGTCCAGATTGCGAAGCGCATATTCGACTTCGATCAGTTCCAGTCCAGCCCGCACTCGCAGCTTCTGCTCTTGTAACTGCGGAAACGCTTTCTCCAGGTCGGCTTGGGCGCGCGTCGTTTCCCCGATCCGCTTTTCACTCATCCCCAACAGCGCTTCGATCTTCCACAAACTGGCGTCCGCCGCCAGCGCCGCGCTCAAGTCCGGAACCGCTTTTGCATATTGTCCTTGGAAGTACTCCAGAACGCCAAGATTTCCGCGCGCGTCTAAATTGCCCGGATCAATCGCCAGAATCGCCTGGAATTCGCTGATCGCAAGATCCGGCCTTTTGTTTTGCAAATCCTGCTGCGCCTGGCGCGCGTGCGATTCAATCCCGTCTTGCTGTCTCCCGGCAGCGCCAACCGGCGAACCGGCCGCCAAAGCGCATACCAGCACCACTCTGATCATGGGGCCAGTGTACGGGATCGCAACCGGTGCGCCTGCCGTCAGAATGAGATTCGCGCGCCGAGCTGAATAATTCGCTGTCCGAAGCTGTTGTTCGTCGTGTTGTAGTTACCGGTTGTTCCCGTAATTACACCTGCCCCGCTGGTTCCAAGGCTGTTGCCCGGCGTATCGAAATTCGGATGATTCAGCGCGTTCAGGGCGTCGAAGCGAATCTGCAAGTTCCCACTCTCGTGTGGAAGTGGGAATCTGAAATTCTTGCCCAACGATACGTCCACATCTTCGATCCCGGCCGACCGAAGAATATTTCGCCCCGACGTTCCGAATGTGCCCGGCGTCGGCACCGCCCAAGCCGGATTCGTGCAGCCTGCCGGAGAGTGCGTTCCGTCCGCCAAAATAGTGCAGGTGTTAAACCACTGCCCCACCGTCGGATTTGAAACGTACGGATTTCCGATCAGGTCCGGATACCATTGAAAACCGTTTCCGTTCGTAAGCGTCCCGCTGTTATTCGCAGTTCCCACCACAGCCGTGAACGGCCGCCCGGATTCCAGTACAAACGTCGTTGCAATCTGCCAACCTCCTAGAATCGCGTCCACTACGCCGTTACTGTTCAGGAATGCTCTTCCTTTTCCGAAGGGCAGGTCGTACACCAGATCGCCTTTGAACATCTGCGGTATGTCGAAGTTGGAGAGCGCATAATTCAGGCTCGGATTATATGCCGATTGATAATTCTGTCCGCCGTCCCGGCTTCCCCAGCCGGAGGAATCCTGCTCATCCAGCATCTTCGACCACGTGTAGTTCGCGTTGAATTGAACGCCGTGCGTGAATCGTTTGGTCAGGCTTAGCTGCAAAGCGTCATAGTTCGAAATAGCATTATATGTGTTGCCGTTGATCTGGCTGAACTGCGGGAAGGGCCGTAGGTTTTGCGCATTCGATGGATCGGCAACGCTTTGCGCCAGCAGGTTACCCGGTACTTGGTTCACATCTGCCGGGAACGACAAGTTAGTCCCATGGTTCCCCACATAGGCGGCCTGCGCCATCATGCCGCCGCCTAGCTGGTGCTCTATGCTGAACGACCATTGATAGGTCTTCAGGATAGGCGTATTTTGCGGATAATACGGCGGACTCTGGCCATTAAAGGACGCTGGAGAGCGGTTCGGGCCAGTGTAATTCAGGTTTGCATAACTTGCCTGAGACAGAACGAATACTGGGTTGATCTGATTCGTCGAAGTCAAACTGCCGTGGCTGTTGGTGCCTAAACCCTCTGAGCCGCCTGAATACGTGTCCAGGCTCCACGGACCATCATAGATGCCGAAGCCCCCGCGGACAACCCAGTTGTTCCGCAGCGACCACGCGAATCCTACACGCGGAAGAAAGATATCGTAGATTGTGTTCTCGAGGTTGGTTCGCCCGTCCTGCCCGCCAAACCACATCGCCCCCGGCGTATTCGTCACGGGATTGATAATGGTGGGGTCGAAATCTCCGATCCGGTTAGCGACTTCGTGCCATCCCTGCTGAATCTGGTATCGCAGGCCCAGGTTGAGCGTCAAATTCGGCTTTACCTTAAAGTCATCCTGAATAAAGAACTGCGGAACCTTCTCGCGGAAGCCTACGATGGGCGTATTACTCGAGCTCCAGTTGGCTACTTGTCCCAGCAAAAAGTCCGCATACCCTAAGCCCCCACTGCCGTTTGGAGCCTGCTGCGTAAATACGCCGCTGAACAGAAACGTCCCGGCGTCGATATTGCCCCAAGGCGTTGAATTGTCCTGGTACGCCAGGATCTCGCCACCGAACTTGAGTATGTGGCGGCCTCGGATCAGCGTGACCACGTCCGACGTGTCGAACCCGTTCTCTACGTAGATCGCGTTGGTAGCCGGACCGATCCAGGTAGTGCCTGGCGTGCCGTCAAACTGAAGGCTCGGTGGCAGGTTGGCCTCCGGAAAAGTCCAGCCTAAATTCTGCGGATAATTCTTGTTGAGACTTAGGGGTTCGAACCAGTTACCTTGACGCGTAAAACCGGTGCGGAACTCGTTGACTGTGTTCGCGCTGATAGTGTACACATCCGATACCTGCGTGTTGTATCTGTCCACATCGCCGGATTGATCGCCAATCGGATACGGTTGTGGGTACTTTGCCGGATTATCGCTTTGAGTGATGGAGTAAGTGAGCCGATTCTTGTCGGAGATGTTGTAATCCAATCTTCCGAACCACTTCAGGAACGGGTTCGGCGATTCCAGTGTCCCCACCCAGTTATTCGAGAACCCCGGCATATTCGGCGCCGGAAAAAGCGACTGGAACTTCAGCGCCAAGGGGTCCAGCATGCTGGCGGGTATCTGGTTATTTGGAAATGGAATGCGTCCGCCGTTCGGCCCTTTTCCCAGCGTATTCGGTTCATAGATGATTGGAAACTCGCTCAGGTCCGAGAAGTCCCCGGTTCGCATTGCCGCCGTGGGATACGTATTGGTATAAACGCCGGACGAATTGTTGATCGTCTTGTCCACGTTGAAGAAGAAGAAGAATTTGTTCTTTAAGATCGGGCCCCCGACCGAGCCGCCAAAGTTGTCGAAGCGTTGAAATGGGACCGTCGCCGAGAAGAAGTTTCGGGCGTTCAACGCGTCGTTCTGGAAGTACTCGTAAGCCGAGCCGTGCCATTCGTTGCTTCCGCCCTTGCTGATCTGGTTAAAAACGGCGCCGCCCACGCCGTATTCGGCGGAGAACGTCGACGTATTCATCTGCACCTCGGCTACGTCCTCAAATACCATCTGGTCGAAATTGGCGCTGTGCGGAAGCATCACGTTCGCGCCATCTGCCAAAAAGTTGTTGTAATACGGCATGTTGCCGTTCACCGCAACCCCGGTGCCGGAACCTGCCGCCCCCGGCAGTAGCTTCGTAAAGTTTGCCCAGCTCTGGTCGACGTTTGGCAATTCTTGCATCGTTTGCGCTTGCAGCGTGGTCGATTGCTCGCCATTCTCCGTCTGGAGCAAAGGAGCCTCGGCGGTCACGCTTACCTCCTGCTGAGCGGTTCCGACTGTAAGCTGCGCATCCACCGTCGTCAGGCCAACCGTCAAGTCGATCCCGCGGCGCACCAGTTTCTCGAAGCCGGGTTTAGAGAAGGTGATCTCGTAATGACCCGGCAAAATCGAGACGGCGTCGTAAATGCCGGCATCGTTCGTGGTCAGGTCCTTCGAAAGGCCCGTATCCGTGTTCAGAACCGTGACACCCACACCGGGGATTATGGCTCCCGAGGGATCGCTCACCGTCCCGCGGATCTCACCTGAGTTGGTGTTTTGTGCCAAGCCGGCCTGTGGCAGCGAGGAAACAAGACACGCCAAGATCAGAACACGAGGAAATCGTAAGTAATTCGCCGCTCGCGAATGCATGGTTAGATCCCTTTCAGCAAGAAGCCCGTGGTGTTACTCTCCTTCGAACGTACACGTGAAACATTCCCGCCCGGAGGTACTTTACGGCGCTTTACGGCTGGCCGGACTCACCAAAAGTAAACTGCCACCACCGTAGGCGGCCCGCTCACTCCGGATAGGACGCGCGTCGAGAGAACAATTTGAATATTTTTTCGGTCCCAGTCGCGCGGCGCCTGCGCCAGTGCCGCATCGAAATAAGTTGGATTCGTAATAAATTCGGCAGCCGCTTCCGTCCCGTATTGAGAGATGCCGCCCAGAATCACAATCGTCCGCTCTGTTGTGCGGTTCACAACTCGCGTAACCAGAGCGTAGTCTTTGGTTATGTTCCTTCCAGGAGGCCAGGCGTCGACGAGCTTCCAGTCGGTGGCGCCGGGCCGCTGCCGGTCACGTATGGTTTGCGCATGCTGCTCTAGGTCGGTATCAAAGTAGAAACGGAGTTCGCCGGCGAAGCTGAGCGCCCAGTCGTTATCGAAGGCTCCGATAAAAATGGCCGGTCTTCCCCGCAAATCGGCCAGCGACACCAACCGCTGCCCGCGCAGATCCACTTGTTTGCGCTTTCGTGCGAACAGGTTCACGAGCTGCGAAAACGCTTGCGCGTCCGCCAAAGCCACCGATCTGTCCCACATGGGAACTATTTCGCTCAACGGTACCGAGGTGAGCGGGGGCGTAGGTTTGTGGTCTTGCTCGCTTGCGAACCAGGAATTGAGTTTGCGCGCGGTGTCGGGGTTGAAAATATAGAACTGGGGCTGTCCCATGCACACCAGCACGCTCTTGCCGGTCATCAGCGGGGCCCAAAAGCGGTCCAGCGAACTGGGGCGCAAGAGCAGCCAGCAAGAGACTGCGAGTACGGTGCACAGAACGAGCGAGGCAACTGCAATAGCAAACCAGTTGCGGAGCTTCGGTTGCCGTGGTCTAACATCCGCGACGAGCTCTCTTGCCGCAGTTCGCTTAGCGCGCTCGGTTGTAACCGAGTGCATCTCGGGTATATAGGACCCGGGCGGCAGGCTGAACCGAACTTCACGGTCTCCCGCGTCTAAGTAATACTGAGCAAGCCGCTTCCGGACCTCGCCGGCAGTCCCGCGCACGATGGGGTCTTGATTGGTGTCGTAGTGGGGTTCCCGATCGAAGACATCCACACCGAGAGTGCGCTCCTTCAGGCAATCGAACCGGCCATCGAGAGCTGCCTCCACGATATGCCGCAGAAAACGGCTACATTTCTTACTAGTATGAAAGTGATGGCTCTGGAGGATCCTTTCGAGCTCGGCTAAGACTTCACTCCTGGGCAGCTCGGACCAACCGGCTGCCACGCCAACACTCGAACTTTGAGTGTTATTCAGCGACCCCATTGGTCCGTAATACTATCACGCTCGGCCCAACGCGCGCTGCGCGGGGTAGTGCCCCGTAAAGCACCTCGCCTCCAGACCCCGGCAGCCCCTACGTTCACAATTGTTACTCCCTTTGCCACCCAATGGACTCCTACACTCGCCGAAATCTCCTCAAGCTCAGCTCGCTGGGATTGGTACCGCTGGCCCTTGATGGCGCGGGCTCCGCCCAATCCGGTGATGCCTCACCGCAAGCCGGAATTCGAGTTCATACCACCGCCGGGGCGCAAAGGTTTGGCGAGGCTCCCGCGCTTGCGTGGCGCCCTGAAAGTGGCTCGCTGGCCGATTGCATTACAGTGCAACCGGGAACGACGTTCCAAAACCTGCTGGGTTTCGGCGCCGCGTTTACAGACGCTGCCTGCTATGTCGTTAACCAGCTTTCCACAGAGTCGCGCAACGAACTGTTCCACGAGCTTTTCCACCCGTCGAAAATGGGACTGAATGTATGCCGCCTCTGCATGGGAGCGAGCGATTACTCGACCAAGGTTTACAGCTACGACGAGGGCGGTCCCGATCCGGAGCTTGACCGGTTCTCGATTGATCACGACCGCGAGTACATCATTCCGGTGCTGCAGTCCGCTCGGGCAGTTAACCCGAACCTCTTCCTGTTCGCGTCGCCCTGGAGCCCGCCCGCCTGGATGAAAGTCAACAACTCGATGCTCGGCGGCCTCATGGAAAAGAAACACTTCGCAGCTTATGCGAAATACTTTGTGAGATTCCTTCAGGCCTACGCGGAGGCCGGCATCGAGGTGAATGCGGTCACCATACAGAACGAGGTTGATACCGAGCAGGATGGCCGCATGCCGGCCTCTCTTTGGGGCCAGGAATACGAGGCTGGCTTCGTGGCCGAGCACCTCGGGCGCGCTCTCGCGGATGCGCAGCTCAAAACGAAGATTTGGATTATCGATCACAATTACAACCTCTGGGGCCGCGCGATCGCGGAGTTGGACGACCCGGAAGTGAACCGGTACGTAGACGGCGTCGCCTGGCACGGCTATCTGGGACAACCATCCGCCATGACCCGCGTCCATGACGCCCATCCCGAGAAGCATATGTATTGGACCGAAGGCGGACCGTCTATCAAGTCGCCCGCCTATGCCACCGATTGGGCCGAGTGGGGGACAACGTTCGCCGGCATTCTGCGTAACTGGTCGCGTTGTATCGTGAGCTGGAATCTGGCGCTCGATGAAAATGGCAGCCCGAATATCGGGCCATTCGATTGTGGCGGCGTCGTAACGGTCCACTCGAAAACCAAACAGATCGCCCAGAGCGGCCAATATTGGGCCTTCGCTCATTATTCCCGCGCGGCTCGGCCCGGCGCCATGCGGATGGCCTCCTCCGGTCACGTCGAAGAAGTCTCGCACGTGGCCTTCGCAAACCCGGATGGAACCAAGGCTCTGGTCGTTACCAATCGCGGTCAGGAGAAACAGATTCTGGTGCGCATGTCAGGGCACGAAACCGCCGTAACGCTGCCGCATGATTCCCTTTCGACGCTCACTTGGAGCTAAGCGTCAATTGCCTCCACGTCCACAGACACTTTGAGCGTATGATCGCGGCCTCCCAAAATCAGGCCGCGCAATGGGCTCACATCGCCGTAGTCCCGCCCCCATGCGACCGTCACGTGATTCTGAGAGGGCACTACATTATTGGTTGGATCTACGTCCAGCCACCCAACACCGGGGCAGTAAGCCGACAGCCAGGCGTGTGATACATCCGCGCCGACCAGCCGCGGCTGCCCAGCGGGAGGATACGTTCGTAGATATCCACTTACGTATCGCGCCGCCAGATTCAAAGAGCGCAGGCACGCGATTTCGAGATGCGCGAAATCCTGGCACACGCCGCATCGTTTCCGGAAAACCTCCTCGGTCGGAGTTCGTACGTTAGTCGCCTTCGAATCGAAACGGAAATCCGCATGTATCCGGGCGGTCAAGTCCAACAACGCTTCGACAAACGGCCGTCCGGGTGTAAACGATTTCGAGGCATAGGCGGCTAGCTGCGCGCTGGGACGAATGCGCGACGACTCGAATACGAACTGGTACGCATCGAGCGACTCCGGGCTGTAGTCTCTCGAAAGAGCTTCGGCTGCTTCTTCCCATGGGATTGCCTGCTCCGGGGAGGGCATTTTGCGCCCCTCGATGACAACTTCGCTTCGGGCTTCCACGGTCAATCTTCTATGCGGATGCTGAATGGTGAAGAAACTGAGCTGGTTTCCGAAATAGTCCGTCCGCCGGGTTAGTTTGGCAGGAGGGCTGATCCGCAATTCATGCCGGGTACATCGGTGATGCGGAAGAGATCGCGGGGTAAGACACGCCACATGATTGCCCACTGAAACAGGGTACTTATATCTGTAAGCCGTCTTGTGGACAATCCTATAAGTCATTCGCCGATGCTAGTGGGTAAAGTTCGGGCGTGGCTGAAGTAAGTGTGCGATAAGTTGTTCGACCAGGAGGGAAGAAGCTCTTCTAGTTCCCGTAGGGTCCGTTTAAGCCGCTCGCGCTCATCGGAACTGCCTTCCACGCTGTCCGCTCCAGGTAAAGGATAACGTAACGCCTGCAGGTCGAAGCTACGCAGCAACTCCAATGCATTGGTCATTGTCAGCAAATCAGCCGCGGCGTGGCGCGGAAGCTTCCCGTATAGATCCGCGACGTGACTTAGCTGAAAATCTAAGGATCGCGGGTTCGTCGCGTCCATCATTAACACGTCCAGCACGGCTATCGGTTGCAGCGTCGTGTAATATCGAGAGCGGTATGTGATCGAGCTGTCCGCAACCTCGAGTAAGTAGTCTAACAGCGGCCAATCGGAAGCCTCAAGCGGCTCTGTCACCTCGCGCAGTTGCCGGGCCAACGATATGGCTCGTTCCAGCCGCCTGCCCAAACTCAGAAACAACCAGCCGGACCCACGGGTAATGTTTTCGCGTTCAAGACCCGAGAATGCCGATAACAACTCCAGGCATCCGTTCAACAAAGCCGAATACTCAACAAACAACATGTACTCTTCTACGTGTACCGATTCACCGAGTTCGCCGATGAGGCGAGTCATGTCGGAGGACAGCCGCTCCCGAACGGTCCCTCCGACCCGGTGAATCTCGGCCAGCGTGGAAGCCAAACTGTCGGCGCGGTCTGTATCGCTCATCAGTGAGACAAGCTCCCGCTCGAGCTCCGCGGCGGTTGCCCGCCGGCGCTTGGGTAACTTGCTGTCCCGGGAGTTCAAACACCCGTGAAGACGAAGAAGGCAGCCAAGCTCTCGCTCATCCACTCTTCTGACACGGTTTATCAAAGTTCGAAGAAGGCGCGCGACGTTTTCCGCGCGCTCGGCGTATCGTCCCAGCCAGAATAAGTTGTCGGCGACACGGCTTGGTAAGTCGAGCGAGCCACGCCGCAGCTCAACCACCTGATGACGCGGGCGCAGCATGCTGAACGTGTCCACCGGATCGCTGCAAAGGACCCAAGCGTCCTTACTGTGGCCGCCTTTCTGCATGGACACTACCGGGCCGTCAGATCCTGCGACACGCACTAACCCTCCTGGCATCGCAATCCACCCGGTTCCCGTATTGAGAACATAAGTGCGCAGCACAATGCTGCGCGGGTAGACATGCCCGTGGTCCCAAACGGGAGCTGTGGACAGAGCGACTTGCTCCTGCGCAACATAGTCGTACGGGCGCGCGCGCAGTTGATCGATGAGATGCTGCTTCTCCTTCTTAGAAAGCTGGGCCCCAAAGACCGGTTCCATGCCGCGTGACGGAAACGCCGGCTTGACTACTAGCCTATCGAGACGCTCGAGCACCTGGTCGAACGCATACTCCTGCCCGCACCACCAGGTGGCTACCGAAGGAAGTTTCAATCGTTCGCCCAGTAGATGCATGGACAAACCCGGAAGAAAGGGCATGATTGCCGCAGTCTCGATTAGCCCGCTCCCGAGCGCATTTGCGACCCGTACATTCCCGGCGGCAACCGCTTCCACTAGTCCAGCGGCTCCTAGGAAAGAATCGCCGCGGAGTTCCAGCGGATCGCAGAAACTATCGTCGACACGCCGCAAGATGACATCTACCGGCTGCAGCCCCTCCACGGTCTTGAGATAGACATGCCGGTTGCGAACCGCGAGATCCGCTCCCTCCACGAGAGTTAAGCCGAGATAGCGAGCCAGATAGGAATGTTCGAAGTAAGTCTCGTTGAGCGGGCCGGGAGTGAGCAGCGCCAAGCGGGGATTGTCGCAATCGGCCAGCCGGATCAAGGCTTCCCGTTGAGCGCGGAAGAACGGGGCCAGCCGCCGCACATTGGCATTGCGAAAGAGGCCCGGCAGAACATCGGACACGATGGTACGATTCTCCAGTGCATAACCGGCTCCCGAGGGAGCTTGTGTGCGGTCGGCAAGCACCCACCACTGCCCGTCCGGCGAGCGCGCCAGGTCTACTGCCAGTAAGTGCAGATAACTATGCCTGGGCACGCGAACGCCCGCCAGCGGGCGCAGGAACGCTGGATTCGCGAAGAGAAGGGCGGCGGGAATGCGGCCCTCCACGAGGAGTTTTTGTGAACCATACAGGTCATCGAGCAGCAACTCCATCAGTTGGGCCCGCTGAATGATTCCGGCCTCGATCGATTTCCATTCCTCTTCGGAAATCAGCAAGGGGACGAGATCAATCTTCCAAGGGCGATGGGCGCCTAGCGGATCGCTATAAATGTTGTAAGTAACGCCGTTTTCGCGAATGCGCCGCTCCGCTCGAGCCCAGCGGTTCGATAACTCTTCGGACCCGAGAGCTTGCAGCGATTCAATGAGGGAGGCCCAGTGAGGCCTCGGGTTCACACCGTCCGCGGATAACTCGTCGTAGACGGCGGGATCCCGGAGAGAAATTTGAAGCAGATCCGCAATCATGATCGTGTGCGCGCGATCTGCTTATCCGGGCTGGCTGGTTTATCACGCTCCCGGAGCATACGGCGATTCAGAGCAACCGTGATCTCCAATCTTTGATTATCGTCTGCTAGATTCATCCGGCGGCGGCAACGCTTCCGCGCGCCGCATTCCGGCCAGTACGGCTATAATTCTATGCGCACGCTGTTAGTAAAAACTTTGCGCAAGGCAAGGACGCCCTCGTGACCAACGAAGCCTCAATTCCGCAGCCGGCGGGACCATTTGAACGCATTCAATGCCAGTGGTGCCAGAGCATGAACGACAAGACCGCCCGGTCGTGCGCGGCATGCGGAGCACCGCTCGACATCCGTAATGTTGTGAGCGAATCCGGCTGGCGCGAAGCACCGCGGATACGAGACATGACCGAGATCCACTTCAATTCGAGCACCTGCCAGGTGGAAGGCGAGATCGTACCCACCGCGGAAATCAACTTGGGGCCGGGCGATTCGATCTTCTTCGAGCATCACGTGATGCTTTGGAAGGACGAGAACGTGCCGCTGAGCGTCATGTCGCTGTCGGGCGGCTTCAAGCGCATTTTTGCCGGCATGCCGTTTATCATTAGTGTCGCGAGCGGGCCAGGCCGGATCGCATTCTCGCGCGATGCCGCCGGAGAACTGGTGGTGCTCCCGTTGCATCCCGGTATGGAGCTGGATGTACGCGAGCACGCGTTCCTGCTCTGCTCACACAACATCAACTATTCTTTCGTTCGGGTAAAGGGGTTGAGCAATATTCTGTTCGGCGGCCAAGGCATGTACATGGACCGCTTTGTCACTGCCAATGCACCCGGACTGGTAATTCTGCACGGCTACGGGAACGTTTTGGAGCGCAGGCTCGGGGAGGGCGAAAGCATCATGGTGGAGCCGGGCGCGTTCCTCTACAAAGATGCATCGGTCACGATGGATGTCGAATTTCAAAGATTGGGCAGCGGCTTCTTTGGCGGGGTCAACATGAGTCTTGCGAAGATGACCGGCCCGGGCCGCATCGGCATACAATCTATGTACGTGCATCACAAGACGGAGTAAGCCGACATGTTTTGCACAAACTGTGGATCGCAAGTTCAGCCCGGCGCGGCGTTCTGCATCTCCTGCGGGAATAAGATCGGTCCGGTCGCTTCCGTCGATCCGCCATCGGCCCCGGAGGCGAAACAGCGGGCTCAATCCTTCCTTCATCCGTCAGCCGGGACTCCGGTCGCCACGCCGTCGGCTCCCGTAGATAGATGTCCTTGGTGCGGCGCGACTGTCGAAGATACATCCGGGGCCGCGCGAAGCTGTCCCCGATGCGGAGCGGCGCTTCGGAGCCGGACGGCCGCTTCACACTCGGGCTGGCTGGAGCTGCCGCCGCGCAAGGACATGGCCAAGCTGCAGTTTGGAAATTCGTCTTGCCAGATTGAGGGCCTCTATGTTCCCGTTGCCGAAATGAATCTGGCAAGTAACGATAGCGTGTACTTCAGCCATCACGTATTGCTGTGGATGGACACCGGGGTGAACATCGCCGCGATGTCGATGAGAGGCGGTTGGAAGCGGATGTTCGCGGGCCTGCCTTTAATCATGATGCAAGCGCAGGGCCCTGGCCACATCGCGTTTTCGAAAGACGAACCGGGAGAGCTGATCGCGCTGCCGCTGCAGCCCGGGCAAGCGGTGGATGTGCGCGAACATATGTTTCTCACCGCCACGTCCAACGTCGAATACGACTGGTTTCAGAGTCAGATCTGGTATCGCGCGCAGGTTGGGAACGACACTGAAACCGTCTATCCCATTGGTATGTTCATGGACCGATTCTCATCGCCATCCTCGCCGGGATTGTTGCTGCTGCATGCCGGAGGAAGCGTACTGGTGCGCGCATTGGGACCCGGTGAGCGGATTCTGGTGAAGCCGTCGGCGCTGATATTCAAGGATCCGCTGGTCGAAATGCAGTTACATTTCGAGCATCCCAACTCGGGCTTTTTCCAGTGGAGTTACTATACGAACCGTTCGATCTGGCTGCGGTTGATCGGGCCGGGACGCGTGGCGATTCAATCTGTCTTCGAGCGCGTGGAACATGAGAACGCAAACATCGTCTCTAACTCCTACGCGACCAGTTGGCAATGGTAGTTACTATTGCTGGGCCGTTCCGCATTCCGGGCAGAACTTGACGGCTCTCCCGATCGACTGTCCGCAATTCGTACAGAATTTTGCGCCTGAGGCCGGAGCGGCGGGCTTGGTTCCACTGGAACTGCCGGGAGTGCCAACCGGCGCCGGATTCATGGCATTTACCATTTGCTGACCCATCGTGAGCCCCGCGCCGAGGCCAACGCCTAATCCCGCAACCCCGCCCTCGTTCGCGGCCGCTATCGGCAGCGCTTGCGCCGCTTGGAATTGGGTGTAGCGGCCCATATCGCCGAGCATGTTCATGCTGATCCTCTGATCGAGCATTTTCTGCAGCTCTTCAGGCAACGACACGTTCTCGACTACGAAGCTGTCGAGCGTAAGACCAAGATCCGTGAACACCGGCGCTAACTCGCTCCTCATCAACTCGGCCAGCCGAGACTGGTTCGCCGCCATATCGAGGAAATCCACCGTGCTGCCGGCGAAAGCGGTGGTCATGCGACCGATGATGGTGTTGCGTAGTTGCCCATCGAGATCGCTCACTCGATAAACCGCACGCGTGCCGCTGATCTTTTCGTAGAATGCTTTCGGCCCGGAGATGTGGTAGGAGTAAATGCCGAAGGCGCGGATGCGCACCGCCCCGAACTCCTTATCGCGAATCGTGATGGGAGTCGGCGTGCCCCACTTCTGGTCGATTTGCAGGCGGGTGGAGAAATAATAGACGTCGGATTTGAACGGAGACTTGAAGGCTTTATCCCAGTTCATCAGGTAAGTGAGAATGGGAAGCGTATTGGTGCTCAGCGTGTAGAGGCCCGGACCGAACACATCCGCGATGCGGCCCTCATTGACGAAGACGGCCATCTGCGAATCGCGGACGGTGAGTTTTCCTCCAGTCTGAATTTCCATGTCCTCCATCGGATAGCGGTAGGCGAGCGTGCCGTCGCCGCTTTCAGTCCACTGAATGACGTCGATAAACTGCTTGGAGAAGAAACTCATAAGGCCTCATGAGAAGTATAGGACAACAATCGCGGCTTCGAGCGGCCGCCGCGCGGCATACTAAGGCTATGTGGTTGCGCGCTATCGCGGTTTTCTCGGTGTTCTGCGGCATCTCCTTGGGCGACTTTACGCCGCAATGGAATCAGCCGATCGCGCCTTACCGAGTGGCCTCAAACCTCTACTATGTGGGCACGAATTACCTCGCGTCATTCCTGATCACTACGCCACAGGGCCACATTCTGATCAACCCGGATTATGCGGAATCGGTTCCCATCCTACGCCAAAACGTCGAGAAACTTGGGTTTCGTTTCCGCGACATCAAGATCATTCTCATCAGCCATGCGCATGACGATCATGCGGCCGGTTGCGCGCTCGCCAAGAAACTGAGCGGAGGCAAGCTGATGGTCATGGACGCCGACGTGGCAGAAATTGAGAGCGGCGGGGCTAACGACTTTCAGTACCACCAGCACTGGACGCCCGTAAAGGTCGATCGCGTTTTGCACGACGGCGACAAAGTAAGTCTCGGGGGAATGACGCTGGTGGCGCATCTGACCCCCGGCCACACCAAAGGTTGCACGACGTGGACCACCGACGTCGATGAAGGCGGACGCAGGTATCACGTCGTGATCGTCGGGAGCCCGAATGTAAACCCCGGATACAAGCTAATTGGCAATAAGCAGTATCCGCAGATCGCAGCCGATTATGAAAAGACGTTTCGCGTGCTGGCGAGCCTTCCTTGCGATATTTTTCTGGGCGCGCACGGCGTCTATTACAACATGGACGATAAGCTGAAACGGCTTCGTGCGGGGGGCACGAATCCGTTCATAGATCCGGACGGGTATCGAGCGTATGTGAAAGAGCGCGAACAGGCGTTTCGTACCGAGTTAGCAGCACAGCAACACTCGAAATTGTAAGAGTTACATACTTACTCAGTGTTCTTACCTAGCGCTGGCTGATGAACGTGCCGTGTTCGAGGTCGGCCATTGCCTGCCGGAGTTGTTCTTGCGTGTTCATCACGATCGGGCCGTACCAAGCCACCGGCTCCTCAATCGGCTTGCCGGATACGAGCAGGAACCGAATTCCCTCAGGACCGGCCTGCACGGTGATCTCATCGCCCCGATCGAACAGCACGAGCGAGTGATTCTTGACATCGTAGACAGGCGCCGCTTCCGGCTGAGCGACCCGGTCAGTTAGAACCGCGCGCGGATCGGATGCGTCGCGGAACGCACCGGAGCCGGCGAAGACGTACGCAAACGCATTGCGCGTGGTCTCAATCTTCAGCCGCTTCCGTTTGTCGGGCGGAACAGAGACATCGAGGTAATTGGGATCGGCGGCCACTCCTTCCACGGGCCCCTTCTTGCCCCAGAATTCGCCACAGATGACGCGAACGTGAGTGCCGTCGTCATCGACGATCTCGGGGATCGCGGCCGATGGAATGTCCTGGTAGCGCGGTTTCGTCATTTTCAGCGACGCGGGAAGATTTGCCCACAGTTGGAAGCCATGCATGCGGCCCTCGAGATCTCCCTTGGGCATCTCCTGGTGAAGGATGCCGCTGCCGGCGGTCATCCATTGCACGTCGCCGGCAGTCATTTTGCCGCGATTGCCGAGGCTGTCACCATGCTCGACGGAACCCGCCAGCACGTAGGTGATGGTCTCGATTCCGCGGTGCGGATGCCAGGGGAATCCAGCCAGGTAATCGTCCGGATTGTCGTTGCGAAAGTCGTCCAGCAGCAGGAAAGGATCGAACTCCTTGGTTTTGCCGAATCCAAATGCGCGCTGCAGTTTCACTCCGGCGCCTTCGATAGTGGGTTTCGTTTGAATAATCTGCTTGACGGGACGTAGCGACATGGCTTCTCCTTTCGCGGCGACTCTCAGGCCGCGGCTGCTACTTGGAATTTGATGATTGAAGTCTCGAATTCGATTCTTTCGCCGCTTCTCAAGTCAGTAGCGCCAGCTTGTCAAGTCTGCTCCGGGCGGCGCCGTCTTTTGGATTCGTTCCATAATCTGCGGCAAATACATCTGGTTATAGTGCAGCCGCGAATACCAATTCGGCTTCGCCGGGTCGCCATTCCAACAGTGCTCGGCGCGCGGTCCATAGCGGACCTCGCCTTCATAGGGCACGCCATGTCCCGGCGTGCCGGTCTGTTTCAAAAAATCTTCCATCAGGTACACGGCGTCATTCAAGAAGTAAGTATCGTCCGAGCCGACATATAAATGCAGCTTGCCTTGTAACTTCGGCCCCAGTGCCGCCCAATCGCGCTGCAGGATCGCGTCCAGGTCGTAGTGCTCGCGCCAGTACTCGGCAGTCTTGTGGTCAATCGCGCCCGTATGCTTATCAAAAATCGGTTGGGGATAACCGTCATCTCCAGTTGGCGAATAAACGGCCTGCCAGATGTCGAACTGCTCGCCCGACCTGCCGCGGTCGCCGAGCGCCGCTTCATACGCGATGTTGTCCCGGATCGAGATCAGGGTGTGGCCCAGATAGTCGCGCATCGCCGGCTGCTCAACCCGCTTGTTCGCGCCCGGAAGATAGAACATGTTGTCCTGTTTATATAAGTCCACCGTCATGTAGGCATGAAAATCGACCGGGTCCGGGCACGCCACAAACGCTCCGTTGTAATCGTCCGGATAAAACATCTGAACCGCGAGCGATTCCCAGCCGCCGGTCGATCCTCCGTACACGAACCGCGCCCAGCCCTGGCCAATGCCGCGGAACTTCCGCTCAATCGCAGGAACCAGTTCGCTCTCGATTGCATCTCCGTACGGCCCGAGATTGGCCGAGTTCACCGCATACGAGTCGTCATAATAAGGATTCGCGTGCTGCAGCTTCGCGATCAACACGCGCGGCGTACCGGGCGCAATCCACGCCTGGTAGTTCTTATAGGCTTCTTCCTGCATGATGCGGTTGTACCCGGCAAGGTGAAAGCGCTCCGAGTAATCGGGCTTCAGGTTGGGGTCCGGCGGCGTCTCGCGAAAGTCGCTGAAGCCGCTGACAAAATGGTCGTGGAAGACGATCAGCGGATAGTGCGCCCCGGTGTGCGCGTCGAAGCCCTCGGGCACAAGCACCACCGCAGACAGATAAACCGGCCGGCCCCAGAACTTACTCAACAGCTTGGATTCAATTCGTATGTGCCGGACATACTTCGTATCCGGCTCCGGCACGATTGGCGGGATCACCTCAGAGAGTGAGACGGCAATCGACGGGGCTCCGGGACCGATGCGAACCAGCCGCGGCTTCGACAGCAGATTGCCCGGCGCGAGATTCCAATGCTGGCCCTCGCCGCGATCCGGCGCCAGTTTCACTGCCTTGCCATCCGACCGATGGAACGTCTCATAGACGTTGAGCACGGCCTGGATCGTGTACTCTCCCGGCGGCACATCTCGCAAGCTCGCGCGCGGGTAACCCTGCGCGTTGTCCCCGACCGCCAGCGGCTCACCGGGCTTCCATCCATCGACCGTGACCCCGAAAACCATCTGCGACTTCGGCGTATCGTCGATCTGCAGACGCGGCTCCTCGCTCGGATCGTTCGAGAGCAGCAGCAGCAGGCGCCCGTCGAGCGGCTTCTCCGAACGCGCCGCCGGAAAGCTCAGCGTAAACGTCTGACCCCACGCGCTACCCACGCCCAGCAACAGACAAGCGATAGAAGCGCACAGGCCGTTTGGTGGCCGTTGTGCGCGCTTAACAAGAAAGCGCATACCGTGATATTCTCTCCGAAGCCTCAAACCAGGAGACCACATGCCCATCATCGGCACCCACATGCTGCTCTATTCATCCGAACCGGAAGCACTCCGCGCTATGCTGCGAGACGTTTTCGGCTTGCCGTTCGTGGATGCGCACGGCGGTTGGCTCATCTTCGCGCTGCCTCCGGCGGAGCTCGGGGTGCATCCCAGCGAAGGCCCCAATTTCGAAGCCGGCATGCGCCACGAAATTTCTTTTATGTGTAAAGACCTCGGCGCAACCATCGCCGATCTGCGCGCCAAGGGCGTCCGGATTGACGGTGAGCCGGAACAACAGAGTTATGGCACCACGATCACCATGACCTTACCCGGCGGCGTCAACGTCACGCTCTACGAGCCGCGGCACGCCCTCGCCATTACACCAGCTAAGTAACCCCGCGGCGCGGCCACAGAATCATCGAGCCTTCTTGAAATCAAAATACGCGAGGTTCATATTTCCCTCGCTCAGAATGCGAACGGTCAGAACGCTTCTCCCCGCAGCCAGTCGAAGCTTGGCGATGTCCCGCGCGACGTTCCAGTGATGCCACTGCCGCCACGCAATCGGGTCCGCTGCATTGAAAGTGGATTGAATCGAGAGGGGCCCCGTAGCAGGTTTTCCGTTCACCTCAATGGAGATGCTTCCGCCGCGGCGCGATGTGTACAAAAGGTCCGCAGTGTATAGAGCGGCCCCAGCGACCTCGACGGTAATGTTGAACCACTCTCCCGGCTCGGTCCATCCGACATAGAGCTGGTTCTCCGGAGGCTGAACGAGGTCGAAAGGACTATTATCGATCCGGTCGTGAAACTTCGTGTATGACACATCGACGCTCTCCTGCATTCGGAACTGGTTCAAATAGCTTCCATCCGCTGGATTGAGCCCTCCGCTGCCACTGTTCTTAGCATCGCTGTCGTGATAGGCAACGCCCTCTCCGCCGAGATCGTAATAAGCGCATTCCACCCGTCCGGGAATTCTTTGAACGCCGCGATGACGGCTGTCCTCGTAAGGAACTCCCCGGTATGGGCGCGTGTTAATCGCCGGGGCAGAGGCGGCAGCCATCAGGAGAAGAAAGCTGAGGCATGCCGCTCCTTGCGCTGCTGGATGCCAAATGCGTTGGCGTGGCGGCAGCTTCATTTGGCCGCAACGGTCCAGTTTGGGTTGTCACAGTAGCCCAAAACGTGATTCGCGCCGCCGCCGGCGATGGTTGCGCCCCAGGTGGCCGTTGTTGAATCGGTAATAGCGGCAAACATACCCTGCGTGGCAGCACCACACGCCGGGTACTTTGCAAAGGCTCTCGGACCCACGCTCAAGCCGCCGTCAAAAACTGCTCCGCTAGCCGACTCGTCGCCGGCATACGTGTAGTTAAGATCCTGACCCCCTACGCTGGTGGAGGTGATCGTGTTCTCGACTCCGGAACAGCGTGAACCCCGGATCCGGCCCGTCAGGTGGACATATCCAACGTAGTTCGTTGCCGATTCAGAGATCACCAGACACTCGTTGAGCGTCGGCCCTCCGTTAAACTGCATGTTGTTGAATTCTACGCCGCGCGCATTCTTGAGCTCGATAAAGTTCATCGGGCTCGACCCGGAACCACCGGAACGATAGGATTCCAGGTAAAAATCGTCGAATGTGATATTGTCTATCAGCCCGCTGTTATTGGCTCCTCCGCTCGTGCCATCGATATCGATCAGGCAACCTTTGCCACTGGGACAACCGGTACTAGCGGTGCTGCTGTCTACCGAAGACCCTCCTACGAAGAGAATGTTTGCGCCAGCGCCGGTGCCACTGACAGTGCTCATAATCGCGACCGGAGCGAGGCAAGCGTTCCCCGAGCCAAAGAACTGGTCGTTTTGAAATACCAGCGCGTTGTTGTCGCCTGTGGCGGGACCATCCTGCAGCAGCAGTCCGTAACTGCTCGTGACGCATCCGACTGAGCTATCCCGGACGATGCCTTTCCCCTCGACCGCTACCATCCACAGCGACCCCTCGGAAACGGTGGCGCTGGTATTCGGAGAAATATCCATGCCGGTCAGCGTAAAATCCGACTGGGCTCCCGTTTTATCGGCGTTGCTGACCAGCGAAGTCCCTACAAAACTAGTTGAGGAAGTGACCGAGCATCCCCCGTTGCTGTAGGTTATGGGACCCTTGTTCGTGCAAACCAAAGCGCCCCATTGCGCGATATCGATACAATCGGCGCCTGAGGTGGTGCCTGTGCACTCCAGGACGGCGCCCCGATCCTCCACGGCAACCGGCTGCGTGGTAGATCCAATGGTTGTCGTGGCCGGGACGGTGACGATGCTTGTCGAAGGATCGAGCACAATCCTGCACGGGGCCGCGGTCCCACAAGCAGTAACCAAAGTTTGCAGGGTCGGGGACGAGAAGGCGGACGAGTGAATTTCGGTCGGCACTGGTATCAAGGTAGATCCCGATCCCGTATATATAGGCAGATTGCCGGGGGATTGCGCCATGCAGACGGCAGCGGAAATAAGCAGGAAAGAAACGCTTCTCATTGTTATACTCCTGGGCGAGTATACATCGTTCCCACCGAGTCTCGCCAGGAGAAACGCAGCCTGCCGTTTTCTCATCGGGCGTCAAAGCGGTTCAACGTGTGGCTGAACCGTACTCTGAGAATCAGCGTTAAGTATCTTGTTTGAATGGTGGGCGGTGACGGGATCGAACCATCGACCTCCTGCTTGTAAGGCAGGCGCTCTAACCGGCTGAGCTAACCGCCCGAGAATTCGGTACGAAAGTACCTGAAGAACATCGCTTCCAAAACTCTAGCATGGAAATTGCCATGCTTCTGGGCTTTTGCTTCAGTCTTGGCCCGTATCGCCGAACGGCAGCACAGAGGAGTGCCGGCTGCCTCGGCAACGCTTTGTGGCTATTCATTTACATAATGTAGCGTTCTTCGGGACCGGGACGGGCCTAAATTCTTTGGTTTGACATCCCACAAGTTCCCCCGATGGCCTGTAACTCTCGCACCATGAAAAACCTTCCGTTGTTTTATATACAGTGCGATACGTCAGGCTGCCCCTAACATAGATCGGATACTTGGGAAGATGATCTTTGCCAACTAAGTAGTCTTGAGGCAAGTTAATGCGAGGTTCCAACGTATACGTGTCCTTAGGCCCGACGAAGTCGGGATTGTCATCGGAGGTCTGAGGAGCAGTCGAGTGCGGTTGCACGCCAATGTATACGGTCGTTATTGCGCACGAATTCGTTGCCGGGGTATTTCCCCCATTATATAAATCGGTCTTGAATATAAGAATGGTCTGCCCATCTTCTGTCACAACGACAGGTTGAAACTTTCGTACCGTCATATAAGCGCGTTGAGTAGCATGGTTAGTCTGATTGTTAAGGTCAAACGCTCGATATGAGTAGTACGCGGAGAAAGCAGTTGCGAACATGGCCAGAGCAGCCACAGTAACGGTCAACCAATGCGGTGTTTGTACCATCTCGACATTCTTTGAGGCCCCCTCAGATGGCGTAGTGCCTTGAGCTTGGGGTACCACGATTTCATTTTTGTGATCTTCCGACATTTAGCGGAATGATCTTATCCCAGCTTGATCAGCCGTCCGGTCCTTATAAAGATTGCCGTCATTGAGCTGTGCGAGACGGAAGGCCGCTTGCTAGGGAACGAACTGGCGGACCACCACATTGTCATCTTCGTCGAAGACGCGAACGGCTACCATTTGACCGGCGGGGGCATCGAGCGAGTAACCGAGGGCTTGCGAATCGGTCACTTTATTGACCGGGTCGAGCAGCGTCCAGTCGCCGCCGTCGATCGAGTATTCCGCCTTGTCGATCCAAGTCAGCGCGTCTTTGGCGGTGAAAGCGATCTGGCGCTTCGAGCCGCTTGCGGAGATCTTTACGTCGAGAATTTCGGGCGGCGTGTTGTCGATCGTGAAGGGCTCGCTCTCGATCGCTGATGTGAGGGTATCGGCGGGAGTATTGCCGGGGGCGTCGCTGGCGGTGACGCGAACAACGTATTTGCCGTCAGGGAAGGCGGCGGTGTCGAAGGCGTAATAGCGGTCGAGCAGCTTGTCTTTGAGAGTGCGCCAAAGAGGGTCGTTTTCACCGCGCAATTCTACTTTGTAGAGAAGCGGATCGCCGTTCGGATCGCTGGCGCTCCAGCGAATGGTGACATAGCCCTTGCTGTATTGCAGAGTCGCGGAGCCGGAGGCGGATTCCGGACCTGCGGCCGCCGACAGCGCTTTGTGTTGGCCCACGGCGGGAAGCGACAAGCTGCCGGGCGAGCCGGACGGCATGATGGAGCGCTCGAGCGAGAAAGACGAAGGCGCCTGGCGATAGTTGAACGGCGCGATTTCAATCTGGTGAAGGCGCGGCGCAATGTTGCGCGGCAGATACGCGATGTCGACCGCACTCACTTGGGGCGATTCGTCGTCGGAGCCGCAACTGAGAGTCAGCCGGTACTGGAGAAAACGCGCGGGCGGCGATTCGATTTGTCCGCCGAGCGGCGTGAGGGCAACCTTGGTCCAGGGGCTCCAGTTGTTTTCAGGATTGTTGAGATTGCCGCTGCGGGTTTCGAGAGTTGCGCCGCCGCCGCGGAGGTTCGAGGTGAGGTGCGCCTTGCCCCAACGAGCGAAATCGTTGGCGTCGAGCACTTCACTTTCCAACGTGCCGGACATCTCGAGCTTGGGGCCGATGGAATACAAATTGCCGACATTGCCGGTAGCGGCGTAGATGACGCCGTTGCGGCTTTCGAGGAAAGCGGTCACTTGCGTCGGGGGCGTATTGAGAAGCTCCGTCGAGAGTTGATCCGAATCGATGCGGTACACGATGCCTTTGTTGCCCGTGCCTAACAACGGCTTACCGGAGGAATCGAACGCAATGGCGTAGACGAGATCTGTGGAGGAGTTCCAGATGCGCTCGGCGAATCCGTCCTTGTGAATGCGGTACAGTTCGGAGCCGCCGCTAATGGAGGCGCTCAATGAGCCAACGGCGGGAGGCAACGCCGGTGGATTCGTGCCGGTATGCGGAGCGCCGGTGGGCGCAATGGGCGGGGGAGTCGAGGGAAGCACCGGCGCAGGACCGGACACGGCGGCAGGCTTGCTGCCAACGGCGGCGGCGTAAATGTCGCCGTTGTGCTCGGCAACCGCGGTCACTTCGCGCTTGCCGGCCTGATACAGCACGAAGCTTTGACGCTTGGGGCTGATACGGAGGATCAGGCCGCTCGGCTCGGTGCCGACGATGAGATTGCCGGCATCGTCCAGGATCATGGCGCGGGCGTGTGTCTCGCCGGTGTTGAAGAACTCGCTGCCGTTGCCGTCGGGAGTGACGCGGTAGATCAGGCCGGAATCGCCGGTGGCGACGAAGAGGTTACCGGCGCGATCGAAAACCATGGCCCAAACATATTTGCATTTGGGATCGAAGAAGAGCTGGGGCTTGCCGGATTTATCGATACGATAGATCTTCGAATCGGGCAGCACGGCGGCGTACACGCGGTCTTGAGAGTCGACCGCGAGGGCGTGAATTTCGAGACCCGTGACTTCGGCAAAGACCTTGGGCTTGCCGTTGCGCGGGAGCTCGAAGACTTTGGCGGTCGCAGCAGTTGGAGCGCCGCCCGCGTAGTAGAGAGTGCCTTTGGAATCGCTTGCGACGGCCCAGAGGTAAGGCACGTTGGTGCTATCCAGCTCTTTGAACTCGGGGGCCAGAATGACATGCCCGTCGCTCCGGATGGATAGATTTTTCGGAGTGCCGCGGGCGAAATCGCTCTCCTCGCTCTGCTCCCAGATGTGGGTGTCGACGGCGAAGCAGAGGCGAGGCGCCGCGGCAAGCAAGAAGAGAACGGCGGCCGGGAGCCAGCCGGAATAAGTGCGCATGAGGAGTAGTGGGAATCCTTCAGTTCACGTAGATTTTGAGCGAGTAATTGCCGGTGACCACCACGTCGAAGGGCACCGATGCCTGTTCGTGCGCGCTCTCGGGCGAACTGACGAACTCGTGATTGGTGGCGCGTCCGCTTTGCATCACGTTCAGCACGGAGGCCGGCAGGCTGGGCAACACTTTCTCGTCGGAATAGACGGTCGGCTGCGATCGGATAAGGGATACGTAGAGCCGATTGTTGCTGCGCTCTTCGTTCAGCATGGCTACCGTCTGCGGAATGTCTTCGATACGGTTCAGCGAGCTGGCAATGTTTTGGAAGCGGCTGAGGGTGTCGGCGTCGCTGAACAGGATCTCGTGTTCGCCGCGGCTGAGGCCGGCAGGAATTTTGATGGGGACGGTGCGCTCGATGAGCTCGCCGCGATAGGGCCGCAGAAATACCTTCACCGGGACTTCGGTGCCGGCCATGACTTTGTTGTCTGCGATCCAGGCGGATTCGATCTGCGCGATGCGGCGTTCAGGCAGCAGGTCGACGGTGACATTTACGGCGTTGAGCTGGGGCAATTTGGCGGAATTAACGAATAGGCGATTGAACTTGTCGCCCCACCAGCCGGCGAGCAGCATCGGAGTGGGGATGGGCGTTTCGGCGGGCGCCTGCATCGTGGTAAGCTCTATGCGCTGCTGGCCCTCCACCTGCAATTCGCCATGCAGGCGATAGGTGGCCTCTTCGGAAAAATCGTTCAGGTTAGAGAGCGAGTTGAAGAGGGTGGCCATCATCAAGTAAGGCGTCCACTTCTGGTCGACGAAGACATTGAAGTGAAAGTCTCGCGTTTTGCGTACGCTGTTGTCGCGATTGTAGGAGCGCACGTGCATGGTCACGGGAATCATTTGCGCGGTGGCGCCGAGCTCGCCTTCGATTCCGCTGTGGCGATCCTGGCGCAAAGCGCCGACCACCTCCGAGGCGTTACCCATTTTGGTGGGCTGATAGGCCGAGGCGAGGGTGAAGATGATGTCGTCTTTGGCGATGGGCATGTTCACGGGGCCGAGATTGAACATGGAGTGGCCGAAGGCGAGGATGCGCTTGCCATCGTTGTAAGTGACGGTACCGCCGCCAGTCATGGTCATGTCGCCGGCGACGAGAACGGCAGCGACGCCTTCGCCGGGCTTGAGCGAAGTGGCCCAATCTTTGGCGGGCGTGGCGGAGTTGAGGGCGCCGCCCGCGCCGCCTTGCGAAACGGCAAGCCCGAGCTGATTGAAGACGGGCGCGAATTCGCGGACGGCGTCGTCGGTAAAGCCGGAGAGCGAGATGGGAGTAGCGATGGGCGTCATCGCGGGCGTTTCGGCCAGGGAGCCGGACGAGGCCGCGGCCATTACGCGCGCGAGCAGGCCGCCCGGCAGAGGCACCGATTCGCTAGCTTGTTGAATCTTGTCGGGGGTTCGACTCGAGGCCGGACGGGATTGATCGAACTCGTTCACCTCCAGCATGAGGTGAATGGGCGTGATGCCGCAGATGGCGTCGGGCGAGAAGGTGCTCAGCCGCAGAGCGATGGCGCCGACCAGTTTGCCATCTATGTACACGGGGCTGCCGCTCATGCCCCCGGCGACGTTGGTGCGAATGGCCTTTCCGCCCATTTTGGCAAGGATGATGTCCTGGTGAGGCCCCCACATGTTTTGCCAAACGCCGATGATTTCGACGGGCACAGGTTCGGGCCGGCTGCCTTGGAACACGGTCCAGGCGACACCTTTCATGCCGGGTTTCAGGGCGCTTTCCGGGAACAGCGCGACCGGGCCACTTCGCGGCGCGACGGTCATATTCGGGATGGCCTGGGGCGGGTAGTTCTCTTCGGCCCTCACCATATAAGAAAACGTGAACGAGAGAAAGAGAGAGTAAAGGATCGCTCGATGGAGCATGGAAGTACCTTATTATCCCGCAAAACATACGGCGGTTGGCGGCGGGCAGAGACCTCGCGGGAAGACGACTGCAAAGTTTTAGACGAAGCTGGGGTGAAATGAAGTTTCGCTAGCGTTGATCTCTCTTCTTACGGGGTTTTCGTCCGTTGCACGCTGTAGACTGAACTTCAAGAGCCCTCAGGGCGGGAGACACTCAAAGGATGATTCGCCAGACAATCGCGATTGCAGGTTCGGCTGTACTGTTTGTAGTGCTCGGAGTAGGAGCGGCGGCCGGGCACAAAGCCCAGAAAGGTGACGCCGCGAAAGGTAAAGATGTGTTCGAACAGTGTCAGGTCTGCCACAACACGGACACGGATGAGAAAAAGATGGGACCGTCGTTGAAGGGCTTGTTCAAGCGTAAAACGCTGCAGAACGGCAAACCGGTCAACGATGACAACGTGCTGGCCCAGATCAACAACGGGGGCAACGGAATGCCAGCGTACGGCGATATGTTATCGGCCGACGACAAGGCGAACGTGCTCGCATACTTGCATACGCTGTAAGCGCTCTCGGCTGCACCGCGCACAACGGGCCCCAAACGCTTTATGCGCTTGAGCCCGGCGGCAGGACGCGATGGATGGGCCGGCGGGCTCTGTTACATTGGGAGAGGCTTGACCGCCTTCCGCAGCGTCCCCATCGTCTAGCCCGGCCTAGGACACCGCCCTTTCACGGCGATAACAGGGGTTCGAATCCCCTTGGGGACGCCAGAAAAACCAAGGCTCTTTCAGCAGCTTCGGTTGTTTCCGTCTTCAGGGCCGGTCACGCGCGGCTGATTCTGGACACGCAGGTAGGCGTAGCGTTCGTATTGGGACTGGTTCTGCACTACGAACGATCAAGAGCTCCCGCTGGCTAACGAGAGCTAGGCGGAGGCCGCCAGCGCTTCTTCTATCTTTGCGGCGGCCGGTGGGGGTTGCCGGCGCCATGCATGGGCGCACAGCGTAATTCCTCGAATACTGCAGACGAAAGTAAGTGCAAAGAAGAGCCCGAATACGATGTGCAGAACCATGCAGCAGCAATAACCTAAAGCAACGGCTGCGCCGAAGGCCACCTGAGCGGAAGGCTTCGCCGGCGTGGTGCCGGGATCGGTCAACATATAGAAGGTGAACAGAATGAAGGCAACTCCGGTCATTGGCAGCAACGCGCCGGTGAGAGAAGCGCCGAGAAATAAATGCCGCAGCATTGCCTGCAACAGAAAACAAGACACCCAACTTACAATGAGCGGGATTTTGCGCGTAAAGCGCCAGTTAAGAAACGTTCCGGAAAACACGATAATGGCTGGAATAAGCCAACGTCCGGCGGGGGGCAAATTTTCAGTAAAATGATAAGGCGGCGCGATTCCCACCCACGGAAACAGCAACAAAGTTAGTGTAATTCCCAGGTTGGAGGGATTAAATACGTGGCGGCTTCCCCGGCCCACAGTTACTCGGAAGATCCACTTAGAAGCTATCGCGGCGGCCGATGCAAATGCAATGACCCAGAACCGATCGTTCGCATATAACAACATGGCAACCGCCAGACCGGTGATGTGCGCCGCCAACAGGAAATTAACGAGCTGTAGAAAGCCACCGGCATAAGCGGGCTTCCTTCGATTCACGCGGGCGTCGAGCCACTCCAGGCTAAGCTCGGTTCCGTAAGCGGCGGCAAGGGAGACGAATAACTGAGCCCAGGATTCCTCAAAGCCGAACCAGAAGTGACCGAGCAGATTGAAGATGGAGATCGCGACGGCGAAGCGCCTGAGCCCGGCGAGCCGGGTTTGCGTGGACCAGGAAGACTCAGTTGCCATCTTCCAAGTCCTCCGTGTGCCAGCCTGGCCGTAGCGCGAGACGTTTTTCATGAATGCCGCCCAAATCGCGCCAGCGGAGGGTCACGTTCAGGGCCGTCTGCGGGGGAAGCTGGCCCAGTCCGAAGTGCAAGTCGGGGCTGCGCTTCCCGGAATGGCCACTGCCGCCATCCACCTGGGCGCACATGGTACGTCCGCCGGGGAGCTGCACGGCAGCCGAGGCGCCGATCGCGGGACGGTTGTGGATGCGGAGCCTGAGTCCCAGGAATTGACCGGCGTGGGGACTCTCGTTGTGAACGAAGAAGGACGGCTCCCACTGGTTAGCGACCGCATAGTCCAAGCGGCCATCGCCATCTACATCGGCGACTGCTATGCCGCGGCTTACATGCGTCTGGCCGAGGCCGACGTCGGCCGCCAAATCGTAGTAGCGGCCATCAGAGGCGCGCACGAAGAACGGATTATGATCGTGTCCACTTAGATCGTCCCCTGCCCCGAAGTGATGCCAGTTATCGGGATTCGACAGCAGCTCGTCGTTGCCCATCGCGATTTCGTGTAACTCCGGCCAGCGGTTGATATTGCCCCGCAGGAAGCCGACGGCCTGCAAAGCTTCCGGAACTCCATCATTATTCAGATCGACAAGACGGCAATCCCAGCCCCAGCCACCAGCACGCGATAACCCCAGCGGCTCACTACGATCCACATAGGGAGCGACGCCTTTTTTCATACGATCTATCTGCCCGGTGCTCACAAAGAGCAGATTACTTTCCTCGAGCGCATAAGGAGCGGAGATGTTACTCACGAAGATATCGGGGAGACCATCGCCGTTTATATCTCCGAAATCGACGCCCATCCCTTTGAAAGAGTCGCGCCCGAGCACCTTCGACTCGGGGGTGCTGAAATCCTTGGCGCCCTCCAAAAGCTCGAATTTGAGCTTTCCCGGGGTAGATAGATTATGAAGCAGGCGATCGGGCCCGAAGTCGTTGGCGAAATAAAGTTCGGGCAGAAGGTCTCCATCAAGATCTTGAGCGCCTACGGCCAGCGTCCAGCCATGATTGAGATTGTCGGGCAGTACGCCTTTCACCTCTTTGAAGCAGAAAGATCCGCCGGGGGCGCCGGACCACAGGAAAATGTGCTTCTCCCCGCTGTTCAGCGCGCGCGACATTGAATGTTGCATGAATTCATGTTGCGCGCTGGTCGCGTCGAGGATGTGAGCACCGTCCGGGAAGTAGTTCGCCACGATTAAATCCGGGTGGCCATCGCCGTCCAGATCGGCAAAGGTAGCTGCATTGGTAAACCATCGTTCGTTCGGAACAATCTCAGTGGCCGCAAAAGTCCGGTCGGCGTTTTGCAAGAATGCGAGCGGCGTTCGACCCCAGTAATAAACCAGGAGATCCATTCGGCCGTCCTCATTCATATCTCCGGGCAGGCAGCCCATGGGAGCCATGGTCGAACGATCGAACAGCCGCGGTCCGGGGTCGAGGGTGAACGGTTTATACCGCGGCCCGGTGCCCGGAACGGGGGCGACAATGACCTGATCGGTGCGCACATCGACGTAACAGAGATCGTTCGGCAGTCCGTCGCCATCGATATCGGCGAGCGCCACACCGGCGCCGACGGTTGAAATCCATCCCGCAATGTGTTGAATGCTGGGGCTCACCGGCCGGACGCTTCGAATTTCGGGGCCGGGAACCACCGGCAGCGGTGTTTGAACGAAGCGGAATTGCGCGGCTAGGCGGGCACGCTCGGTGCTCGAAATTGTCGGCAGACGCGCGGCCAGATACAGAACAAAGATCAGGCCGCACGCAACCGCGCGCTTTAAATATCTGCGAACAAACGGGTCGAGCATCTGATTCGTCTGATGCCTAATGCAGGCAAATGTGGGCCGTGGAGAAATTCTGACTCAGTTTAGGCCGGGTGTCAAGAAATAGCCGGGATTTTGCCGACAATCCGCGTCAAACGCCGTTAATGGGGCTGGATATCGAGTCCTTTGGCCATGGTCTTGACGAGGGTTGCGTTGGAATCGTCGTCCTTCAAGGCCCAACCGAACGCTCCTCCGAGACCGCCGGCTCGCAGCTTGGCGTAAGCCACTTTGTAGGTGACGATTGGCGGGTCGTCGTAGGTCCAGAAAGTCAAAGAAAGCGGGCTGTAGAGCCAGTCCGCGAGCGAGAAATAATCGCGGTGCGACGCGAAGCCGTCGACGCCGGGGAATTGCTCGAGCGTTCGGAAGGTGGCGACGCCGTCGGTTGCAAGCGTGTCGCCGGCCGGAGAAGGCGCGGGGCCGGTAGACGACTGATAGAGCCCATAGCGCACATCGGGAACGCCGGTCCAGCCTCGACCGTAAAAGGGAATGCCCAGCAGCATCTTGACTGCCGGAACGCCGGCGTGGAGATAGGCGGTAATGGTCGCATCGACATTCAGCCCTTCTCCGGCGGCGGGATCGAGCGGGGAATCCAGGAGCGGCGCGGCGTGATTCGTGATGGTTTCCCAAGTTCCGTGGTAGTCGTACGTTTCCATATTGAGGAAGTCGAGATGCTGGGCCACGGCGGCGAGTTGCATGTTGGAGTAATTCTGGGAGCCCGCCGGCGCGGCGATACTCAGCAGGTAATGCTTGTGATTGGCACGACCGAGTGTGTCCAGTTGGGACCGGAATTCGGCCAGCAGCGCAGTGAAGTTCAGTTTGTCGGCCGCGGTTGGAAACTCCCAATCGAGGTCGATGCCGTCGAATAGAGTGCCGGTCGAGATGCCCTGCGCGACGTTGCCGTTGACGAACATATCGATGCAGGAAGCGGCGAGCTGCTGGCGGCCGGCGGCAGTAGCGGCGGCACTAGAAAAATTCGCTGTGTTCGCAGCAGAGGCTCCCCCAATGGAAATCATCACTTTCAGGCTGGGATGAAGCTGCTTGAGTTGTTGCAGCGCGGCAAAATTTCCATAGAGCGGACCGGTGTAGGGCTGCCCATTGACGGAGGGAAGATAAGGCGACTGATAGTCAGCCCAGGAGTCGGCAATGGCGCATTGGGCGGTGGTAGAGACATTCGCGAAGGCGTAGAGCAGATGCGTCAAATCGGACGCAGCACCGCTGTTTTGTACGTCGGCGATATTGTAGTCTGCGCCGTAGATGCTCCATTCCTCGAAGTAAGCGCCGAGCAGCTTAGGAGTTTGCCCCCCGGAATCGGCGGCCGCGAGCGGCAGGCCGTAGGTCAGCAGCACTGCGGTGCAGATGACGATGGCAAGAGTCCGGAATCTAGGGATGAGACAGGATTGAGTCATAAGGTAAGCCGGTTGATTATACATCGGGCAAGCGACGCGCTTCAGCGTCTCAGATAATCGTCGGTCTTGGCGAGCCAATCGGCGCGGGGCGGCGTGAAGATGTCGATCCCCACAAAGTCTTCGAGCGCGAGGGCGGAGTGCGGCATATGGGGAGGGATGCACAGGATTTCAGCTTCGCGGAGGACAATCTCGCGGCCGTCGATTGTGAATTGAAGCACGCCGGATTTTACGGTTGAGATCTGCTCGTGGAAATGGCTGTGGGTGGGAACCAGGCAGCCTTTCTTGAGAAGGACACGCGCGACCATGATCTGATCGCCTACGATGAGTTGGCGGTCGAACAGCGGGTTGACGGTCTCGACCGGGATGTCATCCCAGCGGAGGTGCTTGACTTCCGGCAGGGCGGGATCGCTCATGCTGGATAGTTTAAACGAGTGCCGATGATTCGACTTGCGCGGGAATCCGACGCCGATCAGATGCTCGAGATCTACGCGCCGCTGGTTCGCGCCACGGCAATTTCGTTCGAGCTTGCGCCGCCCAGCAGCACGGAGATGCGGGAGCGTGTTCGAAATATCCTGGCCACTCATGCGTGGCTGGTGTGCGAGGAGGCGCAGGCGATCTGCGGATACGCTTATGCAAGCAAGTTTCGGGCGCGAGAAGCTTACCGATGGGCGGCGGAGGTTACGGTTTACGTGCATCCGGCTCGACAGCGGAAGGGCGTCGGCAGAACGCTGTACCGTTCCCTCTTCGATGTCATGCGCCTGCAGGGTTTTTGTAGGGCGATTGCGGTGATCGCACTGCCGAACGAGGCCAGTGTGCAACTGCACGAACGCTTAGGGTTCAAATCGATGGGTGTCTTTGAGCGGGCCGGATATAAGCTGGGGCGTTGGCACGATGTGGGCTGGTGGCAACTGCAGTTACAGGAGCATCCTTTGAATCCGAGAGCCCCGCGAGGTGTCGCTGAGTTAGTTGGGACTGCGGAGTGGGAGCGGGCGCTTGGCGCGAAAGTTACGGAATCGGCCTGACCGGCCGCGCGGTTCTTAGCATCGGAAGGTGGAGCTGGTTTCGCACGGCCTGCAGAATGTCACTCGCGTCTTTATGCAGGGCGGCAGAGCGCGGGTCCGGTTGGGGCGAGCAACTTACATCCGGCGAGCGGTCGCCGTTAAACTCGACGTACAGGCTGGAGCCGAAAGAGGCGCTCTTCATGCAGTGTTGTACCGGAAGCGTGCTCAATGTGCCCGCGGCTTTGACATCGCGCATGAGCTGTTCGCAGAGCTGCTCGCTGAGCTTGGCCGACTGCGGTTGGCTGCCGCGCAGCTCGACGACGGCGTTGCCGGCTTGATCGACCGTGATGGTCACGCCCGGCCGATTGGTGGAACCGGAATCGATAATCGAAACCTGCGGGGCGTTGGCTGGCAGAACCATAGGCAGAGAAAGCAGAACCAGCGTGGGTGCAAACAGAGCTCGCAAACCCTATTATCGCGCCGTACGACCAGGTTCTCGCACTTTTGTTTACTGGTCCGCCTTGACGATGCTGATAGCGCCGTTGCGCTCGAGGACAGCGTACTTCACTTTGTCTAAAGTCTTCACTCCCTTGGCGCGGGCAGCAGCCATCACATCCGTATCCTGCAGGCGCATCTTGTCCATGATTTCGGTCTGCCATTCGCCATTCTTGAGAACGACCAGAGGCGTACCGTCGACCACTTTGCCGAAGGCAGGAAAGCGGGTTTTCAACCAGGAGACCAGGCGGTGCATGAGGCCGATGGTGATGACCGCACAGACGGAATTGGTCTCCGATCGATCGTTGCCGACGGTAGAGAGAATGATAACGCCACCGACCAGAAAGATGATAACGAATTCGAAGGGAGTCATCTGAGCGCCGGGGCGGCGGCTGAGAACGCGCACTATCAGCACCAGGAAGAAGTATCCGACGATGGCGTGAACGACTGTGTACATAAATTGGCGCGACAGATTTACGGCATGACGTAGATTTTCGGATCAAGCGGTTGAGAGCCGGGCACGCGCATGGGCGGGTGGTAAATGCCCGGCGCGGCGGGCTCGAGCGAGAACTCGATTGCGGCGGGAAGGGTGGCGTTCCAAACGTCGCGCAGCGGGGTGTGGTCACGAACGGCGATTTTGAGGCCGCCCTGGGGTTCTTTCAGTTCGCCCTTTTGGCGGCTAACGTCGTTTTCAATGCCGCCGACGATGGACTCGGCTTCCTGTTCGCGGCCGCGGAGCATGAGCCAGCGCGGGCTTTCCGGAACCGACTTGCGGAGCACGAGGATGATGAGGCCGAGCGCCGCGCCGATGCCGAAAGCAAAGCGCCAGCCGAAAGTGGGCGAGACCAGGCCGGAATTCAGCAGCAACAGCGTGCCGCCCGCGCCAAACGCGGCACCGATCCAGAAGGTGGCGTTAATCACGAGATCAACGTTGCCACGCACTGCGGCGGGAACTAACTCGTCAATGGCGGAGTTGATGGCGGCCTACTCACCACGATGCCGGCCCGGTGAGGACCCGGAATAGAAGGAAACTCCAGAAATTCCACGCGAAGGCGGTTGCGGCCGTGGCGGAGAGATAAAGGGCGAGAGTAATTAGAAAGAGTTTTTTGCGGCCGAGACGGTCAGTAAGCCAGCCGAAGAACAGGGCGCCGACGACCGCGCCGGCCAAATAGCCGGTGGAACTTCCGCCAACTTCGAGATCGCTCAGGCCCAGCGCATTCTTGTTCTTGAGAACGCTGGCCAAGGAACCCGCAAGCGTAACTTCCAGGCCATCGAGAAGCCAGGTGATGCCGAGCGCGATCACCATTTTGGTGTGCCAGGGGCTCCAGGGCAAGCGGTCAAGCCGTTGAGGGATGTTGGTTTCGATTTCCTGATCCTTGGGCATGCAGGGCGGTCCCGAGGTTAGACCTCCCTGAAGCGAGACGCCTTCACTGGGTCTTCTACAGAGCAGCGAGGCGGATTCAGGGGGCGAGAGCGATTTGGACTGCGGCTTCTACGTGGAGCGCGAGAGTATTGAACATGGGAACATCGGGCCGGTCTTGTTGATCGATCAGCAGCGGGATTTCGGTGCAGCCCAGGATGACACCTTGAGCTCCGCGCGCATGAAGCGCGTCGACGGCGTTCAGGTAAGCCGCTTTGCTGGAGGGGGTGAAAACTCCGCGGCAAAGCTCATCGAAGATAATGCGGTCGAGTTCATCCTGTTCGGGTTCGGGCGGAACGAGAATTTCAATCCCGAACTTGTCACGATAACGGCGCTGCAGGTAATCCAAAGACATGACGGGCTTGGTGCCGAGCAGGGCGACACGGTGGAGGCCGGCGGCACAGATCGCCGCGGCAGTGGGGTCGGCGATGTGCAGGAAGGGAATGCCGACCGACGAAGCGATGCGGTCAGCGACGCGGTGCAGAGTATTGGAGACGCAGATGAGCAGGTCCGCGCCGGCGCGCTCCAGGCGCTGAGCTTTGTCGGCAAGATACTCCGCGGCTTCTTCCCAAAGATTATTGCGGACGAAGTGCTCGCTGGTGGCGAAATCCATCGAGTAAATGAGGATTTGGCCGGTATGCCAACCGCCGAGGCGGGCGTTTACCGCCTTATTTATGCGGCTGTAGTATTCGGCGGTGGCTTGATCGCTGCTGCCGCCCAGAATGCCGATGGTTTTCATACCGCTGGGCTCACGATACGATAGGCGCGTATTTCCATGATGAGAATCGAGCCTGCAGTTCTTCTTTTTCTTGCGTTGGCAGCGGGCGGCAGTGCGGCGCCGCAGGAGCATTGGGTCGCCACGTGGGCGGCCAGCCCCTCGCCGCAAATGGGCGATGAAGCAAAGATGCGCGCCGAAAAGCTGCAATTTCAAAATCAAACGGTGCGCGAAATCGTTCACACCAGCGTGGGAGGGAACATGGTGCGAGTCCGGCTCTCGAATGCCTACGGGAAGGCGACGGTCGAGATTGATGCCGCGCACATCGCGGCGCGCTCGCGGGACTCGGAGATCGTGGCGGGCTCGGACCGCGTTCTGACGTTTAGCGGGAGGGCGGGCGTTTCGATTCCGCCCGATGCGTTGGTGCTGAGCGATCCGGTGAAGCTGGACGCGCATGCGGCGAGCGATCTGGCGATCAGCCTTTTCGTTTCGAAGGCGAGCACCGGAGCGGGGATTCACTACTCCGCTCAACAGACGTCTTATATAGGAGAGGGCGACAGGACGGGCGCGACGTCTTTGAGCGGGGCGGAGACGATCACGTCGTGGGTCTTTCTGACGGGTGTGGACGTGCTGGCGCCTGGTTCGGCAGAAACGGTGGTTGCGTTTGGCGATTCGATCACGGATGGCGCACGTTCGACCGTAGACGCCAACCGGCGCTGGCCCAACATTCTGGCGGACCGGTTGCTTGCGCAGCACGGCAGGCAAGAAGTTGCGGTGGTGGATGCGGGAATCGGCGGGAATCGGATTCTGCACGATGCGGCGACCAATGTGCAATTCGGCGTGAATGCCTTGGCGCGCTTCGACCGCGACGTGCTGGCGCAACCGGGCGTCCGGTATGTGATCGTGCTGGAGGGCATCAACGATATCGGCCACGCGGGGACCTCGGCGCCCGATTCGGAAACGGTGAGCGCGGAGGAAATTATCGCGGGGCTGAAGCAGATGGTGGAACGGGCGCACGAGCAAGGCCTGAAAATATTCGGCGGAACGCTGACGCCGTTTGCAGGGACGGTATTTCCCGGCTATTACACGGCCGAAAAGGATGTGAAGCGGAAGGCTGTGAATGAGTGGATTCGAACGAGCAAGGCGTTCGATGGCGTGGTTGATTTCGACCAAGCCATTCGCGACCCAAGCGATCCGGACCGCATGCTTGCGGCGTACGACGGAGGCGACCACCTGCATCCGGGCGACGCGGGATACAAGGCAATGGCGGACGCGATCGAGCTGTCGCTGTTCCATTGACGCGGAGCGGTGCAGCGGCTCGCAAATTTGCATATAATGCTGCCGGGGGATTGCATCATGAACGAACAAGATAATATTGCGTTGATTCAGCGGATGTATGAAGCCTTCGGGCGGGGAGACATCCAAACCATCGTGGAAAACCTCACGGACGATGTGGAGTGGATCGCAGAAGGCCCGTCCTCGGTTGCCTATTTTGGCAAGATGAAAGGCCCGGCGGAGGTGCAAGCGAAGTTTTTCGGCGGGATTGCGGCGACACAGGAAGACATGAAGCTTACGACGGAGGACTTCCTGGCGCAAGGCGATGGGGTAGCGATGTTCGGGCGGTACAGCGCGCGGGTGAAGGCAACAGGGAAGCAGTTTGACGCTCCGCTGGGGCACTTATTCAGGATTCGCAACGGTAAGGTTTCGAAGTTTGTAAACCTGGGCGATACGGCGGCGGTGGCGGCGGCTTACAGCGGCACGGCGTCCCACACGAGCGCTTAAGGCGCTGGCGCTAGGCGATGGCGGCTTCGAGGTCGCGCGCTTGCTCGGCTGCAGTATCGAGCTGCAATTGGCGCGCTTGTGTATTCTGGTTGAATTTCACCGAGACCAGCTTCGAGATACCGGGCTCCTGCATGGTGACGCCGTAGAGCGCCTGCGCGGCTTCCATGGTGCGCTTGGCATGAGTAATGACGATGAATTGAGTCTGATTCGCCATGTCGCGCAGAAGGCGAGTGAGACGCTCGATGTTGGGCTCATCGAGGGGAGCGTCGACCTCGTCGAGAATGCAGAAGGGGCTGGGCGTGTACTGAAAGATCGCCATCAGGAGAGCCATGGCGGTGAGGGATTTCTCGCCGCCTGAGAGCAAGAGGATACTCTGTAGTTTCTTGCCGGGAGGGGAGGCGACGATGTCGATTCCGGATTCGGCAACGTTTTCCTCATCGTTGAGACGCATCTCGCCGATGCCGCCGCCGAAAAGGGTCGTGAACATCGCGCGGAAGTTGGCGTTGATCGCGTGGAAGGCCTCCGAGAAGCGCTTGCGTGATTCCCCGTCAATTTCGTGAATGAGCTTTTCGGTATCGCGAATGGAATCGAGCAGATCCTGGCGCTGGGCGCTCAAGAAATCCTGGCGCTGCTGCGCTTCTTCGTATTCTTCGAGGGCCTGCGAATTGACCGGACCGAGCGCCTCGATTTTGCGGCGCACTTCGGCGTACTTGGCCTCGACCTCCGCCAGCGTGGCGTCGTCGGCGACGGTTTCGGCGCCTGCGACGAGTTCCGCCAGCGTGGTGTCAAGCTCATTTTGACAAGTCTCTTGCAGGTGCTTCAGATCAGATTCGGCGCGGGCGAGGGAGACCTGCAGCTCCGAGCGGCGCTCCTGCAAGGCTTGCGCGCGCTGACGCAGTTCCTTCAGTTCGTCGTCGGCGGCCGCGAGGCGGGCGCGCAGTTCGGTTTCGCGAGCGGCCAACCCGGTCACAGTGGCTTCCGTGGCCGCGATGGAACTCTTCAGCTCCGCGCTCCTGGTTTCGAGCTGGGCGTTGCTCGAGAGCAGATAGTCACGCTCGGCGCCGAGGCGCTCGGTTTCCTGAGCAAGGTGCGCCTGCCGTTGGGCGGCCTCATGAACCTGGGATTCGAGCCGCGAGCAATGGCCGGCGAGGGAACGGCGGCGCTCCTCCAGGCTGGCGAGCTCAGCCCGAACCGTCGAGTGTTCCTCGGCAGCGCGCGAGACTTCCGATTGCAGTCCAGTGAGCTGCTCACGGGCGGATTCGAGCGCGTGCTCTTCACTGGAGCGGCGCTGTTCGCAGAGCGCCAGCGCATCCCGATCGCGCCCGGCATTTTCTTTGAGCTGAACACGGTCCTTCGAAAGCTTGTCCAATTCGAGCCGCGCGCGGGCGAGGCGCGACTCGGAGCGCTGAAATTCTTCGGCGAGCTGGCGGGTCTGATGATCGAGCGCGAGCACTTCTTTCTCTTGCGTTTGTTGTTGGGTGCGCACCTGCTCGAGCTGCTCGGCTAGCGCGGCGATGTTGCGCTCGAGCCCGGCGAGAGCTTTCTGCGCCGACTCGAGATCGTTGCGCTTCTGCTTTTCCAATTGCGAGAGGTCGCGCAGTTCGCGCTTGAGTGCAAGAGGTCCGGCGCCGCTTTTCTTGCCGCCGCTGACGGACTGGCCGTGATAGCTGATGCCGTCGGTTGAAAGGAACCAACAGTGCGGGAAGCGGACAGCCATTTGGCGCGCCACGGCACGGTCCGCAGCGACGTAGCAGTAGGAGATACGCGGCAGCAAATTCAAGGGAACGCTGGCGAGGCCGTTCGTGAAGCGAAGAGCATCCGTGAGCCGGGTGAGCGGGCCGTCCTCGGCGGCCGGGCGAGGGAGCTCGCCGGCGGAATTGGCGGTCTCGGGCGTCTCTTCGACCAGGAACGTAGCGCGTCCGTCTACTTCGCCGCGCATCAACTCAATGCCGCGATCGGCATCCCGCCAATCGCGCACGACAACGTATTCGAGTTCCTCGTGCAGGAACTCCTCCGCTGCTTTTTCAAGCTGCGGGTCTACCTCCAAGAAATCGGCGAGCACGCCGACGGGTTGCAGATCCTGCGCCTTGCCACGCTCGACAGCAGTAAACAGGCGCTTGACGGTTTCCGTGGTGTAGCTGCGGTGAAGGATGACTTCTTGAAGCGAATCTTTGCGCGCTTTGATTCGGGAGTATTCGCTTTGCAAGCGATCGAGAGCCTGCCGGCTTTCATTCAGAGTGGCGCGCTTAGCCTGCAGGTCCTGCTGTAAGGTGTTGCGCCCATCGGTGAGCGCAATCAGCTCGGCCTGACGGGCAGCAAGACGCCCCGTAACCTGGGACTTCTCCTGTTCCAAACGCGCCAGGTCGTTTTCGGACTGCTGCTCCTCGGTAGTAGCGCGGGCGGTGTCGCGATCCATTGATGCAAGCTGGGCGTCCACGTGAGCCATGCGGTTCTTCAGCCCGGACGACTCGCCGAGCAGAAGCATGACCTTTTGGCGCGCGGCTTCGAGCAGGCGCTCGTGTTCGGTAAGGCGCTCTTGCGCCTGTTGGCGCTCTGCCGCTTTGGCATCCAACCGCTGATGGGCGGCGGTGCAATCGTTCGCCAGGGTCTCAAGCTCGGTTGTCTGGCGGTGCAACTCCGCGCGGCGCTGCTGTTGTTGGCCGTCGAGAGCTTGCGCCTCTTCGACGCCGGCCCGGAGACGTTGATCGATTTGGTTAATCTGCTTTAGCTGGTATTCGAGCTGGCCGCGGGCGCGCTCGGCTTCGAGCTGCAGATCGGCGAGCTGCTGGCGGGCGGCCGTAAGCCGCTCTTCGTTGGCGTAGGAAGCATCGAGCAGGTTGGCGTGTTCGGCTTCGCGGGTGGCTATGGTGGCCTGCGCCTCTTCCAAGGCAGCGGAAGCAAGGTTCAGTTCGATTGCGACTTTAGCGGTTTCGCGCTCGAGCATGCGGAAGCGCGCGGCGAGCACCTGGCGGAGATAGGCGGTGGCTTCTGCTTTCAGGTCTGCGTAGCGGCGGGTTTTGGCGGCCTGGCGTTTCAGCGAGTTCACCTGGCGCGTGACTTCTTCGAGAATGTCGAAGACGCGAGAGAGATTCTGCTTGGCGTTCTCGAGTTTGGCTTCGGCAAGGCGCTTGCGCGTCTTGAATTTAGTGATGCCGGCGGCTTCTTCGATGACGTTGCGCCGGTCCTGGGGCTTATTGCTGAGAATTTGCCCGATGCGGCCCTGCTCGATGATGGCGTAGCTTTCGGGGCCGAGGCCGGTGCCGAGGAACAGGTCCTGGATGTCGCGCAGGCGGGCCGTACGGCCGTTGATCAGGTATTCGCTTTCGCCAGAACGATAGAGGCGGCGCGTGATGGTGATCTCGCCGGTGCGCTCAGCGGTTTTGACCGCCTCGGTCTTGAGCGGCGGATGTTCGGAGGGCGGGTGCGCTTCGGTGGCCGCCCCGTTCAGATGCGGCGCCGGGTGTTCGTGGCTGCGTACGCTCGCCAGGGCGCGTTCATCCGGAACCAGAGTCATGGTCACAGACGCCATGCCAAGCGGCTTTCGGTCGCGGGTGCCGGCGAAGATTACATCTTCCATGCGGGAGCCGCGGAGGGTCTTCGCGGACTGCTCACCGAGAACCCAGCTAATTGCATCGCTAAGGTTGGATTTGCCGCACCCATTCGGACCGACAACGGCAGCAATACCATTGCCGTTGAACTTCATTTCCGTGCGGTCGTAGAAGGACTTAAAACCGTGAATCTCGACGCGTTTGAGCTTAAGCAACGAGAGAGTACCCTTCCTATCGTAGAAGATATCCTCGGGGGCTGAGTCTATCCTACAAGGGGTCGGGTGAGAAGTAAAGCAGGTCTCGTGCGAGATCTTGGGCTCGGGACGCCGTTAGGCGCTACGTGTAGTGTTTAGCTCGCCGCGGCCGAACTGAGAGCGGAGGAGATTTTGCTCCACATCACGTCCAGACTGCTTCTTACGCCGGTCAGAATAGAAACACTAGAAAGGGCGATGAAAGCGAGCAGCAGAGAATACTCAACGAGATCCTGGGCGTCGGTTTCCTTCCACAGCGCAACAATAAAAGGGGTTAAATGTTTTTGGAGTTCCATCGTTTGATTCCTCGTAGTCCATCGAAATACGTCGCTGCTTAAGTATCGGCATGGGCGCCGGATAGGTTTAGGGCTGGCAGAAAAAGGTTGTTTCCCGATGGCCTACATAGTAAATGAGGGTGCAAAGCTGTATTGGCATGAGCAGGGCAGCGGGCCGCCGGTGCTGCTGATCATGGGCCTGAGCTTTACGCACGAGATGTGGTTTCGGCTCACGCCGGCGTTGGTGGGCGAGTACCGGACGATCGTGTTCGACAACCGGGGGATGGGGCGCAGCGATGTGCCGCGAGGGCCGTATACGATGCGGCGGATGGCGAGTGACGCGCGGGCCGTGCTGGATGCAGCGGGGGTAGAAGCGGCTCACGTGGTCGGCGCTTCCATGGGCGGGATGATCGCCCAGGAACTGGCGCTCAGGCATCCGCGGCGGGTTCGCAGCCTCTTGCTGGGGTGTACATCTTCGAGCGGGCTATTCGGGAAGTGGCCGGAGTTTCGATACGGACCGCGGGAGTGGAGGGGAAGGTCGCGCGAGGAGCGGGAGCGCTCGCTCCGAAAGCTGTTGTACGCCCAGAAGACACCTGCCGCGCGCATTGAAGAGGATCTGCGGGTTCGATGTAGCTGCACCTGGTGCTACAAGGGCTTCGTGAATCAGTTTGCGGGAGTGCTGATGTGGAGCGCGTACGGGCGGCTGCCGAGAATCCAGGCGCCGACGCTCGTGGTGCATGGCGATGAGGATCGACTGGTGCCGCCAGAGAACGGAAGGGTGGTGGCGTCGAGGATTCCTGGCGCGCGGTTCGAGCTGATTCGCGATGCGGGACATATTTTGACGACGGACCAGCCGGAGGCTTGTGCGGAGGCGATTCGAGGGTTTTTGAGGGAGGAGCAGAGGGGATAGTGATTGCAGCGATATCATCACCGTGTGGCGAGCATCACGATCCGACGTCTGGATGAATCGGTGAAGGCGCGGCTTCGCGTACGGGCTGCGCGGCACGGCCGGTCCATGGAAGAGGAAGCACGGGAAATTCTCAGAGCGGGAGTGGACGACAAGAACGTGCGGCAATCGAGCCTTGTTGAGGCGATCCGACAGCACATGGAGCCGTTGGGAGGTGTTGAACTAATCATTCCCCCTCGCGAAGGCGTCGTGAAACTTCCAAAGCTTCCGAAGTGATCATTATCGACACGAACGTCATTTCGGAAGTATTGCGGCCGTCGCCCTCAGATGTTGTCCTAGGATGGCTCTCTGCTCAGCAAGATGCGGCATCACGACTGTCACACATGCGGAATTACCGTACGCAATTGAGGCTCTGCCGCAAGGCAAACGCCGGGACCCATTGGGCAGCGCCGTAGAAAGAGTGTTCGCGGAAGGCTTGAAACATCGCGTTCTTGCGTTCGATGAAGATGCAGCGCACGCCTTCCCAAGCATTGTCATTACCCGGCAGCGCAGCGGCCGCCGATTGCTCCGCTGGACGCGATGATCGCTTCGATTGCAAAATCGAGAGGCAGCGCGGTTGCGACGCGCAACATACGCGACTTCGAGCACTGTGGGATTCGCGTCGTGAATCCGTGGGCCGATTAGGCTTTGCGCATTTGTTCGAGTAGGTATTCCGATGTACGCAACGAAAAAGCCAGGATCGAAATCGTAGTCGTCTTGTCGGTGCAGTTAGGGAATACGCTGGCGTCGCAGATATAAAGATTCGGCACGTCGTGGGTTTGGCCGAAGCGGTTGGTGACGAAGCGCTTCGGGTCGTTGCCCATGCGGAGGGTGCCGGTTTCGTGGAGGCTGGTGCCGGGGATGTCGGGTTCGTTGGCGCAGCCGGTGTATTCGCCGCCGCTTGCGCGAATCAGATCCTCGCAAACGTGCTTGCCGTGCGCCCACATCAGGAGGGTGTTGCGGTCCCACTCGAAATGAATGCGCGCGGCAGGGATACCGTAGACGTCTTTCACATCAGGATCGATGTCGATGTAATTGGAGTCGCTGCGCTGCGAGGGCGCCTGGATGTAGAAGCTGACCGGAGTGGGATAGCGTCGCTTGATCTCGCGCTTAAATTCGAGGCCGAAGCCTTCGATGTCGCGGTAGTAAGAAGGAAACTCCGAGCAGCCGCCGTCGGGGTAGACGGAATAGCCCCGGATGAATTTTTCCTGGCGCGGGTTGTCCAGATTCTGCCAGCGCGGCATCCAGGCGACGGTCGAGGCAGAGACGTTGTCGGGGAAACTCGGTTGACCGCGTAGTTGCGGCAGATAGCCGCGCGCGGTAGTGCCATAGAGATGGTCGCAGAGATTGCGGCCGGCCTGGCCGCTGGAATTCGCGATGCCGGTGGGCCAGCGGCGCGATTTCGAATTCAACAGAATGCGCGCGGATTCGACGCAGGAGGCAGCGACGACAACGTTGCGGCCGTAGACTTCGAATTCCTGGCGGGATTTGCGATCGACATAGGCGACCCCGGCGGCACGGCCGTTGTCATCGGCGATGATGTGGCGGACGAGCGCGTTGGTGCGAAGGTCCAGGTGGCCGGTTTTTTCGTCGGCGGGTAGAAAGAACCAGGGCGTTGAGAAGAACGAGCCGGTATCGCAGCCCTCGGTGCAATTGCCGCAAAAGTGGCACGCCGGGTGGCCGGCGTGGGCGCGAGTGAGTTGCGCGATACGGTCCGGGAGATAGGGGATGCCGATTTTCTGCGCGCCCGAGTGCAAGATCCAATCGATGCAGCGGAAATTCATGGGCGGGAGATAGTCGCCGTCGGGATTGCTGGGGCGGTTTTGGATGGTGCTGGCGACACCGATCATGCGCTCGACACGGCTGTAATAGGGTGCGATCTCGTCGTAGGCGATCGGCCAGTCGGTGTCGTAGCCGTCACGGGTTGCGGCGCGGAAATCGATCTCGCTGAAGCGGGCGGAGGAGCGGCCCCAGAAATTGGTTTTGCCGCCGACGGCGAAGCAGCGGCGCCAGGTCCATTCGGTGCCGGGCGCGGTGGTGAAGGCGATCTCGTGCTCCCAGATGCCTTCGGTGTACTCGTTGTCCATGTATCCGATGGAGGTGGCGCGGAGCTTCGGGCTGCCGAAGCCGCGGAACTTCATGTCGTAGGGCTGGCGATGATTGCGAAAATCTTTTCGGGGATCGAGACGGCGGCTGGCGTTCAGCGCGCAGACCTTCGCGCCGGCCTGGCAGAGCGTGTGAATCGCCATGCCACCGCCCGCGCCGGTGCCAATCACGATGACGTCATACATTTCTTTGGGCATTAGACGATGGGAGGCGGCAGGTGGAGGTGTTCCGGATCGTTGGTATGCGGGCAGGCGGGGGATTCGGAATAAAATTTTAGGCCCGGGTAGTTCAGTGTTTCGAGACCGATGCGGCTGGTGTAGTAACCCATGACCGTGTATCGGCGCATGAGGGCGAAGAAGGCGCGGCCGTCTTCGTCAGCGGGTGCAGCGACGTCGCGACGAGCGAGAGTGTGCAGTAATGCGGTTTGCCGGTCCGGCGCGAGTGCGGTGAAGACGCTCCCGTGCAGGGCGGCCGCTCGCGCATTGAGCCAATCGAGACCGTAGCGAAAGGACCACTGCAGCGTGGGATCGTTGGCGACCATGAAGTCGATGAACTCGGCGACACCGGCATCGCGCGCGCCGGGAGATTCGTCTTTGGGAATGACGATTTCGGAGAGCTGGTCGATGGCGGCGAACTCGGCGGGTGTGAAGAATTGCGGCTGGTAGGTGTGCGGCCGAGATTCGTCGACCGGATGTTCGACATGTTGCGGGGCACAGACCCAGCGCGCGAAACCAGGAAAGCGGCTGGCTGCGGCGGCGAGGGCGATCAGTTCGAGGATCTCTCGGCGATCGGGTGATTGGTTCGCCACGGAACGTGTTCTGGTTTAGGATACGATACGCGGCAGGAGACATCGCCCACATGGGACTGCACGATTTCGTAGAAGAATTCCAGGTGTTTGCGCGAGACCTGGTGGACAAGGTGAGGGCGCTGGTCCATGAGGGCAACGTTCAGCGCATCATCATCAAGGACGAGCAAGGCCACACGTTTTTGGAGATTCCGGTCACTGTGGCGGCGGTGGGAGTGGTGCTAGCTCCGGTGCTGGCGGCCGTGGGGGCGCTTTCGGCGCTGGCTGCGAAGTTCACGATCGTGGTGGAGCGGTCGAAGCCGAAAGAGCATTGAGGCAGAGCGCGGAGCGGGAACGAGCGAGAGTGGCCCCGCTCCGCACGGCAGTTAGCGGCGGCAGTAGACCGCTTCACGGTGAGGCTAGCGGCGCCAGTATCCGCCGTAATAGCGATGGCCGTAGTAGCGCGGCGCGACCCAATAGGAGTGGGCATAAGGCGGGCGAGCCCAGTAGCCGGCATGCCAATTCCAACGCGGACCAACCGGATAGTAATAGCCGCCTACCCAGCTATAGCCGGGACGATAATAGGTGGGCGCATACTCGACGACAGGCGCGGGCGGGGGCGCCGCGACGTATGCGGGGCCGACACCGACACCGATTCCGACAGCGAAGCGGGGACCGGCAAACATGGAGCTTCCGGCCAACAACAGCAGTGCAAGCAGTTTCGTTTTCATTTTGTGTTCCTCCGTTTTCTTCCAACCCTGCCGGTGCTTCTTGGCGACCGGCTTCAGCCTGGATAGAGCAAATGGCGTGCCATGCGTAAGTGATTGAAAGCGCCGGGGCGAAGATTGGAAGCGCGGTTGTGCGCGGCCGGTGGATGGTGGTTTTGGGCCAAAACGGGGGTCAGCGGGGATAAGGATGGCCGCGGAGGGTCGTGAAAGCGCGGTAGATCTGCTCGGCGAGCATGGCGCGGGCGAGCTCATGCGGAAAGGTCATGGGTGAAAGCGAGAGCAGAAGATCGGCGCGCGGGCTCCATTCGAGCGGCAGGCCATCGTGGCCGCCGATGAGGAAGACCAGATCGCGAGACTCTTGCTCGGCGCGTTCGATGAGTTGGATAAAGCCGGCGGAATCGAGCGCGCGGCCGGCGGGGTCAAGAAAGATTTTGCGCGCGGAGGAGTGTTTGGCGAACAGGTCGAAGCGGGGCGGGACGATTTCGCGCATCTGGCAGTCGGCGTAGCGGCTGGAGCGTTTCAGGAATTCGGCGGCGATGGCGTTGGCGTGAGGGTCCCGGGGCTTGCCGATGTAATAGAGGAAGAGCTTCACGTTACCTTGGTGTAGTAGTACCGGCCTTGTAAGTCCCCGGTTGCAAACGACATACGGACAGGATATTGTTTTAGGAGCAGCGTTCGAATCCCCTTGGGAGCGACAGCAATGGCGTCAACCGTTTGGAAGGGTTATATCACGTTCGGCCTGATCACGATTCCCGTGCGCCTGTTTGCGGCGGCACGGACGGAGCGAGTCAGCTTCAATCAGATTCACCAGGTTTGCGGGAACCGCATCAAGCAGCAGACCTATTGCCCGCACTGCGATCGCGTGGTGGAGCGCAGCGAACTGGTGAAGGGCTATGAGGTGGAGAAAGAGAAGTACGTGATTGTCAACGACGAAGACGTGAAGAGCGTCGCGCCGGCCTCAAGCGACAACATGGAAATTCTGGAGTTCGTGAAGGCGGAGGGGATCGATCCGATCTATTTCGATGCCTCGTATTTCATGGTTCCGGAGGAGGCAGGCAAGAAGGCGTATTATCTGCTGCTACAGACGATGCAGAAATCGGGCTACAGCGCGATAGCGAAGATCGCGATGCATCAGCGCGAGTACACGGTGGTAGTGCGGCCGCACGCGGACGGGTTGCTGTTGCACACCATGTTTTATCCGGAGGAAGTGCGCGAAGTGCCGGAGTTCCGGCGCGATGACAACGTGAACGTGAAGCCGCAGGAAGTTGCGCTGGCGGAGAAGTTGGTGGAGGGATTGGCGGCCGATTTCGATCCGTCCAAGTATCACGATGAGTATCAGCAGAAGCTGATGCAAATGATCGAAGCGAAGCGCGAAGGGCAGCAGGTGCCGAGCGAGGCGCCGAAGAGACGCGCGCCGGTGGTGGACCTGATGCAAGCGCTGCAGAAGAGCTTGGGCGAGTTACCGCGCAAACCGGCGTCGAAGGCGGCGCAGAACGAGCTAGCTGCAGAGGCGCCGGCGGCGAAGAAGGCGGCGGGACGGCGGCGAACGGCAGTTGGTTAAGGCGCCGGTGGCGCACAACGGGCACCAATGCGCTAAAGCGAAGCCGCCCTGTGCGCTCAATTGGTCAGCCACTCGTATTGTTCGTTGGTCAGCGGCACGACCGACAGCCGGCCTTGCTTGACCAGCGGTGAATCTGCGAAAAGTTTGTGCGCCTTGATATCGGCGAGCGTGCGCGCTTGGCTCAGCGCCTTGCCGGCTTTGATGGTGACGCGCGGAGTCTTGGGATCGCTCGGGTCCACCTTTACGACGGTGGCGGTGCCGACCACCTGGCGCTCATTGCCGGTGTGATAAATCAAAAGCTTTTCGCCCGGTTTCATTTCCCGAAGGTGCTTGACGGCGACCGGATTGGTGACGCCATCCCAGACTGTTTCATGGTCGCGCTGGAGGTCGGCGAAAGAGTAAGCGTCGGGCTCGGATTTGAGCAGAAAGGGCATAATTGCGGCTATCTTATCGCGAGCGCGGGCCCCGGAACCTTCGCCCGGAAACTACGTCTTAAGCCAAAAGGCCTTTCATGGAAACTCTCATTGGCGATCTTCGTCAGGCGATACGCGCCTTCCGGCAGGGTGGTGGTTCCTTTATCGTTACGGCCGTTGCGGCGCTTGGCTTGGGAATCGGAGCGAATACCGCGATATTTTCTCTGGTGAATACGGTGCTGCTTCGGGAGCCGCCGTTTCCGAAGGCGGATCGAATTGTGCTTTTGCAGACGAAGACGCCACAGGGCAGTTTCGGAGGCGGCTCTCCGGCCAAATTCGCGCATTGGGCGCAGCAGACGGACATTCTGGAAGACGTGTCGGCGTTCGGGAACGGCGTTATGAACTGGACGGGCGGGGCGTTTCCACAGCAGCTTCGATCGGAACGGGTCAGTTCCGCGTACTTCCGGCTGTTCGGGGTGCCGATCATTTTGGGCCGCGCCTTCGATGCGCAAGAGGATCGTCCGAATGCGGCGCCGACGGTCGTGATTGGCGAGGGTTTGTGGAAAGGCCGCTTCGCAAGCGATCCGAACATAGTCGGCAAAACGATGGTGTTGGGCCAGGAGCCGCACGTGATCACCGGGGTCGTGTCGGCGCGATTCGATTTTCAAGATCTCGGGCCGGCGCCGGAGGTCTGGGTACCCTTTCAGCTTGACCCGAACAGCGCGGATCAGGGCCATTACTTCCAGGCTGCAGGGCGATTGAAGGAGGGCGTGAGCCTGGAGCGGGCGCGGGTACGGCTGGACGCCTCGGCCGGCGTATATCGTCGAAAATTTCCCGATGCGCTGGACCGTGGCGAGAGCTTCGATGCAGCCACGCTGAAAGACGCGCTGGTGAAAGGCGCGCGCCAATCCATATGGGTGTTAGCGGGAGCGGTGGGGTTCGTGCTTCTGATCGCGTGCGCGAATGTCGCGAATCTGCTGCTGGCGCGAGCGGAAGCGAGGAAACGGGAGCTGGCTATCCGGGCGGCCCTGGGAGCGGGCCGGCTCAGGCTGCTCCGGCAACTGCTGACCGAGAGTTTAGTGCTGGCGGCTGCGGGAGCCATTCTCGGAGTTGTTTTGGGCATAGCCGGAATTCGCGCTTTGCTTTCGGTAAACACCGCGGGGCTGCCGAGGGTGGGGATAGATGGCGCCCTGGTCACGCTCGATTGGCGCGTGCTCTTGTTCACCATTGCGATCACGTTGCTGACGACGTTGATTTTCGGACTGCTGCCCGCCTGGCACGCCGCGCGAACCGATCTCAGCTTGACGCTCAAAGAAGGCGCAAACCGATCCGGAAGCGGCTTCCGTCAGAACAAAGCACGCACGATTCTGGTGGTCGCGGAAGTAGCGCTTGCGGTCGTTCTTCTGGTTGGAGCGGGGCTGCTGATCCGGACGGCGGCGGCAATCTACGCGGTAAAGCCGGGCTTCGATACGAAAAACGTTCTGACTATGCGGATGTCGCTATCGAGCAAAACGTTTGAGACGAGCGCGGCCATTGAGCGGCTGGTGCAACAGGGCTCGGAAAGACTGAATGCTTTGCCCGGAGTGGAACTGGCTAGCGGCACCTGTTGTGTACCGCTGGAGGGCGGCTATGGACTGCCGTTCCGGGTGATCGGAAGGCCACTGAAATCCGGTCCGTTCCATGGAGGCGGGGGTTGGAAGACCGTTTCGCCGGGATATTTCGAGGTATTTCGCATTCATGTGATCCGCGGGCGAACGTTTACCGAGCGGGACAATCATGCAGGCGCTCCGGTGGCGATCATCAACGAGTCGATGGCGAGACGCTATTGGCCGAAGGGTGATCCGCTACAGGATCGCATTTTAATCGGAAAAGGAATGATGCCGCAGCTCGAAGCCGAACAACCGCGGCAGATCATCGGAATTGTGGCTGATCAACGGGACGGATCGTTGAATCAAGATCCGCAGCCCGAGATGTACATCCCGAATGGGCAGGCAACAGACGCGATTCAGGCGCTGAACGTAAAGCTGACACCGTTGGCGTGGGTGATTCGCACGCGCGTGGAGCCGATGAAACTGCGCGCGGCTGTGGAGGAACAGTTGCGGCAGGTGAGCGGACTCCCGGTTTCCGATATACGAAGCATGGATGAGGTGGTTTCGCGCTCGACCTCCCGGGAGCGGTTTCATATGCTGCTGATGAGCACGTTCGGCGGCGTTTCGTTGGTGCTGGCCGCTATCGGGATCTACGGTTTGATGACCTACTCGGTGGAGCAGCGGACCCAGGAAATTGGGATTCGGATGGCGCTCGGAGCCGAATGGAGCAATGTCAGTGGGATGGTGATGCGGCAAGGGATGACGTTTGCCATTGCGGGCATGGTGCTGGGCGTGGCGGGAGCATTCGCCCTGGCGAAAGAAATTTCCAGCTTTCTGTTCGGCGTGACGGCGTGGGATCCCCTGGTATTTGGAACCATCCCGGTGGTATTGCTGATCACAGCGGTCGCCGCGATCTGGTGGCCGGCGCTGCGAGCGACGCGCGTCGATTCCGCCACCGCGCTGCGGCAGAGTTGAACTGTAGCACCGCTCGTTTAGGACTGCGGGGACGAGGGCTCACGTCGCTATACTGGGCTGTGAACAATACTGCAGAGGGCGTTGGGCGCCCGTTGTGCGCGGCTAAAGAACGAGTGGGGCCGTCCAACTTCATACGCGACATCATCCTAGAAGATATTCAAAGCGGAAAATACGGTGGGAAGGTGCACACGCGGTTTCCACCGGAACCGAACGGATATCTGCACATTGGCCATGCCAAGTCTATCTGCCTAAACTTCGGACTGGCGCTTGAGTTCGGCGGGCAGTGCAATCTCAGGTTCGACGACACGAATCCCTCTCGAGAAGAGACGGAGTATGTGGATTCGATCATTGAAGACATCCGTTGGCTGGGATTCGACTGGGAGGACCGGCTGTTCTATGCTTCCGATTATTTCGACCAGCTCTACGAATGGGCAATCGAATTGATTCGGCAGGGAAAGGCTTACGTTTGCGATTTGAGCGCCGAACAGATACGCGAATACCGCGGTACGCCGACCGAGCCGGGGCGGGAAAGCCCATACCGCAACCGTTCGGTGGAAGAGAATTTGGACCTGTTTGAACGCATGCGAGCGGGCGAGTTCCCGGATGGCGCGCGAACGTTACGGTCGAAGGTAGATATGGCATCGCCGAATTTCAACATGCGCGATCCAGTGATGTACAGAATCTTGCATGCGGAACACCATCGCACAGGAAGTAAGTGGTGCATTTATCCGATGTACGACTTCGCGCACGGGCAGAGCGATTCCATCGAAAAGATTACGCATTCCATCTGCACGCTGGAGTTCGAAGACCACCGGCCGCTTTACGATTGGTATCTCGAACAACTGGGGATTTTCCATCCGCAGCAAATCGAGTTCGACCGGCTCAACTTGACCGACACCGTGTTGAGCAAGCGAAAGCTGCTGGCGCTGGTCCAGAACGGCTGCGTTTCGGGGTGGGATGATCCGCGCATGCCTACGCTATCCGGATTGCGGCGGCGCGGTTACACTCCGGAAGCGATCCGCCAATTCTGCAACGGCATCGGCGTTTCAAAGACGAACGGCGTCATCGGGTTCTCGCTGCTGGAACACCATGTGCGCGAGGATCTGAACAAACGTGCGGCGCGCGTGATGGCGGTACTGGATCCGCTGCGTGTGGTCATCGATAACTATCCGGAAGATCTCGACGAGGAGGAAATGGAGGCGGTGAATAACCCCGAGGACTCGTCGATGGGAACTCGGAAAGTGCCCTTCTCGAAGGTTCTTTACATCGAACGCGAGGACTTCAGAGAAGACCCGCCGAAGCAGTATTACCGGCTTGCGCCGGGGCGCGAGGTCCGTTTGAGATACGCCTACTTCGTCAGGTGCACCGGCGTGGTGAAAGACGACGCCAGTGGGGAGATTATCGAGATCCACTGCACATACGATCCCGCAACGCGCGGCGGCAATGCGCCGGACGGGCGCAAGGTCAAATCGACGATTCATTGGGTGTCGGCCCAACATGCTTTGAATTTCGAAGCGCGCCTGTATGAGAATCTGTTCCGGAGCGAGGACAACGGCAAGGAAACCGAAGGCGAGGATTTTACGGCCCATCTCAATCCGGACTCGCTGCAGGTGCGGCCTGGGGCAAAGATAGAACCAAGCGTCCGGGGAGCGGCGCCGGCTGCTCGCTACCAGTTCGAGCGGCTTGGGTATTTCTGCGTGGATAAAGACTCTACATCGGAGCGGCTGATTTTCAATCGAACCGCGCAGCTACGCGACACCTGGGCGAAGATCGAGAAGTCGCAAAATCCAAGATCTTAGTAAGCGCGGGCGGCGGCGGGCGATGGAGCGCGGTTACTCGATCTCGACGACTTCGATTGCATTCACTTCCGCGTAGTTTCGGACCGGGACAAACTCCAAGGACAAAACGCCTTGCGCGTTCGGCTGCAAATTGTCGAAGGCGACGGTGTAGGCGCGATTCAGGCCGGCTTTTGCAGCAATCTCGAAATCCTGGAGGAGCGCGACTCCGTTGGCGAACACGTTGAAGATGCGTGAGCCAGGGGCCGGCCGATTGGATTCCGGCGAGCCAAACCAGGTCTCGGCAAAATGCAGAGTTAACCGGTATTTGCCGGGCGCGAGCGGTATGTAATAGGCAAAGTGGCCGTATCGTTCACCGCGGTACAGCTCCTTTTCGAGAGTATCCAGGACCGGATTCCGACGCAACACGGAATTCCCGCCAAGGAAGTACTCGTCCGCGGACCAAAAGCGGCCCTCACTATCGGTTACAGAGCGGTCTTGAGCGACGATGCGGACGGGACGGATCAGGCCGGGTTGGCTGGGAACAATCTCGATGGCATTTACGAAGGCAGCCGCGGTGCCTGGCAAAAACGCGATGCGCAGTTTCCCGTCGGCAGCGGGTGAAACATCCTTGAATACGCGAACGTGCAGGCGATTGGGCCCGCCGGATTCGGCGAGGGCATCGAAATCATGGAGCCGCTCAACACCATTGATGGTTAGATTGAGGGTTCGACTCGACTCTCCTCCGCCGCGAGGATTGCCGGGACCATATTCGGTTTCGGCGAAGTACAAGTGCAATTCGTAGGTGCCTTTTCCGAGGGGGATGACATAGCGAAAGGCGCCCGAACGCTCGGTTCTGAATAAGTTCGGGTCCGCCACGCCCTCGATTCTGTGGTTGAGTGGAACTCCCAAAGAGCGGCCGCCGGAAAAGTAGGCATCCGGGGCCCAGGTGCGGCCTTGCCGATCGGCAAAGGGCTGGCCGTGGTAGCCGGCGAGCAGGCGAAGCTCAGCCGGCAGAGGGTCGGCGCCGACCCCCGTCCAGACCTCGTCGGGTGGCGGGGAGGTGTTCTTTCTTCTGTGGGGCAGCAAGGACAAAATTGCGGCGGACACAGCGAACAGCGAGAGCACGGCTGCGATTCGAAGCCAAAACACGCGACGGCGCGGCGGATTCGGCAGCACGGCCGGGGGCATCGGAGCGGAGAGAGCCGGTTCGAGCGAGGACGGTACGGAGAAAGCACCAGCTTCGCCGTGACCAGTTCCGTTGGCGAGAAAGTGCGGGATGTATTGGCCGCTCGGGATGGTGATGCGAATCGCGTGTCCCGCCCCGGCGGCGCCGTAGTACTCACTCAGGCGTTTTCGAAGGCGATGGGCCTCCACTCGGACGATGGAATCCTTCTTGGGATCGAAGGTTGGGCCGCGCCCGAGGGCCTCGACGCCGATGGTGTATTCCTTGATTTGGCCGGCTCGCCCCGCGAAATATTGTTCGCAGATAAATGTGAGAAAACTAACGAGATGAGGGGCACGGTTAAGAACGCCGGAGCGCAATACGGCGTCCAATTCCGCTCGTTCATCCTGCACTTGCGCCGTTTCCAGCACCTGATCTGACAGAGTATCTCACAGACTGCCGACTGGCAAGCGATTTAACAATCGTTGAAGGCAATGGGGTTGGCGGCGTTAACAGCATCGTTAACTCGTAATAACCGCATACGGCTTGATACAACTTAAGATCTACCCATACACTTGTGGAAAATTGACTTGCTCCGGGTACCACGTGCCAGGAAGGGGTTTTCTATGTCGAAAAGTCTGAGGGTGCTTGCCGCAGCTTTGCTAATGGCGGGCGGTATCTGGGGACAAGCGATCTTCGGAACTCTGACGGGCGTGGTCAACGACCCTTCGGGAGCCTTGGTCGCAAACGCCAAGATCACGTTACGCGACGCGCAATCCGGCTCGGCCCGGGACACGGTCACGGACAACGACGGCTATTATACTTTCGCCTCGGTACCGGTGGGAACCTATGTGCTCACGGTGATCGCGCCTGGGTTTGAGACCTCAAAGGTGGAAAACATCGCTATTGGCGGCGGCGAGAAGCGCAACATCAACCTTTCGCTGAAAGTGGGCAGCACGAATCAGACGGTGGAAGTGGTCGGCGCGGCAGACATCATAACGCCTGTCGATTCGGGTGAAAAGTCCGACATCCTCACCACGAAAGAGCTGCAAAATTATGTGCAGGTGGGCAGCAACGCCGCCGAATACATTAAGATCCTGCCGGGCTTCGGGATCCAGAACGGGAGTTCGAACCACGCCAGCTATACGGGGCAGACCATCGGAATCAATGCCAACGGGGATAGCGGAAGCCAAAGCCCGCTGAACAACAATTTCTCCTATAATGGCCTGCCTGGAAACACCCTGGACATCGTGGCGGATGGGGCTCACGTTTCCGATCCGGGGTGCAACTGCGACACTCCGGTTAACCCGAACTCCGATTTTATTCAGGAATTCCGGATTCTGGCTTCTAACTTCAGCGCGGAAGAACAGAAAGGTCCTATGGTGATCACCACCGTGACCAAGTCAGGCGGCGCGCAGTTCCATGGCAACGCGTTCTTCTCGGCCAGGAACTATGTACTGAACTCGAATGACGCGCTGTTCAATGCCGAGGGAGAGAAGCAGCCGCAGAACAAGTATTATTACCCCGGCGGCAGCATCGGCGGGCCGGTTCTGATTCCCTGGACGCACTTCAACAAGAATCACAATAAGCTGTTCTTCTTCACCGGATACGAATATTTCTACCAAGTTCTGGACACGGGCCTGCTACGGGCCACCGTTCCGACGCCGGGCGAGATTGCCGGTAACTTCTCGCCGTCGGAAGTGGCGATGGAAGGCAACATCACGGCTTCCGGCAAGGCGCCGGGGCAGGTGAACCAGGCGATTTTTCCGGGCGGCCAGATTCCGGCATCGATGATCGACCCCAGCATGCAGGCGCTGATGAAGCTGTATCCGGCGCCGAATGCCGATCCGAACGCGACGGGCGGATATAACTACGTGCAGGCCGAGATCTTCAACCAGAACAACTTTCAATGGGTGTCGCGCGTGGACTACAACATCAGCGACAACACGAAGCTTTTCGTGCGCTATAACATGCAGCGCGAGACTCAGCAGTTTCCGGTAGGTTTGTGGTGGCGCAACGGTGACCAGGTACCGTATCCGACGCCGATCGAAGGTTTGAACCGCTCGGATTCTGTGACGGGATCGCTGACACACGTGTTCAGCCCGACGATGACGAATGAAGTCGTGATGGCGTACACGTTTGTCGGTTTTCCGAACGTATTTGAAGATCCCGCGAAGGTGGATCCCAGCAAAGTCGGCTTCACCGAGTCGTTACTTTTCAAGAATAATGTCCCGCAGATTCCGTCTTTCGGCCAATTCGGCCCGGCGGAGGCTGCGCTTGTCTTCAATCCGGGAGGCTTCGAGGCCGGTGGACCTACGGCCGGATTATACGCGAATAAGTACATGCCCAGTGTTAGCGACACGCTTACTAAGGTGTGGGGTACGCATACGGCTAAGGCCGGTTTCTTCTACGAGTGGATCCGCAACGCGCAGCCAGCGAGCAATGACACAAATGGCGAGATGATATTCGATCCGAATGGAAACCCCAACACCTATGGAAACGCATATGCCGATATGCTGACCGGTAACCTGAACTCATTCACGCAGACTAATTTCAACCGCATCGACGACATTTCGTATAACACTTATGAAGGCTTCGTTCAGGATTCCTGGAAGGTTACGCGCAGATTGACTGTAGAGCTCGGCCTGCGCATGACGCACTTTACGCCGTGGTCCGATGATGAGGGGTACGGGTACTCCGTCTTTGTGCCTTCCGATTACGCCGGCTCGGCTTGCACGGCAGCGCCGACGTTCTGCGGATTTGAATGGCACGCCCGGGACGCGGCGGTGCCGTTGGGCGGATTCCCGATGCGAACCGTGTTTTGGCAGCCTCGTTTCGGTGTAGCGTACGATCTTACCGGAGCGGGAAACACCGTCCTGCGCGGGGGCTGGGGCCGGTTCTACTATCACTCCGGCCAGTTCACGAGCGGCCTGGACACTTCCGCGGGTTCCGAATCAGTTACGTTGAGTTCCACTAACTGGTGCGGGAGCTCATCCTCTTGCACGTCGCCCCTGCTAGTGCATAACCTCGCCACCATACCCTTTACCGCCGCTCCGCCGACGCCATCAGCCGTGGATAGCAAAGACAGCGAGCAGCCTTATACCGACAGTTACAGCTTCACCATCTCGCAACGCCTGCCTTGGGCCAGTTTGCTGGAGGTTGCTTATGTTGGAAACCAGAGCCACAACTTACAAAATGCCGCCGGCGCGGGAAGTAACATTAACCTGGTACCGGTAGGGGCGCTCCTCGGCCAGCCGAACCCAGCCAACGCAAACGCGAGCAATTTCCGTCCCTACCTGGGTTACGGCGACATCAACCTTGCCACCAATAATCTCTATTCCAATTACAATTCCCTGCAAATCAAGTTCCTGCGCCAGAGAAACCGCTACACGATTAGCGCGAACTATACGTACGGCAAGTCGCTGGGCATTACCAGTCCGAACGGGACGAACTTGAGCAGCCTTGAAGCGACTCTCGACCCGTTCAACCTGGGACAGAACTACGGATTGGAACCGGGCGATCGGCGCCATATCTTCAATGCCGCGTATTCGTTTGAACTCGGAAGCCCGCTACACGGCAATAAGTTTGTGGCCGGCGCTATCAACGGTTGGCAGCTTTCAGGCGTGACCCAGTGGGAGAGCGGCGCAAATCTTACTTACGCCGGGAATGGCTTCAATTACAGCATGTCGCTGACGGGCAGCGGCGTTCCCTGCCCCACCGCAGCTTTGCCCGCGGGCGTGGCGTATCCCGTCGTCTGCGGCACAAATGCGGTTATTCCGGGCTCGGTCAGCGCAACCAATTTGACCGGCATTGCTATCAACAATCAATCGATTCTCGGAACAAATGCAATTCAGTTGAATCCACTGGTTACGTGTAACCCGAGTTCAGGGCTAGGCCACAATCAATTCGTCAATCCGAATTGTTTTGCTCCGCCGTCGGTGGTTGGAGAGAATGGCCCAACTTTATTGCCGGTGTCGTATGGCCCGGCGTTCTTTGACTCCGATCTTGGGTTATTTAAGAACTTCGCGATTAAGGAATCCATGAAGCTGCAGTTTCGGATTCAGGCTTATAACTTCCTGAATCATCCGCTCTGGTCGTTCAACGGCAGTAACCTGGGACTCTCATTCACGCAGAACGCGAATGGAGGCTTTACGAATACCAGCCCGCTGTTCGGCACAGTGACGACGAAACAAGGGAATCGCATCGTAGAACTCGCGGTCAAGTTTTATTTCTAAACGGCTATTGAAGAACACGCGCAAAACGGTCGCGGAATCAAGCGCACCACCCAAAGGGGTAGCGAGTTCCTTTGCTGTCCGGTGGCGCGAATCCGCGCCCTTTGCGCTTCTAAGCAGGCCGGGCGAAGGGGAATGGCTGAGGTCGCCCCATGCCCGCGACCTATGCTGGCAACCCAAGTAATACAATTAGTGTTCCCGATGTATCGATTGTTGGCGGCGGGATTGATCCTGGCCGGTTTGCTTCCCGCTCAAACACCATCGCCCAACGCACTGCTCCAGCACGCCGTCGAGTTGCAACAACAGGGGGATCTGGAGGGCGCGGTAGCCGCCTATCGCAATTTTCTAGCAGTTCAGCCGGGCGAAGCGCCTGCACGCTCGAATTTGGGCGTCGTACTGTCGAAGCTCGGGCGATTCGATGAGGCGATCGTGGAATATGAGAAGGCGCTCGATGTGCAGCCCGCGAATACCGGCATTCGCCTCAACTTGGGGTTGGCCGAGTACAAATCGGGGCGCATTTGGGAGGCAGCAAAAGAGTTCTCGAAGGTGCGAGAGGCGCAACCCGGAAGCCTGCAGGTGGATCTTCTGCTGGCGGATTGCTACTTGCGCATGGGCCGGAACAAAGAGGTTATCGAGCTGCTGATACCAGTTGAAAAGCAGAACCGCAATGAATTGGCGATCGCCTATTTACTTGGCGAGGCGCTCATCCGGGATCACCAGATCGAGGAAGGGCAGAAGCGCGTCGATCGAATTCTGAAGAATGGAGACTCGGCTGAAGCGCGTTTCCTGTTGGGGAGCCAGATGTTTGAGGCCGGCGATTTCCCTAGCGCGGTGAAGGAGCTGGGCCGAGCGATCGCAGTGAATGCGAACCTGCCGGAGCTCGAATCGTATTATGGCCAGGCACTACTGAACACGGGCGATCCGGATTCCGCAACGGACGCGTTTCGAAAAGAGCTGGCATCGAACCCGAACGATTATGCCGCAAACCTGTACTTGGCGGAGATCCTGATAGCACGAAAGAAGTGGGCCGAGGCCGAACCGCTGCTCACGCGCGCGCTTGAAGTAAGGCCGAACTCCGAGGAGGCAAGGAAAGATCTAGAGATTGCGCACGAGCGAGGCGAGTTGGCAACGAATGGCACCCGGCAAGGGCCGCAACCCGGGGAGAAAGCGCCTCGTTTCACGGCGGCGAAACTCGATTCCGGCGAGGGAGTTTCGTGGGAAGACGTGGGAAAGGACGAGCCGGTCTTACTAGTCTTCGGAAGTTATACCTGCCCGAATTTTCGGGCTGCCGCACCAAGCTTGAATAAGTTGTACGCGGCGTACAAGGGCCGACTTAGTTTCTATCTGGTCTACATCCGCGAGGCGCACTCGACCGGCGACTGGCAGAGCACCCGCAACGAGCGTGCGGGAATCTCGATGCGCCCCGCGACGACGATGGAGGATCGGAAACAGCACGCAACCACCTGTGTTCGGAAGCTCCACGTCGATTTTCCGGCGTTACTCGACAGCATGGATGGCGCGGCGGAAAAAGCCTACTCGGCGTGGCCGAGCAAAGCGTATTTAATCGATCGCGACGGCAACATTGCCTTTGCCACCGGGCTTAGCGAGTTCGACTTCAAACCCGCGGAACTGGAGACAGCGATCCGGCAAGCTGTCGGGGCGCCCGAAGCGCTGGTTCAGGACGCGATTGCGAGGCAGCGCGCGGGAGATCTCGAAGGCGCGGTGAGCGGGTATCGAAGTTTCCTCAAAATTCATCCCGAAGCAGCGGTCATTCATTCCAATCTGGGAGCGGCACTCGCGGGTCTCGGCCGATTCGAGGAAGCGATTGGCGAATATCAGATCGCGTTGAAAGAGGCTCCGGCAACTCCCGGCGCGGCGCTGAATTTGGCGCTGGCCTATTACAAAATGGGACGAATTGGAGACGCCACTAACGAGTTGGTGAAAGTTCGGGCGGCGGCTCCGGCCAACAGTCAAGCCACGCTGCTGCTGGCGGATTGCTACTTGCGGATGGGACGGAATAAGGACGTGATTCGGCTGCTCGATCCCATGGAGCGCGAGCACTCGGATGATCTGGGGATTGCTTATCTTCTGGGCACGGCGCTGATTCGCGACGACCAGGTGCAACGAGGACAAGTGTTGGTGGATCGTATTCTGCGCAATGGCGATTCAGCAGAGGCGCACCTGATGCTGGGCAGCGCCAAAATGCAAGTGCGGGATTTCGCCGGCGCGCGGGACGAGTTTGCCAAAGCTGCGACGCTGAATCCTAAGACACCCGAGGTGCACGTGCTCTATGCGCAAGCTATGCAAGCAACTGGCGACCCAGATGGAGCACTGAAGGAATTCAAAGCGGAATTGACGGCAGACCCTTACAATTTCGATTCGAACCTAGAGATGGGCGTGTTGCTACGGCAGGACGACAAGCTCACCGAAGCGTTGGAATACCTTCGGCGCGCGCTGAACGTCAGACCCGGCGACCTGGCCGTACGGTATCAGATCGCAACGGTATCGCTCGCGCAAGGAGAAACGGAGAAAGCCAGGCAGGAGCTGGAATCGATCGTCCAGGAAGCGCCGCAATTCACGGAAGCGCATGTGTCGCTGGCGACGGCATATTATCGGCTGAAGCGGCCGCAGGACGGGAACAGAGAACGTGGAATTGTGCAAAGGCTGACTGCGGAAGCCCAGGCGAAGCAGCCGGGAGTGAAGGCACAGTGATTCTGGCCGCTTGGCTGATGAGTGGGGTGTTGGTCGTTTCCTTCTCATTACTGGGCGCCGACGGGTTGGCCGGGTCGCGGGCTTGTGCCGGTTGCCACCGGAGCGAGTATGCATCTCAAACTGCGACGTCGATGGCGCACGCAATGGAACCGATTGCGGCCTGCAGCATTCTGGCGCAGCACAAGACGCTGAGTTTCCGCGCTGGCGCGTACTCGTACCGGGTCGAGAGGCAGGGCGATGAAAGTATCTACACGGTGAGCGATGGCGCGGCGACGATTACAGTCCGGCTCTCCTATGCGTTCGGGCTAGGCAAAGCGGGGCAGACCTATGTATTCGAGCGCGACGGCAACCTGTATGAAAGCCGGGTAAGCTTTTACAAAGCGCTAGACGGGCTCGATCTGACGATGGGAGCCGCGAATATGGAGCCGCGCAATTTGGAACAGGCGGCGGGCCGGAGGATGAGCAGGCCCGAAGCCGAACAGTGCTTTGGCTGCCACACGACGAGCGTTCTGCGCGAGGCATTCCGGGCGCCGGAAGCGTTGACGCCAGGAGTTAGCTGCGAGCATTGTCACGGCGCGGCCGCGGCGCACGTGGAAGGATTTCGGACAGGGCAGACGGTCGCGATGAAAAAACTATCCGCCCTGAGCACGGAAGAACTGTCGGACTTTTGCGGGCAATGCCACCGAACATGGGCGCAGATTGCAGCGGATGGCCCGCACAATATCAACAATGTTCGATTTCAGCCTTACCGGTTGGCGAATAGCAAGTGCTACGATCCCAGCGACCCGCGCATCCGCTGCACGGCGTGTCATAACGTGCATGAAGAAGTCGTGCGGGCTTCGGGGGCTTACGACCAGAAGTGTATTTCCTGCCATATGGCGCAAGGGAAATTGAATGCCAAGATCTGCCGCGTGGGCAGGCAAAACTGCGTATCGTGCCACATGCCTAAACTGGAACTCCCGGGAGCGCATGACCGGTTCACGGATCATGACATTCGCATCGAAAACGCGAACGCGCCGTATCCGCCATAACATGAAACTGACTAGACGAGAGTGGATCTGGCTTGCGGGGCTCTCAGGCGTTTCCCGTTCGTGGAGCCAGGCTGCGCCTTTATTCACGGAGGTACCGGCGTCTTCGAGCGGAATCGAATGGGTCCACCAGAATGCCAGTTCCGTGTCACATTACCTGCCTGAGACACTGGGGCCGGGTTGCGCTTTCCTCGATTACGATAACGATGGCTGGATGGACATTTTTCTTGTCAACAGCGGCCCTTGCGACTTCTGGAAGCCATCTGCGCCAGTGCGCAACGCGCTGTATAAGAATAACCGAAACGGCACGTTCACCGATGTCACGGAGAAGGCCGGCGTGTCGGGAGCCTATTTCGGGATGGGAGTTGCAGTTGGCGATTACGATAACGACGGCTGGCCGGATCTGTTCGTGACCGCGTACGGAAGCTGCATTCTCTACAGGAACAACCACGATGGAACCTTTTCGGACGTTACACAACGCGCTGGATTAGCGACGCCCGGCTGGACGACCAGCGCGGTTTGGTTCGATTACGACAATGACGGGAGATTGGATCTATTCGTCTGCAGTTTTGTCGATTATTCGGGGCAGCATAAGTTCGAGTGCGGCGACAACAAACTCGGCAAGCATTACTACTGCATTCCGCGGGTCTTCAGGCCGACTGCGAGCTTCCTTTATCACAATAATGGCGATGGCACGTTCCGCGAGGTGAGCAAAGGAACTGACATCGCCAGAGCGTTAGGGAAAGGGTTAGGCGTAGTAGCGACGGATATCAACAACGACGGCTGGATGGATCTTTTCGTAGCGAACGATACGGTGCAAAATTTTCTGTTTGTGAACCGCGGGCCGGGCTCGAACGGCAGTTGGCAGTGGGAGGAGATGGCGCTCGAAGCCGAAGTCGGGTTCAGCGATAACGGACAGCCGCGCTCGGGGATGGGCGTGGATGCGGCGGATGTAGACAGCGACGGATGGCAAGATCTGTTCGTGGCGAACGTCGATCAGGAGAAATTTTCGCTTTACCTGAATAACAAGGACGAAACGTTTCGAGACGCCGCGCAGGTAAACGGGGTAGCCCAGGCGACACGGCTGTTAAGCGGCTGGGGTCTCAAATATTTCGACTACGATAATGACGGCGCTATCGACCTGATCCTCGCCAATGGCCATCCGGACGATATGATCGACCACTATTCTCAACAAGTGACTTACAAAGAGCCGCTGCTGCTCTTTCATCAAGGCGAGGATCACAAGCTACGCAATGTAACGGCACAAGCCGGCCCGGCATTTGAGAAACGTTATGCAGCGCGCGGGTTGGCGATCGGCGATTACGACAACGACGGGGCGCTCGACGTCCTGATTGCTAATAATGGCGCGGCTCCTCTGTTACTAAGAAACAATGCTGCGAAAGGCTGCAATTGGATCGGCCTGAAACTCGAAGGCGTTCGAACCAACCGGGACGCCATAGGCGCGAAGATTTATTGGACCGCCGGCGGGAAGAACCGTTTTCGGCTGAAGAACAATGGCGGCAGCTATTTGTCTTCGCACGATCCGCGCGAAGTGCTGGGGATTGGAAGCGCCACCAGCATCGATGAGCTTGAGATTCACTGGCCCGCGCCCAGTAAACGGATCGATAAGTTATCGAATGTGCCGATCAACCGGTATATTCGGATCGTTGAAGAGAAAGGAATCGTCAGCTAGTGAAAAGATCCCATCAAAAACTAATAGGGCTGAGCAGGCGAGCGCTCCTCAAGACCTCCTCGGCCGTATTGGGCGGGGCGTTATTCGGCGGAAAGGTTGAAGCCGACCCGGAGCCGCGCATTCAGAATGTGAACACCAATTCCAGCCCTTCCAAGCTGAAAATCACGGATCTGCGGGTGGCGACCGTGCGCAAGCCCGGACCAAGCCCGTGCACCATCATTCGTGTGGACACCAACCAGGGCGTCTACGGTCTTGGCGAGGTTCGCGATGGCGCAAGCCCCACCTACGCTCTTTTCCTGAAAAGCCGCGTCGTGGGCCAAAACCCGTTGAACATTACTTATCTTTTCGAGAAAATCAAGCAATTCGGGGGCGATGCGCGCCAGGCGGGCGGCGTGGTCTCAATCGAAGAGGCGCTCTGGGACATCGCTGGCAAAGTATATGGCGTGCCGATTTATCAGATGTTAGGAGGCAAATTCCGCGACAAAATCCGTCTCTACGCAGACACAGAAGAGTCAAAAGACATCAAAGAATACGCGCAGCGGTTGAAAGCTCGCAAGGAAGAGATGGGACTGACCTGGCTGAAGATGGATCTCGGCATCAACATGGTCCAAGATACTCCCGGGACTCTGACGCGCCCTTCGGGCCAAAACCAATGGGAGAACACCCAGCTTGCCCATCCGTTTTTGGCGAACGAAGTAACAGACAAAGGTATCGAGATGCTTGTCGCCTATGTGGCGGCGGCACGCGAAGCCGTAGGAATGGAGATTCCGCTTTCGATGGATCATCTGGGCCATCTAGGTGTGCATTCAATCATCCGTTTGGGGAAAGCTTATGAGCCGTACAATCTTTCCTGGATGGAGGATGTCATTCCATGGCAATATACGGAACTTTTGCAACGCATCACGAATGAAAGCCCCACCCCGATCCTGACCGGAGAAGATATCTACTTGAAAGAACACTTCGTCAACTTATGCGAGAAGCACGCGGTCAGCAAAATTCATCCCGATATCTCTACTTCGGGCGGGATTCTCGAGACACACAAGATCGGCGACATGGCCATGGAGTATGGCGTGCCAATGGCGATGCACTACGCAGGCCTGCCGATCGGCGCATTCGCGAGCGTGCACTGCGCGGCAGCGACGGAAAACTTTCTGGCGTGCGAAAATCATTCGCTCGATGTTCCCTGGTGGCAGGATTTGGTGGAGGGTGTTGAGAAACCGATACTCAACAAAGGATATATTGCAGTGCCTGACAAGCCGGGCCTAGGCATCACGCTCAACGAAGATGCTGTCAGGCAGCACTTAGTTCCTGGAACAGGTTATTTTGAGCCTACTGCTCAATGGGACAACGAACGATCTTGGGATCGCCTTTGGAGCATGACGCCTACGAGATCGGGAACGGGGAGAGTGGCATGACAAAGTGCAGGGTTACGGCGCTGGTGGCCTGCATCCTGTCGGCAGGGCTGCCGGCCCGCGCGCAAGTAAAGATGACGAAAGATCAGATGCTGTTCTACACATCGGAGTGGAAAGGCGAACGATTCCCCGACGGCCGCCCGAAAGTGCCCGATGACTTGCTCAAGCGCGCTCTGGACGTGTCGATCGAAGATGTGTGGGACTACCTGGGCGAACACGGCTATAAAAACCAGTTCGAAGGCGGGTGGCAGGCGCTCCATATCGAAAAACCCTTCGCGGGGCGCGCACTTACTGCCCAGTACATGCCGTTGCGGCCCGACATGGCCCGGGCGATCGCTGCCGAGGGTAAGGCGGAAGGGCGCGTAAGCGGCACCAACAGTTGGCCCATCAATGAACTGCAGATTGGAGATGTTTATGTGGCCGATGGATTCGGAAAGATCATTGAAGGCACCTTGATCGGTTCGAACCTTGGAAACGGCATCGCGGCGCATACACACACCGGGTTCGTATTTGACGCCGGCATTCGAGACCAGGAGGAAAACCGCGAAATCCCCGATTTCAATGGTTTTTATCGCGGCTACGATCCCTCGGCTTGGGCTCAGATGGAGCTGACCGCAATTAACGCTCCGGTGCGGATCGGGCGCGCGGTTGTGTTGCCCGGAGATCTGGTTCTGGCGAAAACCGATGGCGTCCTCTTCATTCCGGCTGTACTTGCCGAAGCAGCGATTAGTTCGGCCGAATTCACTAATCTGACCGATGCGTTCAACTTCGAATTGAATAAGCAGGGGAAGAACGGCGCTCAATTTGAAGGAGGCTGGACGCCGGCCAAATACGCGGCCTTCGCGAAATGGGTGGACGCCCATCCGGAGAAGTTGACGATGCCGCGGGCTGAATTCGACGCGCTGTTGGAGAACGCGAGCCGCCCTCGGCCGCCGCACGGCGGTGCTGCTGTCCAACCTGAGCCTTGAGAGGTTGCGCAGCAATTCGTACTAGTACGGATTGACTCGCGAAGGGTATTGCGTCGGGTATGGTACTCGCGCGATCCTATCCCCAATCTACAAACGAGATTGCTTGAGGCACGCTGAGGCGCGCGCTTTGAGATTCGAGACTACGAGTTTGAACAACACTTACGATGCGGGCCAGTTTCTGCCTTATAACCACGTTACTTTGCTCCGGCCTGGTTGATGGCCAAGTTACGAGCCGGGTACAAGAGCCGATAGAAGGTAGGGGATCTTTTCCTTTGGCGGGCCATGTCCGCCCGGCGCTCGCAAGGGCTCAAGATGAAGGCGCCGTGGCGGCGGCGCGCGAAATGCCGCGCATGACCATTCGCTTCGCGACGACGGCCGCTCAGAAAGCAGACCTGCTGGAACTGCTGACGGCACAGCAGAGGCAAGGGAGCGCGCTGTTCCACCGGTGGCTCACTCCGGCGCAGTACGCGGACCGCTTTGGCGTGAGCCGGCAGGATGTTCAGAGCATCGCGGCGTGGCTACGGAACGCCGGGTTTACCGATGTCGAAATCCCGCCCAGCCGCACATCCGTGAGCTTTTCAGGTAGCGCGGGGCAGGTGGAAGCGGCGTTCCGGACGTCTATCCATGCATATCTGCTGGACGGCGAGACGCACATCGCGAATGCAACCGATCCCTCGATTCCGAAGGCGCTCGCAGGCGTGGTGGAGAGCATCGGCGGCCTACACGATTTCAGTCCTAAGCCGCAGATGGGACTGCGCCGGGGTGCGGCGAAACCGCATTACACGGGCGGCGATGGCGAGAATTTCCTAGCTCCAGACGATTTCGCCACTATTTACGACCTGAAGTCTCTCTATAACGGCGGCATCGACGGTACCGGACAGAAGATCGCGATTGTCGGCCAGAGCGATTTCGCGATGGCGGACATCCAGGCGTTTCGCACGGCCGCGGGGTTACCGCAAAACAACCCGCACGTCGTTCTGGCCGGAAAAGACCCGGGCACCAGCGCCGGAAACGAAACGGAAGCCGACATAGACCTGGAATGGGCAGGCGCGATTGCCAAGAACGCAACGGTGATCTATGTCAACTCAGGGAATGCTTTCGACTCCGCTTCGTATGCCATCGAGAACAATCTTGCTCCGGTGCTGAGCATCAGCTACGGAGCCTGCGAAGCGCAGTTCACGGCGGCTGAAATCGCGTCGCTTACCAGCGTTTTCGAACAGGCAAACGCGCAAGGGATCACGGTAATTACGGCCTCTGGCGACGCCGGCGCGGCGACCTGCGACGCTGGAGCGACAACGGCGACCCACGGACTGGCGGTGGATATGCCCGCCAGTTCTCCCTATGTTACTGGCGTGGGCGGCACAATGTTCAGCGAAGACGGCTGGGGCTATTGGACCACCGGCAATAACCGGGCGGGCGGGTCAGCCCTTTCTTACATAACTGAGATGGCATGGAACGATACGGAGGAAGTTGGGCATCTATGGTCATCGGGCGGCGGAAAAAGCAAGCTCTTCAGCAAGCCCGCATGGCAGACCGGAGAAGGCGTTCCGAACGATGGAGCACGCGATGTTCCGGACGTGTCATTAGCGGCCTCCTCGGAGCACGATGGATATCTGATCTGCACGCAGGGAAGCTGTGTAAACGGATTCCTCAACTCGGGGTCGACAGTGACGGTATATGGCGGGACATCCTTCGGGAGCCCTACGCTGGCAGCGATGGTCGCGCTGCTGAACCAGTGGACAGGCGGTTCCCAGGGGAACATCAATCCGAGGCTCTACGAACTGGCTGCGCTCTCGTCGAGTGCGTTCCACGACATCTGGGAGGGAAACAATTCTGTGCCATGCAGTGCGGGTTCCACGGATTGTCCGCAATTCGGCTCGATGGGTTACACGGCGGGCTTCGGCTATGACCAGGTGACGGGCCTCGGTAGCCTCGACGCCTATCATTTCGTTACCGAGTGGGGCGAACAGGCGCCGGCATTGTTGCCCGCGATGCCAGGTTTTGCCGTGTCGGTTTCTTCCGGGGCGGACGGATCGTTGTGGGGCATCGGCGCCAGCACTGCCTATTCCTATAACGAGCAAACGCAGTCGTGGACAACGCTGAACGTGTCAAACGTGGGGCAGTTGTCGGTCGGTTCGAGCAACGCTACATGGGCGCTGGAGAGGTCGGGAAGTATCTATCAATGGGATTCCGGCTCTCAAACGTTTGTGCAGACTCCGGGCACGCTTGGCCAAATTTCTGTGGGTATGGACGGCGATGCGTGGGGCGTGAACGGATCTTCCGTATTCCACTTCAATCGGAATACACAGAGTTGGGATTCAGTTGCCGCCGAACTGACACAAATCGCGGTGGGATTTGACGGCGCCGTGTGGGGCATCAATTCAACCCAGCAGATCTATCGATACAACCCCGGAAGTGGCGCCTTCGAATCCGTGCCCGGCTCACTGGCGAGCATCTACGTGGGCGCGGACGGGGACGCGTGGGGCATTAACGTGGGTGGAGACACGTTTCACTTCAACCGGCGGACGCAAAACTGGGAGGAGGTTCCAGGCGCGTTTTGGAATTCAGACATTCCGAGCAGTATCTCGGTGGGTTCAGGCGCAAACGTCTGGGCAGTCGACGGGAATTACACCACATACCGATACGATGTGCGGACAAACAGATGGGACCCGGTTTCCGGTTCGTACATTTCGATCAGCGCGAGCGCAGATGGCGGGGCTTGGGGGGTCGATATGCCCAACGTTTATCAGCTTGCGGCCGCAACTCGCGCGATGCAGGGCTGGCACCAAGTGCCCGGAGAACTCGTGCAGATCTCGGCGGCTTCGGACGGGAACGTTTGGGGACTGAATATGTGGGGTCAAATTTACACCTTCAATCCCTCCCTGCAAAGCTGGGCATGGGTTCCAGGGACGCTGGCGCAGATTGCAGTAGCGGCGAACGGCGCGGTTTGGGGTGTCAATTCATCGGGTTCTATCTATCGGTACGACTATTCGAAAGCGCGTTGGGATCCGGTTTCAGGCAAGCTGGCGCGAGTCGGCGTGGCGGACACCGGGGATGTCTGGGGAATCGACGCCGGGGGTTCGGTATACCGCTTCGACGCACCGGCCAAGAGCTGGACACTGATACCCGGTTCGCTTGCGCAGCTTTCGATCGGCGTGGACGGCGCGGTCTGGGGCCTGGATGCGCAGTCGCACGTTTACTGGTTCAACCCGGAGGCGGGCGCACTGACGCTCATGCCAGGGGCGCTCAGCCAGATTTCAGTAGGATCGAGCGCGAACGTCTGGGGGCTCGACGCACAAGGATCGATCTACCGGTTCGACACAGCAACACAGTCGTGGCAATCCGTGCCGGGTCAACTTGCACAGATTTGCGCGGCCTTCGATGGCAGTGTTTGGGGCGTCAATTCGGGCGATCTGATCTGGCGATACAACGCCGGCTCGGGAAGCTGGGACGAGATTCCTGGAACGCTGCACGCTATTTCGGTCAGCTCCGATGCGTCAGTCTGGGGCATCAATTCGTCCAGCCAAACCTATTACTTCCAGTAGGTCTCGCTTCGAGAGGCGCGGGGACAGCCATTCGAAGACACGTAGATCCAAGCGCATAAAGAAGGCATGAAGAAATCGTAAACAATTCCTTTGTCCGCGCGGTTTCGTTACAAACTGTTCGCCGCACATACAGAAAACAGATTTGATCTTTATACATTCCTAATCTCGATCAGACTAACATCGCAAAAGAGCATTACTTTGCGCCGCTGAAAGATAGTTAGTCAAAGAGAGATCCATATGATTCGCAAGTTACTGCTGTCCGTCGCGATGCCAGCCTACCTTGTATTTCAGGGCGTATCGCTGCCCTTCTTCGGTTCCGCCGCAGAGGAACTGGGGGCAGTCGGTGGCGTCACTCGGGATTCTGTGACCGGACTGCCAGTATCGGAAGCCCAGATCGCCGTTCATAGCGTGAGTCAGAATACGACACGGATGGCGATCAGCAGCAGCAACGGTTTTTTCGCCGTGGATCAACTTGAGCCCGGGCGCTACGAAGTGGTCGCAAGGAAAGAAGGATTTAAGAAGTTGTCGGCTGAAGTCGATGTAGCGGCATTGCGAACGGCTCGCATCGATCTCGCACTGGCTCTCGCAGATGCGGCGACGGACTCTAATAGCGCGCCCGCAGCCGGGGATGCTCAGACGCTCTCAGTGGTAAAGGAGCTGGAAGCTATGAAGAGCCGAATCGAGCAGCTAGAGGCGGCGCTGAAGGCCGTGCAAGGGAAACAATCCCCTGCGGCAGGAAGCGCTCCGGTGGAAGCTGCCTCCAACCTTGCGCCCCAGACTACCGCCCCTCCGAATGGAGTCTTGCCATCTCCGGTCAACCCGGGGCCGGCCACGGTCGACAACTTCACTCCATTCGCAGACTACGACTGGACGTGGCTCAATGGAAACCCACGAACCAAAGGCCTGGCCTTCGATTCCAAGTTTTTCACTCCTGAAATCAGGGCCGATCTTACATATACTTACGATTTCAATAAGCCGATCGACGACTCCATGGGAGGGTCGAGCGAACTCTTCCGGTCGAACGAAATCCAGTTGGAGCAGCTCGGCATCGGCGGCGACTTTCATTGGGATAACGTGCGCGCCCGATTCATGACCCAATTTGGAGAGTATTCCACTGCGACCGTACGGAATGACGCCAGCTATGCGAAGGGTCAATGGAATCTCGCGGATGCGGATCGCTATCTCTCGGAGGCGTATGGCGGGTATCACATTAACGTAATGCACGGAATGAATATCGACGCCGGCATCTTCATGTCGTACATCGGATTATTCAGTTACTACAATTTCGATAATTGGGCTTACCAACCATCTTATGTTTCGTCTAACACACCGTGGTTTTTCCAAGGCATACGGATTCAGACGTTCCCCACGCACCATTTGAAGATTGAGCCGTGGATCATCGATGGATGGCAGTCATATGCTTCGGCGAACTCGAGGAAAGGTCTCGGAGGGCAGATTAAATACACTCCTTTCTCCTGGTTGAACATCATTTCCAATAATTACGGCCTTGGCCACGACGATCTCTACGCACCACGCCGGAGCCGCATCCACACTGACAACAGCATCGAAATCAAGTATTACGACAAACCTGGATTCGGCTTGGACAAGCTGGCACTTAGCTTTACCGGCGATCTGGGTTGTGAATTTGGCGGCGGTGTGAGCTGCCACGGAGATACCAAGAACGGGCCCAAGCAGAGTTTCGTCGGCTACATGATTTACAACCGCTTCTGGTTTCACAGAGACTTGTTCGGGATGACGCTAGGCGGCGGCCAGATCAACAATCCTGGACGTTATTTAGTGCTGCTTCCGCCCATTAATGGAGAGAGCGCGGCTTCGGCGGCGATCAACTCGCCATACTTCACGGAAAATCCGGGGGATCCGTTCAAGGCATGGGATACTTCGGCCACCTTCGATTACATGCCCAAGCAGTGGATCACTTTCCGCTTTGAGGGGGATTATCGGCACGCTAATGTGCCGTATTGGAGCGGCGCAGGCGGGATCACGCCTCCCCCTTCTCCTGGAACGAACAACGGCTTCCCGACCCAATACGCCTGCATGAACGGCAACCCGTCCGGGCAAACCGTGCTGTCGGCAGCTACGACAAGCTGCGCTGGAAGCGGGGGCGTCTGGTTTCCGGACCTTCGCAGGGACGAAGTTCTTTTCGACATCGATCTAATGGTCAAATTCTAAAAGCGTACTTATGTCCGCGTTCCGAGTGGTCTCGCTACTAACTGCTTGGGCAGTTATCTTGATTGCGGCAGATGCCTCCTGGGAGAACAAAGCCGCCGCCGCATGGACCGAAGACGACGCCCGTCAGATCCTCGCTGAATCGCCATGGGCGAAGACAACGCAAGCCATGATCAGCCCGCTGCAGACGGAGGATGAACGCCGGGCAGGTGGAAAGATGGGACAGGATCAAGGCCTCGGCTTCGACGGAATCGCAGACGACAGGCCCAGGATCCAAGCACCCAAGAGCGCCATCGACATCGTCAGGCCTGAGGCTCTCGCCCCCGCGCCAAGCCAATTTATCAGGTTGCGAGTTCGTTGGGAGAGCGCTCTCCCCATTCGGGTGGCGGAGCTGAAGTCGCATGTTGTCGAGGTGCTCACTTTGGACAGGAATGGCTACAGTATCGGTATCTACGGCATTCCTGCCGCGCGCTCCAGCGGCGGCGGCCCAAAGAGTGTCGCGGATTCTCTCAAAAACCAGGCCGTTCTAAAGCGTGACGGGAAAGAGGACGTGAGACCGTTTAGCGTCGAGGTTTTGCGGCGCGACGACGGACCGGTGATTGTCTATGTATTTCCGCTCTCGGCAGAGATCAGCAAAAACGACCGGCGCATCGAATTCGAGGCGCGTATCGGACGGATCGCCATCGCGCAATTTTTCGATCTTGCGCAGATGCAGTTTCAAGGCAAGCTGGAACTCTGAGGCCTTTATAAAAAGCTTTCCGTAATCTTTCCCAAGATCCCGCCGGCTTTTCAGGTACTACCATCATGGCCCATGACGGACCTGAAGATTCTTATCTCGAAGTTGAATTCCGTGTGTCGCGGGGCCGCCGAGAGTGCCGCGACGCGAGCTGTTGCCCATGGCCATTCCGAGGTAGACGTGGTGCATTTGCTGAGCGCTTTGCTCGAATGCCCGCATTCGGATGCCGCTGCCATTTTTCAACACTTCCGGATAGACCGCGGCGTGCTTTCCACCGATTTGAACTCCACTCTCGAGAGGCGCGCCAGTTCGAGCAACTCGCGAACACCCATTCTGTCGGCGCGATTGATTGAACTTCTGGAGTTCGCCTGGACGATAGGCTCTCGGGAGTATGGCATCACCGAGATTCGATCGGGGCTTATCGTGCTCGGAGTGGCGCAGAGTGAGACCGGAGCACAAATCGCAAGCGGGGTTTCGCCCGAGCTGCTGAAGCTGAATGCAAATCAGCTTCGCGAGAGCATGCTCGACTTGTTTAGCGCCGAAGAGGGCACGGTTTCGAGAACACCAGCTTCAGAAGGGGACGACGAGTCGGCGCTCGGGCAATTCACGATCGATTTAACCGCGGCGGCTCGGACGGGCGCTCTCGACCCGGTGCTGGGCCGGGAAGCCGAGATTCGGCAACTGATCGACATTCTAAGCCGGCGGCGACAAAACAATCCGATTCTCACCGGAGAGCCAGGAGTCGGCAAGACCGCGATTGTCGAGGGCTTTGCCTTACGCGTGGCGTCCGGCAATGCGCCGCCGTCTCTTCGCGATGTGTCTGTGCGAACGCTCGATATGGGACTGCTCCTGGCCGGCGCTTCGCTGCGCGGCGAATTCGAAGCGCGATTGAAGAAAGTGATGCAGGAGGTGCAGAACGCGCCGCGGCCGGTGATCTTATTTATTGACGAAGCGCATACGCTAGTGGGCGGCGGCCAAGCCGAAGCCGCAAACCTGTTGAAGCCGGCGCTCGCGCGCGGAAACTTCCGCGTTATCGCCGCAACCACGTACACCGAGTACAGGAAATACTTCGAAAAAGATCCGGCGCTCGCCCGGCGGTTTCAGATGATCGCGGTCAATGAACCAAGCGAAGAAGGAGCTATGCAGATGCTTCGCAGCGTGATTCCGCTGCTGGAGCAGCACCATGGCGTTCGCGTTCTGGGCGAGGCGATTGAATCCGCGGTGCGGCTGTCACACCGCTATGTCACCGGACGGCAGTTGCCTGATAAAGCGATCGGCATCCTCGACACAGCGTGTGCGCGCGTTTCATCGGCCCAGAATTCAATGCCGTCGGCGCTGGAGGATCGCCGCCATAGAATCGATGTACTCGAAGGAGAGATTTCGCAATTGACACGCGAGCGTGCCGCGGGCTTGGATGTCGCGCGCCGGTCGAATGCGCTGTTCGAGGAACTCGGGGTCGTGGAGATGGAGCTGGCGGACCTGGAAGACCGCTGCAAGGAAGAACGCGGCCTGGTACGGCAGGCGGTTCAGTTAAGAGCGCAAGTTGAAGATTGCGCGGACGAAGAGCTCGCGGCGAGCCTTCGGCGTGAGCTGGCACAGGTCAACGAGGCTCTCACTACGCTGCAAGGCGACGAGCCGCTGGTGCCCGCATTCGTCGATTCGCGCGTAGTCGCCGAGGTCATCTCGGAATCAACGGGCATTCCCGTACGCCGTATGTTGAGCAGCGAGCTGCGGACGCTTCTTAGCCTGCGCAAGCAGATCGAAGCGCGGGTGGTGGGGCAGCCGCATGCTCTCGATCTCGTCGCAAAACGCATTGTGAGTGCGCGCGCGGCGCTGGAAGACCCGTGTCGGCCCACGGGCGTATTTCTGCTGACGGGGCCCGCCGGGGTAGGTAAAACCGAAACTGCGATGGCACTGGCGGATATTCTCTATGGCGGCGAACGCAACGCCGTCGTCCTGAATATGTCCGAATATCAAGAAACGTATTCGATCTCAGGGTTGAAGGGCTCCCCGCCTGGATATGTCGGGTATGGAGACGGGGGCGTGCTGACCGAGGCTGTGCGCCGGCGGCCCTATTGCGTTCTGCTTCTCGATGAAATGGAGAAGGCGCATCCGGACGTAATGGAGCTTTTCTATCAGGTGTTCGATAAAGGAACGCTCGAAGACTCACAAGGCCGCGCGGTGGATTTCCGCAACACGCTGATCGTTATGACATCGAACGTCGGATCGGAGCTCATTCAGGAACTCTGCGGGTCCGGGCGCATGCCGTCGCCGGAAGAGCTGCGCAGGGCGCTTACTCCGGAACTGCAGCGGGTCTTTAAACCGGCCTTGCTCAGCCGCATGATCGTAGTTCCCTACTACCCGATCGGGGACATGACGCTGCTGCAAATAGTCGAATTGAAGATCGGTGAAATCGCTCGACGACTCGAATCGTCCTATTCCATTTCGTTCAAATACTCGCACCGGGTGGTCGAAGAGATCGCGCGGCGATGCGTGGACGGCCACAGCGGGGCCCGCAATGTGGATCATATCCTGACAGGAACGCTGATTCCGGACATTTCGGAGAAAGTGCTGTGTGCGGCCGCGGATCAAAATGCAATCCACAGCATTAGCGTGGATGCGGGCAGCGGCGGTGAGTTATTCCGATATCAGGTGGAATAAGTTACTTATTTAATCAGCGATGCGGGCAGGCTTCACGAGAGTGTGTAAGTCATAGGAACGTTCTAACTCCGTAGCAACTCGCGAAGCTTGTTCCCAACTTGAATAGGGCCCGAGGCGAACGTAGTAAGAAGGTGCAGCACTGGTTGTGTCTTCGCCCGTTGAGACCGGGTGGTAACCGTCGCGCTGGAGCAGGGCTGCCAAATGCGAAGCTTGGCCTTCCTGGGGAAAAGATGCGGCTTCGACGCTGAGATGCCCTTGCGCGGCCGCCTGCGATGACGCACTGTTGCTGGGGGACGCCGGGTTGTTCAATTTGGGGGCGCTTCGTTCGGTCGTCTTCAACGAAGCAGCCTTCGAATCCTTTCGCTTGCTTGTTTCCCTTTCGACCGAATCGCGATTTTGATGCAGTTCTTTCTCGCCGGGCGTGTGGCCAGAGAGAAGAAATCCCGCCGCGACGCCGGCTCCGAACAGGAGCATCAGCATCAAGCCCGAGCAGAGAATCAGCCAGACGAGGCGGCGCTTGCTGAGCGAAAAATCAACCAACTCGCTCATGGTATCTGCACCACCGTTTGCCCTGGGTCGTTGATCTGAATCACTCCTCCCCAATTGCACATGAGTTTGGAATTGTTGTCGAGCGCGGGCATACCACCGATGGTTACAGTGGGCGCGCCGGGCGCCCATGGCGCAGGAGTTACGGGTATGCACGGCATTGGCGTGAGAGCGCCCATCGCCGCGGCGGTCGCCGCAGCAACTGTCGGATTCGCCATTGAATTGCACATTCCGAAGGGCATGACGTTCACCATCGGCTTGCCATCCATTATGTTGGCGGCGGGCGTTCCGGTCATCACACGATTCGCCGGCAGCACCGCCAACGAAGACGGCGCAGCGCCAAAACTGCACTGCAGCATCGCACCCATACACACTTGCATCGCCATCGTTGTTCCTTAAGCGTTGATGCTCACCATGCCACCCTTGATGGTGAGAGACCCGCCGCCATCGACGGTTTGAGAAGCCGCGGCCTTATTTGTAAGCGTAGTTCCGGCATTATTGGTGAAATCCGTCCCGGATTGATTACTCATCGAAGTTCCCGCCTGGTTCGCGAAAGTAGTGCCGGATTTGATACTTACCGATCCTGACGCTTCGATGCTGAGATTTCCACTTACTTTCAAGGTGTAATTGCCGCTGACAGTGGAGCTGTAATCCGCCTGGTTGGTGTGGGACTCCGCGCCCGTCACGGTCAGCGTGCGCTTGCCCTGGACGGTGAGGCTCTCGTCTTTGGTAATGCTAGTTGTCGAATTATTGAGCACTGTCACGGTCATATCTTTTTGAGCCTGTAGAAAGAGCTCCTCGGACCCCGCCTTGTCTTCGAATCGAATTTCGTTGAAGCCGGAGCCGCCCTTCGATGAGCTCGATTTGATCGTGCTTCTGGTCTGGTTATCGGGCAGCGTGTAGGGAACGGTCTGCGTGGCGTTGTAGAGCGTGCCGACTACCACCGGCCGGTCGGGATTGCCGTCCAGAAAAGCGACAATCACTTCCTGTCCGATGCGCGGCAGGAACATGCCGCCCCACTGCTGGCCGGCCCAGGGCTGCGAAACACGAATCCAGCAGGAGGAGTTCTCGTCCTTTTTGCCGATCTGATCCCAAAAAAATTGGGCCTTGATGCGGCCGTACTGATCGGTCCAGATCTCTTCGCCGGACTTGCCAACAACCAGCGCCAGTTGCGTGCCGGGAATGACCGGAGCAGGCGTAATCAGCGGCGGGCGAAAGGCAAAGTCGGCGGTGAATGCTTCGAAGCTATTCGAATATCCTTCCTGGCTGCCTTGAATTCGCAGCACGCGAATGACATAGCTCGCATTCAGGTCGCTACGATAATGGCCGCTGAGCGTAAACTTACATCCGGCGTAGAACGCGCGGCAATTACTCGTGCCTCGCAGCGCTTTGGAATGCAATTCGAGCGCCGAGAGTCGTAGACTAGCGATCGATTCGCCGTCACTCTGCTTGGTCCACAAGCCGGGGAAATCGTAAACCGAGCGTGAGGTATCGGCGCCGGCGGCAGAGGCCAGGAGATCGGTATCCGGCGTTTCGAAGTTGTAATCGTCGGCCTTGAACTGGCCGCTGGTGACATTTTGCTCGAGAGAACAATGGGAGACCACGTCGTCCGCCGTCCAGGCATCCGGATCGACAGCGTAACGCGCGGCGGTCAGCCCGGCTGGCGTGGTCCACGCGCTCGAATCGTCGGCCAGCACCATCTTGTGGCTGGAACTGTCGTGTGTAAAAAAATAGAAAATGCCTTCCTGCTCCATCAGGCGCGAGACGAAGGCAAACGCGGTTTCGCGATACTGCACGCAAAACTCGCGAGCCTGATAGGAGCCTGTTAGCTTGTCGGTGAAATCGGAAAAGCCCAGGTCGCTGAACACCTTTTTGATGATGTCCGGCGTGGTCATGTTCTGATAAATGGCGCAGTTAGCGCTCATGGTCAGCATCCAGAACCAGGGGCGCAGTTCGGCGCTGTAATAAACAAACGTGCTGTCGCGGCCCGTCTGCACGAACTTTCCAACGATGCCGTTTACATGATGTATGTCGCCGGAGGACTGCGAGATCTGCAGCGTGACCGCCTTGCCGAGAATGCTGTCGAAGGACAGCGATGCATCCTGCGAATAGAGCTCGACGCGATAAAGGAAGAGCCCTGAAACCTGTTCTTCGCCCTCGAAACTCCGCACCAGCAGCTTGTCGGTACCGAGCGGCGTTGTAATCTGCAACGGCCGCGTGGCCTGCGTAAAGGAAGATGCCATATCAGTTCTCGAGTCTGACGCGCACGGACGGAACCGCCTGCGAATGCCGCTTGCTCAGAAGCCACGATGTGAAGCCGAGCTGCGCCTGCCCCAAGCGCGAGGGAGGCGCCTGGTCGCGCTGCAGCAGCAAGTGCGCCTCCGCCGTATGTTCGATTCCCAGATAAAATCTGGCGAGGCGCGATATCTCGGCATACTGCGCAGAGCCTGGCAGAAACTGGCGAAAGCGATCCAGGCTCAGAGGGCCGATTCGAATGGCAATACGGCCGGCTTGATCCCACGCGCGCGTGCCGAGCACCGCGCCGGCCCCCAACTCCTGATTGGTTCCGCGGCGGCCCAGTTGTGTCCATTGACTGGAATCGATATGCCTCCACCGGCCAACGAACTGCCGCACGCGCACGCGAATACCGAAGTGATCGGCCAGCATCACTTCGAGCCCCGCGGCCGTGCGCGGCTGCCGGGCCAGCATTCCGGCGTAGGAGAGCAGGCGCTGAGCGGGGAACCCGAGCGTGTTTCTTGCCGGCGGCAGCGCCAACCCAATGAGCGCGAACAGGTGCTCCGCGAACGAGCCCTGATGCGGCGGACGGGCGGTGAGCGCCGGATCATGCGCTTTCCGGGCGCGATAGAGCATGGTGACCAGGCGGTGGTTGAAGATGTCCAAAAAGTCCGCGGCCGAGTGGTCTTTCCGTGCTTTGGCCTCGAGGATCATCTCCGTATACGGCGCCGGAAGAGGCCCAAGCGCGCCGCCGAGGCCCAGGAAGTTCACGGTCAGGCGTGGAACGGCTGCCGTCCACTCTAGATCGTGGACCTCGCTCGCCGGAAAGCTGAGGCTGACTCGCGAACGGAATCGAACGGCGCCCTGCTCCGCGCCTTCTGTTCCGCCCGAAACAAGCGCTTTTGGAGTAAAACCTTCGAGCAGCCGAACGGCCTGGTAGAACTCGAACCGGTACGGCTCATGCAGCAGCCATTCGCGGAGCGACGCGGCGCGCTCCCACCCATATGCCGTGGACGCCATTAGCTTCCCCTGGAACCGCCAGTTGTAGAAGGGCGCAACCCGGGGCGCACTGGGCCCTGGGTCCGAAGGCCGCTCAAATCTCCAACCTGGTGCGCTCCCTTGATGATCTTGTCGTAGGTATAAAAGCGGTCCATGGGGAGGCCGGCCTGCTCGGCATGTTCAGGATCGGGCCGGTAATTCCCGCTGCCGTTGCTCCACCAACGCAAGCGGCCGTTATCGAAGAAGGCTTCTCCCGCGTAATGGACAGCGCGTCCTTCGGCCAGCGCCGGGTGGCGATACGTCGGATGCATCAATGTTTCTCCACTTGCCATCCGCACGAAGATATAACGTGAATTCGGAACATAGTGGCCATGGTGGCCGGAGCGGTGCAGTCGATATTGGTCGAAGAACGCATCAAGATGAAAGATCTGGTGGCGATCCACCGGAATGGCAGCAGCGGGATTCAGATTCGGGTAGAGTTTCGGCTGCATGGAGCACATCCTGCCGCGGCGAGGCGTCCGAGACGGTCGGCTTCCGCCTCAAGCGCGTGATCCTGCACCACCGCCACTCCGCCGCCGAAGGGATTTGGCACGCGCCCGGCGCGCTGTTGGACGACGTGCGCAAGTTCATGACCCAGCAGGAATTGGCCCTGTGGCGTGTGCGGATTGTACTGGCCGGGAGCGAAGTGGATGTTCGCGCCCCACGTGAACGCCACCGCGCCGATGGACGCAGCTTCGGTTCCGACATGTACGCGAACATCGGAGAAGTTCGCGCCGAGCGCCTGCTCCATCTTTGCTTGTATGTCCTTGGGAAGCGGCAACCCGCCTGTTTTTGGCCGCAGATCCACCTGAAAGGCTTCCATGCCGGGCCTGAGCTGAATCGCACCTTTCCGCTGTAGCGCTTTTCCGGCGGCGCTGACGGTTCCGCCCGAGCCGAGGAACAGCGCCTGAACCGTGACATTTGAACGAACAAATTTTGCTTGCATAAGTTGTCTCCGCAAATCAGAGCAATGGCTGATATCCGGCTAATGGCGGCCAGCGATGCCATTCCTCTTCGCGGCCCACGCGTCGCGCGATCAGCCGAGTGAAAGAATTGACCGACGTATATAGCGCCAGAACGTGCCTCAGCACGGTGGCAAAGAGAAACGCGCCGCCGCCCGCGTACATGCTTTCATCGAACGTCAGCGTTACCTCTGTGCCGGGGCAGAAGCCGCGCCAAGCCTGATCGCCGATGCGCAATGTCGTTTCGCGCGCGGCTAGCTCGCGAATCCCCTGGATCTGTTGCAGCATGGATGGCTGATCACCGAAGCAGTACACGCGCAGCACCTCTTTTAAGGCGTCCAGCCCTTCTCTGCCGCTCTTCAACGAAAGGTGATTCAGAGAGAGATTTGAAATGAGCCGCCAGACTGCGGCGCCCCCCAAGGGCGGGTAGACAGGCGCTGTCGGACGTCCTAGACAAGAGGCCGTCACGGGCCCGACAGTGTCCATCTGCAGTTGAGCCCCTGGCGGAATCTCCGGCGCGAGCCACCGGTTCGTACACAAGGTATGTGCGTAGAGCACTTCAGCGGGCGGGTCTGCAGGGTTAAGGTCGAGATCCAAGAAGGAAAGGTACATCTCCGTCCCGGGCATATCCTCCCGGCCTGTCAACGCGCGGCGCGAGTGCCACAACGCACGCGCGCTGCCATGTTCGAGGTGCCGGTAGGAATAGAAGGGCTCATAGGGCCGCGTCTCGTCGAGGGGATTGGTCGAACCCGAGACCTTCACGATCGAATGAATCTCCGTCGTCTTCTCGCGACGAATGTCCGGCACCAGCCGGTAATAGAGCTGGCGATGATCGAAGCGAATCGGCTCGCTCGTACGCGAGAACAGATTCGCAACCGGGGTGCATCCCAGCGCTATCGAATCGCGGTCGAGCCTCGGCCGCTGGCGCGGTACACGGTCGAGCAGGAACAAGAGATCGAAATGCTTTTGCGAGGCGTGTCCACGCAAATGGCTCACGTCGAAAAACAGAAATTTTTCCGGGAAGTGGAGATGCTCTTGAATCAGGCGATAGGCGGGATGGGCTTGCGGGGGCGAGGGCAGTAGATCGTCGCTGGGTTCGAAACCCACCGGAGAAATCGCTGTACGCGGCAACTGCACGGGCGGACCCAATTCCGGCAGAATCCGAATGCCCGTCAAATTTGCGAATAGCAGTTCGTACAGGACGTAGGCCGGCCCGGACCGCGGATTCAGGAAGAAGCGCAGGCTGTCCATCTCCAGATCGCTAAGCGAGCCGGCGCTTGCAGCCAGACGCACACGAAGCACCTCCGCCACGCTTGCATCGCCACTGAGGAAATCGAACCGGGCGGGCGGCTCGAACGCGACTTCTTCGATGTGCACCGGCCACGCCGTCACGGGATAGCAGGTGCGGAAACGGCAGGCCACGCCACCCGATCCATACGCAAACAAACCGGTGTTCTTTTCAATCGTGTGTCCGGTGGTGAATTTGCCGCGCTTGGCGTCCACCTCGAATCGGGCGATGGCCAACGGGGGAATGGGCTGAACAAGGTGCGGGTATAAGACACTCAACAGCGAAGTAGAAATTTCCGGGAACTCGGCGTCGAGCTGATGTTGGATGCGCGCGGTGAGAAACGCGAAACATTCGATCAGCCGCTCGACCTGCGCATCGGCCGGATGGCCGTCCTGCAGCTCCAGCCGGCTCGCAACCATGGGGTGTTGATGCGCGAATTCGCGTCCCATCGTGCGTAGATAGCCAAGCTCATCCGTGTAGTAGCGCAGCAGGTCGGCGTTGCTCTTCATACGATAGACTCTGAGGGCTCCGGAGTTTTCAGGTCAGCGGCCCAAGAGCGCGTCTGCAACTCGAGGGGAAATGAGACGGGTTCGGCAATGACGCCGATCACCATATTCGCCAGGATGGCTCCCGTCAGCGATCGCGGACAACTTGGGTGCGGTTCGAGAATCACGCGCACGTTCTGCAATCGCGATTCGAACGCTTCGATGGTGCGCGTCAGCAGGGCTGCGAGATCGTTACGGGCCTGGATATCGCCAGGACTGATGTGCGCGAAATCCGGCAGGCCGTATTCTGTGGTGGTCAGCCGGTCCCCCGCGGCAACGGAAACCGGGAGGGCGCGAGTGTTGAGCAGACGCCGCAACTCGCGCCGCACCGATTCCTGCGCCTCAGCGGCATCGAAAGAGCGGAGCGGGCGCGTTTCTTCGCGCGCCGGATCTCCGATGCTGGTGAGACGTTCGAATATCGGTGCGGCTGAGCCGCGGGAAGGCCGCGGCTCACGCTCTAAGAGGCTGCGTTCGTTGCCAGATTCCATGTCGCCGAAGCGTTCCCGGCATCCGTCACGTCCGACTTTTGCGCCGCGTAAGTCCAGGAGATCTTCGTGTAGTTGAAGGTCACCGTCTCCTGAGGCTTGCCGCCACCGCCGCCGCCGACCGAAATCGACGACACCAGTGCATTCGTCAATTCATAGATAAAGATCTTCGTCACTTTGCCGTTGTCGTTCTGTCCAATCGTTACCTTTACGGTTGGAATCGGCTTCGCCTGGTTACAGAAATCGACCAACTGACAGGACGAGAGATCCTGATATTTCGTCACCGTGAAATCCTGGTGATTCGGTTTACCGGAGGTCCGCTTGGTGTTGCTCTGATCGCCCGTGATCTGCTGCGCGACCCCGTGGCTATAGGACAACAACTCAATCATATTGCTGTAGTCGGGGAGTTGGCATTCACCGTTGATGCTTGCTGTGCTGCAATCGCAAATCAATACGTCCATTCAAATTCTCCTTTCTCAATTTCCACTAGGCCGCTTTCGCCGGCGGCGGCAGCTCCGCTACCAGCCGGATCGAAACGGTCAGTTCATCCAACTGGAAGTGGGGTTTCAAAAACACGACTGACTTGTAACATCCCGGCTTGCCGGGGATGTCGAATACATCCACGCGCGCTTCACGCAACGGAAACTTGGCTTTCACGGCCTGGGGAGCATCGTCGTTCAACAGAACGTATTGGCTGATCCAGGTGTTGAGATACGAGGCCACGTTGTCGCGCGTCATGAAGCTGCCGATCTTGTCGCGCATAATGACCTTCAGATAATGCGCAAACCGGGACGCGGCCAGGATGTACGGCAGCATGCTAGAAATCCGCGCATTGGCGGTGGCCTCATTGGTGTTGTAGACCTTCGGCTTATTCGTGGTTTGACCGCCGAAGAACGCGGCAAAATCCGTCCCTTTGCAGTGCAGCAGCGAGACGAACCCCAAATCGTTCAGCTCCTTCTCGCGCCGGTCGGTGATCGCTACTTCGGTCGGGCACTTCAGCGCGATGTCGCCCGAGTCGGTCTTGAAGGTGTGTGCCGGCATGCCTTCGACGATTCCGCCGCCTTCGACCCCGCGAATAGCTGCACACCATTTGTATTGCGCGAAGGCATTGGTGATGCGCTGCGCCAGCGCGTAAGCCGAATTGCCCCAGAGATACTTCTTCGTATCCTTGCCATCGACATCTTCGCGGTAATCGAAGCCGTCCACGGGTACGGTATCCGGGCCGTAAGGAAGGCGCAGCAGCATGTGCGGCAGCGTGAGGGTAACGTAGCGCGAATCTTCGCTCTCGCGGAAGGAGCGCCACTTGATAAGCTCGGTCGATTCGAAGCTCTTGGCCAGGTCGCGCGGAACCCCTAGCTCTTCAAAGCTGTCCATGTCGAACAGCTTGGGGCTGGCGGCGGCGATAAAGGGCGCGTGCGCAGCAGCGGCAACGCCGGCCATTTTGTCGAGTATCGACATATCTTGCGGATGGCGTCCGAACTCGAAGTCACCGACCAGTACGCTGAACGGATTGCCGCCGAAGGTACCGTACTCTTCTTCGTAGATCTGTTTGAACATGACGCTTTGATCGAACTCGGTGGCCTTCTCCATGTCGTTGAGAAGTTCCTTTTTCGTCATGTTCAGGACGCGAATTTTTAACTGTGTTCCCGTCTCGGAGTTCATGACCAGATAATGCAAGCCGCGCCAGGAGGCTTCGAGCGCCTGGAAGGCGGGATCATGAATGATCTCGTTCAACTGGTCGCTGAGCAGGGCGTCGATCTGCGCAATGCGCTTTTTGATGCCGGCAACCGTATCGTTGCTGATGGTCATGCCTTCGGTCAGCACCTGGTTGACGAACTCGCCGACCAGGTCGTGGGCGTGCGGGCGCTGCGAAATGTCGCGCGCCATTTTGCCTTCAATCACAATCTTGTCGAGAAGGCTCAGTTCCTGCGTTACAGCAGGCGGAGGCGGCATGGTGGCCGTGTCGGAATTCAGGGAGATATTTTCATCAGGCATTGGGTTGCTTCTCCGCCGCAGTAGCGGCTTGCAGTTGTTTCAGATCTTCGGTGCTCGCAACAATTTCCTGCAGCATCGAATCGAGCGCGTCGTTGCCGTCCAGCTTGCCCAGCAGATCGGTCAATCGCTGGCGCGCTTGAAACAACTTTTTGAGCGGCTCTATCTTCAGCATCACGTTGAGAGGCGTAAAATCGTCGATCTCGCGAAACTTCAGCTCAACGTTCACTTTCGAGTCTGAATCTTTGGTGAGGCGATTAGCCGCTCGCAGCGTTAGGCGCGGCGAACATGCCGCCAACACTTCGTTGAAGTTATCGCGGTCGATTTCGACGAACTTCCGCTCTCTCAACTTAGGCAGCGCCCGCTCAGGGTTACCCGACAGATCTGCGAGCACTCCGACGACAAGCGGCAGCTCCTTCTTAAGGATGGCTCCGCCGATCTCGACATCATAGGTGATCTGGACGCGCGGCGGGCGTACGCGATCCAGCTTATGCTGAATACTTTCTGGCACTATATGCTCCTGGGAAATTTGGATTCGCGGTTCGCGCGCTCCTACGAAATGGTGGCCGCTCCCGCAATTACTTCCAAAGAATATTTTCTATTTTTTTGCAGCATCGACGGCTTTAACGTTCAGTAACCTATAAATGTCGGATAACTCCGATTGATTGCGGACTAACTCTGGTAATAGTTCTTCCAAAGTAAGTGATCCCCAAACAATGGCTCGGCGGACGAGATAGGGCGTTGGGCTGTGCGGCTCGGTACGGGCTAAGAAGTCCGCGGCTTCCGAGAGCATCTGGTAAGCATCGATGCGCGTGCGTATTCGGCCCAGGGGAGAAGCATCAAAACCGCCGCCCTGCTGCGCTTCAATGCCAGCGTATTCCGTCAGTTCCCGGTCTGCCCCCGGTTCAGGAAAATCGGTCGCCGAGCGATCGCGCAACAAAGCCGCGAGCAGTTCGAGAATGGATTCCACGACGCGGCGGACCGCCAGCAAACCGGGAGCGTCGCGGCCGAGTTTTTCGTCGAGGTATACGTCGAAATCCCTGCATCTGGCGAGCAATGCACGCGCATCATGGAAGCGCGTTCCAATCTCCGGGGTGGGCGTGAGCACGGCGCTTTGCTGAAAGCGCGCAAGCGTCATACCTCGGCCCTTAGCCGTCGCCTCCTGAACGCTGCGAGGATGCAAATTTGAGGTTTGTGTAGCAATCTCCCAATCGGCGAGACTGCACGGCGGCACGTCGGAGGCTTCGGGCGCAGTGAGGTACACCAGCTTAAGATACGTCGGTAGCTTGCGATTCACCCACTCGATGGGAGCGATTCGAAAATCGACATCGCCGCCTTCGATCTGGGGATATAAGTTGTCCCAGAAGCTGCGCGAAAGCGCGTGCATGACGCGGAATCCCTCGGCGGCGCCGACAAAGCCGTATAAGTGCGCCCAGGATTCGAGCAGCCAGGCGGCGACCTGCAAGTCTTTCGACTTCGTTTCCAGCGCGTCCAGGCAGACCGCTTCGACCGTGTTCCAATCGGCTCTCTTTAGATCCGCCTTCCAGACGCCCTGCGGCAGCGTTTCATCATCCTCTCGCCGCAGCTCGCGAATGCGGTCGTACACCGGGCCATAACGGAGGTCCTCGCCGACGGGGTTTTCAGGGCTGATCGGCGCCAGCAGTTTGTCGACAGGAAATTGGAAAATCGTATTTGCTACAGTCGCCATAATTATTCCGCCGAAGAGGAGGAAGTCGAAAATTGCGGAGCTTTCATCGGGAACGCTACGATAGGCGCCTCGCGCGGCTCCTTCGCGTCCGGGATCCGCAATCCGAAGCGAAGATACACGACGGTTTCACCGGGCGTGGGAACCGGCACGGGCGGCCGCTCGCGCGCCGTATCAGGCAGTGTGGGAATCGCGAATGTCGCCGTGCTCGCCATCGCCTGCGGCGTGGCGTTGAATTCGGATGCAATGCCGGTGTGCTGACTTAATAGCGCAAACAGGGACCATCCTCCCGCATAGGTCCAGCTCACCGATCGTCCATCCACGCGCGCATTCCGCTCGGTACCGGGCCGCGGGATGTCAGGCGAATCCTTCGCATATCGCAGCGTGGCGTTCACAGTATCGCCATAGTGCCACCGCAGCGAGTTTTGTGCGCCTGGGTAATGGATGACTTGATCGCCCGAGCGGAAATCCCACTGGATAATCTGATTCCCGTTCTTTTCCGCGTCCTGGTTTGTGCGGAAGTAAACCACCACGTCCGCAAACGGCGCGCCGGGGCTTTGGCCGCCCGCCATCATCTGCCGAACGGCATCGGCTTCACGCACGAAAGCGAGTTCGGCGGAATACTCGGGCTGCGTCGCGAAAAACTTTTGGAGAGACGCTCCCCATTTGCCCATTCGCGATAGAAACTCGGAAACATCGTATGGATCGGCCTGCGCCGCACCGGGCGTCGAAGGCAGTGGGCCAAACGGGAATTTCCCAGCCAGTTTCGTATTAAAGAAGTCCGCAATTTGTGCCGTGTAAATATGAAGGGCCGCTTGCGCGCAATCGCGAATGCCCGCGCTTTCGAGGTTGGCATGTAGCTGAACGAAGTAATCGTTCGAGCGCGGCGCCACATCCACCGCCTGGCATCCATTGTCCGGCGTAATCTTGTCGAGATCGCTGCGAATGAAGTTTTCGAGGCTCGCGATCGAGTTCCCAGGTTTTTTCGCATCGTAATCGCTGACATCGCGAATGATCGCGATCCAGGGATCGAATCCGGATGCGTGTTGCAGGCCTTGTGACTGTAGATAGGCCGCAAGAGGCGCCGCATAATCCGTCGCCAGCGTGCGCACGCGCTCCCGTTGCGCCGCCAAATACTCTTCGAGGGCATCGCGCGTATCGGTCTTGAACATCACTTGCGTCAGCGGCGTCGTCTGCTCGCGGTCTGCAGCCGTAGCCAAAGCGTAAGGATAGGGCGCCTGGTTTTCCAGGTTGCCGTTCAGCCACTTCGCAAGGGCAGTGCTCTGCTGCTGCATGATCCACTGCAAGCTGCCGCCCGTGCTTCCCTCCGCCACCGGCAGAGAATCCTGCAGGTGCGTAAGCAGTGGCGCGGCGTCCGCAAAGCTGCGAATTTCAAGAAACGCATTGGTCTGATCGAGCGCTCCGGCCGGCTCCTCGGCGCGTTCCACGGCACTCAGTACCGCCCGCTGCAAGTTTTGCCCCGCGAGCCGCTGCACAGGATTGCGCAGGCTCGGCGGCAGCAGTGGCATTTGATCGTGTATATATTTGGCATAGGATTCCTCAAGCTGTTGTGCTTGCGCGAGCGCCGCTTTATTCCAAACCACATGCACCGAGCCTGGAGAGGCCGCCCCACTCTCGACCGCGAAATCCTGGTGTAGAAGCGTATCCAGCGCCACCTCGAGCGAAATCACGTCGCCTGACACCTGAACGCCTGTTCCGTGCCGCTGCAGGACCGTGCCCAAATCGCTAGAGCCTGTGGTGTACAACTGATCGTTCAACTTCGTCCAGCCCTCTGCGCCCTTCAATTTCACAAAATCCAGCGTCTCCGAGTTTGCGAAGCGCAGCTTGAGAAGGTTGCCGAGAGCCGGATAGAACGCCGGATCGAACGCGGGCTGAGTCAGCCATTTGGCCGCTCCGTTCGAGACGTCGCTGTCTAATATACGGATATTTTGCGCCAGAGCCGCCGCGTCATCGTTCGACTGCAGCTTGCCCGCTTCCAGATCGCCGATCTGGTCAGCGACCTGCGCCGCGGCCCCGAGCACCGGATTGTTGTCGAACCAGCTCGAATAGAAGTTGCTTATGAGCGAGGCATTGGCGTTCGATGCAGTCAATTTCCGGGCACAATCGTTCAGATAGCCTGCGCGGGTGATCGGCACCGCGTTGCCGTTAGCGGCTTCCAAGGCACGCTGATAATAAGTGCTTTGAGCGGTGGTCTCGGCGTCGTTGAGATTCTTGCCGATAAGATACTCGAACAGGGCGTCGAGATCTGTGAATCCTCCCGTCCCCAGGCGCCGCACCATGTCGTAATGCCGGATCGCCGTTTCGAGTCCCGTGTATTGCGCAACAAACTGCTCGAGCGCCATGTAGCCTGAATCGCCTTCGAAGTTGACGTTGGTCAGCGTCGATAAGCTCTCCGCGTCGCTTCCTTCGGCGAGGGGCTCGGCTGCGCAATTTCCGACCAAGGCCCGCGCGCGCTGATCGAGAGCGGCGCTGATGGCAGGAAACACGGTTCTGCTAAACGCGCCCGCTAGCCCTTGTGCAATCTGACGGTCGAGCGGATCGCCCCATGAGGCAGGCAGAAAGAACGACCGGAAGCCGCTCGCGTTCAAAGTCCCCAGAGTGTCCACCAGGTCGTACGCGGTTTGCACTGTGGGCGCCTTCGGCTGGATGCCGGTAGTAGCTGGAATCTTTTCCGAAAGAGCGTTCAACAGGCCGACGAATTTGCGGTCTCTCAAATGCGACAAGCGCGTCCAAGCGCCTGCCGTTCCGAGGGAGAAAACAAGGGCAAATATCGCGATCGACATCTGCGCCGCGAATACCAGCCGGCGGCGTGAAAACTGAATTCGACTTACCGGCTGCGCGATCCTGTTTTCCGGGAAGATGCGCGCGTTGAACAGATCGCGGGCGAATGCAACGTTTCGCGTCTGAACCTCCACCGCGATTGCCGGTTCGGGTGAAAAGCCGGTGGGGTTACGGTTCAGGCCGGACGAGGGCGCCGCAGTCAGCCTGACGGTATCGCTTCCGACTGAAAGAGATGCGAGCGGAGCCGGATGGGGCGAGAGGTCTCGGATCGCCGAGGAATCTCCACAGAAGTAGATGCCTCTCAGGAAATTCGAATCGACATATGCGGTCTCATGGAAAATCTCCGTCAGGAAATTGCGAAGCGGAACGCGCATCCCATCGAATTCGAGTGGAAAGACAAACAGATCGTCGTCGGCGGGCGTGTAAATCCGAGACCCGAACATCCGCATCTGGTGCGAGACCAGCCGATCTTGAATATCATCGAAGGACTGGTTCACCCAGTCGGGCGCAAAGGCGGCCTCAAGCTTGTTGGGATTCGACCAGCCGAAGATATCGTGGTCCCGATCTCGATCTATCGCCCAGCAGAAATTACCAAAACCTTGGATCTGATCGCATTTGGTGACCAGCACGTAAACGGGAATCAGCAGCCCAGTGATGTTTTGCAATTGGTCGAGCTTCGCGCGAACGGCGGCCGCTATTGCCGTGCGGTTCGCGGTTTCCGCTTCGCTGCTCATTCTCAGTTGGGAAGCCGAGATACAAAGCACCAAGCCGTTCAGCGGCTGCGATGGCCGGTGGCGCAGGAGCTGCCGCAGCATGCGTTCCCATCGGCCGTCCGGCTGTGAAGTTCCGCTTTCCGTGATCAGAAAAGCTCCCGGGACATCGATAACCGCGCCGCGGTCAAGGAAGCGCCATTGCAACTCGTCAGCGGCGGGCGATGGCACCAGAAGCCCCGCACCCAGTTGGTTGAGCAACGTCGTCTTGCCCGTGTTGGGCTCGCCGATCAGCATGACCCACGGGACGCTTTGCGGCGGCTTGCCGACCGCCATCTTTTTGCGAAGCGCGGCGAACGCCTCGCTAACAGCGCGTCCAACCGTATCGTGCGGCTCCGAACCTGGCTTCGGCTTTTTTCCGGCATCCTTTTGGCTCCGGCGCAGCAACAGGACCACTGTAAGCACCGCAAGCACGAAAAGGGCCAGCAGCAGGATCAGGGCTATCAAGGTAGGGTTCACAATGATTTCTCCTGCCTATTCCCCACCCCTGGCGGCGCAACTTTGGCTGCACTCCGCGTTCAGGCAACAGACTTTGTGGTGCAGATCCGAGCTGAGATTCTGCCAGAGCACTTGCGCTGCGATCACCCAGGCGATTACAAGGCCGCAGAGCACGTATATCCACCGCCGCGGTTGCGGAAGCTTGGGCATTGCTCCCGCCTGAATGGTATTTCGATAGGCCTCCGGGAAGAGTGGATCTGCCGACTCGCCGATCTCCGGGTCCCGCCGCGCAATAAAAAAGAACAGGCGCTTGCGATAGGCATCCAGTTTGTCCTGGTGTTGAGCCTCCCAATAGCGCCCGCGGAAGCCGAGCGCAAGCGCCGCCAAATAGACGCTAGCGGTTTCCGCCGCCGGGTCGTCATCCCGTGCAAGCAACTGATCGATGCGATGAAAGAACTGCTCTCCCGCAAAGTGAGTCTGAAAGAATCGCGCTTCGAGAAGGTGCGCCAGCCAGTAGCCGCTGCCTTCCCAGTTCATATGCACGAATGTCTCATCCGTCAGGGCAGCCATGACATAAACGGCTTCACGATGGAACTCCAGTCCTACGGGTCCGGCTACGCGGGATGCCTGCATCAATTGCTGTTCTAGAAGCAGCGCCAGATGACTCCAGATCACTTGCGGGCGCCCCGGCGGCCGCTTCGCGAGTTCTGCCGTGTCTGCAGGCTTCGATTCGGCCGGGTTCGTGGAGGTCGCTGCGACCGGCGCATTCTCGATCGCCTTCGGCTCGGGAGGATGCTGCGCCTCTTGCTTCAGGTCGAGAAGCACTGCGCAGTACCGCTGGAACATTTTCAGGGAGGGAACGGGCGCCGGTGCGCGGCGAAGCATCTACATGTCCTCCGTCGCCGCTTGCGGGCGCTTCAAGTACAGGACTGCTTCCGAAGGCCGTCCTTCGCTCAGGAAGCGTTCGATCAACTGGAGCGCCTCACCGGGTTTGACGGCGTTCTCATCGAAGCCGAGCGCGAACAGAACCATCCCCCGGGGCGGAGCCAATCCGGGCAGACGCTCGACTCGCCGCCGTTCCGCACCGGAAACGCGCGTTGCAAGCAGCGGAGCAACAGCGCCCGCGCTTCCGATCACGCAACTGTCGCCCCAGTGCCAAACGCTTTGCTCGGGGACGCCGGGCGGCACACGCAGGGCTACGGCCGCTAGCGGCGCATCTGACCCGGCGTGCTGGGCAATCGTCTCGTCGAGCATGGCCGAACTCGGCGCTTCGAAAATGCCGTTCACAAGCCGGAACTGCGTGGACGACCAGGATTCCACGACCGCATCCGAAACGGTTTTCCGAATGAAGTGAAGCACCGGTTGGAACGTTGCGAGAAGGTCGTCATGCCGGTAGGGCAAAAACTGCGGCGCGACGAAGTCGGACGTGACCGTGGCCACGTGTCCGGCAAGTTGGCAGAACAGTAGGTAGACAGCAAAGGGATGCGCGGCGCCGGAAACAAGCGCGGCTTCCAGGCTCGGCAAGCCTACCGCCAACGCCTGCACTTTGATGCGCAACTCGGCGGCCTCGCTGTTGTCGACCGCGAATGAACCTGAACGGAGTTGGTCGGCAAGCATTCGGCTGCGCTCGCGCACGAAGCCAGTCGTTTCGCCGCACAGTTTCCCGAGCGGAGAGCCCACGGTTACACTCCTCGCCGGCGCAATGTAATCGTCTGCTAGAAAGACGTTGTTCTTGGTTTGAATCCGAAGGATCGGCACGCTTACGAAGCGCGCCGGCGGGAAGTCGCCGGCCCAGAGTGTCAACCTGGGTCGTAGCCACGGTATCACCACCGGGTCCTCGCCCGTGGCGTCATCTGTGATCGCCTCGCCTGAGTGTGAGAAATACCGCGCGAGTTCGCCGCGTGTGGACAACGAGTTTTGCGCGGGGACCGCCAGATACACCGTCAGAGGCCGGTCGCGCATCTGCTCGACATAGTCGGTCAGGTTTAATTGCAGGTCGATGCCGAGTTCCGCACCGCCTTCGACAAAAAACCCATCCCGCATGACGGCCTGGACGTGCAACACGCGCAACCATCCGTCCACCAAGGTGGAGCGGTCATACTCGAGCCGCAGCAAACCCCACGGGTAAGGCGATCCGACGGTCGCTACGGCGTTTTGAACAAGGCCTTCGAAACGTCCGGCCATTTGCTGAAAATGTTGCGGCATGAGCAACATGCCTTCATGCCACTGAATGGGGTCGGGGATTTTAAGCACGATCTTTCAATCGAATTGGTTTCTTTCTATTTCTTGAATTTGGGCGGCTTGGGCAGCTTCGGTTGCGCCAGCTTCTCTACGGTCATGTCGTCCCGCCCGAGTGCGACGCTTTCCGGCTTCGAAGTGTCGATGGCGGCGCGGTGTGGACCGGGCGTGGAATAATTCGCGAACACCAGCGTGCTGCGAGGCGCCTTCCGCATCGGAATTGTAATATCGGGAACGACTTGCCCCGGTATCCATTCCCAACTTCTTACCGAGATCGAATTTGATTTTGGAAAATCCTCCTGGATCTGGCTTCGTTTTTGAAACCAATCTGCGGCCGTCATTTTTGAGACCTCTTTGGCGAGATCCTTGTCGTTGATTTCTATGAAATCGAACGCCACAGGCTGATTCTGATTGGCGTCCGGCGCAATATTCACCGCCACAGTGGCATGCGGGCGAATGCCCACCTTGATGCACCCAGTAAATGTGAGAACAACACCCAGCGCCGCCACAGCGGGCGCGCCGGCCCGCACCTTGCGATGCCTTGTTTGAGCCAGCATTCTACTTGCTTTTGATGAACGATCCGCCATCGCTCAGGCGCGACACACAAGCCCGGGATGAGAGACCGCAATTCTATGTGCGTTTTGGGGGAACCGATTCTCGCGGTTGTTTTTTGTTTGGAGGGCGCAAACCGGCAGGGCCGATTTTGTGCAAGATTTCAATCGCTATTTGCACTATTTCTCTCGACCGCATGTCTCAACCGCCAGCCGTATACCGACCGCGGCCTCCGATCGCCACGAGCTCCAATCGCCCCGCAATCGCTGCGCCTCCTGCTTACTCGCCCTTCGGGCACAAAAAGCCGATTCAGCCGTCGGCTGCGCCGTCTCGCCCGGCGGTGGCGAAGGCTGGCCCCGCAGTTCAGCCTGCTATGTCCCGCGCCGCAATGCCACGAATGGCTCCGCCGGTTTATGCTCCGTTCGCCAAGTCGAGTTCGGTGCAACGCGCGCCCGGTCCCTATCAGCCCGTTGCCGGTTCAACAGGAGCACAACCCAGAATGGTGGGCGGCCGTACGGTCGGCGTCGCCGGAAACAATCCTATGAATTCGCACCTCGCAAAGAGTACTGCGAAAACCATCCAGCGCAAATCCATACCGACTTTTGCGCCGGCGCTAGTCTTGCATGCTGCAATAGCTCCTACCGGCACAACCTCAGCAGTAGCTCCCAAGGCGAGTGCGCCCACAACGGTTCAGCGGAAGGTTACCGTCAACTGGGACAAGGGACTGAAGGCATATCAGATCGGGGGCCGGCCGGAATTTACCAGCGCGCTGAAGAAGGAAGTGTTCAATGAGGCCGACGCAAACGGGGAAGAATACATCGTAAAGTTCTCCGATAACAATGGAATTTCTTTCGCTTTTCCAAGCGTGCATCGGCGGCACAAGCTCGCCTGGAGCCTATGGCGAGCCGCGGTCAATACGATTCTTGCCAACGGCGATGAAGATCAGTTCGAAGAGTTCATGGGCAAATGCTTCGTTCCTTCTCAGTGGAAAACGTGGAGTCAGTCCGAATTCGAAGACGCGCGCGACGACGGCCGCTATCTCGCGGACATGTCGAGCGACTTCTTCAATCACCGCGATAATCTTTGGCTTGGCCCTGGCGACGAAAACATGGGAAAAGGCGGCGGCCTAGACAAGCTGATCAACAACTACGTATCGAATCCTACTGTGAAGCGCAGGAAAGCACTCAAGGAGAGCGCCTTCGATCCGCACAATAAGAATGATTTCGAGTACCGCGAGCCGTCCCATGGATCGTCCGGCGGCTGGTATTACTACAACGTTCCGCAAACCCCGCGCAGCGACGAGATGGAGGATACGGTCGATTACGTCTTAGACAAGGTTTTCAAGTGAAGGCGCACGAGCCGGGAAGGAGCCGCAGATCGGTTGCTCCTTGCCGGCTCACACTGCGCGAAATGTAATTTTGAGACGACGGCTCGGCCGGATTCTATGGATAGCCGATACGGTTCGGCTGTTGGTGTTCAGCGCGTAGGGCGTTTTCTGTAACCGCCTGCTGGTCGGGATTGGGCGCGGTCGTGCCCGCCACCGGAAGCCCGATGGTGTAGATTTCCTCCTCCGCAAGAGCCGCCGCGTTGTTATTCCGCACGAAAGACCCCAGCGTGCCGGTCCACGTCATGCCTCCGCCATATACCGGCTGTTGTGAAAACGAAGATATGCCGCGGATACACCGGTCCGCATGGATCAGCTCGTGTCCTAAAAGAATCGATGCGGGAGTGGCAGCTAGGGCTGGCGCTCCCATCGCACCCGCGACCGTGGCCTCGGTATTGGCCGCTCCCGGAACCATCGTGGGCTGGTTGATGTGAACGATGGCGTCGGTCCCAACGCCATTCGCGGCCGCCTGCATCGCTTGCTGTGCAGTAGCGCCCACTGGCTCACACCGATTGTGGCCGTCGGTTCTTTCAATAGTTACGGTACGCCGGTGGGTGATAATACGCGCAAGCAGCTGCCGGCTCGGAGAGGCCGCTGCCGGCGCGCCGGGGGCCATCCGGACTTGGTCGCCGTTGAAAACCAATCGAGCCGCTCCACCTGCCAAAGCGGTGAGCGCCGCCTGTACGCGCGTCCTGAAATGTGGATGCCAAAAGGAATATGCGATTCGCAGCGAGCGCTGAATGGTGCGCGGCTGCTGCGGACTGTAAGCCCGGGCCGGAGCGGGCGCCCGTTGCAACGGAACTTGTGCCGGCAAATTCCTCTGGTTCCCGGCTGCAAGCGGCTGGTACGCGGGAGCCGCGGCCGCTTTACGTTGTGTGACCGGGGCGAGCTGCAGGCGGGGTCCAGCGGGCGAATTCGGAACGGCTTTCGGGGGACGATACACAGGAGACGGAGCAGGGGCCCTGCGCTGCGCGACGTTGGCCGGATTGGCCCCGCCGCGGTATACCGGGGGGCCGATGAGGGTAGGGCGCGGAGGAACGCTCGGAACGTACATACTTACGGAGCGCGCCAACCGGAGTCCCGGTCTCTAACGAGATTGTCGTGCCCAGCGTAATTAAGTTCATTTAGGCGACGGAAACCCGGTGCTCTGCGGATGGAGCGCGGCCCTGGCTGCGGTTAATTGCCACGAATTTCTTTTTATTGCCATTATTGTGGCGTGGGAAGAGTATGCTGTATGAGATATCGGGCTGGATTTTTCTCGATATCCCGTGATCCCCACGGCCTTTTTGCCGTGCGCATATCGATTCAGGAGGCGACGTTCGCGTGAGCTATCTCGATTCCCCACGCTTGCATTTCAAAGGCTGGTTTCAGGCTGATGTTTCCACCATCAATAATGACGTGCGCTTTTACCAGAATGCGTCCTTTGTACCCGAGTACCAGCAACTCAACCAGAACGGAAGCTGGAATCCGGAAGGCACGGGCGTATTCCGGCTGCTCGACTGCTTCGTGACCGGCGGTTTCTTGAACGGCCAACAGCTCTCGACGCCAGCCGAGGACCCATCAATCGGCATGAGCGTGCAGAACGCGACCGACCGTGCACCGGGCAAGCTGGTGGACCTCGACCCGCAACAGCAGATGGTTTCACAGATCTGGGGCATGCAGGTGCGCGTTGTCGATGACCAGACGCAGACGTTACTGCAAGGCGAGTACAGGCCGGCGGCATTTACAAACTTGTGGCAAAGACAAAAGTACGGCGTACGGCAAGATCAACAACTCGCGGCCTGCTACCAATCCGTGCTGGAAGGAGTCTCCTGGCCGAGCGCCTCGAACTCGCCGCTGTTGCAAGCTTTGCAAGCTGCGACGCAAGACGGCATGTTGTCGATCGAATTCAACCTCTACGGCTTTGGCCGGGATTTTACAATTTCGCGCTACACCATGGGTCACATTGCCGGCACGATCGGCCCTTACTTTTCCGGCGAGCCGAAACATTTCGTGGTGGGGCGCCAAATGATCGCGGCGGGCCCGTTCACGCAACCGAGCGGAGGCGTGAACACGCTACAGGCCAAGCGGGCGCATGACGGCCTTTCGCTCACGATGGACTTTGGCAATTCGTTTCCGATCCGCGATGCGAATGGGCCTCTCATGGACATCGGACCCGTGTCGGTGGGAGTTTTGTCCGCCAACCCGCCCAGCATTCAAGCGACCGTCACGGGAGAGCAAGTCGTCATCATAGGCGAGGTGCCATATCTCCAGCAGGGTTGGTACACGCGCACTGCAGGCGTGCAGGCCTTCGATTTGACAAGCAATCCCGATGCGCGAAAACTTCTGGGTGGATGCCCACTCGTCCTGCTTACGCCAGCCTCGAAGACGAGCTGGAACGTGTTGTTGCAGGAATCGATCGACGGCCTGTATGTGCGCAGCGATTCCTACGTCTACCGCATCGATCCGGGCGATACGCAGCAAGTGGACTTTTACGCATCCCGGTTTGGCGTTCCGCTGCCGGAGGCTGCTATCAGCTTGAGCGCTACGCAGGGATTCATGGGCGGCTCGGGTGGCGGCGAGACCGTAAGTCCACCGACGCGGCCGGCTGCTGCGATTCCGACCATCGGAACGCCTACCGAGGCGATTGGCTACGAATCAAATATCACGACGAATCAAAACGGCTACGCAGCTTTGAAATTCACTGCCTCCCAGGACGGGCCTGGCGTGCCGCGTGGTTATATCTCGGGCCAACTCTACGGCATCGGCTACCAGTTGGCCTCGCAGCCATCCGGTTACGTCAGCAACCCTTTGAACTACGTCAGCATTCTCGCGTTCAGCAAGAAAGAGGTTCCCGAAATCCCGACTTGGTATGCCGATATTCAACGACTGTTTACGCAATACGGCAACCTATATCCCATCATGGGGCGCTATGTTGTGGATCTTCGAGACTATGCGTCGGTGGTAACTCGACTGGATATCTTGCGGCTGGCCTTCTCGCTGCCGGAAAGGGATCCAAACCATATGCCTGTAACTCGCGATCTCGGCGCCGGGGATCGCGCAACCATTTTGAAGTGGCTGCATACGAAAGGCTACAACGGCCTGCCGCCGCTCGGGACTCCGTCCCAATTGCCGGAAGATACCCCGCCGGCGGTCGCCGACACCGCCGCGGCCCAGGCTTTGACGGAGCTCTTGCCGTCCCAGGGCGCCGGTAAAACTGCTGTGCTGATCAATCTGGAGCGGCGTGGCAAGCTCGCTTCGGGCGCCGGTCAGGAGGGAAAGAAATGATCAAGCTGGATCCCGCGATCATTCGCGGCATCAAGTCCGCCAAGAGCGGCCCGGAGTTGCACTATTACCTTCAGGAGGCGGTCAAGCTCGAGCACAGCACCATCCCTCCGTATTTGACAGCGATGTTCTCCCTCAAGCCGGGCACGAATGAGCGGATCGCTCAATTGATTCATAGCATCGTGGTGCAGGAGATGCTGCACATGACCATCGCGTCGAATATCCTGATCGCTATCGGGGGTCATCCCCGAATCAACACTCCGGATTTCGTGCCCAGGTATCCCGGCCCGCTGCCGATGAACATCGGCAGTTTGATTATCGGCATCGAGCGGTTTTCCATTCCGTTGGTTGAAACCAAGTTCATGGCCATTGAGGAGCCGGAAGTGCCCATTCCGATCAAGCCGCCGTCGCTGCTGGCGGCTGAGGCTTCTAAGCCGAAGATAGAATACTCCACCATCGGCCAGTTCTACGACGCGATTGAAGAGCAGATCATATGCCTGGGCGAAGGCATCTTCAAATACCCGACCGCCCCGCCGCAAGTTGTCTCTCCGCGCTGGTTTGCACCCGACAAGTTATTCCCCATTACGGGCGCCAAGAGCGCGTGCCATGGCATCCAGATTATTAAGACCGAAGGCGAAGGGACGACGCAACAGCCGTACGAATCGCCTCATGATCCGGCGCATTTCTATAAGTTCGGCGAAATTGCCGCTGGGCGGCAACTCATCAAGACGTCCAACGGCTACGCTTACGACGGACGCCCGATTCTATTCGACCCGTCGGGCGTGTGGCCTCTGCGGCCCAATTGCAAGATCGAAGACTTCGCCGTAGGCACCCAGGCGCGCACGCGCATCGAGTTCTTCGCTTACAGCTATTCCACTTTGCTGAATGCGCTGCACGATACCTTCAACGGCCACCCCGAGAGGCTCGACGCGGCCATCGGATTGATGTACGATCTGCGCGTTCAGGCAGTGTCGCTCATGCAGACCGATACCGGAGACGGCAGCGGTCTCACCGTGGGCCCGAGTTTCCAATACGTAGACGTGCAGGGCGGCATGCCGTCTCTATCGACGCTCCAACTCGCCCGCAGTAGCGTGTAATCAGCGGAGCGCGCCCCCCGGCGGCGGTTGCCCCGCCCGAGTAGGCGTTCCGTATCCGGGCCCCGACTGCTGGGCGGCGACTTTCGCGTGTGAGTGGGCCTATTTCGCCAAAGCGTGATAGCGAATGCCGAATTGCACGCTAGTTCCCGGGTTGAGAAATCCAATATATTCTTGATACTTACTGTCGAATAAGTTGTCAGCGCGCAAGTACATGGTAAATTTCCGGCTTAAATCATAACTTCCTGAGATCTCGGTGTTAGAGTATCCTCCTACCGCCATATCTTCCGCTACGGGAATCTGAAAGTCATAGCGCCGGCCCATCCACTGTGTGTCGGCGCGCGCGCGCAAGCGATTTGAAATCTTCCAGTCGAGATGAATTCCTCCCAGGCCGTGAGGAATATCGCGCAAGGGTTGCGTCGAACCGGACTGGCGCCAGACTTGATAAGTGAAGTCCAAACCAAAACGAATGGTCGAACGGATGGGATAATCTGCGCCCAGCTCAACACCTTGGATAACTGCTTGACTGGTGTTTTCCAGTCGAAATGTAGCGGAATCGAAGTTGATAAGATCTCGATAACTGTTGCGAAAATAAGTAAGTGAGCCCAGTATGCGGGGCACTCCAAGGCGCTGCTCGAGTCCGGCGTCAAACGAGTTTACGCGCTCCGGCTGAAGTGAGGCATTGCCGACGCTGGGATTGGCCAAAGCATAGAAGGAAGGTAGTTCGAAACCTTCACCCCAACTGGACTTCAGGCGCGGGCCACCCTCGCTCGTCAGCCAGGTGATACCCAACCTCGGCGACGTGACCTCGCCGTACCCTGCAGTCTTGTCGAAGCTGAAGGCCGCCGACGCCGTCAGTCGCTCCGTCGAATACTGCACCAACGTATTCGCAAGCAGCGACGTGCGGACCAAATTAAACGCCTGAGGAAGCACGCTGGCAAGAAATCCGTTTGCGGCGCCGCTCTCACGGCGAAGACCGGCGCCCAGATCGAGCGAAAGGTGGCGCGGCCAGAGGAAGTGGCTCGTGGCGCCGAACCGGACCCGCGCAAAATCCGTGTCGCTCGTCGAAGCTGGCAGCGACTGGCTCAAGCTGGGAGGAATCGCATTCAGCACGGCCGGCGTAACGTTGTCCTCTGTGCGACTGAAGCGATCCAGATCCAGGCTGTAGATCCACCAGGGGCGCACCTGACCTTTGAGACTGGCGCCAAGAATGAACTCTTGCGCATCGTCGCGCATCGGAGTACGAATGATCGCGTATTCGGCCCCTCCGCTGCCGGCCGGGAAACCCTCAGCGCGATCGTCGAGCCAGCGCGCGCCAAATTCCAGAACGCGGTTAGGCCCGAGGCTCACACTCCCGCTGAAATCCAGTGAGCCGGCTGAGTAAGCGTCGTTGAGAACCTGCTGGCCCACGTCGAGAAATGTGCCTCCGCTCGACCATTGCAGTGCCTTCCAAGTGCCCGCGGCAGCGAGTTGGGCTTGCCGGCGAAAAAAGCTGCCGAATTCGCCCGAGACATCGAGCACGGGAACCTTCGACCCCTTCCGCGAGATGAAGTTGACGACGCCTGCGATGGCATCCGACCCGTACACGGACGAGAGCGGGCCGCGCACAATTTCCACGCGCTCGATGTTATCCACGGGAAGGCTGGAAAGATCAAATGCGCCGCCAAGAAGGTTCGTAATGTCATTGACGGGAACACCGTCTATCATCACCAGGGTGAAATTCGGTTTTCCGCCGCGAATGCTCAGTGTCGTCAGCCCGCCGCTTGCGCCGTTTTGAGCGATGTCGACGAATGCCGCCGCGCGGAGCAGGTCCGCCGCCGTATCGGCGTGGGTGCTTCGTATGAATTCCCGGTCGAGGATGGTGACGGAAGCGGCAGTTTCCGACAGCGGCATCGCTCGATCGTTCACCGTTACAACTGTTTGAGTGACTTCCGGGGATGTAGCTTGAGCATTCACAATGGCTGACAGCGTGAAAATGCCCGTAAATGACAGTAACACAATTATTCTGCCATTCATGGTTCAGTAAATCGACTAAATCGAATGGATTTCGATGGTGATTCGAGGATAACATTTCGTGGGCATGGCTGATAAAACGAGGTTTACGCCCGTTTTGATGGCCACCGCGGTCCCACCTTGGGCGGCCGGCCCGCATCCTGAACAAAATATGCTCTGCTGCGCCTTATCAGCTCTTACAGGATCTCGGGCCGCCGCATGTCCCAGATTGCGACTTTTCTACGCTATCTTGAACAACTGGCTACCAATATGAACCGGCAAACCTCGCTTTATCAGACTCACGCAATACGATGCATTGGAGCGGCGCTTCTGTTTCTGGGGTCCGTGCCGGCTAAGCCACAGGTAATTACCGGAGAGCCTGTTCCGGAACTTAGCGTCTTGGACACGCTCATGTTGCAGGTTATGAACACTTACCACGTGCCAGGCGCCGCGCTGGCGGTTAGCCGGAATGGGCGGCTCATTTTTGCGCACGGGTACGGATATGCGAACACTGCCACGCAGGAACCCGTCCAGCCGGATGGGTTATTTCGAATCGCAAGCATCACCAAGCCCATCACTGCCACTGCCGTTTTCAAGCTGATTCAAGACGGGAAATTGCAGCTCGACACGACGCCTTTTACAACTATCTTGAGCGATTTCACTCCGCCGCCGGGACAAACAGAAGATCCCCGCATCAATGAGATCACAGTCCAGGACCTGCTCTACCATGCCGGTGGCTGGGATCGGTCCGTTGCTTGCCCTCCATATAGCATGAACGGATGCGATCCTCCCTTCGTGTTCGCCGACATCGCCGCTGAAGCCGTCGGCGCTCCCGCACCTGCCACGCCAGACCAGTTGATCCGGTTCATGCTGGGCCGGCCGTTACAGCACGATCCAGGCACCACATACGCCTATTCGAATTTCGGCTACATTGTGCTGGGAAAGATTATTGAGCGTGTAAGTGGCCAGTCCTACGAGGATTACATACGCGACAATATCCTCGACCCGCTCCAAATCGAACGCATGCAGCTAGGAGGATCGCTGCTGAGCGATCGGCAACCAGCGGAAGTAGAATATTATGATTTTCCCGGCGCGAGTTTAGTCACTTCTGTATTTCCTCCGTATTCCTCTGTCCCAGCTCCCTATGGCGGTTTTTCGGTCGAACTCAACACTGCAAATGGTGGTTGGATTGCTTCAACCATGGACCTATTGCGCTATCTCGATGCGATGAATGAGCAGTTTCCACCACCATACATTCTGCAATCGACGCCGCTTACTGAGTTAGGTTACTTGCCCCTGCCGCCCATCGGGAACGGATACAATTGGTTCTTCGCGGGCAGTTTTCCGGGAAATAATTCACTGCTTCATTTAGATACGACTACCCAGGTGAATGGCCAGTTAAGTTGGTCGGCTCTATTCAACACGCGTTACAGCTCCATCCCCAATGAACAGCCTCGAATGGCTGCTGATAGCGCGATCGAACAGGCGCTTGAAAACATCACGTCGTGGCCGGCGGGCGATCTGTTCCCGATGTATACGGGAGTTACAAACGTCCCAGGCAGCCTGAGCCGAATATCCGTTGGCGCAGACGGCTCGGTTTGGGGTGTAAATAGCTCGCAGGAGCTCTACAGTTACGATCTTGCAGCCCATGAGTGGCAGCAATTATCCGGTGCGCTCGTCCAGATCGCAGCAAGTTCCGCAACTTCGGCATGGGGCCTCAATGCTCAGCAGCAAATCTATCAATGGAATGCCAACACCAAGAACTGGGATAACGTCCCGGGATCACTGACCCAAATAGCCGTGGGAGCGGACGGCGACGTGTGGGGCATCAATTATCAATCGAACATTTATCACTACGATCCGGGAACGGGATTTTTTGCACAGGTTCCGGGAACGCTCTCCCAGATTCGCGTAGGATCCGCGGGCGCAGTCTATGGAATCAACAGCGCAGGCTCCGTGTTCTGGTATAACCCGGGAACTGGGTTCTTCGAGTACCTTCCCGGCGTGGCGCTAAGCCAGATCGCAGTGGGAGCCGACGGCGACGTGTGGGGAGTCAGCAACAAGGTGCCTTATCACTACGACGCGCTGAGTAATGCCTGGACGGTGGCAGGCGCGGTCAACGTCTCGCAAGTCGAGGCCGGAACCGGAGGCAATGTATGGGCGGTGGATCAGGCGGGCAACACTTACCATTGGCACGCGCCGACCCAAAATTGGACACAGGTCGCGGGTAGCATCACTCAGATTGCTGTCGGCGGCGATGGCAGCGTCTGGGCCCTCAACGGTTCGCAGCAAATTTTCAATATACGGGGACCGGCGCAACGATATCGAACGCCGCTTTACCAAGTCCCAGGATCTTTGAGCCAAATCTCGGTAGGGACGGACGGCAGCGCATTCGGCCTTAATTCAGCGAATCAGATTTTCTTTTTCGATGTGACGACCCAGAATTGGCGAAATGTGCCAGGCCTGCTGAAGCAGATTGCGGTAGGCGACAAATCCACTGTCTGGGGCGTGAATGAATCGGACGAGATCTTTCGCTACGACGCGCCTTCGCAAACCTGGACCTCTATACCCGGCGCTCTCGAGCAGATCGCGGTGGGCGCCAATCAGGCCGTTTGGGGCATCAACGCCGCAGGCCAGACCTACGCCTATAACTCTGCCAATCAGAGCTGGACCGAAATTCCGGGCTCGCTTAAGCAACTTTCGGTTGGGGCAGACGGCACGGTCTGGGGCGTGAACGCACAGCAGCAAATCTATCGTTATGCAATGGCATCGAATTCATGGGTGAACGTGCCGGGGGCGCTCGTTCAGATCGCGGTGGGGAACGCAAATCAGATTTGGGGCGTCAACGCGCAACAGGAAGTCTATCATTATATGGCGAATCGGGGTTGGGCCATGGTTCCGGGCGCTTCCTTAGTTCAAATCGCCGCGGCGTTCGACGGATCGGTTTGGGGCGTCAACGCCGAAGGACAACTGTACGAGTGGAATGGAACAGCTCAAAGCTTCACTTTGATCGGAAGCGGAATGAGCCTGGTGGCTATCGGAAGCGGCAACGCGGTATTCAGCCTTAGCTCGGCAGGATCCGTCTACCGGTATTGGTAAATCGACTTCGCGGCCAGACGCAGGGCTGTTCGAGATGAGCTGGCGTGCTTCAACTCGCAGAACCGGAGGCAGCGGGCAGGCCCTGGAAGAAGAAGGGGCGGGACCGCAAGGCCTCGCCCCTCCCAATTAACTGCAAGCGCAGGCGACTATGAGGTCAGCGCCTGACCTGGAACGTGAGTACGGTGGTCTTTGTCACGCCGCCACCCGTGCCCGTTATCGTGATCGGGTAAGTGCCGGTGGGCGCGCTCCTGGATACCGTTATGTTCATATCGGATTGGCCGGAGCCCGGCGCGGCGATCGAGGATGGACTGAAACTGATCGTCACTCCTGACGGCTGGCCGGTCGCGGACAAGGCAATCGCAGAGTCAAAGCCGCCGGAAGCTTGCGTTGTAACCACCGCGTAGCCGCTTTGGCCCTGATCTAAATATCCGGAGCTGGGCGAGACCGAGATGGTAAACGTGCCGCTCGTAGCTGCCGTCACCGTGAGCGATACGGTTGCCGTGTGCGTGATTCCGCCGCCCGTGCCCGTTACGGTGATCGTATACGTGCCGGTGGCGGTGCTCGAGGCGACTGCCATGGTCATGGTCGAGCTGCCAGAACCGGGCGCGGCAATGGAGGTCGGGTTGAAGCTGACCGTAACACCAGAAGGCTGGCCGCTCGCAGAGAGGGCAATGGCGGAGTCAAAGCCGCCGGAGACCGAAGTAGTGATCGTCGATGTGCCGTTGTTACCGCGCACGACCGACACCGACGTGGGCGAGGCCGAGAGGGAGAACGCGGGCGTCCCGCTCGTACCCGTGCCCGCCAAGGCCGCGATCAGCCCCGCGTTCGGAGACCCCCAGCCGGTTACCAGATCGTATCCGGTCACAGCCGAATAGCTGCCGGATGTGCCGCTGGTGATGTCGTGAAAATCCGCGCTGTAGCTGGACGTCACATTCTGCTGGTAGATCGTAGGATCGATGAAACCGATGGTGGGCTCGCTGTTTTCCGCCAGTTGCTGGTTCACCAAGGCAATGTAACCGGCCCACATCGGAGCGGCGAAGCTGGTGCCTCCATATTCGTTTGCTGTGCAAGTCGTTTGGTCGGCGCAGACGTAAAACGTAAAGTTCGCATTTGCGGAGACGTCAGGGCCGTTACGATACTTCGTTGAACCCTTGTTGCTGGAGTTGATCACGCCCGAGATCTGCTGCCACGAGGGGATTGGGATGTTATCGGGCGAGATGCCGCCGCCGCTGTCCGACCATGCCGTTTCCGACTTCCACGCGCCGGCCGGGCCGGTCGTTGTCAGGTCCGTACCGCCGACCGAAACGACGTTCGCGTCGTCTGCCGGCCAAGCCTCATTGCTCGCGGACCAGGTGGAACTGTCACCCGAAGCGGCGAAGAAGTTCTGGCCCTGCGCCGACATCTTTTGGAAATACGGGTCGAGCGTGGACGGATCAGCCGGTGTCCAGCCCCAGGAACACCCAATCGTGGTGGGCAAGGGGTTGTGAGTGGTCATGGCGCTGATGATGGCGGTGTCGGTCGACCCGATGTACACCACCAGGCTTGCCAGTCCCGGCGCCATGCCGATGGCTTGCGTCATATCGAGCGTCTGCTCTGTGTCGTCACAGCCGCTGGAAGCGGTACAGGACGTGCTAGTTCCATCTGTGGACAGCAGAGTTACAGGCACATTGTTGGTCTGGCCAACGTTCTTGAAATAGGTCGTCAGGTCGGCCAAGTCCGTCCCCTCAAACTCGAAGAGTCCAAGGTTTTGGCCTGCACCGGTCAGGGCCGTTCCGCCATAATAGGCGGCGCGCATATCGCTGCCCAGGAATGAAGCCGAAGGACCAGAGCCGGTTGTGGCATGCGTCACAACCGCGTCCGGAGAAATGCCGTGGGCTTTCGCATAGTCGCTCTTCTTCACGTAAAGGGGATGCGGAATCGAGTAATTGTCCAAACCCGAGATGTGCCAGAGCGGGAATGGCAGGACGGTGGTAGGCTCGCGGTCTGGAGCGTAAAAAACACGGTTTTCAGTCGGGTGCTGGTAAGTATATATGGTTACGTGAAATGCATTCTGGATGGCCGCGACTGAGCCCCTGATCTGCACGTTCATGCCGTCCCGGCTGCCGCCGGTCACCGCGAAGCCGTTCGCTCTTACGAACTGAACCACCGCATCGTAGTCGGCTTGGCTGGGCCCGAATCTCTCAGTGAATTCCTGCACCGTAAGGAACTGCCGATAGCTGGGGCTTGTTGGGTCGTAGAGTTCCTTCAGAAATGAATTAAGCCCGGCCCGATCGCTCACTGGCAGCACAACATCCAGGGTCATCACCCGGTCTGGAGCTAGCTTTCCGGTAGGCTGCGCCTCACCGGTGCGAACCACTTCTCGTACATGATGTGTCAGCGCTGGGAGCAACTGCGCTTGAGCCAGGCCATTTACGGCCGGAACAAGCACACCGATCGTTAGCAAACATCTACTCAGTTTTCGAAGCATTATGTCCTTCTTTGTCCTTTCCGACTCTTCGTTTCGTGCGCCGTCGAGAGCTGGCGTTTCAGCCATCCTTCGCTATTTACCGATTCTGGTTTTTCTCTTCGACCCGAATTGCGGAAATAAGTCGTTTGAAGCCGAATTCCTGCGAGTATATCACCACTGCGCCATTTAATGCCCGGCAATTTAATAAAAACCGCCTCAGGACGGTATTCCGCCGAACGAGCTCCATTTTTCGCAGGGAGCCGGCGCTTGGATTTTCCCTCCCTATTGCCGCGCCTGCAACTCCCCTTACCCAGCCAGCCTGCTCTTTACGTAGACACGATACCGGCCATGTGGTTATCGATGAATACAATGGATATCAAAAATGAATCTTGCGGCTGTCGCCAAACGTGCCAGCGTTTCCACCGCCACTGTCTCGCGCGTGCTGAACAACTCGGGCGTAGTGAAGCCGAAGACGCGCGCACGTGTTCTCAAAGCCATAGAAGAACTGAAATATCATCCCAATCTTCACGCAAGAACCCTCGCCGGCGGCAAGAGCAAGAGCATTGGAGTCATCGTTTCCAATCTGGAGAACCCTTTTTTCTTCGATGTCTATCATGCTGTTGAGACCGACGCGCATGCGCTTGGGTACGAAGTACTGGTCGCGAACACGAATTACCGGCCCGAACAATTGGTCGCCAGCATACATCTGATGATGGGCCGCCGCGTGGCCGGGCTGGCGGTGATCGTGTCGGAGATGGAGCCCGCCCTGACCGATGAACTGGCTGCTGGTTCTCTGCCGGTGGTGTTCTACGACGTGGGTACCCCGAAACACAACATCACCAATATTAGAGTGAATTACCGAGTTGGCATTGAGAAGCTGATTGAGTATTTGCACACGCTTGGGCATCAAAGGCTCGGCTTTGTCGGGCATCACTCCTCGCTCGCTCCGCTTAACGAGCGCTATAAAGCCGTGCTCAATATTGTTGGGAATTATGCGGCGGGTCTTCAGGTCGAAGCAAGCGTCAACGCCGACAGCCTGGAAGGCGGAAGGCAAGCGGCGCGCGCGCTGCTCAATAATGGCAGGTATCAGCCGACAGCCATTATTTGCGTGAATGACATCATGGCCGCCGGAGTGCTGCGCGAGGTCCGCGCCCGGGGGATCCGCGTGCCGGAGGATGTGTCGGTCACCGGCTTCGACAACATCAAACTTTCTGAGTTTTGTTCGCCGAGTTTGACGACGCTCCACATACCGCGCGATCAAATCGGCCATACTGTGTGCGAATTTCTGATTCCCGGGCAGATTCGACAGGAGAACGCTCCGCGCGAAATGGTCATCGACCCGGAGTTGATCGTGCGGGAATCGACTGGTCCGGCGAACTCGCGCGAATCTCCGAAAGGTGCGGTTTCGAAGAGAGCGCGCAAACGTTAGCCATCCGTCCTCAATCAGAACGAGAGCCGAACGCCCAACTGTATTGTTCGCGGCCCAATACGACAAGAAAATGGCACACTGAATGGCTCTCGACATAGAGTACCCTCGGCGCCGGACCGCCGCAGAGCCCGGTTATTGCCACCCTCACCTATGCAACCCCTCATCGGACCGCAAGTAGCGTGTCGCTCGTGCTTTGGTCTTTAAACTGCCGATTGGGAAAATAGCCAACAGCAAAATGCAAGCGCTTACAATCAGCCGCTCCTAAACCACCCGCCGGTCCGCATCCGCCGCCCCAGCTTGCGCCCAGACGACCATCTCGCCTTTCCCGCGATGCGCCCACGCATAGTACGGGATGGCAGCGAATTCGGTTGCCTTGCCGCCCGGCGAGTTCGCTCTACCCTGCACGACCGTCACGCCGTTCAAAAGATCGGGTTTGAATTCGGCCGTGAGGGCCGTATCCTTCGCGAGTGCTAATTCGAGCACCTTCGTGCCCGGATTGTCCGGCCACTCGGCGCAGTAGACAATCGGTCCGCGCTGAATCGCCACCCGCTGCCGGTCGGCGTTTACGTCCGAAGCGGCAAACACGCGCCGCACCGGCATCGGCAGATTGAGTTCGATCACGTCTCCAGCTTGCCAGTTGCGCGTGAGGCTCACGTATCCCTTCTCGGGTTTGACCGCGGCCAGCCGTCGATTTACCGCAAGATCGACGCGCTCGGACTGTTCGTCCGCAAAGCGGTAAAGAGTGCTGGGCGCGACTTCTCCTCGAGCCCAACCCGGGATGCGCACATTCACCGTGAATTGCAACGCGCGTTCAGGATGGACAACGATCCGCACTCGGCCATCCCACGGATAACGTGTCTCCTGAACAACCTCCAGGGAGACGCCGTTCTGCATCTGGATCTTTGCCTTTGACGCTGCAAACAAGTTCACATACAAAGCGTCGCCTCGCCGCGCATACATATACCCTGGAACCGATGCCATGAAGCGCGTGATGTTTCCCGGACAGCAGGCGACGCCGAACCAGGGGCTGCGCTCGTAATCGCCTACCGAAGCGAGAGGATTGGGGTAGAAAAAAAGTTTCCCATCCAGCGATACGCCGGAAATGAGCCCGTTGTAGAGAGTCCGCTCCATCACGTCGATATATTTCGCGTCTCCGTGCAACAGGAACAAGCGGTGGTTCCAGAAATCATTTCCGACAGCCGCGCAGGTCTCGTTATAAGCGGTGAGATTCGGTAGTTCGAAATTTGCGCCGAACGCCTCGCCTTCCGTGGTCGCGCCGATTCCGCCCGTCAGGTAAAGCTTCTTCGAAACCACGTTGTCCCAAATCGCATCGAGCGCCGTGATGTATGCCTCGTCGCCAGTGATCGCAGCAACATCGGCCATCCCCGAATACATGTAAGTGGCGCGAACCGCATGCCCGACAGCTTCGCGTTGATCCACAACTCTCAAATGCGCCTGGTTATAGCTCTGCCCACCCGGGCCGCGGCAATCCAGCATGAACTTTGCCAGGCCCAGGTAGCGTTCGTCTCCAGTTACGCGATATAGCTTCACCAGCCCCATCTCGACAATCTGGTGCCCTGGATAGATTTTTCGTTTGTCAGGCCCGAACGTGTCGCACAGCAAGGCTGCGCTCTTTAACGAAATGTCAAGCAGCGATCGCTTTCCCGTTGCTTGATGATGCGCTACCGCCGATTCATATAAGTGGCCCAGGTTGTACAGCTCATGGCTGAGTACTTCCTCCTGAACCCAGCGTTCGCTGCCGGCCCAGGGATGAAGGTGCTGCGGATCGATCGTGCGCGCTGTGTACAAGTAGCCGTCCGGCTCTTGCGCCGCTCGAATCTTGTCGATCAGACTGTCCAGATAGGCATCCAGTTGCCCGTCATAATGCACGCTCAGCGTGTAGGAAGCGCCCTCAATCACCTTGTAAATATCGGTATCGTCGAAGGGATAACCGGGCGGCTTAGTATCGTGCGGCTCGCCGCGCAACGCCTTTGCCGCGCGCACAAAATTATCGACTCTGCCTGTTTCCTCGCACTTCTTGAAAGCAAACGGAATGCTCACCGTCCGGTTCGTCTCAATGCGGGGCGACCAGAACACATCTTCCACATGCACCGCGGTAAATGGGACCGGCTGAATCGGGTAATCCCGTTTCGGACGAACGGCCCCCTCTTCCGGCGAACCGAGCGCCGGGCGCATCAGCTTGCCGCAATACGTCAACGCCGCCCCGGCCAGCACCTCTCTTCGGGAGATTCTCATGTGATCAACCCTCGTACTTGTAAGCGATTACTTTTTTCTTTGACTCGATCCCGATTTCCTGTATATACCACAACGCGCGTCATAGGTTGTAAGCGATTCCTGAAGGCCCGCTGCGAGCCAGATGACCGGGGAGGCATCGTCATGATTGTGCCAAGTTGGCGAGCGCCGCGTTGCCGTTTTCTTTTGCTGCTTGCGGCTCTATTCGGAACCACCTGTTACGCACAGTTCACGATAGTATCCAAGGTATCGTCCAGAATCCCACAGGCACTGGAAACTGGACCATTCGCGGCGGCGCCTTTACGGCCCGGATCCGCCGCGATCCCGGGGTCACAATCAACCCGGCTATCGGACCCCTGGGTAATTCCCGTTAAGATTAGATACGCAGCAGGCGCGCGGAAAGAAGCCGGACGATATTGAAACTCACCAGGCGTGCTTTTCTACAATCAGCGGCGGCTCTCAATGCAAGCGCTGCTTGGAGTCAACGCATCCCCGCGCGATCGCGCATCTCCTGGCGGGAGCGACGCGATCTGTTTGCTGAAGGCGTCGCCTCCGGCGATCCGGACTTCTCGAGCGTGCTCTTGTGGACGCGCCGCGATCTGAGACCCCACACAACTGGCGTCACAGGCGCTGTGCGCTCAGGCAGCCCGGAACTTCCGGTCGCGCAACTCAGCGTGGAGGTGGCGGAGGATCCGCTATTTGAACGCGTAATCGCGACGACCCACGTTCCGATCTCCGCTGCTGCGGATTGGACGTGCCGCGTGCTCGTCGGTGGACTGCAGCCATCCACGGTGTACTGGTATCGTTTTACCGACTCTGCGGGCAATGGAAGCCGCGTGGGCCGCACCATCACCGCGCCGGCCGAAACGGATAACCGGCCCGTGCGTTTCGCTTTCGTCAGTTGCCAAAACGCCAATCAGGGCGCCCAGAACGCCTATCGCCGCATGATCTTCGAAGATGCGCGTGCGCCCGAACAGGATCGATTGGATTTCGTGTTGCACCTAGGCGATTTCATCTACGAAATTGTCTGGTATCCGGAGGACCGGCCTCAGGGCATGTATGACCGCCGCTTGCGCGACATCGTCCGCTACGAACACGGCGAGAGGATTCACGATTTTCATATTCCGACGACCGTCGATGACTATCGGGCCATTTACCGCGCTTACTTGCACGATCCCGACCTGCAGGACGCACGCGCGCGCTGGCCATTCGTAAACATGTGGGATAACCATGAGTTCAGTTGGCTCGGTTGGCAATCGTTGCAGAAGTTCAATGGCGAGACCCGGCCCGCGCAAACGCGCAAGGTTGCGGCAAACCAGGCGTTCTTCGAATACCAGCCCGCCCGGATGACGCGGCGCGGCGGCCTGTCACTCGACCGCTTCGATCCGCCGCACGTCGTGGATACGCCCGTCACTGCATTCGACGGCCACGGCCTCGGCAATGAACCCAACAATCTCGTCGCAATCGACAGCCTCATAGGCTATCGTGCTTTGCGGTGGGGCCGAAACGTCGAATTGATCGTCACCGACCAGCGGAGTTACCGCTCGGAAGAGCCGCTCGACCGCGCGGAAGCGAAAGCTTTTGTCAGCCCTGAATTTCCGGAGTTCGTGCCGGAAGAAGCCCTGGAGATTCTCGATGCAGGGCGTACCTACAACGATGGCAGTCCTCCCGCGAGCATCCGCTATGGCAGCGCCGCAGTCCCCAACTTCCGCAAAGATGCACCGCCGCAAACGATCCTAGGCGTTGAGCAGAAGCACTGGTTTCTGAAACGGCTAAGGCAATCCACGGCCACCTGGAAGGTCTGGGGAAACACCACCGCAACGCTTGATATGCGCGCCGATCCGCAGAATCTGCCGCCCAGCGTCACCGGCCGCTGGCCCGGAGCAGCGTATGCGGGCTTCGCTAACGCGGATTGGAGCAACGCGTATACTGAGCGCGGCGAAATCTACGATTTTGTACGCGACCATGGCATCACTGGATTCGCCACCGTGGCTGGTGACCGGCACAGTTTCTGGGCAGGGTTGGCTGCAAAGTCTCTGCCGCCAAAAGTGTTCGAGCCAGTCGGAATTGCGTTCGTCACCGGCTCCATCTCGGCGCCGGGATTACTAGAAGCCTTGGAGCATGGATTTCCGAAGCAACACCCCCTGCGACCTCTGTTTCTCGGTCAAGGGGCGGCAGATCAATCGCCTCAGCCTACCGTCAACTTACTGTTGCGTCACGGTGTGCGCTCTTGTTTCGAATACGCCAAGAGCGGTGATATTGAAAAGGCGCGTGCCGCATCGAACTCCGATTTATCGCCCAATCTGTCGTTCGTAGACATGGGCGGCCATGGCTACGCAGTCGTGCACGTCACAAGCAGCACGTTCGAGACCGAGTTTGTTTGCATTCCTCGACCGTTGGAACGCAGCGATCGCCCCGACGGAGGTCCGCTCCGCTACCGCGTTCGTTTCCGAACCAGCTTGTGGGGAAAAGGAGAAACGCCCGGGATGGAAGCACAGGTGATCGAAGGCGATCCGCGTTTGTCGATCGGCTGATTCCGCTCGTGTCCGCTGCTGCGAGGCAGCGAACTTTAATCCAAGCTGTCGAAGCCGTTCAGGCGCAGCGTATCAATCGTGGCAACTGTCCCAAAACCTGGTACCAAACGTGTTTCCTACAGGCCGAAACCCCGGCGGGTTCCCAGATTCACTGGTTTATCACCGTCCCATCGGGGCGCCGCAGGATGCCCCATCCGCCGTTCAACGCCTTTCTAGGTCCTTGCTCGAACGACCCGAACGGATACTTGGCCGCCGCTTGTGCATTGATCTCTACGCCCCAACCTGGTTTCTCGTTCGCGTACACGTAGCCGTCCTTCATCAGGGGGTAGCCATCGAATACTTCTTGAATACGCTCGTTCGGCGATGTCCACTCCTGAATACCAAAGTTCGGACAAACCAGATCCAATGTGACATTCGCACAGTGTCCTATCGGCGAAACATCGCCTGGGCCATGCCACGCTGTTCTCACTTGGAAAGCCTCTGCCATCGCCGCCATCTTCCAGCACGGCGTCAGACCACCCGCTTGCGTAACGTGGACACGGATATAGTCGATCAGGCTTTCGCGAATCAGCATGTTCCACTCGTGTGGATTGTTGAACAGCTCGCCCATGGCCAATGGCGTGGTACAGTTGGCGCGGATCTGGCGGAAGTAGTCTATATTCTCCGGCGACAGCGCATCTTCCATGAAAAAGAGCTTGAATTGCTCCAGATCTTTTGCGAACTGCACGGCCAACCGCGCTGGCACGCGCTCGTGAACATCATGCAGGAGATGAACCTCCGGGCCGAGTTCTTTCCGTCCCGCTTCGAATAGCGCCAGGGTGCGCCGCACGTACGCGTCGGGATCGAACACCGGATCTTCCAAAGCCGCATCCACGCTCTTTTGCTGTCCGGGCGCGCCGTAAGCGGCCATTCCCGGAACGCCAACCTGTAGCCGCACAGCCCTGATACCGGTGGCCATGATCTTGCGCGCTTGATCGAGCGTCTCCGAGATCTCACTGCCCGCACCGTGCGAATAGATCATGGCGGCGCGCCGGCATTTCCCGCCCAGCAGTTCGTACACCGGTAGGCCGGCTTGCCGGCCTTTGATGTCCCAAAGCGCTTGATCGATCCCGCTGATGGCGTTGTTCAACACCGGACCGTTGCGCCAGTACGAGGAATTGTACATGGCACTCCAGAGATCTTCAATGGCATCCGCCGGCCTGCCAATTACGAGCGGTTTGAGATAGCTGTTCACGGCAGCCACCACCAGGTCGGCCCGCTGTGTAAAGGTCGCACAGCCGTAGCCGTACAGCCCATCCTGATCGGTCTGTACTTTCACGACAATCAGCCGCACACCCGCGGGTTCCGTGGTAATGACCGAAACGTCCTTGATCTTAGGAACCGGCATTCCGCGCAGAAGCGGCGTCGCCGCTAGCGCCAGGAACTCGCGGCGTGGCATTCGGGTATTCATCGCCCTGTTACTCCGAAGAAGATTTTATCGTCGATTGCGAAAGACGCGTCTCATTCGGCATCCACAACGCAACGGAAGCCCAGCGTGCCCGCTCGATCATAACTCGGAGCCATCAACAAGAGTTTGCCATGCTGATCGTTCCTATACGCTTCTGGAAAATACCAAACAGAGCCCTGTGGTTGGTAGTAGTCTCCGCCGCGCAGAATCCCGCCGCGAGTATGTTCGTCGACATACTCGTCCGTCCATTGCCAGACGTTACCCACCATGTCCGTCACTCCGAAGGCACTGGCGCCCGCAGGATGAGCATCGACATCATCGGGTCCGCGCAAGACTCGACCCTGATCGGGTGACGGAACAGCGGACGCTTGCCACTCATTTCCCCAAGGATAGATACGGCCGTCAGAACCTTGCGCAGCAAATTGCCATTCCCACTCATGCGGAAGACGTTTACCGGCCCACTTTGCGTAAGCTCGTGCGTCGTCGAGCGACACCCACGTAACGGGTTTATTGCCCCAGCCATCAGGATACGTGCCGCCCTTCCAGTCACGCAAAAAGTGAATGTCGTCCTTGGGTCGATAACGCGTTGAGTCGAGAAATTTCTTGAACTCGGCATTTGTGACAGGGTATTTGTCGATGTAGAACGGCTTAATTTGCATGCGGTGTTCGTGGAAACGGCGAGGTGTATCTTCCCACGGATACTGAACATCTACCCCTATATCATCGGAGCCTTCGATCTCGACACCCGCTACTTTGAAGACGTAATCACCGCCCGCGGCCCTCACCATTCCTTCAGGAATGCTTGCGGCTGGCTTCGTTGGCTCAACGTCGACCATTCGCTGCGGCAAAGTCTTCCACTCGTTCGAGTAAGTGGACAAAGGCGCAGCCGTGATCGACCGCATCCTGCTCATTAGCTTCTGTATGTCTGGTACTGGCTCACCATGTGCTGCAAGGACTGCGCCAAAGCCATGTGCCTCGAGCGGAAATGATAGGATCGCCGTCGCTCCATTAAACTCGGGCTTCAGTTCAGTTCCGCGATAGAGGTCAAAGTAACGAACACTGTCTTGCGCAGGAACCGACATCTGCCTTCCCGCGACATCGTATTCATTCCGATTGACGATGGTCCATAGACTCTCGTCACCCGCGGACCAACGGCTCGCGTAGACGCCGTACAAGTGCATCGGGTAAAACGGTTCCCAATCGTCGCCCGTAAGAAATTTCGCTACACTGCGCTCAATGGTGGCGATTCGTCGCGTCGCCTCGCCGTCCCGCGGTGTAATACCGTTCCAGATGCCCCAGATGTTTTCCCAGCTTTCCCATCCTTCGCCATTAAAAAATGCATATTGCAGGTCATCCGTCTTGCTGCGGTTCCAGCGATCCGAAATATTGACCATGTGGCGCGATTCGAGCCAGCGGAAGCGGTCCACTCCGGGAACAAACTTGAATTGGCCGCCATATTGGCCCCAGGTCATCAAATTCCAGGCAAGTGCCTCATCCGATGGGCTGCCTTCGGGCTCGAACACAAGAGGGTGGCCGATCTTTTCCGCTGCTTCGGAAAACGCCAGTGGCACCCCGTCTTGGGTATCGCCGTTAATTCCGTCCGCATCGATCTCCTGCATAAGGCCGGCAATCGCTTGCGGCCATGGTTCACGGGGGTCCCGGGTCCCCTGATCCCACATCATCATTGGAAACAGCACCCGAACGCCGCGCCCATGGAAATCTGCAACCATCTGCTTCACGGCCGAGAGGCCTCCCGGCATGCATCGAATCATGTCCTGCTGATTGCGGTCATCGATGCCCATGTTGGGATAAGTCGGCCATATCAGAACCGAGTCGATGCCGCCATAACGCCTTTCGAGATCGTCCAAGTAGCGATCGACGGTATACTTTCCGGAGTCCGGATCGTAGAAATAGCGATCCTGAACCATCATCTGCGGCTGAATAAAGCTCTTCCGGATCCACTGCACTGCGGGCTGATCGTAGCGCCATCCGTTGTAGCCGATGCGGATTCTTCGCTCGAATCGCCAGTGCTGTATGTCCTTCAACCACGCGCTGTGCGAGGCCGAATCGCAAGGAGTATATCCTCCCTCCCAAGCGGCCCCGAGAGTCAGGCATTCGGGCGCAGGAATCAGTTGGTTCTTAGGCGCATAACGCGTGTCTTGCGGGAAGGCCGGCAGTACGGCGGCGAGGAATAACAGACAACACGAAGTGGAGCGGATCATTCGATGCAGCGCTGTGGAGCATTGCTCCTTTGCTCAGTGTGATCGTATCGTGAACGGGGCTGCTAGTCTGAGTGTTTCAACTTGGAGCGGATGAATTCCAACCGGCGCGAGTTTGTAGCGTGGCTTATGGCAGTTCCTCGATCACTCGTAGCGCAATCGGCGACGACGCAAAAGGAACCGGACCTGCCGGACCCTCTCGATTGGACCTGCCCAATGGATCCCGACATCCACCTGGATAAGCCCGGCAAATGCCCGCGCTGCGGCATGACCCTTGTACTGAAGGTGCCGGATCGCGTGGAATACGGCTTCGATGTCGATGTCGAGCCGCCCGTCCTGCACCCTGGCGATGAAGCTTCCCTGACGTTACGCGTCATAGATCCGGGCGGCAAACCGGTTACGAGTTATGAAATAGTTCACGAAAAGCTGATCCACCTGTTCGTAGTAAGCCAAGATCTAGAATTTTTTGCACACATCCATCCGGTCTTCGACGGCAGAGCCTTTCATGTCGGCGTGCGATTGCCCCGGCCCGGAATGTACCGCCTGCTTGCCGACTATTACCCGAGTGGCTCGGTTCCACAACTCTCACTAGCGACTCTGTTCGTCAAAGGCCCTCAGTCTCGGCCGCATCTGAACTCTTCGGTCGCTCCACAGAAGTGCGCCAATCTCACAGCAAAGCTGCGCCTGGAACCCGAATCGCCTCTGGCTGGCTTCGAGACGCGCCTTTTCTTCGACTTGGATCCGTACGAGGGACTAGAGCTCTACTTAGGCGCGTGGGCTCACATGTTGATCGCAAGCGAAGACTTAGTGGATCTCATTCACACGCATCCGTTCCTTCTGAGACCGCCGGTCATCCAATTCAACGTGATCTTCCCACGCCCGGGATATTATCGCGTCTGGACTCAGGTTCAGCGGCGCGGCGTCGTCAACACAATCGAATTCACAATACCCGTGCGCGCTATCTAGCCTGGCAGCCGAGCGATGCTTGGTCAACACTGGCCAGAAATCGCCAAGTTGGCGCCCTCTGGGCCGCGCTGGCGTTGCCGGGCGGTTTCTTAGGAGTTCACGGCGTCTCGAGTACGAATTGAGCAGGCGCATCTGCTTCGACAACAGAACCGGCCGGCAGCGATATGGGCGCGCGAAACCGAAAAGCTTGCCTCCATTTCGGGTCGTAATGGAAGAGCCACACCAGCGGCAGGGTGCGTCCATTGGGTAGCTGCGCGACAATGCGGGCCGATGTCAATTCCGCCACGGGCTCCGGCCGAATGCCCGCCAGCAGAAAGCTTCGATCCAGCTTCCGCGATCGGTTCACATGCAGTCCTTCTCGCAGTGGCGCAAGCTGGACCGCTTGTTCTGCTGCCGCTGCTGCGGGCAATAAAGCGGGATTGCCTTCCGGCGCTCCGCCGACCACCCAGGCAGCAACCATCAACAGCTCCTCTTCCGTTAGTCCCCTATCGGGCGCGAGATCGCCAAAACCTTTCACGGCTCCCCACGGCGGCATCTGGCGATCGAGAACCTGCTCTTTGATATCGACCGCCCACGGCCTGACCTGCTGGTACGAAGTCAAGGGAATCGACGATCCGTTCCCATGACAGCTCGTGCAGCGCTTCAGGAAGATGCGCGAGATGTCGCGCGAGTAGGTAAGCTTGGTGGTAATCACATCGTGCGCGCCATTTGGAATCACGAGTACTATTGCAACGAAGACCGGTATCAAAACGGGGGCCGCGCGCATGAATCAGAGTCCATGATATCTTCAGAAATCGAAGAGTTCCGCTTGCTTAATTTGCGCTGCGTATTATCCATGGTGCTGAGCGCCGCGGCTCTCACTGCGCAACCGGCCAATCCTCCCACTTTTACGAAAGATGTAATGCCGATTCTGCAGCATCAGTGTCAAACCTGCCATCGTCCGGGGGAGGCGGCCCCATTCTCGATGCTCACTTACGAGAGCACGCGGCCCTGGGCGGCCGCCATGAAAGAAGCGGTCAAGACGCGCAAGATGCCGCCTTGGTTCGCCGATCCGCGGTATGGCAAGTTCACGAATGGAAGCGCTTTAACCGGCGCGGAAATCAAGGCCATCTCTGACTGGGCCGATGCCAAGGCTCCGCAAGGCGATCCTAACGACCTGCCGCCGCCCGCCAAGTGGGTCGAAGGCTGGCAGATCGGCACGCCGGACAAGGTTTACCAACTTCCCATTCCGTACAATGTTCCGGCGACGGGTGTGATTGATTATCAGCACATCATCGTTCCCACCGGATTTACCCAGGACACTTGGGTTCAAGCGGCGGAAGTCCGCCCTACAGATCGCGCGGTGGTGCACCATATCATCGCCTTCATTCGCGAGCCGAAATCCAACTGGTTCCGCGGCGAGCCGGCCGGACAATTTTTCATTGCGCCGCAGGTAAAGACGAAAGAGCAACCCGACACCAGCGCGCTTCCAAGCGACTTCCTGGTTGGCTACGCCCCCGGGCAGCCCGCCGAGATCCTGCGCCCTGGGCAGGCCAAGCTGATTAAAGCTGGTTCGGATATCGTCTTTCAGGTCCACTACACGCCCAACGGCCACGCCACGCGCGATCAAACACGCTTGGGAGTCGTTTTCGCGAAAGAGCCGCCTAGTGAGCGAGTACTCACTCTTTCGGCAACCAACGGCACGTTTCTAATACCGCCGGGCGATCCGAATTATCGCGTAGATTCGACCTTCGAAGTAGCTACGCAGGTGAGCCTCTCCGGCCTTCACCCGCACATGCACGGGCGCGGCAAGGACTTCCTCTACCGGCTTGTGTATCCGACCGGCGAAACGCAAACCATCCTGAGCGTGCCGCACTACAACTGGCACTGGCAGAATTGGTATACGCTTCAAGAGCCGATCGTATTGCCGAAGGGAACCAAGATCGAGTGCACGGCGCACTTCGACAACTCCCCCAACAATCCGGACAATGCGGATCCCAAGCGCGCTGTTCCATGGGGCGAACAAAGCTGGGATGAAATGATGGTCGGCTTCTTTAATCTGGTCTTTCCTGCGGATATGCCAGTGGAAAAAATCTTGCCGCCGAAAAACACTGCGGCAATCGCGAGCCGCTAGCGCAAATGCTTTCCTTGCTGAAAATAGTTACCGCCGGTGTTCTGCTTGCGGCGAGCAGTATGGCGCAAACGCCTCCTCATCGCAAACAATTGCTGGCGATCGGTGAAGAGAAAGGCTATCGGCACGAGGCCGTGTCGCACGCGCTCGCGACGATTGAGCGCCTGGGCCGCGAGACCGGCATTTGGGACACAACCATTCGCACCGATACCGAAGCGCTTACCAAGAAGAAGCTGGAATACAACGCCAAGAATTTGAATGATTTCGATGCCGTCCTGTTCTATACGGGCGGAACGCTGGAGATGGACGATCAACAGAAGAAAGATCTTCTGTCGTTTATCCACGAGGATGGCAAGGGCTTCATCGGCGTCCATAGCGCTACCATCACGTTCACCCAATGGCCTGAATACGGGGAAATGATTGGCGGTTATTTCGACGAGCATCCGTGGGGAACGTTTCAAGCGCCGATTATCGTGGAAGATCCGAACTTCCCGGGCATGTCGCAATGGCCGCGCGAGTTCACCATCACCGACGAGATTTATCAGATCAAGAGCTTCTCGCGTGAGCGCTGCCGCGTGCTTATGCGCCTCGACGCATCGAAGCTCGATCTCAACAATCCACGCGTGCATCGCAGCGATCGCGACTTCGCCGTCACCTGGGCGAAAATGTACGGAAAAGGCCGTGTCTATTATTCGACGCTCGGGCACGTCTCTGAAAATTGGGACAATCCAAAATTTCAGCAGATGTATGTCGAAGCGATCAAATGGGCGCTCGGCTTAATCGACGCGGATGTAACGCCTCGCCCTGCTCAGCAACAAGGATCGGACCGGTGAGGCCTCTCACCCGGCGCTCCTTCGGCCGGTTGGCAACTGCAGCCCTCAGCGTCGCGCAGATTCCCGCAGCGCTGGACATTCCCGCAGACTCTTTCCACCTCAATATTGGTGTGGGCACGTTTTCCTATCATCTGCTCTCGCTCGACGACATGATCGTGGAGTTAAAAGCCAATAAGATTCGGGAAATCGAAATGTCCCGTGGCGAATTCATGCTGATGAAACCGCCGACACAAGAGATGGTCGAAAGCGCGCGCCGTAAACTTGACGCCGCCGGCATTCGCTGTGTCTCCTATTACACTGCAACCATCAACAACCAAATGGATCTCGATTGCGCCTTGCGGTACGCCAAAATATTTGGCGCTTCGAATGTTTCCGGCGACGCAACCGGCCCCATTCTCCACGAGATCGATCGCCAATTCACGCTGGCCGGCCTGACGTTCGGGATCCACAATCACTGGTTTCCGCAGAGGTTTCCCTATGAGAGTGCGGACGACGTTTTGAGGGCGCTCTCGACTGTTTCTCCCACCATAGGGTCCACGCTGGACGTAGGTCAAATGGCCGCGTGCGGCCATGATCCCTTAGACGCCATTCGCCGGCTTCAATCCCGACTGACGCTGATCCACCTGAAAGACGTGGAGGCGGTTGGGGCGGAGCATAACGTGCTCTTGGGAACCGGCATCGCAAATATTCCGGGCGTCATACAAGAGCTGAAAAGAATTCGCTTCGCGCATCTGGTCGCGATTGAATTTGAGAAGGACACAAATGACAACGACGATATGCGAGAACAACTCGCCTACGCCCGCAAACTCGCATAAACGCGCCGCAAGCAGGATCAAGCGGGTTGTTTTGTGGACCGTGTGCATCTGCGCCGTGATAGCAACGGCCGGTGCGCAAGATACGCAGCATCCGACACTCGCCCTTGGATCACACGCGCCGGATTTCGATTTGCCAGGCATCGATGGAAAGATGCATAAGCTGGCCGATTACTCCTCCGCCAAGATTCTTGTTATCGTCTTCACATGTAATCATTGCCCTATCGCCCAACTCTATGAAGACCGCATCAAGCAATTAACATCCGAGTACGAACCCAAGGGCGTCGCCTTCGTGGCCATACAGCCGAACGATCCCAAAGCAATTCGCATCGACGAACTCGATTCCGCCGACATGAGCGACAGTTTGGCAGAGATGAAGATCCGCGCCGCCTATCGCCACTTTAATTACCCATATCTCTACGACGGCGCGACGCAATCGGTAGCGAATGCTTACGGGCCCAAAGCGACGCCCCACATCTTCATCTTCGATACGCGGCGGATCTTGCGCTACGAAGGCCGAGTGGACAACAGTTATCGCAAAGAACTCGTGACGTCGCACGAGGCGCGAAACGCAATCGAAGCGCTTCTGGCGGACAAACCAGTTCCGGTCGCCCACACCGGAGTATTTGGCTGCTCGACCAAATGGAAATATAAGCAGGAAAGCAGCGAAGCCGAGGAAACGAAGCTCAATGCGGAACCCGTCACCTTGGAAGCTGCGAACGCATCGGAGCTGAAAAAATTGCGCGGCAATCCGACGGGCAAATACCTACTCGTGGATTTTTGGGCAACGTGGTGCGGCCCCTGTATTCATGAATTGCCGGACTTAGTCGATACTTACCGGATGTACCGTGGTCGTGACTTTGATCTGGTCACGGTTTCGGCCAATATGCCCGATGAAAGCAATAGCGCGCTCAAGCTGCTGCAGAAGGTGCATGCTTCCAATCGCAACCTGCTCTTCGCGTCCGAGGACACGGAGGCTTTGCAGAAGGCCTTTGACCCCAATTGGGAATCGGGTGTGCCCTTCACGGTCCTGCTGTCGCCGACGGGAGAAGTCTTGTATCAGAAAGAAGGCGACTTGGATATCCTCGACCTTCGCCGTCATATTCTTGCTAACCTGCCGGCCGACTATCCAGGCTTTCAGCGGTACTGGACCAGCCCCTGAGCTCCGCGGCGTGAACGGTTGAAAGTAGGTCCGCCCTCCTTGCTGCGTCTGGCCTGCCGTGTCGCCAATCGAGCGCCGATACGTCGGGCACCTGCCCTAACAAAACCGGGAAGGCTCAAATTGCGAAAAGGACAAGTGGGGTTCGAATGCGTTGCATCGCGATCGCTCCTTCAATTCCCCGTGATCGTGACATTCACGATCCATCCGGATGCGATGCTAGCGACAGGGAAACACCTCGGAAGGAGCACTCATGAGTAACTCTCTCAGTCTGATCAAAAACATTGTAGTTCTGATGTTGGAAAACCGGTCATTCGACACCATGCTGGGCACTCTGTACCCATACAGTGCCCAGTTCGAGGGATTGAAGCTGGATGGAAGCATGGCCAACACCTACAAGGGCGTCCCTTATCGAGTGACAAACACATCGAGCAACCCTAATCCCTTTGCGACACCGCCCATTGATCCCGGTGAATCGTTCCCTGACATGACGCTGCAGATCTTCAACACCACAGATCCCGCGGAGGGAGCCACGGCCAACATGGCAGGGTTCGTCAATGACTGGATGGCGAAGGCGGGTGAATATCCTGCGATCCCAACCGGGAAGGAATGCCTGTGGGCCCCTTCGTGGCCTGAGCTTCCAAGAAAAAACCAAGATAACTCCGCGACTCCGAAGCCGGGCGACATCATGTTTTATTACACGCCTTCTCAGCTTGGCGTCAGTTCGGTACTGGGGCGATCGTTTGGAGTGTCTGACGCATGGTTCGGGTCCTCGCCTACGCAGACCTACCCCAACCGCTTCTTTCTTAATTGCGCGACTTCGGGAGGCTATGTCAATGATGTCGACTATCTGTGCAACCTAGAGGTGTTTCCGAATCTGCCGAGCATTTTCGAACTTCTGGATGGCGGTGGCGGGTACAAACACGAGAATTGGAAAGTCTACTTTCACGACTTCCCTGTTTCTGCTCTGATTGACTACGTCTGGAAATCAAGCGAGGGCATGGTCTGCAGTTTCGATAGCAGCGATTATGGCGACTTCTCACTGCTTCCCACATTTGCGAGCGACCTGCAAAATAACAAACTGCCCAAGTACTCCTTCATCGAGCCGCGCTATGGCGGCCTGCCCTTCGAGCATTTGCCGCCGAACGACAGCCACCCGCCTTTCGACGTGCGTTACGGCGAGGTGCTGCTGGGAACGGTTTATAACCTGCTCCGCGGCAGCTCTTATTGGCATCAGACTCTGCTGATCGTTACCTACGACGAGCACGGTGGCTGCTTCGACCATGTGATTCCGCCCCAAGCGGTGGAACCGGGCGGAAACGACCTGCGCAATTGGCATCCATCGGGTTTCACGTTCAATCGGTACGGACCGCGAGTGCCTGCTATTCTCGTCTCGCCCTACATCCGGGCGCGCTCGATTGTGCGCCCTGCCGGGTTTTCCTACGTGCAGGGGAATGGTACTTCGACGACGAATGGCATAACGCCGTTCGATCATACATCGGTTATCCGCACCATTGTGGAATGCTTCAATATCTCCAATGGAGATGCGTATCTCACCAACCGCGACAAGAAGGCTCCCAGCCTGGCGGATGCTCTCTCTTTGGATGCCAATTGCATGAACAACGGCCCGAGCAGCGTCGAGCTGCCGGTTCTACCAGCCGGCCCGGCGACAAAAGGCCTGAGCAGCCATCTGGCAGATATTTACGTGGCCGCGAAAGCGCGAATGGGCGCCGCAAAAATTGAACATCATTTAGCAGATTGGTTCCGGCGAAATCAGAAGTAACGCGCAATATGCGCCGATTTTCCTGCTAAGCGCGCGGGATATGATAGCCCGCATGGCGCCATCCTCCGCTCCATTGCGCGTTCACCAGATTCGAAACCGCGAGGAGCTCATTCAGGTATTAGGAATCGCGTCCGAACTCGAGCACAACCTGATGTGCCAATATCTGTTCGCGGCGTATTCGTTGAAGCGCTATCCATGGGAAGGCCTGACGTCCGTGCAATTGGATCGAGCGCGGAGCTGGGGCGCTCTCATCACGTTAGTGGCCCGGCAGGAGATGGAGCACCTGGGCCTGGTTATGAATCTGCGCTCTGCAATCGGCGCGGGGCCGTATTTCAAGCGGCCTAATTTTCCGCAAAAACCTGATTACTACGGAAAGGCGGATATCGATAGCGTATTGACCCGCTTTAGCTCTGAAACCATTCGTCGATTTCAAAAATTTGAACAGCCTCATCCCGCGCCGGGTCCGCACTGGTGCGAGATGAGCCCGGCGGAAGCGGCCGCGTATCGGGAGGAGAGCAAGAGGCGATGGCGAACGGCGGCGGCGATCGAACGCCCTCCCATTCAACCCTTCGATTTTCAATTCGATTCGGTCCAAAGCCTCTACGAATCCATCCGCCGGGCCTTCGAAACACTGCCAGACCTGTTCATCGGTCCGGTCGCGGCGCAGATCTTTGGCGGCCCGGGCAGTCCGTATGCGGGCGCGATGGACGATCTGAATCAATATGACATCGATCTCATCCAGGTAAAGGACCGCGATTCGGCGCTCCAGGGGATCGGCATCATTTTGGAACAGGGCGAAGGCATTCAGGCGCCGCCGGATTACGTCAAGCACACGCACTACTGCAGCTTCACGCAGATTCTCGATGAGCTGGCGCACGCCGGTTTCGATGCACTCGCCCGGTGGTCGATAATCCGCTGACGATACTGCATGCCGACATTTCGGCGCCCGATGAAGTGAACATCATCACCAACGAAGACACGCTTGAAATCGCGGTGGTCTTCAACCGCTGCTATGAGCTCATGCTGACGATGCTGTTGTATCTGTACGGCGGTGCGTGGCGTCATCCGAAACGAAGCTTTTCGTTCACGAACGCGATTTTCTTTCCGCTGATGACCATGTTTATCCGGCCACTGGCGGAAATCCTCACGCAACTTCCGGCGTTTCGAGACCGGCCCGGAAACGCCGGCCCTGGATTTGAGCTTCCCCACGAGATCGTCGTCCTGCCCGCCTATCGGGCGCTCTGGCACGCCATTCAGGAGCGGTTCGATGCTCTTGCGGAGGACCTGGGACGGCTACGGATCCTGCAGAGAAAAGAGGATTATCCGGAGATCGCCGAACGTCTGCGGTACATGCGAGAAAACATGAGGCGCTTGGCGGAAGATTGGCGGACGGACTGGAAGGATGTGGGGGATATCGGTTCCGAGTAGGAGTTCTTGTGGCGACGCTACACCTCGAATTCGAAGGCTATTATCAAATGCGCATGGCGACCGACCCGGACCCGCCCGACGACCCGCGCGGCCTGAGTGGTTACACATTCGCACTGCCGGGCGAACCTGATTTCGACCGCAAGCTGCACTTTCAGCCCGACGAGAAGGGAGCGTGGCCGCGCGTGTATGGTCCGCCCGGCACGCCAGGACCCCAGATTGGAGTGCGGATCACACAAGCTCGCGACGGCGGCCACGTCCATTCTCATCTGATTGGCGCCCGCGTACGTTTCGTGGAGGCGGAGCTGGTGGAGCGAAACGGAGTCGTGGTGCGCAACGACCGATTTGCGATCGATCCGTTGCTGGTGCGCATCGAAGCGCAGGCTGGTGGGGGCGATGAGTTCAAGCCGGTTGTGGAGCGGCTGGATCTGCTCGATCCGCAGAGGCCGGAAGTCACCTTGCTGGAAGCTACTGTCGATCAGTTGCGGCGTCGCCAGCTGCAGGGCGGGTTCACCGACAATTCCGAGGTCGTGGCGCGAGCCACGGGGCTTCCCGATGCTTCGAATGATGAGCTGGTGCGCAATCGCCAACAGCGTCAGAAAACGCTGATTGCCCTGCGTGACGTGACGGACCGCAACGGGGATCCGGACGCATACGCTGCACTCACCACTCGCATCCAACAACTCGACATGTTGCAAAGTTGGTGGGAGCTTTCTGTCAAGCCCAAAGAACGGGTTCCCGATCGGCGCGCCCGGCAGCTCGCCCTGCTCGCCGAGGGGTGGAAGATCGGACTGAATGGCCCGGTGACGCACAACAAGATCGGCGCTGACGAGAGCGAGCCCTGGGAGCTGACTTTCTGGATGGGCGGCTGGGACGGCGATGCGCTTTGTGGGTATATCAAGGGGGCGCTCAAGATTCCACTCGACTCCCGACAAAGATAATTCGATGTCCTCCAATATTGTTTGGTGCGCCGTCGCGGATTCCGGCTTAGCTGTGGCGGGCGCCTGGGCAGCGGTTTTCTAAGCGGACCGCACCTCTCCCCGGCACCAGGCTCGCCACACCTCGCGATAGGCCTGCTCTATCTCCCGAGCCAGGTTGCGACCGTCGAGCAGCGTAGAGCTGAGCAGCCGGTCTCGCATGCTCGCGCGAAGATCCGCCAAACGCGGCAGATCATTGGCAAGGTCCACGGCGCATCGTACATAGGACTCAGGGCTGCACGTTGCCAGATCTGACAATCCCGCGCGTTGGAGGATTGCGCTGCCGACGCGCGCCACGTGGTAATTTCCGGAGAGTGCCACAACCGGCACACGTTGCCAAAGGCACTCGCATGTAGTCGTCTGCCCCTGATACGGAAAAGTATCGAGAGCTATATCCGCTTGCGCCATACAGGCAAGTGATTCCGAGTGTGTCCGCGCGCCGATGAGCCGAAGACGATCGTCTTCAATACCTCGATCTGCGAACTCTCGGAGCAATCGATTCCGATTCTCTGAATTCGGATCGTCCAGCTTCGGATCGCCATGCTGGATCAGCAGCCGCGATCCTGGGACGCCGTGTAGTATCTCGGAAGCGAGATCCCAAACCCCGGTGTTCATCTTCGAGCGCCGTTGAAAAAGGCCAAATGTCACGCTGCCGTTCTCTGCCGCGGGCAAGCGGATGGTGTCCACTGAGTTCACTGGCGGAAGGTAAGCCAGATATCCGGATGGCAGAAAGAGAGGCTGCTCGGTATATTGGCGCTCGGAACCCGGCGGACAGGTCCATCTATCGGTGAAAATATAATCCATCGCGGGAACGCCGGTTGTTACGGGGCAGTTAGGGTATGTGATTTGAATCGGCGCTGCGCGATGAGCAAAAATTCGTAGTCTGTGCTCGGGAAAAAATCCCGATGTATCCACTAGAATGTCAACACGATCGGCGTCTATCAGCCGCCGCGTACTGTCGTTATCCAGGCCGCGGCAATCCCGCCAATTCGCGATCCGGCTGAATCGGGCCGTCGTGGCGTCGTCCTTGTCCCGTGTGTGGTAGAGAAAGATGTCGAAAGCTTGCTGGTCGTGATTTTCAAGCAGCGGAAGCAGGAAATGAGCTTGAGGCCCGGCTGTGAATTCGCCTGTCAAATATCCGATTCGGAGCCGCGCGTCAATGCGTTTCACCGAACGCGAGCTTTCAAACGACCTGCCGGCGGTTGGAGTCAACTCTCTACCGAACGCTTCGCACGCCGATCGAATCGAGTACCAGGTGTGTCCGCTTTCGTGAATCCTGCTGTAAACCCAGAATGACCGAAGCGTGGCCGTTGCACGCCCTGTCTCGATGACCTTCTCGGATAACTGCAGAGTGGCCTCTAAATCTCCCGTCTGCCAGCAAGCGCGGATCAGCCCGTCAGTTGCTTCGCTGTCCGCCGGGGTATGGCGAAGAACCGCCTGCCACCAGGGCCGAGCAAGCTCGAACTGCCTACCAGCGGCATAAATCCTTGCGAGCTCACGGGCCGCTTCGATTCTCCCAGGGTGAGTTTCATGCAGCCGTATCAGGATGTCGATGCCTTCATCGAAGCGGTTCACTGCAGAGAGCGCTCGAGCATAAACGATGGAGGCGCTGTAAGACTCGGGCCGGATGCGAAGTGCGTGCTCCAGGCTCCCAAGCGCAGCGGGCGCATCTCCCGATTCGAGCATGGCGCGGCCGTATCCGGCCAAAGCGGTGAAGTCACCGGGGAACGACTGCAAGACCTTCGAAAAGTTCCGGGCGGCTGAGGGCCAGTCGCCGCAAGCGGCAAAACAGCCGGCAATGTCCTTGCGCCATTTTATTTCGCTGGGGCGCACGGCCAGGGCCCGTTCAAGCCAACGAGTGGCGTCCTCGAAGTTTCCATAAAAGGCCTCGATCAACCCCTTCAGATGAAGCGCCTCGGCATTGCCCGGATCAGCGGCTGCTATGCCTCCGATCCGGGTACAAGCGACGGCCGGACAGCCGGTAACTAATTCTTGTTTAACGGCTGAGGCTAGAGCATCGAAGGAATCGGCCGAAGTGGTGCTCGGCTGCACGTTCAATCCTCGAGTTCAATAAATAGGTCTCCGTCCTCGCTGGCGCGGATTTCGATTCGCTTCTTCGTTGGCTTGCCGAGGTCGACGACCAATCCGCCGGTGCCTGGTGCTACGTCGTGGGTTACGAAGGCTACCACGGGCGGTATCGCCTTCTTAAAGTCATTTGGATTTCCACTCTGAACGGTTCCAGTGGTCGAGTTGAGCTCTAATATAGTTTTCTTAGCCATCATCATTCTCCTTAGGTTCATTTCAACTGCAAAGTCTTAAGCAGCGCTTCGAATCGTGGCCTGCCGTGAAGGCCGTCCAGCAATGGATTAACGCGTAGATACAGGACGAACCGGTCCCGGAGCATGGTGGCGCGTTCCAGCGCTGTCTCAGCTTCTTCGTAACGTCCTTGAGCAACATAGACGCTGGCATTCGCTCCCGGCGAGCTTCGCCTTGAATTGACCACCCGTTCGATCTTTTCTACATATTGGGCAGCTTCCCGGTTCTCGCCACGCAGTGAATAGAGCAGCGCATATAAACGATCCGAAAGTTCCAACCGCGCATCTGGCGCACGTCGCTCGATCGATTCAATCGTGCTCGCTTGTGCAAACGCTTTCGCGTAGAGCCCGTTCGAGAACCCGGGAGGCGCATGTTTGACTTGCAGCGCGTAAGCGATGGCCAGGTTGTTGCGAGCGGACAACATATCCCGATTCCCAATCTGGCGCTCGAGCAGATCGATTGCCTCCTGAAACCTCTTCGCGCAGATGAGAGCCAGCCCGTATGTGCTAGTCACTCCGCGATCATAGGGATCCATACTAAATGCGCTCTGTAAATCTCCGATGGCTTCGTCAAACCTGCCGAATTGCAAAACCAGTCCAGCCCGCCACCCGATCGCCTTCGCGAACTTGGGTTTCAGGACGAGCGCGCGATCGAACTCCGCCTGCGCGGCGCGCCAATCCCAATCGGCCTGGCGCACTGCGCCCATAATGGCGTGAGCTTCGGCCAACGATGGCGCCTCGCGAATGGCCCTCACGGCACATTCTCGTGCTCTCGATACAAGCGCGCCCTCGTAGTCGAAGCCGAAGTTGAGTAATAAAAGATGACATTCCGCTAGAGATGCCCAGGCAAGCGCAAAGTGAGAGTCGCGAGAGACGGCATCCTCGAAAAACCGAATCGCGGCACGAAGGCTCTCTTCCGAATATTCCTGTTGAAGACTGCTTCCTCTGATATACGACTCGAAGGCAGTTGCGTTCTGCGTGGGCGATGTTCCCTTGTGCCGAAAAGGAAGGGCAAGCCACTCCGAGGCCGCATTCCCACCAACGTGGCGGACGAGCGCCGAACTGGCCTCCGCCGCAATCTCCTCTTGTAGGTGGAGAAGATTGCCGAAACGGTCATGGCCATAAATCTTCGACCATAGAACCTGATGCGCGGAGTTGTCAAAAATCCGCACCTCGAGGCGTTCCACGCCTGGCGCCCCAGATAGGAACCCGGTCAGAACCAGGCGCGCTGTTCCTTTCCCGGATCCCGCAGCCAGTGTGCTGCGGATAGGAACGATGGAGATATGATCCAACTGGGCGAAACGCCGGACCAACTCGCTGGTTGTTCCTCGGCACAGAAAATCCAGTGCCGGATCGCCGGTCTGGTTCTCGATATCGAATAGATCCATGCTGACGGCATCGGACCGCTGGGCTTCAAACCACCAGATTCCCGCCCCGGCCAACGCGGGAAGGCTCGCGGCGATTGCGGCGAAAGCCCCGCGGCGGTGCCACAGCAAAGGCGGCCTCGCGTTCAAAAGATCGCAGACGGCCGCCGCCGACCGCGGACGGCGGTCTGGCTCGCTCTCCAGGCAGCTCAGGATGGCGCGCTCCCACCGTCGATCGAGTCTCGGAACGTAGCGGTTTGGCGAAGGCGCGGCTTCATGCAGCCGGCGTAACGCGATCTCGAGCGGGCTGTCGCCATCGAACGGCCTCCGGCCGGTCACCATTTCAAAAAGAACGATGCCCAGACTATATAGGTCCGAAGCAACCGTGGCCTTGTGCCCCCGAAGCTGCTCGGGAGCCATATAGGCCGGCGTTCCGGCAAATGAGGCACTCAGCAGGCTCGCCTCCAGACTTGCACCTGGCACAAATTCACGTGCAAGGCCGAAATCCATAACCACGGCGCGGGTTTCCCGTAGCGTCAGCATGATGTTGGAGGTCTTGAAATCGCGATGGACGATTCCCTGCGCGTGAGCAGCTTGGAGAGCACCGATCATTTGCTCCACTAGCGGCCACGCCCGCTCAGTTGCGAATGGGCCTTGGCGGCGCAGGTAGTGCGCCAGCGTCTCGCCTTCTAGCAGTTCCATCGTGAAAAAAGGAGGCGTCTCGCCAGAAGTAGTGTGGAAGTCATACAACCGGCAGACGTAGGGGCTGGTTACCAGGCGCGCCGTGTTGAGTTCATGCCGGAGAATTTCGAATGCCTTTGCATCCCGAGTAAGTGCCGGCACGAGCGTCTTCAGCGCCACGAAAACTGATTGCTGATGATCGTACGCCCGGTAGACTTCTCCGATCCCACCCGCGCCAAGGAAGCCCACTATCTCGAATCGGCCGAGCAGCGTTTGGCCTAACTCCAGCGCGCGTCCGAACGTTTCAGAACGAGTCGACGACCAACAAGGCCGGTCAATCTCAGGACCCGAACTCGATTCGTGTTCGAACAGCCGCCGTACTAGCGTGAGAGCTTCGTAATCCGCATAGTTAAGGCCACCGAGATATGCTTCGTGCCCGGCAGGGGCAGCGCATGCTTCCAAGTACAATGCTTTCACCTTTGCCCATAACTCTGGGGTCATGTGCTACTACTTTAAGCGGAATTTTTGAGTGTGAACGGACGCGATAATCTGTCACGCAACCAATTCTGGGCCATCCCAAGATGCCGGCTTACGGTTTTCGTCGAAACTCCCCGAATCTCGGCAATGGTCTTCAGCGGACAGCCTCCGAAATACACCAATTCGACTAATTCGGCGAGCTCCGGATCGAAGCTGGCCAACTCTTGCAAAGCGGCGTGCACATCCAGGATCTCGTCGAAGCGCTCCTCAGTGGGCAGTAGCAACTCCTCGAAGTCGGTTTGCAACCCACTGGAGGGGCGTTTCCCCGCGCGTCTGGCGCGAATATAGTCGATGAATCGCCTCCGCAGCAATCGGGCGGCCGATCTCAGGAAATGTTCTCGATCATGCCATTCGATTGTGCGAGCCCGCAAGAGTTCAAGCAGCACCACGTTGACAAGGCTGGTAGCTTGCAACGAGACATCGTTCTGGCCCGATCGGACGATTGCTTGTGCCGTCTTGCGGAGTTGCGAATAGACTGCCTCGGCCAGCGGTACTTCTGCAGAGGCATCGCCGCGGGATAGGCGTCTTAAGTATACGGTTATCTCGCCGGGATCGCCAATAGCCTCTGGCATAGGTTGGTGCAAATTATACCCTAAGCTGAACTGCCTAAACCGCGCGAGCGGCTTAACCGGCAAATAGCGAGATGATAGTTGCAGAGCCGTCTCGCGAGGCGCTCTGCCAGGGGCACTTTGACGGCTCTGACGTGATTCGAACCAGGCCCGATGATTAACTGATCAGAGGAGGCTCGACGGAATATCCGTGAAAGTGATTAGATTGGATATCGCGAAGCAACTATCTCAGGTGCATGGTGCGGGGAGCTCGCAGACGTCAATGAGTGTTGCCCTACCGGATCTCGGCGGCAGACTGCTCCAACCGTGAGTTACCTCGTAAACGCATTCGAGCGCCGCGCGGCGCTCGTGGGCCTCTGGTCGGCGGGTTGTACATCTGTGTAGGCAAGCCAGAACCCCATCATTTCTTCGTCGCTCGGTTCACCCCACCGGATGGATTTAGCCGGGTCGGGATTCAAGCCATTATTCGGCGAGTTATCGAAATAAGCTGTGGTTATTAAGCGGGTGCCTTTCGGCATTAAGTATTGATGCTTGAGAAAATAAGTTTCTTGCCACCGGAAATCATACTTAGGAACATTAAAGATGATCTCGCGCCGGCCATCGGGATAAAGCGCTTCCGTAGTCATGCTCTTGCCTCGAAAATGCATGTGCGCCGTGTAGGCAACCGCCCTCACGTCCTTAGGAAGCGTGAAGCAGGAAGTTACTTTATGATTGCCATCGCCGGGCGGAATAAGGAACCAGTTGTTCCAGATCTCATATTGCGCCACTTCGAAGCGCACAGGTTCTTGGGCAAATACCAGGCCGATGCTGGTGCGGTCTTTAACGGCTCGGCCGAGTCGGTTGCTGTAGTGAATCTGAAACTGAAGATAAGAGCCTGCGGATATCTTCAGAGCGTATCCCGGAGGCCTGGTCTCCGCCAGGTGGCCTGGCAGATAGATGGCGGGCACATGATTGATGTCGCCCGACGTGTAGGATTTAATAGCCGGGTTGTCTGGCGGCGCGCATCCATCGTCTGAAACCGGCGCGTCCGGTTTTACGTGGTTGACCTTGCCTGTGCGGAAATGAAACTGGTCTACGTTCTCCGCTCCGCCGTGCGTCTCAATTAGCTTCGGCGCTTGTGCCGCGCTGACCACGCTTACCGTCGCGTGATGCACCACCCGTCTATCGCCAGGAACCACCTCAGCCGCTTGCACCCATTTGTCTTCGGTAAAGTTGGTCGGCACGTAAATGTATTCATAATCGTCCTGGTTGCCGGCGGCGACCTCCGTTTCGGGAATGGTCAAAATAACATCTGGTTTAATGTGCCAGCCGGCTGTGAACACCGGCGCCTTAGGCAGCTCGTGCGCGTCCCCTTCTTGCGCGCCGCTCTTCACCCATTGGACGATTGTGTCGATCTGTTCTTGCGAGAGACGCGGATCGTTCGCGTATTCGCCAATATGTGGATCAGCATGCCACGGGGGCATCTGCCGCGTGACAACCGCTTCGCGAACGGCTGCGGCCCATGGCCGTGCTTCTTTATAGGTCATAAGCGACATCGGGGCGATGTCGTTCGGGTGATGGCAAACCACGCAGTTTTGGTAAAGAATGGGAGCGACGTCTTTGTCGAAGGTCACCTGGCCGTGAAGTGTTCCAGCGAGGAGCAATCCCCCCAACAAAAATGAAGCGCTTTTGTTCATTTGACGTTGGGCAAGCACAATGGGCCCGTGAGCCCAATTGTATCTATAATTCAGGACTGCGGAACAGTTCAGGGTTGAAGACAAGTGACTCGCGTTCCGGCGCCTCGCTCGCTTCGCAACCGGAAACCGATGCGATAAGATGCTTCCGTCAATTCACTTGGATCCGTCGAGAACTGGTCGACGGCGACTGCGGCTCGAATTCCAAATCGGAGTGATGATGCGCTGTTCTCTCTTCCAAACCTCTGCCCGGACCTCTAAGCCCATTGTGGCGCTGTTTGTCCTTTCGGGAATCGCCGTGTTCTTGGGAGGGTGGTCCCCAACTGATTCACATTCACCGGTGCGCCGCATCATCCTCGGCACGGCCAGGCCTGACAGCTTGTACGCCGTTACGATCGCGATCAAAGACCCCGTCCGCTTTCAGGGCAAGTCGATAGAACTCTCGGTTGCGGATGTAAATGGCGTCGTGGCGAAAAAGCGTTTGCACAGCCAGGATCTCGATCTCTATGTAACCCTTCGCCCCAGGGCGCCCGGCCCGGTTACCGTTTCTCTCGAAGCGCAGTCCGGCGAAGTTCTGCCGGAGCTCGTAACGGCGTTCAATCGAATTTCTACCGGAAAGGCTAGTGCGGGCGTAATTGCAGCAATGCCGAATGATACCTGGCAGAGTGCGCAACCGTTCGAATTCGGTCAAACGATTTATGGCGCTTCAGATGAGCGGCCTTATTCGCCCGCTATAGACGAAGACCGCTATGCCGCGCTTCTGAAAGGCTTCCAGTGGTTTCGGTTCACATTTCACGGCGACAAGGCCACACTGGCCTATTTCGTTCTCGACATCACCGATCGCGAAGTTCCTGTCGATGTGGATCTCTTCACATTGAACCGGGATGCCGGCGGCCAACCGGACGTAAAGCCATATACGAACGGCGAATCGGTCTATCAAATCGAAGCGACACAAAATTATCCAGGGCTCTATAAGTTCAGAACGCGCATCCTTCAACCGAACCAGACTTACTACGTTCGCGTTGCCGCCGATCATCCTTCTTATCAGCTACGCACGTTTGCCTATTCTGTGCCGCCGTACAGCGATCCTCAGCAGGCGATTCGGACGGGAATGGATTTTCTGATCAACATGGGCGATAGCTGGTTATCGAATACGCCCCGACGTGGGGCCATCGCCTTGCGGAATACGATGAACCACGGCGATACGCAGCAATGCATCGCCTGTCATCCAACGCAGTTTACGACGCGGGGTTACCTGACGGCGATTTCGCACGGCTATCCTCCTACCCAGAGACCTGCCCTCGAATTTCTAACCGACCGCATTTACAACAACCAAAGACCGCTTTACGGTGAGCCGGGTGCTGATTGGGTGCGTGTGATTTACACCGCTCGCACGGTGGCGAGCCGCCTGCCTTTGATTGAGCACCTGTACGAAACGAATGTCACCCATGATGCTCCTCGCACCGCCGATTTTACAATTCCTTATGCGAATTTCCTGAAGATCCACTACAAGGACCGCACCGTCATGCCGGGCGACGAATCGGACGGCTGCGAACCCGATGTAAGCCCATTCGAAATTGCCTCCCAGAGCTGGGATACGTTCAACAATCTGTACGCAGAGACGCGCGATCACGAGTGGCTGGGATATAGGGACATGGTCGAGCGGCTTGCCCTCCCCCACAAGCCTCAGAACATGATTGACCTGAATTGGAAGATTCATATGCTCGCGAGCATCGACCGGCAAAGATACGCATCCCAGCTAGACGTGCTCGTTCGGCAGCTCTATGAATATGAACAGCCCACCGGAATGTGGCCTTATCCTTTCGACCAGAACGCCAAACCGGCGGATTTCATTTCTTACCATTCCGTTCTCGCTCTGGCATTAGCAGGACACCGCCCGGAGACCGACCCCAAAATGGCGCTAGCGGTCCAAGCCATGCTAAAAGCACAACGGCCCGAAGGGAGCTGGGAAGGCGACCCCGTCTATCAGGGCTTCAACACTCCTTTTCGAGCTACGCAATTCGCTGTCATGGCGCTTTCGACGCTATATCCCGGACCCGACCGTAAGCCTGCGCAGCAGAAAGGCTGGGGCGACGCGTTCCAGCCGCCCGTTAAGAATCTCGCAACCGATGACCTCCCACTACTGCTTAATGAGTTAGATCAGTTCTGGGATCGAGCGCCGTCTTCCACTCTTAAGCAGATTCACAACATCCTTTCGCGAAGCCCGCAGCCGCTGGCACGAGAAGCAGCCGCGCGAGCTCTCGGTCACATGGCAGATCCCACATCCATTGATGTTCTCGTCGCCGCTCTCGGCGACTCCAACAAGATGGTGCAACGCACCAGTGCTTGGGCTCTTCGGATGATCCTGGAGCGTCGTCCCGAACATGCACTTGAGGGGCGGGCAAAATTGAACGCGGCGCTCCAGTCCCCGAATGCGCGCGCACGTTGGGGAGCAACTCAATTATTCAATCAGCACTTCAAGTATCTGGCGGGCGACACACAATTGCGTGCCTCGTTGATCAAGAATCTCAGCGACCCTGCGCCTGCGGTGCGGCTCAATGCCGCGCGTGGTCTGTGGCAGTGGTATTACTGGCAAACCGACAACCGCGAAGCCCGGAACGGCATTCTGGAAGCGCTCGCCACGCGACTGAACACCGAATTAGATCCAACGCTCCAGCGCGCCATTCATGAGTGCATCTATGACGTGCTTGACGAGAATACCGGATATCTGGAGGCGTGGGTACGTGCGGCAGCGACACAACAGGATCAGGACCGTATCCACGAGGGCTATGAAGCGGTGGTGCGCGACCAGGCTCTCGTCTTGGCCAAGGTTCTGAACTCAGCTACGCCGCTTGGGCGCGAAGGAATTCTTGAATCCCTGTGGGACTTCCACATCCGCCACTACTCTCTGCCGGAGCTGAAGAAAGGACAAGTTGCCATTGCATTGCCCGCAGTGTTTACGAAATATGTTACCGGCGTCCCTGATCTCCATCTGCCGGGCTACATCTATCCGCCATACCGTGACACGATTGATTTCCGCTACGATGTGCACAACACTTTTTATCAAACACGAATCGGCAACGATAGCGACCTGATTCATTTCTTTAGAAGCTCCGGCCCGGAACTGGAGGACGCCTTAATCGATTGCCTAAAAGGCGCGGACAGCAACATGAAAATCGAAGTGCTGAAAGCTGGAAGCACGCTCAGCGCAGCAGGTGACGCAACCTTCGCTAACGCTGCCCTCGAACTCGCCTTGGATCCGGATAAAGAGGTTCGCGAAACCGTCAGCTACGTCTACGAGAACGGACAGCGGGGCGTGTTGAATATCAACACGCCGGGGAAGCCTGATCAGGGCTTAGTTCAGACGATCACAAACATTCTCCAACGCGGAGATGAGACGGCTCAAAACACCGTTCTTCCGCTCCTTGCCGCTCTTCCCCCAGAGTCGCCTCTCACGACCCAACCGGCGTTGGTCTCATCGCTTCGCACTCTGCTTGAGCGTCAACCTCGTGTGACCAACTATGCTCGCGTACTCACTGCCAGTGCGGCCTTCCCGGATCTAATGAAAGAGCCAAAGCTCCGCAACCAGGTGCTTGCGGCCTTGAACGATTCTGACGCCAATGTGCAGCGCGCGGCCATCCAGATCGCGCTTCAGAGTGTAATTGATCCCCACCAAACGGTTATCAGTGGCGACGTGTTCGACAAATTCGGCAGCTCGCAGCGCAACATAATGATCGAAGAGGTGAACGAACCCAAGTTCCTCATCACGCGTCTCGGCGTCTCGGGGGGTGCGCTCTCACAGGATCAACGTTATTTTCTCGGCAAGAATGCGGCCAACAGTCCTCCCGATCTCTTGGCCCAGCCCGTTGTGTTCAAAGCTGTACTGGCGGCGCTGCGGGATCGGGATGCCAACGTCCGGGCGGCCGCGCTCGACCTGCTGCGAAAATCCAAAGAAATCGAGCAGAACTCCGAATTTCGGGCCGCGCTCGAGCGGATGCAGAGCGATCCCAATCCCCGGCTCAAACTCATCGCCCAAAATGTCCTTTCGGGGAAAAAACTTGGCGACGCGTTGGCCGACGTAAAGCCTGGTTCAGTGCTTGACTTCAACTACTTTGTCGATAAGATCGAACCCATTCTTGCCACCACCGGAGCGGACGGAAAAGCTTGCGTAATGTGTCACGCATCGCACGTGATTTTTCGACTTCGTCCGCCAAACACGGAGGGTCAATTTTCGCCGCAGGATAGCGAAGACAATTACAAATATGCGATGCGTGTCGTCGATATCAACAATCCATCGCACAGCCTCATATTGATAAAGCCTACGCGGCCCACTGACTCGGCGGGAGATGTATCCGATTATCTGGCCACGCATAACGGTGGCCAGCGTTGGGCCGGCAACGAATCAAGCTGGCAATACAAAACGATCCTTCAATGGATACGCGGCGCCAGATTGCAGGGCCTCAATTAGGCATGCGGCTACCACTCGAATCGTATGCCGAACTGACCTTGCCGCGGAAGAGAGTTGACACCGGTAACATAGCCGAACGTAATGTCATTGAGATTTGTGTCTGGATTGCTAAATGTGTGGCGATTGAAGATATTGTAGAACTCGACCCGGAGCTGTAATCTGAATCTGCCTTCTGGCCCAAAATAGGTGTTCTTCATCAGGCTGGCATTTTCATTCTTGATTCCAAACCCACGTAAGGCATCGATTCGGGCCGGCCCAGCGCCCAGTGTCGCATAAGGCGGATTGGCTGCGACTGTTTGCGGGAAGTATAAGTCTCCGGCAGGGGCTTGATTGGTAGCAGTAGGCGGACTGAAGTTTACGGCGTTAAATTGGCTTCCCTTGTAATCAGCGAGATTGTAATCCACATACGTGGCAGCCCACGCCGGATAGTAATAGTAGTTACTGGAAAAGAAGCTGAGTGGCGCTCCAGAGGCATATAGCACGATGCCGGACAATCGCCAGCCGCTGACCAGGCCATTGACGAATTTCCCTCGATCAGTCAACCAGCGACGCCCATGTCCAAAAGGCAGTTCATACGTGACGGCTCCCTTGAATGTGTGTTTCTGGTCGTAGGGGGTCAGAGTGTGGGCAGCTTCCGACAGATTGGAGAAGTCCTGGATGCTGGCGGTGTCGTAGCTATCCCCGAAGTTATTGACCGTATCCCCCTCAGAACGCGCATGTGTGTAGCTGAAATCCATGGTCAGGCCGCTAGATAACCGCTTGATCAGTTGCACAACCATGGAATCGTAATACGATTGGCCGAGCGGAAGGCCGACGTAGAAGAGCGTCGGATAAAACCAGTAAGTGAGCGCCGCAGCGGCAAGTTGCGGGTAAGGTGCGATAGCGGCGAACGCAGGCGCGCAGAAGCCGCTATAGGGATAAGGAACGCCGTTCGCAGCTGCATCCGCAGGGCTGCAGACGTAATTAAACCCGTTTCCTGATTTGGCCAAAGGGAAGAACTGCTGCGCGCTCGCTTGATTGTTCTGAAGTCCGCTGTCCTGCAGATGGTGGCCGCGGTTACCGATATAGGAAACTTCGATTCGCGTGGTGCTGTTTATCTCATACTGAACACCGAGATTCCAGTTATCGGTGTAACCGGCAAGCAGAGCATTCGGATCCACCGTAACGCCCAGAACGTTGATGGGCAGAGTTGAAGATTTCACGCCGGGCATGAAAACGCCCGGGTAACCGCTGTCCCAATTGAACGGCGCGGGAGCAACATTGGTGCCACGGATGCCAGGCGCAAATCCATAGGGCACCCCTTCGTAATATTGAATCCCGATGGGAACGTACAGAATGCCAAACGAACCGCGAAGCACCACGCGTTTCCAAGGATTGTACGCAATGCCGATCTGAGGGCCGAAATTGTGCCAGTCTTCATTTTTCTCAAAGCTGTCACCTCCGCCGTTCGCATAGACAACCGCTCCCTTAATGCCAAGGTTCGGATCAATCGCATTCAAATCGAAATTCGCCCAATGGCCGTATTTCTCGTGAAACCGGAAAGTCGCATCCCATCTGAGGCCGATATTCATGGTTAGCTTCGGAGTTACCTTCCAGTTATCCTGCGCGAATAGACTCATCGCTTTGCGGCGACCGTATAAATCGAGAGGCGTGCTTTCGCTGGCCGATCGCACATCGCCCAACAGAAAACTGGCAAAGCCAAAACCGACCAGGTTGGCATAGGGCTCGCTGGGTGCGCCGGTCGTATTGTTCGAGAAGTTCAAGCTCAGCGCGCCAGATCCAGCCAGGCTGCTGATCTGCATTGCCCGAAATTCACCACCAAAGGTGAAGGTGTGTTTGCCCTTGGTCCAAGAAAGATTGTCGCCATAGATGAACGTACTGCCGATGTAATAGCCCTGCCATGTGTTTCCAATACCCGTGGTGCCGTACCCATTGACGGCCGACCCGAAACTGATGGCCGGGAAATTATCCACGCCTGTATTGCCGAGACCAAGCTGAGACAGCCAGTTTGTACCTGTTTCGGAGGGAACGGATCCATTCCAATACCGGTTGTAGGTTGCATTGAAAACGTTCAGCAGATTCGGAGTAATGGTGAATGAATCGCTTGCGCGGAATTCATTGGAGACAGTTCGCTGAAATCGGTCGCATGATAGCGGCCCGCCATCGGTGCTTCCTTGCTGCCACACACCACCGCAATCGTCGTTGAGACGCGGCCGGTGATCGTATACCCAGGAACCCGAGATGTGGTTGCGGTCATTCAGATTGTAGTCTCCTTTGGCGACGATTTGATTGGGCGTCTGCTCCGGAGTGCCGTTCGCCGGGATTCGCTCATTTCCGGCGATCGCGGTCGATTCGGGAGCATAATCCTTCTGATAAATTGCCAGAATTTTTTGAGAAACCGAGCTGAACATGCTTTGCGGGATGATGTTGCCAACAAAAACAGCTCCGGGATCTTTGGGGTTGAAGATTGCGCCCGCATAAATAGGGTTGCCGTGCACATCTGTGCCCAATAGATTGCTGGTGTTGAGGAGAGCGCTGAAATCACCGTTAAGAAAGGCGGTTGTGGGGACACTTGCAGCGCCAGTGTTGCTGCCCAGGCCGCCGAGAGTGAAATCGTGCTGCTGGTAGCGCTCGAATGCACCGAAATAGAAGAGCTTGTTCTTGCGAATCGGCCCGCCCGCGCTGAAACCGTAGTCCCAGAAACGCGCTTTCGGCTTCACGGGATTACCCCAAGAGCGAGCATCGAGAAACTCATTGTGGCCGTAGTCAAACGCGCTGCCATGAAACTGGTTCGTTCCTGATTTGAGGTTGAACATGACCACGCCGCCATTGGTGATTCCGTTCTGTACTTGCAGGCCGCTCGTCTGGGCTTCCACTTCCTGAAGAGCTTCCATCGTGGGGCCGATTTCGACCGAGTCTCCCTGAATCGTGGCGGTCCCGGATGTACCATCCACCGTGAAATCCTTCGTGAAAATTTGGGTTCCGTTGATCATGGCCTCATAGGTGTTGCTTTGGGCCGAGTATCCGGGGGTCAAAGCGTACGCGAACTGCTCGATGTCGCGGCCACCGTTGATATTTAGCGGAAGATCTGTAATGACCTGGCCGGACAGATGGGTTCCTTCTGTCGCGGTCTCGGTGTCCAGGACCGGCGCCGCTGCCGTCACCGTCACGGTTTCATTTTTGGATCCGACGGCGAGCGTCTCATTGAACCTGGCGACCTGCGTGGATTCCAGTGTGATGTCGGGAATATCGATCGGCTTGAACCCGGTTTTCAGAAAGTTGAGCGAGTACTTTCCCGGGAAGAGGTTGAGAATCGAGTAGAGGCCGTCATTGTTAGTAACAGCGTGGCTAGTCTCGCCCGTAGACACGTTCGTCACAGTTACGTTGACGCCCGCGACTACGGCTCCGCTCGTATCCGTTACTGTTCCTGTGACGGTGGCGCGATTCCCTTGACCTTGCGCATAGATTCCAGGTATGAAGAGTAACGCCAGAAACGCGATCCGGCAAATACACATCAGAGTGTTTTCGCACATCGCCAGCTACTCCTTGCCTCATCTATATATCACGGAGGTTCGCCTAATGGCGCCGTCACCGGTAACGGACCTGATAGATCTTCGCTTCGAGCTTCACATTATCTTTTTCCGTGGACGTGCAGCGGACCAGCACCGGCACTCGGGGAGCAAAGCCCTCCACTTCACCGACACCCCACGATAAACCGCTCCAGATCACTTTGTCGTAATTGATGCGAACTGGAAGCGGCTGACCGCCCTGCGAAACTTCGATCTTCAGCACGCGGCCCATGTTCTCGCCCTTCGGAGGGCCGCCCGCCCACGTGCGCTGGATATACCCGTCCGGAGTGCGTTGCCGCATGACGATTCGCAATCGGGCGCCCGCAAGAGGTGTGATTGAGGCTTCGATGGCATGAGAGCCGCGAGGCTCAAACGAAGCAGTGATGGGCTCAATCGACTGCGGGATGACCACTTCATCCTCAACGCCGAGGTCAAACTCGGGACGCGCGTATTTGCCAAGACCAATTACCGCCATCTGCTCCGGACCGAGCGTGATCGAGCTACCCGAGAGGACTGGCCGAAAGCCTGCATCGCGAAATATAATTCGTCCCTGAATAGATCCGATCTGTTCCTGCGATAGCCGCGGCAGCCCGATGGTTCGAGTTGCCTGAGCAGGATTGACGAGGGTGTAAAGCGCGCCGCCAGCATCCAGCGAGGCAAAGCCGTAGGGCTCGATCTCGCCGGGGATGCCCCCGAAACTTTTCGTTCTTCCCAAAGACAGCATTCGCAGGTAAACCTGAAAGACTTTGGCCATCCAGGCTGCTTTGCGGTCATCGATCAGTTCCAGATTCCCGTGAATCGTGTTCACCCATCCGCCGCGCGCCAGCATGAGCAGGAGCCCGCTTTTCCATGCGTTCGTGCGGCGGTAATAAATAGTTCCGGTAGTTCCGTACATGACGCTCGTCGCGTCTATCCGCTCCAGCGGAAGACCCGAGTCCTCGAAACGGCGCACCATGTGATCGCTATAAAGATCTTGCGAGCGCCAGAAGTTCATCATCGGCACATCCGAGGGGCGCGGATCGCCTGAGTAGATCGAATCGAAGACCGAGAGCCAGCGAAGATCGATGGGACTGCGGAATGGGAACGGCCCACTCGTCATTTCCAAATCGCCGCCGAACCCGTTAAAAGCGACGAGAACAACTCCCGGATTCTTCTCGCGGAATTTCCGGAGCGCCTCTCGAAAGGCCGTCTCGTTGCGCGCGCGGATTTCTTCTTTCGGCATCGACACTTCCACATCGGGCGGCGCCGCTGTGAAGTCCACGAAGTCGAATTTGAACAGACGAAATCCGCGGTCATACCAGAACTGGAGCGTTTGCATAAAATGGGGCAGAAATCCGCCTTTGAAGAAGCACATTGCGTCGCGCTTCTTGTTGAGCGAATCCTCCCATTCCGGGATTGGATCCAGTTGTACCAGCAGATTGGTCCCGAACCACAGCCCCGGTTTGACGCCATTTTCGCGGCACCGCTGCAACCAGCGGTCCGGCCCTTCAGGCCAGGTGGATTTGCGCCAGGTTCGGTATCCGTCGTCTTTTGCGAACCAGAAGGCATCCATTACGTAGTAATCGAACCGGACGCCGAGTCGGCGCAAGCGCAGCAATTCATCCAGCTCTTTCATTGCTAGCTGCTCGGTCTGTGGAACGTTGTCGGAAAGCTCGTCGTACGATGACCAGTTGTTGTAAACAACGATTGGATCTTGCAAGGGAAGGAATGCCGCATCAGGAGCCAGCGCTCCAAGAACCGTTGACGCACATGCCATGGCGGCAAGAATTCCGAGATGGCGTTTCACTGTTCGAAACCTAGCTGCGCGTAATCGGGATTGCCCAGAAAAGAGCGCAATGTAAAACCGAGCTGTCCCGGCGTGGTCAAACCGTTATGGCGCCAGACAATCTGCCCAGCCGGATTCACGAGCTCCAGAGACGGGATTGGCGAATTCAGCACTTGTTTCCCATCTCCCTGATCAAAGAAGATCGGAATGGTTCCCAAGTTCCAGTCGTAGGCCAGATTGTGCTCCGTCTCTGGATCGCGCAACTCCTTCACGATAATGTTTGCGTCCAGGCCGGCTGAATGAAATTGATGCCAGGCACTTGCGAGCAGAGTGACCTGCCCGCGCGAATCGTGGTCTTCCGATGAGGCGGAGACAAAACATAAAAGGGTCCATTTGTTGGGCCGCGGCTTCAACAGCGCGGCTCTTCCCGCGGAATCGCGGAGCTCCAACGCTCGAAATGGGGCGCCGGCGCTCTCGTTTGTGATTCGTTCAGTGTGAACATGCTGCTCAATGCTGTTCAAGTCCTGTCCCGAACCTCCCTGATATTGCTGAAACCCGCTGTACCGCTGGTCTCCGTACTGCCATATAGTCGGACTTTCACCAGGGTAAGAGTAAGAATTTTTGTCGAGCCTCAACGACGCGTCGCTTCGAATAATGAATGGCGACCTAGACTGAATCGTATTGTTCTCCAATCGGCCCGAGCCCTCGAAATCGGCATTGTTCACAATGGCCGCGGCGGTTATTGACGGATTCCAAAGGATGCGGTTTCTCGATATTTGAAGACCTTTGATCTTCCCGTGGTTCCAGGTCGAAAGAAACAAGGCGCCCTGAAGCAGCGCCAGACGCGGGCTGAGTCCGTTCGCTGCGCATATGTTCCCGCGGACGGTACTATTGCCCGTTATCCATCCAGCACCAAAAACGGCGATGCAATAGCCCTGAGTATCGTGCCCGTAATTCTCCTCAACGACACTATCGTCATCTCCGTAGTCGATATCGAACGCTCCTCCATCAACGCCAGGACTATCCGTAAGAAAAGCTTCGTTATGTCGAACCGTATTGTCACGGCACATCCAAGTCCAAATAGCGTTCGGCGTGCCGATTGTCTCGGTCTTCTGCATGCCGGTGTGCCAAGCCACGCTGTTTTCGATCAATCCGTGATTCACCTGAAAAAGAACAATTCCATCCCCGGCAACATCGTGGACGATTGAGTTTCGAATAACAACGTTGGTGTTGCGCGATGCCTCTGGCGGAAATCCGCGGTTTACACCGGCGACCATAATCCCTGCCCACTCGGATGTGCCATATGCAGTCACGCCATCGATGAGCACATCATCGAAGTGTTGCTGCTCGGTTCCGGAAGCGATGACCAGCAAACCCTTCTCTTTGTCTTTCGGCTCACCAGTAACGGCATGAACCACTGCATCTCTGAAATGAATGCCATGCAGGACGCCTCTGGTTCCGTCAACGAAAATCCCGTGAGGCTCACCGCCAATGAATTCGAGATGTGCAATTCTCCAGTATTCCTGATCGGACAACCTGAAAGCGGCTTCTTGTCCGGGCTCGGCCTCGATTTTTGGTAAAGGGCCGGTGCCCCAGGCATCGATGCGGATCGGAGCGGTTGCCGATCCCGATCCTTTCGGCCATAACATGCCGGAGCACGTGCGCCCGCGCCGGAATAGTATCGAATCGCCGGGAAAAAAATCATGGCGGCTCACCACGCTTGTCGATTTCCAGGCACCCGACATGGACAGCCCATCCGCCGCGTCGCTCCCTGTCCTGCAATCCACATAATAAGTGCTGCCCCCGAATGCTACCGGCGCGAACCCGCAGCCGCAGCCCAGAAATAAAGTCCAAGCACGAAAACAAGGTATGCAGCGGAGCATAAATTCGTTTTTGGTTCAGATACAGTAAATTCTCACTCTGTTCAGAGGTTTCTCGTTTCCGATTCTACACGCCCAACATGAGTCATCGAGACGAATGCGCGAACTATGGACTGGGCCTCTGCCTTTCAATATCTTCCTTATGATGGCCAGTTTCGCCTCGATGCTTATACGCATGTATCGAATTCCAGCCATTCTCGGCAGAGACCCTATAGAGATGACTATCTGCCGCGAGCAAGCTAGTCACTTCGGGATCCGACAGATATCGGATGGGCGCTCCCGGCTCAATGCGCAGCACGACCTCGGCAAGACCTCTGAGCACTGCAAGCTCCACTGCCGTGATTTCGCTGTTGATTAAAATCCCGCACTCTTCGACGATTAGAAATGGGCGTGACGCATCAAGCGGATCGATTGCTTTTCTCGAGCTAACTTTATCTTCAGGAACTCTCAATGTCACCCGATTTTGCCCGAGAAAAATCGTCTGACACGGATACAGGATGCCTCCTTCAAGGATTTGGCGAGAAATGAAGTCTGTGCCGAGTGCGTGAAGCGTGTCGGAATCAGGCAATCGCCAGGACGAAGCGCCTCGAATGCGTTCTAACAGCTTGATGTTTGGTTTCGAAGCTGATCGCGTGCCAATTGCGAGGCGCCGCTGTACTTCAGACAAGAGCGACTCCGCGGCTTCGCAGCTCTCACCACACACCACGAGACCGTGGTTACCCAGTACGAACACGTTCGCGTCCGGGCAGTTCGCAGAAGCAAGTTGAACTTCCCTGGCAAGTGGGAGCCCCGACGGTACGTACGGTATCCACATCCAGAGCATACCGGAGAGCTTTTCTGATAATCGCGCGCGCGCGTCTGCGCGCACAGCCCACGCCAGCGTGTTAACACAGTGAGCATGGATAACGCTTCTGTGCGGTAGGACTGCGTGCATAAATGTTTCGATCGATGGACGCAGCCGTTCACCCCGTGAAGTTACACTGTACGTAGTAAGTGGCCTGCCTTGCCTAAAGCACTTTTGGCATTCCGCTAGGCTTACCGGAACTAGGAGTTCCTGTTTACCCGCATTTGCCAGCCACTTACCCGACGCTTTGATCCAGAGGGTTCCATTTACCTTCAACGACGTGTTTCCACTGCTCGCTTGTATGAGCAGAAGATCACGGCCGATGCGAGCAGAGCAGCGCAGCAAGAGGTCTATGTCACGTTCATAAGTTGTGAGAGCTTCTGTGACGGTAGAATTGTAGTTCGCTTCCGTGATTCTCCTAATGGCAATGTCGCTCATGGTTCTCCTGTGTATTCACCGAACGATCCGGAATTGACTCTCGGCTGGAAGTGGTTGTGCCTCGGTCCGCGATCTGATGCGGCCGATCTTAATGGATGCCTCGAAGATGGAACGCACCGGGATGAGTCCCCCCAATCGGTGTTCTGCCACTGCGGCCAGCCCCATGGAGGCGATGCAGCCACAGGAGCTGCAATCCGGATTGCCGCCAAATTGGCAAGGCGAGATTGTAGTTTTCAGATCCGCGGACAACGTCCGGGTCGTAAGCGCGAAAACGCATTCTGCTGGAGTTCGTGGCGGCGATGCGTACTGCCGGATTAGGCCTTCAGACATGTCGAGTTTGCGGTGCTGCTTACGCAGTTCGGTCATATCGGAGATCGCTTGCTCGCGCTCTTGCGACGTCAGCATCTCTGGTATGTCATCGCCGATTTGTGGAGTGAAAAGACTAAACCAGACCTTCTTTATCTCCGGCCTCGCAGTCCAAAAATTCAGGAATTCGCCCAGGTACCCGGGGCGCTTCATCATCTGTCCCGTTATCGTGCAATGAATCGTTATCTGGCGGCCGGAGACGTTAGTCAAGATCCTTTCGTAAGTCGCAGGCGCTCGCCTGCGGTCGTGTTCGGGTTGCAAGCCGTCGATTGAAACGACAACATTCATGTGGGCCTCGCGGCCCCATTGTTCCGGGAAGCTCCGGAAAGCACTCGTTACAAGTTGCACATGTATTCCGCGAGCCAGCAGCAACGGGACTAATTGCTCCAGTTCGCGATAGCGAACCAATGGATCGCCGCCAACGAGCGATAAGTGCAGAGGCCGCAAGCGATCCACTACCTCCAGAACTCCATCGACAAGATGTTGTCCCTTCAGATCGTTCAGCTCACGCAGTGTCGCGCCACCGCCCAAATGGCTAGGGTCGTAGGCGTAACAGCCGGGACACCTGAGTGGGCATTCGCGGGTAATTTCAATTGATAAAGAAGGGGTTTCCCCCTTCAAGATCTTTCCCCAAGCATGGATAATTTCTGATGTTCTCAATTGCTAGATCCTTTCTTCCGAACGATAAGATCCGTGAAGAGCATGCGAGTGCAACCCTCCGGAAGTCTGCATGCCGTGAATTAGGGCGGCGGGTTAGCAGGTAAGCTTAGGGCCAACTAATAGAGATGGCCTGGGTAGCCGTTACTGCGGAGCCCACGGACCACAATCTGAATGCGCAATTCGAAAGCATAAAGGCCGATTCGTTTTACCGAACGACGCAATTCCTCACGAATACAGCGCTGGTACCTAGAGTGCCGAGTATGGAGGAGACGAGTCTGAGGCGCGACGGAGGTAAATCGGAGAACGAAACAGCGGCTTGGCAGCGAAGAGGAGGCTCCAATCCACAAAATGCGGCTCCCCAGTCACAGCGAGCGAAACCAAGCCCAAGCCACGATCCTGATCTACTATTGGCGACTGATGACTGTCGACGGCAAGAGATACGGCCCCGCCACGCTGCGGCTTTATGCTCGGGGGATCGGGTACTCTGTCAACTGACGAAACCAGGATGAGCAGGCAAAGCACGAAACTCAGCAGCCTTCGCGTTCTGTGGATTCCGTGCGACACCGGGACCATGATAGCGCGAGCTCGCATCGTCAATCCATGGTTCGGCGGCCCAGTGAGTGTCAGGGGTTAGTCATTCATAGGTCACGCCTAAGCTCATCGAACCTTCTGAGGTCGCCGTTCGCCGCGACGATTCGTCTTTACGTCCTTGCCCGACGGCGAACTGGAACAGCTATGCCCACGTGACGCCGGAGTCAAACGCGCTGGAGACAGCGGCCAAGTTGCAGTGGGATTCGGAGCCTAGCAGGTAACGACGGCGATATTGATTCGGGCTAAGCAACACTTGGAATTGATTCCGCAGGCCTGCCCTCAAAGAAGCTTCGGGCAACCTCGGGCGCTGTTTGGGCACGAATGGAAAAACGAAAATCCAGGCTGATGCGAGTAACATTCGTGTCATTCGTGACCGTTCCATGTTCCAGGAAGCCGCCATCGAAGAGCAGCGCTTGCCCATAGCGAACGTCTACTGGCCGGTAATCGCCACGGCCATAGTCTGTCTCGATCCACAGCGAATTCCCACCGAAGGAATCGGTGAACGGAAGCCAGACATTAATTTGGTCGGGCCGCTTTGTCACGTCGACATCGCGGTGCCATTTACTGACCGTGGGCGTTCCGGCCAGATGCACCCGCATCTTGGGATGATTCGAATAGGCGATCTTGCCGCCGAATTCGCCCCCGATCACTTGAACCGCGAAACGATGGTAAAGACGATAAAAGTAAGATTTGTCTTCTAGCTGCTGCATCAGGTCGCGAAGACGTAAGTTGTCGTCGTAAGAGAGTACGGAGACCGCATGCCCAGCTGGCCGGAAGCGGGTTGCTTGCTCGTGCAGCTTGTCGAGTCGCGGCACCTTGAACAGATTTGCGGCAAGCCATTTCGCGAACGGAAACTCTCGCGTATCGTAGGCAAGCGACCGCGCCGTTCGCACGCCTGCGACATCGGTCCACATAGCGTCCACCTTCGCGTACTACGGAAGTTGTCGCGCCAGCAGGCCGTGCACAAGGTAAGAGGCCAGGTTGGCTTTCTCCGCTCCATGCCAGAGCAGCATTCCGGCAGGCCGGTCCGGACGTGCGGATAGTCCGACGAGATTGTCCCAAAGCGGTTGCGAAAGCCCGAGCTCCGCCGGTCGCCTCAAGATATTTCCGTGCGGTGGCACAAGACCGTGGCAGCGTAAAGTTTTGCCATCCTGAACCTGCACATTGCCAAACAGTGCTGGGAATAACGTGATCGGGTCCAACACCATCGTCACGGTTCCGCGCGGCGCTTCCGGCGGCCCTCCGCCCCAGCGGACCTGACTATCCAGAAACTCGATCGATCCCGGAACCTCTCCGTTGACCAGCAACTTCTTGCCGTCTGTTGACAATCGGAATGCGCTGTCAGTTCCGGATGTCCAGACCTTGTAGTCTCCTTGAAGCGCTGTTCCCAAACTGCCCGCCTGCCGCCACGCTGAACCGGATTGTCCATTCTGTGCCAACCATCCCGCTGCGTTTCCGGTTCGCGGCAAGGCGAACCGTCGCGAATCCACGCCGAGTGTGTAATCCGAGTACGTCGGGCTCCCATCCAGCGGTTCTCCATTCCATACAAGCTGGAGGTGCCGCCCCCGTGCGGACGTATCGGCAATGACCACGTCGAGCGTTTCTTTCCGGCCGTTGCTGAACCGGCTGTAAGTTCCGGCGAAATTGGCAGGGTGGCGGCGGCCTGTCTGTATTTCCTGCGCAATCATTCGATAGTCCGCGGCGATCGCTCCCTTCGGCCAGATGCTGCCGATCAGTCGTCGCTTACCGGCGCGGTCGATATCCACCCGTAAGAACCCGGAGTCGTTCCCGCCATTCCCGCGCGCCCACCGGAGAGTGCCTGCTTGAAACGAGAAGCCCGAAATCGGTTCGCCGTCTACACAAACACGCATTGCCCGGCCTGACCCCGAAATCACAATCAGGCGCTCTGCCGTCCCCTCGCCGTTCCCCTGCGAGGCCCCTCGATAAATGCCCGACCAGGCAAACAGGTTATCCCGGCTCGTGAGATCGATATCGTCCCGCATCCGCGACCAATCCGCCGCATAGCCGGTTGACTTCGACCAGGCGTCGAGCGCCGCAAGCAAACCCCTCGCTGACGGCTTGCTTAGACAGTTCAACAGCGAAGCTTGCAGGGGACGATTTGCAAACATCGCAGCCAGCAATTCCTTATTGTCCGGATGCGAAACGTTCACACCTTTCGCTGCAATCTGAATCGCTCCTGCATTGCGCGTAGCGAGCTTGGCCCGTTCGCGCTCGCTCAAGCCGTCAAAGCTTGCAACCGCACGCTCGGGATCGGCCGCATAAGTCCGCCGCAGAGCCTCATCTTGCTTCAGCGCAATCAGGAAACGGCTGGCGCCCGTCTCTTCCTGCCACTGATAACCGGCCGGAACGCGAAATTTCGCAAATGCCGGGAACGCTTTTCGCTCGCGCGCACCGTAAAGTCCAATCTCGCGCAGAGGCCCACCCTTCGCCAACACCTTCTGCCCGCGCCGAATCATGCCTAGCCGCTCCAGCATCTCCACGTCCGGATCGGCATTGTTCTTCGGCGCCAGATAGAAGGTCGAAATTCCGGTAACCAGCGTCTGCACTGTTGGATCGTGGAGCGCACTTAAGGGATAACGCTCCACCACAGGCTCAATGGTCGGATAGCGGGACGCCATGTAATGCGTCACCGGATATTCTTGGCCGTAAAACTGCTGTAGATAATCGATGAAGATCGAGAAGTTCTGGTTGATATAGCCTTTGCGGCGAAAACCCATTTCGCCAATCAGCCCCACCTGCCACAGCACAACGTGCAAGGTTGTGTCCGGCGCGCGCCGCCGGATCAGCATGTCGGTCGCCTCATGCGTCTGCATACCCGGATGAGCCGGATCGACGCCGAGATCCGCACAAAGGCAGTCGAGCGCGCTGACACTCGCCCGCATCGTCGCTGTATGCCCTTCCTTGCGGGCAAGCAGAATCGCACGATGTGTGGAGAGCACGAAAACGCCCGGGTGCCCATAGTAAATCGCCACCACGCGCTTCCCCCGCCGCACGAAGTGCAGCATGGCCTCGGTCATCTGCATGTAGGTGGTGTAACGAACCTTATCGTCGTCATAAAGGACGTAGAGGTCATACGCGTCCGGCCGGATGCTGCGTAGCCACACGACGGTGGCTGGATCGGCTACACAGTAGAACACTGCATCCGCGCCGCGAATCAGCTCTTCATCGCCGAGCGCGAAACCAACTGTTTCGATTCCGGACCCGATGACCGTGAGTTCGCCCCGCACTGCAGGGGGCGCCGTGCGCGGAGCCTCACTGATGTTGTTCGCGGACGCTGCAATTCCGCCGGCGAGATCCGCCCAAGCCTGAGCATGTCTCGCCCTAAGTGTCGATGTGGCGGCCATGGTTATGACGGGAACTGCGCCAGGTATTGCAGCGCCACTTCGCATGCGGTCACCATCGGTAGCGGCGTCGCGGGAGGGGTGCTCGAAGAGCTACTGCCCGAAGACGAACTAGTCGACGTGGCAGGAAGCTGTTGGGAGAGAAACAGGTACGCCTCATACATGGTCGCCTGCGTATTGTAAGCAGCCATCTGGCTGACCAGCTCCGAAGCGCTCTGACCCTGTGGCCAAGTAAACGAACTTGCCGCATTCTGCGCCGTGGTGTCGGAGGTCATGACGATCGAATCGATAAGCATCTGCTGGGTCGCCACATCGGGACTTGCCTGCTGCACATAATCGGAAAACGTGGTCCACTGCGTGACGGTCGAGATATCCGGATTCAACATGTAGTTGATGAGCAGCCCCAGGCCTGTGCTCTGAGACGGCTGCGAGTTCAGGTAGTCTTCGGCTCCCTGGGCCCACGTGTTCAGCAATTGCTGCGCCGAGGTCATGGCCGCAATGATCGCCAGATTCTCCGAGAGAGCGACGAAGCCTTCGCCCATAATCCAGTTGCCGAGACTGGCAATTAGCGAGTTGACCGAGCCCGGAGGAACATCGATATTGGTATCGATGTCGGTGTCTGTATCGACGTCGGTATCGACCACGTTGTCTGTATCGGTCACGTTATCGGTATCGCTCACGGAGTCGGTATCTACGTCCACGTCTACGTCCACATCGACATCGATAATCGACAACACATCCTCGTCCACATCTACGTCGATGTCGATATCCACATCCACATCGGTATCGGTAACATTGTCGGTGTCCGTCACGTTATCCGTGTCGGTGACGACATCGACGTCCACATCGACGTCCACGTCTACGTCCACGTTGACCGGCTCGATCGGGTCGCCTGCGGCGTCGGCTACCGGATCCGCGCTCGCGCTTTGGCCGTTCAGCAGCGTATTTACCGAACCGATCAACGAACTGATGCCGCTAGAGAGAGCTGACAAGGCCCCCGGGGTCGCAGACAACACCGTGATCGCCATATCCAGCGCCATCGCCAGTTGGATCGTCTGGAAGCTGAGGTAGGCGAGATTGTAGGCCACCGCCCACCAGGGCATCGAAGGATTTTGATACGGCTGCGCAACGCACTGCACGCCATCCAATGTGCCGGTCAGGCACAGGACAATTTGACTTGGCTGGCCCTCCCAAGTGAGGCTTCGAGGAACCGCCGTCAAGTACAAACCCGAAGTTGCGGTCGCACCTGGCGACGTAAGCACGTTATTGACGAATGTCAGTGGCCCGCTGATCTCGACCGATCCAGGCGCGGAGGTTTGCGCGTAAGTGGCTCCGCCGTTTGCGACCGTCAACGTCGCGGCATACTGGGTCGGCACAACTAAGCCATCGGACGACGGCTCAGGCAGGTAACAGTAGTAAGTGCCATCCCAGGCATATAGCGAGTTGGTCGCCCAAAAAGATACCGACGAAAACAATCCATACGTGCAGCCCGATAGGCCATTCGCATCGAAGAAGTTATCGACGCTGGTCTCGAGCGTGCTCACGTCCGTGCAGTTAATGAACAGTTCGTTGAACTGCAGTGCCTCGGGCGAATAAGGCTGCGCCATAATCTGCTGATAAAACGTCCAAAGGCTCTGGGCGTTTGTGAGATCGGTCTGGGTAACCGTCGTGGTTGCCGGGCTCACGAACAGCGGCGGTACGAACTGCTGCACCGGGAAATCGTTGCTCGCCTGGCAGATCACCAATTGACTGATCGACGACGGATTGCTGAACGTCTGCTGCCCGTTTGCCGGCACCGATGCGATCAAGGTGTATACCGGCAGGTAGTCCGCGGCATTCGTGCTGGGAGGATTGGTCACTGGCACCGTCGTGACGGCGTTATACACCACCAGCTCAACATCCAGTTGGTTGGTGACGACTATACTCTGCGTGGGGGTTGTGGTAGTGGTGGACATGTGGTTCTCGCTAATCGAAGACAGACGGAGTCTAATTACTCACCCACCTCAACCGGCACCTTAGCGGAATCATCCAGGTCCTCCACGTCGTCGCCCTGTTCGACATCCGTCTCAGCCTCTGTATCTTCTTTTTCGGTGTCCTCAGCCTCTTTCTCCGCGGCTGCGGCCTGCTCTGTAGCGGCCGCCTCTTGGGAGCTTTCTTCGGCCGCGTCCGCTGTATTCGTCTGCGCGATCGCTGCGGAGTCGGTTTCGATGTTAGCGTTGACTTGGGTGACGGTGCTTTGCATGGTGCTCAGATCGCCCGATTCTTCCGCGGACACCTCCTCGGCCATGTCTTCGTTTACCGTGTTCGCGGTTGCCTCCAGCTCAGGCGTAACGCTTACTTCGGCGAGTTCCTCAATCTGAACCGCTTCCTCATCCAGGGCAACTTCCTGCGCCAGACCAGCCTCTTGGGAATCCTCCAGTTCGAGCGTTTCCGTCAACACCGATTGTGTGGATGCCAACTCGCTCTGCGGAACCACCGTGCACTCGCCCTCACCCAGCCGGTCGGCCACTTTCTGCTGGCTGGCCTGAGCGCCGGCCATATTCGCGTCCGCTTCGGTGTGTATTTCGTCGGACTGCTGCTTGGTCGGGTCCTTGTCGCCATCGGCTTTCTTGGTGGTTGTGAACTTGCTTTTCATCCAGGCCAGACCCTGCCACACCATTTGCAGGCCCATGATCAGGCCGGTGATCTCCATGAAATCCTGGATGCCGTTTGAGGAGAAGAAATCTTCGATGCCCTGCTGAATCTGCTGGCCGGTGCCGGGCGAGCTGGAGTGCACCTGCGAATTGACGCCTAGAACCTGCTGGCCCTCCAGGCTGCCGCACAAAACCGGCACGAGGGTTCCGGCGTCGTTCGAATTGCCGGTGAATTCGCTCAACTGCATGTAGCTGCACTGCAGCGCAATGGTGGGGAAGTCCTGATTCAAGCTCGAAATCAGTTGCCCCGACGAGAAGGTGAGTGCCGTCGGGCTGCCGCTTGGCGGATTGTAGGTGATCGTATAGCCGCCATTCGGATCGTCGACTGCGGGTGGATTCGAAGCCGATGCGGGTTTCGTAAACTGAATGGTGCCAAGCGCCTTCGCCGACGCCGGGGTCCCCGTCGCTGAGCTTTGGCCGCTGCTCTGATAGATGTAGTACGTATAACTCGACGAGAAATTAGCCCACGCAAAGGCGAACGCATTTACGTAGCTCGAGACCGCAATCCAGCTATCGAAGGTCACGTTCTGGAATTGCTCGGTGCCGGCAAAGAACGCATTGACGCCGGCGTCGATATCCGAAGACGAGTTGGCGTTCGTATACGTGGAGTTCAGAGCCTGCTGGAAATTCACCGCCGTTGTCGAGGTCGGAAACGCGAGAATGTCCTGGTAAAACAGCAATGCATTCGCACACGAGCTGCTGGTGGAAGTGGTAATCGTGATTGGCGAGTAGCTGCCAAACAGGTCCATGGCTGAGGCATCGTCCACCGGGAAGAGATTGTTCGTCTGGGCAAAGATCAAATCGTAGAGCGTCATCTCCGTAGTTGTGCCCGGCATGGTGACATCCAGCGGCAGCGTGTCGTTGGATCCGGCAGGCAATGTCGTCCCATTGCTGAAGGGCAGAATCTGTAGCACCTCTTGCCCGTATCCCTGGCCGGTCGCGGTATTGCTTGTATTCAACGCATTAATCGCGAGAATGCTGCCGTCCCACTGAGTTTGCGCACTCTGCGCGTCAGGTATCGGTAGCGAAATGCTGTTAGTAATCAAACACGTTGGCGTCGTCGACACTCTTAATCTCCCGAAACCAATAGTGGTCCGATAAGCAAGGAATCTCAGTCCATTACAAGTAAACTGCCCAGCTTTTTATGATTAATGGATCGATTTTGTTACGAGAAAAACAACTCGGCGACTCGACTCATTGGCTTGCTCCTTACTAGCGCCAGAGCTAGGCCTTTGCGATCGCGCACCAACACGACCATTGCCAGCTTTGCCGAACTGTGGAGACTGTGAAGCGGGCGATGAGCGCCGATTATGATCAAGCTGACAAAGCACGCCCGACTGCTCGGCACACGTACCGAGACTGCCGGGTGCAGCGCTATTGAGCGATTGGCTTGGCCGTAGCGAAGCAGTACGCTGCCCAAATTAAGCTTTGCTCGACCCTGTCCAGGGGTAAAACCAAATTCAGATAACCGCCAGTTCCGGATTTGCTTCTAGCCACTGTTTCTTGGTAAGAACGTTGTTTCTGTGATCGATCAAAGAATCCGGTACCCCTTCGCCAGGGCACATGGTACAGATCATTTCTGGAGCACCAAAAAGCTGCACAAAGCGTCTGATCGCGCTCTCATCATCGTCCGGCCCGATCCCACGGTATTGCAAGTAAGGCTGCCACTCTTTGGACTCAAGCAATCCTAGGCGTGTTAAATGGTCCCGCAATATTGCAATTTGGCTACATTTATAAAGACGACCACGATACATTAGCGGACAAAAGCGGCACGGACACATCTCGATTGCTTTCGCCGCATTATTATGAGTCCATGGCAGGATATTCGCGCCACTACCGCGATAACTTTTTACAAAGATCCGTGGAACGAAAATCTCGATAACAACGGGCGCCTGCTTCAAGCGTGCCGTTCTCATCGACTGTTTTGTTCCATCGACATCTATGTACTCGCTGGATAACCACTCGCTTTGCGGGCTGTATTTCTGAACGGCCTCCTCAATCCAGGTCCCGATGGCGTCGTGTTCTATGTGCGGTGCTACTGTCAACTTTGCCGGCGCGCACGCCGCCAGCCATTCCAGTAACTCCGGCACATGCTTGATACGCGTTCCATTAGTTACGAGCGTGATTGTCGTATCCGGCATTAGCTTCCGAAGACCGAAAAGCCACTGATCGATCATCGGGTTGAGAAGAGGCTCCCCGCCGATGAGAGCGAAATTATCGAAGAAGATCCGCCCGATCCACTTTACTAAGTCGCCTTCGACCTCCGCCCAGGACGGATGCCCTTTATAGTTGTAGTCAGAATAATTCGTGCAACCAACACAACTCAGGTTGCACGCATAACTGGCCATAACTTCAGCATATTTGAGGGTGAATTTTGGCGCCTCCATTGGTCTCCTCTTCCGGCGGCCCGATCCATTCGTGCGTGCCTGCTCCCGATCCTCTTATGGACGTACAGCCGAAGCACTTAGCCATGCATTATAACCTAAATTTGCAGGCGCAAGAACGCTTCATCAAGAATCGGCCTTTAAGTCTTCCATTCGGATCGAATAACTTTGTGCCGGTTTCCTCGCCCCAGCGTCATGTCTGGCTGCAACCATCGCGCTGGCGTTTGCAAAGGTTTGGAACCGTTACGCGTGCACCTCGATCTACCCTAGCGGGCCCCTCGCGATAGCTCCGTTATGGTACTATGCGCGATGCGCTCACGAACAGACACTCTGATTCTAGGAGCGGGCCCCGCTGGCATAGGCGCGGGCATTGCCTTGGGAAACGAATGCATCCTTGTAGAGCGCGCTTCCGAAGTCGGTGGACAGTCGAAAACCATCAGAATCGGCGAGGCATTCTTCGACGTCGGGGGACATTCATTTCACACGCACCACCGCGATGTCAAGGAGCTAGTATATAAATCCCTTGAGATGTTCGACCAGCGTCGCAACGCCCAATGTCTCACACACGGCGTTCTCATTCCCTACCCGTTTCAGCAGCATTTCCATTTGATTCCGGACTCTGAAGTGGTCGACAAATGCGCTACGGGCCTCCAGGCGATCTCGCCGGTAAGTAGCGTCAGTAACTTTCAAGAATATATCGTAGCCAGGTTCGGACAGGGAATCGCCGATGAATTCATGATTCCGTATAATCAAAAACTCTGGGCTCATGATCTTCGTGAGTTGGACGTCGATTGGGTGGGTGAACGTGTTGCCGACGCAAAGGACGCCGTTAATTCGGAAGGGAGTGACGCAGATTCCCGTAAGCCGCTGGTCTCGACGAGTAAGGTGGGGTATCCGGCGCGCGGCGGATTCGGGGAAATTTACGAGGCGCTTGCGGCGCGGCTCTCGAACCTGCGGTTGGGCGTGACGATTCGGAAAATCGATTCGAAGTCCAAGCGCGCGCTCACTGCGGAAGGCGACATTTTCGAGTATAATCGCCTCATATCTACCCTCCCCTTAACAGAGATCGTCCGTCTAATCGACCCCTACCCGGCACATCTTGAAGCAGATCTGCAGCGGCTGAAATACATGTCTCTTATCTGTGCGATGGTTGCAGTCGATCATCCGGTCGACACGGAAATCCAGCGGGTTTATTGTGCGGATTCTTCCACTCTCGCGCATAAGATCGCCTTTAATCACAACTCCTCGGACTGGTTAAGGCAAAGAAGGCACCACGGGATTGTAGGCGAAATCTCGTACTCCCCTGTCAAGGCCGCCGTAAACGGAAATCTTCTAGAGCTGTTCATAGAAGAATTAGTGCGATGCGGATTCGTGCGTAGTCCTCGAAATGTTATCGGCGGCCGCCTTATTGATGTGAAATATGGATATCCGATTCCGAGCCGTGACCGGCGCGCAATAGTCGGACAAATCATGGCTTTCTTAACGGAGCTGGACATCCATTCAATTGGACGATTCGGAGAATGGGCATACATCAATTCCGACGAAGCTATATCGCGCGGATTGAAAGTCACAGCTCGCATCGCGGCCGCTTGAGAGCATTCTTCTTCAGTATGGTTCAAACATTCGGCCGATGAGATTACTAGCGTTCTATTTAGGCTGGCACGACAGCAACTTATGCATGTACGATGCCGACACTGGATTTTTCAAATATGTGAAATCCGAGCGTGCGCTCGCAATCAAACGCCACCAGGCTACGCTCGGCTTCGTGAAAGAGTATTGTGACGCTGCTTCCTTCGTGCCCGACCGGATCATTTTCAGCGACGGGAATCGCAACGGGCTTGGCCAATGTCCGCAAGGCTGCGCCTTCGCCCAATTAAGTACCCCGCCCAGTTCGCTCTTTGACTGCGCCCAATGGTACAACGTCGACCATCATCTCGCCCACGTCATGAGTGCGTGGCCGCTGGTGGAATCCGAAAGAATCGATTTCGGAATCGCCATTGACGGACGTGGCGACCACGAAGCGCGCGCCAGTGTGTTCAAGTCGCCGGCACAGTTCGTGAGCCCGATCTTTAGTTCCACCGGATTTCGCATCTGCCATTTACTTGACCGAATCGGTCACGAAATGCAATTGCAAGGCGATAAGGCCGACTTTGCCGGAAAGGTCATGGGCGCCCAGGCTTACGGAAACGCGGATGAAGCGTTTGCCGACCGTGAGATCGCCCGAGACGTGTATAAGGATCTAATTTCTCTCGCACAACTGGATGCCTGGCAGGGGCAGCCACTGAGTCCCGACTTTTTTAGATTCGAGAACTCCCTGTTCAGGGACTGGCTAGCCACCGTTCATTTGCTCATGGGGAAAATCGTCATTCGGTTCTTCGAGACCTATTGCAGCGGTGCCGATACCATCGTCTACGCGGGAGGCTGCGCCCTTAATACAGTAATCAACTGTGAGTTGGCGAAGCGATTTTCTAACTTGACTATTCCGCCACATTGTTACGATGGCGGCCTGTCGTTGGGCTGTCTGGAGGTTTTGAGAATAATTTCCCGGTGCCCACCTCTTAAGCTGCCGAACTTCCCCTTCATTCAGTCCGACGAGGATATCGGCTACGCTTCGCCGCGTACCGTCCTCGAAGCCGCTCAGCAGTTGGCGGAAGGAAAGATCGTCGGTTGGATTCAAGGGAACGGGGAGATCGGGCCTCGTGCACTCGGGCACCGCTCGCTTTTACTTCATCCCGGGCTCGTGCACGGAAAAGAGCTCCTAAACTCTAAGGTGAAAAAGCGTGAGGTCTGGCGACCCTATGGTCCCAGCGTTCTGCATCGCTGTCAAAACGAATATTTTCCGAATACCGGTTATCTTCCTTTCATGCTACATACGGTTCAGTGCCCGCCGCAGACCGAGACGGCCATGCCATCGGTCGTGCATGTCGATAAGAGCAGCCGAATTCAGTCAGTGTCGTCCCATCGATGCCCGGCATTGAACACATATGAGGATCTGCTCGAGCGATTTGAAGGGCTCACCGGAATACCGGCTGTGCTCAACACGTCGTATAATGCCGGCGGCGATCCCATCGTCGCAACACGCAGTGAGGCGCTAAAGTTTTTCCGGAACAGCGAGATAGATTGCCTGGTGCTGGGAGACGAGATCATTCGAAAAGCGTAAACCGGCGCCCTCTCATGGCCTGCGACAAGCGCGCAATGGCCACGCTGTCCCGAGTCCGATCGTTACGGTAGCGTTGTTGAGGAACGCGATGGAATATGTGCTCTTAGGAATCGACGGCCCCTCTTGCAGCCGGATTGGCTTACGTTGTTCTGCCGAAGAAGAATGGCTGCTTAACGGACGCATCGATCGCCAATATCTTTGGAACGCGGCATACGCAGGTCCATTAGCGAGGGCAATCGAAGAAGCCTTGGATCACGGGGTAAATTTCCTGGATACTTGCCCGAGCTATGGTTGTGGACACAGCGAACGCATTGTGGGCCGCGCTCTCGCGGGACGTAGAGACAAGCTGGTGTTATCGACAAAGTGCGGAATGATCCTGGACGAAACAACGAATCGAATCGTCGGAACCTGTTCCACTCCTGAGTTTCTTCGACATTCTTGTGAAGAAAGCCTGCGCCGGCTTCGCACCGATCGGATCGATTTGTTTGTGATATATGGTGGTCTCGTCCTGGATAGGGATGGGGTGGTCGGCTGTTTTGAGCAGTTGGTGGACCAGGGCAAAATTCGCTCCTACGGGTTTTACAAACAACCAAATGCAGTGTTAGATAGACTCAGCCTGAACATACGATGTTGGTCGTTGCAGGGCACTACTCATTTCATCAGAATGTACGACATGCTCTCTAATCACGCCGTGCACCGCCTTGTCATTGCACTGGAGTCGCCCGCTCAAGATCTCTCACAGGAATCTCGCGAGGGTCTAAATGTGGAGGAACTATCATTTCTGGGAGGCCTCGGAAGCGAAGAGTCAATTAGGTCGATATTCGGAGATCAAGGGCGCTCCCTGGGAGAAGGCTTACGTCGGATGCTCCTCGATCTTCACGAACACGCGATTTTCCTCGTTCGCTTCGTTGATCGGGAACAATATATCCAGATGATGCGAGCGGCGGAATCTCCGCGCATTACATCCGACGACCTTGAGCGCTTAAGATCCTTGATCTCGGTTTGAGGTAACATCTTTTTCCTAGGAGGTTTGCTGTTGCTGTGGGTTTTGTGCGTTGCCGACGGAAGCCGAAGCGGGGGACCGAACGTTGTTCATGCCGCCTCGTCATATTCCATTCGTGACGAAGCTAGAGCGGCCATTCGGTCCGCGCGAGTAAATACCTCACTTGAGATCGCCTGTGTTTATGATGGCGTCGACCCGGAGTTCCTGGCATTTTTGGCCCTGCATCATGTTCATCGTGTCGATTGGACGTGTATCAGGGAGGATGTCTACCGGCCAGACCACACCGCGCTCGAACGTAACCGGAGAGCCGGAGTCTGGATGAGAATGGATATAGCCCCGCTATTTCGGGATCGTGACTATATCTTATATACGGATTGCGACGTTATCTTCAACAAGGACGTGATCGCTGAATCGCTCACCTTGCCTTCTTCCGGGCTTTTTTCAATGGTCTATTCGGTAGGCCCCGGACTGGGAACCGCCGATCACGTCAACACGGGCGTGATGGTCATTAACGTCAAAAACACGCTTCGCGAGCTTCCGCATTTGATACAGGCATGTGAGGGATTGAACTGGGGACGCGAGTTTTCGGAAGAGGAAGGTTACTTCGAGGGTGTGATAAATCGGACCTATACTCAGTCAGGATCAATCACGCCGCTCTCGCGACTTTATAATTGGCGCCCGTGGTGGGGAGTTTCCCAGGAATCGGTCATTACCCATTTCCATGGTTCCAAGCCGCCGCACCTCGTCCAATATCTTCAACACGGCATTGCGAGCTCGAACCTACCCGACTATTGTCGAGCGCTCTGGAAGGTGTCGACGTGGTCACCCTATTCGGTAGACATGAATCGTGAGATCGCGGAGCACTATGTCAGCCTGTTTAAGAAGTACGCAGGAGCGCGATAAATTCCACCACTCGTTCGGCCGCTCTAGCGTCTTCAACTTGACCCAATAACGCGCGATGAGCTGTGCTCCGAATTTATACGTGCCCATTCGAGATACCGGCGAATACCATCGTGAATACACACGGCGGGAGTGTAGTTCAGTGCAGTGTTCGCGCGCCCGACATCAGCCCACGTTATATGGACATCGGCAGCGTGCGCCGGCTGGAGGATGAGTCGCGCCGGGATTCCGATCTCCGATTCCAATAATCGGATCATTTCGCGCAGAGGCACAGCGTGCCCCGCCCCAAGATTGAAGATCGCGAACTGGCAATCGTAGTTGGTAGCCGCAACAATCCCGTTCACTATGTCGTCTACGAACGTGTAATCACGAGCCTGCAAGCCATCGCCATATAAATAGATTGATTGTTGTTGCTGAATCGCCTGAGCGAATTTCCGAATCGCTAAATCGGGACGCTGCCTTGGGCCATAAACGGAAAAGAGCCGCAAACAGATTATCGAAACACCGTGCAGTTGGGAGTAACTGAAGCATAATTTTTCGCCAGCAGCTTTGCTCGCCCCGTACGGCGAGAGGGGCCATACGTGTTCACTTTCATTTAGAGGTAGCCGGCAGTTTGGACCATATACCGAACTCGAAGAGGCAAAAATTAGCCGTCGTACATTCGCTTGACGACATGCCTCCAGAACGTTCAGCGTGCCTCGGATATTGATCATTTCGTAGAGGAGCGGTTCATCTCGTGATTCGCGGACACCCGGCCGTGCGGCAAGGTGTATCACTACGTCCGGTCTGGTGTCGCCCATCAGGGCGCAGATCTCATCTCCCTCGGTTGCCACGTTGCAAGAAGAGAACTCTAGGTGAGTCTGCCGGCCAAGGACTGCCAGATTGTTTTCTTTTTCTGTGCGCGAATAGAAGCCGTCGAAGTTGTCGATGATAACGACCGAGTGCCCTTCCTTCGCCAGGCGCTCGCACAAATGCGATCCGATAAAACCCGCGCCGCCTGTTACAAGTATCTTCAGGCAAACCTCACAGCCATCCTATCAAAAACTGATCCGGATCGTGCGAAGCATTACGGCCGGAAAGAAGAATGGGATTTTCTTATTCGTGCGGTCAAACTCTAGCGCAGAAGCAACAGCATCCATGAAAATTGCGATTCATGATGCAGCAGCATTATCTCCAAGGACCATCCCACCCAGAAACGTGCCGCCACTAGCCCAACGGAGGACCGATCGTGCTGTTCGACGGGGCGATATCATAGTACTCTTACTCTCTGTGACCACGAAACCGGCCTCATGCCTCAGCCTCGTTTCTTAGTTTATCAGCCGAGCCATGGCCTGGGAGTAGAGCTTTTTCTTCTTGAAACGGCTTTTGCAATTGCGGGCGTGCTTGACAGAATCCTCGTTATACCGTTATTACCGGACCTGGAAACCACCCGTTTCCGACGTGGCCTCGATCACTATTTCCAGCTAGATAGCACACAGCAGTGGATTTCAACGCCTGAGTTTTTAGAAAAATGTAGCCCGGCGATTGATCTAACGTTTCAAGTCATCCCGGAATACCGTGCGGACTATAGGTCGTCAACGGTACGAGCTCTGCACCCGGTCTGGACCGACAATATTGAACATCTTACTGCACTAACACGCATGGGCTTTACCCCAAAGCGGGTCGTCGTAACATCGATACCGCGATCTATGAGCCTGGCCGAAGTTGCCGCCGTGTTTGCCAGCGTGGAGCCAGTAATCGCTGTATCGTTTCTTAATGGAATTACAGACGACATTCCTTCGTTTGAAGACTCACCATTCGGTGGTAATGTCAAGCATGTGCCCTCCAAAATACAGGAATGCTATGTCGATATGGCACGATCATTTGCCGAGGCCGAGCATGTAGCTGCATTACATTGGAGGCGGCGGCATCATATCAAAACCATGGCTGCGCTGATGCAGGGGGCCAGCCTCCCCAGCGCCAAAAAAATGATACAACAGGTGCCAGCGAGTGCGAGACAGGTGATCGTCGCAAGCGACGGCCGGATAAATGGCCTTCGCAGGTGTGCAGCAGGGAGGGAGTTAAAGCAATTCCATCATTCCGACCCGCAGGTGAATGCGGTCGTAGATATGGCGCTTTGCATCAACGCTGAATGGTTCATCGGCACGCATGCATCGACATTTTCTTTCTATATAGCGTATGCGAGATCGGCAAGTGGAATCCCTAGGAACAAGACTGTACTTTTGTGAGGCTATGCGGCAATCGCGGAGGCGTTCTCTCCCAGGGCCTGCGCGTTGTTCCGCCATAGCCGTTTCCACGGCAATCAACAGTAGCCTAACAATGCGGTAAGAAAAAGAAGTTGTTCCGATACCGCAAACCTAGATCCTCCAATCGGCGGCTGAAGTTATCGCCGACGAGGAGATTGAAGCGCTTCAACATCCCGTATGCCTCCTCGACAACATCAGCGGTACATTCGTGAAATCCACCTTCGTAGAACTCATACGGCGAGTAGCCCAGCTTAGGCAGCTGCAGAAACACCTCTTGAAATTCCGGGTTATGTCTTTTCTCAATCTCGATGAGTAGAATTGGACGATCCTTTGCCAGGATATGTGCGGTGCCTTCAAGAACTCGGTTCTCATACCCTTCACAATCGATCTTAATGAAGGCGATACGACGGTCGCCCGTATGCAGCAATGTATCTAGGCGCCGCTCTTCGACCTCAACACTTACGAAACCGATTGTGTCCGACATCTCTATATTGTGCAAGCTAAGCGTCGCTAAACTATAATCACGGTTGTAGATCGTGGTCGGAACACGAAGGATTCCTCTGCCGTCCCGCCAACCGGCGGCGACTTGATGCACAGCGCACACGTCGGGCAGGGAGTGACGCAGCCAATTGGCTAGTTCGGGAACGGGCTCGATTGCAGCGACCGACCCAAAACGGGTTGCACATAGCTTCGAATAAAGACCTTGGTGAGCGCCTACATCGACTGCCAAATGTTCTCTACAATCACCTAGTAGATGAGGGTCTACGCCGTCTGGCCACGCAACTGTATCGGGTCGGGCGATTACCTGGGTTTCTGGTTCCAGAGCGGCGGTATCCGTACGGTCGGTGTCAACTCGACTGGACATCTGGCTTCTTTCAGGCCGCAGTCTATCAAAGATGACGGACCACGAGGAGGTCGCAAAACACCGGAGTAGATTTCAGAATGCGACCGATCTTGCGCAATTCTGAATTACTTAGAGTCATGACAGAATAGGGGACGACCGCATGAGACCGAACTCGGGATGGATTGCTGGAATTAATCACGGTGCACATGACGCATCTTGTGTATTAACCCATGAAGGAAAAACCGTCGTTTGGATAGAGCAGGACCGGTTATCGCGTGTGAAACACGCAATCGATCAATCCCCGGCCGATGCGCTTTCTGCTTGCTTGCAGTTTGCCGGAATCGAATTGCGCGATTTAGACGCGGTGGCGCTGGGGTCGGACCATTCGCAACTGATTAAGTGGCTCGGAGACGATCCTCAAAGACGTGAAGAAATTCTCGCCTATTCTAGTAGAGAGTGGCTGTTTCCGACACGGCTGTTCGACACTAGCGCCGGTTTGCCCGCTGTGGAACACTATCCACACCACGTTTCTCATGCTGCCAGTGCGTTCTACCCAAGCGGCTTCAAAGACTCGGCGGTGCTGGTAATCGATGCCATGGGTGAAGATACATCAACCACAATCGCACGCTGCACCCCAAATGACGGTATTCAGGTTCTAAAGTCCTACAGCGTGGACGACTCGTTAGGCTACTTCTATGAAACCGCGGCTGAATATGCAGGATTTACTCGACATGACGCAGGTAAGTTCATGGGACTTGCCGCTTACGGACGTCCCCTCTATCATTTACCACTCCAAAACCCAAAGAAGAATTGCACTCGTATTTGGCTGCTCGACGGGATCGAAGACAACAATGGTCGATCGCGTATTGAGGCGCGTTGCCGCACGTTAACTTCCGTGTTCGCCGGCACTGCGTTTCCGTATCTGGCTCACATGGTCGGTGAACCTATGGCCTACCGTGACTTTGCTGCGTCCGTCCAGGCGACGCTTGAGCGCATTGTATTGACCCTGGCTGCCGAGGCCCGCGAGTCTTCTAATTCTAAAAGGCTTGTTGTCGCAGGCGGTGTTGCCTTAAATTGTTCGGCGAACGGGAAACTTGCCGACTCAGGCCTCTTCGAGAGTATATTCGTTCAACCGGCGTCAAATGACTCGGGGGTAGCCCTTGGGGCGGCGATACAGTCGAGTATCCGCCGTTATGGGGCCGCGTCTCATCCTGCGCCTATGCGCCATGCCTACTGGGGCCTTCGCGACGAACCCTGTAACATTCGGGAGAAACTTCGGCTTTCTGGTCTTCCCTTCGAGGAAGTAACACAAGACCAGGTAGTCTTCGAAACCGCAATTACTCTGTGCTCCGGCGGAACGGTAGCTTGGCATCAGGGCCGCGGCGAAATTGGGCCGCGAGCTCTCGGCGCCCGCAGTGTTCTTGGTGATCCGCGGTCGCGGGCAACCGTTGTCCAGATGAATCGTATTAAAGGTCGTGAAGTTTGGCGGCCTCTCGCTCCAAGCGTTCGCGCGGAGGATTTTCATAGGTTCTTCGATGGAACGCCCAACCCTTTCATGATAATCGCCTCCCGTGTCAAGCCGCAGATGGTTCGAGTTATACCTGCGGTTGTGCATGTTGACGGCACAGCGAGGCCTCAGGCGGTAGAAGAAGATGTAAGCCCGCTATTCCACAAGCTACTTACGACGTTCGGCGAGCGCACTGGTGTTCCTCTTGTCGTGAACACTTCGCTTAATGGAAAGCAAGAGCCTATTTGTTACCGCGCTCAGGACACTATTTCCTTCTTTCAACGTTCAGATATTACCCTGCTGGCTATTGAACATTTCCTTGTACGCAATCCAAATCTGGGCAAGTAAAGGTTACCATGGGAACTACTTCACTAGGCTTGCCTGATACAGACACAAGTAGACCGGCTGTTCTGTACCTTACCAATAATTTACCGTGCCCTCCTTATAGCGGCGGGCAGATGCGAGAATATCAGCTCTTAAAGCGTCTGAGTCGCGACTTCTCAGTGCACTTAATTGCCTTCGTCGCATCAAGAGCCTACCGAGCAGCCATGGAAGCGACACGCGGCATTGTTGCGTCCGTCACGGAGGTGCTTAGTAATCCCGCTTCTGCGCCCCTGAACATGCCGGCCCGTATGCGCGCTCATTACTCTCCGGACGGCATAGATATCGTGCGGGATATTTCGTCGCGATATCGGTTTGTAATGGCTCATGTAGAAGGGTATTTCCTTTTCCATTATCTGGCGGCGATTCCGCCGATTCAGACGGTGTTAGTGGCCGAGAACATCGAGTTCGCCCTCGAGGAAGAGGCAAACGTTTTGGGCTATATCGGTCTCAATCCCATTGCAACAAGACAAGCAGAGGTGGACGCTTGGCGAAAGGCTTCGGTTTGCGTCTGCGTCACGCCGGAAGACGCCGAGATTGTGCGCCAGCATGTTGGTACAGTGCCGGTCCGATGCGTCACCGACGGAGTCGATCATCTTCTTGCGGCCTCCGATCGCCGGCCGCTAAGACCGCGATCAGGTCGGACCTGCCTATACGCCGCCAACTACCAGTGGCTGCCTAGCCGTGATGCCGCGATTCACTTGCTTCGGGATATTTGGCCGGACATCTGCCAACGTGTGCCTGAATCTCGGCTGATTTTAGCTGGATCTGGCCTGAACGGAGCACTGGCCGAAGAGGCGAAAAAGACAACGGGAGTAAGTATACACGGCGAATATCGATGCTTCGAAGATATTGCTGCTGAAGCCGACCTGTTTGTATTTCCAATGCGCTTCGGTGGAGGAATCAAGGTCAAGGTAATCGAAGCTATTAGCGTAGGCCTGCCGACTGTAACAACGATGAACGCGCTTCGCGGGTTTCCCGCGGAAATCCTGGAACACGTCTGGATCGCGAACTCCCGCCACGCGCTCTATGAGACGACTTGCCGTGCGCTCGAGGACATCGACTGCGGAGTAACCCGCGCTCAACGCGCGAAGGCGATTTTGCAAGCGTTAATGCCGACCTGGAGAGACGTAGCGTCCGACTTGGCGCGAATCTGGCAGGAGTATGCTTCTCGATCATACTCGGTCGGCGCGAAATGATACACTTTCCGCGGTCGGGCGAGCCGCGTCCAACACGGACTTTATAGGACTCGAAAGGAACCAGTATGACCGACGGCAACGGTCGTGAATGGATTGAGAGCATTCTTCACGAGAATAAGTTCGAGCGGAATATGACGTTAAAAGGGTATGCCGTATTACCCGGAATTCTGGGCGAAGCCCAGGTTAAGCAGCTTATAGCAGCCGTGGACATGCGTGCCGAGTTAGAACGTAATGAAAACATGGAATGGTTTTCGCATGGCAATCAGCGAATCTTTAACTTAGTAAATAAAGGATGTGAGTTCCTTGCGCTTATAGATCATCCCATAGCCCTGAAACTCGTAGAGCAGTGTATCGGTCCGGAAGCCTTACTGTCTAGCCTTACAGCCAACATAGCGCTGCCGGGCAATAAGCCGCAACCCTTACATGCAGATCAAGGCCACCTCCCCGAGCCGTGGCTTAGGTCGGAAGCCGTGAACCTGGTTTGGGTACTGGATGATTTCACAGTGGAAAATGGCGCGACGCGTATCGTCCCTGGGTCACACGTAATTGGCGTCGCACCCCGAGCTTGCGACGTGCCAACGATCCCCGTGATAGCCGGCAGCGGCTCTCTCGTATGTTTGGACGGTCGCGTTTGGCACGGCACAGGTCACAACTGCAGTTCGGGCGGCATACGGCGCGCGCTTTTCGGCTTTTACATCCGGCCATACCTGCGGCCGCAAGAAAACTTCGCTCGCTCATTGGATGCCGCGGTCCGCCGGTCGCTGACGACAGAGCGCAGGCGGCTACTCGGATTCGACATTTGGCTCGGCCTCGGTGCAGTGAACGGCCTTCCGACCGAATGGATGGACGGAAGAGAGCGAATCGGACCAACTAATGCGGACGGCGCATTTCCTCTGGAGGAGCAGTAGGTCAACGTGAGCACGATCCTCGGAATTGCAGGCGGCCCTAACATCCTGGGCAGCACGCCACATATCGATGGTTTACATCCCCTCTTCTTCCACGATTCTGCGGCGGCGCTCGTTACGAATGGTCGGGTCATGTACGCCGTAGAGGAAGAACGCGTATCACGAATGAAGCACACCAATTGCTTTCCGAGTGGAGCGATACAAGCTTGCTTGCAGCAAACGGGAACCCGGCCTGAAGAGTTGGATTACGTCGCCTATTTCTTTGACGAGGAATTCTGCGATGCCGAATTTAGACGCGTTGCTGCCGAGCTAGGTGTATCCTGTCCCGCATCGGCGCGCTCGCTGATGATTTCCAACCTCAATAATATCTTAGGGTGCGAGTTTGAATGTGAACGGATCCAGTTCGTGCGACACCATGCCGCTCACGCTGCTGCTGCTCACCACGGATCGACGTTCGACGAATGTTTAATTGTCGTGATCGACGGACGCGGCGAGCGAGAATCCATTTCGGTGTTTAGGGCAGCCGAGGGTCGGCGAGAACTGTTGGCGGCTTATCCGGTTACAGTTTCGCCCGGATTCTTCTACCGGCAAGTTACGCGGCTGCTGGGTTTTGGTGAATTCGATGAGTACAAAGTCATGGGATTGTCATCTTATGGGGATCCGGGCCGCTTCAGTAACTTACTGGCGTCTATTTATCGTCCCGCCACAAGCAACGGCGGCCTTGTTCTCGATTATGAGGCTTTGCCCAGGATTTTCTGCGAGGCACAAATGCCGCCCCTGCGGCCTGCCGAGCCGATTGCCCAAGCTCATAAGGACTTCGCCGCTGCGGCACAGGCTCTACTCGAGTGTATTTGCCTCGATTTAGTTCGGCTGTGGCAGGACCGGACAGGTCTTCGTCGCTTATCTCTGATCGGCGGAGTAGCTCATAATTGCCGAATGAACGGTCGGATTGCCCGCAGTGGGCTTTTCGATGAGATCTATATCCATCCAGCTTCTCACGACGCCGGCTCCGCCATAGGTGCGGCTCTTGACGTGAATGATGCGCTCGATTGCACGCGCGTTGCTTCCACTTTCGAGGAAGTCGCCGATCCTATATTCTCCCCTTTTCTTGGAGTTTGCATCGGCCTCTCAGGCTCAGACGACCAAAAAGCGGCGCTCGCTGCCTGGTCTGAGGTACTTGATTGGACGTGTCCTTCGGACTTGCACGCCACGGTTGCGCAAGCCATTGCGGCCGGTGATATCGTGGGCTGGGCTCGCGGTCGATCCGAATTCGGACCAAGGGCGCTGGGCGCCAGAAGCATTCTGGCTGATCCTCGACCGCTCGAGAATCGCACTCGTATCAATCGAGCAGTGAAGAAGCGGGAACCTTTTCGCCCGTTCGCTCCAGCCGTGTGTGAAGAATCGGCGGCCGAGTACTTCGAACTCCCTTCAACGCGCTGTAATCTGGGCGCAATGGGTTTTACAGTTCCCGTTCGCGTTTCTTGGCGAAGCCAACTACAGGCAGTAACTCATGTGGACGGATCGGCCCGCCTTCAGATCGTGTCGCGCCAGGTAAACGAGGATTTTTGGACATTGATAAATGCGTTTGAAGCACAGACTGGACTAGGTGTCCTTCTAAATACGTCGTTTAATCATAGTTCAGAGCCAATCATAGACAACCCGCGCGATGCTGTAAGAACCTTTTTGACCACGGACCTCGACCTCTTGGTTTTGGGCCCGTATGTCGTCCGAAAACGGCAGTTTCTCAACACCGCTCTAAAGACCTGCCGTATGGAACTAAATATTGGGACTGAATTTACCCTGCAACTAACCGGCGATGGTTGCAGACGAGGCGCCTTCCTCCGCCGAGGGAGATTGTTGGAGACATCTAGTAGACTGACAGAATATATAATGCATCAGACTGGGAAGTGGCAAATCGCCGAGCTACTGGAAGGCTCGGCGGCACAGACGGCTCAGGAGTTGCTGGACGAAATATTTCGGCTGTGGGAAGCGCGGACGATCGAAATTGTTCCCCCTCCGTACCAACGACCCTAGTTGACTTGGCGAGTTGTGTGATGGAGTGGTTGCGGGAGACCGGCATGCTAGGTGTCTCTGCATGCCAGACCGGAATGATAAGCGTGAGCGGCGGGTGTGAAATAGTTCTGGTTCGCGTGATCTGTGACAGCTCCGAACCTCGAGAATTCGTTCTCAGACGGATTATAAATCAGGACTGGCTCGGGCGCGAAGGCGATCTGGTACACCGAGAGGCAACGGCCTTGCAGTTAATCGGTGGTGTTCCTGTCCCTACGCCAGGGGTCGTTGCAACCGATTCAAGCGGTCTAAGGACAGGTCGCCCTTGTCTGCTCATGACACGACTTAGCGGCCAGCCTTGGAACGACTGCCGTAATATCAATGTTGAGACACTCGCGGAACTTGCCACGACATTACGAATGCTCCACGATTACGATTGTGGCGGCGGATTGACTCAACTGCCGCCGTACCGTCCGCATCATTGGCGAACCGAGCGGATGGCGGCCCCTCCCACGTGGACGCAGCATATGAATACGTGGAATCGCGCGGTGGCTATGGTGCTTGCTTGGGACGATGCAACGGCGAGGAGCGCTCGTCCGCGCCTGATACATCGCGATTACCGCCTTGGGAACACGCTGTGGCGCGATAATCGGCTAGTGGGTGTGGTCGACTGGATTACCGCGTGTTACGGCGACTCCAATGCCGATGTCGGCCACTGTCGATGGAATCTGTGTCGCGCGTACGGGCCGGAAGCTGCTGATTCGTTTTCGAAGCTGTATGATCTTAAACATTACGATCCTCTTTGGGATCTGTTAGCGGTCGTTGGCGGTGTCCTGGATACACCGCCTCAGAATTCTGATGAAGCTTCACGGTTGGATTATTTTGTCGAGGCAGCAGTAAGCGCCCGTCTCTGCTGATCGGGATGAGCTGGATCGGTGTTATGACGGATGATGGCGCGATAGCCCCTGGCTTTAGCCGCTTGATCGCCGAGTTACTATCTGCCGGGTGGCAAGTGGAAGCTGTAGCTCCCAAAGAGGGCTGGTGCAATCATGGGACGGGTGCAGGTAACAATTCCGCCAAGCTTGGCGCCGCGCAGCCGCTCAATTTAGATGGTACAGAACTTACGGTTGACGTTTTCGATGCCCCGCCGGGAGCTGTCGCCAAGGAACTCTGCATACGCGCCCAAAGGAACCGGGCTAGACACGGAACGCAGGTCTGTATCGTAGCTGGCGTAAATCACGGACCCAATGTCGGCGGAAACCTGATACACTCCGGTACCTTTGGCGGAGCGCTTGTAGCCGCATGGTTGGGGTTTCCTGCCGTCGCCGTTAGTCTTGACGACGTGTTTTCGGTAGATGAGCGCAACCCCGGTCCTCTGCGTTATTGTGAGGCAGCTCGAGTTGGTAGGCTCGCGATCGCTTGGCTCCTGAATCGCCGTCGCGCATTGCTGTGCAATATCAATGTGCCGAACTCGCTCTGTTCAGAAGATATTAGAGTCGAAGCCGCTACTCCACACGAAAAGACCCATAGCCGTGTAAGTCTCCAGCAGGATACGGAAGTGCTGAAGAACGGACGCGTGGCGATTTCGGTCTTTCCCCACCGCTCTTTATCTACCTCACAGTCCTTGTCGTTACAAGCTGCAGCCGCAATTACCCGTGCCTGGTCTAGAGAATTATGATGCGTAATGTGAGCTCGTCAGCACCTTTCTAGGCTTGACCGCTCGCAGAGTTTCACTTACAAGACTTGTCGTCTCGATGGCATCCATGCAGTTCGGGATCTGATCACAGTTAGCCAAGTAACAAGTCCTGCAGGAAAGGGGCGTCTCAATTTTACTTCCTCGATTGAAAACTTCAATTTCTGCCGCCGAAGTGGGTCCGAAGAATGCAGTAACTGGAATTCCGAGACTGATCGCAATATGCATGGCCAGCGAATCACTGGAAAGGACTGCGTCGCAGCACCCTATGAGCGCCGCGAAGTCCTCCAATGGTACGGATGGCCCGCTAATAATCCGATCGTTTGCACAGGCGCGCTCGATACGGGCATTTCGTTGAACTTCGTCTTCTCCCCCGAGTAACAAGATCACTGCCCTCGAGAGTTCCGCAAGAGACCTTGCTACAGCCGCGGTTTTTTCCTCCGATAATCTCTTGTATCTCCATCTCGCGCCAGCTCCAGAGTTGACTCCGATCACGTCCTGCGACGGAGCTGCGCAGTGGTCGAGCATCCACCGCCGCATGCGCTCCACGCTCGCCGGCCGAAGGACCAGCTGGGGCCGTTCGACAGGCGGCCACAAACCAATACACTTATAAAGCAACTCCGGGTAACTCGCAGTATTGGCCCGTTTCAGCGCGTTTGCCTGAACTAAACCGCCCTCTTCGGGGCTGCGTAGAAGCCCCATGCCGAACCACTCGGCCATATCGCTCGTGTAGTGCCGCGCACCTTCGATATCCTGAAACACTCCCGAGAATCGCCGCCAACGAACGGAAGCGGCAAGACAGCTTGCCTCTTCATCTTCATCTAGCGAAATCACCCAATCGAAGCGCCGAGCATCCACCTCAGGGCAGCGTCCCGCTGTTATCGAGTAAAGGTGAGTTACATAGGGATTGCAGCTTAGCAGTGGAACTGCGTAGGGCGAGGTGATCCAGGTGACCGTGACCTTATCGAACTGCCTATGAAGCGCGGGCAACAAAACCGTCGTTCGAAGAACGTCGCCGATCGCGGCTGTCTTAATTATTAAGACGTCCATTGTTCAGTGCGTCACATCGGAGAAGGGTTCCGTGTATACTCTATCGGCCTACGACCGCAGCTTTGCTTTGTAAGGCCACCTCTCGAAAGGACGAGTGGAAGTCGGAGACAGCCTTATCGATATCGGCGTCTGTCATCGCTGCACATACGAACCAATGGTGATCCGGATGCAGCAGTATCCCCCTGCTTAGCATCTCTTGACAGAGTATTTGCATCCCCCGTATGTTCTGCTCTTGTGAGTCGTATTGAAACCGGACGTGGGGCATAGGCGGTATACCTACTGCGATAGCTGGAACTCCCGACGATGTAGCCGCTGCTTGAATTCCAGCCAGCAAGCGACGGCCAAGTTGCCACAGTCGAGGAATTACTTCGTTTCGTTGCAAGCGCTCAATGGTTGCGGTCGCCGCAGCCATTCCGTCGGAGGACCGGAAGAACACCGAAGACATTGATATGTTTCGTACCTGTTCCATGAGCTGCGACTTACCTGCGATGGCCGAGACAGCATATCCGTTGGCCATGGCTTTGCTGAATACGGCTAAATCGGCCCGCACTCCGAAATGCGCTTGCGCTCCGCCAAGATTGATCCTAAATCCCGATCGCACCTCGTCCAGAATGAAAACGGTGCCGTAATGACGGCACAGATCTTGGACACCTGTAAGATAGTCGCCGTTCGGCATATCCACTTCCAGTGGCATCATGATGACGCATGCCACGTCATTGTTCCGAAGTTCTGTTTCTAAACCAGGCAGGTTATTATATTCGATCAGTGCGGTAAGCTCGCGAATCTCACCGGGTATACCAGCCGCACGAGGTGCGCACCAGTCGTGCCATCCCTGGTAACCCCAGCGCCGGACGTGCCGCCGCCCCGTTATCGCGCGGGCAAGGCGCACGGCCGCGGATGTCCCATCAGAGCCCGATCGAAGAAAGGTGGCCATTTCGGCCCCAGGTATGCACTCAACAACTAACTCGGCCAGGCGAATGTGTGTTTTCGCGAGAAGCGTTGGGCTGATGCCTCGCCGTATGTCGCGAATAACAGCCTCATCCACTTCAGGATCGCAATGCCCGAGCACCACTGAACCGAATGCCAGGATAAAGTCCAAGTACTTATTCCCGTCGACGTCGTAGACAAACGCTCCTGATGCTCTTTCGGCAAAGATCGGGTGTTTCTCCGCGGTGGCAAGATGCCCGCCTAGAATACCGGGCCGAGCTAAGATCGTTGGCTCTGTTCTTGCGGCTTGGGCCTTTAATTCGTACGACCTTTGATACAACGCCGGCATTACCGTCTCATTCGTCGAAATAGGATTGAAGCGATCCATCACGTCTTAAATCAACCGTACAACAATGAAATCCGCCTCCGAACTTATATACCTTGTCAAAGGCCGTGCGAATTACATGAAAAGATAACTTCTCCAGAAACTCGGCCAGAGGATCCTCTGTTATCTCCACCAGTACGGTTTCGGGGTCCAAAACCAGAACGTTCATTGCGATCCAGTTGCTAACATCGCGCGCCGGCGCAGGCAGGCCAGCCCGAACAGAAGGCGGAGGCGTCACAAGCGACCAGCCACTCCGCTCGAAAATCTGTAACGCATCTCTGCGAGGCGGCCGGTCCGGATTGATCATGGCCAGTTTCGGACGTAAGGGCACCAACGTAGTGTCAATGTGCTGAGGATAGCGGTCGCCAAACTCGACTCGGTGAAGACGGAATCCCGAACCAAGAATTCGCCGTACCCATTCAGCTCCAGCATCGTTACTTACCATATCAGGTTGCCAGAAAATATCGCGGCCACACCGAGTGAAGCAGGCTGCATCGAAGCACGGATCACGTGTAGTAAGCACTGCGTGCTCGATGGCGTCAAAATGCGTGTCTTTCGTCGTATAGTCGGGACTGAAACTAGAATCATCTAGCAGGGGCTTGGATACTGTTACCCAGCGGCCTCCCGATGTGAAGTGGTCTAAGAGGATGTCCCGATAACCGCGATATTCAAAAAAACGCCCCCGTTGCGCCATCGGTGCTTCGATGATAAGATCGCCGACCACAAGGAGCACATCCCGAGGACATGCATAACTGTTTCCATACGGCACCCCAAAATCCGGAGTTGCAAAACCAGCTTTCTCTGGAAAGGCTGCCGGGCGCCGCACGATCACGCCTCGAGATCGAAGCAACTCGGCTAATCCGTCCAACTGTTTCTCTGCCTCGGAGATCTGCTCGGCGGGCCACCTTCCACCCGGAAAGGTGCGAGCGCTCGGGCCCGGTTCGAAATACGCGCCCAGGGCTGGCTCGAAGGCCATCTGCTGTGCCCCAATTACGGTTCCGACGATCACCTCTTGCAGAGGATCCCATTCGTTAAAGGTACTCGCCATCATAACTCAGCGAGTCTATCATCGTCACGAGAGAATTGCGCCACGCGCCGACATAATGTTAATTAAAACTGACTAAGCCGATCGCAGATTCGCACTTAGCCCCATTCACGGCACGACTCACCGCCTAAGTCAAATCCCCTGCTAGCTGCATTCGAGATCAATCGAAGGTTCACGGTCGAATACAACCCTGTGATCTGGAATGGAATCTTCGCCGCCAACAACCAAACCTTGCCGGGATTAGTCGGTGAGGCACCCTGATATCTACTCGAACAGTCGCGCGATGTAATAACCTGTGGTAGGTGTAACAATCAGCGATAGAACCATGGAGCGAGAATTCCCCCAATCAATGTGATCGCGGGCGGCTGAAGCATCTGTGAACCCGCGCCGAGCACCAGCGAAAGTGGAAACCATCCCGGCGACGGTCGCGAGCACCGTCATCGCAGTGCGCGCCAGCGGCCGTTGACCGGACTGGTTCATAGCGTCCCACGCAGCAACTCCGGCCATACGGGAACTTCCGATCCAGAATCCAGCAGGAAGATTCCATTCCTGGCTAGGCAGGGCATTTCTGAAATAGCCATTTCTTCATAAGCGTTCTAAGCACTGCGCTTTCGCGGCTGGAACGGCGCTGTGAGCCACGGTTGTGGTTTTGCTAAGAATTTGCTCGTTCGCCTGGATATTCGCCAGCACCGTTAAGAGTGGTTCCACGCCAAGTACACCGGTTTTCGGCAGTAGCATGAGTAGAAGCTCTTTCGCTTGCTGGTGGCTGTCGAGGTCAGCCAGACGGTAAGGGACGCCATCGAGCTCGGACACGAGGTTGCAACGCTACCGATGCGTGGTGCACCTAAAGGAAGGCTGCACCCGTTTCCAACGAGAACATTCAGATTACGAAGCTCAAGATACTGCCGTAATGGCTGGATCAGGTGTGCTTTGTGTTCATCATTCTCAAGGGGGATTGCATCGCCGCCTAGATAATACGTGTCAGCGCCCATACTTCGATACGTAAACGTGCAGCATACCACTCTTGCCGCCGGGGATGGCTGCCACCGCACTCAGCTCAATCGTTCTGTCAAACCATGAGGATCCATACTTAAAGAGGATGTCCCGAGCTTAGTTGAAGGTTATGGCGGCTGGATTTCATGTTACGCGACCTTCTCAGAGGAGGCGTTGGGGTGGCGATCTCTTCCAAGGGCGACGGCAAGAGTCCAGAGATCTCGATGACCGACTATCTTTCGGAAGTGTTTCTCGGTGAGTAGCCAAGCCGATGCGGCCCAGCGTTCGACCATGCCGGCATGACGCCAGCGCGTGACATTGTGGGTGCGCTTTTGCACGCCACTTTGAGGGCTTTCAATCCCGTTCGTGGTCCCAAGGCATTTGTACAGCGATGGCGGAAGCTGCAGGCGCTGCACCGTGAACATTTCCGCTATGCCCTGCCGCAAGCTCCTGGCCGCTGACTCGTGTTCGTGTTCGAGAAAGCACGCCAGTTGCTCCAACGCTTTACGCCTTCTTCGGCATCGCACACGCGCCAAGCCGCCCGCATCAAGTTCATAGCTTGTGGACTCTGTTCTTTCGGCAGCTCGTCGATCACATTCCGCATCTTGTGATTGCGGCAACGTTGCACGGGCTGGCCAGCACCAAAGACTTCTTCAATAGCGGCCCGCAACGCTTTCGCACCATCGATCACGAACAGGTATTTCCGATCCATGGGCAAGCCCTGATCCCGCAAGTTAGTCAGTAACTGCTTCACCGCTGCGGCATTCTCGGTAGCACTCAGTTCGATGCCGAGCACGTGCTTGGCTCCTGCGTGATCCACACCCACAGCACTGATCACGTGATGCGCTCCAAAGCGCTGGCCGTCGATATAGAGCACCAGCAGATCGGCTTGCTCCCAGCGCCGCTCTCGCAACTGGCGCAGTTGCTCGACGCTTCCTTCGATGGCTTGGCGGCTGATGCTGCTTCGTGATACGCCCGCTGTTTCCGCCATCTCGGGCAGCATTTCTGCATACTCGCGTGTGGAGACACCGCGCAGCAGGGCGCCCATCATCCGCTGCGCCGTCGCGCTGTTGTCCTGCAGCGATTCGTACGCTGGCATGCTCACTTCGCCTTCCTGCTTGTGGCGAAGTCGTGGTCGCTTCACTTTGATCTGGCGGTCGGCCAGACTGACCCGTCCCTTCTGCGATCCATGCCAGCGAATATCGCCGCTGCTCTTGCCCGGCGTGCACGGCCCGGCCACTTCCTCAGCACTCAGACTCAAGATGGTCTCGATCGTTTGCCGGCCAATGCTGTCGATCACTTCATCTACGGCTATCCGAGCCTGCGTGATAAGTTTCACCAGTGGCAGGAGAATCTGCCCGTTGGCTCTCCAAACTCCTCCATGGCAGCCGATGCCGTCTTCGCCTCCCGGCTCACCATATGGTACGGTTTCTTCACGGCGGTGGTGTCCTTTCCAAGGATTAGGTTTTGGCGAATCGATTCTAACGAACCGGCCGCCACCGCCGCCTCTAACCTTCAACTAAGCCTGGGACACCCTCCTTAAATTCGTGGTCGGCAAACATCTCAGGCGTACTGACACCCACAATTAGCGAACGGCGTCTCCGTATTGACATTCGATTGGGCATCAGTGAAAGGCACGAACACAATCGGCAACCAGGAGGTTCAGCGGGCTACCCTTCCCGAAATACGTCAGAAGGTGATTCCGACCCGCCGCGGAGTGACAACGGGAACCCGCAGCTGCCGCCCATGCCTCCCAATCGGACCTAGCGGATCGTAGGACCTCTTCTCGTAGTTCCGGCAGTCCGAAACGCAGGTCCGGGATCTCCAACACCTTTGCACGTGAGAGCAGCGTGGCATTCTCATGGTCGAACGCTCGCATTAAGATATCTCCAATCTTTGGAGATTGAAGAAGAAAATCTTCAGCGATCTTTGCGAGCCAGAATAACTGATATTCGGTTGCGTTTGGGCAACTCCCCAACAGCTGCAATAATAGATGTTCCAGACCTGCTCGATTTCTTACCAGCCGCACATAATGATAAAGGTTCTTGGTCAAACCGGGGTACATGGCTAGAATCTTGAGCATTTTTGGAAAGACGTCCTCCGCATGATCTCGTAGCAGCACTAAAACGAGTTCGGCGTCGGATTCTTCGATATCCGGCGTAGCCAACAATTCCAGAAGATACTCGACTTGAGAGTCGTGCAGCGGGATCTGAACGTAGTCTTCGACTTGGGTTTCCTCGCCAGAGACAGTAAGCCGTCGACGCCGTATCTGTAGAAGTGTTTTTTTAACCTCGTCCACCTTCTTTGGAAGATCGATCTCAGAGACCCGCCCGAATACGGTTTTGGATTCATTCAAGCAAAGGCCCTTCTCACCGAGTAGCTCCTGTAAGGTGACGAGATCGGCCGTCAGCTTGTCCTGATCTGCATCGAAAAAGTGAATGTCATCCAGGAATCGAATTCCAATCTTGCTTCGCAACTTAAAACTGTTATCGATAAATCGGAGGAACTCAGCCCCAAGAACCTTACACGGGTGAAGTCCTTGAGGAAGGCAGTCAATCGAGCGCCCTGCATTGATCTCCCGAAAAAACTGCCCAGCAGCCTCCACGTCAGCGTCGGCCCAGTTAATCGTCCGCAAAGCGTTAACCAGATCGTGATGATAAATGTTGTTGAAGAACGTTGAAACGTCCGCTTTGAACGTGAGCGGTTCTTTCGATCGCGCGGCAGCTAGGGCGATTTGATATTTGGAATAGGCCTGAGTTGCCGATTCCGGCTGTCCTCCTGTGAACCGATAGCCAAAACTCTGACGAGTTTTCCTATGGTCAGGCCGGAAGAATTTGCGATTCCGGAAGACTAAGTCGTAGATGAAGAATTCGGCTGCAGGATCTAATTTTACGGTTCGGCGTAGGTGAAAACCCCGTTTGGCCGAATAGCAACGCTGCTGAACCGGGAACCCGCACTTCCCGGGTAGCAAATCGTTATACAAAAACGACTTTAATTTAGCCGAAAACTTCTCAACCAAGAGGCTCGTTGTTGTAAGCGGGAACAGAGTCCGCGGATAGTCTGAAAGAAAGTATTGCTCAACAGCGAAGGGCGTGGTCCCGCTCATCCATTGAGAGTGTACTATGGTTTCTGCATGACGCGGTGGCACGTCACGCGCATCTGCTTACGCCTTCATCTTGTGGCTAGGAACGCCTGAATCGAGTAGATTTCTCTAAGTTCAGCTGCGATCAACGCTGATTGCAAACTTCTGTCCAACCGCACGCCCTTTTGAGTTTAACCTAGCAACGCTCGCGCCTCCAGAAATGCGAGGTTTTGGTTGGAAGTTGAAGATTGAGGAAACGACAAGCTACAAAATCGACTGCATCCGATTTTGGCCCATATCCCGAATGGCCCGTATCTATCTGATCCCATTGGTCGGGGCGGCAGGATTTGAACCTGCGACCCCCTGCGCCCAAGGCAGCTAATGCCGGTTGCGAGTAAGTGGTCTTTAATCATGTGCTTACTTTGCAAGCTGATGCGAGCACGTGCGGTGTTCCTTGAGGAGAGGTGAGGAACGAGGAGGCTCCTGCCTACTACGATTTTGACTACATTTCGACGGAGTGGCGGACGCCTCCTGAGAGTTGCAGTAGTTATAACTGCTTACTGATGACCTCTCTCTGCTTGATAAGCGGGTCATGTTCAAACAACGACCGTCGAGATTCTGATATCTTAATGAGTCTTTTAAACGGGCGTATAGATTATCCAATTTTCGCAGGCAAAGTTCGTTGTAGAATTTACTCCTGGCGCAGCGCGTCTTGTAGGTCGACCGATGTGCTTTCACACACAGGAAAGTAGCTCGCCGCAAATGCGATTGCAGCAGTAAAGAATCCAGCAATCAGAGCAGAGAACCGCGAATCTATGCCGACGCCATAGAGAGCCGACCCTATGCCGTCGCCTGTGAACATGGCAGCGCCTATACCAATCGCCACCGCAGCCACAATCAGCGAGCCATTTTCCCGTACCAAACGCCATCGCAAATGAAAGGGATTATCGCCAAGCGCGAGGCGAATCCCAATTTCAAGAGTTCTGTGCCGTAGCGCACTCCTGAAGTTTGCGTACACACCGATACCAACAACCGCAGAGGCGAGCACGGCGAAGACAGTGGCAAGTTCGGCGATGATGCGTATCTGTGCAATGGCAATGCCGACGCGCTTCCGACCGGTTTCCACCCTATCAATGGCAATGCCGGTCGGCGTTTGGTGAGCGATAGCGGACAAAGTGTGGACGGGAATAGGCCGACCCGGGTGCGTACGCAGCAGGAGCGAGAAGCGCGCCTGGGTAGCCACACGATTCCCGATCGGAACAAACAAAACAGGTGAGATGGGCTCGCGGATATCAGTCAGGAGTAGATCAGGCACTTCGCCGACCACTTCGAGGCGGCCAGCCTCAATCGTGTCAATGAAACGGCCAATGCAGGGTTCATCCCTCCAGAGCCGATGCGCGAACGTTCTTGACACAATCGCAACATCAGATCGGTTTCCGATGCCATCGAATCCGCTACCGATAACAAGCGGCACTCCGAGTGCATCCAGGGTATTGGGTGAACCAACGAATAGCAAGCTGTCGAGCGAACGCGAAGCGCTGGTATCCGCCGCTCGGACAACCCAGGCGCTGCCTTGAAGCGGAGACGGAGCTATAACTGCGGATTGGTCGACCCCCGGCACAGACGCAAGGTGAGCAGCAAAGGCAGCAAATAAGCGAGGCGACCTGGGCTGTTCTTTGGGCGGAAGAACAACGGAGACAAACTCGAGGCGATCAGTTTCGAAACCGGTTTGAACTCTCGCGAGCTGCGCGAGCCGCAAGCTAAAAGTGACCGCACTGCTAAGGAGCACGACTGTTAAAACGATCTGTACTGCGATCAGTCGACGAGCTAGACGTTTCTCGGCCAGGCTTTGTGTCGTTGTACGAGAGGCGATTTTGAGGGCTTCGGAGACAATAATTTGACGCACCTCATAGACTGCCAACACCGCATATGGCCCTACGCCGATGAATATCAAGGTTACGGCTGCGAGCGGGATCAGCGGATTGGCGCTCCCGAGCGCAATCGGCATTGAGCCGGCAAGAAAGCCGCGCATCATTCTGCTGACAGCTTCTGAGAGGACAGCCCCGAGCACAATACCTGAGCCGACGATGAATACAGCTTCCAGAAGAAACAGCCTGACAAGAGCTTGTTCTTGCGCCCCGACGGCAATGCGCACTGCGATCTCACGAATTCGAGCCCCGCGCGCGGAGAGAAGCAGTATTGTGACATTCAGGATCGCAAGCACGAAAACAACAGCCGCCAAACAGAAAAGAAAGACGAACCGTCGCTGTGTTGCGGGGTCTACAGGTAGAAAGCCCGCGCGAGCGCCGGAGACTCGGATTAGAGCGCGCTCGAAAGGATTTGCATTGTGCAGTAATGTGGTTAGCTCGGCTTCGGCTTGCGTCGTCGAGGCATGATCTCGGAGTCGGCCCATGATCCTGAAAGTTCTGCAGCCGAGCTTATTGAGGCAAGTGCGGTCCATTGCATTCAGATCGAGCCAGGCGTCGGTCGCCAGACCCTTTACGGGACCTACATATGATGGATCGACAACGCCGATAACCGTATAAAGCATACCCGCAATCGCAATGCGGCGCCCGAGGACGTCAGACCTCAACTGAAACTGAGACCTCCAGAAGTTGTAGCTGATGACCGCTGTATATTCGTCCCCGGTGCGCCTGAGGTCACCTGTGCCGAGGATCGGGCGACTGCCGAGGACTCGCAGGAGATCGTGGGATGTGTATTGGACAGTAATGCGGCCAAAGGTATCATTGCCGTCCTCGATAGGAACGGGGATGGGATCTGTGAACAATCCAAGAGCGACAGAACGCGAGACAAGCAATGATTTAAATTCTGGAAACGAGAAGCTGCGGAACTGTCCTTCGGGTGACACACGTGCGAGGTTGACAAACCCGCTTCCATGTAGGCCCGGCAGCGACGTGAAGAAGAGTTCATACGCAACACGGCCCGCGCCCAAAAATACCGCGCTTGCAAAAGCGAAACACAACACGCTACTCAGGCAGAGGATTCTCTTGCGCAATACGATTCGAAACATCTGCCCGAAACTGTTCAGCACGGTTCAGTCTTGGATTATTAGGCGCAAGTTGCGGAAGCGACCGATTCTCGGATTTGCTGAATCGATGCTTCCGCCGACTTGTTTCTAGTTGTTGGTGTAGGTCAACTGCAGGAGCAGCCACCGCCGTTCGCAGAGCAAGATCCGCTACAACTGCAGCTCCCACCTCCGCCTTGACAGTTGTTGTTGGCAGCCTGTTGCACTGCCACGCCGACCCCCGTCTGTGCCGCTACTATGTACGCAGCAGAAAGGATGCCGAGTAAGGCAAGCTTCAAAATGGTTTTTCGGGCCATGTGTTTATTCTCCTTATGCTTATCAATCTGCTCACGGACGCGGATCGTCCGCGGCACTCGTGCGAGGACGAATCTACTGTGACAACGACCGTAAGACGCCGGGTTGCGCAGCGCGCGTCAACTCACCAACCCACACTCGCTCGACGCGGCCAGATGAGTTAATCAAGGCGACAGTAGGAGTCCCCCGAACTTGAAGCGCCGATAAATCCACGGCCGGCAGAGAGGATAAATTCGATATGCCATTCTCTTGGAGATAGGCCAAAACAACAGCTCGAGTCTGAGGAAATAACGCAATCACATTGTTTGAGTTGATGGATTTATTGGCAAGTAGCTGCTTATAAAAAGCAATATTGCGCCGACAGAATTGGCAATCCGTACGTAACGCGAGGAGGATTGTCTGAGAATGATTGCGCCACTCCCACCCCGCAAGAGCGGGAAGCTGCGCTCCTTCATGGATTTGCGTCTCACCCTCAGTAGTTGCAGAGCTCGTTAACCGAAAATTGTGGCGAAACAAAGCTGTGGTCAGGAAGACTGCAGTGATGATGATGGCCCAATTGGCAGCAATATCGAGTTTGTTGCGGCCGCACACTTCTTTATCTTTCACCGATTAACGCCTTCATGCCAGAACATGGCTGACCGTAAATCGTATTGTAGGTGAGAAAACGAACGGCTTCAAGGTAATTGTTGGTTATGTTGCGATTTCTGGGATAAATACTGGGCATATATGGAGAAACGCCGGCAAATTGACCGCACACTTGCCGAAAGCGATTCAACAGCCGAGAACATGCACCTGTTATGGGCGTAGCTGACTAACGCCACCAGCAGGAAGAGCTGGGTGGCGGGCGATAACATCCTGAAAAACGTCCCGGGGTTCGTCGCATGATAGAACCCCGGGCATGTTCCAAAGAAGTTGGAGCACCCTGGAAATTCGGTGCGGAGCAGTGCTTTGTATGGGCGCATTCTCATCGGCAAGAGTTCGCAACTCCCGCAACGTCCATTCAGTAACTTCAGCGGACCAGGATTGGGCCCTGCCCGCAAAGTTTTCTGAAGTCATACAACCGAGTGACGGAGGAGATCCCGCACTTGCGGCGGCAGGCGCTCGAAGATGGCTCTCGGCACCATCGGCACCGAGTTGTCTTTGCCCTGCGTGCTTGAAACCGCACGTGCGTGGTCGGGCGAACCAGCGCGCCTGACCTCGAGGTTGAGCCACCACGGAGCGTACCTTACCGTAAGCGCCACGCGCGGTGTATCCGTCGTGTTCGGGGCCGCCGCATGCCAGAGCCGGCTGTCGTAGACCAAAACGCTTCCTGCTGGCCCGGTGGCACTTCTTTCGTTGGGATACGGCGCGAGCGGGTCTACGCCGATGTCACCCGTCGGGTTGCTGGAGCGCCGGTGGGTTCCGGGTACGATCAAGGTCGCTCCGTTCTCCGACGAGAAATCGGTCAGCATGATGATTGCTGACAGGTGCAGGATCGCGTCCTCATAAGGGGCTGGCACGTACGAGGCCAGTTTCTGATTGAACGGCCAGTCCGCATGCCAATGCCCACGCCGGTTCCCGGAACGGGTCACGATGCCGCCAACGGAGGAAACCCGAACCGGTGGCCCGAAGACGCCCTCCACAACCTCCAACATCCTAGGGTCGGCGAGGAATGCGCAGTGTTCCGGAATTTTTTCGATCACCCGCTGCGCTCTTCCGGTCCGCAAGTCCGGTACAACGTAGCCGGCGGCGTGCCATTGCTCACGGACACTCGCCCACTCCAGGCTTTGCAGCGCCTCCTGTTCCAGCACCGCGTCCCGGACTCGCCCCAGGGAATCGGCCACAAGCAGCGACTCCATCACGTACCAGCCCTCAGTCTTCAGAAGCCGGATGCGTTCCACGCGGTTCATGATCTCCGGATCTACTCTTCCACCCAATGCACGAAGAAAGGCTTCACCTCGGAAGCAAGCGCCTCGAAAGCCTGCCGCGAGATCATGGGCACCGAATTGTCCTTCCCGCTGGTAGCACTCATTGTTCTCAGATACTCGGGTGACCCCTTCCGCCGGACCTGCAGGTTCAGCCACCAGGGCGTGTACCGGGCGGTCACGATGATGCGGACGTGGTGGCTGCGGTTGGCGCCCACACAGTGCCAGAGCCGGCTGTCGTAAAACAATGCGTCGCCAGGACTGGCGGTAACCTGCAACTCGTTCGGATGTGACTGCGTGCGGTCTAGGTCACTACGACCCGTTGGATTGTCCGGGCATCTATGGCTGCCGGGTACGATCAGGGTAGAACCTGTCTCCGCATTGAATTGGGTGACCGGCACAATGGCGGAGAGGTTGAAGACCCCATCGGGATAGGGAGCACGGATACAGGTCGCCAGCGTCTGATTATAGGGCCAGTCGGCATGCCAGTAACCGCGCTGATTGCCCGGCAGGGTAGCAATCGCACTTACTGCCGAAATACGCCAAAGCGGCCCCAGCAATGCCTCGCATGAGCCCGCGATCAGGGGATGGGTAACATGGCGGCCCAGGTCCGGCAGGCTGTTGATCAAGCCTTCCGCCACCAGCAGACCGGAAGGCGGCAACTGTTGGCCGACGTGCCTCATCTTCTCCACTTCGGCTTCCCATGCGACCCGCTGAATCTCCAACTGGGCCCAAACCGCATCCTTGACCAACTCCACTTCACTCTGCGGAATGACGCCCGGTATCACGCAATAACCATCCTGCCACACGCCCCGTGCAACTTCTTCCCCGGTCATGCCCCTCCCGTTCTCCAAACGAAGCTAGCCCCCGGCGGCCATGATTACGTCCAGAAGCGCTGGCCTGCCGCAGGCAAATGCATCCCGTAAATTCGTCTCCAGAGTTTCCGGATCTTCCACCCGCCAGCTCCGTACTCCCATTGCGGAAGCGATACCGGCGATATCGAAAGGCGGACTGAAATCCATCGCCGGATAGGTGTTCGCATGGCCGTCGCGATTGGGTGCCGTATCACGGTAGAGGTCGAGATTCTGTTTCAAAACCTGATAACACCCGTTGTTGCAAATCACAAATACCGCCGGTATCTTCAGGCTGGCCCCGGTCCACAACGCCTGGATAGCCATCATGGCGCTGCCGTCGGCAACCACGGCCAGCACAGGCCGGTTTTCGTGTGCCAGTTTGACTCCGAGCGCCGCTCCCATGCCCCAGCCGATGGCACCGCCGCGGACACCGTATAGCGGGCGATCTCCGTCAAACTCCATCGCGCGATGTAGCGCGCTCGCCGACGTGCCCGCATCCTCCACTGTGATGGTACCTGGCGGCAGCGCTCCCGCGATTATGCTCATGATTCGATCCGCGGTCATCGCCCGGTCTTGTGTCAGAGCGGTGGAGTGCGCCCTGCCGCGCTTGCGATGTGCGGCACATTCACGCCGGCGCGCCGCGGAGGCACGCGCATCCACCGTTATCCGCTCTTCAAGCGATTCCGCCAGCGCGGCCAGCGAGGCCCGTATGTTACCCACTAGTCCGATTGCAGTGGGCTCGCACGTGCCGACGTCCTCCGCGCGGCAGTCCACGTGAACGATCTTTGTCTCAGGGCTGAGGCTCGCCCCGGGTAGGTAAAAGAAACCGCCGAAGACGCTGGTGCCGACCGCCAGCACCGCGCCTGCGTCGGAAAGCATGGCCTTTATAGCAGGCGTCACCATGCCCAGCGGGCCCAGGAACTGCGGATGCGCGGTTGGAAAATTCACCTCCGAGTAATGCGCGGCATACACTCGCGCTCCCAACACCTCCGCTACTCGCACCGCTTCGCGCACCGCCCCCGCCTGTGCGACGCGATCCCCGAGCAGCAACACGGGATCCCTGGCGCTTAAGAGAACGCAAGCTGCCTCGTTGACGGCATGACAGTCAGCGCCAGCGCGCGCATACACGCGGGTGGAGGCGAGTTCTCGCCACTCGGTAGTCTCATCAAGAACGTCAAACGGGAGACTGACGAAAACCGGCCCCTTGGGGGGGCGCCGGGCTTCGAGAAATGCACGACGCATTGCGCCGCCGATGCTTTCTGCCCGCAGTACCTCCGTACTCCACTTCGTAAACTGACCTACCATCGCAGGCAGGTCTGTGCGGCCGGTGATTTGTTTTCGCGTGTCGCTGTTTACGGCGAACATCACCAGCGGGGTTCCACCGCGGTAAGCATTGATCAGCAGGCTGATTCCGTTCGCCAGGCCGACATCGCTGTGCAGGCAAACGAATGCGGGTTGTCCGGAAGCGCGGGCATAGCCATCCGCCATCCCCACGGCGACTCCTTCCTGTGTCGCCAGGGCGTAACGCAACTGCGGGTAATCTCCCAACAGCTCCAGCAATGGAGCTTCACTGGTTCCCGGATTGCCGAAAACCCAGCGAACCCCCTCGGCGCGCAGCACCTCGAGCACGGCCTGTTTTCCGGTCATTCTGGGCATTGTTCCGCACGCGAATCGCAAGAACTGGGACCCGCAGGTCACGCCTGAGGGCGCGTCACCCGCGAGGATGCCCGACGGGACGCCCTTGAACAAGCGCTAATCGCAGCCCACCTCTTTGCGGTCGACGCCGGTCTGCGCGTACTCGTGCCACCGTTGTGCGCGCGCCACTTTCGTCTGACACTGTCCCTGTTCGCTGATGATCCGAGCCGCTGTCTGCACATCGTCGGCGTTGTTCGCTTCAACGATGTCGATGGCGTTAACCGCACCGTCTTCAAAACCGTAGTCACATACCCACTTTCCGGTCATTGACGGAACCTGAGCCATCAGCGCCTTCCGAACCTTTTCTGACCTGCCGGCCAGTTCGGCCTTTGACGGAACAGAAGTGAACGTCGTAAAAATCGCGTATTGCGCCACAGTTGATCTCCTTTTCGGGGTCGAGTATAACTCCGATTTAGGCGTTCCGCAATGCACTTTATTGTTTTGTAAATGATTCGCAGTTTTTGAGGGGATTATTTTGATAATGGCGTAAAATTCTGTTGGCAAGCCACACCGGCCGTGATATTCTGTCTCAGTCCGACCTGCAAGCCGGCTATTCGAAGGTGACTAGACGAAAGCGAGAGAAACATGGAGAGCACCAGCACATTGCGGTTTGAACTTACGCCTCTGCAAATAGAAGCATTGCAGAGCCTCGAACAGAACTCAGATCGTGAACAGGAAGATGAGACTCCTGAGCTCTCATTTCGCGCATGGAATTCGAGTTTTGTTCCTTGCACGCGGCCCTACGACTTGAAGTAGCGTACCGGGCCGTTACTCTGCATCCTGCGCGGCGGCGCACCGCCAAGAGCAAGTTTCCAGGGGCCGGAAGCGAACTCTGATGCTGTTCGCTCAAGCCATTGGAGTGGCGATGTTCGTTCACGAGATCCTTTATGTATCTCGAGATGGACGAGGCTACCTGGAGAATTGCTTTGTTCCCGTATTTGGACTTCGGCTGAACAACGGCCCTCACGCCGCGCTCCACGTGGCTTTCATGTCGGCGTGTATTGCTTTGGCGTTTCCTGGAAACGATCTCGCTGTTTCTTGGCTGTGCTTGGGATTGCTGACCCTAGTTATCGCTAGTTACTCACTGCGCCTCTCCAATCACCTAGTGCTGTGCTGGTTCATGCTATTGGGAATTTGTATGGATTCCGGCCAAGGTAAGTTTGCGGCGGCATGCGCCCGCGGCCTGGTGATACTTACTTACGGCCTGGCCGGATTTCACAAGCTGAATGCGGAATACGTTTCGACCGAAAGCAGTTGGGCGTCGCAGTTTGCCGATTTCTATTGCTGCGACAGAAACATCCGTGGTCCCGGCCTCCGCCGCGGGTTTGCGATCACCGCCATATGGGGTACGCTGCTGACGGAGCTGGCGCTTCCTTTTCTGCTGCTTATTCCGGCGACACGCGTTTGGGGCGTGCTGGCCGGCTTGCTCTTTCACTTCAGCCTGGCCCTGCTGGGCATTGTGAACTTTTCGGCGGTCATGTATGCCGGCCTATTGGCGTTTATTCCCGAGCAGGCGATTCTCGAATCTGTTCAGAGGACGATTGGCATGCGCCCTTCCCTTGCCGCTGTCGTGGTCGCGTTTGCGGCGGCGGCATGGATCTTTACTCCGCGCCGCGCCAACCGCCACTGTCCATACCGGCACCGCTGGCTCGGCTGGCTGGTTCAGATACCCTTCGGGATGCTCACTGGCTTCGCCTTGCTGTGTTGGGTCCACGTTCTTGCGCTGAGGCAAGCCCTTGTACCGCCGGACCTCGGCGCGGGGCGGATCGCGCTGCTCTGGGGCATGTGGTTCGTATTTCTGCTGAATGGCTTGGGTCCCTACCTCGGGATCAAGACCGAGTTCAGTTTCTGCATGTTCAGCAATCTCCGGTGCCAACCCTGGAGGCACTTAGTTTTCCCCGCGGGCTGGCGTGTATTTCGCGGTTGGCACTATGCGGAAATCGAACGGATCGAAGGGCTGCCGGAACGCTGCAGCGCGACAGCCGATCCGGCTACGCTGCTCGCAATTGACACCCTTTCCCAAGCCTCGCGTTTGCGCTACTCCCCGTATTTTCTGCGCGAGGCAGCGCGCCGCGTGGCCGGGCGCGAGGGACGAGCGCCGCGATTGCAACTCCGATACCGGCTTAACCAGCGGTCTCACGAAATCGACTCGAGCGACGCCACAGCGTTCGCCGCCTGGCAGCGGGGCTGGAGAATCACGCTGTTTCCTTTCGTGCTGCCCAAGGATCCGTGCGCGGCGCACTCCGAACAGGGAACGCTGCTCGGACGCGAAGGCGAGAGGCAGCTCTTTTAATGGCCGGCATCTGGGCCTCCATCGGACTCGACCCTTGCGCCAACTTCACCTCGGTCGTGTCCCATCGCGGAGGTGAACGCCGGCAGGCATGCTTCGAATCCGCCGCAGGAATGGTGTGCATGGAATCGACGTACCGGCCCGGCGGGCCCCGCGCGCTCGCCGACGCGGGCGAATGGCACATGGTATTCGACGGCTGGCTCTACAACGAAACCGAGCAGCGCACGCAGGTACTGCGCCTTCATTGGCCGCATGCTCTCGATAGCGCGGCGGCCGTAGCGCTCGCGGCCTTCGCCACGCGCGGCGAAGCTGCGCTGCCCGGCCTCAGCGGCTGTTTTTCGTTTGTCGTCTGGAACGCCGCTACCGGCGAGATACACGCCGTACGCGATCGCTTCGGGCTCAAGCCGCTTTATGTTTACGAGCACCCTCGAGGCATCGCGTTCGCATCCGAGATCAAGCAGTTCTTCCAACTTCCCGGAAGCCGCGCTTCTCTCGACCGGAAGCGCTGCGCCGACTTTCTCATCGCGGGCGTTACAGACCATTCCACAGCCACCATGTTCGAGCGGGTGCGCCGCGTGCCGGCCGGCGGTTTGATCTCGCTCTCGATCACCTCGCTCCGCACCGGCGTCTGTGTGCCGGTGTTCCGCCAATGGTACCGATTGCCTGTTCCTGGTTCTATCGATATTGGCGAAGAAGATGCCGTGGCGCACTTTCGCGAGCTGCTATTCGCCGCTGTCGAATCGCAGCTTGGGCAATCCGGAAAGGCCGCGCTGTGTCTCTCTGGAGGGCTCGACAGCGCATCAATCGCGGGTATCTGGGCAGCCGGTCCCCGCGCCGCCACCCGGCCGCTGCTCGCATTTAAAGCTTCGTTTGGCGACGCGCGCTATGACGAACCTGAACTCCTGCGCAGCGTTCTCGAAAGCACCGGGGCCCGCATCCACGAAACGCACTGCGGGCCCGAAGAATCCTTTTCCCAGCTCGAGCCACTCATCTGGCACCTCGATGAGCCTTCAGCGAGAGCGAGCCTCGCCGGGCAGTGGCTGCTGTTCCGGCTAGCCGCTTCCATGCAGGTGGATTACACGCTGGATGGTCAGGGGTCGGACGAGCAACTTGGCGGGTATACCAGCATGGTGGAAGAGCATCACGCTCACCGCCGCGGTGAATCATTTGCGCCGGGCGCGAGTTCGCGATCCGTGCCAAGCTCCGGTGGATTGACTTGGCAGCAGGCCCAGACATGGCTCAGCGCTGAGTTTCTGTCCGGCTCGAACCTGGAGTTGGGCTCGTCGAATGGGGCGCGACCGCGCGATCTCGGTTCCATTTGTGCGCACCGCATGGTATTTGGGGACCTTCCAATGATGATGCGCCAGAACGACCGCATCGGCATGGCGCACGGCATAGAGACTCACGTGCCGTTTCTGGATGAGCGCGTGGTGGAATTCTCGATCGGGCTCGGATCCCGGCACAAACTCCCGGGGCAGGAAACCAAGCACCTGCTGCGGCGGGCGATGCGCGGCCTCGTGCCGCGTCTGGTGCTCGAGTCTCGCGTGAAAGGCAGTTATTCCGCCCTGGAATGCGAGTGGCTCCGAGAGCGCGGCTGGCGCCTGCTGGTCCGGGTGGTTCGACAAACCACGGCGACGATGCCGCGCGTTTTCCGGCCGGAAGCGTTCGCCGCCATCACGCCGGAACAACCGCAACAAGCAAAAGACGTATTATTGTTTCTCTGGCGCGTGGCGGTTTTTGGCGTGTGGGCAAAGCGGTTCGAAGTATCACAGGAGAGTGCAACGTGAATGTTCCAACAGATGAGACGCTGTCCGCGGCGGCCGCGCGCGAGTACGCCGCCGCGGTTTGCTCTTCGCGCTATCTCGATGAACTCCTGGACGTGTTGCGCGAAGCGGTCGGGAGCGACCTGCCGCACTATAGCGAGAGCCTGCGTAAGGCCTTCGCGCGCATTGACCCGGTGTTCGTCAGGCCGCGTTACGCGGAGTTCTTCTGGCACTGTGCCTCGCGCGTTCCCGGATATCTTCCGCGCGTCGTCCTCACCAACGGCAAGGCGGAAAGCGAGGGCTCTGTCAAGCTCTTCGAGCTGTGGCAGCGAGTCAAGGATACGCCCGAGGTAGAGAAACAGGTCATGACTCACGCGGCCGATGAATCCCGCCATGCCCGCATTTTCGTGCGCCTCACCGAATTGGCTTTTCCGGGCCACTTCTCCGACTTCGCGATTGCACGGTTTGAGGAGAGCCTGCCCGACGTTCGGAAAGTCAGGCCGGAGAAATCCGCCGAAATGATACCGGAGAACCACGTTATCGATCATCTGGTGCAAATGAATATTGGAGAAATCCGCACGCGTCTTCACATGCACTTGTTCGCGCCCGTGGTTTGCGGAATGTCTGCGGAGAGCGGTCGGGTGGCTGTGCGCGCCCTGTTTAAGGGATTGGTGCGGGACGAGGTGCGCCACATCAGTTACACCGCCCAATTAATGGAGCAATGGGCCCAGGACGGAGCTGGCAAATTGATCAGTGATTTGTACGCCGGACGGTTGCATGCCTTCAACCACATCACCTACCAACAGACAAGTGCCGCTGTCAGCGATTACGGACAGGGGCGTTTCCCCGAACTGATGGAGATCTGAGCGAGGCCTGCGAACGGTTTACGGCATCAATCTCATTCGTGGAGTGCGCTACTGTGTCGATGGCGCGAACAGGTAAGCCTGCTCGGGTTCATTCACATTGGCACGTCCGCCAGCAACGCGCTGCTGAAGCAATTCCAGAGCAGCCGAAACCGTACTCCCGACGGCGTGGACGGCCCTCGGACGCGCGAGGCTTTAGGGCTGTGAGGGCCAAGCGAACTGTGACCGCCAAGAATGGCCGACAACAACCCGTACACGAGAGAATGAGTACGCGGTCCAGAAACGGCCTTCGAAACCTTCGGATTCTAGCCTGTGTCGGTCCCGAAAAATCCGCTTTCCATCATCTGTGACTAGATGTAGACAAGTGCATCGGCCATTCGGTCTTCGCGTCGCGCCGCTTGCCCCTTGCAAGCGCGGAGTTGGGCCGGTTCTCCTGTTGGGCCAGCTCACCCACGGACCGAGGCAACAAATGCCGTCCGATCCGCTGTCGCAAAGGCAGCTAATAGCGGTTCCGATAGGTGTCTGCAAATCATGTGCCTTACGTTTCAGGCTAATGCGGGCTGCCGCGTGGTTTCTTTGGGAAACGTGAGCAACGATGCTTTGGCGTACCACAAATTCGACTACACCAATGAATAATAGGATCTTCGCTTAGGTCGCCGCCTGACCCGATCCTCTCCCTGCACGGCAGAGGATCGCATCGCGACGTCATCATATATTTCCAGCGCCAGCGAGGCCCAGCGTGCGTTTGGACTTGGTTGAACTACGTCCATATTATCCGCTACACACTTGATCTCAAGATAATTACTAATTTTTTTGGTCCCACGGGGGTAATGACGTCTCAGGCGGTGGCGCTTCGTTTTCCAACCACCATCCATCTTCAGATTTGCGTAAGGGCCGCGTCGAGCGGCAATCAAGGCACTCATCAGAATCGGCTGACGAAGAAGATGTGACGACTCTACATCTGCAACTGCGAAGCGCGAACCAATATCTAGCTGACGTGACCCCTGTAAACCGTCCGAAACGAAGTACGATTTAGGACGAACGAAAGGGGAAGCAGATGGGCAGAGGAAAGCACACGGAAGCGCAGATTATTGAGGCGCTGAAGCAGGTGGAGGCCGGCCGGAGCGTGGAAGAAGTAAGCCGCCAATATGGTGTGTCGAAACACACGATGTATGCCTGGAAGGCGAAGTACGGCGGACTGGAGGTCAGCGAAGCGCAGGAGGTCAAGCAACTGCGGGATGAGAACTCGCGGTTGAAGCGCTTGGTTGCTGAGCTGAGCTTAGACAAGGATGCGCTGCAATCGGTGATCCGAAAAAACTCACTGAGCTCGTAGCGAAACGGGCGGAAGTGTCGCGGCTGAGAGCGGAGTTTGCCTTCAGCGAGCGGCATGTCTGCGAGCTCATGAGTATTCCGCGATCGAGCTGCCGGTACCAGAGCCGGAGGGACGATAGCGCACTTCGGCAACGGTTGATCGAACTGACACAGGAGAAACCGCGTTTCGGCTATCGGCGGCTTTACATTCTGCTGCGCCGGGCTGGAGAGCAGATCAATCACAAGAGAGTACAGCGCGTCTATCGAGAGGCCGGATTGTGTGTTCGACGCATTCGGCGCAAGAGACTGACGCGCAGTTATCAACAGCGGCCGATACTATCGGCGCCGAATCAGGAATGGGCGATTGATTTTGCCAGTGACGTGACCGCGAGTGGGCGCCGGCTGAGGGTCTTCAGTGTGGTGGACGCTTTTACGCGCGAATGCCTGGCGTTGGAAACCGATACCAGCATGCCGAGCCCGCGCGTGACCAGGATTTTACAGCGCATCGTCGATCAGCGCGGTAGGCCAGAGTTTCTTCGTTCTGACAACGGCCCCGAAGTAAGCAGTCGGCATTATCTGGCCTGGTGCGTGGAGCGGAGCATCGGCACGATTCACATTCAACCTGGAAAGCCTACACAGAACGGACTCGTCGAGAGCTTTCACGGCCGGTTCCGCGACGAATGCTTGAACGCGAGCTGGTTCTGGAATCTTTGGGACGCGCGTCGAAAGATCGCGGGCTGGAGGAACGAATACAACCAGCAACGCCCGCACTCGGCGCTGGCGTATCGAACACCGGAAGAGTTCGCAAGACAATGGGCGCACGCCGCATCGCCTTCAGCATTTCCAAATACCACTTCGCCGGAAGCGGATCAAGGCCAAGCCCTCCGGGCCCCTCCGGCGGCCTTGACCCGGCTCCGGCTGCGTGGTCAAACCTTCCATCAAGAAGGCGATGCGGATAACGATGCCGCGAGGTTTCGTATAACTTAGTGGACGGAAACAGGGGTCACGTCATAGCCGAGAGCTACTTGGCCGCCCACAACACACGCTTCCCCACCCTGCCCGCCGATCCGACCGACTTTCATCAGCCCCTGCAGCGTGGGCTCGACTTGAATTCCGTCTTCTCCTAAAATATCGCCGCACCGTCGGCAACGACTGGGTGCTGCGCTTCCAGAACCGCTTCCTACAACTCGAGCCTGAACAGCTCGCAGCTGGCATGGTGGCAAAGGTGCAAGAGCATTGCGACGGCAGCCTACATCTCTCGCACAACGGCCGTGAGCTGCGCCGGAGAGCGATTGCGGAAAGGCCGAAGCCGACCATCTTGCGATCCATCACTCCGCAGAGGCGTCAGCATTCCGCCACTGACTCACCCCTGGAAGCGGAGCGCACACTGCCTGTTCGCGCAGATTCAACATTTCTGAGGCAGGGCAAGGGCGCTCAATCCCTCCCCCTAGCCTGCACCCATCCTCGGCTAACTCGCGATGAAAGAAGATACATTTCTAATTGGGCCGAAACAGGGGACATTTCTCCGAAACAGGGGACATTTCTAAAGAGCTACAACATCCATACACATCAGGTCAGGTGGACTATAAGCATCGATCTGCTACACTGCCTTTCAATCGTTAACACCGCTTCGGCTATACGCCCACAGGAGAATCATGCCATCGCGATCTACTTACGCGGTTATGAAACAAATCACGGAGCTGACAAGAGCTCATGCTTTATTGATTGCGCAGACAAATTCAAGCGATGCCTTGTTGGGTGGAACAGTGGCGCTGCTCAAAGAGAAGGCGTCCAAGAACGTCACATATTTTGCCTTCGCGTCTGACAACCCTGTCACGTCGACTACCAACCGACCCAAATCACCATACAGGAATGTTCCAACATCACTGCTGAATGTTCTTGATGTATGGGCATTGTCATTCATCGATACTCCGGCAGTAACAGAATTACTCGTCAATCCGAAAACATCTCCTGAGTCTATTGATTTCCTTATCGGTCTCAGAACCGACTCGATCGGACTCGTGCGCCATAATAAACGCCTTGACGGCGTATTTGTAATACACAAATGCCGACCATCATCTGTGATACCAGTGGTGCGGTCAATAGTTCTTACGACACTCGTGCTTTACGACAGCCGTGCCGAGTTCGCTCAGTTGAAGGATTTCACGGAACAAGAGTTCTCCGCCGCCTCAGAAGTACAAAACAAACTTCTAGCGATCGGTCATGTCAACCATGATATGATTGATTACACTGTAGCGTTCAAACCGTTGAAGATCGTATCAGGCGACTTCTATGATGCGGCAATATTGCCGAACAATAGATTTTTTTTTGCTGTCGGAGATGCGGCCGGCAAAGGTATCTCAGCTGCGTTGGTGATGGCGGTCGCAGTGACGCACTTACGCCGCGAACGGACTACATGGGGATCTGATCTAGTCGAGCTGTTCTATAGCCTACATAAGCAGCTATTCGCCTGTTGCCCGACAACGAAGTACGCCACACTCGTATGCGGCGTGTTAGATCTTGCATCCTTAAATCTTCAATATATATCAGCTGGTCATCAACCTCCCGGCTTCCACATTACCTTATCTCATAATGGAGCAGACCCACGCATATATGAATTAGATGTGAGTGGCCCCCTTGTCGGTCTGCTTCCGGACCCGCTTGTACCCTACCAACTCGGCAGAATAGTGTTGCACCCGGGGGATTTCATTGCAGTGGCAACGGATGGTCTGACAGACGGAGAGAACAGGGAGGGCGACAATTGGGGCGTAGATAGGTTCAGGGATGCAGTGCGACGTGGAGCAGAAATACATAGCACGGCATCTGATCTCGGTGCTGCGGTTTTAAGGGAGCAGGAGGGTTTCTGTGATGGTGAGAGCCCGGCAGATGATATAACACTGTTCATCGCCCGTGTTCGTCCGCCAAAAAGGTGAGCCGAGGTTCTTGACCAGTCGTAGCAGCAATGAGTTGAACGAGCTGGATGACTCGTGGAAGAGCAGCAAGCAACACTTCTACGTGAGCTCGCCATTGTAATAAATCTAGGTCTCCATGAGCCAGCGTATTACGCAGTTGGACGAATTCATTCCATGCTCCCGTAAGGCGTTGGCTATGTGCTAGGTCAGGAGATGCTTCTATTGCTTTAGAATAGATGGTGAGACATTCGCCGAGCGACAAGTACTGTGAATTCTCTTTTTTTATACTAGCTGCGGCGAAAATCGTTCGTTGGTCCAGCGATTTTTTGCCAAGGAAAATTGGATATGTCTTTCTTAGAAATCCTTCCAGTTCAGCGAAGAAAATCAAAAGAGCGACTCCCGATTTGGACGGTTCTGAGCGAACATAACCCTTTAGATAGTCGGCGATTAAAGATCGGGTTCCACGTGGAAGATGACTCGTCGAGAGAACGTTCTGAACTCTTGTTCGTACGAAATGCGATACATCCTCGGATCGATATGAGAGATCTTCGTTTACCTCTGGTAAGAATTCATCTATGAAACCATCTCTGCCTCTTCGTTCGATAAATGTTCGATCGTCGATTTGTTCGGGACCGGCAAAAAATGGCTCCGCGTTAGCTACGAGATATGTCTCAGTCGTAGCGCGATGTGCCCCGATGTTGTCAAGGAGCCAATCTAAGAATGACCCCACATTGAAGTAGTGTTCGGAACGGATTGAGCCTTCAACCAAGATTGTGCAGAATCCGTCGCCTTGATATACAGCGGGGTAATGCACGGTGTTACGCTTCAGGAGCTCCTGGTAGATCTCAATGGCTTTTTGCGTTAAAACCCCAGTTTTTTCTTCAGAGGAAAGCGAAACGGCGGTATAGAACTTTATGAACTCGGTACCTGACTTGCGAAGCGGAATAATAAGATTCTGTTCGACAAGCTCTGCGGCTAGATCGCTTCGCTCCGTGTCGGATTGAATAGCGCGTACCTTGTGTGGATCCAGTACCGTCTGCCAAATTTGATGTCCGGCTTCAGGAACTTTAGGCGTGGCCGTGTAGACCTCGTTCACGACAAAACTTTGTGGTGTTGTATCGGTGTTTAGAGCCTCTGCCAGCTTGTATCGAAAATCTGGAATCACTTGTGAATGCATCCAAAGACGAAGAAGCAGATCGTGCCGGCCGAATAACATGTCGGCTTTTAAACTTTGTGTCTTCTCGCGACGACTGAGGTCGGACAGCTTGTTCCTGATTGTTATGGAAGAAAACGGTTGAACACTAGCACGAAAAAAAATGAGAAGCTCATTATAGCGTCGACGAACTGCAGGATGCCAGTTGCTGTTGGTCATGAGGCTTTGTCGACAGCTAACCGCTACTTGGTCGCATTAGGATTGAGCGCAATCATCAAGGCGGCAAGCAGCGAAATCCCTGCCATCAGCGCGGAAGGTCTCATCGCCCGATAAAGATAGCTGAAAGAGCCGTCGGTGAGCTGAACTCTTTGAACCCAGTCATCAGATTGTTCTCGTAAGCGCTGAGTGCCAAGAAGCAAGAAAAAAAAGCTTAGCAGCACGAGAAAACAAAGGATAAGCACCCCGACATGCGTCTTGCGAATAAAGGTTGTTGTTATTAGAATTGAGAAATAAAAGTTTGGATACACAATGTGGTGGCGAACCAAACATTCGTGAAAGAATCGTGTCCAATTGAAATCGCGGATGCGGGGCTGGGACAGCATCGTACATGCCGTTCCTGTGCAAGATGCGACGAGGGAGAGCGCCAACAAAATAATCCAAGCCTGATTATCCGGCCCGAATGCAAGCATAGAAAAAAGCAGAGACACGTGTTGTGCCTCTGCCAGACTTATCTCTTCGTTCTACGCGCGAGCCAGATTCCGAAAGATGCTACACCGATTTCACTGATTAGGACAGCAAAGAATAGCGGTGGATCGCCTTGAGGCCTTTGCTGGATAGCAATCACGCCTGTGACTCCCAGAACCAGGGCTATGGCGAACGAAATAGCCAAGATGGCCAAGGGAGCCCATTCACTCTTCCAAAAGAATTTGACGGCGTTGCCTGGCCTCAGGGCATATCGTTTTTCTGCTGTGAGACTCTTTGCCGGATCATCGTTCAACGGGCGATCATAAACCGCTTCCATAGCACCCACACACTCATCGTACAACATGCGAGATTCCTCGCTCGTCAAAACAGACGTTGGCATTGGCTCTATGTTATACCAGGATTTTGTACGGTTGTCAACAGCGAAATTGGCCCCTACTACCATTTCTGCCTCCTTCCTGCCCTTATTATAGCACCACTTTGAAGTGGTGTCTAAATTGGGATGACCTAATGTAGCTATGGTTTGGACGCGCGAGGCGGCGAAAATTCCACACGCAATGTTGTTTCCAAACTGCTGACAAGCTCTCCAAATAGCTCATATCGATCCGACGGTTGAAATATCTACCCGGATGCCAAATTTATGTAAAGAAATGGGTTAAAGACGAGACTAACCGGGACAGTTTAGTTCAGTAGTTTATTAGGCTGACGAGCCTGCACTCGAAAGCCTGTGTCCATTCGCCTGGATGAGCGACATTACAGATATCGTACGAACTTCTTGAGGCGGTAAAAGGCGATCGTCTCGAGGTGTCTTATTCGGCTCCGGGAGCGAAGACGGTGCGAAGCGTCGAAGTGACTAAGCTCATCACGACAGGTGCTTGGGGCAGCGATTGACGAAGTGGACCTAACGGGACCGGGGAACTGATCGTTCAATGTTAGCGACGCAGCCAATGATCTCAACATGCTTCGTCTTCGGCTTGAAAGAACTGGGTCACTTGCCGGCGTAGCGTCAATTAAGCGGGCCGCTGTCAATATGAGCTGAAAAACTTATGGATGCCGCCGTGGCTTCGATGTTCGGTGGACCAACCGCGTCTCCTGCATCAGCCATCGGCCGTCACAACTTTATCGAGGTACGAATCCGGCGTGGCTATGACACACCATGCAATTCGATTGTGGCTTTGTTGAGGCGGAACCTGATCATTCGGGCGATCCCCTGCTGCAACGACAGGTGACCGCTTCGTTTCCTCACAGCGGTAAGTCGCGGATCCACTGGGCGTTTGCGCATTTTGCACAATCCATCGTCGCTCAATGTAGCGAAAAATGTAGCTGAAGTTTCCTCACGGTTCAATCAGTGCAGGTTTCAAAATGCCGTCCCACAAGCATTTCAAAAGAGGTCACCTGTCGAACGACAGATGACCTAGTCTAAGTTGTTGATTACAAAGATGCGATCCCTTGTGCCCAAGGCAGCTACAGGCACCTGAACCTAAGTGCTCAGGAATCAGAGGCTTACTTTCCAAGCGAATGCGGCCTGGGTGTTGCGCCATGTGGAAGCGCGAGGAACTCGAAGGCTTCCTTCCACTACAATTTCGACTACGGCAAAAATCGAGATATTCGCTGACGTAGTCGTCTCACCCGAGACTCTGCCCTAACGACAGAAAACCACACCTGCGAATTATCCATTCACAGCGCTCCACATAGGCAAGAGTGAAAAATCAGCGGAGGTGCTCCGACCCTACCGGCTTCGTGCCGATTCTCGGCAAAGTAAGAGTTGCAGGATTCAAAGTCGCTTCCTGCCAAACTCACGATTCACTTACCGCATCCCAGGACACCTTGGCACCGTCCCACATTGATCAATGCTCTCGTTCTGCCTCAATACGAACGATCAGCGCTAGCGTGATCCGAAACGCTCGGCTCCGGCAACCTCCACCGACGGCGACTTGTCCGGGTGTGAATCGAACGACCTTAATAAGGTCCTGGTCCACTCGTTTTGTGGCTCAGCTTTCGGGGGGTCATTACTTACGGGCGCTTTGAGTGATTGCCGAGGATTATGGGAGGCACGAAGTTACCGAACGTGAATGTCACATCTGGTACTACGCCTGATTGTCAGCTTTCCTGATAATCGCCAACCCATTCTCAACGTAGTTCCAGATCTACTTCCTGAGATACGCCGAGGAGTATTGCCCGTTGCTTTTTATTGTTGTCCGAGACATTCCTCCTGTTTCTACAACCAAGTCGGGGTCCATACGACAGCAGTCACTCGGCAGACTCGGCCTGCCAAATTCAGTTATGTTCATTCTGGCAGAGCTGACTTGCTGCAGACTGCGCACGGTTGAGCGCGTCGTCTCTCTCTCGGGGGGTATATCAAAGCCGATCGTAACGTTTGTCGATTACATGATGGGATGCATTTCCCCATCAATGGGTCTTACCCCGCCAGAACAGAGAACCGACATCAGGGCTCTAGTCTCTCGGTGTCAAACCGATTTGTCATTACACCAGCCCGAAGCTTTTATGAGCCTACTAGTTTAAAGGGCAAATGTCCCGCGAGTGAGTAAACAGTACAAACCGGCTGAACTCGATTGAACAACTATTACGCCGTGTCGGTACTTCATTATTGTAGATTGTCACATTACTTGCTTGGGACGTCTACGCGCTTCTAGGGCTTTTGACTAATCGTTAGCAACTCGGCCCTTACCTTTGAGTCAGGAGGCTTTTGGATGTTTCCGCCGATTTTACAGCTATGATTATGCCGCGCGGGTTCCTGTTACGAACTTAGATGGCGATCAAGTGACTTGACCCTAAATGCGATCATGTTTTATAGAAAGGAAAGGGAATGTGCAGATGACAGCTTACCATCCGGCGGATCACAGAGCAGACGGAAACGAACTGCCCATAGCCGCATCTTGTAAGTGTCTGAGAGTTTTAAATAAGTTACCAGAGACCGCATTGCTTGGTCGGACTGATCCCTTCAGCAAATCTTCCAGCTGCCACCATAAGATCTTATCGATCGTCGCAATACGGGAGAGAAGTTTTGAAACCATGTCCGTTAAACGGTTGTGATCGCCTTTCAAACCAGGCCGTGGGAATGCTCAACATGCAGTTATAGAGATCGTGTTGCTTGATGCTTCGTAGGAGCTCAATTGTTTCCAAACACACACGCTTCATATCGATAAGTGAGTAAATGGTGATCCAGAAATTACGACGGGTTTACAGAACAGATAACAAGTCTCTTTCAATACGCTATGCCCAAGCATTCTTATCGACCTGAACCTCGCGGCGACACAGGATCCAGCCGGGTTTAGAGCTACCCGATTCTACACACAAGGAAAAGCCCCTAGTCCGGCAGAACTCGGCCCTGCAGCGCGTAGCCGAAGAAGGCCGATTGCATCAAGTGCGTATTCCCGCAGCACTTGGCAGAAGTTTACAACCGTGGCACAATGTGCGGAACAAGGAGCCGTACAAATGCTTTGGGAACGTCAGGAGTTGGTGGCATCCGCTCTGGCGGTCATTAAGAGGCGGATTGATTACGGAAAGCGCTACCGCCGCGAATTGGCAAACCTTCGCGGCATCGAAAGACGGTTGGGTTTTTCGGGCGTGACCGAAGAAGTGGAGCAATTGGCGACGCAATACCAGGAAGCGCGGAATCGGGCAGCATCTAAGCTGGCGCGGTTCGTCAGCGGATCTGGCAAAGAAGGGCCGCGTGACTAGGAAAGCGGCGCACGGTCCATTTTGGAGGTGTGCTGAGCGCTTGGCGTATCCACTCGTGAAAAAGGCTCTCGAAGAAACCGCCCAGAGGGTCGGTTGTCAGAGATGTGGTCGCCCGATGGCCACATTCTCCGTTTGATTGGGAAAAGAGTGAGCGTTGGGAGAGCCGAACGGTGTTGCACGACCGAGCGGCTCTCGCTTACACGTTGTCTTTGCTTCCCTTATCGATTGCGTCCACAAGGCTAGAGTCGCCGGGCAAAATCCTGTCCCGAACCCGGTACGGGATAGTACCTCATAGGTTGCAACCATGCACCGTCTATGGCGACTAGAAACAGTGGGACGCAGGGGCAGTGTTGGCCAAAGCCGACATACAAGCACCGCGCTGTTATGCGTCGGTGCCGGCTCTTGCGTCCCGCGAGGAACTCGATCTAGCCGCACTCGCCTGAAGCTTCGGCAGCGCGCCTGACCGATGAGCATAGCTGAATGTTTCGGGCGCTCAAAACGAGCTCTCCTCGCGCCATAAGAGTATCACCATTTCTGCCGGGCCGTTCTTGGGCTGAGCACTATACCCGGATGAAGCGGTTTGCGGATGCAGGGTCGCCAGAGCTACGGACTTGGTTGAGAATAGCGGGCTGACTCCTTGAGCTCGGCGTGGTCCTGGGTGCTATCGCCGGGTCGGGAGGAATTCTCTGAGAGCTATGGGATCTTGTCAATCCGCTTGCTTCATGTCTGCTGCGGGTCGCTCGAATTGCCGCAATTGAGTGCGCAAGCGGAAAGTTTGGACCGCGCACCTCTCCTTTAGGCTGAAAGAAAGTGCGACCGGGAAATGCCTTTCTGGCTCGCTTTTTAACACTCGGCGAGGACATTCGGTAGTGGCTTAAGTTGGAACTGAGCCGCTGCCGAAGTGTCAGATCAGCTTGCGGGACGACCTGAATTCACAGAACCAGAAAACGAGTGAAGCGTCAGAAGGCTGTCTGGCGAGTTTATGGCCCGTGCCTTCTTCGCATTCGACATTGCGGTGTCTTCATCTTCAGCGCCCTGACTTTGCTCTTCCGAAGGTGAAACCGACAATTGACGCCATATCCCGACCGAGCAATCCCCTCACTTCCGGTGTAGAGGGTCTCGGAAGGTCTGGGCCGGGAGACATTTCGTTTCCCCGACCCCAAGTCGAATGATGTAGTCCCACGGGCGGAGTTTCGTCGCCGAAACTGCCAAGGTGAAAGCGCCGAAGGACCGTCCGTGCCCGTTCCCGTACCGTTCCAAGTGTTCGAATCCTTGGCGAATGTGACTGTAGGTGTTGCCGCAACCAATGCCGCACTCATTAATGCGCCGGCCACCCGCAAGGCGCTCGCCACCAGCTGCCGCGCGGCCGCATACAGCCGCTCTGCAGCAATCTAGCAGGCGGTGTCGTGGCGAATGGGGAGCTCGGAGCCGATTCTCCGAATACCGGAGGAGCGGCCCGAGCACAAATTTCGATTACGAACTAAGGCCGGAGGGTACGAGCCGTTCCCAAAAACGCGGCAGGCTTTCCGTGGGGCATGCTGCGAAAGGTCCTGACATATTCCACGACAGATGAAAACCTTGGAGGTGCAGGGCGTTCCCGCTCAAGTTCTCTGAAGGCCGCCACTCTCTCTGGCGGTGCAAATCTCACCGTCAGCTTGCCGGGCCGACCGTGATATTCAAGTATGCTCCCGCATTCACACGAGGTCAACTCGCCCGGTTCTGCACTCAAGGTGCGTGCCGTGCCCGGGGCTATTCGCACGATAGCGTCTGTTTCAACCCGCCGCCCGCAGTGTGGGCAGCGGATGTAAGCGTTGCTGACTGCATGGTCTCTTTTCTTTTGCATGACATTGGTGTCCTTTCGGTTACAAATTCGTGTATCAACATCGAACCGGAGTCAAGAATGCGCTTGCGTGACCCGAATTGCCCGCGGCTGATTTGCAATCCGAGCGTAGCGCGAGCCCACGGGGACGGCGCGGTGCATCGAAGCCAAGCTGCTCAATCCATTGAAGATAATTTTTCTCGCATTTGTGTGATTGACCCAACCATGGCGGCTGGGTAGCCGCCACAACGAGAGATGAAAGCGGGTCGGAGCGGAGAGATGATCGAAGAACCCGCCGACGAGAGAAGGCCGGCCGCTATCTGGTGCCCCTGAGCCCGTTTGTGAATCTGGCCGGACGCTTGTTTGGTGCAACGAAGTGTCGCCTCTGCCGCCAGGCAGAGCCAGATGTGACGGTCTTTCCCGACGCTGCTCATGCGGCGAGTTGGGCCGGATTGTGCTCCGGCAATTGCGAGAGCGCTGGCAAGCGGCTTAGCAGCCGTGCGACAATGTGGACGCTGTGAACCTGCATCAAACCACAAGAGATGCGAAGCAATATCGTCTGTTCCGTGATTATCTGCTCAATAATGGATTTGTATCCAGGAGAAGATCGAGACAAGGTGACCGAAGCGCACGGTGGTGGGCACAGACTTCTATGGCGTCACGTTTGAGGCCGTAGTGGACTCCCTGGAAGAGCTTGCGTTAACGTATGGGAGGCTGCGGGTCGTCGTGCATGAACTCTGCCGTGGCGACGACGAGAGTGAAGAGCAAATCTAATAAACGGGTTTGGGCTGCGCTACTATACATTTCAGTAGCCGCATCCTCCGTGCGGTCCCAGGGGCGAAGGCGCCAGCTGCACCTTTGCCCCCGCTTTCGTCTATTTGTCACGACCAGCGTTGCGCCGAGAACTTAGACTTAAGCCCCGCACACATCTTCTCTGGCCGTCGCGTTTTCTTCATTCCCGTGGCGGTCAATAACCCAATGGGGAGGCCGGTTTCAACTCCCGCTGGCCTCTCCAGTCCTTATCGCGCTCGCCCCGATTCGCCCGCCGTCCGCCCAGACGATACATACTTTGAAAGGTGATCCTAGGATATCGATCGATGACCAGCCATGCAGTCGAAATTGCGCCGACCTAGACGACCAGGATGTCGCGGTTGCCGAGCAGAGCTTACGCGGCATGTTAGAAGTCGCCGACCTCAAAGGCTGCGCCTTCCTCGACATCGGCTCCGGCAGCGGGCTGTTCAGCCTCGCGGCGCGCCGCCGCGGCGCCCGTGTCAACTCCTTTGACTACGATCCGCAAGCGCTCGCCTGCACGCGAGCTGCGCCGCCGCTGCTTCCCGGAAGATCCGACTGGGGCGTCGAGGGAGGCTCCGCGCTCGATTCGCGACTATCTCGCCGCCCTCTGCAAGTTCGACGTCTACTCCTGGGGCGTGCTCCACCACACCGGCTCCATGTGGCAGGCGCTTGAAAACGCCATCCTCCCAGTCCGCAGCGGCGGCCTGCTGTTCATCGCCATCTATAACGATCAAGGCGGCGTCAGCGGGCGCTGGGCATCGATCAAGCGCGCCTACGTCCGCCATCGCCTCCTGCGCGGCCCCATCATCGCCTGGTCCTTCGCCTACCTGTTCGGCAGCAGCTTCCTCAAGAATCTCTTGCGCGGCCGCCCCCTCCAAAGTTTCAAAAGCCCGGCTGCGGCATGTCCGTCTGGCACGACATGGTCGATTGGGTCGGCGGCTATCCTTTCGAAGTCGCCGGCCCCGGCGAGATTTTCGAGTTCTTCAAACACGGGGCTTCCGCCTCACGCGCCTCGTTACCCCCACAGCCTCGGTTGTAACGAATTCGTCTTCGAGCGTACCTGTTAACTAGCCACGTAGAGTTCAGGCGGCGGTCCTACAATGCTGCCGCTGAACGATTGCAAACCACCGACCGAAAGCCTGCCGAGGCGAAGAAGAAACGCGCTAATGAGTTCGGGACACCACGGGCATAGGCCGCCGATACACTGTCACTCCGGCCTGTTCAAGATTTGCTGCATCCGTTCCAGCTCCGTCACCGCGAACGTGCTGTATACCGTCGCATAAGCGAATGAACAGGAAGTCTTTATCATGCCGGGTCAGGCCTCGGTTTATGTAGGCGTTGCTTCGAAGCGAAGCGCGCGGGTAGTATTCCGCATGGCGGACGTTCTCGGATTGAACTGAGACACCGGTACTCAAAACTATTTGTGACATAAAAAAATAGTCAGGTACTTCATTTCAGCCTCTCGCGATAAGTGAACAGACGCGCATCGCCGCACTCGTTCTTCCGCCACGCGGAAGCCGGCACTGCGGCGCTTCGGTCGTGACCGGCAGTTTCTACAGTCCTGCCGTGTGGACTGGTGCAGAGTCAGACGGGCCGACCAGCAGTGGGAAGGGCATGTCTCGCGACGTATCGATGACGGAAGGGCTGATCACTTTCTTGCGATTTTTTCGGAACGCGACGAAGTCATTGTCAGCCAATAATCGCGCAACAGAGACGATACCGCTGGCGTGTTTCCTAATTTGATGGGTTCCACAGCCGTCATTATGTCCTAGCGAACTTCGGTCAGCACTTGCGAGAGTTGTTCCGTCGCAATTCGCACAAGTTCTTCGGCGCGGTCACTGAAGTTGAACTCTTGAGAAAGCCGTTTCAGTTGGACGGCCAAGCTCCGCGTCGCCTGCAAGACGGCCTTTTCCAAACCTAAACGTGGAGTGTCGGTCGTTCCGAGTTTAAGAATTGCGTCGACAATTGCAGTCTCCGCGTTCAGCATGCGGCACAGAGTGGAGGGCTTCCGGCGAACGACCTCAACCAATTCCTTGTAGCGATACGGAAAAAGCCTTTGTCGCACGTTCCATGGAAGCGCTGATATGTCGAGCTTCCCGAGTTCCCGCTTGAGAGAAGGGATTGCTGAATCGCATGCCTTGGGAATGGTGTCAGCTTGTTGAATGTCGTAGGTGAATGTGTAAGTGTGCGCACCCTCATACGGGCGCGAGCACATAAACACCAGGATTGGATAAAGCTTAAGGGGATGCATCAGCATCTCTGGGTGACTGTGGACCCAGTCAATCATCCACTGCCGCAACGTTCTTTGTATTGTGCGGGAAATCGTAGAGTATGTTGGAACATACGGTGCAGTTCTTTCTTTCGGGGCATTCAGCCAAACGGCAAAATCTACCGACTCAGTCTGCGTCATCCGTCAATAAACCGAGCACGCTACGCTCTCGCATAAGATGCAGCGCAGCTAGAGTGTTGCAACAATCGCTTGCGGACTTTCAGCTCGCTCACTTCCATCGTCTGCTTTGGCTTTCTGTTCGCTTTTCGGCAATATTCAACGGTTCGGAAACGTGTAACGATGCTGCCCTTGACATTTTCTTCGACGGATGAACTTAGCCACGAAGCGGTGGCCAGTGCCGTCAATGGCCCGGCGCGGAGCCGAAAATTGCTGTACCAACCGCTGCAGTTCCGCAAGATCCCGGAAGTGTTCAGCACTTTGATACTGCCATACCGAGCTCTTGCAATCAAGTGCGCGAATGGTGTGTCTGCTGCAACGTGGGTCCAGGGCCAAAAGTAATCGTTTCCGAGATGAATGCAAACGTAGCGTAATGTCCGTGAACATCGTGCCAGTCGCACTCGGTATTCGGCAGACCTGAGTACCTTTCTTGTGTGGAGAGTCATGAACTTCGACCGAGCGCGAGTTACGGGGGATTTTGGGAGCGGAATGCCTGATCGCGCAGTCGTCACAGCAACCTCGGCACCCGGGCATTCTCCAGGTGCCTGCTGCTCAAAAAATGCCGCCACCAATTAACCGTTACGCCGACAGACGAGACGCCTGTTTGCTTAGATGGGGCACCGTGAGATATCGTTTTCGCCGCCTGCCGCGCCTCTACCAGTAGCGATGCGGAATACCGGAACTGTCGATGGCCCAAATGACGGCGCCGGCCGCGACGGCAATGGCTTGAAAGGCACCGGGTATTGGGCTGAATGTCTCGCTGTTCGGATCGAACCGATACACCGTGGTACCGGCGAGGCCCAGAACGCTGCCGTCAAATCCGACGGCGATCCGGTCGAGTTTCCCTGGGATGAGTTCCCACCCTGAATCATTGCTTTCGCGCCGATATACCTGACCTTCGGCGTTGATTCCCCAGACAGCGGAAGCAGACCCAGCGTCAACTTGAACCAATGAACCAGGGACGTTCTCCCATCGCCCGTCCGTCGCATCGAACTGATAGATCTGCTGGTTGCGGTTGACACCCCAAACCGAGCCGTCTGCTCCGACGGTGAGTTGTCTGAGTTCTCCTGGAATCCATGTCCAGTCTTGACGTGAAGCGTCGAAACGATAAGTCTGGTCGTCGTCATTGATGCCCCACACATCGCCGTTGGCAGCAACCGCAATGCGGGCGAGCGAGCCGGGGATCCAGTCCCAAGTCTGGGCAGTAACGTCGTAGCGAAAAATCTGTTCTGCCGCGTTCAGCCCCCAGACTCTGCCGCCGGGGCCTACGGCGATTTGAGCAAGATTGCCGAGTATGTTCGTCCAATTCTGCCGTAACGGATCGAACGCGTAAATCGCTCCGCTGGTATCGAGCGCCCAGGCCGATCCGTCCGCCGCCACCGCCATGCTTGAGACATGTCCGGAAAGCGGATGAAAACCGGCGACGGACGAACCCGTTTGGTAGCGGCAGATTTGTCGAGTACCGCTGACCCCCCAAACCGCACCGTTCTGGGCAACAGACAGCTGCGCAAGTATTCCGCCCGCAGCAACCCACGTGCCCGTCGAGGGCAAAAATTCAAAGACATTTCCGCTCTTGTCGATTGCCCAGACGTTGCCGTTGCCGCCAACGGATACGGTTTTGACGTCACCGGCAACGGCTTCCCAAGTTTGGAGCAGCCGATTGAAGTGGTATGTCTGGGCGTCGTTCTGCGCCCACACGTCTCCATCCATGCCGACCGAGATCGAGGTAAACTGACCGGGCAGCTGATCGAAGCGGGCCGAGCCCGCGTCATATCGGTACGGAACGCCTGTTGGGCCGAGCCCCCAAACGGCGCCAGCAAAGCCAACTGAGATTTGCGTCAGCGTGCCTGCCACGTACTGCCAGTTTGTTGTGAGTCTGCTGAAGTGAAAGACCTGTTGTTGCCGGTTGATGCCCCAGGTATCGCCGTCGCCGCCGACCGCGAGCTGAACGAGGCTGCCGGCAATCTCATCCCAGGCTTGACCGGTGACGTTCCAGGAATAGATCTGGCCCAAAGGATTTAGTCCCCAAATGGACGTACTCGAACCGAGCGCGAGCCTCGAGAGGGTCCCGGGGATCTGCTGCCAGCCCTGGTTCTGCGCATTCCAGGCGAAGATTTGGCCTAAGTCATTCAGCCCCCACACAGTGCCATCACCGCCAACGGCCACGGAGGCCAAGGAACCCGCCACAGTTTCATACGCCGAACCCGTGCCAGTGATGGAGACGCTCTGTGACCAGTTCAAGGGTAGACTTGCGATGGTCACGGAAGCGCTGTGCGCGCCGCTAGCTGTCGGCCAGAAGGTGACGGCGATGGTACAGCTGTTGCCGGGTGCCAGACTGCTGCTGCAGTTGGTGCCGCTAATCTGGAATTCCGGACTGTCTTGACCGCCGACCGCAATGGTTGTCAGTGGCAGAGCCGCGCTTCCCGTATTTGACAGCGTGATCATTTCGGTCGGGCTCACAACTCCGACGGTCTGGCTGCCGAAATTCAAGTTTGAGGGACTTGCTACCGCCGACATCATCGTGCCGGTTCCGGAGAGCGCGACGGCCTCCGTAGACGTTGCGCTGTCAACCATGGCAAGAGACCCAGTCCTCGCTCCCGCTGCGATCGGATCAAAAGTGACGGAGAGCGTGCATTCGTAGCCTGCCTGGAGCGTCGTGCCGCACGTATTGCTCGTGACGGAAAAATCAGCCGGCGTTACAGTCATGCTCGTGAAGGTGACGGGCACGGTGCCCACGTTAGTAATGGTGACAAATTGCGCGGCGGCGGCCGAGCCCACGGTGTCGCTGCCGAAACTTAGGGCCTGGGGATTAACGGATATGACTGCCGGCGATTGCGGCGGCGTCGGCGCGGTAAAGATGCAGGAGAAATCACAGGAGCTCGTTCCTTCGTAACCCGCCTCAGTATTGAGGTAGACATAGTTGACCGCACCGGCGGCACTGGCGGCTATTTCATACGCCGCGCTGCCGCCTGATGAAACATTTGTAAGCTGATTGGAATCCCAATAGTTGGTGCCACCTACACTTTCCACCGATATATTGTTTCCACTCGTCTGGACGGTATTACTCTCGTATCGGATGTTGTCGATCGCGGTCCCTCCAGAGTTGCTCGTCGTTCTTACTGAAATTCCGCCGGCTGCGGCCGTAATTATGTTGTTCTGAATAGATACTTCGGAAATGCGCTCAGCCGTCCACAAGAGAAATGCCGTTCCCGAAATATTGCTGATACGATTGTTACTGATCGTGACCTGTTGCGCCCAGGATACAAACACGGCGGACGTACCGGCAGGCGTGAGGTTCGTCAACTGGTTATTGGTTATGGAAATATTGCTGACGGAAATGTTTGGACTTTCCCCCAGCAGAATACCGGCAAACTGGACATGGTCAATGTGATTGTTCGTGATGCTCAGGTTGTCTTCCTTGACGGCAATGCCAATGCGCGGGCCGTCCGTGCCAATAATACCCGACCCTCCAAGTAACTGGTTATTATAGATGTTTCCATTAGTGACGCTACCAGCTGCGTAGATCAAATGGTTGCCATTGCCGTTTATAACGGTATTGTAAATGGCGTAGCTATTTCCTGCAGAATCAATGTTAATGCCGACTAAGTAGTTGGTATTAATCGTCAGATCATGAAAACTTAAAGAATCGATAGTGCTGATATTGTCAGGCCAGGTCTGGCTGCCCAATACGCCAGGCCCCTCCGGACCGAACACGCCGTAATCGTACGCTTGGCCGTTATCCTGGAGTGTTAAGTGGTCGATTTCTACATTAGAGATATTGGCCGGTGCGCTTGAATCGCCAGCGTTAACGTATAACACGGGAATCCCCTGCTGGTTGGTATAGGTGACACCCTCGACCTGCTTCGCGCCGAATAAAATAGTGGAATTAAACAGAACCGTGCTGGCCGCACCGTCACCACTCAAACGAATGTTGGAAGATCGTACCGTCAGTGCGGGATTGCCACCGCTGGAACTGAGCTGGTAAAAGCCGGCCGGAAAATAAATGGTTCCTCCGCCGGTTGCGCCGACTCTGTTAATGAGGTTCTGAACGGCCGCAGTGTCGTCCGGACCAACGGAGACGGACGCGTTGGTAACTGAGGCGGTAGCGGCTGCTGCCACATTTACGGTGTGAGCGTCTAATACGTTCGTAATTGTGGTAATCAGGGGAGCTCCAGACACGTTGGACAATCCGTCAACAGTTTGCGTTGCAGCTCCCAATACCGAGATGGGCTGACCGAGGTCTCGCGAATCGAAACTCGCCGACGCAGACGTTAATTCATCTGAACCCGCTCGCATCATCCCGTCGTTTACGTGCTGAGCAGTGCCGAAAGCTCCGTAATCGAGAACGTTGTACGTGCCACTTAGACCAGCCGCGGGACCTGCTCCTACGCCTATGCCGATGGCGATGCCAAGTATCACTCGAAGTGCGTAAGGCGGCTCTGCTCGAGGTCTAATGCGGCAGGTGGGGGCGCATAAGAGCGTACGAATGGGCAGCCGCCGCGCAAGCATATATGTCACATCGTCTGGAGACGGCGGAAGTTTTCGCATATCGGTCTTGAAATACATCGGAAATGCTCAAAACCGTGCGCCCGGCGGGACTGTTTTGGGCCGAGCTCCGGGCCGATCTGCTCCGGCCAAAGCGCCTCAAGGCAGGGGCGGAGACAAACTCGTAGAGGACTGCGGCCGGTTTCGCATGCTGGCCAGTGTTGGCGTCGTGACCTTCCTCGTCCGCTGCCCGGCCGATCCCCGCCTTCGGCATCGTGCAGTGTGTTTTCGCTCTTGTTTCCGATTTGCTGCCGATCCAGCAATGATCTGTCGGGCACTGGCTACCTGCTGGACGCGGGGGCACATGATGTGACGGCCCTCGCCGGTTCAGAAAGTCAAAGCCGGCGAGCTGCAAGGTTGGGTCCGGCGCGGACTGCTTCATGCAAAAGGACATGCGCTCTTATACGCCAATGCACGACAATGTTCTTGGCAGCAAAGGCACGGTCGAGCGTATCGCAAATGATGACAATGTCTGTGTCAGACGATGAAATTCAATTGATTTAACCTCCGCGATGACCAAAAAACAAAAGAGCGTTGGATTCGTTGTGACAGAATTGTCCAATTGAGTCCATGTCACAATCGACCTCAATGTTGGGCCGGGTCGCGCACATCCTACCCTGGAAGAGCGTTGCCTGTACTGAGCTGCAGACACTCCGGCTGGCGATCGCCAGTGTGTTTGAGTACACAATGCCAGCTTTCTTCATCGCCGTGCATCGTAAACCGCCCGTCCGTCACATCGCTGATAGATATCGCACCATCGGACAGGTAAGTCTGTGCGCGAAGCCTTTGCACATCCGTTAAATATCTCTTGTGACGGATCTCGTCGACGGCGACACGACCGGCCCATCGGTTACCGATTGCCGTAGCTGGCGCAAGCAATCGAAGTTTATAAGCCGTCTGTCGAAGCTTGAACGGGTAAGCCGATTCCAAATGGCCCCTGCCTCTTATCAGGCTTTTCGGTTCGACTGGGGTTAGTCTTAGCCAAAACTCTAGAGTGAGTTGTAAACGTCAGGCGTTTATGCGGTTTGACAGTTTTCGATTGGGCCCGCTCGGCAGTATAAGCTGTCCAATGAGACGCTTCGTCGGCCTTTCGGCCGTCTCGCTCTACGAAAACCTGCCCCCCACGGCCTGCTAGAGATTGGTCTGTTCGGGCGACACTTCTCACAAATACCGGTAGGAATAAGGCGTCGGGAAAATCTGACCGCATACCCGCCCGTTGCGGACTCCCCTGTTTATCCGATAACTACTGTGAAAGGCATTCAGCAATGAGAGATTCCTCATCAAGAATAATTCCAGCCCATCACGTTGTAGCGTGGCTTGTTTGTACGTTGCTTACGTGCTCAGGGGCGTCCGTACCGGCATTTGCTCAATCTGGCGGTCGGATCTTCTATGTTGCGCCCTGGGGAAGTAACAATAACGGCGGAAATAGTCTGCAATCGCCCTGGCAGACCCTGGGCTATGCGGCTGGTCAGATGCAAGCGGGCGATACCCTTTTTGTGCGAGGCGGGATCTACTCAAATCAAGGCTTCACCGTACCGGCGAACGCCGGCACACCGACGAGTCCGCTGCGAATCACAGCGTATCCGGGGGAAGTTCCTGTCCTGACCGGCAATGAGCCTTATGCCGTGGTCGCCGCGATATACAGTTCGGCGATTATCGACGGGCTCCATTTCGAAAATTTCACCAACGTGACCAACGCGGTCGACATTTGGGGCAACTATGTTACTGTTCAGAACTGTACGTTTAAAAATGTGCCCTTCCAGTTCATTCGCGTCATGGGAGCGGACCATGTGACGATTCAGAACAACTATCTGGATGGCAACGGGCAACTGCAACAGACGGGTTTGGGGGATGCAATCTACGTCGGGAGCGGGACCCATGTTTTGGTTCAGAACAACTACGACACACGTGCAGGGCATTACTTCTTCGATGCGATGGCGTTGCCTGGTGAGAGTCCTAGCTCGCAGGTCGTGGTGCGCGACAACACGGTCGAGTCGTTCTGGGGCGGCGGCATCGGTCATGGATCCGCGCAGAACCTGGTGTACGAAAACAACCGTCTCAGTCACGTCGGTGAGGGAGTGCCGTACATAAAGGCCAGTTTTGAGATTGGCGGGATGGACGCTATCGTGCGGTATAACCTCCTGACCAACGAAGCTGGCTGGTACAGCGACAATGTGCTCGATATTGTCGCTGAAGACAACGGCGGCCCGCAAGATGCGCTGCACAACCGCATCTACAACAATGTATTCTTCAAAAATGGGTACATGCCGGTTTTTCTGAGCCAGCGATACGAGCGAAACCTAAGCGATAACAAAATCAGCAATAACATCTTTTACTACGACAACACGGCCGGACAGACGTTCTATGGGTCATCGGGTACTACGTACATCGGTGTCGAAACCTATCATGCGTATCCAGAATGCCCGAATGGCTCTCCGAATTGCACGAACTACGCCTGGACCCACTTCCCGAACGGGAATTACTTTCAAAACAACCTCATTCTTCACGCCGACTCCAATGGGGATCATCCTGGCGTAGCTCAGATAGACTATACCGGAAATGCATATCTTGCTGGCTGGAGGCTGGGCAACTTCTCGGACAGCGTGTCTCAGGCCCAAAACTCTTACGCAAGTTACATATCCGGCAACATCGAAAGAAACCCCAGCTTTATCAACCCCGACAATGGGGACTTCTCATTGCAGGCCGGTTCGCCTGCGATTGGGGCAGGTGAGCATCTGGCTCATGTTGCGGTTCCAGCAACTCAAACGTCGCGGATTATAGTAGACGATCCCTACTATTTCACCGACGGTTTTGGCCTTGTTCCTGGTGACGTGATTATAGCCGGTAGAAATAGTCCGGTGCGCATTAGCGCGGTAGATTATGCGAATCGTGCGCTGACGCTGAGCGCACCCGTCACGGTCGCGGCAGGTGATGACGTGGATCTCGCGGATCACCACGGTTCGGCTCCGGACCTTGGCGCCTTTGAATACAGCGCCTCTGCACCGATGATTTCGGGCGTGAGCGCTTCTGCGGCCAGCGCGACGAACGCTACGGTTACGTGGACGACAAGCACTCAGAGCACGAGCCAGGTCGAATACGGTACGACGACAACGTACGGCCAGACCTCCCTCGCGGACCCGAATCTGGACGATTCCCACAGCGTGGAACTGGCGGGGCTATGGCCAAATACGATCTACCATTACGCTGTGATTAGCACCGACTCAAGCGGCGGGCGAGCCGTTTCCGAAGATGGCACTTTCACTACGCCTGCGGAACCGGGTCCAACAATCTCAAACGTCCTCGTCTCGAACGTATCTCCCACAGCGGTTCTTGTTTCTTGGACGACCAGTACTGCCAGCAGTTCGCAAGTGTTCTTCAGCGGACCGGATCTGATTTACACCTGGAATCCGGGATACGTACACGCGTCAGCGAGAGCTGATGAATCCGGCGCAATCAACCATAGCGTTGCCCTCAGCGGCTTGCTTCCCAATACCATGTATCATTTTGCGGTTCAGAGTACGGATGGGACCGGCCTAACCTCGCATTCCGCCGACAGCACCTTCACGACCCAAAGTTTGCCCTCAGCGGGTCCCGCAATCTCGGACATAAAAATACAGGCATCTGCCGGTCCGGTTGGTTGGTTTGCCGGAACTCCGAGCCAAAATTTTGCCCCATCAGGAATGAACTGCTGCGGCTATTCATACGCGCAGGCGACCTTCTCGTGGGTTACTAGCGTGCCAACTACCAAGAACAAAGTGATGTTGATCCCGACAATAGGCGGCGGATACATTCAATCGGCAGAATTGGATAACTCTGCGGCGGTACCGGTAGCGGGCAACCCGGAACCGACAACGACGCCCAGCGTGACGGTGTTTCAGCTCGCACCGAATACGACTTATGTGTACATCGTGCAGAGCACGGACGCGGAAGGTCACAGCACCTCGTCTCCAAATTACGAGTTCACGACGCCAAGCACTGCACCCCCCTCCGATGGCTCTGTGGCACCGCCCAGTCAGCCGAGTGCCCCGACGAATAATTCCAGTTCCGCGGTGGCACTGGTTGCGAAACATAGCGGTAAATGTCTGACAGTCCCATCCGGCACTGAAGGTGCGATTTTGATCCAAAAGACCTGTAGCGGTTCTCCCAACCAACAATGGTTGGTAAACTCTGCTGGCAGTGGGACAGATCAAATCTCGTCTGTCAGCACTGGTATGGCTCTCAATTTGATGAATGGGTCGTGGTGGAACGGCGTCCCCGTCATTCAATGGTCCTATTCGGGCACAGCGAATGAAAGGTGGCGACTCACAAGGACGTCTGATGGTTACTACCAGATTGTTTCGGTGAGCAGCGGCCTGTCTCTCGACGTCACCGGCGGTCCGTCGGCCGTTCAAGACGGGGCGCCACTCGAACAGTGGTCCTACTGGGGCGGCGACAACCAGAAGTTTTCGATGGTGCCTGTCCCGTAGAGGACACTCCAATCGTTTGAAAGCAGGCCGGCTTTATTGGGGGAAGGCAGTTTATAGGAGTCTCCCCACCCGGCCTCGGGCATCGACGGCCGTCGAGGAAAGTTGGTTTGCTCCAGACTCTCGAGAGCAGCCGGGACTACGTCACGGTTTGACCGGCCCCCAATCCGTGCAAGTCATCTTACGAACCGTAGTTAGTAAATCCGGCTTTACCAGCGGGAATGGCGTGCGGGGCAAGGATCTGGCGTTTGAAGCTCCTTGCCCCGCATCAGCAATGTATTGAACGGTGGCGCTCGCGGTGTTTGCCGAGCCTCGGACGACCCGGGGCCGACAGGAGGAGCGATTCGGCTCCGCTCCTCTTGACGGTAGCCTCGCAGCGCGAAGGTGGCGGCCTCGCAGTAAGAAGCTTGCTGCTTTCCTAATCCCGGACACAGGCGCTTCCTTGCGCCAGTTCCGTGCTCGCTCCCGGCCTTGACGACGAACTCGCCGGTACAAACCAAACTGGCAAGATGATAAGGCTTAGACGGGGAGAATAAGAAACGTCACCGCATCGACCGAAGGGTCCCAATGGCGGCTGCGACCAGGTGCCTGTGCTCTTGGGGACAGGTTTCCGAGTCGAAGTAGAAGCCGTTGTGGAAGTCGACCGTTAAGGCTTGCACGGCAGCCAAACGCCAAGAAAGAACGTAGTTGCGTTAATTGAGTCTTCTGTAAATTCCTTTTGAGCATACCCATCAACGTCGTATTGGAATCCGGCCTGCGATGTCATCTTGAATTACCTGTTGAGCTGAAGCCAAGCTCCCAGACGAAACTGAGAGCTTGACGTGTCACGAAAGTCAGTTTCAGGAAGTGTGGTTTTTTGAGGGCGACGATTACTGCGAATCCTTTGTGTCGCTGCGGTCGAAAGCGCAACGTGCGCGCGAAGATCTTCATCACCTGTGGACTTTATCGACGGAGGACTTACGGAACGACAAATCGGAAGTTTCCGATGCGGTAATCGACCTGCACTCCTCCGGTCATGATGGCTTTGCCGCCGAGCGGATCGGCACTGGAGTCGCCAGTGTCGGTGAACTCGCAAGTTGCCGTGTTTCTATGAGGCGAGACTTTCATCGTTGACGTGGCCAGCGTCCTCCCGTTCCTTTTCTTAGATTCCTCGATAGATCGGGCGTTCAACACCTTGACGCTGATCGCGTTGTAGTACAGACTTGCTGAGACTTCTTCGTGGGTGCCGTCCGCCTCGACAGGTGTGTATTGGGGCCGTCTTTGGCCCGCCATAATGTTTGTCTTGCGATACTTCTAAATGCAGCTTACGCCTCGGGGCGGAAGTAAGCAAGGACAGCCCTAAGCAGTGCGGCCAAATTCTGACCGAGCGATTTCGCCCTGGCGACCGGGTGCGCATACGAGCTTCCAGGGAGTACGGCAATGCGAGACTGCTACATGGATTGACAGGAGAGGTGGTCGCGCCTCACCCTATTGCGAGGAGTTGGTATAAAGTTCGGCTTGACCCCAACGACATCACTCCGCACGAGTGGTCCACTCCTGGTGACCGGCTAATTCACGAGTGCCATGCGAACGAGCTTGGAAAGAGTGCGCCGCCGCTGGAGCCGGGTGTAAAGCATTACCCTTGATGCGGTGTGCCGCGGACGAGATGACTACTCACTTGGCTTGTCTAGGCTCAAGCAAGGATCTTCGATTTAATTCGTCAAGCGACGTATCGTGGCGGCGGTAGGTATCAAGGATCACGAGATTTTTCGATGATGGTCTGTACTATGCGTTCATGCCGCAGTTACTTCCCTTGTTACTCTATCGCGAACACCAGAATAGTGCTTCACTTAAAGAGCTCGCAATAGCGTTCAAACTGCCAGAGTTCTTGGTAAAAGAGAAACTGGCCGCAACCTATTTTTATTTAGAACGCCAGGTCAGGGTCGAGACTGACGCACTGGCCGCATGACCTCAGGCAGTTGCGAAGTGCTTATGGGCCAAATCGATAAGATTACCGAGTCTGCCGAGCGGCTGCGCGAATGGAGCATGATCCGTTCCGACCGCACTGGACGCATAAGCAGTGTGACGGGGTCGTCACGGGCGTGGGCGACAATTTCAAATGTCTGAAGTGCAATACCGAAGGAAATCGACTAGGCGCAGTTCTGCCTTCTGGCACGACGAACTCTCCCGAATACTTTAATTGCCACCCGGACCTGGAGGTGGACTTCGTGAATGGCGATGTGGATGCCTTCGGAGTTGACGCGCCTGCCCAAAGTTCTGCCGACCCTCGACCGGCGCCCATGACGAGACTGCTGCGCTGGTTGGGCAGAATTGCTGAACACGTGAGGCGCATCGGCGAATGAGTTCGGACAGAGGCGATACTGGGTGTTCTAATCACCGCCTGTAGCGGCTCAGGGGGAATAGTTCCGGCCGGGACTATTGCAAATTCGGGGCCTGGTAAAACACCAACAGGTCTCTACAAGGAATCTTCCGAGATGCAGAAAAATTCCCAACGGCCGATGGAGCAAGTATGGGACGCTTGCTCCTGGATCTCATCCACGTGGAACTCATCCGTGAATTTAATGAACTCGAAACGCTCATAGAGCAGTTCGGCTTTGAGGCCGTGAGAGCCGCAGCGGAGGATGTGCGACAATCCCGGCGCGTCAGGGAACGTCGCAATTCAGGTCACCGAAGAGCGTTACGGCCTGCTTGTCGGCACGGGTGTCTTGGAAGGGCGATGAACGTGTCCGTGACCCTTGAGCTGAGCGCCAGGACGACTAACTAGCTCTAGGGACCCCTATCGGCGGTTGGCCGCCGTTCGCGAGCGCTCTTGACGATCGCCAACAGTTGATTTCTAGTGAATGGTTTCGAAAGGTAATCGTCCATGCCGGCCTGGAGGCATTTCTGGTGGACGCCAGGCAGGGCATCCGCCGAGACGGCGACGATCACTGGTTGGGCTTGTTGGAGGTGCCGAATCTGGCGCGCCGCTTCCCAGCCGTCCATGCGGGGCATCTGAAGGTCCATGAGGATCAAGTCGTAAGGAGTAGACTGATACGCCGCTACGGCCTCGATTCCATCCGAGACTACATCCACTTCGAACCCCGCTCCTCGCAGAATTATGCTTATAACCTTCCGATTGATCGCGTTGTCCTCAACAACCAGGATTTGGAATGACGAGCGAGGAATGTGGGACGGCGCGGCCAATGAAAGCACCCTGAACCCCTTATCGGTCGGGGTGGCTTCGGCGTATAACAAAGCAGAGAACGCGCCCGTTGGCGGACAAGATATTGGACGGCAGCAGACGCGATCTCTACCGCCGTCAACAGAATCAGCGACGCCGGGATGGGAGGACGCGGGCGGTCATCTCGAGGTGTTATGGTCTCGTACGTGAATCGTATCCATGACGCGATCAAGCTTCTGTGCAACCACTGCATCAACCCCGCAAAATTGACTGTCGCGCCGAAAAGTGTCTTGGAACGCCAGTATTTTCCCGTCACTGGTTGGAACTTGGTCCCTCGTTTCGTGCGTCCCGGAAACGATAACGGGTAGTTCGCGATGCGACGTGCGGTATAACCGCAGGACAGCCATTGGAGCACACCTCTGGAAAGCAAAGTTACATACGATTGCGGTACACGCGCTCGGCGGCAGATCATCTCCCGCCTCCTTGCGCTGCTCGAACCAGACCGGAGTTAATTGGAACTTCTCGTCAGCTTGTCTTTCCTAGAGATGTTCTTGAGAGTGCGCGATTTTCGGGGTCCGAAGACCGGCTGAAGACGCCGTACCTTCGGTACGCGAGCTCAAAACTTGAGCTGCCGCCACAGCGTTCCAGCGATTATATGACGATACGTCACCGTGTTCGTCTGCCTTGCGGCCGGACAAAGGCCGCCGGTCCGTGCACCCTCGAGTAGGATCGATCAACTTGCTTTCATTGACCGCGCCGCCCACATTTCCCCGAATCGTCATTCCAAATCTGGTTGTTGAGGACAACGCGAGTCAATCGGAAGGTAAACGAACCTTGCTTTGAGCTGGATTTTCGCTTTGACAACTAAGGGGCAATTACGGGAAGAATCACAGTCATGCAGCCGCTAGTGGCCGGACCATTGCTTGAGCGGGCGCCGCTATTCCTTGTACAGAACCGCTTTAGCCTCCACTTTGTCAGCAACGCCGGATACGCCGAGCCGTTGCTCGATCTCGCGGATGCGGTTCAGTTCACGCGCGTAGCGTCTTCCCACGTCGATTTTCTCTTTAATAGTCAGGAAAGCAAAATCCAACAACTGTCGCCGGGTTGAGGACATCTCGGCAAGCTCCCTCCCGGTATATTCTCGCAATAAAGCGTTGCCATGGTCCGAGAACTTGGCTCCAACCTGCACATCTTGAGTAATTCATAACTGCGGGGTGCTCCGAATCTCCGCAGCAACCCAGGGCCGCTCCAACACGCGTTGCGGCCTCCCCTCCTTCAATCGTGCATTCAGCTTTGATATAACTGCGAGAAAAGGGGGGTGAGGAGCCGGACAAGATTACGTCACGCGTCGGCAGGCGGCGTACCTCCGTTACGCCGTCCCTCGCCCCTCGGCTCTCTTATCGGCTGAAAGTCTGCAAGATTCGCATCCCGGTATGACCACCACCAAAACCGGAGAAGACAGGCAACGAGCATTCCCGTTGTTTATCGTTTTCTCTGGAAGCGGGTCTGCGGCGTTTCTTGGACAGCTACAGCTTTGACTCGCCTAGTTCGTAAGGCACTGCTGACGGGGACACGAAGGGACTCAAACTTTTCCATGCGGCATTAACGCACGTCTGCTGATGAGGGCGGTGCAGAATAATATGGTTTCGTTTGCGAATAACCAGAACTTTTCGCCTCACGACGCCCGAGGTTGCCGCTGCGCCTGAGTGGCAGTTGCCAAGTGTTTTCCGGACATTACAAATGGCAGCGGCGGCATAATACGGACAGGTCTATGCAGACTCCCCGAACTCGACGGGCGGCTCCCGAGACCTTACGCAGTTTCGCCCCACACCTTGCGCTGGCTCTTTCGTACCGGGTCAAGGACTATGCCGGCAAGCGATGGCGATGGCAAGTGGGTGCATCGGCTCTTCACTTGGACCGTCCGCTATCGCCACCAACCCGTGAAGACTGGGTGCGAGGACCGCCGTATTTCGCTTTCCAGGGCATAATCGTGTGCTTCGACACGCCGTGTTACCGTCCGACATCCTACGCGCTCCGACCCACCTCCACCTGCTTCAGCGCGTCAATGATCTGCGCTTGCGTGTGATTGCTCTTGCTCATCGCTCCCCCTTTCTTCGTCCGAATTAGTATTCCACTTCGGGCGGTTTTCAAGGGGTCATATATGGACCCAGCCCGGATTGCAAGAGCGCCAATGAACGCATCTGAATAAGACTGCGTGCATATATCCGGCCTCGAGTTGAGGGTCGTCACCCTCGGGCCCTGATGGAATTTGCGCTCTCTCCCTGAATCACGTCATCGGCCTTTGATGGCCCTGACCCCAGGCAGGTTCGAGAAGAGCCGGTCTTACCAGTTACGCCATCACTGCGTCTTTGCAATCTCTAGGAAGAGTTTTTAAGCTGCGCGGCGGTATGGTTCACCCTTGGCGAGCAAGGCCCAGATAATCCGCGCATTCTTGTTTGCCACCGCCACGCATGCCTTGGTGGTGCCCAATCGCCGCTGTTTGTCTGCAATCCAGCGGCTTCGGCTGTCGGTCTTTTTCACGCACCGATATACAACGGAACGAGCGCCGTGGATGAGCAACATGCGCAAGTAGGGATCACCACGTTTAGAGATCCCGAGCAGCCGTTGCTTGTCGCCGCTCGAGTGTTGTCGTGGAACCAGTCCCAGCCAGGCCGCCAGCTGCCGCCCATTGAGAAATGCCTTGCCATCCGCGATAGCCGCGACGATGGCGGTCGCGATCACTGGGCCTACACCTTCCACGTCTGCTATCTTTTGGCAGGCCTCATCTCTTTGGAACGCTCGTTGGATACGCTGCTCCATTGTCGCGATCTGCTCATCCACGCTGCAGAGCTCCGCATACAAGGACCCAAACAGCTCCTGTGCAAGGGGTGTTAACTGGGGGTGCGGTTCACTTGTGAGCTCGATCAATTTCTTTCGAAGTTGATGAAGATGCAGCGGGACGATGATGCCGTATTCCGCAAGTAAGCCCCGGATCTGATTACCTAACTGCGTCCGATTACCCACCAGCCGGCTCCGGATCCGATGCAGCATCTGCATGTCTTGCTGCGCGATCGATTTCTGCGGAACAAAGCGCATCTCCGGCCGACTCGCCGCTTCACAGATCGCCGCCGCATCTTGCATATCGTTCTTCTGGCCTCGTACATAGGGCTTTACGAACTGTGGTGCGATGAGTCTTACCTCGTGTCCGAACGTTCTAATCACTCGAGCCCAGTAATGCGCACCTCGTGTCGCCTCCATCGCCACGACGCAGGCAGCCACGCTTCCGAAGAAATCGGTCACTTGCTCGCGTCTGAGTCTCTTCTTCAGAACCGCCTTGCCGCTCGCGTCAGCTCCGTGAACCTGGAAAACGTGCTTGGCGATATCCAACCCAATCACCTTCACTGACATTCGGTCGAACCTCCTCCGCCCAGTCAATCACCGGGCCGGGTCCATACCATCACGTCAGGATGACGACTAAGACCTACCGATATTTGTAAATCGCACCGTTCGCGTCGAGCCCCCACACGACAGCGTCCGACGCAATCGCTATTTGAGTAAGTGATCCGGCCACCGGGACCCAGGTTCGGGCTTCCGCATTGAATTCCACAATCTGATTTGTGGAAGTAAGGCCCCAAACCGAGCCATCAAATGCCGCCGCAATCCGGCTAAGCGTCACCCCCGGAACATGAGCCCAAGCTCGGCTGTTCGAGTCAAATCGGTACGCAGCGCCCTCGGCGTTTATCCCCCAGACATTGCTGCTCGATCCGGCCGTAATCTGCGTGAGCGTACCGGGAACCCATTTCCAGCTCTGCGCATGCGCATCGAACTCGAAAGTCTGGTTCGCGCTGTTGATACCCCAGACTGCGCCGTCGGCTCCCACCGAAAGGGCCGAAAGCGACCCTGGAATCCACTTCCAGCTCTGGGACTTGCTGTCGAATCGATAGACCTCGCCCCCGCTGTTAATGCCCCAGACATCGCCGTTCGCGCTGGCCGCAATTTGCGCCAGGCTTCCCGCGAGCCAATCCCAGCTCTGTGTCTGCGGATTATAGCGATATATCTGTTGCTCGGAATTCAGTGCCCACACGCTCTCGCCCGTGCCCACCGCTACCTGTGCTAACTCCCCGGCCAAGTAAGTCCACCCGCCCGTCGCGGCATCGTATGTGTAGATTTCTCCTGCGCTGTTTAGTCCCCACACGCTCCCGTCAACCCCGACCGCAATCTGAGTCAGTGCGCCAGGGACTTGCTGGAATGGCTGCACCGGCTGGGCGGGTTCCACAAACTGGTAGATGTTGTTCGCGCTATCTACGCCCCACACGGAACCGTCCGCACCCGCTGAGATCTTGCTCAGGGTGCCCGGCACCGATACCCAATCTGCGGTTTGAGCATCATAGCGATAGATTTGTCCGGCGCTGCTCAGTCCCCATACATTCTGCCCCGAACCCACCGCGATCCCGGCCAGTGTCCCCGGAATTTCATCCCAAACTTGGGTGAGCCGGTTGAAATGATAAACCGTTTGATTATCCAAACCCCATACGTCTCCATCCACGCCTACAGAAACTTGAGTAAGTGACCCGGATACTTGCCCGAAGAGACCAGTGCCGGGGTTATAGCGATATACCTGGTCCGCATAATTGACGCCCCAGACCGAGCCGTCATATCCCACGGCAATCTGCGTCAGGCTTCCCGGAATTTCCACCCAACTTTGAGAAACGGCATTGTAATGGTAAATCTGCCCCGCGCTATTGATCCCCCAAACATCTGCATCCCCGCCGACTGCAATTTGCGCCAGACTTCCGGCGACCCACTGCCAGGTTTGCGCCCCCGCATATGATCGGAAGATCTGTCCCGCGGCATTGATTCCCCATACGTTGCCGCCGGCTCCGATCGCAATCTGGCTCAGCGCCCCCGGCACCTGCGTCCACGACTGCGTCTGCGAATTGTAAGTGAAGATATTGCCTCCTTGATCCAGGCTCCAAGCCGCTCCATCTGGACCCACAGCTATCTGCCGCACATTGGTCCCCTGCAAACCACCGTCTCGGCGTTGCGCCTGAATGCTCGCATCCGCTTCGCCCACAGCCGTACTTGGCGTCGTGAACTCGTAATTAGGCGATGTTGTCGTATTTCCGTTCGCATCCGTGCTCTGAACCATATAGACGTAGGTTGTATTCGGAGCGAGCTGGTAGATGGTAACGCTCGGCGCCGTGGTCGCGGCAGGATTCCCTGAAACCGCGACAGCTGTTCCCGAGTCTAACTGCGCCGATTGCAAATACCCGCCGCCAACCAGCGGAATCAGAAGAACTTTGTTCTGCGTAGCCGGCTCGTCGGTCGCCCATGAGAAGGTCGCCTGCGCATAGGAGTAGCCGCAGCACGTCATTCCCAAAGGCGCAAAACTCTGCCCCGCCGTTCCCGGGAACCAGCCCACAGGGCCGGCCGAGCCATTTATCGTAATGTTCGAAATAACGGGCCCGGAGCTTGACGGCGCCTGTGTTATGAAAGTCTGGTCGCCGGAGTAACTCGTATCGCGGTTGCCATCTGTGCTCTGAACCGCGAAATGATAGAGCGTGTTCGGGAGCAATCCGCTGATTGGGACAGTGTGAGTCATAACACCTCCCGAATCCTGGATCGCAGACGAATTCACATATCCCGGGTTGAATATGTACTTACGATCCGTACCGCTGTAAAAAACCTGGGAGCTGCTGGGCGTGTCCGTCGTCCAGGTAATTGTCGCGCCGGTCGTCGATATGCTCACGATCGAAACGTTGCCGATCACCGGCCCCGCTGCGCTAAATGTGGTAAACGTCGCGTCTGCCGACACCGTTTTGCCGCCGGAAGCATCGGTGCTGATGACCGCGTAGTGATAGGTCGCATTCGGCCACAGTCCCGCAAGGGTCACCGTATGGCCGGTCAAAAGATTGCGATCTTTAACAGATGTCTGCCCGTAGCCGAGCGTCATGCCGTATTCGACTTGACTCGTTGCGCCAGTCGCCGTTGCCCACGTGATCACGGCGCCCGTCGCGCTACTCAAAGCGGCACTTACACCTGAAATAGCGGGAGCCGAGCCGCTATACTTAAACGCACCAATGTCTGGCGCGCTCCCGCTATGATCCGCTAAGTCGACCGGATCACCCGCCGCAAATACCAGCGGTGCACTCACCGCCAGCGTTCCGTTGTCGGTATTCACGCCCGTAACACTCACTGGCGCATTATTCCCGACCAGAATCGCATCACCCGTGACAATCCCATAGCCGTCCGTGAAAGGATACGCGTCATCCACAGGGATAGTCGTCGTGGCCGTACCCGCCGCAGTCGTATGCGCCAGGTGCGTGCCGGCCGCAATCGCCGGGGACGTGGGCGTCAGCTCGAAATTTCCCGCATCTGCCGCCACAAACTGCGGATTCACCTCCAGATTGCCAGAAAAGAACGGTGCGAAACTGCTCTGCGCCCTCGACAGGGTATCCGAAAAGCCTGCAATCGTCCAACCCGCAACGGAAGTATTCGGCGTGTACACAATTTGCGCTGCCCCTGGGTGGTCGCCGGTTACATCCGCGTGCAGAATCAGGTTGTTTTCAAAATAGTTTACATTTGGAAACTGCGTCCACGCAAAGTTCGTGCAGTCCGGTGAGCCGGTCGGGCATTGAGGATAGGCATGATACGTTTCTATACTAATGTAAGTAGTCGCCGGCGTGCTGTAAAATCCAGCCCCTACGGTCTCGTTGTAATACATGATGTTATTGAAGACCTTGTTATCGCTCAAGTCGCGTTCCCATCGCTGGCTCTCGAAAACGGGCAGATAGCCGTTCTTGTAGAACACATTGTTATAAACACGGTTGTGCAGCGCATCCTGCGGGCCGCCATTGTCCTCGGCGACGATATCGAGCACGTTGTCGCTGTACCAGCCTGCCTCGTCCGTCATGACGTTGTACCGGACGATTGCGTCCATGCCACCGATTTCGAAACTCGCCTTGATGTATGGCACGCCCTCGCCCACATGGCTCAGCCGGTTGTTCTCGTACACCAGACTTTGGGCTGATCCATGCCCAATTCCGCCGCCCCAGAACGACTCGACCGTGTTGTCGCGCACCACGACCTGCGAGCTAGGACTCTCACCAGGCAACGCCATCGCATCGAAGAAGTAATGCCCTGCACGTGTGTCGTAGTTGTTCTGAACCAAGACATGGGTCCCGCTCCCGACGTAGATTGCATCCCCCAAACCCGTCTGTTGCAGTTGCCCGTTGCCATCCAGATAGTTGTTCTGAATCGTCACATGGTCCGCTCCCATGACGCGAATGAACTGGAAGGGCACATTTTGGAATGTACAGTTCTGCACCGTGACATAGTTCCCCCAGATATCTATGGCATTCGTCACATTGGTGAAGTTCGCGAAGTGCAGCCCATCAATAATCGCCGAACTGTAAATCGCGGCAGCCACCGCGTAGGTCTCACTGCCTGTAAGAACCGGCGCTTCGCCCGTATACGCCTGAATGCGGAGCGGACTGGTTGGCGTCCCAACGCCCGCAGGCACGGTGAATCCCTGGTTCGAGTAGATTCCGCCTCTCACCAGCAACGTATCTCCCGCCTGCATCTGGAAAACGGCATAACTCAGTGTCGCCCATGGCGATTTCGGACTCGTTCCGCTGTTTCGATTACTCCCCCAAGGCGCAACATAATAGGTAGCACCCGTCTGTGAGAGTACCTGACTAGTAGCTACTAAGGGTGAGCAGAATAATACGGCTAAGGTGAAGATGCGGCGTAACGTCATGACCTGTAAGCGAAATGGTGTTTTGACTCACAAGCTTTATCGGCACGTACCCACGCCGTAGGAACACTATATGTACATAAAGTCCATCTTCAGAACGTCAGGTGCGCGTGCACGCAGATCAGCACCGCGTTCTTGCTTGGAAGGGTCGAACCAGCGATGCCCCAGATTGCTCTCAAACCAGAAGCTGTCCGCTGTTTCAGCGTATGACATTTCCACTCGTAAGCTAGATCTGAACTCGCCTGGCAGCATGTAACTAAACCGCTGCAGCATTGTCATGCACGGATTAGCCTTTGCGAGCTCGTTTCGCGCTCAAGAAGCCTGGAGAAGACTTCACCCGGTCGCTGCGCGATCCAGTTACCTAACCCAAGGACCGGCTGAAGACGGATCCAAGACCGTTCCGGTACCGGGCTTCCGACCCGGAAGATAGCGAACGTCCAAACGCAAGGCCAAGCAGAGCGGAACACTCGAACTATGAGCCAGAGGAATCTTTAATTGCTGCCGCCGCGCTTCAAGAAAACAACCACGGCCGATACGCATTTTGTTCGATTCCTATGTGCTCCGGGACTCCTTCGGGCACTGAGCTTCCGACATGGAGAAGAGCGTGGGGGCTTAACGTTGCCTCAACAATTGCTCTTCACCGCTCGCGGGGCGTAAAGGTTCTTGCGATGTTTCTATTCTTGAATAGTCGGGAGTTTCCGGGAGCTTTGAGCTTTTTGCTGATAGGTTCTGCGGCCCCGCTAAGCCGCATGAGTGTTATCGTTTGAAAGCCGGAGAGTAGTGGGCGACGGCCTCGTCACACACCCAAGGTCGTCGCCTCACTTTTTACGATCTTCCGGGACATGAGATCTGAAAATGCTTGGGCAGCACGCGAACGAGCGACGCTGCCACGCGTTCGGGTGCGCGAATTGAGCACAGTTTCGGAGCTATCTCGCTTTGTTGGAAGGTAGAAATCCTGCTAAACATCGCGATTACGCGTGCTGCAGACGCCGATGATGTAGGCAGCCGTACGCACTCTTGCCACCCGGACTGGTAAATGGGCTGGGCGGCCGCCGGGCTGCCCGTCGATAAGCCCGCGTTATGGGGCCGCATAAGTCCGCAGTCGTGAAGCCCAGGCGCTTTAAGAACGCTTCCAAATCGCCGCAGATGCGCCTGTTTTCAGAGGGTGCCTATCGAGCTGAATTCGTGATCAGGCTGCACGAAAAACTATCGCAAGGAATTACTCGGCGTCATTCTTCGTTCTAGTGATTCCGAAGAAGCGGTTTGCCGTTTGGGGTACCGCTAGCCCGACGGGCTCACGGGTCGTTTTCGGGCGATTCTGCCCGACCGACGCAGGAGTCTCGCTATAGCGCCTGTTTGAGGACCCACAGAAATTTGTGCCGCCGTGCCCACTGCAAAAAGTCTGCTATCGCCATCTACGAATTCGATCTCCAGGTCCGAGTGGCAGTTGAAATATTCAAGAGTGTTTATTGTATCCGGCGGCAACACTGCGCCCACCTTCTGTCCCTCAGCATTGCACGTCAAACATCGGAAAAGGTCGCCCGAGCCCGTGACGACGCCGCCGCATTGTTTATGACGCCAGTGCGGTCGGAAGGGATCGTGCTCCATCCGCTCGATATGAGGGTACCACGCGGCAATTGCCCGCGCATCTAGGATCTTTCCTGGAATAATTCGAAGATATTCCGGCTCGGAGTGGCACAAATGCTTCTCTTGGTGCAACAGGGTGAAAACGCTTTGTCTTGCTGGGGGCTACCCCGGCATATCCTATAGACTCGATAAGTCTACACTTAGCGTGTGCCGTGCCCGGCGACCTGTATAGTTTCTTGAGGATTCCGACGGGCGAGAAAGTCTCTGTTTGAGCGACAAACCGGAAGTCCATTCATCAAGGTGAGGTAGCAATCGATGGCAACATAGCTCACAGGATTGGCCGTAGGGGGCCTCCCAACGAGCCGCTTGCGGTCTGGGACTGACGGTCAAGCGGCAATCGGTTCAGTTCTCGATCTGATTCTGGCGCTGCGGGCAAAAGGCGCGTTGCCCGTAACCGGCCTTGTACCGCGCGTTGGCAAATTCGAAGGCAGTTGCGAAGCCCGCTATCGTAGTACCTTTGTATTCGGGATTGAGCAACAAACGCACTGGCTATAACATGGAATCCTAGTTCGTGGTCGTCCCAGAAATCTCAGCGTGAAATCTTCGCGGCAAGGTTGTTCGCTGATTCCTGAGGTCTAAGCGTCGTCAGGCCGCAGCAACTAACCTCGCGCGCACGTGCTCCAGACCGATAAACATACTGGAGGCATATGGCACAAACAAGTTCGTATTAGGCGTTGGAATCCGTCGGGCGAAGTCCAAACGCTTCCCTTTATAAACTCGAGCCGCGGATGTGGATTCGTGGTCGATGGCGCTGCTCAATTAATTCGGCAGATTTTCCTGAGAGCATCATCGATTTCTCGCGACATGGTTACTGAGGTATTAAAAATTAAAATGGTCGAAGACAATCACCCGACCGACAACACTTTAGAAGAATGCATCTTGCGACAAATGAAAGAGCAGGAAGTCGAAACGGTCGAAACACACGTGCTTGGATGTGAGTACTGCCTCGTCAGACTCGAACGCCTGGAGGTTCACATAGCCGCGATGAAGCTCGCGCTCCGCGATCTGCAAGCCGAAGAAACTATCGGCGCAATCGAAGGCCGAGCAAAATGGCCTTTGCTTTTAGTACCGCGGCTTTCCTGGGTCGCGATTGCGGCTTTGATCGCAATCTGCGCATCGCTGCCCCAGATCATAGGGCATCGTAATGCCGCGCCCGAAGTAACCCTACGCACCTATCGTGGCGCCGACATGCCGGTTATCGTCGGGCGTCGCCGTACAACACTGGCACTCGATGCGTCCGATCTGCCTCAAGGCGGTGTGTCTGTTCAAGTGGTCGATATAAATGGCCTTCAGGTTTGGAACGGTCGGACGGCCATTCACGAAGACGTAGCGCATTTGACTTTGCCTCAACTAGATACGCAAGGATCGTATCTCTTGCGTTTATACAGCTCAGCAGGACACGACGGTCCCCAGTTATTACGCGAGTTCGTGTTTCGCGTTCAGTGAGGCCCTGCTCAAGCGCACATATGCAATAGTCTGAGCAAAGCAGTAATTACATCCGGCCAACCCGGTGGCAGCATAATAGGTCCTTTAATATTGAATGAGCTGCTGAACTGGCGTAGCTTGCAGCGTTGGGCAAGTTCCAGGCTTACTAATCTGGCAACCTACACTGCTGAAGTGGTGACCTACGTAAGTAGTTCTCGGTAGAAATTACAGCCCTTGTGTATTTTTTCCCTACTCGGGCCGTATGGGTGTGGACCAGATACGGGAGCCCAATCGGATAGGCAAGTGCGATCTTCGCGCAGGTTCTCTGGAGTCACGCGGCGTGGCCGTACCTGACCCTATGGCGCTGGATCGAAAACCAGCAAGAAACGATATCGTCTGTTACGCGATGATCTGCTGAAGAACGCCTTTGTTGCCTATCATGAAAATTGAAATCTGCGAACACTGTGTCGGAATGCGGATTGTGAACAGGTCACTCACTTATTTACCGGCGACCTATCTCCCTCGCTATCCTTCCTGACCTGCGCGTTGCGCCTCAATGCGGAGTTGCTCCGAAGTCAGTTTGCGAGTCGTCCTCTGACAAACCTAGCTCGTTGAGATCGGGCGAATACCCAAGAATACCGCCAATTTCTGTCTCACTCATTAAATTTCGGCAGTGTGGACGGCTTGTCGGCATCCGCGGTATTCGGCCCCAGCAGCAGACCTCGAATCGCGTTTATCGATTATTACTTTGCGTTCCGTTCGCACTTTAATGGATATCTTGAATCGACGTAGCGTTGATATAATTCGCCAACAATCGTTTGCGCATCCGACACTTCAACACGTTCGCGCGCGCCGATGCGAAGCGAGTGTGACGCTGTATCCTCAAGCCAATCGAGTAGGCAGTCGCCCCCTACCTCCCTACCCTTCGCCTCAAGATCCTCGGCGATTGCGCGCCAGATCTCGATCTCTTCTTCATCGAGGATGATGCCCGACCAGTCCATTCGCAGCTTAATGTGCAATCCGTCTATAGGATCGCGCAAAAGTATGCCCATCGGTTCCGGCTTTCGGCCCGGCATGTGCGCTGAGAGCAGTGCCCACTCCCCTGTTTGTACCGACCGAGATATCACCAGACCACTCCCATAGCTAATGTGGCGGACATTAACCGCTTTTATCACTTGTTTCGGATCGCGTCTTGCCATTGCGGAACTCAAGGGGATATAGCTGAGTGTCGCCGCTATATCCCTAAGCCGAATCTGACCAATAGTTTGTCAGCAGGGGCACGGTGCACGTGACAAAAACGGCGCAATGGAACCACTAGTACTTCAGACCAGTTTGATAGAACCAAACTGAATTGGTTTCTAGGGTGGGAGTGAGCGGCTGTGCGTTCTCAACCAATCGGTATTACCAGCGTCATTCGGAAAATGCGAGGTGGCACCCAGTCACATTTAGTGAAAGGGAACGACGGACGCTTTTACGTCGCAAAGTTTGCCGGAAATCCACAAGGAACCCGAACACTGATCAATGAATGGCTTGGCTACCACCTACTTCGTATGGTCTCGGCCACAACGCCGCCGCTGAAGCTTCTCCAGCTTTCGCAACAACTAATCGACGAACAAAACCCGCATTTCGAGATTGGACTGCATCGTGTCTCAGTTCGATCGGGCGTGCATCTCGGATCGCAGTGTCCTGTAAACCCTAATACGAAGGCGATTTTTGACTTTCTTCCCAGCAAGCTCCTCACACACGTTATCAACATCGAGGATTTCGCGAAAGCGTTCGTGATTGATAAGCTATTGGGGCAAGTCGATACGCGCCAGTCGATTTTCGTCCGCGAACGTAGCCGTTGCAACGGCCGCCTTGCCTTTCGGGCTTATATGATTGACCAGGGCGGGTTGTTCGGGCAAATCAAGTGGCTGTTCGAAGATGCACCTTTACATGGGCTCTCTAACGATAAACACATTTACTCGCTCATCGATATGAGGCGAGCGTGTTTAAAGACCATAGAGCTTCTAAAAGAAGTCAATAAGAATAAGCTATATGACTGGATTCAGAATATACCTCCGGCGTGGTTCGCAGAAGGCGATCACGACTGTTTGTCGGAGCTATTTTCGCAACTCGTTTTTCGCATTGCCAAGATCGATTCAATCGTTTGGTGGCAATTGGACCAACTAATGAAGGGTCATGAGTCAGCCCCATTGGCGTACACCCGACTACGAGTTGCCAGCCAAGCTGAGGAACCCATAGGAACCGGCCGCCCCTAAATCGATCACATCGGCTGTCAGTAAAAGCCGCCTCGAGCGGTATCCGCGTTCTGAAGAACGAATAGCGGGAATTCCCTTGCCCTCAAGGCGCGCTTCCAGCAACGGAGTGGCGCAAACAGACGTGCCAGGGCTTAGTTTCAAACACTGCAAAATCTCGGGCCGTATTCCGCGAAGATGAAAGTGGCATTCAGCTATTCACTATCGTAAGGGAGTAGGATACGCCTAGAATAATCCGAACGCGAAATCATCGCAGAAATCCGCCGCCAGCGACGAGCCCTTACTCCAGCACCTCATTAGCCGGCTTAAGCTCTAGCCTTGGGAGTGAGTTCATTGCAAGCTCACAGCACATACAATTACGGGAGGAAGTTCCGGTGGCAACACGTGCCTTTCAATCTATTCGCGTCATCCCATGTAACTGAACCCGCCATCGTGGCGAAAGCAGAAAACACAACGTTCATCACCACGGATGAGTCTGATGAATCGCGCGCATCGCTCGCATAGCATAGCGAGAGCAGCGCTGGTTGCATGGGTTATGCCGGCCGCCAAGCAAGCTGTTGAAACTTGACACCAGCGCTGAAACGCTTGGCTGTCGATATATCTGGTATCGCGAAATGTCTCTGCCCGGCTTTGAGGGCCAGGGCTGGGACGCCAGCGCCGTATCAACCCATAACAGCGCGATCCTCGCATGTAGGCTTTGGCCGACATTTACGCCTGCGTCCGACTACTCCGTCGGCAAGAACAGCGCAGCATTGCACGTAAGAGTTACTACTCCGTAGGGGGTCAGGGCAGGATTTGTGCTCGGCCCTCTACTGCTGTTCTGAATACGGCCGATAAGACAGGCAAAGACGACCTACACAAGAGAGCCGTTGCGGTCGTGCAACACCGTTGCGGCTCCCTCTAATGCTTACTTCTTAATCGATACGCTTCCGAACGATCGCCAGTCGGAAGCACCAACTCTGACGGGGTCCAGGTCAATGCGCAGCTCCTTGTTGTGCGCATTGCGTCACGCTGGTAGGCCTTCGGAGCCCAGGTTGTTCTCTACCGTTTGAAATCCGACCGCTGAACCGGCCTGTTCCCTACTGTGGTGCGGCAGCGTTCAGGTCGATGAGAACGCTGGGGTACAGTGTGGCCAGGGAGATTTGGTTTTTGATCTGTGAACCTGTCGTGGTCGGTGGTCCGCGTGTACCGGCATGCCCGATATTCGAAAGCGCCGATGGGATCGAATTGAAAGCGCTCGCCGCATCGATTTACGAACATGAGGCGCGGATGTGGGTCGAAGACCAGTGGAGGTGCCCGCGGTGCTTCGATTTGAATTCGAAGCATTCCGCTCAGTGCCGGTGTGGCATCAGCCGGGATGGCTTACCTGAATTTTGCGAGCGCTAGGCGCACCGCGAGGAGGCTGAGCAACGCACAAGAGCATTCATCCATCTTTTTCATTTCATTTACTTGGCGAACTCCTACGGAACTGGGCCTGAACGGCAAGCGGTATGCCTTCGAAAACGGACAGGAAAACAGGGGCCGGTGATGGATGGGCGGACGTTTGGAAGCGTGGAGTGATCGTATTCTGACGAAGATGTACTTGCCGGCTTCTGCAATTAAACCTCCAAAGATCAAACACCAAAAGCTTGCCGTCTCAATTCCCTAAGAAGACGCACATACGAGCAAACGGGCAAACGAAAGGAGTCGAAAAAGAGCTTAGACGTTGAGGCGCGTTGCCGGGATCGCTCAAGAAGTGATTGGGATGCGCATGTGCACTCAGCGTCGAAGCGCTCCGCTTGCGAAAATTGAGCCGGTCATCGCCAAATCTGAGGTAATTTGAATTGCTCAAGAGAGTGCGATGACCTGTTGAAAGGGGCAGAGCGGATGCTCCCTTTGGGCAGCCGGTTCGACGACGCCGGGCGGGTGGGCTCATGGCAAGCCGAACCCCCGGAAGCACCGAACGGGACCGATCGCCAATTGGGCGATGCTGAAGCTCGGCATCGCGATGTAAAGTCGGGAGCGTAGGACTTCGCCAAGAACCTGCAGCTTGCTCAGATCATATGGCGTATTCAGATCTGATGGAATCGGAATATTCCCCGAGCATTCGTCAGCGCGTTCCGGCGCAACCGGCGATTGATCCGCATTCCAGACATATCAACGTGTACAATGACAGGTTAGTGAAAGTCGGCATTCTACCGAAGCCTCGGGCATTCGGCTGAACAAAGAGGCCCATCCGCGAGACGAGCCAGAGCGAGTTGAGCGACGGCTTGCCCAGAGCGCGCAACACTTCGCCGAGGAAGCTAACCGAAGAACTGGCTCTACACGTGCACTGATGAACCCGGCCGGGAAGTCGCCGCTCAAATGTTCTCAGCGAAAAATTCTAGTGGTGCACGGACAAGAAGATCAGGAGCCCGCGAAGCTTGCCGAAACCCTCGGACTTCCGGCCACTCGAAGCCAATTCTACTCTAGAGGTAATGCCTATGAGCCAGCTCGCTTTAGTGACACATAGTATAGCCGGGCGTTCGGGGCCCGCGTTCGTATGTGCCTTGAAAGTGCACGGGCCAGAACGACAGTGCGCGGGTGTCCCTCCAGCGAGGTTTGTTGAACTCCTCGCATCACGAAGCGATTCGCACACCCAACCTTTAGCTCTCCTCGACGTGCTCCCTCAACAGCGCATTCGGTCTCACCGCATCCGGTCCACTGGAGCATTCCCACGCGCCACTCCAACCCGAGGACTATGTTCACTGCTGGCGTACGAAAGCGATTAGCGTCAACAATGCTATAAAGGCTGCGCTGATTGGCCAAACCGCTGGCTCCGGTATCGTCGTTACCTCCAATATCGTCTCTCTGAGTCCGATGTTGCTTTCACAGTCGGGTCCGATCATGCCGGCCGAAAGAGAAGCGGTGATCAATCCATCCTGCATGAGGAAGGGTAGCGCCTCATCGTCGTAAAAGAACTCAGATCCACCCCCATGATCGCTGCTCAAACTGCCTTCTGCGCCTTCAGGGTTTCCGCCGTCTTGAGGATTCCACGTGAGGCCGAACGGAGTAACTAACCAAGAGTCAGCGCCGCCGGGCAACGTGAATGTACCCGTCAATTGACTACCAGCATAGACGCCAGAAGGCAGCGTCGAGTCGGTCAGCTGGAGGTTGATGTTGACCTTGTACACTGCCAGCACTTTGAAGCGATCAAGTCCCTGCATGTCGTCCCACGGACCGAACCCGAGCACGGCATCAACGGTAGTCGGCGCTATTGGGCCGCCGGTCAATGCTGCTGTTCCCGTTGCCGTCACGCCCAGATCTGAGGCGACCTGACACGTCTGCATCGAGATCGCCGAAAGACAGGTGAACGGACCGGCTTGCAATAGCGCAGATGCGCCGAAGATCGTGACAAATCCGAACATTTTTTTCATTACTTTCTTTAGAACCCAGCCTTATTACAAACGGGGTCGCAGGAAATTACAACGCTCTTTGAGGTACCTTCGGTTTTCTTTCCGTAAGATTTCGCTTAACCCAGGGCTGTATTCCGGAGTACAAGTATTGCTGAACATCGGATCTAGATTCAACACGTGAAGGCTCCGGCGTACCTGGTTGCCGGGTAAGTTGCTCGAGATCCGCGATTCGTGCACTATTGCCCGACGGGGTTCGCCCGGCGCTCGGGGCTGATCTCCCCTCGACGTGCCAGACTGAAAATCACGCCCAACGGGCTGCTGATCGCGTATGGCGCGTTAAGCCGATCAGGGTGGCGGCGGGAGAGAAGTGGCCATGGCGCAGACGAATCTAGTGGCGCGGTGCGGGCGCTGCAGGCCTGATTAGCGGCCGCCGCGAGGTCGGATTGTTCGAGGAGAGTTCGTCTCTGCAGTCTCGGAACAGCGTAAGCAGTTTCGATGTAGGGAATGCCCGGGGGACTAAGGCCGCATGATCGAGAAGCGACCCTCATTTATCATGCGTCGGCAATCGCGAGGTAGTTGCGGCTTCTAAGCTTATTTTGACATGAGTTGTGACTTTGAGATCTGTTACGCAAGAGCCGTCGTAGGCGGTATGTGGCCAAGTTCTCGGCGACATACACGTCGTCATAGCAGAAAGCAATCGCCTTGCGCCGCATGAATGCCGGCGTTACGCCATACCCCACACATCGAACACGCGGATTTGGTTGCCCGTCAGAGCGTAGAGAGCGAGTTCGTGGCGTCGTCGGCGTGAGGTCTCAGGCTTGAACACACCCAGAATGTCGGCAGCTCTTGCGGTGTGGAGGCGTTGAGTTCCATCGCTCGGGACTTGCTGCCGTCAGATTATGCAGTTGAGGGTTCGGAGTGGTCACACCCTATACCAGCGAAAATTGACGATTCGTCTTGCGTGAAGACTCGAGGCCGTAAGCCAGAGAGTCCCTTGCAAATAAGATTGAAAGCTTTTCGTAGGAAGAAGTGCTAGATTTCGCGCCTCGCGTTGCGACGCTCATTTCACAATTCAAACATGTGACCCAAAGGCGGCGAATCCGAGATCTAAGAGCGGCCAACGAACTCAACTGTCCGTTGCCGAGTCACGGACGGTGTCTAACAAGCGAGCAGAGACTGATCTGCACAGTCTCCTTTAGTAGCAAAGGAGCGGCCCACTGCGTCTCGACTCAATTCTGGGGGGATCGAACGCGATGGACATCAGAGATGTGGCGGACCACGCGCAAGTTCTCGGGCTTACTCAGGCTTCCGCATCGGCTACATGGCTTCTTCCCGCGGCGCAGCGCGATCACACCACTGCTTGAAAACTCGCCAGCTTCCGCGTAGTTTCCGATATGTCTCGTTCAGTGCCCATCAGCACGCCAAGCAACCTGCCCGCTGGCAGAAGTGAAGAAAGAATCTCGCGTGGAACACCCGCGCAGAGGCCTTCCGTCTCAGCGGAGATGGATCGGCTTATCGGGACGTGGCATCAGGTTGTTAATTGAACGCCCCAGAAGAAGATTTCCTTCGAGGGAACTGCGGTCCCAACACCCAATCCTATGAGCTGTTGCCCCCGCTCGTGTAAATCCTGCGCGAACATTTGCAGTACTTCTGATTGCCACCTCACGTTGATGAAGGGAGTTCCGGGTTTGTCGCCCAAAACAGAGATTTCCTCGCCGGCCGGAATCCTCAAAAAGACGTGGCGGTCGCCGGTGTGGTACACGCTGAGAATAGATTCATCGAGTCTAAAACGCGTGCCAGGAATTACCGGGGGCAAAGCGGAGGGTTGCACAATATGGCGCCCAAAAACTAAGTGTGCCACTCCCAGCCGGAATATCTCTGATAATTCCAGGAAAGATCCTCGGGACCGCTGCGACTTCGTCTTCTTGCTGCGTGCATACCGCTTCGAATCGAGACCGCGTAAAAGTAACACCTGGCAGGTGGCTGCTCCGACCTCGACGCGGGCCCAAGAAGGCCAGTCAACAGTGTATAAGGACACGCAATTGAGCGGTGACGTCGAAATCGAACTAACGCCCTAGCCACCGCCGGGGAGGCGCCGAGTTTATCGGGCGTCTCACCTGGACCCTAAGACTCTGCTGGCAAATTACCGATAAGACTGATGATTCCATCAGCTTTTTCTTGTGTGCCTAGCGATGCAGAACCACTTATACCACTCGGAGATACTCGCACCGCCCATCACCGATCTAAGCATTTGGATGGGAGGTGTTTCGTCCAATGAGCGGCGCTATACTCACCTGTTGCGGTCCGCCCAACAACTGCGAGCACGGTGCTATTTGGTCGATGGTGCGATTCGCCCAGAGCAGGTGCTTGCCGATGGACGATTTGTCATGCCGGATGATGAACAGAGTTGGCATTTCCTAGTGTTGACAAACGACGACCGAGTCGTCGGCTGTGTTCGATATTCGTTGTTTGATCCTCAAACAGTGAGCTTTCGCGACCTCAGGATTAGCGAACTGGTGCGATTCGCAGACAAGAATTGGAGCCGGAAACTCATTGCGGCCGTCCAGGCAGATTTGATGCTTGCTCATCTTCGAGGTTCCTTTTATGCCGAGTTGGGTGGCTGGGCGATTGCCAAAGAATATAGAGGCACAAAGCTCGCCCTCGAAACTGTGCTTGCATCGTTTGCGTGGGGAGCCCTCGTTAGGGGTGGGTGCATCTGCTCGTGCACTGCGACGGTGCGGCATGGCTCAGCATCCATTCTGCGTCGTATTGGGGGAAGGCCGATTGGCACCGAAGAGAGCACACTTCCCTCATATTGGGATCCTCGATATGCCTGCGAGATGGAAGCGCTGCGCTTCGACTCGCGCGAGGTGGAGCCGCGTTATAGGCAGCTCGTTCTCGAAATGCAAAGCAGACTGCAGGGCAGAGCCGTCCTTCAGGCAGATAATGCCGCAAACGAAGCGCAGTTCCAGGCAAGTCTTGCAAACCTTCATAACGCTTTGCAGGCCAGGGGCGGCGCCGTTCCGTTCTCCAGCGATTCAGGAGTAGTGCTGGCAGGATAACGCATGGATAGGCATTTAGCGGCGCGCTCCCTTGACCACAAAATGAGAGCGAATCGTTGCAATCGAGCGGGCCCGGGGTTTTCTTGGGGCATGATGTGGAATGTTCTAACATATTCCACAACGGATGAAAGCTGACGACGGGCGGCGCGCTCCGAGGGTATAAAACATTTTGTGTAAGAAGCGTTCTCCGAGAATAGGAGAACGGAATGGAAGAACAGACAAGCGGGTTGGAACGAGCTCTGGATGAGCTGCTGAAGGGCAAGAAGACGGAGGAGATGAGATCGTCGGTCCGAATGGACTGCTCAAGCAGCTGACCAAGGCGCTGCTGGAGCGGGCGATGAATGCCGGGCTGAGTCATCATCTTGGCTACGAGAAGGGGCAGCCGGAAGGCCGCGGGAGCGGCAACAACCGCAACGGCAAGAGCCGAAAGAAAGTACAGGGCGATTTCGGTTCGGTGGAGATCGCCGTGCCGCGCGACCGCAATGGGAGCTTCGAGCCGCAGATTCTGCCCAAGCACGAGCGCCGCTGGACCGGCTTCGATGACAAGATTATTTCGACGTACGCACGTGGCATGAGCACGCGCGATTATCGAGGCACACTTGCGGGAGATCTATGGCGTGGACGTCAGCGCCACGCTCATCAGTCAGGTCACTGAGGAAGTGATGGACGAGGTACGCGCCTGGCGAAGCCGTCCACTCGAGGCGCTGTACATGATCGTGTATCTGGACGCGCTGGTGGTCCAGATGCGGCATGAGGGGCGAGTGGAGAACCGGGCAGTGTTCGTGGCGATCGGCGTAACCATGGAAGGCGCCAAAGAGGTGCTGGGATTATGGACCAGCGCGACGGAAGGAGCCAAGCTCTGGCTACAGATTCTGACAGAGATCCGCAACCGCGGCGTGGCAGATATCCTGATTGCGTGCGTGGACGGTCTGAAAGGCTTTCCTGAGGCGATAGCGACGGTGTATCCGCGCACCGAGGTGCAGCTTTGCATCGTGCACATGGTGCGCAACAGCCTGGCTTATTTGAACTGGAAAGAACGCAAGGCGGTGGCCGAGGATTTGCGTGCCATCTACCGTGCCCCGACGGAAGAAGGCGGTTTGGCGGCACTGGACAGCTTCGAAGAGCGCTGGAACAGCAAGTATGCAGTGATCGGCAAGCTGTGGCGGCAGCACTGGGCCGGCATCAGTCCTCAGTTCGCGTATCCGGAGGAGATCCGGCGGGCGATTTACACCACCAACGTCGTCGAATCGCTGCACATGACCTTGCGCAAAATAATCAAGACGCGGGCGTCATTCCCGAACGAGGAGTCCGCGCTCAAAAGTGTTGTACCTGGCGCTCCCGGAATATCGCGCAACGCTGGCGCGCAGCGCCGAACTGGCGCACCTCGCTGAACCATTTCCTGCTGCTGTGGGGAGATCGGATCGAGGCCGCCGCGGTCAGGATAGGCCGCTAACGAAAAAGCCTCCGCGCCTACGGCGCTCCGGCTTCTCGTTAGCAATTAGGAAGAGCAACCCTCAAGATCTTAAGAAAGGAAGCAAACTGGAGACTAGCGACTTACACAAAATTCGGGATACTACCACGCTATTCTTTCGGAGAACTATACGCTTCAGGCTCACGGGTTCACTACGCGCGTAAGACGGTCAAGAAATAGTCTCTGCCAACGTGGGCCCCGCTCTTATGGCGGTAAAATCCCGCTTTTATTGCGGGTGCGAAACTTCGTATCGTACAACGCACGATCCCAATCCCTTCCACTGCACCCGTCTTCCCCACACAAAACGTTTACGCGACCGCATTGATTCTCGGCAGAGCCTACGTACGAAGTGACGATGGAGTATACGCTTTTTATACCCAGTTAAATCTGACCTCATTTGCTCCCATCCTTAAGGCGATTCGGAAAAGGGCGGCAGTTTAGCCGTGGCCTCAAAAGGGTCACTTGTCAGCTTCGCGGAATGGCGCCACTTTTAGCTTTCCTGCAAATTAATGGATCCTCAAACGGGAGGGGCGACACCCTCGATCTCTCTTCAGGCGAATGCATCTTAATCCCCGTCATAACCAGCCTGGCAGGCAGACTAACGTGAGTAGAGGAACGACACAAGCCCGTAGCGAGATGCGAATACATCCTCAAACCCCATTTCTGAGGAGCTGTACGGAGCAAGAAGCAGCCTGCCCACGAAGCGCTAACCGAGCTCAGGAGAAGCCCCCTCATCTCGGGGCAGTTTGGAACAGATAAGGCGAGATCGCCGGGTTTGACCTGATCCCCCGAAACAGGTCCGAAGTCAGCTAGGATTTCGACACAAGGAGAAAGGGATGAAGAAAGGTCGATTCAGTGAAGAGCAGATCATTGGGATATTGAAGCGGCACGAAGCCGGGCAGAAGGTGGCGGATCTGGCACGGGAACACGGCATCAGCGAAGCCACCATCTACACCTGGAAGAGCAAATACGGCGGGCTGGAGGTGAGTGAGGCGCAACGCCTCCGGCAGTTGGAGGAAGAGAACCGCCGGCTGAAGCACCCGGTCGCAGATCTCAGCCTGGACAAGGAAGTTCTGAAAGCGGTGATCTCAAAAAACGGGTGGAGCTCGCAGCTCAATGGCAAGATATAGCATTTGCCGTGCAAACGTTCGGGGTGAGCGAACGGAGAGCCTGCGGGCTGTTCAATGTCTCGCGGTCAAGCTGCCGTTATCAACCGACGCCGGATCGCGATGAGAAACTGCGCGAGCAGTTGGTGGAGTTAGCGCACGAACGGCCGCGATTCGGCTATCGTCGGCTCGGAGTGCTGCTTTCTCGAGAGGGCCAACACGTCAATCACAAACGCCCGTTCCGTGTATATCGCGCAGCTGGCTTAAGTGTGAAGCGCAATCGGAGGAGGAAGTTGATACGCGCGTGGGAGTCAGCCGGCCTGTGCTAACAGCGCCGAATAGCGAGTGGTCACTGGATTTTGTGTACGACGCGCTGGCAACTGGACGAACGGTCCGCGTCTGAAGCGTCGTCGATAACTTCACGCGGGAGTGCCTGGCTTTGGAAGTCGATAGCTGCTTTGCGAGTCAGCGGGTCACACGTGTTCTGGACAGCGTGATCGCACAACGTGGTGCGCCGAAGGCGCTGCGCATGGACAACGGCCCTGATCTCACCTCGCGCCATTTTCTGGCCTGGTGTGTCGAACGCAAGATTGCGACGAATTACATCCAGCCCGGCAAGCCGATGCAGAACGGCCACATCGAAAGCTTCAACGGCCGGTTTCGCGACGAATTTCTGAACGCGAGATGGTTCCCGGAACCTGTTCGATGCACGTGGTCGAATCGCAAGTTGGCGTGACGACTACAACGGCTCGCGGCCACATAGCAGCCTGGCTTATCGAACACCGAACGACTTCGCAGCTCAGTGGCAACGCCCTTCGTCCTCCTCCACTTCGATACCGCAGCCGGAACCGCCCGTCAAGGCTACCCTGACGGCGTGCTCACGCGCGGCCTTGACAGACGAACCCGGCTGCAAAACGTTTCCTGAGAAGAGGACGAAGGGCTCACACCACGGAGTGCTTACATGCTAACTTCAGATTTCTAACTGGACCAGCTAACGGGGGCAGGTCACGTGTCCCCTTCCTTGGGTAAAATGCTCGACGGGAGCGAACCTTCAACCACCGGGTTCGCTCCCGCAGCCACATAACCGGTTGCGCCGAATTCGTAAGGACCCCAGAGGCGCCCAGTTATGTAGTATAGATTGAGCACATCCTGAACAGGCGCCGATTGCGCCATGACTTGCGACGTCGTGGTATTAGGTCCAGAGTTTTGATCCCCGGACCCCGATCCTGAGAAAAACTGGCCTGCCAGAAGCGCAACTTGCGCCATAGCTGCAGCGTATTGACACTAGCTGAACTTGCTGAGCAATTCCGCGTCCCGATCTTTGGCGGCATCATGAGCCCGGAAAGGAAACGTCGATATTGCCGATCTTCGTAACCTCTCGGAAAATGGTCGCTCTCTCACAGCTAGCGCATTCGACGGAAAGCTGATGCGGACTGGCCCACTTCAATTTAATGGCCTGTTTGCCCCTTGCGACAAAGACTATATTTGAATCATCGGTGTAGGAGCTGTCAGGTCTGTGCACGCTAACCACCGTGCTGAAGTCAGTCGTAGCGCCGCAATTTTTCGTATACCAAGTCGCTTGAAGAACCCCGTCCGGTGATCGGCTGTCCTGAACGAGCTCCTTTGAGCACAGGCCGCAGCCAATCATAACCATAACGTCTACGCTGAGGAGGACGACCCAAGAGGCTCTCACTGGACACATCCGTTTTGGAAGTAGGCGATACCCGCGCGGATCATTGCTTGGTCAGCTGGATCATCCCCGTATGGAGGATTGGGGCTATACCAATATCCCCATTGGGGGCTAGAGGTTCCTGCTTGTTGTTGTGCGTAACCAGCACCGCGAAGCAGTTCCTGCGTTGGGAAACCAGCCGCTGCACCCACTACCCCGAAGTTGAAGTTTCCGAAATCCTGATAAGGCGACGGTCCGATGCCGCCGAGGTCGCTGAGCGTTCGGCCCTGCTGTTTGTAATCCCACTGCGAACCGTTCCTAACATCAAGGTAAAAGACGAATTCTTTAAGTGGGGGGAGTAGCCAACGCAGTTTCCTGGCCTCCGTTGCGTTAGCGGACAGACTTGCGTTAGGAGGATATTCTGGTACGGATGGGCACGTTTGCGTCCCGTTCTTTGCGGGCCCAAGCTGCTGATTGCTGGGAGTAGACACAGTGGGAACGGAGCCCTTTTCTTGATGCAGGATAGAGAAATTGATCTCGCCCGGCGCATTGAGGGGCAGCAGCGGGGATCTATTAAGACCGAGCATACCTCCTCCAAAAGAATCGTCCTCCATGTCGGTGTCGTCCCCTTCGCAGTTTGCACCGTCGCTGTAGCTTAGGCAATATTGCGAGGCGCCGCCACGGTTAACTAGGCCCGAAAAGAAGTTCCCAATGACACTCAATAAGCTCATCCCGCTTGGGTCCACCAACGCCAACGGATTGCCCCGCACATAGGCATACCCGTTCCAGGTTTGCGGATCAGTCGGGTCGGCGCCGGCGTTGCCCGGATCGGGAGACAGAAACCGCATCAACGGCGCCGTGTAGTAGCGCGCATTGAAGAAATCGTTTAGCGTTTCCGTATCGCGGTATTGGCCGGTGAACTTTTCATTTACGCTGTCCACGTACGGCCCGAACTGCGAGCTTCTTCCCGCTACTCCTCCTGGAATCTCATCGCCGAACGGCAGATAATCGTGCCGCCCGACTACATTCGCATTCGCATCCGTCACCATGCGCGGCGTACCTAGATAATCGTAGCTCAAATAGCACGTCGTGCAGGGACTCGCGGCCGCGTTCTCGATCGCCGCCACCTGGCCGTTGAACGGCACGTAGTCTTTCGACCACGTGTTATAAGGCGAATACTCTTCCACCATTTGTCCGAAGGCATCGTAAACATATACAGTCGATTGCCCGTTGCTCGATACCTTTTCGACCCGGCCGCCCGCTCCGTCGTAATAATAGTTCGCGCTTAAGCCATTCGAATTCGCCTCCGCCGTGACCCGGTTCTCCGCGTCGTAAGTGAACGAGTAGCCCGGCGGCAACTGCATGATGTCGCCCGCCGCATTGTACGGCGAGGTTACCACCTGGTTGTTGGTTTGGCCGTTTTTGAGCTGGTAGACGTTCACATTCGGCGTCGATACTCCGTACCCTACCCCGCTCAGCGACGGCACCCAGGCATTGCCGAACTGGTCGTAAGCAAAGGTCCGGCTCCAGTTCGTCGTGCTGCCCGTTTGGTCTACCGCGGAAATCAACCGATTCAAGCCGTCGTAGCCGAACGTGTCCGTATAGGCCGGCAATGCCGATTGCGCCGCCGGCCCGCCCGCCTGCGTGGTAATCGATTGTAAGTTGCCGTTATTGTTGTTCGTTCCCCAGTTGATGGGGCACTGCGTGAACAGATACGCCGAGGTGTTGAGGCTGATGGTGTCCCACAGGCAGCTCAGTTGCAATCGATTGTTGTAACTCACTCCGCGCCACACCTGGTTCCCATACGCATATCCCGACGGCGCCCCTTGCGGAAAGTAACTTACGCTCCCCACATAGCCGGTCTGCGTACCGTTGCGCGCTCCGGTGACCTGGTTCGGCCGATTCACCGTGTCGTAGCCCGTCGTCACTATTCTTCCCGAAGGATACGTTTCCTGCGTCAATGCGCCCGCCAGGTTATACCCGTAACTGAAGTTGTAAGTGCCCCCGCCCGTGGTCTCGCTGCTCGCCAACACCTGCCCCACCGCCGAGAACGGCCCCCAACTCAGGGTCGCCGTTTCATTCCCCATGCTCGTCAACTGTCCGGTCGAATTCGCCACCCCCGCTGCGTCGTAGCCCAGCGTCACCGTATACGTCTTGCCATCGTTGTAGCCGATCTGCTTCAGCCGGTTCAGCGCGTCGTAGCTGTAGGTGGTCGTGATCAGCCCCGCATCCGTGCGCGTGCTCAGGTTCCCCACATTGTCGTAACTATAGTTGATCGTCCCGCTCTCCGGCTCCGTGCTCCCCGTCAGCCGCCCCAGCGAATCGTAGTAGAACTCGCGCGTCTGCAGCGCCGAGGAAGGCCCTTGCGTGACCTGCTGCAGCGTGTTGTCGGCTCCGACTCTATACGCCGTCTGGTAGCTGCTGCCGCCATTGTTTTCGCGCACCGCAGTCAGGCGCCCCAGCCCGTCCTGCAACAGCACGCGCGAGTTACCCGCCGCATCCGTCCACGTCGTGTATCCCTCCGTATAGCTGCTGCTGGTCACCGACCCATCCGGGCCCGTCACCTTCGTCTGCCGCCCTAGTCCGTCATAGCTGTAGGTGGTCGCGTAACCTAGCCCGTCTCCCTGCCCGTTGGTCCAGCGCGACGGGTTCGTTACCGACGCTACCCGTCCCAGCCCATCGTAGCTGTGGGTGACCGCGATGTACTGGGAGGCGGTCTCGAATACATCCGACTCCACCTGCCTCCCGAAACCGTCGTTTTGCGTCTCCGACACCAGAACCTGGTCTCCGCTCGTGTTCTGGTCCTGCCTGTTGATGATCTGCGTGGCGCTCGGATAGCTGTAGTTGCTGTTGCCGCCGTTGGCGTAACTCGCCTCGATCAGCCGGTCGGTCGCGAAGCCGGAGGTCCCGTACGTATGCGTGGTGTACTGGCCCATGATATCCGCGGTCAGCACCGGCTGTCCCAAATGATAGTCGTAGTTCGCCTGAAAGGGCAACTGCCCCAACGCATTCGTCACCGACGTTGGAAACGCATAACTATCGCGGTTCACGCCGTCCGTGTAATTGTCGGCATAGGAGAACCACGCGGTATGGCTGTTGGCGTCGGTGACCGACAGCAGATTGCCTGCGATGTCATACCCCAGGCTCGTGGTGAGCCACGTGCAAGTCCCGCTATTCATCAGGCACTGCTGAATGCCGGTCAAATTCCCCCGCACCTGGCTGCCGTTGAAGTTGGTGTTGTCGTGATAGGTTCCGCTGATGCCGGGATCGTTGGCTATGGATGTACCGTCATAGTTGTACTTGGTATCGGTGTACAGGTTATTCGCTCCGTCGTAAACCTTGATTTCGGCGGGCAGGCCCAGCATGCGGTCGTTGATGATGCCGGCGGTCGTGTTGTACGTGATACTGGTAACCCGCAGGGTTCCTCCCGGCGAACCGTTTGTTCCCCAGTCGGAATCCGACTCCGTGCTCACGTTGTTGTATTGATCGTAGGTATAAGAGCTCCGCTTGATCCAGCCGTTCTCATTGGTCGTCAGGGTCTCCAACGTATTGCAATTGACTTGGCAATTGGAGGGCTGGTAATAGGCCATGGTTTGGCTCTCGAGCAGCGTGCTTCCCCCGGCGTCGTAGTAATTTAACGCCGTGCGCTGGTTGTACTGCGGAGGATTGTAATTGAGCCCCGCGCTGGGAAGCGTCCCGGCGCTCGAAATGGTTTGTGTCTGTTTGGCCAGCAGGTTATTGTTGCCGTCGTACCAATCGATCTCGCCGGTCGATTGGAATTTAGTTACGGCAGTCGTGGTTCCGTTCAAGATCTGCTTGCGCTGCGTAAGCGCGCGCGCCAACGTATACATGTAGGCCGAAGGAACCATCGTGGTGACCGGCTGGCCGTTGATGGTCAGATTTACCGACCCGGCCGAAGTGGTTGCGTCATTCACGGCATTGGCGTAGCTGTACTGGATCACTCCTCCGGTGGGCAAGGTCATTTGCGCCACATCGCCGTAAGAGTCATATAGAAACGTGTACCTGGAGCCATCCGGCAGATCGATCTCCGAGACCATGGCGTTCGGATTGAACTGTTGACTCGAATTCTGCAGCGAAGTCGGCAAAGACCAGAGCTGTCCATAGGTCTGCGGGCTGCCGGACTCAAGCACGCTGCCAAGCGCAGCGTAATGCACGGTGACGGTGCGCGAGGCGCCGCCTGTCCCGTCATACTGCAGCGTCTCTGTCGAGCTGCCTGAGGCGACCGTATAGGTTCGCCCGATGGAGTCGGTGATGGGGCTGCCGAACGAGGTGTAGTTGCCGTTGTGGTCTTCGATCTTGGTGACGCTCCCGTTGGTGATGGTGTATTGCGTGCCGTCGCGCGTGATAAGGGTGCCCCAGGGGTAAATCGTGTCGGAAGAGAGACAGGAGGTGCTATCGCTGATAGACGCTGAAGCGGTAAATACCGCCAGGGAGCCGTTATCGGCAATGAACTTGCTGCCGCGGTTGTAGCCCAGGTTCCCCGGTTCCGGCGTGCCGTTGGTCTGCTCATCGATAAATTCGATCTCACTGCCATCGGCGGCGGCGAAGGTGCCGCGCGTCAAAACGTTGTTCCAACGGCTGGAGGTCGTACTTACGGGAACGCAGTAATCGCCCGAGGAGCGGAACACTAACTGTCCCGGATTGAAAACGGCCGCTCCCAGCCAACCGCTCGAGGTCATGGTGTAAAGCCAGCCGATCTGGCAACTGTTTGCACCGCAGTTGTACACGTAAGAGCTGTCGGTGATGTCCCACAGCGGTGGGGTGAGCGAGACCGTGAGCGGCACGCTGACGCTGCCGCGCGCCTGCACTGTGGCCACCGGAATGGTAATGCTGAGCTGGTTGTTGGCGGTGTTCAGCATCTCGATTCCGCTGAGCGCGAAAGATCCGGCCGGGGCGCCTTGCTGGGTCTGTCCTGCGGTGTAGCCGTCGAGCGGCGATACGTCGGGCACCTGCGCCGGCAAAACGCGGTTAAAGCTTAAGATTGCGAAAACAACAAGCGGGGTCCGCCGGTAAGCCATCGCAATTGCTCCCTCAGTTCGCCGGGATCGTGATATTTACGATCCAATCCGGGTGCGATTTGAACACGAGTTGGTAATTGCCGGGGAGCGGGTTGATGAGCTGGTGATCCCGCTGCCGCGATGCGGTCGCGTGCAGGTCAAGCAAGCTGGTAGCGGCGGCCGCTATCCCGGCCACCGGTTTGGGAAGCAGGGAAAATGTGTCTTCCAGCACCCCGGACCGGTTCACTACCAACAGCAGAAACGGCGCTGCCGGATGCGTGAACGCCGCCGGGTACGGACCGAAGCGCGTGACCACGATGGCGATCGCATCCGGCGTGGTCCCACTTTGCAGGTTCGGCGTTTGGAGCTGCCCCCACAGCGTTCCCGCCAGCAGCAGCGCACAAAGCAGCTTCAATATGGGTTGCACAGACCTCCTCCACACCTTGCGGCTACCGACGGTAGTTCTCTAAGATCTCGCTACCGGAAGCGATTTTGCTTGGCTAAAGACTTCGTTTAGTCTCAGTGATTTTCAGCAACAAGGCAATTCAGAAAAATCTGAACGCCGTTCTATAACGCTGGTTATAGAGCCGTCCGCCGTCTCAACGATAGGTACAGTCACGCTACCATGTCACGCCCGATCCCCTGCTGCAACGGCACGTGACCGCTTCGGTTACTCCCATCCGTAAGTCCTGGATGTCATTAAGCATTTTGCGCCTTTGCACAACTCATCGTCGTTCGATGTAGCGACAGATGTAGCTAAGTTTTCTCACAGTCCAATTAGGCCATCGTTCAAACGGCCCTCCAACAAGGAGTCTGCTTTCGTATGGACGATCTCCTGGGCCGTGGGCGGGTTGGTTGCGGCGGCTTTTTCCTCGTGTTGTCGAATGCGCGCAGCGCCGGTTGACTGAGCGATGCCTAAAACAGGGAGAACCAGTCTGGTCATCGCAATCACCAGGATCGCAAGGAGCTTTAATAATTTGATACTCGCCGCCAGCATAGACCAGACTGTGCAATGCGTTCGGCTATTTCCAGCACCTGATGGCTAGCCTGTTTTCCATCGAGTCTTGGTCGCCGCTATCCAAAACAAGCGAGCGAACTCTGCTACAGCTAACCCCGGTGATTCGCGCTTCCGAACATTCGACAGGCGGCAGTGTCGCCTTTTGAGCTTGGGCTTGGCGAATCGATTCTAACGAACCGGCCGCCGCCGGACCTCTAACCTTCAACTAAGCCGCCGACACGTTCGCGGTTGCGCTTGACAAAATAGCTCGTGTTGTAATCGCTTTCCATTTGTGATATATTGCCGAGCCGAGCATACGAGTACCAGGTGATGAGACCTACTCGGACTTCAGGTTCGCATTCTTATGCACCGTCGAGCTCTTTCTTGGCAACCTAACCGTTGCAGATTGGCGATAGCGATGTCTTTGTCGAACTTTCTTCAAACTGCCATATCAGTGATGTTCCCCAGGGTAATGAAAGAGTGTCAGGAACGTGTTGCTCAAATCGTGAATTCCCACGATTTGATTCAGCAAGTATTCTCGCGCCCTGATGACTACAGTAGAGCCTCGTATCTCATCCCTCAACTCTTTATTGAACTTGGGTACGGAGCTCTCACAAATGCAGATATGGAGCACGATCTTCGCAGCTCTGGCGCGGCGTTTTCCCTCGTCTGTCTGTCGTGCGGTGTAGCCGATGATCTTATCGACTCATCGAGATTGGCGTTCGAGGACCGCATGGCGCTCGGCGCCGCCGCGCTAGCCTTCGCTGGGCAAGGGTGGATGATGATCGCGCAAATCTCAGATGACGCGAGACGGCAATTACTTTCGCATACTCTCTCCGCATTTATAGCGGACGGCCTACAAACTGCTAAGCGTGAGATCGCCTATGCTGGTAATAACACTTTTGCACTCGAGTCGTATACGTCAATATCGACAGATAAAGCGGGAATATATATCCGGCATAGCCTCTTACTCGCTCACGCGTTGAGCAACTCCGATCCCATATTTATAGATGTGCTCCTCCAGCTCAGTAGCGCCCTCGGACTTGCTATGCAATTAATCGACGATATCCTCGACTGTAACGAAACACCTGAAACGCTTGAACAAGGACTCACATATCCGGCATTCCTCTTGAGAACGCAAGGCGATCTTGGGCCGGCATATCTTCTTATTGACGAGCAGCTTGAGGCGGCGCAGAATATATGTGGACAACTGCCCTACCCGTACCACATTCTGACCCCCGTAACTAGATTGCGCTCCTTGCTGATCAGGCATCATGGATGACATCAGACTGAAGGCATTTTTTGACGCGTGTTTGGTAGAGTATCGCTCGGTACGAGATGAAACCCAAAGCACGATTTCTGACTTCTTTAAAGTACTGCAATTCGGCAGTGTCGCACTGCTTGGATTCATGGGTATAGGCTTTAATTTTTGGGGGAAAGAAAGTGCGCTTGTTAGAGCGATATTTGGCCTAATAGTGCCGACGTTGTCTTTAGTATGTGCCGAGATCTTAGTTGGGGAGATCGCGCGTATTCACCGGGCTTCATTGTTCTGTCAATCCGTAGAGCGCAAGCTAAAACTTGCAATCGGAGACATATCTGGTATATTACATGAAAGCGTTCCACCGCCGCCGATATCTTGGGACACTTGGGTCACCGGTTCTAATGCCGGAGAGGATCGTCGGTACACATGGATGTATGCGCTTTCGGTCGAACTAATTGTCTCTATCTCGATAACAAGCATTGCGATTTATGAATTTTATACAGTCCGCGACATACACTGCCATCATTTAGACAGATGCCTCCTATCGGACGTGGGTACGTCTGTATTTATCCTTGACCCTATCGCGTTAGAACTAGCCAAAATCGCTCTGCTCTTAAAGCAGGTTAAAGAGATGGCGGGCCCCTATCGCGTTGCCTTCATTCCACCAATCAAGGTCAAAAATATGCCAATGATTAAGGAAGGTATAGCCGGGCTGTTTCGGTCCGGTGTTAAGACTGTCAAATGGTCGGGTATTGCTGGTGCTTTTTGCGAGGCCGGTTTAGCAATATTTGGCTTTGGCATCTCTGGAGCGTTTATTCTCCTTGCCGTTAGCTTTGGCGGAACGTTCGCCTCCAGCTTTCACGCTCTTGTAGGGAAGGGGCAATCTGAACCCGATGTCCAGGAGAAGAATCCGCGTACATGGAAAAATGCAGTGGCGAATGGAAGCGTCGCGACTCTGTTGTCAATCTGGGCATGGTCCAGGTTGCAATCCCCTCCGCATGACATAACTGCTGCATTGTTTGTGGGATCACTGGCGGCGGCAATCTCCGATACGGTATCTCACGAATTGGGAGTTCTGTTCGGTGGCACTCCTCGATCGATCATCGGATTTCATGTGGCGGCCGTCGGAGAAGACGGTGCTGTATCTTTCTGGGGCACGTTGTTGGGCGTCTTGTCGTCATTTGCGTTAGCGTACTTGGCTTTCTTGGTTGGGCTTCTTAGCCCAAGCCTTGTGATAGCAGCAACGCTTGGAGGTGTCATCGGAAATCTGATAGATAGTATTCTAGGTGCGACACTCCAGAAACGCGGCTTAATTGGGAATAACGTCGTCAACTTTTGCTGTACGCTGTCTGGAGCGCTTTTCACGTTTGTGATTATAAGGATACTGCAGCTAAGTTAATAATTATGCTGCGACACGCATGGCGAATACTTGGTGTTGTGCAATACTGTCCCGATCTAATACGAGCATACCGTCTTACTCGGCCGGCTCTGATTGATATCCGGGCTTCATCGCGCGAGCGAAGCCCCGTTTGTCGGACCAGCTGGAAAGAATTCTTATTGGCTGGCTATGGGATAATGCAGCACGAAATGGCATTCGGCAAGGGGGCTGAAAAAGTTACCGGCATCCGGATGGGAACTATAGCCGCCCGAGTTGGGGCTTTGTTCGCGATTGTTGACGATATCATAGACAATGCTACAACCTCAGTGGCAAGAAAGAAAGCTTTTCTAGAGAATGTCTATATGGCTATATTAGAGGGAACGAGTCAAGAAGGCTGTGATGCCAGTGAGGAGTTTTGCTATCGGCTTGCAAAGCATTTATATCAGGAATGCTTCGTCAATGACAAGCGGCATAGAGCGCGCGCTGTTTTTGGGGAATGCGTAACCTGGCTTTGTGACCAATGGGATGAATATGATCCTTATAGACTGCTGGTCATTGAGCAAGGAATTGGCGCTACAAGCGCGGAGATCGTCCCGACATTGGTCGAAATAGAAGAGGACATATCGCTCCCCGCGCAAAGATGTGCATCAAGATGTCTGGGTGCCGCTGGTCAATTGATAGATGACTGGGCCGATCTCGATGAGGATGTTCGGAACGAAATTAATACTTACGGAACCATGCGGCTCCGGAATGAAGGAGATTCCAAGGGCGTTCGCGCGTCGATTTGCATGCGTTATCGGGCGTTAGCCAACGCATTGATCGATCAGGGGGCAGAGGTGTTGACGTCAAAGGTCCAGCGAGAGATTTACATGCTCATCAGCTCGATTGTTCGAGTGCGATACGCTAAGTCAGTCTTTGTCCCTGGAGCATACGGCACACTCGGTACGTTTCGAGATGCGTCCTCCGGAATGATCTGTCGATAAGTAAGTGTTTCTGAAACCCATTCGCGCGCTCTTCTGGTCACAATGGTGTCAATAGCAAAGACGGTCAGTGCGCCGACTGCCTGAAGAATATCAGTCATGGCAGCGGTATGAGGACAAGGAAACTGGCTACCATTCGTTAAATCTGGCAGGAGGCAAGCCAAACACGGACCGGCTTTCTCCTGGACGAACACATATCCATGATCGGCATCCGCGCTTACGGCGGTGAAGATGATCGGGATGTTGGCCTCCCGAAAAGATCGGCAGGCGATGACTCGTCCTGGGTTATTATCCACTCCGCATACTGCGACTTCGCATCCTAGCGGCATATCTTGCTCAATTGCCTCCTCCAGCCGTATGGCGTACCCGGTCAGCTCAGTAGAGAAAATACACTCTCGTTGCAAGTTCTCGACCAGCGCGATCGCCTTATTCCTCCCGATGTCCTTTTCATAAAACCGCTGCCGATTCAGGTTCGAGACCTCGACCGTATCATCGTCGAGAATAGTCAGCTTCCCGATGCCCTTGCGGCACAGCGTGGGCGCGATGTTGCTGATCAGGCCCCCGGCCCCGATGCACAGGACGTGCGCTTTGGAATACTTTTCTTGGTCCCAGCCGGGAATTCCGCGGTGCCGGTCCTCCGCGCCGGGAATGTGTTTGCCTCGAAGGCTAATCGACTTTGCTGATTTTGAAGATCTGATTTTCATACCTCTCAACTCCCTCCCCGAAAACTTCGACCTCGAATTTGCCGTCAATGCGGAAGAACCGGATAAAGCCGTCGCGGCTGAAGATGGCGGCAACGGCCTCATGGCCGGCCGTCTCGAGGCGCTGCTGAAACTTCTCGTCAGTGCCTGAAGGATGCGTGGAGCCCGGCCCCCTCCCAGGGTGACTATGAAAATGGGCCAGCAAACGGTGCCCGAACTGCTCGAGCCGGATGAGCAGCCGGTGCGTAAAGCCGGTATTGGCGGTGACGCCGAGCTGAGTTCGCCTGTCGTGCTCCAGTTCAATCAGTTGGTTCAGAACCAGGGCGCCGTCGACCTCCACGCCCGTGATGAATGAGAACTGCTCGCTCTGGTCAGCTGTCAGTTTCCTAAAACATTCATGTAAGAAGTAGGAACTGACCACGAACCGCGGCACGCCGGACGGCCGCTTCGGCTGCATATCAGCCGCGATTTCGTCGAGCGTGTCGATGAATTCGTTGGTGCGCTTGATTCCCCGGTAATACCGGCCCAGCTTGCCCTGCGTGCTGGCGGCCTGGACAAATGATTCAACGAGCCGGCCGCCGGATGAGGAGCGCCGCTCGCTTGGTCTCGAGCGGCGTTGGTTGCGCAATGGTGAGTTGGTTTTTCATATCGCCTACCTTTGCCGGAACGCTTCGCCCAGCAGCCGCTCAATTGCCAAAATCCCGGAGCCCACATCAGCCGGCTGCCGGGACAGATGAATCTCGTACGTGCCGCCGCCGCGATCGATAAAGCAGGTCCAGTGGCTGTGCCGGCAAAGCTGCTCGGGCGGGTGCAGGATATAGAAGCGGAAGAAAGAGGAGCCGCGCTGCTCGGCGTAGCCCTGGAACGCGCCCCACGACGTCTGATAATTACCGGTGTAGCGGATGCCGGACCGGGTCCAGCCGCGCTCCTGCGAGTACGGAATTTCCTGGCGCGTGATTTTGAGTGCGGGGGCATGCCCCCGCAGCCTCTGCCAGAGCTGGCGCAGAGATTCGGGGGCTTGCCTTGTGCCGATAACTTTGATGTTCATGCCGCCCTTCCTACCTCGGCTTTGGTGGACGCGAAAATCTTGCTGCCGTCCTCCACTTTGTCGAAGATGGCTTCGCGGCTGGCAAAAAACGGCTCATTCGGCCCCTTGCTCAGCAGGTAGTCCGGGATGCTAAGCTGCTGCAAGACGTCCCCTGCCGTGGTTCCCGGCTGGATCTCCACATCACGAATCTGCCCGCTTCCGGCAATTACGACTGATAGTCTTTTCATATATAACTTCTGTACCTTTCACTTACTTCAAATTGAGAGGATCTTGCTCTCACATATAAGTAAAGCCGACCCGTGTAAGTAGGGCTTGAGTTAGGAACATAAGAAAGGCCCTGACCGAAGATCGATCAGGGCGGATATGCCGAACATTTGTTACATGTCCGGCGCAGGCACCACGTCCGTAAACCGGCCGGGCGCAAAAGACAAGTCGCGTTCGATGGGAAGGCCGAGCGGGCCGCGGGCGGACTCAAGTTCCGAAAGGAGAAAGTATCCCCATTCGTCCTCAAGCCCTTGCACGAAGCCGAAGAAGCGAAAATCGTCATCTTCGGGCTCGCCCTCGGTGACCCACCAGGTCCAATTGGAATCGGGCGTGAAGAATTTGGCGTGTACGACAGGATCACTTTCATGCTCCTGCGAGTACAGAGGCGGCAGGCGGGCGCGCAATTCTGCCGTAAGCAGTTTCATGGCTGCGGAAGTTCAGGTTAAGAACGGAGTGCAGGGCGGCGGGTTTCGGCGGGAACGTTTCGAAAGACCGCTACGATCCTTCAAAGATCTTCCGCGCCTGTTCGAATTTGGCAAGCTGCGAGCGTTTCTGCTGCAGTTCCCTTTCGGTCTCGGCGATCTCCTGCCGCAGTTTTTTCTCCTGTTCGAGCACGACTTCCACCGGAGTTTTCTTTTTCCAGGGTTTTCGTTCCGTGTCTCTGGCGCTTACTTGTTTGCCTGAAGGTGGTTCAGGCGGTTTGGGTGCTGGCATTGTTGCCTCCTTGTTGTATTTCGGATTGTTGGTTTTTGATCCACGCTTCGAGCCGGGCAATCGCATCGCGCTTGATCGGCAATTCCACGTGCGTGTAGACGGAATGGAGTGAGTGGCCGGTGGAGTGTCCCATGAGCGCCATCCGAACTTCTTGAATGACGCCGGCTTCCATCAGCCGCGTGTTAAAAGCATGGCGGAGATCGTGGAAGCGGACCGGGCGCACTCCGCTACGCCTGAGCGCGCCGTGCCACGATCGCTTGATGATGCACACCGCTTCGTCACGGTAAGTAAAGACCACACCTTTTGCCTGCTGGATGCTTTTCAGCAATTCGGTCAATCGGCCGGTCAGAGGAATCTCCCGCATTTCGCCTTCGGGAGTTTTCGATTTAGTCACGAACAGCAGCCGCCGGGCAAGATCGATATCTTCCCAGAGCTGGTGCGTGATTTCGCCGCGGCGCATACCCGTATCGAGGGCGGCGATGATAATGCGGCCAAGGTGCTCCGGCGCGGCCGCCAGCAGTGCTTGCTCTTCAGCGACACTGATGCAATGGCGCCTAGTTTTCCGCTCCCGCTCGAGGTGAAGCCGGGACAGCGGATTGGCCGGGATCAGATTCTCATCGACGGCCCAATACAGAAGATGGCGCAGAACGCTGAGATCCCGGTTGACCGTGGCGTCCTTAATTTTCTTGCCCCGCATGCGACTCTTGCGGTACTCGGCCGCCAGATTCTTCGTGATTTGCCGGACCGGATAATCGGCGAAGTACGGCAGCAAGATTTTCAGATGATAGAGATGGTGCGGCCGGGCGATGGCGCTTGCGACAAACCGCGTCGCGATTTCGCCGACCGTGATGTCCGGATCCATCTCGGTGAGTTGAAACCGCCGTTCATTGGCTTCCTCCTTGAGTTTTTGCAGAATCATTTCCGCTTTCCGTCGGTTAGCGGTTCCGGTGGACTCCTGGCGGCGGACGCCATCCACGTAGAAGTAGGCCCAGTAGACATTTCCCCGCTTCCATAAACCCAACTTGTCAGTTACCTCCTTTTTGTTGTCTTCGTTCGATCCAGCGCACAACCTGATTCGTGTAGAAGATCAATTTGCCGCTGGCCGCGGACCGGAAGACAGGCAGCCCTTGGGGAATGAGCGTCTGTCTTACGGTCCAGGGCGAGCAGCCGATGAGGCTTGAAATGGCCGCGATGCCGATCGGCTGGCCAAGACGGCTTTCCGCTTCACGGGAAGCTGGCGGGAGGGAGGGCTCGGGCAGAGCCTCGGGCAAGCCTGCGGTCGCTTGTGCCCGCCCCCGAAAGCCTAAAAGCGCCATCTCCTTGCGGCTTTGGACGCCCGCGCGTTTCCCGACTGCTGGCCGCTGCGGCCATCGTCTGATTCCTGTTCGTTTAATGGCCTTCATGTCCAGTTCCTCCTTTCTTCCGCTTTGTGATTTTGCCGATCCCATGCCGAATAAACTTAGGCAGCTGAAGATACAGCCACCACAGGAAACCGAGCATCACACAGAGCCAGACCGCCTGCGCCTGGATCGCGGGATTCTCAAGAAATGCTCTGATCAGTTCGAGCAGGACAAACAAAGAAATAATCAACAGCAAGACGCCGGGCAAGAGTGCGAGGAGGCGGAGCGTAATTCTCGTTGCCAATGAAGCGGCGGGACCGGGCGTGCTCAGATCATGCGAACCACACTGCGAACAGACGAGCGCGCTTCTCGGGTTGACGTGCCGGGAAGGGCAAAGCTTCACGTCATACGAGCGTCCGCAGAAATTGCAAAAGAGGGGTTGGCCTGCCGTGATGCGGCGGCAAGAAGTGCAATAGCGCATAAAAGTGTTTAGAGAAGGCTGTGGCGCTGATCGCCTGTTGGGCGCAGCCAAATGGCAGACCAGAACCCGTTACGGCTAACCAGTTCAAAGGTGGTCAGCCAGAAAATTTTGGTGGTGGTGTTGGAAATCACGGAACGGAGGTGCGCGAGGCGGCGCTCCGATCTCATGACTACCAGAACGCGGAATTGCTGCTGCCCGAAGATTTTCAAAAAATCTTCCGATGCGGCGAGTTGGATGTAGCTTGCGATCTTTTTCTGCCAAACCTTCAGGGTTTCGGTCCCGAGGTCCACTTCGAGAAAATGCGCCCGAGTTGCGCCAGCCGTTTCCAGTTCGAAGTAGCCATCCGGAATCGGGCCGCTTGCTGAAACCGGCTTGTCAAAGGTCCGCCAGCGTTTTGATGTGGTGCCTTGAGCAATGGGCATGTAGTGGACCGTGACGAAGATTTCCGCCACAGCAAGTTCGTGTTCGACGAAGAGGTCAGCGATGACAGTCTGATCCTGCTTCCGTTTCAGGCCCTGCTCGACGGCGATCAAGGCGGAAGCCTTCTCAGTCGGCGTATAGAGGGCCTTGCGTCCGCTACCCACAGTTCCGATAAAAAAGCGGCGCAACAGTCCTGCGCGGGTAAGTTTTAAGAGTCTCGTATTGGCGCGTGTCGTCGAGTGAAATGAGGCCACGCTCTTGGCCATCTCCCGGTCCAGTACACGGATGTGCCTGAACGCCGAAAACAGGCGGTGGTCGCGCGCTTGGAGTACGAGGCCGTTCGGTTTAGTCCCAGTCATGCAGCGCCTCCGCCGTGGTGGTTGGGTTCTGCGGCGCGCGAAACGCCGCGAGCCTGGCCGCAATTTCCTGCTCGACCTGCTGGCGTGGGACGCTCCAGCGAGCCCGCACCCGCGCGAGCAGATCGGAAGCGTCGCTGGCCACGACCGGAACGCGACTGACCTGCACCTCAGCCCAGTGATCCGAACCGCTTTTGACGACCACGTGACGTCTCGGCAGGTTCTTGAGCAGGGAGCTCAGCCGTTTGCCGCCGTCGAGCGCAGAGGCGGCCTTATCGGCATCTCCGCTTGAAAGCTGGAAGTAAATATGGGTACCGACTGCTGCTGCGGCAGCTTGCATGGAGACCGGCAGCTGCGCGGAAAACTGGTTGGCAAAGACCACCGAAATGCCGAACTTGCGCGCCTCCGAGAGCACGGTTTCGATGTCGTTGTCAATCGCCGCGAGGTTCTGGACCTCGTCGAGATACCAACTAAACAAAGATCTGCTGTGGCGGGAAAACAACGCGTTCTTGAGCTTTAAAATGAGGAGCGCCGCCAGGGTTACCGCGTTCTCGCCGAGTTGTCCCTTATTGAGATGCAGAATGATCCAGGCGCCCCGGTCCATGGCTTCGGCCAGGGAGAATGTTGATCGCTGCTGCCCCAAAATGTGGCGGAAGTGCGGATCGGCCGTGAAGGCCGACACCTTATTCAGGATCGGCTCGCGCATCACCGCTTGCATGGCCTCGCTGGCAGCACCAAAGCGCAGGCGGAAATAGCCGGAAACCTCGGCATTCGACACCCGGGCCATGCAGGCCGTCCGAAAAGCTTCATTACTCAGCAGCGGTCCGAGTTCGACCAGAGTCAAGTTGTTATCAGCCAGCACGTGAAGGCTGTTGCGGAGCAGTTCTTCGGTTCTGGCTCCGAAGGAATCTAAATGCCAACGCTTTTTCAGGATCTGCGTAAACTCAGCGATCTGGACAAACGGATTGGCATGGCCGCCTTCAAGCACATTGAGCCCTACTGAGAAACTCGGGTCTGCGGGATCGACCACGATCAGACGCGAACTGAGGTCGCGGCGCGTAAGTCGCTCGCGGGCGGCTATGAGCTTCAATGCGAAAGGAGTCAAATCTCCGTGCAGATCGCCCAGCAGAAATCCTCTGTCCGATTCAACATCCTGCCGAAGGAAGTTACGGATCAGAAACGATTTGCCCTGACCCGTCTTGCCCCCCACGGCGATGTGCTCGCTGCGGCTGTCGTGGGGAATATAGACCGGGTGCAACAGCTTGCCGTCTTCCACGGCCGAACCGACGAGCAACCCGTCGCGCAGCAGCTTGCCCTTGGGTGCCCTTAGACGGTTCCAGACACTGGCAATGGATTGTTCGATCAGTCCGGTCATAAGAGTTTAAGTTCCTGCCGCGTTAGCCGAATGCGCTGTTCGGCGTAGCGGTGATAATCCTTGTCGAGTTCGAAACCAATGAAATTGCGTCCCGTGTTCATACAGGCAACAGCCGTGGTTCCCGAGCCCATGCAGTTGTCGAGCACTACGTCGCCAGGATTGCTATAGGTGCGAATCAGATACTCGAACAGCGCGAGTGGCTTTTGGGTGGGGTGGAAAGTGCGGGGTTCGGACGCGATCCGCAGCACGGAACGTGGATAGCGATAGCCATCGTTTCTGGTATCAACGGGCCTGACGGGCTTGCCCAAATTTCGGTAGAAATACCCTTTACGGCTGCTGACGTATGGCTTTCCTGTGGCAAGCTGTGGATGGTAAACGGGACAATGCTGGCAAAACACGAGAACGTTCTCGTGAGCTTTCAGCGGCGCCCGTTTGGCGTGGTAAAACCCAGTCGCTCGCGATTTTTCCCAGATCCATTCATAGCGAAACCAGTTCCGGTTGCTCATTCCGAGCACCTTGTCAAATGGACACTGTGCCGTCAGTACGATTGCGCCGCGGCGTCGAATTAGCCGCTTGTATTCCCGCCATAGCCGGTCAAGATCGATAACCGAATCCCAGCGATTGGCGGTTTTGCCGTACGGCAGATCGCACAAAATCAGATCGATGCTGCGGGGCGGCAGCAGCTTCATACCTTCCAGGCAATCCATCTGGTAAATGCGGTTGAGCGGAAAGTTTTGGCTGTGGGCTATGGCGGTGTTCATCCGCGTTTCCCGTTTTGCCGCTGACGCAGCCGCCACCACAGCAGCACCCAAAAATTTTTGCGGGTCATGCCGCCTTGGCCTTTGCCGTTTCCCTCAATCCGGGAATAGACCGCGGCCCGCGAAACTCCGTCTTGTTGCGCGATACTCGCAATCGATTGTGCGGTCAAAAGTCTCTTCCATGTGGCGCGTTCGAGCGTGTTCAAGTTGACGAAGAGGTGCGATTGTTCGGAATAGTCGACAGGCTCCGCCGCAGGCTCAACCGGCTCGACAGCCGCAGGCGCAAAGAACACGGCAGGTCTGCCATTGCGTTTTCCGCGGCTGATCCGGTGAGGTCTGCCGGACGGGTCGCAATAAGAATGGAATTGAAAAAGGTCTTGATCTGAGTGGTTCATGGGCTGCACCGAGGAGGTGTACACAGCCCGATAATGCGGCAGAACGAGGATGCAGGTGCAGGGCCACCCCCCGCCAAGTTTGTAACGCCTCAGTTCCGGCGCAAAGCGTGCTGGTAGAGGCTATAACGGACCCAAGCGGATCGGAGGTTCGCTGGTAAGTCCGGCGCTAGTGCCAGCAGTTCGGTTGTCGTTGCCTGACGAACAAAGCCGGCGGCAGCTGGCCGGTATGCCTCCAAAAGCGTCATGGCTTCGGCTTGGGCCGTGCTACTGTCGGTCTGAAATGCTGTCGCTACCGTCCAGTTTGCGCTGATGCTGACATGGATATCTGAGGGATCGAGCGACTGCACCATTAAGTGCTGCAGTTCTTGCGCGCCCTCCCAATTTCCATCCAGCAGATGCAACTGCCTACACCCGATATCGAGCACCTCGTGCTTCTGTTTCGCTTGCCCGTAATCGACCGTATCGGCAAGCCTTTCCATGGCCCTTTTAAAAGAGGTTCGGGCGAGATCGTCCTCGCCATTGAGAAAGTGAACGGTGGCGAGTTGATGGAAGTATTCGGGTCTCGGAGCGATCCCTATTCGTTCGCATATCCGGGCGTGGATATTCAGATAACGCAAGGTGTTGGAATAATCAGCTAGGAGCAGGAAAGCTTGCGAGATAAGCCGGGCGGTACGTCCAACCTGCTCAAGATCGTGGGGAGACTCTGATTCGTGATAAGCCACCGAGGATAGGGCGAACGACCGCATGCCCTCTTCCAGCGCCGCTGTAATTCGGCCCGAGTGAAGATAGGTTTCAGCGATTAGCTGCTTGAGCCGGGCAAACAGCCGGATGCGGCGGAAATGTGAGGGATACCCGACCAGCGGCAACAGACGACGATAGCGCGGGATACCGTTCTCAAACCTCACGCCTTGCCAGAAAGCCGCGCCTTCGTTCTCAGTGGCCTCCAATAGACCGTTCAGCCGCTTCTTCTCCGCGCTATCGAGAACGACAAAATCCTCAACTGGCCTGACGCCCAGCCATGCACGTAAGCCCGCCGAAGGAGTTTTTGCAGGATCGTCATAGGAAGACAGAACCGCTGGAACTAGAGACTTGCCTGTACCTCGCCTTGCACGGAAGACCAACTGGCGGATGTAATTCGGGTTCGTCTTCAGCAAAGATGCCGTATCAGACGTACTCACGCCGTGTTCAAGCAGCCAGCTGATTGCATCCCGGATACTGGCCAAATTGTTTGTTAGCTGGAACGCCATTGTCGGCCGGGTACCGCTCTGTTCTTAGAGTAAAGCAGCGTTGTAAGTAGCTTTTGCAGCCCGCTAGGTGCTTTTGCCTCCTGGGATTGTGTTTAGATCATAGTTAGCGATAAGGAGTTCCGTATAGCGGGCGGTCGCGTTTTTTTTGGCTGTATACGCCAGCTCGACTGGTCTGACCTGAAAAGCGGCAAACAACCGGCGCACTTCGGGGTGATCGTTGAGCGAAAGCAAGAACTTCCCCTTGATAGCAGCCAGACGATCCGCCAGCGCTTGGAAGTCTTCCCGTTGAAAATTGTGCTTGTACAGCTTCCGGTCATAGTACGGCGGATCGATATAGAAAAACGTGGTCGGGCGATCGTATTTGTCTAAAACGCGCTCGTAGGGCGAACACTCGACCTGCACGTTTTGGAGGCGCTTATGCGCCGCTTCAATGATTTCCGGAATGCGCTTGAGGTTGTAGTTGGGCGCGCTGGTTACGCCGTAGTGGTAGTGGCGGTTCAGGACGAGACCGCCGAAGGAGTTCTTCTGAAGATAGAAGAAGCGGCCGGCGCGCTGGATGTCAGTGAGGGTTTCCGGTCTGGTGTTCGACAGGAGGTCGTGCCATTTCCGGCTGATGACGCAGTAGCGCAGATACCGAATGAGTTCTTCGTAGTGCCACTGGCAGACGCGGAAAAAGTTGACGATATCGAAATCTAAATCATTGACCACTTCGACATTTGATGGCGTCTTATGGAACAGCACCTGGGCGCCGCCGGCAAACGGCTCGACGTAGGTCGTATGTTCGGCAAGTAGGGAAATAATCACGGAAGCGAGACGGTTCTTCCCTCCGATGTATGGCAAAGGTCCGATCATGGTTGCAGGTTTTTAGTTAAGGAACAAGCGCTCGGTTTGTACGAGCGCGCCTAAGGCAACGGCATCTAGAGCCTGATCGACCGCGCGTTTGTCGGCCAGCACCGGCCACATCGACAAAACCACCTGGCGCAGTTCTTTGCGGGACCTCAGAGCTGGATACCCGAACGATTCGAACAACTGGCGTTTGGGAAATTGCCAGAGCGATAGCGGACGCGGGGCAATGCAGGCCTCGCGGATGGCGCTCGTCAGGACCACACGGCGGATATCTTTGACATCAATTATGCATTCCAGCGCCGCCGACTCCAGCTCGAAATTGCTCATGATCCAATTGACAAAGCTGATGGCGCTGGATTGGGCGCGCGCGCCTGCCGACGACAGGTGCCTCACGTGTGTATCTTCCAAGTGCCTGCCGACAAAAACTGCTGCCGCCACAGACCGCCGCTCCACCTTGATCGCCAGGAGCGGCACGGGGTGATTTGGCGGGACGAAGGGCACGGCGCGTTGAATCTGCTGATGGAACCGGGTGGCCAGCGCTTCGTCTGCCCCGCCTGTGAGAATGCGGTGAAAGGTGCGGACCAGGCGCTCTGGGGAATATTGCGCCGCCAGTGTTACGTAATGCCGGGCTGCGGCCGGATCACCGAGGCGGCGGGCCAGCGCCAAAGCAAACAGTTCGTCCATGGTGGCGGGCCGAAACGCGGCCCTGTCTTGAATGAAGCGATCAAGAATACCGTTCATACGGGCGAGGTTGAAGAATGATGTTTGTGTCTGGTGCGGTCCAGGCGCTCTTCCTCAGCGCGGATATGGTTGCGCAGCGAATCGTAGAGTTCGGGATACAGGAACTCCACCGGCACGCGCAGCACGATGGCCAAACGGAAGGCCATCGGAAGAGGCGGCATCGACCGGCCGCTCTCATAAACCGACAACGTGCTGCTGTCGCGATATCCAAGCAGCGTGGCCACTCGGCGCTGCGACAGGGCGAGGCGGCGACGATACAGCGTAATCCTGTTTTTTATTTTTTGTTTACTTTTGGTTGAACTTTTGTTTATTGCCATGTGTTTGTTTTCCCGGTACGGTCACACTAGCAACTCTGGAAATTTGGTAAAGGCGGGAAAGGTTGTGGATAGCTACAACTTTGGACGCTCGCCTGTGCGCAACCTGTGGAGCAAGCGCTTGCGTACGCGCAGATGGATGCGCTGAGGCAGCGGAAGGTGGTTATGCGTCCTGAACCTGAACAGCCGAAACGCTCGATCACGAACAAACCGGGAAATCAGTTCGATCAAGAGATTTCTCAGAAGGTCTAATCCAAGTTGCACGAAAAGTTCGACTATATTCATAGCGCCTGATCATCGCGCTGCTATCTCATTTGCAAAAGGCGGGAACGTTTGGATTGGCAGCGAAAGAAACCAATAAAAAAGAACACATAGCTGCTGCTATCTGATCCCTGAAGTTTCCGCGCGTGTTGTGTCCAAGGTATAGCGTCGATGAGCCGGATATCTTCGACCAGATGTTCAGCTTTGCTTGTTGTCTTGGGACCTGCTGCAATAGCGAGGCGCTTCGCGAAGGCCGTTCCAAAACTCAATCGCCACTCTCCGGGTTCCGGACTCGAAACTTGGTTGTCGAGATCCTGCGTGTTTGCCAAGAAGGACGCGCGCATAAGCAGGATCAAGTCCGGCGTAGTCCGCTCCGGTAAAACGGTGGGCCGGAGAGCGCATTTCGCTGGCCCGAATAGGTAGCCGCGCAGCCCCGTTCCGCCGCGCCTGTCCCACTTGACCCAGCGAGTATACTGTGCCGCGAGATGAAATGCCAGAGTATACTCTGTAGCACTATGATCTGCTTCTGGTGCAGCATCTCCAGTAGATGCAAAGGCCTGTCAAAAAGCGCCTCACGCCCGAACGGGCCTTTGCCCAGGTATTGCGTCAGGTGAGGACGGAACGCGGGCTATCTCAAGAGAAATTGGGTTTGGAAAGCGGCTATCATCGTACCTACATCGGCATGATCGAGCGTGGCCTTATGAATCCGTCGCTCCGCACGATTCTGAGCCTCGCGTCCGTTCTCGAGATCTCGGCCGGGGAACTGGTGCGGCGCACCGAAACCACGCTCGGCTCCGGCTGGAAACGGGAGCGGGAGGAACGAAGCTGAACTGTCTTTCGCTGGAAAGCGTTCTCCACGGGCGAATTCCTTGTCGGTGATCCCATAAGGGCCCACTTGGATTCTCCGAACTTCTTCAATATCAGCTTGCGCCTGGAGCGTCACAAGTTGCTGATCACTGCCTTTTTAAGCTGTTTGAGCAGTTTGGTCATTTGCTCGAACACTGATATGCAACCATCAATGCTCTTAACGAAGGTTCTGTCGAGAGTAGGCAGTGTGTCTTCATATTGATGCTTGATTATGTAGGATTGAACGTCAGCCAGACGCCTGCTGACTTCGCGGGAAATCGGCACCAGCTGTTGCCAGATGGCATTGCGCCTCGCCACTATTCCGCCATCCTTATGCCGGCAGTTATTTGAGTGCGGCAGTGAATCGCGGACGGCTCGATGACATCCGCGGAACAGGTCGCTTGAAACACATAACGGAGGTTCCAGAAGCACGCATGTGCTGCCTGGCCGCGTAAAATTGCCTGATCTACCCTCTCTACGCGCGTTGCGCGTCGTCTTCGTTCCTGGCCCGAAAAGAACTGGCGGACGGGCCATTCTCCCGTGTTCGGTCGGGGCAGTCCGGCGAAGACCATACGAGAGTATACTCTGCCAGCTTATACTCGGTTAGTCAATAGCAGTGGGCATCTTTTATTGTGTGTCGTGGCTGCCCTTTTAGAAACAAAGACATAGCGGGAGCAGCCTGGCCTGAAAACAGGTACCAGTCAAACTACTGCGGACTATCCGGCTTCGACATCTTGCCTTCTTGGGGCCCGCCCGCAGGGTGGGTGGGGCAGTATTTCCAGTCACCAATACGTATGATGTGGCGCGATACACGCGCGTATTTACCACGAGTGACCTGCACGCCAGCAGGATGTAAGCCCAGCACATTCAACTCCGGCCAAAAACAGTGCCGGAAACGCCCTTCCAGCTCCCAAACAGGCAAGGCGAAACCCGCTCTGCTGCGCACCCCGTATTACACCAGCAGAGTATACGTGCCACTACTTGGCACCCTTCCGGGGATGGGCTTTCGATGTACCGAGACGTTCTAAATCGGCTTGCGCCTGCAGCCACTCCTGCCGTTGCCGGCCGGTGACCGTCCAGTTCGTTAGTTCCCGTTCGGCGACGGCCTGCACAACCGAGTAGGAAGCCCAGGCTTGTGCCTCTTCGGCGATAAGACGGCAACCGTCAAATAAATCGTCCTTCCGCAAGCCGGCCTTGTTCAGGGCGTCCATTGCTGCATAGACGCCCCGAAAACCTTCGTTCAACTCATACAGCGCTTCATAAATTGCGGCAGTATCGACTCGACGCCTTTTTGTCCCCGACGGCAGGCGTCGTGTATCTGGCGGGGCAACCGCCGCCCTTGATTTCCGTGTATCTGGCACCGAACCTCCGTTAAGGCCGATCCCGGCCCCCCAAACCGGAGCCGGAGTCCAAGGTTGTTACCAGACTGAACCGCTTTTTGCAAGCATTTTTTAGAAAGCATTTGTGGAAGGACTAACAAAGGGCTGCCCTTAACTCGGTGTTTCAGGGGAACGTACAACATGCGCAGTACTCACGCGGCATTTGCAGCAATCCGTAGCGCAGATGGCGTTGATAGCGCAGTAAGCAAGGTTTTCAACAGCGGCTTCCAGGTTCGAGCTATGTTCCGTGTCGGGCTACCATGAGCAAATCGCATGGGTCGCAACGAACCTGGGGCTCCCATTTGCGATATCCTACTGCGTGAAACCAGGAAGGAAATTACAGCCTTGCTAGCTGAAGAGATAACCAGCGCGCAACGTCAGGTTAGAACCGACGCTTACCAGATGTCAATTGGCGAGATTGTCAATATGTATGACAATCGGGAGATCATTATAGATCCGGAATTCCAGCGTCTTTTTCGTTGGGATATCGGGCAAAAATCTAGACTGATCGAGTCACTCCTGCTTGGTATTCCTGTGCCGTCGATCTTCGTGTTTGAAAGAGAGAATGGCAGTTGGGAGCTGATCGATGGTCTCCAGCGGATTTCAACAGTTTTGGAATTCATGGGTAAGCTCCGCAGTCCTGATGGCGGTTTAGCGCCGCCGTCGATCCTGGAGGGTACGCGGTATCTCCCATCTCTTCGTAACACAGTTTGGGAACAGTCTCAGCTGATTTCAAATACACCTGTGGCCGATCAGCTTGAGATCGACAAAGGTTTCCAACTGTCGATCCGAAGGGCAAGAATTGGAGTCGAGATACTAAAGCGTCCAAGTGATGACCAGACTAAATACGATTTATTCCAGCGGCTCAATGCAGGTGGCACGCAGGCTAACGCGCAGGAGCTGCGGAACTGCATCATTCTGATGGTCAACGGCAAGTACTACCGGGCCGTTAAGTCTGCCGCGGAACAAATGGCTTTTCAGACAGTGACGGCAGTAACGGATGAGCAGATCGAACGCCAGCGACACATGGAATACGCCGTACGATTTCTGGTTCATACGTTTGTGCCGTACGACGGCATGTTGGACGTGGAAGAGTACATTGACGAAGGGATAGTCACGCTGGCGGGGAAGAGTAATGGTCGCAGTGCAAAAGAAGTGATCAAGCAAACCTTTGAACTGCTGAACAAGGTCGAAGGTAAGAACGTTCTACGGCGGTTCGAGGACGGGCGCCATGTCGGCAAGGTTGGTCTCGTCGGACTGGAGGGGATCGCGGTTGGCGTAGCGAAAAACCTACAGGCTATTCTCACACTGGCCCAACCGGAGCGGTTTCTCAAACCCAAAATACAAAATTTCTGGTATCAACCAGAAACGGCATCCTTTACCTCCCCCGGTCTTAGGGGTACCACCCGTATTCAACGCACCGTTCCCTTCGGGGCCGATTGGTTTCGGCCATGAGTAAACCGTATTCTGAAACTGATTTCTCACAACAGATCACGGAAGATCGATCTTGGCGCCTGAAGGAAATTTCGGATCTGAAAGCGGCTATTATAAGAGCGGACATTAATCTCCGCCGTGTACTTCTACGCGCAATGGTGACCATCTGTTACGCCCATTGGGAAGGATATGTTCGCTTTGCCGCACGAAAGTACCTAGATCATGTGGCGCTCCGGCGTTTCAAATTCGGCGAGCTTGATCGCCAGTTTCTTCGAAATCACTTCCTGCCGCGCCTTGCGACTTTGGCAACTTCGAGTCTCAGCATCAAAGAACGCTGCGCGTTGCTCGACGAAATATTGAACTCGTCGGACCGTCGATTCGCCCGAGTAAACGAGGATCTCGTAAATACTAGAGCTAATCTCAGCTTTGAGGTTTTTACAGACATTTGCTTAGTGTGCAGCGTGCCTAGTAACACCTTTGCTGAGAAGGCCGATTTCATCAACCTACTCCTGTTGAAGCGGCGAAACGCCGTCGCACATGGCGAGGACACGTTTCTCGCGATCGAGGGCCTCGACAACTTGGCAAACGATACGATTGACATTATGCGTATGTTTGGAGATGCTTTGGAAAACCACGTATACTTGAAGGATTACAAGTCCGCATAATACGCCGCTTGGTTCGTCCAGGATCCGTTTCCTTGTGAAGTATCAAACCTCTGACCCGTAGGTCAAATACTTTTCATGCGCCTGTTTTGCCGCCCGGTGGTCGAGCCCGAGATAATACCGGCACGTTGTCTCAAGGCGCTCATGACCCAAAATCTCCTTTATATGCCCCACCGGGCACCCATTAAACAGCAGTTGCGTTGCCGCCGTATGCCGCAGCAGGTGCGGCGTGATACGCTTATTGATCCCGGCGTGTATGCGGTAATGCCGGAAAGGTCTCCAGATATCGGGTCGGCTGAGCCTCGTTGTGCCGTCCTCGGTGACAAACACAGGGGGCGTGGCGTCGGTGCGCGTCTCAAGATACCGCTGAAGCCAAGAAATGGATCGGACGGTGAAGAATACCGTGCGCTCCTTATTGCCTTTGCCGATAATACGCGCCTCGCGGGCTTCATAGTCGATCTGGTCGTGGTTGAGCGAGAGCACTTCGCCGATTCGCATGGCCGTCCCGAGCAGGACTTCCACCAAGGCGCGAAAGCGCAGGCCGGCCTTGTGCGGTTTGTCTTTGAGCGTTGTCAGCGGAATTGCAGCGACAAAACGCTCGACTTCCTCGGCCGTCAGATACGCGACGTCGCGCCGCGGCCGTCTGGGGATGGTAATGCAGTCTGGGTCAAGGACAGCCATGCCGCTGTGGCGGCAATACGCCAGGATGCGCTTGAGTGCCGAGAGAATGCTGACCTGCCGGGAGACACTGAGCTGCCGCGACAGCAGCGCAGCTTTGAGGGATAAAACATCTTCTTTGCCATAGTCACTCACTATCCGGTCGCCAAGCGTCCTGCATATTTGCCGAGCGCAATCTTCATACTTTATAAGTGACTGCGGCGAGAACTGAAGTTCTGCCTGGGCGTATCGCAGAAACGTGGGAAGTATGATGCTGAGCCGCGGCGCTGGAGCGGATATTTCAGACATAGAAAAACCTTTCCGTCCAGAACAGATGTTCTTTTCGAAAAGGTCTCGGGGCCAGACTAAGACCCGGCGCGCTTTGACAGCTAAACAGTAATTCCAAGCACTTGTGGCGGCTTGGCTCCGGCATGCTCTTCAGGGACATGCACGGAGAGAATTGACCTTCAAAACCCAGGTTACGTCGCCTTCTTAGGTCCAGGTGCGTTTGCAGTCAAAGACAACAAACGGCGACCAACAGATTGACTTGACAGGTCCTTCGAAAAGTGACCTATTTAGCCTTTATATCCTTAGAAAGGAGGTGGTCCACTGGCGAGGATTCAGAGGAGCGCGACGAAACGATATGCGAAAGAAATTGTTCTGAACGCTTACTTGTTGTACCGGAAGTATAGCGCCTAGAAAAATTCTGTCAAGCAGCCGTCTGAGTTACCTGTTCGTCGGGACTGCTGTAATCCAAGCACTTCCTCACCACTCCTTTGAGGGTCTGTCGGTCAACGCCCAGATAGTAACGAGCCGTGGTCTCGATGTCCTGATGTCCCGCCAGTTCTTTAATGAACGTGATGTCGGCCCCGTGATGAAGGAGATTCGTACAGAACGTGTGGCGCAAGAGATGAGGCGTGAGCAACTTGTCGATCTGTGCTTTTCGACGAAGCTCAATAAAGTATTTCGAGATATCATAGCGCTGCCACCGCCTCGGGATGCCAGTGGTTACGAATACGGCAGGATGATCGTCATCTCGCCTTGACAGGAGTTTCCGAACCCAGCTGAGGAGTTCGTCGCTGACAAAAATTACCCGCCTCTTCCCGCCCTTGCCGATAATCTCAATCTCGTCTCCACTCTGTTCGACTTGAGTGCGGTCGAGCCCTAAAGCTTCCGAAATCCGCATCCCGGTGCCAAGCAGCAGTTCGAACAACGCGCGCATTCTGAGACCGGTAAAGGTGTTAATCGGAATGCACTCACGAATGCGCCTCACCTCGGCATTCGTTAGATATTGGACGTGCGGTTTCGGGCGGGGCGGCAACTGGATTTCGTGAGGGTCTAAGCAGGTGATCTGCAGCACGGTTCGGCAGAACTTAAGGAACAGCTTTAAGCACATCAGCACACTGTACTGCCGGTTGGCTCCCACTCCCCTGTCCACCATGGTCGAGCGAAAGTGCATAACGTCTATTCGGGAAATATCCTGAACCTCATGCCCCTGAAACGCGGGCAGGAGCCACGACGAAAAACAGTCACGCAGTTTTCCCAGCGTTTCCCGTGCGTAGCCGCGTTCAGCCCGTCCGTATTCAATGAACAGCTTGTAAGCCTCTTCGGTCTTCATGCCGGAACCATACATCAACGGTTCGAAGCTGAAAAGGAGGGAAAAATTGGTTGCTTAGGCCTTTTCGGGTTGTAATCGGCGCTTATTGCGAACACGATGCCAGATTATCGTGGCCGCAATTACGCGCAGGCAACCACATTCGAGCTGACCGCCAACATTCCTCCCATGCTTCTAGTGCGCTGGGTGAACGAACGTGGACGTTCTGTAAGCGTTCAGATATCCTCAGATTGAAGAGGCGCGGTTGTTAGTGCCTAGGGGCGTGCCGCCTGAGGCACGGAAACGTTCACAGGCCAGCCGAAAGGAACATGCTTCTCGTTTTCCCGAATCCTGACGATGAGAACCCGGCCGGGCATGCCCGTTGTTGTACTTTCAGTCCCAACGTGGCGCCTGTGGCAGTGTATGATGCGGAGGCGGCTGGAGCTCGCGATGCGACTGGTTCGGGCCGGGCAGCCGGCGACTACTTGGCAGTGACCTATCTGGTGGGTACAGTCAGCGAATCGCTAGTGGCCGGACGTATCTGCAGCACTGCCGGTTGGAAGCTCGTCAGATATTTATTGGGTTTGAACACCTGGCTTGTGTATACGGCCGCAATTCCGCGTGTTGACAGCTCACCTGCTTGCAGCGTTATTGAGTGTTCAATTAAGACGCGCGCGGAAGCGACCGTGAGCGGCGCTTCCCAGATGGGCCAGGAAAACCTCTCGTCACGGCCCTGCTTCTTGAATCCGGTTGTGGCAAGCCCGCTGTCGTAGAAGCAGGGAAAGAAAGGAAGAGATTCCATCGCGAGCCACACGGCCGCACGCACTCCTGCTTTATTCATGGCGGTTGGAGCTTTGGGAGTGAAGGCACCCATCAGAATCGTGGATGGGTCCCACCCGAGGGAGTGTTGATCATCCTGGTATTTCCAGGGACCGAACAATGCTTCCGCGAAGGATACGATATTAGGCGCGTCTCCACGTCTTTTGTCAGGCGTGGCAAGGTTTTTTGTGAGCCATGCGGCATTCGCAAGAAAAAGCTGCCGTGCGACTGTCATGTCAAACGGCGTTGACTGAAGTTTGCCGTCTTTGCTCGTCGAGAGCTCGCACCCGAACGCCTGAAACCACTCTGCCAAGCCCTCGCTCAAGGCCAATTGCGATCGCTCGCGCAACGCCTCTGGAGAGACATCCTTCAAGGCAGGCGACCAGTCGAATTCCGGGCGGCACTTCATCGGCTTCACGCGGTCAGCAAATAACCTCGCAAGACGATCGGCATCGACAGATTTCTCGGTTACGAGCAAAGCACACCATTGACCTCCATAGGGAGTCCAGCCGAGTTTCACTTCACCGAGTTCATCCATGGCTGAAGCGTGGCGGAACGCGCCCAACGCCGCCATGAAGCCGATGGGTACGCCCGATTTGAAACCGGTGAGTTTAATTTGCGGCAGCTTCGGCCTCCTTTCTCGATTGCATGCAATCGGCGCGGCGGAGAAGGGTCTCGAGGTACGCCAGTCCCCAGTAGCCGTAGAGGCGGTTCAGGGACGTGAACCGATCCACCCAGCCAGAGTCGAGGCGCGCCAGTTCAAGACCGTCGGAACACTCAAAGGATCGGCCTTCGATTTCCACGCGGACACGAAAATCCGGTTGTTCTTCCCAGACCGGAAACCAGGGACGTCCCCATCCGTGATGCGTGCCGATGAGGTGCAGTACGAGATCTCGGTCGTGAGCCTGATTAAGCAATCCGGATGCGCATGCGGCCATGACGGACGCGGCTTCGTGCCGAGCACCCTCTGGGTAGCCCACTTGTTCGCGCACACGGTTGTTTTCCGCGTGGCTGCGCAGTTTGCCTGATTTCGCCAGGCAAGCTTTGCCGTCGAACGGACGACCCACTAACCACGCCTGAAAACGTTCGTCCCACTTTCCCCAGTCATGCATCCGGGCGGCGAGAATGAGGTCTTCGACGAGTGCGGCAGAGAGGCCGCAGCCGGTGGCATATCTGCGGACGTGCTCGATCACACCGGCAGTGTGGGCTTCGAGGGTTTGAAAGGTGGAAAGTGAGTTGTCGTCCGTTTCGTCGTACTCTTCGCTCGAGGGCTCGATTTCCGAATTCTTGGCTTCTACCGTCGGCCATATGATCACCCGCCCCGAAAAATCAATTCTTGCCTTCTCTGATTTCGCCACTCCCAGTCTGGCGAAGATTGGGGCGCGTCCTTCGGGATCCGGATCGTCGCGGTATGAGGCTAGCAACTTCTGTAGGTGGGGATCTTGCTTTACCGCGATGTCGAGCCGAACGAGTCGCTTGCGGAGCCCGCGCTCGGCTTCTTCCTGGTTGACCTCATCGAAGATGTCGAGCGGAGTGGCGCCGGGATTCCAGCCATACTTGTCGGCACCGTTGTAGGTGACGGGGATAACGATGGTCTGGCCCGGACGAATATCGGTGTCGTATTGCAGCACGGCACTCTGCGAAGTCCAGATGACTACTGGCTTTTTCTGCCGAGGTTTCCTGTCGTTCTCTTCCTCGGGGTCTGAGGGCACTCCTTCGAGATCTGACGCGTTCGTATCCATGCCGCGCAGCCAACGACGCACCGAGGCAATCGGCATGGGTAACCCTTCTCGCGACAGAGGCGGCGCGAGATCGATCAGACTCTGCCATTCTGGCTGATTGTCGTCGGTCAGATTCTCCCGCCATACGATCTGAACGTCGGCGGCTTCGAGCGCTTCCGGCCCATGAAGGAACGGCGCGATGTCAGGATCGGGTTCGGGAGGAGGATTGGTTTGAGACCAGAGCTCGATGTGACCGGGGAAGACCAGCGGAGCGCGGGACCGACGTGACAGCATCGGCTCGCGGTCTTGACCATCCAGCATGCGATTCATGGCAAGGACGCCGAAATCGACCGGTTCGCGGCCTTTCAGGAATTTCCATGTGGCTTCCGTCGGTGCGCCGTAAACGGGATCGCCCTTCGGCCGCAGAACGATGATGGCCTTTGATTCGGCTGCCAACCCCAGCCGGTTCAATCTGCCGAACCTCTGGCGCAAGGCGTCGATGGGAGCGGATTCTGTTGCGAGCGCATCGAAGCTGATGTTTGCTCCGACCTCGACGGTCTGGGTGGCGACGACGTAGAGGACCTCTTTGGATGTCCGATCCCGATCGGCTTTCATTCTGCTGCCGTATTCTTGCCACAGCTTTTCCGCGCACCAGGGCCGATTCCGGCCGATCAAGAGCACCCTGTGCCCGGCCAGCTTGTCGAATGCTGCACGCGCAGAGGCGACGGTGTTTGTGATCACTCCGACAACGCCGGTCTTCAAGGCAGCGCCGAGTTCTTTTGCGGCATTCGCGATCTCGTCTTCGAAGCGTTTTTTCGGGTCCCGCAGCACAGCCGGTTTTGAGGCAGCGAGTCTCGGCTTGAGAACGCTCGAGTCTTCCTCGATCCACTGTGTCTTCATGCAAAACACGTCCGCGTGATCCTTCGCTGTCGCCGACATATTGACGATTCGCGGGAATTTCTCGCCGGGGCGAGTATACCGCCCGGCCAGGCTTTGCATTGTTTCCGCGAATGCGTTCGAAAGGTGCGCCTCATCGAGAATGACAAGGGAATCGATCCCGATCAGACCCGCGTGAACGGGCCGCGTTCGTTGGTTGACTTGGTATCCGCGAAAGAGCATCCGCGATCCCACCTGGTCCACGGTCGAGAGACAGACCAGAGGTTGATTCGGCTCATCGGCCCATCCGCTGTCGCGCACCATGCCGCCGCGCATGCGGCTGACCTGCAGCGGCAAACGTCCGCCATATCGGCGAAGCTGCTTTGCGACTTCTTCGATTACATGATCGTCGGGACTTCGCAATTTTTCGGCGATAGAGCGCGCATGTTCCCAGGCCTCATCGACCACGATGCGCCTGTCCACCGCGAAGAAGGTGCGCATCGCGGCGCAACGCTCGTTAAGCGGTTTCCCTGCTTCGAGCGCCAGAAGAAAAATTGCGATGTCGATGACCGAAGTTTTTCCCGAGCTGGTGGGCAACTGGATAGTGTCCGGCCAGCCTTTTTCGGCGACGCGCTCGAGCAATTCAATCTGCCAGCGAAATGGAGTTCTGCCGTGAACGGCCCGATAAAACGCGGTGAAGTCACTGGTGGTCAAGCGGGCACTCCTTCCATTGCCACGGTTTCATCAGCCCGAGTCCGAAGAATCTTCCGGCACCGATGAGGATGGGGCCGCGAACGGGAATCGGGAATCGCAGCTTCACGTGCACTCCCCAGCGCGGCTTCTCGTCGCTTTTGCGCTTGAGGCGAAAAGCGGGTACAGGCGAGACGCCTGGCACATCCGAGTACGGTCCGTGTTCGATTTCGATCGGGATGGGTAAGCCGATTCGCTCGCAGGCTACGGCAAGGATTTTTTCCACCGGCAGACGCTTTTTCGGGAACTGGTCTAACAGAACAGGCGTGACCGATGCCCAGGTGGCCGATGCTCTCATCCAGGTTGCCGGATTCAGGGCCATCGGCGGCAGATCGAATCCGCTCAGCTCGACTTTCCAATGAGTTTGCTCTGTCTTCAGGTTGATCACTTCGAGACCGGCGCAAAGGCGCACGATCTTGCGGCGCTCAACCGGTGAGATATCGTGAGGCAAGACGATGGCGATGCCCATCAGCCGGCCGTCGGCATGCTCATGGCCGGCGAAGGGCAAGGCGGCGATGGCGCAATGCGGATGGTCGCCATGCCCGCTGAGCATCTCGCAGAGCATGTGGTCGCCGGCTGCTTCGGCCCGCGACATCAAAGCCTTTCGTGTTGCCGTGGTAAGGGTGAGGGCGGCCTCGATGGGCAGCGGCGCACCTTCCACTCTGCGGAGCACGATCATCTCTCCGGCGGCGCGAGCCGGCTCGGTCTTCGATTCGCGGAATTGGGAGTAGCGTGCCTGCGGTGCAAGCGAAGGACGCCGGCCCATTTTATAGAGTGTTTCGAGTTCTTCGAGCCTGCCCTCTCCGAAGATGCGTAGCGAAAGGTGACCTGTGTTATCAGGAACAAAGTTCGCGATATTTGGTGCGCCGGCGAGGCGCGCGCGGACGAAAGAACAGGCCCGGCCGAGGGAGGGTATGCGTGCGAGCAGCGCGGAAAGCTGGTGAAGAGTTTGCGTGTCCGGTTCGGCCTTCGGCCAGAGGAAATGAACGACAGGAATTGACGGAGCCTGTACCGGGAAAGAGCGCGGCTGCTTTCCGCGTTGATCGGGATGAGGGCTGCGAGAAGTCTTTCCGTCGTAATTGGTGGGAACGAAGTTCACCACCGGCTCGGGCCTGCCCGTTTCACCCGCGCAGATCTCAGGGGCGCCGAGCTTCTCAAGCCATTGAAGCGCGGCTCGCTCGCTGTTGTTGCCGAATGAGTCATGGTGAGCCGCGGTCAGAGCTTCGAAGAGGCGGCCGGGATTGGGCGGCCACTCGGGAAGGGTGTCGTTGCGGAAATCGGCAGCAAAGTATCTGCCGAGAAGGAACTCGATCTCAATGGCGAGCATGTTTCGCTCCTACTCCTCGACTTCAGTGGACTGGTCGCTCATCTGGACGAGCTTCACCAGCTTCTCTTCGGGGGTGAGCGTGATGGGTTTTTCCTCCCAGCCGAGGCCGGCGGCTTTTGCGGTCTCGTAGAGTTGGCGGAACGCATCCCGCGCAACATCGCTGGTGATTTGTTCCTTGGAAGTGTCGGAGGCAATCGATCCAATCCACTCGAATTCGGGTTTGGCGGTGGGAATTAGCTGGCAGCGTGAACGGAGCTGGTAACCCTGTTCCGGCTGGGAGGCGACCGCGTAGATTCCCAGAGCGGCAATTACAGCGCGGCCTGCGGCGTTGCGTTCGGGAGTATCTTTTCCGTCCACGGGGAAGCGGAGCTTGCGAAGCTGGGCGAACGACAGCACTGAAGTTTGCCTTGCGATGCGGAAGGTGACGCCTCCCGGCCCGATAGACGGGGGAATGTTGCCGTGATTGATCTCGGCGGGGGTACCTTTGCTCTTGAACAGGGCCGGCTTTCCGTTTTTGTTTTGTGCCTTGTCCTTATCGAGCGTCCACTGTTCCGTTTTGCTTTCGAAAATCGCGCCGGGCATTGCCTTGATACCGAGGGGGTCGATGCGCGATGCCGTTTTGACGCCCGGTACGACATCAAGCGCAATGATTTCGGAAACAAGGGATCGAGCGAATTTGGCGCTATTGACGCCGGCGCCGCTCTGCGAATCCCAGGTGCCGAACAGAAGCGCTGTTGGACAGAGCCGGAACATGCCCGTCGCGTTCCAGGCGCGAGCTTCGACCATGGCTTTGCCGATGGCGGAATCGCGGAAGCGGGTTCCGTTGATGCGGCTGTCGCGGAAGATTGCGTCGTGAACCCGGTGGGGTACGGAAAGCGAGGTGAGGGGTTCGTGGCCCGGAATTTCCATTCTGAGCAGTGGAATCTGAACCTCTTTTGAGTAAACCGCGGCAAGCAGTAAGTCCTCAAACCGGTTCGCCTGGCTCTGGACGCTGTCGAGCAGAACTGTCTTCACGTCAGGGCGGCCATCGACGACACGATCTTCAAATGCGTATTTCCCGCCTTCGTGGGTGGGTGGCGCGACCTTCCCGCCATCGCCCTCGGCCGGCAGTAAGTCGATGACAGTTCGAACGGCGGACATGCCGTTGGTGCAGGAACTTAATAATTTCTGGTACAACTCGTTTGCGTTCATGGCAAATCTCCTCATCTGGGCGCGCACTGATTCCGCGCTGAGATGCATTCACTTAAAGTTGGACTTGGGGCCGCTCTCGCAAGCACGGCCCCGAATGGCTACTTACAGCGATCCGGTGGTTCTCGCCGGTGCGCTGGCGAGCTCACAAACCCGAACGCGCCAGAATGCCGCCGCACTGCTCTGTAGCCGGAAGTGCTCAGATGAGCCCATTGCCGCGTTCCTCCTTTCCGCCACGGTCGGAGATGCGGTATCATCGTGCTGAATCATGTGCTGCGTCTTCTGACGTGGCTTGGTAAGCGGCTGGTATTGGTGTACCGGCCACTTCGTATTCGTGCCTACTCTACTCCTGAGGTGATACGATTGCAAGCCTCATTCAAGCTGCGAGCATGAAAGACGTGATGGATATCCCGGCGAAGGTTAGCCTGATAACTAAACTCCGATCAGTTTCTGGCCCAATTGAAGCATGCTCGCGGCGTGAATCTAGGGGGACGATTCAGTGATTCCGGGATTTGGCTCCCGGCCTCGATGGGGCAGAAAGCAAAGACTTCTGCCCCTGATTCGCACTCTCTTATCTCTGAAGTGGTCACTACCAGAATATTGAACATTTCTGTATGCAAGTATCCGTGTTCCGGTGCGGAGGTCTGTCTTCTGACTTTGTTGCTCGTGTAGTGCCGCAAAAATTCTTGAAATAATCCGCTAGCCGCGACGTTGTTTTGCGACTAACCTTTAGTCATGCGCCAATCCTACCTGGTTTGCTACGACATCACCGAGGACCGACGTCTGCGAAAGGTATTTAAGACTATGCGAGGGTTCGGCGACCACTTACAATATTCGATTTTCGAGTGCCAGTTCACGCAGCAGGACCTTGTCCGCTGCCGCGCGGAATTGAGCCGCATCATTCAACACGATGAGGATCAGGTGCTATTCGTTCATCTTGGTCCTGCAGAAGGGCGCGGCGACCGCGTCATTACCGCGCTCGGACTTCCTTATACGAACGTCGACCAATCCTGCTATATCGTCTGAAAACCGGAGGATTCAATCTTGGGCGCGCTCCCCTTACCCGTTTCCCCAGCAGCCGGCGTTTCCCTCGAGCGCGAGCTTCCGGAATATCTTCCCGCGCGAATGGTAAATGAGTTCGTGTATTGCCCGCGGCTGTTCTTTTACGAATGGGTGGAAGGAGTTTTCGAACAGAGCGCCGATACCGTGGAGGGCTCCATACAGCATGGACGCGTGGATCGGGGTAGCGGCGAGCTGCCGAGCGCCGGCCAGGAAGGGAGCGACGGAGACGGGGAGAAGGTCCATGCCCGTTCGGTCACGTTATCGAGCGAGCGGCTCAAAGTAATTGCGAAGCTCGACCTCGTCGAGGCGGAAGGAATAATCGCGACTCCGGTAGATTACAAGCACGGGAAACCGCGAGAAGCCGCGGACGGATCGGGACTCGAACTTTGGCCGTCGGATCGTGTCCAGCTCGCGTTACAGGCGATCGTGCTGCGAGAGAACGGCTATTCGTGCGAAGAGGCGGCGGTCTTCTACCGGAAGACGCGCCAGCGGGTGCGAGTCGCGATCACGCCCGAACTAATCGGAGAAGCGGAAGAGGCAGTAGCGCGTGCATGGGAACTTGCGTCGCGTGGCCTGATTCCCGCTCCGCTCGTGGATTCACCTAAGTGCGTCGGGTGTTCGCTACATTCAATCTGCCTGCCCGACGAGACGAACAGGCTGATGTATGGATCCGATCTGGTGGATGCCGTGCAATTGGAGTTATTCGAACAACCGGGACGCAAACCGCCGGGACGAGAGCCGGGAAATAGCGAAGTCCGGCTTCTGATGACGCCGCGGGACGATTTGAAGCCGCTGTACTTGAACACGCCAGGGCTGCGTGTGGGCAAGAGCGGCGAAGTGCTTCAAGTCAAGGACAAGGAAATGACGGTTCAGGAGATTCGGATCGGGGATCTCTGCCAAGTGAACCTGCTCGGCAATGTTCAGATTTCGACGCAGGCGATTCAGACGTTGTGCGAGAGCGGCGTCCCGGTCTCTTACTTTTCGATGGGCGGGTGGTTCTACGGCATCACGACCGGTATGAACACGAAGAATATCAATCTTCGGCGCGCGCAGTTCCGGCTGGCGGATTCGGGGTGGTTTGCGAGATCGCTGGCACGCAGCCTAGTGGCAGGGAAGATCCGGAATCAGCGGGTCATGCTGCAGCGGAATCATCTGGAGCCGAAGAAGTCGACGCTGACATCAATGAAGACGCTGGCGGATAGTGCGGAGTCCGCTGAGAGCCTGGAGATGTTGTTGGGGATTGAAGGAACGGCTGCGCGTTACTACTTCGAAGAATTCGCCGGGATGATCAAAGTTGGCAATGCGGGGGATGGCGGAGAGTTCGATGGAGGGAGGGCGGATGTGAGCGGGCCGGTTGCTCTGAACTTCGACTTCAGAGGGCGCAATCGCCGGCCTCCGCGGGATCCGGTGAACGCACTGCTGAGCCTCGCATACAGTATGCTCGCCAAGGATGTGACCATTGCGTGTTACGCGGTTGGTTTTGACCCTTATATGGGGTACTTTCATCAGATTCGCCATGGCCGTCCGGCGCTGGCGCTCGATTTGATGGAGCCTTTCCGGCCGCTTATCGCTGATTCCGCAGTGCTGAGTTCGATAAATACGCGAATGGTCACGGCGAAGGACTTCGTGCAGGCGGGAGAATCGGTGGCATTGACGACGGCGGGACGTAAGGGGTTTTATAGGGCGTACGAAGCGCGGATGGATTCGCTGGTGACGCATCCGCTCTTTCAATATCGGGTGAGCTACCGGCGTTTGCTGGAGATTCAGGTTCGGCTTCTGGCGAGGCTAATTGAGGATGAAATTGCGAGTTATCCGGTTTTTGTGAGCAGGTGAGCTATGCGAGCGGCGGGGTGGTGTAAAAGCCCTGCACGCTGCTCGCGGGCCGTAAGCTGCTGAGGGAATGAGGTTTGTTATTGTTGGCTTCGCAGTCCGTTCTGTGGCGACGGCCATCTGGTCGGGGTGCTCGCGGGCGGCTAGCAAGATCATTGAAAATTGAATGATATGCAAAGATAGCTATTTCCGGGGTCAACTGACTCCGGCATCATTGAAGCAACAAAACCGGTACCGCCTCCTTCACGGGAGCTGAATTTCCGGGGTCAACTGACTCCGGCATCATTGAAGCGGCTCAACTTCCAGCGATTCCATTGCTCACCTTTGCCATTTCCGGGGTCAACTGACTCCGGCATCATTGAAGCCGACCTGGTCAGTGTCGCGACCGCGCGCACGAATTTGATTTCCGGGGTAAACTGACTCCGGCATCATTGAAGCCTCGACGTCTTCGTTGGAGTATTCCTCGTACTTTGCCGATTTCCGGGGTCAACTGACTCCGGCATCATTGAAGCCAATAATCAGTTGCTCGGTCTGCCCAACGCGAGCACATTTCCGGGGTCAACTGACTCCGGCATCATTGAAGCGCCCCTAAACTCTGGGAATTCGTGGAGTCCGGGCAAATTTCCGGGGTCAACTGACTCCGGCATCATTGAAGCTGAACTTCCACCTGTAGCCAGCCGCCTTCATCTTGGATTTCCGGGGTCAACTGACTCCGGCATCATTGAAGCTCAGCACAGTGCGGCTCGGAAATCACATTCCCGTCATTTCCGGGGTCAACTGACTCCGGCATCATTGAAGCCACCGGCATGCTCCGGCTGTTCGAGTTGCTGTTGGAGATTTCCGGGGTCAACTGACTCCGGCATCATTGAAGCATCTGCGTCGCGGTCGAAACGAGCTGACCGTTAATATTTCCGGGGTCAACTGACTCCGGCATCATTGAAGCCATAAGCAACCGAGACTGTACCGCTCGAAGCGCTGATTTCCGGGGTCAACTGACTCCGGCATCATTGAAGCGAAGCGACCACGACGCGCTATTACATCACAGGCGTGATTTCCGGGGTCAACTGACTCCGGCATCATTGAAGCCGCGCCGGCCGGCGGGAATATCCTGAAAATCGATGCATTTCCGGGGTCAACTGACTCCGGCATCATTGAAGCACGGCACCGGCCGGACTGGATTGAAAGACGTAAGGCGCATTTCCGGGGTCAACTGACTCCGGCATCATTGAAGCAAGGCCCATGCGCCATCGTATTGGGATGGACTCGAGATTTCCGGGGTCAACTGACTCCGGCATCATTGAAGCAGCCCCGCCTTGTCAAGCCTTGCGTGAACCGAACTCATTTCCGGGGTCAACTGACTCCGGCATCATTGAAGCTGCTCTGGCTAGACCACTGAGACGGAAAATTCACCGCATTTCCGGGGTCAACTGACTCCGGCATCATTGAAGCTACGAAACAGAGTGGGCTTCCACGGTAAGTACGGGATTTCCGGGGTCAACTGACTCCGGCATCATTGAAGCTAGAACAGGGCGGCGTCGTTCGAGGTGTTGGCGTTATTTCCGGGGTCAACTGACTCCGGCATCATTGAAGCCCCAGGTGTCAATCTGTGCGCTCTAGCTAAAGGTGAGGATTTCCGGAGGTCAACTGACCCTCGCGAATCATTGAACAATGCCTTGCATCGGACCGTCTTGATGAATCGAAAGGTCGTGAATAAAAACGGCGGGGCTGGCCACTCCCTCGGCTTTTCCAGCCGGCCAACTTCCGATCTCGGAACAAGTGATCTGATAGTTGGCGGATCGATCCTGAGGAAACCACCAGCTACAAAATCGACTACATCCGATTTCCGACCGATGCCCGAAATCGCCGCATCTTACTGATTCCATTGGTCGGGGCGGCAGGATTTGAACCTGCGACCCCCTGCGCCCAAGGCAGGTGCGCTACCAGGCTGCGCTACGCCCCGAGGATCACTCGCCAGTGACTCGCCCTATCACTGCTCCAGCGAGTCTGTGGTTACAGCGTAACATGGGGGTCTGCACTCTGTGCGTAGGCGCAGCACCAGACCTCTACACCCGTTCAATCTCGAAATACGCTCGGTATTCGCGCTCGATTGCATCTAGCAGCCGCTGTTCACGTCTGCTTTCGCGTCGCCGCTCGGCGAACTCAAAGATGACGATCATCGTTGCGAAGAAAAGCGCAATTGCCAGCAGCAGATCGCCCAAATCCAGGAAGCTCATCCCCATCGTGGCACCGACCAGTGCGAAAATTGCAGACTTCAGGCGCGAGCAGGCGCGCATTTCGTCTCTTACGTTTTTATCATTTCACAGCCGAGCGCAGATGGCGTATCAGTTCCAAGGTTTGAAAATGATGGAAGGGGTTGCGCAAACCGATACACCACCCGAGCACACACGACCTGCTCGCGGCCACCTCGAGTCCACTTCCGGCTAATGGCTCGCATCGAACTTCTTGAAGATCAAGCACCCGTTCGTGCCGCCAAAGCCAAAGCTATTCGAAAGCGCGTATTCAATTTCCATACGCCGCGCCTGATTGGGAACATAGTCCAAATCGCACTCTGGATCTGGAAATTCATAGTTAATGGTAGGCGGAGCGATCTGGTCCCGAATGGCCAACACGGTGATGCCCGCCTCAAGCCCACCTGCGCCCCCCAACAGGTGTCCGGTCATGGACTTCGTCGAGCTCACTGCAATCTGTTTCGCATGCTCGGCGAATGCGCGCTTGATCGCTACCGTCTCCGCTTTATCGCCCAGGCCGGTAGAAGTGCCATGCGCATTCACGTACTGAACTTCGGAGGGCGCAATACCAGCATCATGTAGCGCGTTCCTCATCACGCGATAGCCGCCGTCGCCATCCTCGGGCGGAGAGGTGATGTGATGGGCGTCGGCGCTCATTCCGTAACCGACGATTTCTGCCAAGATGGGTGCGCCTCGCCCTTCCGCGTGCTTCAGATCCTCCAGAATCAAGATGCCCGATCCTTCGCCGACCACAAAGCCGTCTCTCTCTCGATCCCAGGGCCGGGATGCTCGCTCCGGCTCATCGTTTCGCGTGGATAGCGCGCGCATCGCCGCAAAACCGCCGATTCCCATGGGCGTGACGCACGCCTCGCTTCCGCCGCAGATCATCACATCGGCATCGCCATGCTGGATGAGACGGTAGGAATCACCGATCGAGTGGGCGCTGGTGGTGCAGGCGGTTGCAGTGGCCGAATTGGGCCCTTTCGCTCCATACCGGATCGACACGTAGCCACTCGCCAGGTTTACGATGCACGAGGGGATAAAAAACGGCGACATGCGGCTCGGACCGCGTTCGAGCAGAATCTTATGCTCCCGCTCGATCACCTCGAAGCCGCCGATCCCGCTGCCGATATACACTCCGACACTCTCGGCTTCTTCGGCTCTGATCTCCAGCCGCGCTGATCGGACGGCGAATTCGCTAGCGGCCATCGCGAATTGAATGAAGCGCCCCATCTTCTTCACATCTTTTCTATCGATGTAAAGCAACGGGTCAAACCCCTTTACTTCGCCCGCAATGCGGCAAGCAAATTCGTGCGCGTCAAACTGCGTGATGGCGCCGATCCCGTTCTTCCCATGGCAAACCGCCGCCCAACATTCGGCGGTACCGGTTCCCACGGAAGACAGCAGCCCCACCCCTGTGACTACTACTCTTCGCGGCCCCGCTCGGAATACGCTCATGGTTCCGCGTCGCGCCTGCCGGGAGTCAAGTTATTTCTTCTTCGCCTCGATGTAGTCGATGGCGTCTTTAACGGTCTTGATCTTTTCGGCGTCTTCGTCCGGAATGTCCAAATCGAAAGCCTCTTCGAACGCCATAACCAGCTCGACAATGTCCAGCGAGTCCGCCCCCAGGTCGTCGACAAAAGATGCGCTCGGATCCACCTGGTTCTCGTCCACGCCCAGTTGTTCTACGATGATTTGCTTTACTCTCTCTGCTACCGACATTCCTTGTTCTCCTGTGTTCGCAAACGCATCTCCCTTTCCGGCGAAGCCGCCGGGTCCAACACTCTAAACTACATCACTGATCAAGGCGGAGGGGAATCGGCGGGAAATCCGTGGCTGTGGTTCAGTCAAAGATTCTACCCATCCTGTGCTCTCCTGGCAAGCGCGTGGTCTGCAAACTCCGCCGCTAACATTAGATGTTGCCCCACTCATTGCGTGTCTTGTATCTGCACGGCTTCGCCTCCAGCCCCGCTTCTCGCAAGGCCCAATTCTTCGCCGCTCGGCTCGCCTCGCAAGGAATGCGGCTGGAAATCCCGGCGCTCGACCAGGGCGATTTCGAACACCTGACCGCCACCCGGCAACTGGCACGGATCGCGCGCCTGCTGGAGGGCGCGCCCGCCATTCTCATCGGTTCCAGCCTGGGCGGCTATCTTGCAGCATCATATGCTTCGAAACACCCTGAAATTCATAGCCTGATTCTGCTCGCGCCGGCTTTCGACTTTTACCATTTATGGCTGGGCAGCCTCGGTCCCGAAGCGGTCGCGTCGTGGGAACAACAAGGCGCTCTGCCGATATTTCACCACGCCCGCCTTCGCGAAGTACCGCTGGGTTTTGAGTTCATGCGCGATGCCGCCCGTTGCCCTCCGTTCCCGCATTTTGTCCAGCCCGCCTTGCTTCTCCACGGCAACCACGATGCGGTCGTGCCCGTTCATCATTCTCTTTTGTTCGCAGCGGCCCATCCAAATGTCCGGCTTTCGCGTCTCGACTCCGGGCATGAGCTCACCGACGTACTCGATGCCATTTGGCTCGAATCGCAAAGTTTTCTGGTCGCTGGCGGGCTCCGTCCAAAGTGATAGACTGAAGGTGCTGAACGGAACGGGCAGTTTTCTTGCAACTGTGATTTTTCGCGTCACGTCCAACGATTGCATAAGAGTGGTTGAGCAAGGTGGCAAAGCCGGAGTGTGTCGTGATTAGCGACGAAGTGAATGAAACTATAGAGCGTCCTCACACGGTCGCACCTCAGAACGACCATCTGGATCGGCTGCTTATGAGCACCGATCTCGAAGAACCATGGTATAAATCCATCGTTCGTAGCATCCGGGAGGCGCTAAATCCTCCCAAACTGCCCCCCCTGGAAGTCACCTCGCGGCCTGTGGAATCTACGGAATTTGGCGACCTTGCCAAGATTGAGCAGCCCTGGTTCAAGTCTCTGATCGCGAACATTCGCGAACTCATTCATCCGCCCAAGCTTCCGCCCCTGGAGGTCACTTCGAAACCGATCGAGGTGGGAAGCATTTGGGGCGCGTATCAGGGCGGGGAAACCAGATCCGGTGCCGTATCTATCCTGATCCACGTCGGGTTCGTCGCGCTGGTTTTCCTGGTCTTCCAATCCCCGGCCGTTCAGAAGGCTCTCAAAAAGACAGGAGAAATTATTTATCTGCCTGCCTATCAGCCGAAGCTGCCTCCCGCCGCTCAAAAAGCTGGTGGCGGCGGTGGTGGCGGACAGAAGATGCCCACGCCCGTGAATCACGGCGAGGCGCCGAAGTTTGCACGCAAGCAATTCATGCCCCCCGCGCTGGCAATACCGAAGCCCGTCTTACCGGTTACACCCACGATCACAGCGCCGGCTCCCCAGATCGTTGCTGATAATTATGGCGACCCGCTGTCGAAGGCGCTGAATTCCGGCGGCCCGGGAGCGAATGGCCTCGGCAGCGGCACAGGTGGCGGGCTTGGTTCCGGCAACGGTAACGGGTATGGCCCGGGTTCCGGAGGCGGTACCGGTGGCGGTGTGTTTCGAATCGGCGGCGATGTTTCGCAGCCAGTGCCCATTTACAAGATCGAACCCGAGTACTCCGAAGAGGCGCGTAAGGCGAAGTATTCCGGCACAGTTCTGCTATCGGTTGTGATCGATAAGGACGGACTTACCCGCGACATCCACGTCATTCGGCCTCTAGGTCTCGGCTTGGATGAAAAGGCAATTGAAGCCGTCACCAAGTGGCGTTTCCGTCCCGCCATGAAAGGTGGCCACGCGGTCGCCGTGCAGGCCAACATCGAAGTGAATTTCCGGCTTCTCTGATCGCCTGGCACGCCGCTCTTTCGCTTCTCGAAGATCCGAGGCGCGCGGCTTCCCCGCTCCCATCCTCCCTCTCACCGCCTATTCGAAGTGTTAAGCCTATCGGTTACCATGCGAACATGAAGGCCCTTCTGCTGAGCGAGTACAGCCGTTTGGAGCTGGTAGATCTTCCAATGCCGCGGCCAGGACGTGATGAAGTGCTGGTTCGAGTGGAGGCTTGCGGTATCTGCGGCAGCGACGTTCATGGGTATGACGGTTCATCCGGCCGGCGGATTCCGCCGATCGTGATGGGCCATGAGGCCGCGGGAACCGTGGCGGCAGTCGGAGCGGACGCCTCAAGCACGCAGGAAGGCGACCGCGTTACATTCGACTCTACGATTTACTGCGGCGAGTGCGAATATTGCCGACGCGGCCAGCTAAACTTGTGCGGACGGCGTCAGGTACTAGGGGTATCGACTCCTGAATACCGCCGGCAGGGCGCATTCGCCGAATTTGTAGTTGTACCGGACCGTATTGTCCATCGCGTGCCGAACAATATCACTTTTCCCGAGGCCGCGATGGTTGAACCTCTAGCGGTTGCCGTGCATGCAGTTTCGCTGGCGAAGATTCCGGAGAACGCATCCGCGCTGGTGGTAGGAGCGGGAACCATCGGGCTGCTGGTACTGCAGGCGCTGCGAGCGGCAGGCTGTTTGCACGTTTATGTAACCGATGTCGACGATTCGAGGCTCGAACTCGCGAAACGGCTCGGCGCGGCTAACACGATTAATCCAAAGACCACGGACGCCCCATCCGAACTACAGCGGCTGACATCCGGCGCCGGCGTAGATGTTGCATTCGAAGCGGTAGGAAATACTCCGGCGGTGAAAACTGCCATTGAGAGCGTTCGCAAGGGCGGCACCGTCATGCTGATCGGAAATGTTGCGCCGCACGTGGAGATACCGCTGCAGACGGTGGTCAGCCGGGAAATTCGCTTGCAAGGATCCGCGGCGTCGGCGGGCGAATACCCGCGCTGTATTGAGATGCTGGCGCGCGGCGATGTGGACGTGAAGTCCGTGATCAGCATGGTGGCGCCGATTGAGGAAGGGCCACAGTGGTTCGAACGGCTGCATGCGCGCCAGGCGAACCTGATGAAGGTGGTTCTAACGCCGGGAAAGACGGTGGATGCGGGCGTGCCTTGCAGCGATCTCAACATTCAACTCCAGCGATGAGCTCGACGCTTTTCGATTTGAGCGGGCGAGTGGCAGTTGTTACGGGCGCAAGCCGTGGCTTGGGCCAGCAGTTCGCTCGCGCTTTGGCGCAAGCCGGAGCAGATCTTGTCCTCACTAGCAGGAACCGCGAACACCTGACGCACTTCGAAACGGAAATCCAGGGGCTCGGCGTTCGGGCCATTTCGCTGGAGCTCGACGTGCGCGATCTCGCAAGCATCGAGCGAATGGCGGCGGCCGTGGACCAAGCTTACGGTCAGATGGACATTCTGGTGAACAACGCCGGGATGAACGTTCGCAAGCCCGCGCTCGAGGTGAGCTGGGACGATTGGAATGCGATCCTTGATACCAACCTGCGCGGCAGTTTTTTCGTGGCGCAGGCGGTAGCAAGACGAATGATTCCGCGGCGATATGGACGGATCATCAATATAGGATCTGTCACGAGCGTGGCGGGCTACGCTGGCTTGGCGCCGTATGGAGCCAGTCGCGGAGGGATCCGGCAATTGACGATGAGCCTGGCGGACGACTGGGGCAAGCATGGCGTGACCGTGAATTGCCTGGCGCCCGGATGGTTCCGCACAGATCAGAACAAGGTGATGTACGAGAACCGCGAATGGGTCGAATATCTGAGCGACCGCATTCCTGTGAAGCGGCCCGGTCAGACCGGCGATCTCGATTCCGCAATCGTGTTCCTGGCCGCTGAATCAAGCCGCTACGTCACGGGCCAGACGCTATTGGTCGATGGCGGAATTTCGACGGGAGCCGTTCGGGCATTGCCTTCAAAGCGGCCAGAGCCGATTGGATAACACCGCACCAAGCCAAACACCGATCAGTCCCACGACGACGCTCGCTGCCGAATAAGATAAGGCGATCGCTACCGCTCCACCTCGCAGACTAGCGAACATCTCCCACTCGAAGCTCGAGAACGTGGTGTATCCGCCGAGAATTCCGGTCACCAGGAACAGACGCCAGTTTGCAGGAATGGACGGCCGATTGAGAAATATCATCATCAATACACCAACGAGAAAGGATCCCGTCATGTTGATCAAAAAGGTCCCGAGTGGAAACAGGCCCGTGTACCACCTTGCAACGAGAGTGCCCACGACAAAACGCGAAACCGCTCCCAGAGCTCCCCCCAGCATGACAAATAGGTAGTTGGTCATTTGGCTTCAAAGAAATCTACGGATGACGATCCCGGTGCAAACAAGCAGCCGCGACGAGAGATGCCCGCCAGGCCAGCCGAGGCGATCAGGCTTTATGCCGCGGTCTCGATTTAAGGATTCAGAATCCGAAGTTCTGGAGTTGCTGCACCGCGAGTTTCGGGGTCTGATGCTCTTCGCCACTGCACACTCCTCCTTGGATCGTGTGAGTAGGAGTCATCTTCCCTTGCGGGCAGTTCAAAAGGCGAACTCCAACGCCTTTTTATAGTTCACCACAATCGCCGTGCGAGTGGCGCCTGATTATTGATGAGATGTTTGGGCTACCGCTTGAACAGATGAGATTGGTGAGCCGGGCGGGATTCGAACCCGCGACCACCGCATTAAAAGTGCGATGCTCTACCAACTGAGCTACCGGCCCGTGGGCGTCTCGCCAAGCACCTGTTTCAGAATATCATCGGCCGAGACCTCGCAGCGCTGGCCTAAACACGCCGAACCGCACGAACTTTTGCCGGTTCCGCTGCCGTGAAACGTTCGCGTGAGCAAACCATCTCAGTGATGAATGCGGCTGGCGGGAACGCGTCGGAAGAGCTTCGGAACGGTCTCTCTATTGACCCAAGCTGCAGTTTTTGCGAGTGCAGGTCTTGCGGTCGCTAAACTCGCAAGAAGGCGTCTCGCCGCTTCGCGTTCGTTGCGTGGCAAGGTTGCGCTGATCACCGGCTCGCGTGGTTTCGGCTTGGCGATAGCGCGAGAACTTGGACAACGCGGCGCGCGTATCGCACTCTGTGCTCGAGATGAACAAGAACTACGTCGCGCGTGTGCGTCATTATCTCGAGAACATATCGAAGCTTCTGCATTCCCGGTCGACTTGTGCAACGCGTCGGATATTGCTCCGCTCGTCAAGAACGTGGTCGATCGGTTCGGCGGTATCGACATTCTTGTCAACAACGCCGGAGAAATCCAAGTGGGGCCATTCGACACTTTTTCCCAACCCGATTTCAAGCACGCGATGGATCTCATGTTCTGGGCTGCAGTAAACCTCACGTTCGAAGTATTGCCTATCATGAGGCGGCAACGAAGCGGTCACGTTGTCAACATCGCGTCCGTAGGCGGCCGCGTCAGCATCCCACATCTACTGCCCTACAGTTGCGCTAAATTCGCCCTCGTCGGGTTCTCAACTGGGCTCAGTTCGGAACTGCGCTCGCAACACGTTCACGTGCTTACTGTCATCCCAGGGCTCATGCGAACAGGCTCCCATCTGCACGCTTCTTTTAAAGGCAAAGCACGGGATGAGTTTGCGTGGTTTGGTGTGCTCGGGAATCTGCCGGGCTTTTCGGTCGCGGCCGACTACGCTGCGCGTTCGGTTGTGGATGCTCTCGAACGTCTGCGCTACGTCTGTGTGATTTCGTTGCCAGCGAAAATCTTAACCGCTTGCGATGCCGTCCTCCCCCACACCACCCGCAGTATTCTCGCAACCATGAATCGGCTTCTCTTGCCCAGGAGCGATGGATCAAAACAAGCGCAGCCGGGCTCTGCGCTCAACGCCACGCTTGGTAAAACGTTCCAAGCGCTCACGGTTCTCGGCAGACGCGCTGCCCACGATTTAAATCAGTAAGGTCCGATACCCGCGAAACTACGTGTCAATGTAACTAAATACCTCTAATTGAGATCTACCTAACGCAGGGGTCGCCTGCCGCGGTGCTTGCGGTTCTTGTAAATGCCATGCCGATCTTTCTCCAGTATTGGAGAGCACGGAAGCGCATAAACCACTCGTCGTCGTACTCTTTGCGCGGCTGTAAGGAATTTTGTTGCGATCTGCCGATGTTATGTTTCGAAGCTTCTTCCAAGCGGGATTTGAGTGCTCCACGCATAAGCTGCGTGACGGAAAACGGCTTGACCTTCTGAGGTCGACGCAACACGACTGCTTTGCTGCCCAAGACTATCGCCGCATTCGTGCATTTGGCATGCGCACGATTCGCATCGGCGCTCGTTGGCATCTGATCGAGCGGGTGCCAGGGCGTTACGAATTCGATTCGCTGCGGACGATTCTCGATGCTGCGTACGAAATGGAAATGGAAGTTGTCTTGGATGTGTTGCATTTCGGCTGGCCGGATCATGTCGATATCTTTGCGCCGGAATTCCCCGCCCAGTTTGCACGCTTCACTTTCGCCCTAACACGCTACCTGGCGCGGCATCGCGCTAACTGTCGCATGTTCGCGCCGGTCAACGAGATCTCGTTCCTTTCCTGGGGCGGAGGCGACACCGGCTGTATCAATCCTCACGCCACGAATCGTGGCCACGAACTCAAACGAAATCTAGTAAGGGCCGCCGCTCTCTCGAGCGAGATATTGCTCAACGAGATTCCGGATGCCAGGCTCGTCTCGCCGGAACCGCTGATCCATATCGTGGGCCATCCCGCCATTCCCGGCGACGAGCTAGAAGCTGCGTTGTACACCCAAGCGCAATTTCAGGCCTGGGATATGTTGTCGGGTCGTATGTCGCCCGAGCTCGGCGGCAAGCCCGAGTATTTAGACATTCTCGGCGTGAACTTCTACGACCGCAATGAATGGGTGCATAACTTGGGTATGCTCTTACGCGACGACCCGAGATACCGTCCCTTTCGCGACATGTTACAAGAAGTTTGGAATCGCTACCGGCGGCCTCTCTTTGTGTCTGAAACTGGAACCGAGGATTGCGCGCGCGCCGATTGGTTCAATTACGTCTGCGACGAAGTATTCGCCGCCCGCCGGGCAGGCGTTCCCGTCTATGGCATCTGCCTATATCCCATTCTCAATCACCCTGGCTGGGAAGATGACCGGCATTGCCATAACGGCTTATTCGATTATGCCAACGATAACGGCGACCGGGATATTCATTGGGCTTTAGCTGACGCGCTTACTACTCAACAGCAGCGCTTCGCGGCAAGCAAGGAATCTATACATGACCCTCAACAACATCGACCTGATCTGTCTGTCTCATCTCCGCTGGGGATTCGTATTCCAGCGCCCTCAGCATCTAATGAGCCGCTTCGCACGTAAGCGCCGCGTCTTCTTTCTTGAGGAGCCGGTGTTTGAAGATTGTCAACCGCATCTGCGTTCCTCAATCTGTCCTAAGACTGGTGTTCGGGTAAATACGCCGGTGTTACCCGCGGGATCGCCCGCGCAGCAGGTCGTCCGGCTGCAGCAGCAACTTCTGAAATCCATGCTGGTGGATCACAAGATCGACGATTGCATCGCGTGGTACTACACGCCGATGGCGCGGCAATTCGCGTCCGACCTCTTGCCAGCTCGTTTGACTGTTTACGACTGCATGGACGAACTGTCTGCATTTGCCGGCGCGCCCGCCGAGATGCGGGAAAATGAGCGAGCCTTGTTCGGCGAGGCGGACCTTGTCTTCACAGGTGGCGCGAGCCTCTACGAATCCAAACGGCTGCAGCATCCGGCGGTCTACCTTTTCCCAAGCAGCGTGGACCTCGCGCACTTTGCCCGTGCAAGGCGCCCGGAAGTCGAACCCGAAGATCAGTTGCACCTGCCGCGCCCCCGCTTAGGCTACGCGGGAGTAATCGACGAACGCATGGATTTAGGACTGATCGCCGGAATAGCAGCCGCGAAACCCGAATGGCAGCTCGTACTTCTTGGCCCGGTCGCAAAAATCGATCCCGCCTCTTTGCCTCGCGCTGATAACATTCATTACCTCGGAATGAAGGCCTACGAGGACTTGCCCCGCTATCTGTCAGGCTGGAACATCGGCATGCTCCCGTTCGCGCTCAACGAATCTACGCGCTTCATTAGCCCCACTAAGACACCTGAGTATTTGGCCGCCGGCCTTCGTGTGATTTCTACCCCGATTCGCGATGTGGTCACTCCATATGGCGACCTGGGATTGGTAAGTATCGCCGGCGGACCTCGTGACTTTGTTAGAGCTGCGGAAGTACTGATTCAAAGCCCGCCAAGTAACGACTTCTTGGCTTCCAGCGCAAGATTTCTGTCAAGCTCTTCCTGGGATAAGACGTGGAGCGAAATGAATCGATTAATGGAAGAGAACCTTTCGCGGAGACCCTTACACGTGTCGCCGAGCAATAAACTTCTCGTCGAAGGCGTTGCTTATGTTTGATTATTTGGTAGTTGGAGCCGGCTTTGCGGGGGCTGTTACGGCAGAGCGCCTCGCTCGCTGCTATGGCAAGACGGTGCTGGTTGTGGATCGCCGCGCTCACGTAGGCGGAAATGCTTACGACCACTATGATCGTGCCGGTCTGCTGGTCCACCGCTACGGACCCCATATCTTTCACACTAACTCCCAACAAGTATTCGACTACCTTTCCCAGTTCACTGCCTGGCACTCTTATGAGCATCGAGTACTCGCGTCTGTAGATGGCAAGCTGGTTCCGGTGCCCATAAACCTGGATACCGTAAACCTGCTCTACGATCTGAATCTCAGTTCAGAAGAAGAGGTCGGAGCATTTTTGGCAGCGCGTGCCGAGCCTCGCGGTTCGATCAGAACGTCTGAAGACGTAGTTGTGAGCAAAGTGGGACGTGACCTCTACGAGAAGCTGTTCCGGAATTACACACGAAAGCAATGGGGGAAAGATCCCTCGGAGCTGGACGCCCAGGTTACTGCCCGTATCCCCGTGCGGACAAATCGAGACGATCGCTACTTCACCGACCACTATCAAGCCATGCCAAAGCACGGTTATACGCGTATGTTCGAAAATATGTTGGATCATCCGAATATAACCCTGCAAGTAGGATGCGACTTTAGAGAGATAGCCAAGGATGTTAAATTTCGAGAAATCATTTACTCAGGTCCGGTAGATGAATTCTTTGATTTTCGATTTGGAAAACTTCCGTATCGCTCGCTATCTTTCGAACACAAGACCGTGAACACAGAGTTCTTGCAGCCGGTTGCCGTGATCAATTATCCCAATGACCACGCCTATACGCGTGTCACCGAATTCAAGCATTTGACTGGGCAACCGCATCCCCAGACAAGTATTGTGTACGAGTACCCGGCAAGCGCCGGCGACCCGTATTATCCCGTTCCGACTCCTGAGAGCGGAACTCTCTACAAACGATACGCCGAATTAGCTGCAGCGCGCAGCCGAGTTCATTTCGTCGGCCGGCTGGCAACATACAAGTACTACAACATGGATCAGGTGGTTGCACAGGCGCTTACTCTTTGCAAGCGCCTCGCGGCGGCCCCTGGATTCACTGCCACAACTACGCCTCCGCTCAAAACGGTGGTTGCATTTCCGGCGCGCCCCGCTGTAGCCGTTTGACCGAAGCCGGGATCTGCTGTGTCGTATGCGTAAACAGCGTCCTGAAGCGCTGGTGCCCGAAGCTCCGTCGAGCCAACTACAAGCCTGCGTGGTATTGCCGGCTCGAAACGAGGAGGAGCTGCTGCCCGCCGCGCTGCACGCTCTGGCAGAACAGAAAACGCTGGAGGGAAAGCCGCTTCCCCATGACGCTTATGAAATACTTTTGCTGATCAATAACAGCATCGACCGTACAAGGTGCGTGGCGGAGAGTTTCCAACGACTGTATCCATCCCTTCGTCTTCATGTGCTCGAACGGAATTTCGGCAAGTCTCACGCCCACATCGGCCATGTTCGCCGGTTACTGATGGATGAAGCGTGCCGCAGGCTGGAAACCCTGGGCCGATGCGAAGGTCTTATACTCTCGACAGATTCTGACAGTCGAGTGGCGCCGAACTGGATCTGCCGCAACTCTGATGAGATCGCCAGAGGCGCGCAGGCCGTGGGTGGCCGCATCGTCGTGCTGCCTTGCGAGCTGGATGCAATGCATCCGATGACCCTGGAAATCTATCGACAGGACCATCTGTATAGACGGCTCGTATCTTGGGTTGAGGATCGCTGCGATCCGGAACCACATGACCCGTGGCCCCGCCACTATCAGCATTTCGGAGCCAGTCTTGCCATCACGCCTCGCGCATACCGCGCCGCTGGACGCATGCCTCCCCGCAGATATCTGGAAGACGTCGCATTCTATAACGCACTGCTCCGCCATGATATTCGCCTAAGGCACAGCAATCGGGTTCGGGTATTCACTGCCGGCCGCTTGAAGGGGCGGACACGTTTTGGCCTATCCCGGCAATTGAAAGATTGGCAGGCTCCCCGCAAGCGGCTTCCCTGCCTGCGAGTTGAGTCTGCGCGTTTTCTCGCAGAGTTGTTCCAGACACGGCGGCAATTGCGCCGGTTATGGCTTGACCGCCCGCACACCACGCAGAATTGCAGGTTGCTGGCGGACGACTTAGCCGCGGCATTAGGAGTCTCGGCCCAGTGGCTTGTCGATCGCACGCAAGCCGCGCGTTATTTTGGGCTCCTCTTGAGCGACGTGCGCTTCTACGAACGCTTTCGAAAGATGTGGCCCAACGCAGCCCGGCTGGAGAAACTGGAGCGCGCGGTCCAGGAACTCCGAATCGCGTTCGAAGCCGCCCATCCCATGCATCGCCGCTCGGTACAACTCTGCGCCATCTGATATCGCCTACACGGCCCGCCAGAGCGCCTCGGCGAAAGGCCACTCCTGGTCGATCCAGATGTGCATCGGCGAGAAGCCGCTCGAATGGGCGCAGGAGATCAGCTCGGCTTCCGTGAACTTGTGAGAGGATTCCGTCCAGATTGTTTCTCCGGCTCGGAACTTGAAGACTGTTTCGAGCGCTTCGATGCAAACGCTCTGATCCCGGTGAGAGCGCAGGTGCATTTCGATCCGGCGCAAGTCGGTGTTCCAACGAACCTCATGCGCAAACGAAGTCAAATCGAAGTTTGCGGCGAGTTCGCGATTCATCCGCCCCAGCACATTCAGGTTGAACGCTGCTGTCACACCCGTCGCGTCATCGTAAGCAGCCAGCATCGTATCTATATCTTTGACTAGATCGGCTCCCAACAGAAAAAAATCGCCCGGGCGCAAATGCGAGCGCAGCTCGCGAAGGAAGCTGACCAAGTGCTCCCGATCCAAGTTGCCGATCGAGCTACCTAGAAACAAAAGCAGCAGCGGTGTGTCCGGCGCGCGTAAGCGGGCAGCCGTTGCCAAACCTTCCATCCAATCTCCACAAATAGTCTGTACGCGCGCTAAGCCGGACAACTCCCTCTCGCAAGCCGAGAGAGCCGCAGAGGAAACGTCAATGGGCCAGTAGATGACCGGGCTAAACAGTTTAGCCGAGGCTTCTAAGATGCGCCTGGTTTTCTTACCTGTTCCGCTGCCAAGTTCGGCGATCGTCTGGACCGCGCCCGTCTCCCGTACAATCTGCCAGGCGTGCCGCCCAATCAATCGTTCGTCGGCGCGCGTCAAACCATACTCGGGAAGCAGCGTGATCGCTTCGAATAGCGCGGCCCCCAAGTCATCGTAGAAATATTGCGGCGATAGCTTCTTCTGCTTCAGCGAAAGTCCTTCCGCGACGTCGAGAGCAAACTGCGAGAGCTGAGGCTTGACCGAAACGGGCATCCGCTAACCTTAATTCTCCACGCACCGGAACGTCGCGTACACGTACGCGTAATCGCGGCGGAACCAATTTCGGAATGAGGAGCGAAGCAAGCGCGCGGCCGTGCGAGACGACCCTCCTTTGATGACGTAATGCTCGTCATCGAAAAAGTTAGCGGAATAACCGGGATAGATTTCGTGTGGACGAAAACCGGGCAATGGGCCAAATGGAGTGCGCGTCCACTCCCAGCCGTTGCCCACAAGTTGACTTATTCCGAACGCACTGTCACCGTCCGGAGTGGCGTCTACCGCCTCTGGGTTCCAGCGCCTGAAATCGAAGTTGCCGCGATTCGGAGTTGGTTCTACGTTGCCCCACGGATACGGCCTAGTCTTGCCCGCTGGGGTGCCATACGCTGCACGATGAAACTGCTCCTCGGTCGGCAAATCCTTTCCCAACCAGGTCGCGTAAGCTTCAGCTTGTTTTTGAGTTACGTAAACGGGCCAGTCGAGTGGGAGAGGAATCTCCTCGAACATGCCTCGATAGAAGATCGCACCGTTGCGCTCGGTCCAGAAATGGGGCTGGGTTGCGCCTTCTTTGACAAATTGCAAGTAATCGCCGTTGCTTACGCTGTAGCGCTGCATTCTGAATGCAGGAACCAGGACGCGCATTTCCTCGTATTCGTTATCCCAGCCGAACGCGCCGTCGCGCGCTTTTCCAAGCACAGCTTCGCCGCCGGGAATCTCGCGCCAGTCGTTAGGTGGCGCCGTATCGCGCTGGCTCGAAGACTGCTCATGACCCGGCTGAGTCTTCGACTCGTACCCAAAATTGTGAAACATATAGGCGAGTGTCTCGAGATGCATCTGGCGATGCTCGAGCGCCATCCACGCCACGTCTTCGGGTGCGCGTTCTAAACATTCATCTACTCGTCTGCGGCAACGGCGGACATATCCCTTTACCTGTTCGAGCGACGGCCAATCAGCCGAAGTGTCGCTAGGCAAATGACCCGAATCGGGATCGATACCAGCCTGGAATAACGCGTCTAACTCCGAATCGGGCGATGGCACGCCCAGCGCTTCCCGACAAATTCGAATCGCATCAAAACCCTCGAGGTGCCCAACATAGAAGATCACGCGATGGCGCTCGGCGATAGGCCGCTCATACAGCGCCTCAGGCTTGAGAATGCCAAAAAAGCGATCGCTTTCTGCTCTCGCCTCGTGCAATTGCTCCGTTAACTTACTCGCTGCGGCTTCTATGACAGCCATGACGGCGATACCCTCCGACGACGGATTTGCGGGTTTGGGACAACACCCTGTTTTTGGATGCCCGAGCGCACACCAAAATACCAAACTTTTCAGCTCTCGGCCTGCAACTGGTACTATCTGCGGTTACATCGTGCTCTCGAGGAACCTCCGAGCAAGTGACATGGCTTGTTCACGGGAATGGATTTCGCCCTCTAGTTGGGCCGTCTCAACGGCTTCCAACGCACGGCCAAACGTCGGCCCCGGTTTATAGCCCGCGTGAATCAGGTCCCGCCCGGTTACCAATCTCGGCGGCCGCAGCTCTTCTTGTGCCAATTCGGCCAGCTTCGCCTGCACGTATGCGTACGAATCGGTACGTTTATTGCTCGCCAGGCAGTCCAGCCGGTGAAGCTCCAGATGTTCGTCGAAATGCGGCAAGCGAAGAAAACGTTTCAGAGTACTGAGCCGCATCTGCTCCACATCTTTAAACCGCATGTGATTCGCCACGAGCGAGGTGATGCGGTCGCTTTCCTGGTTCGGGAGCTTTAGGCGCGACGAGATTTCTTCAGCCATCCGCGCCCCGACTTCCGCGTGTGAATCGAAACGAATACGATCGGCGATGCGAAAAGTAGGTGGCTTGCCCACATCGTGTAGCAAAACGCCCATCGCAAGTGTCGGTGTCGGATCATGCAGTCCCTCCAGCATCAACAGCACGTGAGTCCACACGTCCCCCTCCGGGTGAAACTCGGGCGGTTGCTGAACGCCTTGGAACGCTTTTACTTCCGGCAGCACATGCACTAAGAGGCCGCTTTCATCCAGGAGTTCGAACCCGCGCCGGGCCCCTCCTTCTGTCAAGATGCGAAGAAGCTCATCGCGGATGCGCTCCGAAGAAATTTGGGAGATATAGTGCGCCTCGTGGAGGATCGCGGCCAAAGTTGCCGGTTCAATCGAAAAGTTCAATCGTGCCGCAAAGCGAATCGCGCGCAGCATGCGCAAATGGTCTTCTTGGAACCGTTCCTCAGGGTCGCCGATCGCACGTATGGTTCGGCCATCAAGGTCAGAACGCCCGTTTACAAAATCGAGGATCCGGCCTGAATCCAGATCCTCCATCAGGCCATTGATAGTGAAATCCCGGCGCCGTGCATCCAGCGCCGGATCTCTTTCAAACTGGACCTCGCTTGGATGTCTCCCGTCGGCGTACAGCCCTTCGCTGCGGAAGGTTGCAACTTCTACGTCAATTCCGTTGCCCCGCGTGACCAGAATCACTCCGAAGTGAGCGCCCACCTGTTCCGAGCCCGGGAAATAGGCTCTCAGCAGGTCTGGCCTTGCGTCGGTGCTGACATCGTAGTCCTTAGGCCGAATGCCCAGCAGCCGGTCGCGAACGCAGCCGCCTACCAGATATGCTTGATGCCCTCGCTCGTGCAGCGTGCGAATGATCTCACCGGCGAGATTTCTTCTTGCCGCGCTAAGTGCTTCATCCATGAGGGTGTGGACAATCCCTTGGCATAAACGGCGGATGCCGCCGGACTGTTGGGCAGTTTACTGGCTAGGCCTTCGGTGCGGTCGCTTTCTTCAGCGCCTTCTCGGACCCGGCTGGCTGATCCGAGGGGTCGCCATTTTCAGCGGCAAGCGCGGCTTCGGCCTCTGCCTTCTTCAAATCCTTCTTTGACGGTGGCGCCTGTTCATGACGATAGTCGTGATCGTGGTAGCACGTCCGGCAGCGGACTTTGGCCGCTTGTCCATCCACCAACGACACAATCGAATGGTTCGTAACGCGGCGGCATTTCACGCAATGATCGTCAATGACATCGCCTAATCGCTGTTCACCCATGCTCATAGCCGACAAGCGGAGTATACCAACATCGACCTCGGCGATGCATCTTAGGTCCAATCACCGTCCGCCGCCATCCGGTGTTCCGTAGCAGGCTGAGCGCAACCTCCTTTGCTAAACTGAAGGCGCAGCGCGGCCAGGTAGCTCAGTCGGTAGAGCGCAGCCCTGAAAAGGCTGGCGTCGGCGGTTCGATTCCGTCCCTGGCCACCTTTTGTTTCGAGAACTTATAGACGCCAAGTTCTTCATTTCATTCCAGATTCTCGGCGCTCCGAGACTAAACGGCGACCTTTGGGACCTCGACCGTCACTGAGAGTGAAGCTGATCCGGTCAGTGTGTCGGCCGAATTCGTGCCACTCGTTTCGACAGCACTCACTGTCAAGGTGAAGGGATATTTTCCTGGAGTGGCTTTTGAGGGTACTGGAAATTCAACCGTAAAGCTACCCTTCTGGGTCAACGAGTCGGCCTGAATAGTGCCAGTGGACGAAGTGCCGGGTATCTGCCAGCTGAGTCCCGTTTGGTCCGGGTGGATATTGGCTAGAGTAACTTCGTAAGGTTCGTCATCCCCATACTCATAGTTGAGGATTGTGTCGGGGCCGCTCACCGCTACCTGCACCGTGCTTTCAGTTCGCTCCCCCAGAGCGAGTGTGCCACTTCCGACGAGCCCTGAAGCGCTAGCGCCAAAGGAAGTCCAGTTTAAAATCACCGATGGAAATAAATAATTGGATTGGAGATTGAGGAAGTCTGGTAGATCCGTATTTGTGATCGGAATTCGAGGGGGGAACTGAGCGAGCGTCGCTGCGACGATGCCGCCGGCCGTAGCGCCAGCGTTGCTAGCTATGGTGGATGCAAATTCAAAGGCGGCCAGGAGGGCAACATCGACTGCCGGAAAGAAGAAGCTGATGATCCAATCGACGGCGCTCCCGACCCCGACGGACGTCGAAGTATTGAGAACGGCGGGAACCTGTTGCGGACCGTCACTCTCCGAAATCGTTTTCGTCCCGAGCGTCTCCGTGATGCTAGCGCCGAGCGGTACGTCCAGCGGAAGAGTGCCATTGAAACTAACGGTGATCGTGCCGGAAGGGTCTGTTTGTACGGTTGCAGATTGCAGGTCGTAGTCGTGTTGCGAGGCGGCCGCGACCAGTTCCGGTTTGATGGAATCCAGAATTTGCTGGAGCGTTGTGGTTGGCAGTGAAAACGCGTAAGAAATGGGACCAGGGAGGTCTAACAACGGCACGAGAGCAAATCCGGCCGTCGCGGCATCGCTGGTGAGAGTAGGCAACGGAAAGTCCGGCAGCGACGGCGGAAGAAGCTCTGAGGAAGGAAAATTGTAGTCCTCGATCCAGAGTCCAAAACGCAGGGCAGCCCGGGGCGTTGTAACAGCGAGTAAATTGGGACCAATCAGAATCTTGTTTATGGCAGCTAAACTTGTCAGCAGGGATGTGCTGGCAAGCCGTTTCTGAATGCTACTCATGGCTGCTTGGATCGACGGATCATTAGGATCTACAGATACCAACGTGCTGATATCCACTACCACTGCGGGTGGGACAACGCGGATTCCAGCCGTCACCATCACAGTTTTTGTTGCCGACCCTCCGTCGGATGCAGTTGTTACCCTAACGGTGTGTGGATCCTGGCCGCCAGTCACTTGCACCGAGGCGTTGAAGGTGACTTCTGTAAGTGTTTTGTTTGGGATCCGCTTGAGCGTGGCCGCAATGACCGGCCCCGAGTCCACCTGAACGGTAACCGAATCGATTTCGACAGGTTCTGGATATCCTTCGGCAGTTACTTGTCCAGTAACAAGAAAGGGCGTATATCCCACGACGGCATTGGCTGTGGGTGAAGAAATGACAAGAGTTGGTGTACGAGAAACTTTCGTCGGCATGATTGAGCAGCCTCCATTCGTTTCTTGCGATGGCACGCGAGAGGCCGTTATGTCAAAACCGATGGATAAAACGTTTGACATTCGTCGAGAGAGCGTCAAGCAGAAGAATAAAGATAATCAACGGTCTATGGAAAACCAAATGTGTGCAGGCGCGCCTGCTTGACCCCCGAACTTGCCAGTCACAACCTAAATCCCACTTAAAATCAGTAACTTACAGGAAATCGCTTCGAAATTATCCCCTTGACATACCTGCTGGGTTGTCGGCCAACTCCGAATCTGTCGGCAAGGCCACCAGCTTATGGCTGGTTGCGTGGTGCTACGTCAGGAGAGTCCAGCATGGCCTCTACCACCTTTTGGGCTGTGGCAACGGTCGGATAACCGCCGGTTACCGTCATCCACATGCCCGCAGTGTTTCTGTAACGACTTCGATAGAGCTGATTCTGCTTGAACACTTCGCCGAAACCGTGTCATCAGGGTCGTCCTTGTGGAACTCGTACCGATCCGCGTCGATCTGGGACCATTTGCCCTTCATTTGCGTTTTCGACGCGCAACGGCCTTATGCTTCGTCGCCTGCGCCCCTGGTCGCGGCATATCAGCCGTGGGCTTCACCTTGCCGAGTAGCCGGACGGCTTCGCGTTCGGATAGCGGGATGTGAATCGGCTTGCCGGGGTGTGGCATTCACTCCATTGTCGCGCAGCGCCTTGTTTCCTGCTTCCTGTATTCGCAAACAGGGCTGGCCTTGAACCACAATGGTGGGACAGCGGCTGTTCAGCCCGCTAGTTACCTAAAACAAGGAGCCTTACCCATGTTCAAGAACACATTCGCAGCGAGTGTGCTGCTGTTTCTGACGTTGCTTTCGGTCGCATCGTCGGCCCGTGCGATTCCTCCAAATCCCGCGCCGCCGATTCCGCCCGTTGCGCCACCGATAGCCCGTTAAAAAATCGATTACACTGGAAGTCCAATGCATTTTGCGGGCTTCCTCAATTCAAGCCAGTCAGCCGTATCGTATGCCACGACATTTACCGAGGTGATTTTACTAATACGGCTGGCTTGGCTCGGATTGATCCCAGAATTTAAGATCTTCTCGGCTTTCCTTGCTTACGACGCTATCCTGACGGCTGTTCTTTCCAGTTTCGACTATCACACTTACGGGTATGAGTGGCTCTGGGCTGCGACGGCTCCCCTGTGGACCCTTTTACTTGCGGGTGCGTCGCTCGAACTCATGCGCGGCGTTGTGCAACCGATCCCTGGTGAACCGATTAGCCGCGCTGCCGCGCTCTACGGATTTCTCATCGGGATGACGGCAAGTGTCGGCATCTCGATGTGGACGCACCCGCAAGCGATCATGAGGTCTGGCATCCTCCTGACGATTATCGGCAGAAGATCGATTCTGTGCGGGTGCATTCTCGCGATCTTGTTTCAAGGAGCAGTGCTGTTCATTGGAGGTGCACCGATTATGTGGAATTGGAAACTGCATCGGCGCATCTTGCTCACGTTGTTAACGGCAGTGTTTATCAGTCTTTTTACAGTAACGGCGCAGCACCGGCAGTATGTGGACTTGTTCAATTCCTTGCAAAACGTGACGTTTCTGGGCTGTCTCTGGGCATGGGCGTTAGGGTTGCGACGCCTGTTCAGCGACTTGGACTCATGGACGGATTGGGAAATTCCGACTGACGCCCAACTAGCAGACATCCTGGTCTACAGTCGCCGCCACATTATGGCGCACGTCAGCACTGCCACCGAAAAACCTGCAACCCTGTGATTGGCTTCATGACGGTATCGGTTACGCTGCAAGGTTCGCGTGGTACGCGCAACGCCGCACAAAATCAACGTATACTGTTGTTGAATGCCGGGGACGGGATTCGAACCCGCACGGGGGCTTGACCTGATCAGAGGGGCCACCACCCGATTCCAAATCGGGAGCGTCTACCGATTCCGCCACCCCGGCACAACTACTTAATCGTTGCTTTCGCCTCCGCTGATACTCGTGCAGGTCGGTAAGAAGGCCAAGATGATTTCCTTCTGGGCTCTCCAGCCGCCCGTTCCCCGAAGAATCAAACCCATTTCTTCCAACGTTTCCAAGTCTCGGATGATCGTACGATCCGCCATGTCCTTGTATTCGACGGCTACGCGCGGCAACAATGAGCGCATCTTTGAAAGTTTCACGAATTCAAAATTACGCTCGGATAGATCAAGCACTAGATAAATCCCGTCGATCCCGCGCTTGATGATTCCGAAGTAGCCCTTGACCGTGTTGGTTGTGATCGCAATGCCGTCTTCGTGGCGAACGTATCCATGCGCCGTATGATTCACTTGGCTGTGCTTGTGGTGCTTTGGAACAGATGCCAGCACCGTGCTCGTGTCCGTCTTGTGCGCGGACTCTTCGACGGTTGCTCGATCATCGGTCGTAGGTTCTCGCCAGTGACGCGCTGAACATGTTGCGACCTGGCCGTGCAGAACACCATTCGCAAGTGGCAAACAGTGCAGTTCTGGCGGGAGGCGCTCAATTGCTTTCAGATGCTGTGGGGCGAACGAATTCACGCCGCCCTGAACGTTCGCTAACCATACCCGCTCAGAGCTCAACAGCAGGATGAGCAAGCTCATCCCCCGATCCGCCCGTCGGCCGCCATCCGGTTAGTGCCAGAACGGTGCTCGGATGGCAAGGGTTCGCTTACGCCGCATACCCCGCGCCCTTGCATCCTGTGCGCCGTTCTGCCAACATGAAATCGCGACGGGCGGCTCCGGCAGGATGAGCTTTCGCTAAGGTCTGAAAATCGTACCGACCCAAGCAGGCTAAAACCCCGCTTCGCGTTTACACAAAATCGCGGACACTTCCCCGTCCCTGGCCACCATTTTCTCAGCGCTTCACTCCCCCGCGTTCGCGATCACAACCTAAATCCCATGTGGAATCAGTAACTTACAGGAAATCGCTTGGTCCCCGTGTGGTATAGTTGAATTTCTGAACGCCGGACGCCCGCCGTGGCTGCTCCGGCGTTTTGCATTTCTTCTGAGCCGCGAGTGTCAACGAGCGGTAATTTCCAGTCGCAAAGGAGCCATTATGTCCACCCACGCCCAAATTTCCGCAAATCAGGCGAACGCGCAGCACTCCACCGGTCCGAAAACCGAAGAAGGCAAAGCCGCTTCCTGCCTCAACAACTTCCAAACCGGACTCACCGGCTCCTCCTTCTGCGTTCTTCCTTGGGAAAACGAAGAAGATTACGACACGCTGCACGCCGCCCTGCGCGCCAGCCTCGAACCCAGCGGCCCCTTCGAGCGCCTCCTGGTCGAAAAAGCGGCCCAGCACCAATGGCTCGCGCAACGCGCCCTCGTGCTCCAGGACATGTGCTTCCAGCGCGATATCCCCAATTGCGATGACGACAAAAAGCTCGCGTTATATCTCCGTTATCAGACCACCCACGAGCGCGCCTTCCACAAATACCTCGATCAACTCCACAAGCTCCGCGCCGAAGTTAGGAAAAACCGAATTGGCTTCGAATCGCAAGAGCGAGAGCGGAACCAAGAAAGTCGCCGGGCAGCCGCCGAAACCCGCAAGCAGGAAGCTCACGAAGCTCGCACGCGCCTCGCTCACGCCAAAGCCGCGCACCTCGAATTAGACACCGAAATTCGCTCCACCATCGAAGCCCGCATCCCTGGCGATGTCGAGATCCCCTTCCACCAACTCAAAGACGTGCTGCGCGTCTCTCTGCAAGACGTCGCCCGCAACCTCACGTCGGAAAAGGCGGCTTAGAGAGTCAATCCTCCGGCAACACGTCAGTGAGCTTCACTTCCAGCGCCGGATTCTCGCTCCGCAAGATGCCATCCTCGGCTTGCCTCAGCCCCTCTCGCCGCAAAATCCATGCGTTATTCGAATAAGGATCGATGATCCAGATTGTCTTCACGCCGAATTGCAAGCAGTCCTGTAGGCGATTCAAAACCCGGCTGAATCGATCGTCCGGTGATAAGATCTCAATCCAAAGCAGCGGTGCCCGTTGTGTCACTTCGTCGCGGTCGTCGCGCGCCACCAGGCACACATCCGGTATCCGGACGCGCGTCGGTGAGACCTGAACTCGCTGTTCCGTCATGACTCGGAATCCATACTGCCTCCGCCATGCGAGCAGCAGTCCGACGATCAGCGATTGAGTCTCACTATGTCTATTTTTCCCCACGTTCCGCTCCTCCAACACGCCGTCCACGTAGTCGCAATCCGGCTCGTAATCCGTGTTGAGGTATTCTTCCAAGCTCACGTGTACCGCAGTCGCCATATCCACAGCCTACCTTCTTTTTGCGTCAATCACGATCGGCGTCCCTTCAAACCCGAACCGCTTCCGCAACTGGTTCACCAGCGCACGCTCCATCGAAAAATGCATCTTGTCCGCCTTATCGGTGAACACCACAAACTTCGGCGGCCGTATCGAGGCCTGCGTCATGTAATAAATCTTCACCTCGCCCGAGAACTTCAGCGTCTCCACGAACCGGTTCAGTTCGCCCGTCGTCACGCGTTTCGATGCCGCCTCGAAGCACCGCCTGATCGTCGTCATGATCCGCCGGATGCCTTCGCCCTTCTTTGCCGAGGCAAACACCACCGGCGCGTAATCCAAAAATTTCAACTGGTCCCGTACCGTCTCGGTGAAGGCGCGCTTGCTCTTGCCTTCCGCTGCGTCCCACTTGTTCACGACGATGATCACCGCCCGGCCTTCCTCGTGCGCATATCCCGCAATGGTCGCGTCCGACCCGACCACGCCCTCGGTCGCATCCACCACCAGCAGCACCACGTTTGCCATCCGGATATGCCGCCGCGCCATCACCACGCTCAGCTTCTCCGTCATCTCGGTCGTGCGCCCCTTGCGCCGGATCCCCGCCGTGTCCACAAACCGAAACGCCGTGTTGCCCTCGTGCACCGTCTCATCCACGGCATCCCTCGTCGTCCCCGGAATCGGCGACACGATCGCGCGCTCCGTCCCCACCAGCGCATTCAGCAAGGTCGATTTCCCCACGTTCGGCCGCCCGATGATCGCGATCTTTATCCGGCGCTGCTTCTCGTCTCCCGCATCCTCCTGCGCCCCTGTCGGAAACGGCTCCGTCACCTGCTCCAGCAGCTCATCCAATCCCAGCCGGTGTTCCGCCGAAATCGCCAACGGATCGCCCAGTCCCAATGAGTAGAACTCCGGCACCAGGCTTTCGCGCGCCTTGACATCGATCTTGTTGACCACCAGCGTGAGCGGCTTCCCCAGCGGCCTCAGCAACTGCGCCAGCTCCCGGTCCGCCGCGGTAATCTCGGTCCGCCCATCGATCACAAACAGGATGTGCCACGCAAGTTCCAGCGCTACTTGCGCTTGCCGCAAGATCTGGCTCGGGATCAGCGCCGCGTCATGTGGAATGATGCCACCGGTATCGATCAGTCCGAAGCGCTTGCCGCGGTACTCCGCCTCCCCGTAAATCCGGTCGCGCGTGATGCCCGGCTCGTCTCCTACAATCGAGCGCCGGTCACCCAATATGGCATTGAATAGCGTCGATTTTCCAACGTTTGGACGGCCTACAATCACAACCGTCGGGAGTGGTTCGTCTGCCGTCATTTCGCTCTAAGGTTCGCACACGGTACAAGGCAGTAAAAAGCGCCTGCATGAGACCATGAATTTACGAATGTCGGCTTCAAACAACACGATCAACACGCGCAACATCGCCATCATTGCGCACGTCGATCACGGCAAAACCACGCTCGTCGACGCCATGCTGCGCCAAAGCGGCATCTTCCGCGCCAACGAAGAAGTAGCCGACCGAGTCATGGATTCAAATGAGCTCGAGCGCGAGCGCGGCATCACCATCCTCGCCAAAACCACCGGTGTTCGCTACCACGGAACCAAGATCAACATCGTCGATACGCCCGGTCACAGCGACTTCGGCGGCGAGGTCGAGCGCGCCCTGAAAATCGTCGATGGCGTCATGCTTCTGGTTGACGCCAGTGAAGGCCCGCTCCCGCAAACCCGCTATGTTCTGATGAAGGCTCTCGAAGCCAAGCTGCCGCCGGTCGTCGTCATCAACAAAATCGACCGCCCCGACGCCCGCATTCAAGAGGTCTTAAACGAAATCTACGATCTCTTCATCGATCTCGACGCCACCGAAGACCAGCTCGATTTCCCCGTCGTTTACACCAACGCCAAAGCCGGCATCGCCAAGCTCGAGCCCAGCGGCAACGGCGATAATCTGCAGCCGCTCTTTGAAACCATCCTTCAGCACATCCCTGCCCCCAAAGGCGATTCGTCGGCTACTCTGCAACTGCTGGTTGCGAATCTCGACTACAGCGACTATCTCGGCCGCCTCGCCATCGGTCGCGTATTCAATGGAACCCTGCATTACGGCGATGAAGTCGCCATCGTCAAGCTCGACGGCGGCCTGCAAAAAACTCGTATCACCAAGCTCTATTCGTTCGAAGGCTTAAAGCGCGTTGACGAAACCGTCGGCAAGCCCGGCGATGTTCTCGCCATCGCTGGTGTCGAGGGCATCACCATCGGGGAAACCGTCACCAGCGCCGAAACTCCCGAGCCGCTGCCCAACATCCCCATCGACGAGCCCACCATCGCGATGACGTTTACCATCAACAATTCGCCCTTCGCCGGCCGCGAAGGCGATTACGTCACCTCGCGCAACCTCCGCGATCGGCTCGATAAAGAGCTCCTCACCAATGTCTCAATCCGCGTCGAAGAAGCCGGCGGCCCGGACGCTTTCAAAGTGATGGGCCGGGGCGAGCTGCAACTCGCCATCTTGATCGAGATGATGCGCCGCGAAGGCTATGAGCTGCAGGTCGGCAATCCCGAAATCGTAACCCGCAAGATGGCCGGCATCCTGCATGAGCCGCTCGAACTGCTGGTCATCGATTGCCCCGAAGAGTTCATCGGCGTCGTCATCGAGAAGCTCGGCACGCGCAAGGGCAAAATGAGCAAGATGATCAATCACGGCTCCGGCCGCGTGCGTCTCGAGTTCCACGTGCCCTCGCGCGGCCTCATCGGCCTGCGCAGCGAAATGCTCACCGACACCAAGGGCACCGCTATCATGAACTCGCTGTTTCACAGCTACATTGAATGGCAAGGCGACATCGAAAAGCGCCCCACCGGCTCGCTGGTCGCCGACCGTGCCGGCGTCGCCACCAGCTATGCCATTTACAATCTGCAGGAGCGCGGCGTCATCTTCATTGCGCCCGGCGCCGAAGTCTACGAAGGCATGATCGTCGGAGAAAACTCCCGCGATAGCGATCTCGACGTCAACATCGTCAAGGAAAAGAAGCTCACCAATATGCGTGCCTCGACCTCGGACGAAGCCATCCGTCTCGTGCCTCCGCGTATCTTGAACCTTGAGCAAGCCATCGAATTCATCCGCGAAGACGAGCTGGTCGAAGTTACTCCCAAATCCATCCGCCTCCGCAAGAAAATCCTGAAAGCGAACCAGCGTTAACCCATGTCGGCTTTCAAGAACCGCTGCGGCGCTCCCAGCGCCCGGGTCACTGCTTCTGCGGCCAGATATCCGCTGCGCACCGCGCCCTCCATCGTCGCCGGCCAGCCTGATCGCGTCCAGTCGCCTGCCAGGAACAAGTTCGGAATCGCCGTCGGGGCAGCCGGTCGCTTCTGCTCCAATCCCGGCGCCGCCGAGAACGTCGCCCGCACTTCCTTCACCACGTGCGCCCGCTCCACCTTCACCTCGCCGCAGTGCGGAAAGAACTCCGCCAGCTCTTTCAGCGCCAGCTTAATAACGTCTCCCCTAGCCATCTCTGTGAGAGCGCGCGACGCGCTCACGACCAACTGAATATGGCGCCCTTCGTGCTTGTTGAACATCCACTGAATTGTCCGATCCAGCAGCGTCGCGTGCGGCAACTGGGTGATGGGCTTGTCAAACCACAAATGGATACCCGTGATCGGCGAGTGGCTGAATGCGGACACATCGATCCCCAAGTCCGGCGCGAGCGTGCCCACTCGCTCGAACGGCACCGCCATCACGTACGCGTCCGCGGTCACGCAGTTTCCGTTCACAATGATCCCGATCGTCCGGCCATTCTCAATCCTCACCTGCTCGACCGGCGCCCGCTGCTCAATCTGCACCGCCGGATATTCGCGCCAGACATCTTCCGAGTACAACTCGCCCAACGGCACGGCTGGCACACCCATTTCGTACGAATCGGCCCGCAACAGAAATCCAAGATAAAAGACCTGGAGACCGTGCAGCGCCGCCATACGGTCGAGATCTTCATTAATCGCGCTAACCAACACCTGCCGCCAGAAGCGCTCGATCGCTCGCGGCGTCTGCTCCTTCTCGCGCAGCCAGTCGAGCATCGTGATCCTATCCAGATCGGCCCTCTTGCCGTACTCGTAGCGCAGCGCCAGCAACGCGCTCGCGACGCTCACCCGGTCGCTCCACGAGAGAAACTTCAGCTTCGCGAACGATCCGGTAAAATGCAGCGGCGCGGGCAGCATGCCCCGCCGCATCACCGATACTCGCCCCCCCGGCTCAATCCAATAGAACTCGCGAGAGAACTGGATCTTGTCCCGCACCCCCAGCCTCGAATAGAAATCGAGCAGGTTTGTGCAGCAGCGCAGCAGCACGTGCTGGCAATTGTCGATGGTCGGACTGTCGTCGTCCGCCGCGTTCAGGGGATAAGACGTCGCTCGCCCGCCGAGAAACGGCCGGGCTTCGAACAACTTGACTTGGTAGTCGGCCGACCCGAGCGCGGCTGCCGTCGCGAGCCCGGCAAGTCCGCCGCCCACAACCGCAACCGTCCTTTGCTCAGGCCGCGGGCGCTCGGGCCGGGGGTCCTCAGGCAAGGCGTGCTCAAGCAATGACGTGCGCGTACATCTCGATCATATTTTCCATCAGCCGCAGCCCGCAATCGCGCTCCAGCGTCAGGATGGATTCCGGATGGAACTGCACCGCTTCAATCGGCAGATCGCGATGCCGCACGCCCATGACAATGCCATCTTCTGATTCGGCCGTTATCTCCAGGCAGGCCGGGAAAGTCTCGCGATTGGCAAACAGCGAATGGTACCGGCCTACTTGAAACGGCGACGGCAACCCGTGAAACACTCCGCGCCCATGGTGGTGCACTTGCGATCCCTTCCCATGCATCGGATATCCAAGTACATCGAGCGTGCCGCCGAACGCTTCCACAATCCCCTGCAGGCCGAGGCAAACGCCAAACGTCGCGATGCCGCGCTGAGCAAGTCGCCGGACCAGCTCCGGCACGCCGAAATCAGCCGGCCGAGCCGGCCCTGGCGAGATCAGTACAATGTCCGGCTTGGTGCTGCCGATTGCCTCCCAAGCGACGCTCGATCGATACGTCGCAACCGATGCCCCCGTTTGTCTGGCATAGTTGGCTAGGGTATGGATGAAACAGTCGTCGTTGTCGACTAACAACAGCCGCGCGCCCTCGCCCACGCGCCGAGTCTCGTGCGCTTTCGGTCCTGTGGCCAGCTCCGGATACAGGGCGCGGAAGAAGTTTGTCGCTTTGAGCCGGCACTCCTGATCCTCCGACCTCGGATCTGAGTCGTACAACAGCGTCGCGCCCGCGGCATACCGGGCCACTCCGTCTTTCAAGTGAACCGTTCGAATCGTGATGCCCGTATTGATGTCGCCGTTCAGGTTCAGCATTCCCACCGCTCCGCCGTACCAGCCCCGCGCATCGTTCTCCAGATCCTCAATCGCTTGCGCCGCTGCTTTCTTCGGCGCTCCAATGATCGTCACGGCCCACATGTGCGTCAAGAACGCATCCAGCGAGTCGAAACCCTCCGTCAGCGTTCCCTTCACATGATCCACGGTATGGAAGAGCCCTGCATAAGATTCGATCAGCCGGCGCCCGATCACCCGCACCGATCCCGGAACGCACACCCGCGACTTGTCGTTGCGGTCGACATCGCTGCACATGGTCAGCTCTGACTCTTCTTTCGTCGAGTTCAGCAGTTCCCGGATGCTTTCCGCATCTCGCAACGGATCGCCCGACCTGCGCGCCGTTCCGGCAATCGGGCAAGTCTCCACCTGTTCGCCTTCGACGCGCACGAACATCTCGGGCGACGCGCCCACAAGCTGTTCCTCCCCCATTTGCAGGAGAAACTCGTAGGGGCTGGGGCTCGATTTCTGGACGCGCTGGAAAAGCTCAGACGGGCTGCCGTCGAAAACTGCACTGAAGGTCTGCCGCAGCACGACTTCGTAGTAGTTGCCCTGCCGCATCCCTTCACGCACAATTTCAACTTTGGCCATGTATTCTTCTGGCGTGTGGTCCGAGACAATCTCCGCGCGCGCCCCGAGCGCCGCACCCTTCTGCGCTCGCGGAGTTGCCCGCGGCAACCCGGCCGTGTCGCCCTTCTCCGCCGAGAAGTCGTACTGAAACCGGTCAATCGTCTCCTTTTTGCGGTCCATGAAGTAGATGTCGTCGCAAAGGAACAGATGCAGGTCCGTCTGGTGTTTCCGCGGCAGCCGCATCCGTATCGGATCGAACTGCAGCAGCAGGTCGTACCCGAATGCCCCAATCAGCAGTAGCCGGGAGTCTCTCGGGTTCTGAAACTCCTGGACCAGCGTTCGCAAGATGGAAAACGGCGATGGTTGCTTGCTCCGCTCTTCTTCCGGGAACCCCTTGGCCAGCGGTTTCAACTCGAGGCGAATCGAGTCAGGCTTCCGGAAATAAGCGCGCCGGTGCGGATGATACTTCAGCAACGGATCCAATAGGCAAAGCAGCACCTCGCCGCGTTCGTTCAACGCCCGCAGCTCCAACCGCTGCCCGCGTCCCACAATCTCCAGCGGCGGCGCTACGCTCGCTATGTCCCAGCGCGAATACCGCTCCGGATACTCATAGCCCGAGGAGAGATACACGCCTCGCTTGCTATCGAGCTGTTTCAGCAAATGCCCCAAACCGCGGCTATACGGAACCTTGGAATCGGTGCGGGTGACGGTAATCCCGCTGGAGGTCGTATAGCTCAACTGCGGCATGAATTCGCCTCAGGGATGCGAGGGCGGATTCTGGCTGGGCTGTTGTGTAGTGGCGCCGGCCGCAGGCGTTGAAACCGCGTTGGAAGCACCGGTTGGTGTCTGCGCTCCCTGCGTCGCGTTGCTCTGATTCTGCTGCGCTTGACCCTGTTGCTGCTGCGCCTGTTGGTCCTTGTTGGCCTTCTTCTTTTTCTTTTCGAGCGCTGCCTGCTTCTTCGCCGCCTGTTCCCGATACTTCTTCAACTCTTTGTCGCGGTTCGTCGGCAGAGGCTGGTTAGTTTGTTCGCTCGCGGTTTGGGCTGTCGCCGTATGGTTTCGAGCATCCGGGCTCTTATCCAACATGCTGCTGCTTCCGTTCACCGTGGTCGCGCTCACGTCCGTGGTGCCCACGCCGCTTGTTCCGGGAGTATTTGCGGCTTCCGTGTTCACCACCGGAACACTGGCCGGGATGGTCCGCTTCGGATCGGTCATGGTCGGTTGCCCCGACTTCGCCGCATGACTGACGTCGGGGCTGCCGCGCATCCAGCTAGTCATGTCGGACATGATTCCAGGCCGATGATAATTCGCTTGTTCGAACTTCGCCCGCGCCAAGGCATTCGGATCCGCCTGGGGAATCGGCAACTCCATATCCTGGAGCCGGCCCTTGGCGTCCTCCGCGCGATTGCTCAAGGGATATTCGCGCAAGATCCGCGCAAACATCTCGCCGGCCTGCTTGCGGAATCGCGGGCCCATCTTAGAGTAAGAATCGCCGGCTTCATACAGCGCCTCGCCCGAATCGCTGAAAAGCGGATATTGATCCACCAGCGCATTAAGACGGTTTGCCGCAGCCGGGTTCATCTCGCGCTTCCAATAAAAGTTGCCCACTACAAACTCGTGCTCGGCCAAGCTCTCCTGAATATCGCGAACCCGTTGCATGGCTTGCGGTGCAAACTTACTGTTCGGGAATTGCGTCAGCACCGCCTTGCATTCGTCTTCGGCCCTCACGGTCTGGCTCCAATCGCGATCGCTCTTATCCATCTGCTTGTAATGGATATCGCAGACCCGATTCTGCGCTTCGGCCGCTTCTTCCATTCCCGGATAGAACAGAATGAAGTCCTTATATTCGGCTTCCGCCTGCGCCATCCCGTTGGCGCCTCCTTCGCGGTACCAGCTATCGGCGATTGCCAGCTTTGCTTTCGCTAGGTACTCGCTTGATTCATACGTGTTCATCAGAGTCTGCAGCGAAATGCGCGCCACTTCATAGCGCCCATGCTCGATATCGCGCATCGCCTGATCGAAAAGCACCTTGTCGGGTTGCTGCGTGTTCTTGGCGATGGGCGTCTCGTACTTGTGAACGCACGAACCGAGAAACGCCAATGAAAGAGCCGCCACCAAGCTTCGCTTCGACGCAATGTTACTCAAAAGCATATGATCTAGACCTGGATTGAAATAGCCTCGTGGGCGATGCGCTGCAACTCGCGCGCAGCAACTGCCGCGTCCGGCGCGTGGAAAACCGAGGAACCGGCAACCACCCAATCTACGCCAGCCTTTGCGACCTCCGCAATATTGTCTCGCCCCACTCCACCGTCGATTTCGATGAAAAAGTTTAGCCGGCGCTCCTCACGGTACCGGGCCAATTGCCGGACTTTGTCGAGCGAGCGGGGAATAAAGCTTTGCCCGCCATATCCCGGATTCACGCTCATCACCAGAACATAATCCACGATATCGAGCACATTTTCGAGCAGCATGACGGGTGTCGCCGGATTGATGACCACCCCGGCCTTCGCCCCGTGGTCCTGAATCATGTGAAGCGTTCGATCCAGATTCCGGCAAACCTCATAATGTACGCTTACGCAATCGGCGCCCGCTTTAATGAAGATGGGCGCATAGGTGTCCGGATCTTCGATCATCAAGTGGTGATCCAGCTTCAGCCCGGTGAACTTGCGAAGGGACTCGGTGATCGGCGTGCCCATCGTAAAGTTCGGCACGAAGTGTCCATCCATGATGTCGACGTGGAGCATTTTGACTCCCGCCTGCTCCACTCGTCGAACGTCTTCCCCGAGCCGTGTGAAGTCAGCCGCGAAAATGGATGGAACGACTTGAAACACTGATATAGGTCCTCATGCGGGAAACAGCTTTACTGGGGGCGCACCACTAGCTCGCTCCTCGTCCGCCCGCACCTAGGAATATTCTGATCGTAACACGTAAAACGCGATGCGCTCTCGAAAGGTTGCAGCGAGATAAACTGCAACTTGCATGACGACGATTGCCCGTATCCTGGTTCCCGTGGATTTCTCCGAGCATTGTTTAAAGATGATGCCCTACGCTCGCCAGTTCGCCGAACAGTTCGGCTCGGAAGTGATCCTGCTGCACGTCTTCAATCCGGTCTACATGATTCCCGAAACCGGGATCTCTGGGCTCATGGAAGTGCCGCTTCCCAAACAGGCGTTCCAGGACTCGGCCGAGCGGCTGGAGTCGTTCGCCGGCTCGGAGCTGGCAGGGCTGCCGGTACGGCGGCTGGCCTACGAAGGCGAGCCGGAAACCCAGATTGCCGAAACTGCGGAAACCGAAGACGTCCAGTTGCTCATGATGCCCACGCGCGGGCACGGCGTCTTCCGGACGTTCTTGCTGGGCTCGATCACCTCGAAGGTCCTGCGCGACGTGGCACGGCCGATCTGGACGGGAGTGCATGCATCCGAACACCGGGCGCGGGCAATCGCTACCATCGCCTGCACGGCACAAACGGACGACGTTCTGGCGTGGGCGAGCGATCTCACGAGCAGTTTCAGGGCCCGGCTCGCGCAGTTGGAACCGGGGCGCGAACCTCTGGACGCGCACACCATTTGTTCGTTTGCGCAGCGGGAGGGAGCGGATTTGCTGGTAATCGGGCGCGGGCCCGGGTTGAAGACCGACGCGAACACCGTGGTCCGGCAATCGCCGTGCCCGGTGCTGAGTGTTTGAGCTTGAACCGCGCACAACGGCCACCAAGCGGCCTGTGTGATACGTAGGCGCGCCATGAAGAAACTAATCAATCGGCCAGAGCAGGTTGTGCCGGAGATGCTGGACGGCTTGGCGGCGATTTATCCGCACACGTTGCTTCTAGCCGGCCACCGCGTTTTGCTGCGGCGGGATGCCGAAGAGGTGCGCAATCGACAGGTTGCCGTGATCTCGGGCGGCGGCAGCGGCCACGAGCCCGCTCATGCCGGCTATGTGGGACCCGGAATGCTGAGCGCCGCGGTCGCAGGCGAGGTGTTTACCTCGCCGAATCCCGAGTCTGTACTGGCCGCCATCCAAGCAGTCGCGGGCTCGCCCGGCGTGTTGCTGATCGTTAAGAATTACACGGGTGACCGCCTCAACTTCGGACTTGCCGCTGAAATGGCGCGGTCGCAAGGCATCGCGGTCGAGACCGTCATCGTCGCTGACGATGTGGCGCTTGCCGGAGCCGGCCACTATGCAGGAGCCCGGGGACTGGCCGGAACCGTTTTTGTTCATAAGGTGGCCGGCGCGGCTGCCGCGGAAGGACGCGCGTTACACGATGTCGCCGCCATCGCGCACGCTACCGCCGACGCTGTGGCGACGATGGGCGTTTCGCTCGCGGCCGGCACTGCCCCCGGCGCGGGCCAACCGAGCTACACCCTGGGGGAATGCGAGATGGAGATCGGTTTGGGCATTCACGGCGAGCCGGGTGTGCGGCGAGTTCCACTACAGCCGGCCGATCAAATTGCCGATCAAATGATTGAGGCAATCCTGTCCGCGCAGCGGTGGTCCCCGGGCGAGAGAGTCGCGGTGCTGGTCAACAATCTCGGCGCGACCACACCGATGGAGCTGGCCATCTTCGCACGGCGGGTACTAGATGTACTCCCCTCTCGCGCTTTCGTGGTCGAGCGAGTTTATTGCGGAACCTTCATGACCTCGCTCGATGCCGCCGGGGTCTCGCTCTCCTTGCTGCGCGTCGACGATACGCGGCTAGCGAAGTTAGATGCACCGGCAACTGCGCCCGCGTGGCCCGCTGCCGGAAACTCACGTCCGCAACCGATACAATCCCGAATCCTCGCATCCGGCCGGCTTAAGCCCGTTCCTCGCCAGGACTGGTCTTGCACGGGCGCGCAGAGCCGGATGCAGTCCGCCGTGGAAGCCGCCTGCCGGGCGCTTGTAGATGCAGAGCACCGGCTGACAGAGATGGATCGCACGGTCGGGGATGGAGACCTCGGCGTCAGTCTCGCGCGTGCCGCAAAAGCGATCGAAAGGGTTCTGCCAAGTTACTCGAACTTCAGCCCGGCCGAGATGCTCAAAGGCATCGGAATGACTGTTCAATGGGCGCTAGGTGGTTCTTCCGGCCCGTTGTACGGAGTGTTCTTGCTTCGCGCCGCCAAGTTGTTAGAAAGCGAGAACGCGAACGATCCCAAGAGCTGGGCGCGCGCCGTACTGGAGGGATGCGGCGCGATCAGCAACATCGGCGGCGCCAGCGCCGGCGATCGGACCATGCTCGATGCCCTGCTGCCCTTCGCGAGTACCTTCGGCGCAGCTCTCGAGCAGAGCCGCCCTGTGACCGAGGCGCTCGAAAGCGCGGTTTGTGCCGCCGAAACGGGCGCCGCCGCAACGGCTCAAATGTTTCCCAGGCGAGGCCGATCCAGCTACCTGGGTGAGCGAGCGATCGGTCATCCGGACCCCGGCGCGGTCGCCGTTGCAATCTGGCTCCGGGCGGCGGCATCCGCAATTGTCCGCATGTAAAAGTATTGTCAAGGCCAACCGGCTTCGCAACGCATCTGAAACTTTGGCGGATGGCACTGCATCTGTGATGGTTGACGACCCGACGAGCCGCCTCCAGGCTCATCTAATCCCAACAAATTAGAGCCGCTCGAGACGAGCCGTTGGGGGTCACTCCCAAAGGAGTTAGAAAGTGTCTACGAAACAAACAAAAGAATTCCGCCAGGTGCTCGAGGCAAAGCGCAACGAACTCCTCGCCAGCACCGGCGATCGTGAAGAGATCCTAATCGAACATGCGGCGGAAGAGTTCGACCGCCTGCAGCAACAATTGAACCGGGAAGTCGCGATCCGCAACCTGGATCGTGAATCAAAGCTGCTGAAGCAAGTGCAGTCTGCTCTCGGCCGGATTGAGGAAGAAAGCTTCGGGGTGTGCCTCCGCTGCGACGAACCGATTCCGGAAAGACGCCTCAGAGCAGTTCCCTGGGCGGCGTATTGCGTGCCGTGCCAGGAGATTGTTGACCGCCAGCGCGCGATGGGCGCTTCGGAAGAGGATGGCGACGACTTCGGCGACATGGCAGCGTAACCAAGTGGTCCGCAACACCACCTTGACCATTTCCACGCGTGGCAAGGGACTCTATCCATTTACAAAAAATGTGGAGGATTGGGTCTCTAAGCAAGACATTGCGAGCGGGCTTCTCACCACCTTTGTGCAACACACCTCCTGCTCGCTCGTGATCCAGGAGAATGCCGATCCGGACGTGATACTGGATCTGCGCGATTTCTTCGAGCGCCTGGTGCCGGAAAACGACGCCAGCTACAGGCATACCGCCGAGGGGCCCGACGACATGACTTCCCACATTCGCTCGGCGCTGACACACAGCAGCTTATCGCTGCCGGTGATATCAGGGCGGCTGGCGCTCGGCACCTGGCAAGGTCTGTATGTTTTCGAGCACCGTTCGCATCCGCACCAACGACGGGTGGTACTGCAGCTAATGGGCGAGTAGTCTCACGAAGCTACATGCCTGGCGAATCCGGTGATGTCGATGCCATCCTGTGTGCCCACCTGTTGCGCAGGGTAGACGAAAAGCTGATTGAGCTATTAAGCTCGCTGGACTGGGGCGAGTGGGATCTTCAGACCGTAGCGCCACGAGGACAGTCGACGGCGATCGAGAACTGGGCGAAAGGGTACTTCATTTGACAGCGATCGTCGGCTAACTGCCGGCATAGTGCGCCGCGGAAAGACGATGGCCTGCGGTGAGGGGGCTTGCGCCCCCTGCTATTGCACCATTCTTCTCTGCTTCCGTAGAATCGCCGGCATGTCGTAGTCATCCGGCGTGGCGCTCTCTTCGGCAACTTCCACGCGCTCCGCTTCGTGCGAGACGCCGTTCGTGTCCCCATGGCCGGCGGCTGCGGCCACAACCATAGGCGCAACTTCCGGCGTTGTTGCCACCGTGAACGGGAAGTGCGGACTTCGTCGCTCGATCTCCGGCAGCGTGTCGCGTTGGAAGCCGGTAGCAATGACCGTGATCTTTACATCGTTGCCCATGCGGTCGTCGAGCACCACGCCGAAGTTGATCTGCACGTCGTCGTTCTGGGTCGCCGCGCGGATCAAGTTGCAGGCTTCGTTCACATCGTGAATACCGAGCTGGTTCGATGCGGTGATGTTGATCAACACGCCGCGCGCGCCCAGCACGCCGCCTTCTTCCATGAGCGGACTGTTGATCGCCTTATGAGCCGCTTCGACCGGCGCATTCTCACCGGAAGCAATCGCGGTGCCCATCATGGCGTAACCCATGCCGAGCATGATGGTCCGGATATCGGAGAAGTCGCGGTTGATGATCCCGGGCGTGAGAATGATGTCCGCGATGCCCTGCACGGCCTGGCGCAAAACATCGTCGGCCATGCGGAAGGAATCGAAGAAGCTGGTTCCCTTGGGGGCCAGCCCGAGTAGCTTTTCGTTCGGGATGCTGATGAGCGTGTCGCAACTGCCGGCCAGTTCCGCCAGGCCGCGCTCGGCCTGTTTCATGCGGCGCGGGCCTTCGAAGACGAACGGCTTCGTCACCACTGCGACGGTGAGCGCGTTCAGTTCCTTGGCAAGTGAAGCCACAACGGGAGCGGCACCCGTACCAGTACCGCCTCCGAGTCCCGCCGTGACAAATACCATATCGGCGCCTTCGAGAATTTCGATAATCTGTTCGGTATCTTCGAGCGCCGCCTGCCTGCCGACCGACGGATCCGCACCCGCTCCCAAGCCGTTGGTTAGTTTCTTGCCGATCGCAAGCTTATTGGCCACCGGCGACGCGCCCAACGCCTGTTTATCGGTATTTAATATGTAGAAATCGATTCCGTGCAAGCCGTCCTGCAGCATACGCGTCACGGCATTCGAGCCGCCGCCGCCCACGCCCACTACCTTGATCTTGGTACCGAGCTGCACTTCCTCTTCGATTAAAAACTTTAGATCGTCCAGCATGTCCTTACCTCTTTCGTCTTCCATTCGCACCTCCTATCTAGAAATCAAGCCCGCCAGCCCCGAAGATGTCCGCTTCCACTCGCGCTTCAGCTTCAAACGCCCCGCATACATGGCCAAGCCGGCCGCCGCCGTCCAAACCGGCGTATCCAATTCTTTGGGCCACTTGTCGATGCCCGCCGCCAAGCCATTGCGCGCCTGGCAGTTCAGCACGCGCTCGGCGACATCGCACATGCCCGCCAGCAGCGCTCCGCCGCCCGTCAAAATCGCGCCCTCCAGCAGCGATTGCTCCATCCCCACGCGCAGAATCTCCGCGTAAATCCGCTCCAGAATGTCCTCTGCGCGCGCTTCCAGAATTTCGTTGAGTTGACTGCGCGGCGCTTCGCGCATGCCGCGGCCTTCGGCAGAGGGAATCTCGATCAGGCTGTGATCGGAGGCGAGGCCCGTCACGGCGCAACCGTACTCGCGCTTCAGGCTTTCGGCATCCTCGTAGTTCACCTTCAGCAGCCAGGAGACATCGCGCGTAAAATGATCGCCGCCTAACGGGATGGAGGCCGCCAAAAGCAGCGCCTCGCCATCGTAGACGGCAACGTGCGTCGATTGCGCGCCCACATCGATGAGCACCACGCCGCGCGCCCGATCCTCCGGCAGTATCGCCGCATAGGCCGCGGCCACGCCTTCGAAGACCGACTCCTCTACCGCCAAATGCGCCTGATGCACCGCGGTGACAATCCCCTGGTGGTCCTGCAAGGGAGCGGTCACCACGTGAATATTCGCTTCGAGCCGAGCGCAAAGGATCCCCTTGGGATTGCGATAGCCAGCGCGCCCATCCAGCGTGAAATCCTGCGGGCAGATCTGCAACACCAGCCGGTCTTCTTCCAGGCGAATGCGCGCCGCGAGCTCCACCGCATAGCGCAGATCGTCCGGCTCAATGCTGCGCCGCCTGCCGAACTCATACAATCCCCGGCTATTCAAGCCGGCCACGCCTCCGCCGACGCCGATCACGGCCGCTTCAGGCGAAGCCTGCGCGCGCCGCTCCGCTTCATGCAGCGCAAACCGTATGCTCTGCGCCAGGGCGTCTTGATCCGCCAGGCGCGACCGGTTCCAGGCCTGTACCGGTGCTTCCCCATGGCCGAGGAATTTCACTGAATCTTCTTCGAGCGCGCAGATCACAATCCGCGTGCTTGTGCTGCCCAGGTCCAGGCCCACTGCCAGTCTTGCTTTACTGCTCACCGTGCTCCTCTCCTGCCGTCGTAATCGCTCCGTCCACACGCAGATCGAGTGTCTTCGCGTCCGGCCGCCTGGACTCGATCTCGCCGTAATTCGCCAGGAAGTTTTGCAGCCTGCCGGTGTAGTTTTCGTCGCCGAGCATCAGATTGACCACGTTGTCCTGCACATGCTCGGCTACGATCAAGTCGTTCGGATCCGAGACGTTCACTTCCGAGATCTGCTCCGCCAGCGGCCCCAGTTCTTTCAACATGCCCAGCACGCGGTGTACGCGCGCACGCCGATTTTCGAGCGTTTCGCTCTCGCGGATGCCCGTAATGACCGGCAGTGTGAATCTGGCCGCGATGCGCGGCCGCAGAATGTAGCCGTCTTTATCGATCAGCGCCAGTTGCGACATGCCGTCGCGATGGTTCGGACGGAGCCGGACGAAGGCCACCGGCTTGCGCTCGAGGACGCGCACCTTCAGCGTGTTCGGCCATATCTTCGATACCGCCGCGTCCTCCACCCAATCGATCTCGAGGAGCTGCTGACGGCGCTTCTGTAGCGGGACGAGATAAAGACTGCGGCCAAAGTCCTCCGCAAAGACATGACGGATCTGGGAAGCCGACGCATAATGTATTCCCTCCACGACGAGATTGGGGCTTGGTCCGGCGAAATCGTCCGCCTCGGCCAGACGAAAGCGGTTGTCCTGAATCAAAAATTCTTCGGTTCCATGCCAGGCAAACAGGGCGCTCACCATCAGCAGCACGCCTGCCGCCAGCCACAAGGTGAAACGCATCCAGCGCACGCCGGCCCAAAACGATGGCTGCTCGCGGGCCGCCATCTAGGCCTCCTCCCGCAGCTTTTCGAGAATCTTCTCGGCCGCTTGCGAAACGCTGCCCGCGCCGAGTGTAATGATCAGGTCGCCTGGCTCCGCCACGCGTGCGACCGCTTCCACGCCTGCTTCGAGAGTTGCGGCATAGTGCGCGGAGCGGTGGCCGTGAGAACGGACTCGTTCGACAAGCGCCTCTGCCGTGACACCTTCGATAGGCTCTTCGGAAGCAGCATAGATGTCGAGAAGATACAAGTCGTCGGCCTGGTGGAAGGCGGTACCGAACTCCTCCAGCAGGTGCTTGGTGCGCGAGTAGCGATGCGGCTGGAAGAGCACGTGGATTTGCCGGAACGGCGAGAGCCGCGCCGCCGCCAAGGTGGCTTTGACTTCGGTGGGGTGGTGGCCGTAATCGTCGATCACCGTCACGCCGCGCTCGACGCCGCGCAGCGAGAAGCGCCGGTCGACGCCGCTGAAGGCCGCGAGCCCTTCCCGAATCTGCCTCAACGGCACTTCCATTTCCAGGCCCACCGCAACCGCCGCCGCCGCATTCAAGACGTTGTGCGCCCCGGGCACGCTGAGCTGAAAGGCGCCTAATGCGTCGCCGCGGCGTGTGAGGGTGAATGCGCTTCCGGCGGGTGATAAGGCCACATCGGCAATCGCCAGATCGACCTGCGCCGAGCGCCCATAGGTAATGGTGCGGCGCCGAATCTGCGGAAAAATCTGCTGAATATTTTCGTCCTCCATGCAGACGATGGCGGCGCCATAGAAGGGAACCTTATTGATGAAGTCCGTGAACGCCGACTGGATGTCGTCGAGCGTCGGGTAATGGTCCAGATGCTCGCGATCGATGTTGGTGACCACCGCGATAATGGGCGCGAGTTTCAGAAACGAGCCGTCGCTCTCATCCGACTCGACAACCAGAATGGAGCTCTTACCGACGCGCGCGTTCGAGCCTTCCATGGCCGCGACCCGGCCGCCCACCACGACCGTGGGATCCATGGCGGCGGCATTCAAAATGGACGCGACCATCGATGTGGTGGTGGTTTTGCCGTGGCTGCCCGCGATGGCGATGCCGAACTTCAGCCGCATCAGCTCGGCCAGCAGCTCCCCGCGCGGAATCACCGGAACCTGTAACCTGCGGGCTTCCGCCACTTCCGGGTTTGCCGAATCGAGCGCCGACGTGACCACCACCGCCCGCGCTTGGCCGACGTTTTCGGCCCGATGGCCGGCTTGAATCGTCGCGCCGAGCCTTGCCAGGCGGTCCGTAATGGCGCTTTTCCTGAGATCCGAGCCCGAGACCTGGTATCCGAGCGTGAGCAGAACCTCGGCAATGGCGCTCATCCCGATGCCCCCGATACCCACGAAGTGCACGTGTTGGGGCTTAAAAAACATTTCTCAAACGTATTGTTTCGGCTTTCTTTTTGTGTGTCAATGCGCAAAAGGGCCAATTCACACTTTCCGCACAATTTTTCTGCATGGCCTCAGGACGCCTTCCGGCGGGCCGCTTCCTCCAGCACATCCGCCGCTCTTTCCGCCGCGCCTGGCCTCGCGAACTGCCGGACGCGCGCGCGCATCTGTTCCAGTGCGCCGGTATTGCGCCGCAGATCCTCAATCTCACGGAACAGCCGCCGGCCGTTCATCTCCGCGTCCAGCACCAGGCGCGCCGCCCCCGCCTGGACAAACGCCTCGGCATTCCGGCGCTGGTGGTCGTCCGCTGCAAACGGCAGTGGAACAAAGACGGACGGCATGCCCGCCGCCGCGATCTCATTGACGGCGCCGGCGCCTGCCCGGCTGACAACCAGGTCCGCCTGCGCGAACGCCTCCGGCATCTCGCGAATGAACGGGACCACTTCGCCTTCTACGCCGGCGGTAGCGAACTCGCGCGCGAGTTCCTCATGCTCCGGCGCGCCGGTTTGATGCACGATGCGAACGGGCGCGCCGCTTTCTCGCAACAGCGGCCACGCTTCCCGTGACGCCCGGTTCAGAGTGTGCGCGCCCCGGCTGCCCCCGGTGATCAGCACGGTGAATGGTCCGGTTCGTTTGGGCTGCACGTCAAAAAATTCAGGCCGCACCGGCAATCCGGTCACCTCGCTCTTTTCGGCGGGGAACCACTTGCGTGTCGATTCGAATCCGATCAGCGCGCGATACACTCGCCCGGCCACGCGTCGATTTGCGAAACCCGGGACCGCGTTCGGCTCCATGATGACAAGTGGGACCCGGCGCAATAGAGATGCGATCATGACGGGCCCGGCGACATAACCACCCGTGCTGAACACGGCGCGCGCTTCGAAACGCTGCAACAGGCGCGATGCCGACGCAATCCCTAACGGAAGCTGCCACGCGGTCTGAAGCTGCCGCCGCAAGCCGGCCCGCTTCAGGGCGCCGGTGCGCACAAATTCGAGCTCGTAACCGGCTTCGGGGATCAAGCGCGCTTCCATTCCCGCTCGCGTGCCGATGAACAGCAGCTGGTGGCCGCGATCGCGCAGCACGCGCGCGACCGCCAGCGCCGGGAAGACGTGCCCGCCGGTCCCTCCACCCGTCATCACAAACGAATACGCCATTCGCTCGAGCCCGCTCAGGCGGCATGCTCGCTCACGCTTAGCAGCATGCCCATCAGCAGCAGCGTGCTCAACAGCGAACTTCCCCCATAGCTGATGAATGGCAGCGGAATGCCCTTATTCGGCACCAGGTCCAGCACGACGCTGAGGTTGATCAGCGCCTGCACCACAATCGAAACCGTGATGCTGAGCGCCAGGTAGCGGCCGAAATTGTCGGGCGCGCACATATAGGTGCGAAAGCCGCGCCACAACACCACGAGGAACCCGGCCAGCAATAACAGCGAGCCGAAAAACCCGGTCTCCTCTCCCACCACGCCGTAGATGAAATCGGTATGCGCTTCGGGAAGAAATTCGATCTTCTGTTTGCTGCCCATGAGGCCGACGCCCAGAAACCCTCCCGAGCCGACTGCGATCTCGGCCTGGCGCTGCTGATAACCGGGGTCGCTGGTAGACGCAGTTTGCTTGGTGTAGGCCAGAATCCGGCCGCTCGGGTCGATTTTGTCGAGCAGCTTGTGATCCTTATCTACGAAATCGATGGCGCGCGCCAGCCGGTACGGCTTCATTACGATAAAGCCTGCGCCGAGGAGCAGGCCCAGGACTCCGCACACGATCAGATAGCGATAGTCCACGCCGGCTACGAAAATCACCGCCACGGTGGTGGCCACCAGCACCACCGCGGTGCCGAAGTCCGCCACCGCCACCGCAAGCGCAATCACAGACAACGAAATGGCGATCGGCCCAAGCGTGTGCTTGTCGTTGATGGCGCCGATGCGGCGGCAAAGATAAAACGCCAGGAACAATGCGAGCGCTGGTTTGGCCAATTCGGAGGGCTGCAGCGAGAACGGCCCCGCCTTGAGCCAGCGGTGGCTCGTGCTGTCGGTCACATAGACGGCGAGCAACAGAAGCACCACGATGCCCAGGCCTGCGAAGGCCAGGCGCGCATCGTTCCATTGGCGGTAATCGCGCCGCATGCAATACAGCAGGATGGCGAAGGAGAAAACGGCCCAGCCGAGCTGCCTCAGAAAGAAGTAGGTGCTCGAGACGTGAAATTTCAGCTCGGCGATGATGGACGACGAACTGTAGACCATCACCAGCCCGAAAAGCACCAGCATCAGCACGGTGAGAAACAAGATCCAGTCTGTTTTGAGCCGCTGAGCCATTCGGGGTTAAAACAATTCTGCCACGATTTGTTTGAAAACCTGGCCCCGCTGTTCGAAATTTTCGAACTGGTCGAAGCTGGCGCAGGCGGGGGCGAGCAGCACCGTGTCGCCGGGCGCGGCGTGGGTACGGGCATAATGCACGGCGCGGCCGATGGTGCCGCAATCGACTAACTCTACTGCGCCGTCCAGGTCCTTCCGGATCAGCGGGGCCGCAGCTTTCGGGTACGCTTCGTCACCAATAATGAGAGCTGCCCTTGCGCGTTGGCGTAAAGGTTCGCGCAGCGAGGTATACGGACTGTCTTTGTGTTCTCCACCCAGGATGATCCACAAGCCGCCCTGAAAGGCCTGAATCGCCTTGAGCGCCGCATCTACGTTGGTGGCTTTCGAATCGTTGAAGTATTCGACGCCGTCCAAGGCGCGCACAAACTCGATGCGGTGCTCGACACCGGAGAAGGATTCGACCGCCGGGCCGATCTGATCCAGATTCGCGCCCGCGAGAGCCGAAATCAGCGCCACAGCCATGACGTTTTCGACATTGTGCCGGCCCCGCAGCTTGATTTGCGATCGCTTCATGAAGGCGCGGTCATCGAAGCACAGCTCCTCGCCGTCCATCCAGATGCCCGTGGGCACGCGCTTGGAGATGCTGAACCAGAAGACGTCAGCTTTCGTGCGGGACGCGAAGCTGGCGCAAATCTCGTCGTCCATATTTAGGACTGCGCGCCCGCCGGCACGTTGTGTTTCGAACAGGCGCGCTTTGGCGGCTGCGTAATTCCCGATCGTGCCGTGACGCTCGAGGTGATCGGGCGTAACGTTCAGGCAGGCCGCAATTTCGGCGTGGAAATGGACGATCGATTCGAGCTGGTAACTGGAAAGCTCGAGGACGTTCCAGCGGTTGTCGCGCGAGGAGCTCACCATGGAAGCGGCCGCGTTCCCGATGTTGCCGCCGACTTGGCCAGGGATGCCGCACGCGCGCAACAAATGTCCGACGAGCGCGGTGGTGGTGCTCTTGCCGTTGGTGCCGGTGATGCCGATGATGGGTCCGCGAAGGAAACGCGAGGCAAGCTCGACTTCGCCCCAAACGGTGATTCCGCCGCTGCGGGCGCGATCGAGGAGGGGAAGCCGCCAAGGCACACCAGGGGAGACGACGATCTCGTCGATGCCTTCCAGGCCGGCTTCTGTTTGAAGCGAGAACGGAACGCCGAGAGCATCGAGCCTCGCCAATTCTTCCCGGGATAAAGCGTCGCGGTCCATGGCGCGTACTCGCCCGCCGTTTTCAAGCAGCAGCTCGATGGCGGCGAAGCCCGAACGCTTCAGGCCAATGACGAGGAAGTGTTTGCCGCTGACGTTCACTGGGATTCGCTATCTCAGCTTCAGCGTGGTGAGCGCGAACAGCGCCATCACGAGTCCAGCGATCCAAAATCGGACGATCACCTTCGACTCCGGCCAACCGAGCGCCTCAAAATGATGATGAATCGGCGCCATTTTGAAAATTCGCTTGCCGCCGCGCAGCTTGTAGCTGCCGACTTGCAGGATGACCGAGAGCGCTTCGATGACATAAATTCCACCGATGAAGGCCAGCAGAACTTCCTGTTTGATGAGCACCGCCACGATGCCCAGCCCGCCGCCCAGCGCCATCGAGCCCACGTCGCCCATGAAAACCTCCGCGGGATGGCAGTTGTACCAAAGAAAGCCCAGGCTCGCGCCGAACATAGAAGCGCAAAAGATGGTCAACTCCTGGGAATTCACCAGGTGCGTTAAATCCAGATACTTGGAAAAATCCGCATGGCTCGTGACGTACGCGAGCGCCGTCATGGCGCCGGAAGCAATGATCATCAGCCCGATCGCCAGGCCGTCCAGACCGTCGGTCAAATTCACGGCGTTCGACGAACCGACCATGATGAACACGATGAACAGATAGAAGAAGCCGAATGCGAGCGGGTAGGTCCAATAATGCTTGGTCCACGACTCGATCAGCAGATCCGGCTTGAATTGCTTGAAAAACGGAACGTTGATGGCGGTCGAATAGCGCTGGTCGGCGTGCAGCAGCAGTAGAAAGAAGGCGATCAGCATCGCGCAGACAATCTGGAGCCAGAACTTTTGGCGCGCCGTCAGCCCAAGGTTCCGTTTCTTGGCAATTTTTGCGTAATCGTCGACGAATCCGATCGCTCCGAAGCCAATCAGGCCCAACAGTGCGATCCAGATATATTGATTGTGCAGATCGGCCCACAACAGGGTCGGCGCGGTGATGGAGACGACAATCAGCAGGCCGCCCATGGTAGGCGTTCCGGCCTTTTTCTGGTGCGACTGCGGCCCTTCTTCGCGGATATGCTGGCCGAAGCTCCACTGGCGCAGCTTGCGAATCATCCAGGGACCGAGCGACAGCGCCAGAATGAGCGCCGTCAAGCTCGCCAGCGCCACGCGCGTCGTGATGTACCCGAAAACCCGGAACGCCGGGATGTATTTGTGAAGGACTTGATACAGCAGCCAGTACAACATTCCTTAAGTTTCCACGCCGTTAAGCTTTCATGGCCGCGAGCGTGCGCTCGACATGCACTCCGCGCGAGCCCTTGAACAAGATAGCGTCGCCACCGCGCACAAACTCTCGCAAAAAAGCGCCGGCGTCGCCGGGGTTTTCAAAAAAAAATGCGGCGTGAGTCATACCGGCTCGGCTGGCTTCTTCCACCATGAACCGGCTCACGCCGCTTACCCCAACTAGCACGTCTACTCCCGCATTCGCGACATAGTTGCCCAGGTCGCGATGCAAGCTCTCTGCCAGGCGGCCCAGTTCGAGCATTTCGCCTAGAACGGCAATGCGTCTCTCCGCCGGCTCCTGGCGCAGCACGTCGATCATGTTCCGCGCCGCCTCCGGGTTGGAATTGTACGAATCGTTGAGAATGGTGATACCGCGCCAATGGCTGCGCTCGCCGCGCATCTCTCCCGGCGCCAGGCGCGCCACGCTCTCGACCAGTTCCCGGGGCTCAATGTCGAACAGCTTCGCCACTGCCAGGCCGGCCAATATGTTCGAGACCGCATGCCGGCCGCTCAGTCTAGTTTGAAATTTCACGCCGCAGACCTTGAATTCCGCACCCTCGGGGCTCAGGTCCGGTTCGGTGGCCCGCAGGTCGGCGCCGCTCGAAAAGCCGTAGCTGACGGTGCGGCCCCGATGCGCGGCGCGGAAAGAGAGGACTCGCGGATCGTCCGCATTCAAGACCGCAATGCCCGATGCCGGCAGCGATTCGATCAGCTCGCGCTTCGCCGCCGCCACGCCCTCGATCGAATCGAACGCCTCGACGTGCGCATATCCCACGTTGGTGACCACGCCGATCTGCGGCTCCGCGAGCGAGGCCAAATGCCGGATCTCGCCCGCGTGATTCATTCCCAGCTCGAGGACCGCGACTTCGGCCTCGTCCGGAATTCGCAACAATGCGAGCGGCAGGCCGATGTGATTGTTGAGATTGCCGATGGTTTTGCCGGCGCGTAGCCGGACACTCAGAAGCTCGGCGATGATGTCCTTGGTGCTGGTCTTTCCGGCGCTGCCGGTCACGGCAACCACCGGTTTCCCCCAGCGGCGCCGCGCCCAGGCGGCTAATTGCTGCAAGGCTTCGAGCGTGTCCTCGACTTCGAGCAAAGTACCGCTGACCGCCGCAGGCGATTCGCTGACAACGGCGGCGGCGGCGCCTCGGGCCAGCACGTCCGTGACGAAGGCGTGACCGTCGAAGCGGTCGCCCTTGATGGCAAAGAAGAGATCGCCCGGCGCGATGGTCCGCGAGTCGATGCTCCAGCCGCGCACCACGCATTCGGACGGATGCGCCATCCGGGCGTGGGTTGCGGCTTGCACCTGGGCGAGAGAAAGCTCCATGGTTAGCTGTTGGATCGGCCATAACCGATCGAGCGGAGCACGCGTTGCGCGACCTCGCGGTCATCGAACGGGATCGGGCCGTCCCGCAAAATCTGGTAGGTCTCATGCCCTTTCCCGGCAAGAATGACGATGTCGCCCGGGCCCGCCGTTTCGATGGCCTTTTTGATTGCGCGCTCGCGGTCCGGCTCCGCCGCATATGGCGTGTCGAAGCGGCGCAGTCCCACCATGGCGTCGTTCATAATGGCCAGCGGATCCTCGCTGCGCGGATTGTCCGACGTCAGGATCACGTAGTCGCTCAGCTCGCCCGCCGCCATGCCCATCAGCGGCCGCTTCGATCGATCGCGGTCGCCGCCGCATCCAAACAGCGTGATCACTCGTTTCGGCTTCATGCCGCGCGCTACCGATATCACGTTGCGCAAGGCATCGTCGGTATGCGCGTAATCCACCACCACCATGAACGGCTGGCCTTCCTCCACCCGTTCAAATCTCCCCGGCACGCTTCGCAAGTTTGTCAATCCTTTCTGAATTTGTTCTTCGGTCAATCCATGCGTAAGCGCCACGCCGCACGCCAGCAGAATGTTGTAGACGTTAATCCGCCCAACCAGCCGCGACTCTACTGGGAAACGCCGTCCGTCCGCCTCGACCGTAAAGCGCAGACCCTCAAACGTGGATTCGACTGCCTCAGCTCGCAGCCATCCGATCCGTTTGCGCCGGGGGAGCGCTTCCTTGTCAATGCCGTACCAGAAGACCTCGGTCTCAGACGAGAACTGCAGCCGGCTCGCCGCCTCATCGTCTCCATTAATGACCGCGAAGCGGGGGGGAGGACCGCTTCGCGGCGTGAACAACAGTTGTTTGGCTGCGAAATACGCTTCCATCGTTTGGTGATAATCCAGATGGTCGCGGGTGAAATTGGTGAATCCCGCCGTGTGAAATTCCATGGCGAAGATGCGGCCCAGATCGAGCGCGTGCGAGGACGCCTCGAGCGTCGCGTGGGTGCCGCCCATCTGATCGAGTTCGTGGAACATCCGGAACAGATCCAGCGATTCGGGCGTGGTGTTCACCGCGGGCAGCACGTGTCCGGCCAGATGATATTCAATCGTCCCGATCAGCGCCGTCGTTTTGCCCGCGGCGCGCAGCATCGAATCGATCAACAACGTGCTGGTGGTCTTCCCGTTGGTCCCGGTCACCGCCGTTAACGCGAGCCGCCGGTCGGGCTGGCCGTAGAAATTGCGCGCCGCCAGCGCCAGCGCCTGCCGGCCATGCGTAACCTGCAGCCATGATTCATGTAGACCCCCGAAGCCGGGCCGGTCGCTCACCACCGCCAAAGCGCCTTTGTGCAGCGCGGCGTTCGCAAATTGCGCGCCATCGGTCTTGGCTCCGGCAAAGGCGAAGAAAAGATACCCCGGCTCCACTTTGCGGCTGTCGTAAGCGAGCCCGCGCACGTCCGCATGGAGCATCTCCGCCGGAATCTTCGACAGCACCGGGACGCCTTCTAGCAAGCGGGTCAGTTCCATTTCTACTCGCTTCGCGTCACGCGCTTCGCTCCATGCGGTCTGGCGCTCGCTTAGCGCGCGAACCTCACGCGAATGTGCTCGCCCGGAATCAGCACCGAGCCGGCTGCCGGACTCTGGCTGCGCGCCAAACCGTCGCCCAGCATGTCCAGATCGAGATTTTCCGCCGCCGCTTCGAACATCACATCCTTCACGGTCTTCCCTACGAAATCCGGCACTCTGGGTGCGCTCGGGTCCGCGCTCTGGCCGGCCTCGGCAGCCGCCGCATCGCCGCCGCGTGCCGCTTGCATTTCCTCCGGGGTCAGCGGCGTGCTCAGCTCAGCCAAGGCCAGATCGTCAGCCTGATTGTTCTTGTCCTTGGCGGCCGATTTTTCTTTCGCCGCCAGTTCCTCGATCTCCTGCGGCACATCCCGCGGCACGCCTGTCCGCCGCAGCGCCTCGGTCATTACTTTCACGAAGACCGGGCCGGCCGCCGAGCCGCCGTAGCCCGCCAAGCCAGTCGTTCCCGAGATCGTCACGACAACCAGGATCGAGGGATTCTCCATCGGCCCAAAGCCCATGAACGATGCATTGTATTTGTGCGTGTAAATGCGATGCGCGTAGTCGTAGATCTGCGCCGTGCCGGTTTTGCCCGCAAACGTGTACCCGACCACGTGCAGCCGGTGACCGGTCCCGATCGGCTCGGTGATCACGCGCCGCATCATCATGCGCATGGTCGCGACAGTTTCAGGCTTCAGCACTTCGGCCGGCACGGGATATTTCACGGTTTCCATCGCTTCGCCTGGCGTTTGCTTCCAGGCGACCAGATGTGGATGCACCAGGAAGCCTCCATTCGCAATGACGCTGCCGGCCTGCGCGAGTTGCACGGAAGTAACCGCAATCTCGTGCCCCATGGGCACGGAGCCGATCGAGGTCGGCTGCCAGCGCTTCAGGGGGCGCAAAATCCCTGGCGCTTCTGCAGGAAGCTCAATCCCGGTGCGGTGTCCGAAGCCGAATTTGCGAATGTATTCGTACAGATTCTTGTTGCCCACCTGCATCCCGATCTTGATGGCGCCGATGTTGCTCGAGACAGCCAGCACATCTTCCATCGAAAGCGCCCCATGCGGGTGCGTGTCGTGAATGACGCGGCTGTACAGGCTCATCACGCCGTTGCCGCAGTTGATGATGGATTCCGGGCGCAGATTGGTGGTCTCGAGCGCCGCCGAAAGCGTAATCACTTTGAAGACCGATCCCGGTTCGAAGGGCGCGACCGCCGCCAGGTCTTCGCGGCCGTACGCCCGTTCTCCTGGATGCAGACGCTCGTTGGGATCGTAGGTCGGATAGTTTTCAAGCGCGAGAATCTCGCCCGTGCGCGGATCCATCGCCACCACGCTCCCCTGGTCGGCGTGATTTTCGACTACCGCCTCTTGCAACGCGTCTTGCGCCACATGGGACAGTTGGCGGTCAATGGTCAAGCCGATGTTCTTCCCGGGCGTGGCTTCCTTGGCAATCTCCGAATCGTAAGGATGTTCCTTGCCGTCCCGCTCCAGCCGGATCAAGCCCGGCGTACCGGCGAGCTCTTTATCCAGCTTGAGCTCGATACCCGCGGCGCCATGGCCCTGGCCGCCGACATTGCCGATGACATGCGCCGCCACCGCGCCATCCGGATAATCGCGAACGCTCCCCTCCTCGACGTCGGCCCATTCGAGCTTCATGTCGCGCAGCGTGGCAGCCTGTTCATCGGTGACATGCTGATCGACGATGTAGTAGCCGCGGTGCTTTTTCGAAAGCGCCGCGCCCTCCAGGTCCTGCTGCAATCGCAGCGCGTCGATCTTCAGCACGCTCGCCAGCAGCGCGGCCGCAATCTCCTTGTTCGGTATGCGCTCCGGATTCACCACCAGGAAATGAGACGGCGAGCTGATGGCCATCGGATGCCCGTCGCGATCGAAAATCGTGCCCCGCTGGCCCGTGGTGGGCTCCAGCGTCTCTTGCTGCCGCTCGGCGAGCTTGACAAATTTGTCGTGCGCCAATACCTGCAACCCGAACAGGCGCGACAGAACAATCAGGGCCCATCCCAGAAGGATGAGCCCCAGAATAGCTAGTCTTTCGACCGATTTGGTCGGCGGCGCCAATGGCGGTCTGTCCATATCGAGTTCACCGGCGCATCTGCATCCGCTCCCGATCCTGTGTAGTTGCCCGGCGAGCCATGGATTTCAGCGCGCTGCTTCCGCCTGCCGGTTTTGCGGAAGCTTGTTGCGCGCCTCTGTCTTCGATTCACCGCTCACCAGCAGCTCTTGCGTGGGAGCCGGCGCGGCCATCTTCAGCGTCTCGGCCAATTTGTCGAGCCGTTTCACGTTCAACAGATTGGCTTCCTGTACCTCGAGTTGCGCCTGCTGCTGCCGGAGTTTCGTCTGTTCCTGCCGCAAGCTCTGAATCGTGAAGCCGGCCATCGTGTTATACGCCGCCGGCACCAAGCCCGCGATCACCAGCAGGGCGGCGACGAACCCCGTAGCCACCGTACCGGTTCGCGCGCGCAACGCCACCGGGTCCGCGGCGCGCACCACCGCGGTATTGTCGATACGCTTCACGAACAGGTACACGTCTTCATTCGCGATCGGGCGCAAACGTGGCGCTTCGGTCCTGGTCCACACTGCGGGAGGCGCGTCCGCCAGCTCTCTCACGCCTACAAAACGATTGACGAATGTTGCTAATGACGCCATTGCTAGTAGTCCCTTCTAAACCCGTTCCAGCGCACAGGCGATTGCGCCCGTTGTGCGCGTCATAACCGCTCCAGCCCCCGCAGCTTCGCACCCCGCGACGGCGCGTTCTCAGAAACCTCTTTTTCCGCCGGCCGGACCACATGCTTGGTCAGAATCCTCGCTCTCCCGGCCCGTGCCAGCGCTTGAAACGCCTGCTTCACCTTGCGATCTTCGGTGGACATGAACGTCAACACCACGAACCGCCCGCCCCGCCGCAGCCTCTCCGGCGCAACCCGCAGCAGCTCCTCCAACTCTTCCAACTCGCCGTTCACTTTCAGCCGCAACGCCATGAACGTTTGCGTCGCCGGATGAATTCTCCCCGTTCGCGGCACGGCTTCTTCAATCACCTGCGCCAGGCGCCCGGTGGTCCGAATGGGCCGCGCGCGAACGATTGCTCTGGAGATTCTTCGCGACCTCCTTTCTTCGCCGAGCTCGTAGATCAAGTCAGCGAGCGCCTTTTCCGGCATTTCATTCACAAGATCCGCCGCCCTCAGTCCTTCGCTCCGGTCCATGCGCATGTCGAGCGGTCCATCTTCCATGAACGAGAATCCACGCTCCGCGCTGCCCAACTGATAACGGCTCACACCCAAATCCGCCAGTACCCCGTCCACCGCCTGCGCGCCGTTTTGCGCCAGCGCCTCAGGCAGTTTTGAAAAAGGTCCATGGAAGAACCGGATTCGCGCCGCGTATCGCGCCGTGTTCCTGCGCGCCAGCTCCAACGACTCCGCATCGCGATCGGACGCGATCACAAATCCGCTCTCCAGTTTTTCCGCAATCGCCGCCGTGTGGCCACCCAATCCGGCGGTCATGTCTACATAAATTCCATCCGGCCGAATCGCGAGATACTCGAGCGATTCCGCCAGCATCACCGGGTAGTGCCACGGAACTCCAGACATGGCGTACCCCGCCCGGCGCTATCGCAAGCCCTTCTTCTCCAGCCCCTTCACCTTGGCGTCCAAACCGTCCGAGGCCTTCGAGAGCCGGCCCTGGTACGATTCGTCGCCGATCACCTCAATGCGCTGCTTGAAACAGCGCAGGTGAACCTGCTCGTTTTCGAATTTCAATTCGCGCCGCAACTCCGTCGGCACCAATACTCGTCCTTGCGGGTCGATATCGGAATCCGCCCCGAAGTGGTACGCCACCATCGCGACGTCGTCCCGGTCGTCCACATCCTCGCCGGGCTCCTCCAGCATCTTTTCTGTTTCCTGCCAAACCGAAATCGGGTAAATTCTTGCTGTAGAGCGATCCAGCGTGGTGATAAAAACTCTCTGCTCCCCCAACCCCGCCAGATACTGCACCATGGCAGCCGGCAACTTGAGCCTGCCCTTGTCGTCCACACGGACGCTGAAAAAGCCGCGAGGGGGCACAACCGGACCGGGCTGGCTGGATTCTTCTGCCACTTTGAACCACTTTAGACCGCTTTAGACCGCTTGAGTTCCATCCTTACATGCACATCGGCTGATTGCAATACTTTTTGTTAAAGAATTTTCTGTAAGTTATTGTTTCGCCAGAGTTTCGCCTCGTCGGGCGAGGTGATTGAGCGACTCGGCGTTTGAGCTTTACTCGAAACTATGTCAGTCTCGCTGCATCGAACGTTTTCGTTCAAGGGAAGCATTCATGAGCCATGTTCGCGTTGTCCTGCTCGTGGCCGGTCTTGCTCTGTGCGCAGCATCCGCCCGCGCCAATACCTTTACTCAAGATTTCTCGGGGATCATTAGCCCCTTTTTTGCAACCGACCAGCTGGGCCTCGGGCCGCCGTTCGACAACAGCCAAGTCGGCCAACCCGTTACCGGCTCCATCACGGTCTCCGATGTTACGTTCAGAGTCGGCGGGGAGCAACCTTTCACCGGCGTCGGGTACGTTGCAACTGCGCCAGCCACCATCAGCATCAATTTCCCCACGCGAACCTTCTCGATTACCGGAGAGGCGGATTTAGATCTTACCTTTGAGGTGCCGTTCGTTTACGCGCCGTTTTATGGCTTTTTCTTGCAGGCCAGCATCCAGCCGGATGCTTCTTTCACTTATACGCTGAACCTCGATGCACTTGACTTTGACCAATTCTTTTCCTCGACGGCCCCAAATGCTTTTCCCGTCACCCTCGACGCAAACGACCCCAGCGTGATGCTAACGTCAGGAGAATTCGACATCGATACAACAACCCCATACACGTACCCGTTCGACTCTGTGGACTGGACTCTATCGACTCTCGATCCTGGCACGCCGGTTCCCGAGCCTGCCACCGCCGCTTTATCAGTTCTTTGCCTCGTCGCGCTAGTTTGCCGGGGCCTCTGTCCGGTAAATCCTGTGGAGGGCAAGCGGCGATCCGCATTCCAGCGAATCGATTGATCCCTTTTTCCCCTCCGCTCGACTGTGGCGCAAGCGAGGCGGCTCCTCGTTGCCTGTTATCATGTGGCGGGCAGATGATAACATGATCCGCACCCAGGTCAGCCTCGACAAACACGAATACGATCTGGCTAAGAAGCAAGCCGCGGCCCTGGGCATTTCCGTCGCTGAGTTGATTCGCCGTGCCCTCCGGGAGATGCTTCCGGTTCCAGGCGAAGGCGCCTGGATGAAGTATGCCGGGTTCGTCGAAACAGGCGATCCACACTCCAGTCAATCCATAGATGAGCTGCTCTATGGCGCCAAAGATTAAGCGCCACAGCAGATCCCGCATTGGCAAACCTCGCAGCGAAGCCTATCTCGACACCTCCGCGCTTATCGCGTTTTTGGATAAATCGGACAGTTATCATGCGCTCTTCAAGCGCCTGTTCGCCTCTCCTCCGCCTCTGGTGACGTCGCCGCTTGTTATCGCCGAAGGCCACGGCTGGTTTCTTCGGCGGTATGACCGAAATCGCGCAGCACAGTTTCTCGCTTTCATTGCGATCCTGCCAGCGCTGACGGTGCATACGCTCGATGCCGCAGAGCTGTCAAAAGCCCGCCAGATACTCAGCAAGTTCGGCGATCAGGATCTTACGTTGGCGGATGCGCACGGTCTCGCAATCATGCGGGATCGCCGAAGCGAGATTTGCTGGTCCACCGATCGCCACTTGGGTCTGACAGGCGCGAAACTAGCCATCAAGGCCTGAACAAAGCCAACCAAGTCGATTGCCCTTACCCGATCCGGCCCGGCGGCACCGGCGGGACTTGGCTGATAAAACCGCGCAGGATCGCGGGCGTTGCGGCGCCCACATTGAGGCACAGCACGGGGTTCAGCTTGAACCCTGACATCTGATACGCGGCCACCACCATCCCGGCGAGAGTCGCCTGAATGGCCAGCGAGACCCAAAGCCCCGGTGACTTGATCCGCGCCGCAAGCAGTTCCGGCTCGCGCAGATCCAGCAACCCGATGAGCGCACCTGCTATTCCGCCAAACGCTCCGAAGACTAACCCCGCGGTAAACACAGCGCTATTTCGTCGACCCTGCTAGAGACGCCCGGGTCTCCGCCAGAATCTCGCGCGCGGTCCGCGGACGGGAGCGCAGCGTGTAGAGGAAGTGGCCGTTGCCATCGCGCAGCGGCAGCTTTCGTACCTCGTCCGGGTGCGCCTCCAGAATCGAGCGTACCGACGCCTCGGGAATTCCGGTTTCCGCCGCAATGGCCGGAACCGTGCGGAAATGGAAGCGCGCGTCGGCCAGGGCCGTTAGCACCAGATCGTGACAGCCCTTCGACTGATAGAGGTCTTGCCTTTGAGCGCCCGCCGATGTTCCCGCCGCGAGTCTCTTGCCCGCTCTTCCGAAATAGCTCTGAAACCAACCGCTCCTCAACACGCCGCCTCCTGTGTGGGTCTCCCAAAACTGGACCGTCGCGCTGAAGATAGCGCGGGCGCAAATGCGGATTGCTGAATCCACGCCTAAGTCACTGGAGGATCTGAGGAAATGTATTTTTGTAGCGCCTGTGACCGCTTTGTGCGTAAATGAGTTACATGATGTGCCGATTCGCTTGGATCTTCATGGCCGTGCTTCCGCTGCTCGCCTCGGCCGCTCAGGACAACAGCAAAAGAGCGAGCCCGCACGAGACCGTTTCGGTAGACCTGAAGGGCGACAACATCAGCATCAGCTACGGCCGCCCTTATCTAAAAGGACGCAAGGTGGGCGGCCAGGTAGCGCCCTTCGGCCAAGTTTGGCGGCTGGGGGCCGACGAAGCGACAAAGATTACGGTAACCGGAAAGACAAGGATCGGCACGCTCGTTCTCGAGCCGGGGAGTTATTCTTTGTTCGCTATTCCGGCGGCCGGCAAGTGGACCGTCATCGTTAACAAAGTAGCCGATCAATTGGGCGCGTTCAGCTATAAGCAAAGCGAGGACGTGGGCCGTTTCGACGTCCCTGTCAAGCCGCCCGCCTCGCCCGTGGAGCAATTCACCATCGGCTTGACGAAACAGTCCGATTCCGCCGCTACGCTCACCTTCGCTTGGGGCGATGCGTCGGTCTCGACCACCGTAGAGGCGTCTTAGCCAGGCCGCCAGGCGACGCTCGGGCGCCTAATACCGCACCCGTTTTGCGCGTGTTCCTTAATCGCCGGGCGGGACGCTAGCTGCTCGCGACTTGCAAATCGTTCTCTACTGAAAATACGTTCGGAACAGCGTTGGCGCGAACGTTAATCAGGTTTTTATCCAGTTGGTTCGCAACCACGCCCTCCAACTTCACGTGCCCGTTCTTCACAATGATGTGGATGGGCGGCAGCGCCTGGTGCCCATAACGGTCGCCAATCTGCGGGTCGCCGTAGATGGCCCGAAACATGGCCCGGCGGATTTGGTCGTCCATCGGCGAAGGCGGCAGCACCTCAATTTGGTTGTTCACCTCCGTCACTCCCTCGATGTGCTTGACCACATTCTCCGCGTCGGACTTCAACACCGGGTTGTTCACTTCGCCCAGCAGCGTCACCGTGCTGCCGTTCAACCGAAACGCCAGGTCATCGAAGATCGTATAGTAAGGCAGCATCACGAGCTGGTGCCTTATTTCCTGCATCAGGCGGTTTTCCCCGGCCGGCCCTCGGACGAATGCATCGTTGTGATCGTTTTGCGCGGCCAGCGTTCGCGGGATCACAAGCATCGCGAACACCGCCGTAAACCCAAAAATTTTACGCATTCTCGCAGTCTCCCTGTAAGTAAGACTGCTCTGCGCCGCTCTTAGGTATCCCGTAAGGTTGCGGATGCGCTAGTGCTAACCCTGAGCGAGACGGCGGTGAAACAGCTCAAACAACAAACCGTAGCAGAGATACGCCAGCGCGGGGTCGTACCGGTATCCTTCGTCGCGCAGGAACGCGTGCGCGCCATTCACTTCCAGCCACTGGTAGCGCGTCCCTACTTCCTCCAGCCTCGCGCGAATCCGATTTCTCCCCTCGAGCGGCACATGCGGATCCTGCCGGCCCCAGATATGCAGCAACTCGCCTTGAATCTCCGAAGCCCGGTCTAGCGAATTGTCGCGCTGGCCCTTGCCCAGGCTCCCCGAGTGGATATCGGTGGCATAGAAGCACGCGGCCGCAAGCACGTCCGGGTTCATTGCGGCGCGAAACGCAAGATGCCCGCCCAAACAGATTCCAAGGGCGCCTAGCCTCCCATTGCAATCTTCCCGGGACTTTAGGTGATCGAGCACCGCGCGCGCATCGCAATCGTAAGACGACAGCTCTTTTGCGAACTTATCCGCGTTCCCTTTGTCCGCGCCCGCCTGATCGTAGGCCAGTACCGTGCCAACGGGTTCCAGTTCGTGATACACCTCGGGCACCGCCACGACATACCCATGCCCTGCCACCATCGCGGCCGTGCGCCGGATTGGCCCGGTGGCCTGAAAGATCTCCGAAAAGAAAACCACGCCAGGATACCGGCCCTCCGCCGCGGGACGAAACACATACGTCCGCATTGGTCCGGTTGCGGTATCGAGATCCACCACGATGTCGTCTTTAATCGTCATCGAACCGACTCGCTTACGACGCGCGCGGCGCTTCTTCCACCGCCACTAAGCCTTTGCCGGTGGACAGATTGCGTTTCTTGCACCGGACCACTTGGCCAGGTCCGAACTCCCACGTCTCCCCCTCTGGCATCGCTTCCACGATCTTGTAGAAATCGCGCCCCACGTGTTCGGCTTTCACGGTGCGCATCAGATTGAGCCCTTCGCCTACTAGTGAAACGTAGATGTCGACCTCTTTCCCCGGCGGAACCGGAACGGGCACGGGCGCAGCGGGAGTAACTGGCGCCGCCGTAACAACTGGCGCGGTAACGACCGGCGCAGCGGCAGCGACTGGCGGAGCCGCGCTCGTGATGGGCGCGGTAGCAGGAGTAACCGGCGCAGCGGCAGGTGTCATAGCAGGCGCCGCCGGCACCACGGGCTTTGCGACTATCGGCGCCTGTCTCGCGGGCGTCGCAATCTCCCGAGACGGTGTGGATTCCCCGACAGGCTCCGCATATTGCGGGATGAAGCCGCGCTGCACCGCTCCTGCTTGCCGCTGCCTGGCATCCTTATACCCCAGCATGCGAACACGATCGATAGCGCAAATTCCCGCCGTCGCGCACAGCCACGTGAGCGGCAGCCATTCGGTTTCGATGCGCCCATCCGCCATGTGAATCTCTCCCTTGCCCGCCAGCCACCGGTAGTAAACCACCGAGAGCAGCATCACGCCCAGCCCGCACGCTCCTGAAAACGCGACGCTCTGAAGGGCAGACCGGTGCGCATCGTTATCGTAGGAAAAGAGCGCCCATAACAGAACGAACCCGCTGATGCTGGTGACCCACCCGTACTGGATGGGCAATAGCAGCGCGAGCGCACTCGCAATAACGGCGGCAATCAGCGCTAATAACTCGACTTGTGACTTTTGCATGAATTCTCAATCTCATTCTCCCAAGGACTCACGGCGCACTCCCGCCGGTATCCTGTAGAAGGCCTTCTCATGAGCGAACCAACCCTGATTCCTCAACCCACACGGGTTGAGGCCGCCGGCAACAAGCCGAAACTGATCGACGAGTACATCGGCCGCGTAAACTCGGCAACTTCCGCGGTGAGCGTCGCGCGCATGCGCAGCCCGGGCGGTTGGCAAGAGCCAGGTCAGACGCCTGAATTCGACGAATTTACTGTGGTCATCCAAGGCTGCCTGCGGGTCGAGTACGCCGGCGGCTCGCTCGACGTTCGCGCCGGGCAAGCCGTCATCGCCCACAAGGGCGAATGGGTCCGCTACAGCACGCCCGAACCCACCGGCGCCGAGTATTTCGCAATCTGCTTACCTGCATTCGCCATCCAGACCGTGCACCGCGACGAGTAACATCGAGGGCCCTGCTTGCGCGCCCGGCCCCTGTTCCAGCGCGCACAACGGGCGGCAAAACGCGCTGTGCGCTAAAGGTTCGCGCTGTTATTCTTATAAGTTGTTGCCGTTTATCCGCCGCATCGTCCCGCCACTCGCGCCAGCTCCACAGTAGTTCATGCGCCTTCTCAGCAAAGCTATCTTTCGCGAGGTATTGACCAGCGCTACCCTGGGCACGCTGCTGTTCGTATTCGTCCTGTTTCTCAGAACCATCGAACGGCTCTCCGCTCTGCTCGTAAAGACGTCTGCACCTCCGGCCGTGGTTGCAAAACTGCTCCTTTACGCGCTGCCCGCCACCATTCCCTTCGCACTGCCGCTCGGAGTGCTGGTCGGCATCCTGATCGGCCTGAGCCGCATGTCGGCCGACCGCGAAATCACCGCCATGCGCGCCTCCGGCATCTCCAGCGTCACCGTCGCCCGGCCGGTTCTGCTCTTCGCATCGCTGGCCTTGCTGTTGACCGCGCTCGCCTCGCTATGGCTCACGCCGCTCTCGCTACACCTGGAATCCATGGTCGCGCGCAACTTTGCGGCCGCCCAGCTCACCGGCAATATCGAATCGCGCATCTTCGATGAGCAGTTCCCGAATACCGTGTTGTATGTCGGCAATGTTCGCAGCGTGGGCAAGGAAATCGTCTGGCGCCAGGTCTTCATCGGTGACGTGACGCCGCCCGACGAGCTGAAGCAGCAGGGCAAGGACCGCGGCGAGGGACCGCGCATCATCGTAGCCGAGCAAGCCATCCCGCACGCCGACCCCGCCAATAACCGCATCATCCTCGACATGAAGAATGTCCGCTCTTCGGAGCGCGACAAAGATGGCAAAGTCATCACCACCGCCGCGCCCGCGCAAGTGGAGGCTTTGCAAGCCCAAAAACAGGAAGATCTCCAGGTCAACAAAACGGTGCAGGAGATGGACACCGGTCCGCTGTACAGGCGCGTCTACCGGCGCCATGATCTCTCGCATGAAGACTACGTGGACGCGGCCATCGAACTGCATCAGCGCTTCGCCCTGCCTTTGGCGTGCGTGCTGTTGGCGCTGGTCGGCATCCCGCTTGGCATCTCCTCCCAAAAAGGCGGAAAATCTGCGGCCTTTGTGCTGACTGTCCTGCTCGCGTTCCTTTATTATTTGGGCTATATCACGCTGATCGGGTTAGCCAAAAAGGGCAGCCTGTCTGTCCCGTTGGCCGTCTGGACGCCCGACGCTGTCTTTCTGATCGTGGGCATTGTGCTGCTGTCCCGCTTGGAAAAGCCAGGCGACCGCGATCTGGCCGGTTGGGCTGGCAATTTGTTTCTGCGCATACTGCATCGCGTGCGATCCTTCCGCCCAGTGCCGGTTCCAGGCGCGCGCTTCCGGGTAGGCCGCGGTTTCGGCCTACGGCCGCTGCTGATCGACCGCTACGTCCTGAACGGCTTCCTCTTCTATCTCGGCGTTCTTCTCGCTGCGCTGGTGGCGCTTATCGAGGTCTTCACTTTCTTCGAGTTACTCGGCGACATGATTAAGAACGACATTGCCATGTCCACCATGCTCGACTATCTGTGGCATTTGGCCCCCAGCCTTATCTATCAACTCACTCCCATCGGAACCCTGGTCGCTTCGCTTATCTGCTTCGGCATTCTGACTAAGTACAACGAAGTAACCGCCTTTAAAGCGGGCGGTGTAAGTGTGTATCGCCTGGCGGCCCCCGTCTTGGCCATGAGCCTCGCCATTAGCGCTCTATTATTCGGCTTCGATCATTACTACATACCGGAGGCCAACCGACGCCAGGAAATGCTGCGCGCCGAGATCAAGAAAAAAACCGTCGCCACTTACCTGCGAAGCGGCCGCGATCGCCATTGGATCTACGGCGAAGGGACTCGTATTTACAACTATGGCTTCCTCGATCCTTACCAGGCGATCCTGTCGAAAGTAAATGTCTACGAGCTGGATCCCGCTAGTTATCACATCGTGCGGCAGATTTCCGCCGACCGCGCCCGCTGGAACCCCGCACAACGGACTTGGGTTTTCCACAACGGCGTCAGTCACACCGTAGACGGCGCCACCGACGGATACCGGCCTTTCTACAACGCCTCCGCCTCGTTCCCCGAGCTGACCGAGCGCCCCTCCTGGTTCATCAAGGAAGAAAAAGAATACAAGGAGATGAACTTCGAAGAATTAGGCCAATACATTCGCGAGCAGCAGGCGAGCGGCCTGGACACCACCACTTTGCGCGTGCAGTATTACAAGAAATTCGCGGTGCCTTTGTTCGCGCTGATCATGGCGATTCTCAGCATCCCGTTCGCGTTCGTAGCCGGCAATCGCGGCGCCATGACCGGCGTCGGAATCAGTTTCGGCATCGCCATCGCCTACTGGACTATCGGCACCCTGTTCGAGCAGATCGGCGACTTGAATCAGTTGCCCGCCATTATGGCGGCCTGGTCGCCCGATCTCATCTTCGCGCTCTTCGGCCTTTACTTCATGGCCCGCATGAAGACCTAAAACGCACAGGGCGTTTTCTGCCCGTTGTGCGCGCAACGAAGACCTAAGCGCACAGGGCGTTTTCTGCCCGTTGTGCGCGCAACGAACACATGACCTCTGCGACAACTCAGTAAAGCGCGCTTCGCTCGGTAATAGCTGTACTTATTTCTTGCGTTGCTCGCGCTGGCGCAGATCTCTCCCAGGGAATTTCGTGAATGCGCAAGCATCGGCGGCACTGGTACCGTCCTGCGACGGGCCATAGAAGATCATCATGTGCCAACCTGCACCAGACATAACCCAGCTTTGATAACACACCGGAAGCATTTGAGTAGCTCATGCCTTCGAGCCTAATCGGCTGCCAGGCAAAATGATATTCCTTGGCGCGGCGTAAGGCGGTCCAGAACCAACAGTACCCGCGCCGCAAGCCTCTGATCTGTAAAGCCTCCCTATCACCTTCCTCCTCAGTACCGGCTCCGCAGTAGAACAAACGCGGCGAAACGATCCGGGCCGCCGCTCGAACCACCCTCCGCCCCCTAAGCCAAGTTCCTCATGCTGAAACATTCCCTCTTCACTTTGGGATCACACGCTTTCTCAAATGCCGGGTGCTACGATTACGGCGACAGGCTATGAGATGTGCGGTCATATCTACCCTGTGTTTGTCTTCATTGGTCTTCAGGGAGTTTCTCCTGGCCTTTTCACGCCTGGGCAACTATGCTGCCGTCGTCGGTCGCTGCGTCTAGCTGGATATATAAGTTCCGAAGATCTTATAACTATCATTGAAGGAATAATCGATAACATACCCAAAACGGCGGTTAAAGGCTTTGAGGAACATCTACACGCCAAGCTCTAACAAGGCTCGGCCCAAGGGATGCCCTCAATCGATGAAAGGAGAAAATATGGATCAAGAGAACAAAAAGCTTCGTGGAAGAGTACTTGGCCGGGTCGGCGCTCGCGAACTGACACCGCGGGAACTCGATCACGTGGCCGGAGGCTTTCACACGGAAACCGTATGCACCTTCAATTCGCAGACGCGTACGGCGGACGGCGACTCCCAAATCGGGGAGTGCTAAATTCAAGGCGGGTGGCTCCTCGGATGCCACCCGCGCTTTCTCAAAATACATCTTCGTGTTCCCGGCCTGGAACAAAATTACGTGCAGGACAATCTGTAGCCTGCCATGCACTTAAACGCTTTCTCTTACAGTTTGCAGCACGGCACTTTCTTCAAGGGCATGCGCTTCCGCGCACAAATTCCATTTAGGAAGGCGCCGCAATTACGCTAGACTAGTCTGGCAGAAGATCAGCGGTTAAGTTCCCATATGCACCTGTAGCTTAATTGGATTGAGGCGGCCTCAGCAGAAAACTCGGAAATCTTGGCAAAGAAATTGACAGTTACCCAGGGCATCTCTGTCAGTGGGCGGGCCATTTTGGAAGGTCGGAGCGGGGGTTACCCAAAAGCGTCGGCTTTGGGAGCCGAAGATTATGGGTTCAAGTCCCATCAGGTGCGCACTTATTCCCACATTTTTCCCAATAAATCGAAGAAAGGAGGTGAGAAACATGGCAGAGTTAAAAGACCATCGTGCCGCTATAGCGGCCTCGGTCAGAGACTTGTCGGAGACTGCCAGCAAGCCAGCGGACCTCTCCGCAAAATTGGCGGCATCCGACTTGGAACCAGCTAGAATTCCAGCCGATGCTTCGGCTGCGATTGCCGCAGCTGGTCCAAGGCTAGCGACCCCACTTGCCGCTTGACCGCGATAAGTGTGCTTAGCTAGATGCCTTGATAGATGCCCTGGATAGATGCCCTGGATAGATGCCCTGGAAAAGTAAGGCAGCATCCGTCATTCACCGCCGGGTGCTGCCTTTTCTGCGATCTGGATTCAAGGACGGTGTCGCCGCTCGCTCGCTCAAGCCGTCTCGCGCATCATCCGCGGCAACCGGAGAGCAAACATTTCTCGAACCAATGATGGGCGTAAGGTTCCTCGTTGAAGGCCTCGACTTCCAGATATCCTTCCTTCCGGTACAGTTCCATAGCCTCGGCAAGAGTTTGATTGGTTTCAAGGTGGAGCGTCGCAAGTCCTGATTCCCGAGCGATGTTCTCGAGCGTATGCAGTACTTGGGTTGCAACGCCGCGCCTCCGTGCCGAGGCAGCCGTCCACATTCGCTTGATCTCGCCCGTCGCTGGATCCTTGCGCTTGAGCGCACCGCATCCGATGGGACGGCCGTTCAGCCGCGCCACAACGAAAAAACCTTTCGGGGGAATCAGGTCCTCGTCCGCAGCAGGATTGCTCTTCAGGGGATCGAAACCGGTCTGGAAACGCGCCGCTAGTTCCTGAAAATACTGCTCTATGCACCAGCGCGCATCTGAGCTATCCGGTACCTCCACCTTCACTTCCACTGCGCTCGCCTGGCTCAAGGGATCACCTTAGCTCGTCGCGCACGGTTCTCGTGATCCTGCAGCCGCGGGTGGCTGCGGAGCGTGACGCCGCGCTGTTCCGCATTGCTCTTGGCTCAAAGCGATTGAGCTCGCGCTGTCTTCTCGAGATGCGTCCAGTGTGCTTTCTGCGCCAGCATCTCCTGGTTGCCAAATCGCGACCACAGCTCCTCGGTGATATGCGGCGCAATCGGGTTCAACATGATCAACAGGTCGTGCACGCCTCGCCGAAGAAGCTCCCGGTTCTCGGGTGTCAGGTTGCGTTGGGCTCGATTCCAGAACTTCTTGGTCTTCTCCAAGAGCAGGATCAGGTCGTTGCATACCGCCTGAAACTCGAAAGCATCGTAAGCTTCCTCGATCTTGCCGACCGCAATGCCGAGACTCCTCGCGAACTGCTTGCCCGCATTGGTCGTAATGTCCAGGCCAAACTCCGGCCGCTCGTCCTTTCCCACCGCGGCTATGATTTCAAGCGATGTACACCAAACTCCGCTGAGAAAACGCCGTGAGCTGGCGACCTTTTCGTCGGACCAGTTGTAGTCGTTGTCCGGACGTGCCGCCCACATGCTCTGGAAACGGACGGCATCGACCCCGTACTGCTCAATCAGGTCCGCGGGCTGCACAACGTTTCCAAGCGACTTCGACATCTTGCGTCCGTCCTTCAGCACCATCCCGTGGAAGACCGAACTCTTGAAGGGCTCGGACTCCTTCGACAAGCCGAGCCGGTGCAGCCAAGTAAGGACCACCCGGAAATAGAAGTTCGCGACCGTCACGTTTTCGGTTCCGCCGATGTCGAAGTCGCACGGGATCCAGTAGTCGACAGCTTCCGGATCGCACATCGCCTCCGCATAGCGGGGATTGCAGTACCGCATATACGACCACGAGCTATTCACGAAGGTGTCCAGCGTGCTCGTCTCGCGCCGCGCCGCGGCTCCGCACCTCGGACACGAGGTGGACACGAAAGCCTCGTGGAATTCCAGCGGGTTCCCAGGCGAGTTCATGTCAACGCCCGCGGTCGGCAGCACCACAGGCAGCTCCGCCTCCGCCACCGGAACTGGTCCGCAGCCCGCGCAATGGACGATCGGAATCGGGGCCGACCAGTACCGCTGGCGAGAGATACACCAGTCTCGGACCCGGAAGGTCTCGCCCTTCCGCGCCGCCGAACGCCGGATCAACTCTGCCGCAATCTCGTCCTCGGCCGCTGCCGAGTCCATACCGTTGTATGGTCCGCTGCCTACCAGTCTTCCCTCTGCGAGATTGGCCTCGTTCGATGACGCAGGCCCGCCGCCCTCGGGCTCAATCACGCTGACCATGGGAATTCCCATGGTACGGGCGAATTCGAAGCCGTTCCGGTCGTGAGCAGGGCACCCGAGCACCGCGCCCGATCCCAACCCCTCCTGGACGAAGGGAGCAACATAGAGCGGGATGCGCTCGCCCGTTAAAGGATGGATGGCGTAGCGGTTCAGGAACAGTCCCTCGCGCCCCGGCGTCTTCATGCGCTCGACCCGGGGAATGGTGCACATGTTCCGCACGGCCTCGAGAAGTTGCTCCTCATCTGGCATTCCTCGTAGGAGGCCGTTCAGCAGGGGATGCTCCGGCGCAAGCCCGAGGAAGGTCGTCCCGTAGATGACCGAGACGCGCGTCGTAAAGACCTCTAGCGCCTGCTCGAATCCCTCAATCCCGAAGGAGATGTAGAGACCCTCGGAGCATCCAATCCAATTCCGTTGCTGGATTTTGGCCTTCTCCGGGAAATCGAATTTCTCGAGCCCCTTCAAGAGATCCTGGGCGATACTGTGCACATCGATGTACCACTGCGTCTGTTTCTTCTTGGAAGTCTGCGTACCGCACCGCCAGCAACAACCGCCGCTCACCTGCTCGAAAGCGAGCGCGGTCTGACAGACCTCACACCAGTCGACCCAGTTCTCCGAGCGGTAAATCGCTCCGCCTTCGTACAGCTTGAGAAAGATCCATTGGGTCCACTTGTAGTACTCCGGCTCATGGTAGGAGAAGAAGCGCGCGCGGTCATAGCTCAGGCCGAGTCGCAGCAATTCCCTGGTCATGTTCGCGATGCACTCGTCCAGCCATTCCGCAGGCGTTTTGCCCGAGTCGACCGCGGCGTCTTCGACCGGCAGCCCGAGCGAGTCGAAAGCCTGAGCATACAGCACGTTGTAACCCCGCAGGCGCTTGTAGCGTGCGATCGAATCGCCGATTGTGTAGTTCCGGACATGCCCCATGTGAAGCGAGCCGCTGGGGAACGGCGGGTACTCGTAGCAGTAGAATCTCGGCTTGTCCCGCAAGATCTTTGCGGCGAACACATCCTCGTCTCGCCAGCGCTCCTGCCAGCGGCTGGTCATTTCAAAGGGCGAGTATGCTTCCGTCATCCATGCTTCTCCACGGGTGCGGACGTTGCTTCATTCATGACACGGCCTTCCTACGCACAAAACCCAAGTGCACATCCGCATCTGCGCCTCATTCACACCTGCGGAACATATCAAATGACAAGAAGCAGGATGGGGGCGACCGATTTGGTCACACGACGGCACAAAATCAGAATCATATACCACAAATTTGCCGAGAACGCCGAGCGGATCTCTTGACGGGCGATCGCGGTCTTCCGGAAACACTTTCCGCAGGCGCGCATCGTGGCCGATCGCTTTCATGTCATCCGTACCGTCAACCATCACTTTTTGGCTTGCTGGAAGGATCTCGATCCGGTCGGCGCCAAGAACCGTGGGCTGCTCTCGCTGATGCGCC
>DATASJ010000097.1:0-1591 GCA_036269275.1 Bryobacteraceae bacterium | reverse complement strand
GCTGCTGGCTTCAAGCCGCAAATCATTCAGATGCCCAACGGCGAGCCCGCCAAAAAGCTGAAGACCATCGAAACTCTGGCGGAACGCCTGTCCCGCCTCGGCGCGGACCGCAGAGCTGTTTTGATCGCCCTCGGCGGAGGTGTTGTCGGCGACGTCACCGGACTGCTTGCCTCGCTTTACATGCGAGGCGTAGAGCTGGTGCAGATTCCCACCACCGTCCTCGCTCAAGTCGACGCATCGGTCGGCGGCAAGACCGGTGTGAACCTTGGAGCAGGGAAGAACCTGCTCGGAACCTTTCATCATCCTCGTGTGGTTCTCATTGACCCTGAAGTTCTCCGCACGCTTTCCGATCGCGATTTTCGTGCGGGACTCTACGAAGCGCTCAAATGCGGAATCATTGGAGACCTCGATCTTTTCCTGCGCTTCGAACAAAAGCGGGCTCAGATCCTGAAGCGCGATCCCGTGGAACTGGAAGGCGTCATCGCCCAATCGGTAAAGTTGAAGGCGGAAGTTGTCTCAGCCGACGAGCACGAAGGCGGACTCCGCCGCGTTCTCAACCTCGGCCATACAATCGGTCACGCGCTTGAGGCCGAGACCGGCTACAAAACGTTGCTTCACGGAGAGGCCGTCGCCTGGGGCATGATCGCCGCCACGAACATCGCTCTCTCTGTAGGCCGCACTGACAGCGTGACCGCCGGCCGCATTGCCGACGCCGTGCTAAGCCTGGGCCGTTTGCCCGAGCTAAACGTCAGTGCCCGCAAAATTCTCGCGCGTCTGCAGGCCGACAAGAAAACGCAAAGCGGTGTGGTGCATTTCGTTTTGCCACGCGAAATTGGAAAAGTCGAGATTGCCTCCGATGTGCCGGACAGCGTTGTGCTCGCCGCCGTGGAAGAGTTGCGGCGCCTGTCCCGCGGCGGATGGGGAAAGAAAAAATAAATTGTTGATTGCCTGATTAACAGCAATTGCTCTTCAGTCGAGGCACCTCGCAATCAACAATAATTTCTTTTCAATGTCCCAATCCCCCAAACTCGTGGTCGGCGCGGCCCCGCAAGGCGCAAGCGATACTTCCTCAGCGGCTCTCGCTGTCCGCGAAATGTTCACGTCCATTGCTCCGCGCTACGATCTGCTTAACCACGTACTCTCATTCAATATCGATCGTCTGTGGTGGCGCCGCACCGCGCGCACTTTCGCGCTAATCCTCGCCCAGCCGGATACCCGAATTTTAGATCTTTGTTGCGGCACGGGAGACATGACCTTCGCCCTGCGCAAGCAGGCCAAAAAATCGCCCCCCCAGATTTTAGGTGCAGACTTTTCTCACGCCATGCTGCAACGAGCCCGTACGAAGTCGCTCGAGAAGAGTTCGCTGAGTGGCAACTTGGCAACCCCTCGCTGGATCGAAGCCGACGCCCTCTCTCTTCCATTCCCTGATCAGCACTTCAACCTCGTCACGTCGGCATTCGGCTTTCGCAATCTTGCCGATTACGATGCCGGCCTGCGCGAGATTGCCCGTGTGCTGCGACCCGGCGGGGAGTGCGGCATCCTCGACTTCAGCGAGCCTGAAGGACTCATCGGTCATCTGTATCGCATCTAC
>DATASJ010000096.1:0-2002 GCA_036269275.1 Bryobacteraceae bacterium | reverse complement strand
TTCCTTCCGCGGAAGATGCGGCCTCGGCGGCGCATCTTAATTCAGTGCTGATTGCCCTTTCGAGCCTGGAGGAGACCCAAAAACCTGCCAGTCCGTCAGCTTCATTGCAATCCCCACCACCTGCCCGATAATCTCGGCTTCTTGCGGATGCCTTAACACTCTTATCGGAACCGGCGACAACGGATGCGGCTGTAGCACAATGTCATCCCGCCTCATGCTGCACCAGCAGCACGTATGTCCTTCGCGCGTCTCCACAAAATAAATGGGACGCTCGTACTCGCAGCGCCACAATCCCTCGACCACTTTATTCTTCGCTTCATCCACCTGAATGAAGCTTCCCGGCGGCAGAATCGGATACATCGTGAAATCCTGGTTGCCGATATAACCGTAAGTGAAATCGCTGTGGGCAAACTGCGCCAGATACGACAACGGCACCAGACCCCACTGCTCCACCATGCGGCCGAGATTCGAAGTTCGATGCTGATCGAACCCGGGATCCATGCGGACCGGCATCTGCACCGACGAGAGCCCCGACAGCGCTTCCGAAACATGCGAGTGCGGCGGAGCGATCATTCCCAGATCCGCGGCAACATTGTTCAAGTCGACGCCGTACCACGCCATCAGTTCCCGCAGATCGCGGCGGTAAATCACCGCCAGCGTGTACATCCGGAAAATGCTGGGTAAGACGCCCTTGGTCTCGATGTCCGACAAACGGCTGGGAGGAACTGAGTATTCTTCGTTGCGATATTTCTCCGCAATGCGCGCGCTCGAGATTTCGATATCACGCATCGTAAGCCCGAGTTTCTCACGCAGTGTACGAAGGCTTTTACCTGCTGGGAGCATGCTGCGCCTCCATGAAAGTGTTCGCCATCATAGCAGGGCGCGCCCGGTTAGCGCCTTGATTTATCAGAAATTTTTGGAAAGTTAATCTTGTTACGAATTCCGAACAAGATTTGACCAGCGTATTCAGCGGATAAACACTCCGATTGACGGCGAAGGCAAAGCCAGATCGGGAGAGTAGCAATCGCGGTTTTCCAGCGACTTTGTTCGGATTTCGTAACAAGAAGCGGCCCGATTTTGCAAAATCGCTCTTCAAGCCCTCTCAGGCCTCCATTCCTGGTTCTACGCGCTCCACCCCTGCCTCTTCTTTATTCTCCGTTTTCCAAGCCCAGGCCATCCTCGTAGTATTGTGAGCGATCCCTACCTGCCCTTGCCCGTTCAGCACAATAATGCCGCCGTGCCCATTTAGCCGCTGCTTCAGATAGTTCATCGCTTCCTGCGCGGCCCACTCCGGTAAGTTTCCCGCCGACACGCGATCCGCTGTCCACTTGGCCAGCACTAGCTTCATGATCGGCTCACCCCAACCGGTGGTCGAAACGGCAGCGCTCAGATTATCCGCATAACATCCGCAGCCAATCAGGGACGAATCTCCTAATCTTCCGGGAGCTTTGTTCAGCGTTCCTCCGGTCGAAGTCGCCGCCGCAATGTTCCCCGCTGAATCCAGCGCGACGGCGCCGACTGTGTCGTGGGAAATCGCGGGAGCGAACAAATCCTTGCCGTCCTGTCCGGCAGTGTTCTGCTGATAATCGCGCAGGCGTTCGACTTCGCGCGCGATTACCAGGTCTTCGTTATGGCACAACTTGACGCCGTGTTCGGCGGCGAAGCGCTCTGCACCTTCGGCGACGAAATATACATGCGGGCTCTCACTCAGGATCTTGCGCGCGGCGCGCACGGGATTGCGCAGGCGCTCGACGCATCCGACGCCGCCGGCGCGCAGCGTGGCTCCGTCCATGATGAGGGAGTCGAGCTGCACTTTGCCGTCGCGGTTGAGAAAGCTGCCGCGTCCCGCGTCGAAGGTGTCGTCGTCTTCCATGATGACGACCGCTTCTTCGACCGCGTCCAGCGCCGCACCGCCGCGCTCGAGCACGCTCCAACCTGCGGTGAGCGCGTTGCGAACTCCGTTGAGGTGGGCTTCGACCATGTCATCGGGCATGGCCCAAGC
>DATASJ010000095.1:0-15887 GCA_036269275.1 Bryobacteraceae bacterium | reverse complement strand
CCTTCCCTTCCTTCCACGACCTGCAAGCCTTTCTCCGCCTCCAACTCCCTTCCTACATGCTCCCCGCCGCCTTTGTCCCCATCCACCAACTCCCCCTCACTTCCAACGGCAAGCTCGATCGAAACCGCCTCCCCGCCCCAGCTCCTCCCGCCTCTCCCAACGCCGCTCCCTGCGCTCCGCCACGCTCCCCGCTCGAACTCCTCCTCGCCGACCTCTGGCGCCAGATCCTCCACCTCGACCACCTCTCCCTCCACGACAACTTCTTCGCCCTCGGCGGCGACTCCATCTTGAGCATGCGGGTGATCGCGCGCGCGGCCGAAGCAGGCATCCGCATTACTCCCACGCAGTTCTATGAACATTCGACCATCGCGGGTCTTGCGCGTGTCGCGGAGCAGCTTGCAGCCCTTCCCGAGGCAACCGAGGCCGAAAACGGCGCGGCGCTTGTGGCGAGCCCCATCCAGCAATGGTTTTTGGAGCAAAATCTCGCGGACATGCAGCACTTCAATCAGGCGCTCGTGCTGGAATTCAATCATCTGGAGCAGGACGTCCTTGAGCGCGCCGTTCAACTGGTGATCACGCGGCACGACGCTCTGCGCCAACGCTTCAGCAATGGCGCAGTGACATTGGGAAGCGATCGCGACCCATTCATTACCTGGGTCAATCTCAGCTCGATCGATTCGCTCGATTATGAGCCTGCGGTTGCAGACGTGTTCGCGAGAGCTCAATCTGCAATGAACTTGAGCGAAGGGCCGTTGTTCCGTTTCGTCGGAATCGAAGCGGCGTTCGGCCATCGTCCTTTGCTGCTCATCGCGGTGCATCATCTCGCAGTCGATGCATATTCCTGGCGCATTCTTCTGGATGACTTGCGAAACGCCTATGCGAATCGGGATGCAACGCCGCCGATCGACATGCGCGCCCAAACCTCCACCTATCGGAACTGGGTGCAAAAGCTTGTCAGTTGGGCAAATTCGGAAGATGCTGCCAAGGAAGCCCTCTATTGGCGCCATGCATTGCTCGCCATCTCTCAATCCGCTCGAGTGCCCATTGATCATGTTTTCGGTGCGAATGGAGTTTCCTCAGCGCACACCACCATAACGTGCCTCGGAGCCGAGGAGACCCGAGCCTTGCTCGAGGCAGGTCATGCCGCCTACAAGGCGCACGTCGACCATATTCTTTTGGCGGGCTTAGCAGCAGCGCTCGCGAAGTGGATGAACACCGATCATGTCCGATTGCACATTGAGGGGCACGGGCGCGAGCCCCTCTTCGAACACCTCGATTTATCCTCCATTGTTGGTTGGTTCACCGCTATCACGCCGGTCGATCTAAAGATCGAACCCGGCACATCGATGAAAGACCTGATCCGCACGACCAAGGAAACCCTCCGGAGCGTTCCGCATGGCGGCTGTGGATACGGAATCTTGCGATATCTCCATCCTGACCCGGACTTGCGCGAGCAGCTAACGGCAATCGGCGGGGCTGAAATCCTGTTCAATTATCTGGGGCAGCTCGATGAACCTCCAAGAGCCGATAGTCCGTTCTTTCTTTCCATGCGGCGGCCAGGTCCGACCCGCAGCCCCCACGGCAAACGGACCCACTTACTAGAGATTAATGCCGGCATACGGCAAGGTCGATTCGAAGCGGAATGGACCTATAGCTGTAACTTCCATCGCGGAGAGACGATCGAGTTGCTTGCAACCGACTTTATTAGCCACTTACGGCGAATTATCCAGCATTGCACTGAAGTATCTTCCACTGCCTACAGCCCGTCAGATTTCCCGCGGGTGCAATTAGACCAATCGGGGCTTGATCAACTCGTATCCGAATTGACGGGCGCTTGATACCTGCATGCCTCCACTCAAAGACGACATCGAGGACATTCTGCTCCTGTCCCCCATGCAGGAACGAATGCTGTTTCGCGCCGCCGCCGAACCCGAATCGCGCTGCTATTACGTGCAAACCAGTTGCCGCGTCGAGGGCGATCTCGATGTAAGCGCGCTTCGACAAGCCTGGGAAATGATACTCGAACGCCATTCCGCGCTGCGGCTTGGGTTCGCCTGGAAAGACCGGCCGCATCCTTTGCAAGTGATCTTCCGCTCTCTCGCCCTCCGCTGGCACGAGGAGGACTGGCGTCGCATTTCGACCCCGGCACAGGAAGAGCGCTTCGCTCAATTTCTCGAGTCGGATGCAGCTTACTCTTTTAATCTTGCCAAGCCGCCACTGTTTCGAGTGTCCGTTCTGAGGCTCACAGACGAAGCCGCCTGGATCGTATTCCGATATCACCACCTGATTCTGGACGGATGGTCGGCGCCGCTTCTTTGGAACGAAGTGATTGAGATCTACCGAGCGCTGCGTGGAGGTGTTCCTCCGGCACTTGACTGTCCGGTCCCCTTCTCCTCATTTATCGATTGGTTGCAAACGGCGCGCCGCGAAGATGCGGAATCCTTTTGGCGAAGCGAGTTCATGGATTTCGAAAGCGCTCCATCACTGAGCGCAGGTTTAAAATCCCGGCCCGTAATCTCCGCGCCCTTTGCAGCGCGCGAACTTCGCTTCAGCGCTGAAACAACTGCACGTCTGAAGTCGTTTGCTCGAGAGCAAGGCGTTTCGCTCGGCGTTCTCCTCCACGGAGCTTGGTCTTTACTCGTCGCGAGACATACAGGGAAAAGCGAATCGCTTTTCGGCTCTGTCGTTAGCTGCCGGCCGGCGGCGGTTCGCCGATCCGAAAACATGATCGGCAACATTATAAATACCATTCCCCTTCGCGTCGTCAATCCGCGGAACTGGTGTGTGGGAGAGTGGCTCCGAAATCTTGGGGCGAAGCAAGCGCGTGCACAAGAGTATGCCTATTGCGGGCTTTCAGAAATCCAGCGATGGACCGGGCTCGCCGACAAGCTGTTCCTCGAGTCCATTGTTGTGGTGGAGAATTATCCGCTGCGCGCCGTTCGTGACAAAAATGCGGTCCTGGCAATTACCGAGGTGCGAACTCACGAAGTTACCGACCTTCCACTTACCGTTGTCGCGGATACCAGTGAAGAGTTAGCTCTGAAGCTTAGCTTCGATACCAGTCGCTTTCATCCCCCGGAAATCGAGCGCATGTTGAGACGGCTCGAGTTCTTATGTGAACGGTTACTCAGCCCGGAGCGGCGGCTCGCCGAAATCAGCTCTTTGACGGTCGACGAGCATGATGAGTTCCTTGTGCGCTGGAATCAGACGGAGCATTTTGCCGAGCTACAATCCGCGGCCAAAACGTTCAGCGCTCAAGCAATCGCCCGACCGGATGCGCTCGCCGTCAGTTGCGGAGAGGAACAGATCTGTTACCGGGAGTTAGAGGACTTATCCAACCAGATCGCTTGGAAACTCCTGGAGTTCAAGGTCGGGCCAGAGGTAATCGTCGGATTGTACTTCGAGCGATCGATTGCGCTCGTGGCGGCGATCCTAGGCGTATGGAAAGCGGGAGGAGCCTGGGTGCCCATCGATCCAACATCGCCGTCCGAATATATCCAGCGCATAATTGACGACTCAAAACCCGCCGTCCTACTCGCGAATCAACGGCTCGACGGGCCCACCCAATCTGTTCCATGCATCTGCACAGATGACTGTCGCAGCGCATCGATAAAGTTGCCGCCGAACAGTACGTGTAAGGGCAATCTCGCGTACATCCTATATACATCCGGCTCTACCGGCCAGTCCAAAGGCGTAATGATTACGCACGAAGGCCTTTCGAATTACCTTGCCTGGGCGATTCAGGCCTACCGCACACCGGAGCCCGGCGGCGCGCCCGTCCATTCCCCGATCGGGTTCGATCTGACCTTGACGAGTTTATTGGTGCCCCTGCTGGATGGCAGGCCGATCATGCTTTTGCCCACTCTGCCGGGTGTCAAAGCCCTTTGCGACGCATTGACGACCGAAGGTCGCCCGAACCTGCTCAAGATCACGCCGGCACATTTGGAATTGTTAAACGCAGCGATTTCACGCGATGCTCTAAGCCGATTGTCGCCGGCAGTCGTAATAGGCGGCGAGGCGCTCAGCGCCGAGGCTTTGACGCGTTGGCGTACGGAAGCTCCCCGCGCACGCCTCTTCAATGAATACGGGCCGACGGAGACTGTGGTTGGCTGCTGTGTTTACGAGATCGGCCGCGATACACCCGCAACCGGCTCAATTCCTGTCGGCAGGCCGATCATCAACACTCGACTCTACGTACTGGACCAATGGATGGATCCCGTGCCGCCAGGGACGACAGGCGAGTTGTACATCGGAGGCGCGGGCGTCGCACGCGGCTATCTCGGCAAGCCGGGGTTGACCGCGCAAACCTTCGTTCCGGACCCGTTCGGTCCGCCGGGCGCCAGGCTGTATCGCAGTGGAGACTGGGTCCGCCATTTAGAGGATCGCAATCTGGAATATCTCGGGCGGCGAGACCGGCAAGTGAAGGTTCGCGGTTATCGAATTGAGCCCTCTGAAATCGAAGCTGCTCTACTGCGCAACCGGGCCGTGCGTGAGTGCGTTGTTTCAGCCATCAGAGACGAGAATTGCGGCTCACGGCTGGTTGCATGGTGGACGGCAACGGAAATCGCGCCGCCTCGGGCCAGCGAATTGCGCGCTTTTCTACATGCGCTGCTTCCGCCTTACATGATCCCGGCAGCTTTCGTCCAGTTGCCGGCTATGCCTCTGGACAAGAACGGAAAAGTGGATCGCAACCGGCTTCCGTTGCCGGATTCCGCACCGCGGGAAATATTCGACCTGCCGGGAGCGGGCAGAGAACGCGTCATTGCGCGCGTTTGGGCTGAAGTTCTGAATGTGGAGTCGGTCGGGCTGCGGGAGAATTTCTTCGATTTGGGCGGAAATTCGCTGCTGCTGCTGCGGCTCTCGACCCGCTTGCGGGACTCGGGTATCTGCGACATTCCCGTCATCGAGATGTTTCGCTATCCGACGGTGGAAGCTCTGGCATCGGCTCTCAACACAGCCAATCCTCTCGCGTCTGGGAACGGGAACAGCGGCAACGTCGAGTTTGCCCCGGTGGGTGCATCGGCGACGGGATACGAAGTGGTGCCAGGTCTAGTATGAGCAGCCTTGACATCGCGGTGATCGGAATCAGCGGCAGGTTTCCCGGGGCGTCATGCGTCTCCGAGTTTTGGCGCAACCTGGAAGCCGGTGTGGAGTCCATTTCCTTCTTTAGCGAGGAGGAACTGGAAAGCGAAGGCCTGCCCTCGGCGATGCTGGGCGACCCTCGATATGTAAAGGCACGCGGAGCTCTCCATTGCCCAGATTTCTTCGACGCATCGTTCTTCGGCTTTACTCCGCATGATGCCGCCATTACAGATCCGCAGCACAGATTGTTTCTCGAATGCGCTTGGGAAGCTCTCGAAGATGGCGGCCACGATCCTGAGCAGTTTGCGGGCTCCATCGGCGTGTATGCGTCTGCCAGTCTCAGCTCGAACATGATGAACCTGCTTGCTAATCCTGCGGTCCTGAAGACTACCGGCGCATTTCAGATACTGCTTGCCAACGACAAAGATTTCCTTGCGACCAGAGTCTCCTACAAGCTGGGCCTGGAGGGACCCAGCATGTCTATCCAAAGCGCCTGTTCGAGTTCTCTTCTCGCCATCCATCTGGCCTGCCAGGGATTGCTGTCGGGAGACTGCGACATGGCTCTTGCGGGCGGGACCTCGGTCACTTATCCAGGCAAAGTGGGTTATCTGCATGAACCCGGCGGTATCCTCTCCCCGGACGGGCATTGCCGCGCATTTGACGCACAGGCGGGTGGAACTGTGAGCGGAGATGGAGTAAGTGTCGTGCTGCTGAAGCGCGCCGCTGATGCAATAGCTGACCGGAACTCGATCAAGGCGCTGATCAAAGCATCCGCGGCAAATAACGACGGATCCCGAAAACTTGGATACGCAGCGCCGCGGGCCGATACACAAGCTCGCGTCATTAGTCAAGCCTATCGGCGGGCCGGAATCGATCCCGCTAGCATCGGCTACATCGAGGCACATGGAACGGGCACCGCCCTCGGCGACCCGATCGAAATAAGTGCGCTCAAAACGGCTTTTCGAGATATACCGAGTAACTCGGCTAGCTGCGCAATTGGTTCGGTAAAGACAAACATTGGACATCTCGACGCGGCCGCGGGTGTAGCTGGATTCGTGAAGGCCGTTTTGACGTTGCAACATCGTGCGATTCCACCAACCTTGCACTTTGAGCGTTTGAATCCCGCAATCGATCTCGCGGGCACTCCATTTTTTGTCAATCGGACTCTGAATAAGTGGGAAAGCGCCGGCCCTGGCAAACCACGCCGCGCCGGAGTAAGCTCGCTCGGAATGGGCGGTACCAATGTGCACGTCGTGCTTGAAGAAACTTCGGAGACCGAGATTTCGAATGTATCGCGGCGATGGCAACTGTTGCCTATATCGGCTAAAACGGAGAGTGCGGCTGACGAAGCGTCAACGCGTTTGGCCACCTATTTTCAAAACAACGCCATCGAACTTCCGGACGCGGCCTATACTCTCATGGCGGGGCGGCGGTCATTTCCCTGGCGGCGTGCTGTGGTCGCGAGTGATACAGATCAGGCGATTCAAGCTCTTGAGTCTGCCGGTCGCGAGTCCGCGCGAGCTCATCACGTGAGCGGTGGGCAGCGCCCGGTCGCGTTTCTCTTTCCTGGACAAGGCGCGCAACATCCAGGGATGGCCAGCAGCCTGTACAAATCCGAAGAGGCGTTTCGCATCGGGGTGGACCAGTGTGCGGAACTGTTGCGAACGGAGTTGGAGCCCGATCTCAGAGATATTCTCTTTCGTCCTGATCGCGCAGACATGCTGCATACCACCATGTATGCACAGCCTGCTTTGTTCACCGTGAGCTACGCGGTCGCGAAGCTCTGGGTAAGTTGGGGCGTTTGTCAGAATGCCATGCTTGGCCATAGCGTTGGCGAGTATGTGGCCGCTTGCCTGGCGGGTGTTTTTCAACTGGAAGATGTGCTGAGAATCATCGCTCTTCGCGCTCGCCTCATGGCCGCTCTGCCGCCGGGCGCAATGCTGGCCGTCGCATCACCTGAAAGTGAGCTCGCACCGTGGCTGAGCGGCGACATCTCGCTCGCCGCGGTCAATGGGCGCGCATCTTGCGTGCTCTCTGGGCCGATACCCGCAATCACCTTCGTGGCCGAGCGTCTGAAAGTGCGGGGCATCGCCAGCCGCAGGCTGCGGACTTCGCACGCCTTTCATTCAGCCATGATGGACCCCATCGTGCCCCCGCTTCGCGATGCCCTGTCCCATCTTTGCCTGCATCCGCCGGCGATCCCCTTCGTCTCTTCCGTGACCGGCTGTTGGATCGATTCGGAAACCGCGTGCAATGCCGATTACTGGGCCACGCATGTTCGGCGTCCGGTTCGATTTGGGGATGCGGCTCAGAGGCTTGCGGCACAGGAATGCATCCTGCTTGAAGTCGGGCCTGGCCGCACCTTGGGATTGCTGCTGCGGTCGCAAGTGCCCGCGCATTGCCAAGTGATTTCGTCCTTGGATCCTGCGAAGGACGACGAACTGTCGATCGTGCGCGCGGCCGGTGACCTATGGCTCGCGGGCGGGTCCCTCGATCCCGAGGGGTTCTATGCAGGCCAGAACCGACGCCGGGTTCCGTTGCCAACCTATCCCTTCGAGCGCCAACGATATCGGGTCGAGCCGAACTCGCAGGCCGTCTCGAAGCAAACCGAACCGGCCGGAGTAGCCGGTGCATCGCATGCCGGCTCGAATGGCGCGGCTGGCTATCTGCACGACCGGCCATTACTCGACTATCCATATGTCGCACCGGCCGATGACATCGAGCAAAGGATCTGCGCCGTTTGGGAAGATTTGCTGGGTCTTAAACCGGTGGGAACACACGACCGTTTCCTCGATTTAGGGGGGCACTCTCTGCTGAGCCTGCAGTTGGTCAACCGTTTGCGCGACGAGTTTCATGTCGAGATTGCAATAGAAGACGTTCTCGCCGGTTCTACAGTCGCCGATTTGGCCGGCCGCATCCGCTCGGAACCGCTCGGGGACAGCGAAGACGTTGTCGCTCGATTACTGGCGGGAATAAAGTCCATGTCCAAAGATGAAGTCGCAGCGGAACTGCAGGCCCTCCGGAACGGCCGAAATTAATCGGTTATACGAACCAACGACAATCCACTTTGTGAGCCAGGCTCAATTTCTTAAGAGCTAATATGTCGGAACAAAATCCAGTACTGGAAGACCTTTCATCCGAGCAGCGAGAGCTCTTCTTACGGCGGCTTGCCGCGCACCGCGAAAACAGTAACCACTCGCATTCTGCCGCTGAGCCGGTCGCGGCACAAGACCGCCAAGAACACGCCTTATCGACCACGCAAAGCCGTATCTGGTATTACGAACAACTGGTTCCGGGAAATAGGCTTTACAATCTGCCAAGCGTGCTCGAACTTATCGGTCCGCTAGACGTAACATCGCTCGAAGCGGCAGTAAACAAGATTATTGAGCGCCATCGCATTTTGACCGCAACCTTCGAAGACAGGAATGGCGCCCCGGTACAGATAATCAGGCCGAACCTGCGCATCTCGGTTCCGGTTATCGACCTTCGGAATCTGTCGGGTGAAGAGGCGGATCAAGAGATTCGCCGGTTGGCGCTTGAACACGGGAAGTACCTTTTCGATCTCCGAAAGGGTCCTCTTCTTAAGTTGACCATTATTTCAGTCTCCGAGAACCGGAATATCGCTCTCTTCAACACGCATCATATTGTTGGCGATCAGTGGTCGGCTGCAATTTTGATGAAGGAACTCGCTATATGCTACCCGGCAATTGCCGCAGGTGTAACTCCAAATCTTGCCCCTTTAAAAGTACAGTACACAGATTACATTCGGTGGGAGCAGCAGGCGCTTTCGCAAGCGGCCATTGGCCCGCACGTCGCCTGGTGGGAACGTCGCCTGCAAGGACCGCTTTCAAGAGTGGAGCTTCCAGCAGACTACCATTGCGATTACGGCTCGGATTACCGCGGGCATAACATTCAGATGAAGCTCGACGCTTCCGTGACCAAGCAGTTTCGAGCTATTTGCCAGAAGGCAGGCGCAACGTTGTTCATGGGCATGCTCGCGGGATTTAAGCTCTTGCTACATCGTTTAACGAGCCAAACAGATATAGTCCTTGGCACGCCCATTGCCAATCGCGGCAGAAACGAGTTCGAGCCGCTGATTGGCCTTTTCCTCAATGTTCTCGTTCTTCGTACGGAGGTGCAGGGTAATTTTTCATTCGTGAACTTGCTTCAGCGCATCCGCGAAACGGTCCTGGGCGCTTGGGCTCATAAAGATGTGCCGTTCGAAATGCTGGTTTCGAAGTTACAGATAGAACGGGAGTTCGGACGGCATCCGGTGTTTGACATCCTCTTCAACTATCTGAATACACCGCCTATCTCTGTCGTCTTTGGGAACATAGTGGCGCGTCCCTTGCGGCTCGCGGATTCCGAATCGCGGTTCGCTATAACTTTGTACATCCAGGAACAAGAGGATGAAGGGCTGGCTTTCGAATTGGAATATCAGCGGGCACGATTATCCGAAGCCCGAATGCGCCAGGTCATGCATCAGTTTCAATATCTCTTGGAACAGATTGCGCGAAGTCCGGAAAAGGGAATTGGCGAATACTCATTGGCCGCGCCCGATCATCGGCACTTACTGGCGGATCCGACGGCCCATCTTGTATCGCCTCAGACGACATCTATCGGCAAGTTATTCGAGAATTGCGCCTATAAGCATCCGGATCGAACGGCAATTACCCAACTGGAGCGTTCGTGGACGTGGCGCGACTTCCACCGCACCGTGTCTTCTCTTGTAGTGCAACTGCAAGAAAAAGGCTTGAAAAAAGGAGATGTAGTCGCTGTCTGCGGTCCGCGTTGCTTCGGCGTCATATCGGCCATGACGGCGGCGCTGTCGAGCGGCGGTATCTTGCTGCCGATCGATCCCGCGCTCCCGCCGTCGCAGCGATCCATCATGCTCCGGGAAGCTCGGGCCAGATTTCTGTTCGTGACCGAGCCCGAACCGATGTGCGACCGCCCGGAAATGGTCGTAATGCTCCTCGGCAAAGACGACGTTTTGACAGGGGAGCTCGTACCTATGCCGGACGTTTCGCCATCCGACCCGGCTTACATCTTCTTTACGTCGGGAACGACAGGCGTTCCCAAAGGGGTTCTTGGAGTACATAAAGGACTGAGCCGATTTGTCGAATGGCAACAACGCACATTTCGTGTCGGCCCAGAAGATCGATGCTCGCAGCTTATTGGTCTTTCATTCCACATCGTGTTGCGAGATATCTATCTGGCCGTCTCGAGCGGCGCATCCCTCTATCTCCCCGACACCGACATGACTCTTGCGCCGGAGCAGATCTTGCCCTGGCTCGAGAAAAACCAGATAACAGTCATACACACCGTCCCCACCGTTGCGGCCTCGTGGCTGTCGCACGTCCCTCCCGGAGTGTCGTTACGTTCCGTGCGTTGGATATTTTCCGGCGGTGAACCTTTGCGCGACACCTTCCTGCGGCGCTGGCGCAGTAACTTCCCGCAAGCCGGTCCAATTGTGAACTTCTACGGCTCGACGGAGGCGACATTGGCGCAGTGCTTCAATCCGCTCGATCCGGACTTGATTCCAGGAATCCAGCCAGTCGGACGACCGCTTCCTGGCACGCAGGCGTTGGTATTGCGGAACGGAAACCAGCTATGCGGTTTGGGCGAGCCCGGTGAAATTGCCTTCCGGAGCCAGTTTTTGACGGCGGGCTATATCAATGCTCCCGATCAGAACCGGAAACGCTTCTTACCGAATCCGTTCACAGGAGAAGAATCGGATCGTATTTACTTGATGGGTGATCGCGGGCGCCTGCGCCCGGACGGACAACTCGAGGTTCTCGGACGCATTGATACGCAGATCAAAATCCGCGGTGTTCGCATTGAGCTGGGCGAGATTGAGAGCGCCTTGTGTCTTCACCCAGCAGTGCGCGACGCAGCGGCCAAGTTATGGAATGACGGGGGCGATGATTTTCAACTGGCCGGCTATATCACCTTGCGCCCAGGCTTATCCGCAACGGCTGAGGAGCTGCGCAAGCATTGTCGCGGATTACTGCAAGACGCTAAGGTTCCCACGGCTTTCGTGGTGCTCGATCGCCTGCCGTTTACACGAAATGGAAAGCTCGATCGCCGCGCACTGCCCAAAGCTGCGAACCCGCTTGGCTCCGCGAAGCCCCCGGTCGTCGCGCGCACGCCCATAGAGGAGACTCTTTGCAGCATCTGGAGTACGCTGCTACACAAAGAGACGGTCGGCGTTCACGATAACTTCTTCGAGATCGGCGGGCACTCCTTACTGGCGACACACGTGAGCGCCAGAGTGCGCAGCGCATTCGAAATTGATGCCCCGCTCGCCTGGTTGCTTCAAGGCCCCACCATCGCCGAGTTGGCGGTCCATATCGAAGCCAGCAGACGCGGCGCCGCTGCACCGAAATTTGAGCTCTCGCACTCCTCAGAGCCTGATCCGGCGCCGCCGCTCTCCTATCCTCAACGGCGTCTCTGGTTTCTCGATCAACTCGACCCGGGCGGGGCGGCCTACAACGTTCCTTCGCCCGTGCGCATGGGCGGGCGAGTCGACGCGCATGCCTTGAGGCGGGCCTTTTGCGACCTTGTCAACCGGCACGAGCCGTTGCGCGCGCGTTTTCACGATAGCGACGGAACTCCCGTCCAGACGATCGTCGCCGACAACGATATTTCACTGCCGATTGTCGATATCTCGGAGATTCCAGCCGTTCACCGGCTTGCTGTAGCGGAGGCGATCACCAGGAAGAGTGCGGCGCAGCCTTTCGACCTTATCCATGGACCGCTGTTGCGAACCTGCTTGATACGCCTGGATCAAGATGATCACGTGCTTGCCCTAACTGCGCATCACATTGCATGTGACGGTTGGTCGCTCGGAGTGTTGATCCGAGATACGGCCCTACTATATAGCGCCTTCCGAGATGGTCAAGAGCCGGAACTGCCGCCGCTCGACTTACGCTACGCTGACTTCGCCCGTTGGCAGCACGCCTGGATTGAGAGTTCCGCGGCAGAAGATCAATTGGCCTATTGGCGCGGTCGTCTTGAGGGTGCGCCGCCACTCCAGCTTCCGACGGATCATGCACGGCAGCCGGGTCGAAGCGCCCACGCGGCATGGCATCGCATCTATTTGCCGCTTGAATTGGTCGATCGACTCAAGGTGCTCGCTCGTAGCCAGGCTACCACGCTGTTTGCCGTGTTACTTACCGGATTCAAAGTCCTGCTGTATCAATATTCCGGCCAGGAAGATCTGGTGGTCGGTTCAACTTACGCGAACCGAACGCCCGCAACCGAGGCCCTGATTGGTTTCTTCGCAAATACCGTAGCCCTGCGGACCGATTTGTCAGGAAATCCCACTTTAGCGGGTGCGCTCAAACTTGTCACTAAGACTGTGTTAGGCGCTTATGCGCATCAAGAGCTGCCCTTCGACAAAATTGTCCAGGAACTTCGGCCCGCCCGCGGCCTTGAAACCGTGCCGTTCGCTCGGGCATTGTTTACACTGCAGACAACTTTTTTGCCGAGCCTCCATAAGGTTGGTCTCCACCTCGAATCGATACCTCTTCACCGCGAGGTTGCACAAACCGACCTCATCATCGATCTGCTTGAAACATCGAGAGGCCTTCTTGTTGCCGCTGAGTATAATTGCGAAATATTCGAGCGGCCGACCATCCAGCGCTTTCTGGAGCGCTTTACAGCCGTTCTCGAAGCGATTGCCTTAAATCCAGAGACTAACATCCAAGATATCGACTTGCTTTCTTTAGAAGAGGCCGCCTTGCTCGATGCGGCTTCACTTAGCCGCTGATACCTCTCGATCGTTTCCGCTTAGCATCGTCCGGCGAATCCACGCCTGACGTCGACTTTTACTAATGAGCGCTTCTCTCACAAAGTTAGGCCGCCTCCGGGCACTCCAAAACGCGCCCGAAAGCGACGACGAATACTGGCAGAAAAAGCTGGCCGGCGACGTAGCGCTAGCCGGTATCCCCTTGGATTATGCGCGCCGCCCCCGGCAAAGTGAGCGCACCAAGCGGTTAGAGGTTTTTGCCAGCCCCTCGTCAGCAGACCTGTTTGCTGGTACTTGGGAGCACAATCCCCTAAAGGCGCTTGCCATTCTCATTGCAGCGCTGAAGATCGGCATCCGTAAGTACTCCGGACAAACCGATCTCACGATCTTTGTTCCGGCGCGTAACAAGAGCCGGGCGAATCACGCCAATTGCGCTCTCGCCATTCGCAATCGAATAGATCCGAAACGTTCACTGCGCGAGTTTTTGGGTCAGGTAACGACGGCGTTGCTCGAGGCCTACGACCATGAGCCTTCTGATTTCGAGGCGCTAGCCAGACTCTTGCGTGACTCCTGTGATCCAACTACCGGCGTGGTGATAGGCGTGACCGCGCTCTCCGGCCCAGAGGCGATGGCGAAGATACCAGGTGACGTTGCGTTTCTGTTTGACTTCTCAGACGGGGTAGTGAGTGTTCAAGGATCTTACGACCCAAGCTTGTTCCAGGAATCTAGTATTCGCGTTTTTGCGGAACACGTTTTCCGTATCTTTGAAACCCTGCTTACCTCACCCGATCGGCGCATTTCTGCTCTAACGCTGATCTCGGCTCAAGACGCGGAGGAAACTCTTAGAGCGTGGCAGGAAGCGACCGCGGTACTTCCCAACGGTTGCATTGTTCCTACACTGTTTCAGCAGCAGGCTGCGAAAACGCCTCTCGCGACGGCGTTGATATTCGACGACTCAGTTGTCACCTATGAGCGTCTGGATCAGCTCGCCTCCCGGTTGAAAGAGCGGCTTGTACACGCAGGCGTTCAGCCTCGAATGCTGGTAGGTATTTGCCTGCATCACAGTATGAGCCTGGTCGCTGCGATACTGGGAATTTGGCGTGCCGGGGCCGCTTATGTTCCGTTGGATCCGGGCGCCCCACGCGAATGGCTCGCGTCGCTCGTGCAAACCACGGGCATGCTTTTTGCCGTTACGAGCAGGAATTCTCCTCCATTGCCCGGAGTGGAAACGATTGTCGTAGCGGATTCCGATGAGGAAGCATGCGAAACCGTTCTTACACCCGTTCCAGAGCCTGCGCCCGCGGACGTCGCGTATGTAATCTTCACGTCCGGCTCTACGGGAGAGCCCAAAGGCGTGCAGATTGAGCACCGTGCCCTGCTGAACTACATCTGGTGGGCGCGCAGCGTTTACTGTGATGAGAAACTGCCCGTCTTTTCCCTGTACTCATCGGCAGCATTCGATCTCACGGTCACCTCGTTGTTTGTTCCGTTGATATGCGGAGGCGCGCTCGTCATTTACTCGAATGTCGATGGCGCTCCTTCGCTCAACTCGATGCTGTCGGACGGTAGAACTACACATTTGAAACTCACCCCGAGCCATCTTGGTGCCGTCGTGGAACAAGACAATCATGGCTGCGGCATTCGGACCATGATCGTCGGCGGCGAAGCGCTTACGACAGAACTGGCCCGGCGTACTCTCGCCAGCTTCGGCGAACAAATCGCCGTCTATAACGAATACGGCCCGACGGAGGCGACCGTCGGCTGTATGATCCATCGGTTCGATCCGGCAAGTGATTCTCACGACTCAGTGCCGATCGGCCGAGCCGCCGCCAATACAAGAATCTATATCCTCGACGAACAACTGAATCCGCTGCCGGCTAATATTTCAGGAGAATTATATATTGCGGGTAGCGGATTAGCGCGCGGGTATGTCAATCGGCCTGCCCTGACGGCCGAAAAGTTTCTTCCAGATCCGTTCGCCGTGGGCGAGCGCATGTATCGTAGTGGCGATTGGGCAAGGCGGTCTCCCGGAGGGGTTCTCGAGTACTTGGGACGGCGCGATGAACAGATTAAGTTCCACGGCCATCGCGTAGAGCTGAATGCCGTACGGATCGCCCTGAACAGCCATCCGAAGATACGCGATAGCGTGGTAGCGATTCATCGAAAGCCGAACGGATGGCCGATGATGGTAGCGTATTATGTATCGCGCGACCCGCTAATCGGAAGCGAATTACGTGAGTTTCTCTCCGCTTTTGTGCTGGATGATATTATCCCGAACTTATTCGTACACATACAGCGTATCCCGCTTACTCAAAACGGTAAGATCAATTATAAAGCGCTTCCATCGCCTGTTGAGGCCCTCAACCATCGATATTCGAACACCTCAGGCCATCGGACACCGGTAGAGGAAATAGTTGCAGGAATTTGGGCGCAGCTCCTCCGACTGGAGCGTGTCGCCTCTGCGGATAATTTCTTCGAAATTGGAGGCCACTCCCTACTCGCTACGCAGATAATTTCGCGTATCAACAAGATCTTCCGTGTAAGCCTCCCGCTGCGGCTGATGTTTGAACTGCCCGTGCTTGAGACGCTAGCTGATTTCATCAGCAAGCAATCGGGCCAGCAAGATCCCGAGACGATACCGGCTGTCTCTCAAGACGAACAAGGGAGTTACCCGCTTTCCTATGTGCAGCGCCAATTGTGGTTCATCGACCAGTTAAAGGAAGCGGCGACTTTCTATAACATTTCGGCGGCCATCTGGCTGCGCGGTTCGCTCTTGCCGTCCGCGCTGGCGCGGGCGCTCCAAGCTATAGTGGCGCGCCATAGTGTACTGCGAACCAGCTTCCCGGTCGTGGACGGACAGCCGGCGCAGCGGGTTGCCGCCGCGGGAAATTGGCGCCTCTCTTTCGTCGATCTATCCGCTCTCGATGGCGACTTCGGCCGGCGCGCTGCACAAACGCTCGCCCAAACCCTGACCCGCCAGCCGTTTTCTCTCGCTACCGGGCCGCTGTTCCGCGCCGCCCTGTTGCGCCTGCAAGCCGACGAGCATTTGCTGGTG
>DATASJ010000094.1:0-3601 GCA_036269275.1 Bryobacteraceae bacterium | reverse complement strand
AGATACTTCAGAACGTCCGCCTTGGTAGTAATCGACGCCGGTCCAGACTCGTCGCCAATGTCCACGGGCGGTTTCTGTTCCAGGATCGCGGCTGCGAGTTCGTAATTGACCGCCGCCACGTGTTTGATTTGCTGGGCGAACGTGCGTACGCCCTTGAACTCGCCGTCGGTGGGAGCAAAACCGAACTTATCTTCTGGCATAGCTTCGGCAGCCGGAACGAATTCGTATTCCAGATTGAGGACGGTATGGTCCAACACCATCGTGACCGTCCGGCGTTCTTCTTTCGGCTTGGCCGCCTGCGCCGCCGCCGCCATTGTCACTAAGAGCAACCCGCACACTATGATTCCAATTTTCCTTCTCATGATCCCCCTGGGTCCTTTCCGTCTCTATCACCGCCCCGAGTCATCTTACTGTATAGCGTTAACAGCACGAAAAATGCTACTTCGACTCTCTGTGCGCTTCGTGGTTCAAGCATTAGCTCGTAGCCCAAACGGCCAGTCCCCATCCTTCCAAGCGCGAATCATATAAATGACGACGCCCGTCAGCAAAATGAGCAATGCATACCGCACTTCCTTTTGCCAGTTCACGCGATTAAACAGGATGAACAAGAAACCGGCGCTTGCCAGCAGCGCCGGCAGCGGGTAAAGCCACATACGAAACGGCCGCGGCATCTCCGGCTGCCGGATGCGCAACACGATGGACCCGACGGCCTGCACCAGGAACTGCAGGACAAGCCGAATCACCACCAGCGCCGCAATGGCATCTTTCAGACGCAGAAAGCAGAACGCTGCCGCGGCCACTCCCAGCGCCAACAGGGAAATGTAAGGAAAGCGATGCACGGGATGCACCCGGGCAAATGCGCGAAAATAGTTCCCGTCTTTCGCCGCCGCATAGGGCACCCGCGAATATCCCAGCATCAGCGAAAAGACCGATGCAAACGCTGTCACCATTACCAACCCCGTGACCAGCCGCGCCGCCCAAGCGCCATATACCCTCTGCATGAACAACGAAACAACATACAGGCCGCTGTTGTTCTGCCCCGCCTGGATCATTTCCCGCCAAGGCACCACTGCCAGAATGCACACGTTCATCATTAGATATAGACAGGCAACCAGCAGAATGGAAAGCAACAGAGCGCGCGGAATATTCTTTCCCGGATCTTTGATTTCGTCGCCCAGAAAGCAAACGTTGTAGTAGCCCCAGTAGTCATAGGTGGCAACCAGCATCGCTCCGCCGAGGCCAGTCAGAAATTTGTGGGACAGGGTGAATGCCCCGGGCGGAAAGTCAAACGCTCGGGAGGCATTGAAGTGGGTCAGGCCGGCGAAGATGATCCAGCCAATGGTCCCCATCACCCCGAACCATAACACTTTGGTAAGGCGCCCAATCGCCGTGATATTCCGATACAGCAGCAGCACAGTGAGAAAACAGATCGCCACCGCCATCGATGTGCCTGGCGTTACGATCCAGCTGGCCTGCAGCGGACCTGCCCACGGGATGTGCAGCATCGCATCGTGCTGGGCATAGACCGTCTCCAGCCCGGGCCAGTAGTAAGCGGCGTACCCCGCCAGCCCGATGCATCCCGTCGCAATCGAAAGCGGCGCGCTGAAAGATACTTGCCAGATAAACAGAAACGAGATCAGCCGTCCCCATCTCTGCGGACCATAAATTTCGCGTAAATAGCGATAGGATCCGCCGGACGCGGGCAGCGCCGCGCCCAACTCCGCCGACACCAGACCGTCACAGACGGCAAGCAGCGCTCCTAAAACCCATCCCAGCAGGGCTTGTGGACCACCCATCGCGCTCAAGACCAGGGGCATGGTAATGAACGGACCCACGCCAATCATGTCGATCATGTTGAGCGCCGTTGCGCTCCATAGCCCCATGCCGCGGATGAGGCTCGGAGAACTGCTTTGAGGAGTGGATGACATTGGCGAGGAGTATAGGGCTAGGGAAGAAGCAGAAGCCTCCCGCTCACTTGGCGCTGTTCAAACGCAGCATGGGCCCGGCCGGCCTCGGCCAGAGGATAGGCTCGATCAATCTTGATGGACAACTTTCCCTGCTTCACCCAGTCAACGAATCGCTCGAGGTAATGAGGATATTCTTTGAGGTAAGGCAGTCCGTTGGTGCGAGTCAGAAATAGCGAGCCTTTTTCCTGCAGGGTCATCAGGTCGAAGGGCGGGACATATCCGCTGGATTGACCGTAAATAACGAGATATCCGCCGGGGGCGAGGCTGTCGAGATTGGCCGCAAATGTATCCTTGCCGACGCCGTCGTAGACTACGCTCACGCCTCGGCCTTCCGTGATTCTTCGCGCTTCCTTAGAGATGTCGGACTTCGTGGAGAGGATCACCGCCTCCGCCCCCGCTTCTTGGACGAACCTGGCCTTCTCGGCTGTAGAGGTAACTCCGATTACTCGCCCGCCGCGAATCTTCGCGATTTGGCACAGCAAGAGTCCGAGGCCGCCGGCCGCGGCCTGAATCAGGCACCAGTCGCCCGCTTTGACCGGATAGGCAAAATGAGTGAATGCGTAGGCGAGGAAGCCCTGATTCATTCCGGCCGCGGCCTGTTCGAAGCTGATGCCCTCGGGAATCCGAATCAACCGCACCGCGGGGACTACCGCGTGGCTGGCGTAGGATTCTCCTGCGAAGCTGACACGATCACCCACGGCGACATTGTTGACCTCGGCCCCGATCGCCTCGACCACTCCAACGCCCTGACTTCCGAGAGTTGTGGGAAGATCGGGTTCCCCGGTGCCTGCGCCGCGATAGAACGCCTGCCCCACCAGTTCGCCACGCCGCTTCTGCACATCCAGAAAATTCACACTCGCCGCATGAATGCGAATCCGTGCCTGGCCAGCGCGCGGAACGGGGATGGAGATTTCTTCCAAACGCATGACCTCCGGCCCGCCGTAAGCATGAATTCGAACCGCTAGCATCGTCTTGGCTTGTGTTGCCTGGCTCGTACTCTGTACGTCTGCGGTCCGCATTCGATGTTTGCTCGGTACTGGATACTGCTTTACCGCTTCTCGTGTCCCGCGCTCAACAGATTCACGAACAACCGCACCGCTCCGGGAACGCCCGCGGGCAACTGCCGGAAAAATGCATAGCCTGTGTAGATGTATGTTCCCTTGCCGTACTGCGCTCGCAGCAGGCCGCCCTTTTGCGCATCTTCTCCCGGATCGTGTGCCGACAGCAGCGGTTTGAAGTGCTCATCCCACTTGTCCATGAAGTACAGGCCGCGCTCCTGCACCCAGCCGTCGAAGTCCGGGGCCGTGATCGTATTCGGATAATGAAAGACAGAATCCTCCGGCGCGAGAATCTCCACCGGAGCTTCCTCTACCGAAACCCGCGCCCGGCTTAACTCTGCGGGATAAGGCGTGAACTTCCCGTTGTTGAAATCCCCGGTGCCGGTGTTGTACTGCACCACGAGCGTGCCGCCTGCGGAAACGAAATCGAGAAGCTTCTGGTTATTCGCGGCAACATCCTTCTGCGTGTCGTAGGCGCGAATGCCCAGCACCACGGTTCCATACTTGCTCAAATCCTCGGCTGCAATCTTTTCCGCGGGAATGAGCGTGAGGTCCATCCCGACCTGCTTCAGCACG
>DATASJ010000093.1:0-269019 GCA_036269275.1 Bryobacteraceae bacterium | reverse complement strand
CTGGTCACGCCGATTACATCAAGAACATGATCACCGGCGCAGCCCAGATGGATGGCGCGATCCTGGTGGTCGCGGCCACCGATGGCCCCATGCCCCAGACTCGCGAGCACGTGCTGCTGGCCAGGCAGGTCGGCGTGCCGTGTATTGTCGTGGCGTTGAATAAGGTGGACATGGTGGACGATCCGGAACTGCTCGAACTGGTGGAGCTGGAAGTGCGGGAGTTGCTGTCGAAGTACCAGTTCCCAGGCGACGACTTGCCGGTGGTGCGGGTGAGCGCGCTGGGGGCGTTGAACGGCGAAGAGAAGTGGGAAAAGACGGTGGAAGAGCTGATGAACAAGGTGGACGAGTACGTTCCGCTGCCGGCTCGCGACATCGACAAGCCGTTCCTGATGCCGATTGAAGACATTTTCTCGATCCAGGGCCGCGGAACGGTGGTGACGGGCCGCATCGAGAAGGGGATCTGCAAGGTCGGCGAGGAAATGGAGATCGTGGGCTTCCGCGACACGCGCAAGACGGTGGTGACCGGCGTCGAAATGTTCAAGAAGCTGCTCGACGAAGGCCGCGCGGGCGATAACGTGGGGCTGCTGCTGCGCGGTATTGAAAAGGACGACGTCGAGCGCGGGCAGGTGATCGCCAAGCCGAATTCGATCAAGCCGCACAAGAAGTTCAAAGGTGAAGTTTACGTATTGAGCAAGGACGAGGGCGGGCGGCACACGCCGTTCTTCAACGGCTACCGGCCGCAGTTCTACTTCCGCACCACCGACGTGACGGGCGTAGCCAAGCTGCCGGAAGGCATGGAGATGGTGATGCCGGGCGACAACGTATCGCTCGAGATCGAGCTGATCACGCCGGTGGCCATGGACAAAGGGCTGCGCTTCGCCATCCGCGAAGGCGGCCGCACCGTCGGCGCCGGTACGGTCACGGAGATCGTGGAGTAAAGCATGCCGCGCGAAATCATTCAGCTTCAGTGCAGCGAGTGCAAGAATCGCAATTACAGCAAAACCAAAAACAAGCGGACTACGACCGAGCGAGTAGAACTGAAGAAGTTCTGCCCCTTCTGCCGTAAGCACCAGCCGCACCGCGAGACCAAATAGAGGCAAGCACCTGCGCTGTTTGAAAAGTGATACCCGTATTTTCTGCTAGTCTGGAATGGAAGTTCCAAGACAGGGGCATAGGTTTAACGGCTAGACCAGCGGTCTCCAAAACCGCGAGTGGGGGTTCGAATCCCTCTGCCCCTGCCAAAACGCCCACCTCTTCACTCCGGATTATCCGGTGAGAGCATAAGCAGATTGGATTTCTGGCGAGTTTTGTATGGCAATGGAATTAAGTAAGGCGAGCAGTTGGCCGCAACAGACTAAGTCCTATATCGATGAAGTGAAGGCCGAGATGAAGCACGTCTCGTGGCCTAATTGGAAACAGGTCCGCGCCACTACCGGCGTGGTAATCGCGGCTGTGTTTCTGTTTGCTGCTTACTTTGCCGTGGTGGACGCAGTAGTAAATTCACTCGTCACCAGAATCATCAACTACTTCGTTCGGCATCAATGAGGCAGGCGCAGGCGGGCAAACAGACAGGCATGGCAGACAACAACATCGAAGACGAACAACAAGCCTTACAGGCGCTTCAGGACACGCCAGGGGAGACGCACTCTCAGGACTCGATCACCCCTCGGCTGGCCAATGGCACGGAAGTCCAGGATGGGACCGAGGAGACGCACGCGCAAGAGCCGGAGGAGCAAGACGTGCTCGAGACGGGCGAGAACGTTTTAGAGGATGAGATACATCCCGAGGCGGCTTCTGAAGGCGACGACGGCGTCCACGGAGAAGAATACGAAGCAGAGACTCCCGAGCCGCTAGCGGAGCCGGCCGCCGGCGCGGAGCCGGCCACCGAAGATGCGGCAACGACGAAACGCTGGTACATTATTCATGCTTACTCAGGGTTCGAGCAGAAAGTAGCCGAATCGTTGAAGACGCGGGCGCAAGCCTTCGGCTTTGCCGAGCGGCTGGGCCAGATCTTGATTCCGACCGAAGAAGTAGTGGAATTGCGAAATGGCAAGAAAGTCACCAGCAAGCGTCTTCTTTATCCCGGTTATGTGTTGGTGGAGATGGAGATGGACGACGAACTCTGGCATGCTGTGAAATCTACGCCGCGGGTGACCGGATTCGTAGGCGGAGGCACTCGACCGGTACCATTGACCGCCGACGAGGTGAACGCGGTTCTATATCGCCAGGCATCCAGCGCCGAGCGTCCGCGGCCGAAGATGACGTTCGAGAAGAACGAGACAGTGAAAATCATCGATGGGCCCTTCACCAACTTCTCCGGCAAGGTGGACGAGATCAACATGGAGCGCAATACGCTGCGAGTCATGGTTACGATTTTCGGCCGTTCGACTCCCGTTGAGTTGGACTTCCTCCAGGTGGAAAAAATCTAATTAGCTAAGTGCACGGGGAGTAAGGAAACACTTCATATGGCAAAGAAAGTTACAGCGCAAGTCAAGTTGCAGATACCCGCGGGCAAGGCAACGCCCGCTCCCCCGGTGGGAACAGCTTTGGGTCCGCAGGGCGTGAATATCATGGAATTCTGCAAGGCCTTCAATGCGAAGACCTCGGCAAAGGACCAGGAAGGCTTGATCATTCCTGTCGTGATTACTATCTTTTCGGACCGCTCATTCACCTTCATCACGAAAACGCCGCCTGTCGCTGTGCTCGTCAAACGGGCCGTGAATTTGGCCAAGGGGTCGGCGGAGCCAAATAAGACCAAGGTGGGAAAAATCACCGAGAAACAGGTGGAGGAGATCGCGAAGATTAAGATGCCCGACCTCAATTGCTTTACGATCGACGCCGCGATGGAGCAGGTTAAAGGCGCCTGCCGCAGTATGGGCGTGGACGTAGTGTAAGAACGATCGGAACCAACGTTCAATTTGCAGAGGGCTGCCTTCCAGGGCGGCCCTTTTTATTTGCGAGCTAAGTGGGACATCCTTTGCTTTGCAAAGAACTTGCCTTGCCGACGCGCTATGCCCTATACTCGGGCGTATGGCGTCCGCGCAGCGCGCCCGAGTTCTCGGCCACCCCGTTCCCATCGACCGGCATGCGGCCGATAATCTGCGTTTCATCCGTGACACCATGGAACGCGCCGGATCCTTCACGGCGGTTCCCGGCTGGGGCGGGGCCATCATCGGAGTAACTGCGCTGCTAGCCGGCATTCTTTCGTGGGCGCGTCCGCCCGAACGGCAATTCCTATTTTGGATTGGCGAAGCGATACTGGCTCTGGCCATCGCGGTTCTCGCGGTACGCCTCAAATCGAAGCGGCTGGCGCTCTCTTTAAAATCCCGGGCTGCCCGCCGTGCATTGCTGAGCTTTATCCCGCCGCTTCTGGCAGGCGCCGTGCTCACGGCGGTCTTGTATCAACTGCAAGTGTTCCGGGTATTGCCTGGATCGTGGTTGCTGTTGTACGGCGCTGCCGTGGTCACCGGGGGAGCTTTTTCGGTCCGCATCGTGCCGGTGATGGGCCTTTGTTTCATGTTTGCCGGGACACTCTGCCTGCTGGCGCCGGCGCAGTGGGGAGACGCGTTTTTGATGCTCGGATTCGGCGGCCTGCACGTCGTGTTCGGAGCGCTGATCGCACGGAGGCACGGTGGCTAGAACAGCAATGGCACGCTCGGCCGACGCGGCAGCCTCGAGAACTCGTCCGGCGAAGAGCAAGCCGGGCATTGAACAACAAACGGTGGAGAATGCTCTACCCAATCTGGACCGCATTATTCACGAGCGCATGCGGCTTGGGATTGTCAGTGCCTTGGCCGTGAACGAATCGATGACGTTCAACGAGCTGAAAAAATTGCTGCAGACCACCGACGGCAACCTGAGCGTACACGCGCGCCGGTTGGAGGAAGCCAAGTACGTTGAGTGCAGCAAGAGCTTCGAAGGCCGCATGCCGAAGACCGAATACCGGCTAACTGCGGCTGGACGGAGCGCCTTCGAGCGCTACCTGAATCACATGGAAGCGCTGATTCATGCTATGCGCGACCGCTGAGCGGTTCGCGAGGCGCCATGCGCGATCGTTAGCGCCGGCTGTTATACAGTCGAGGGCATGAACCGTCGAAACGTGATTGCAGGACTCGCTGCATCTGCATGGGTGGGAATGGAAGGAAATGCCGCAAGCTCATCGAATACCTATCTGGAGCTGAAGACGTGGCGCTTCCACAACGGCCCTGAGAATCAGCCCGAACGAGTCGCCGAGTATCTGAAGAACGGTCTGGCGCCCGGGCTCACACGCAGCGGAGCGAAGCTGGCGGGTGCTTTCGCGAATATCATCGGCCCGGACGGACCTTACTACGTGACGCTGACGCAATATGCATCACTAGCGACGATGCAAGATGCTTTGGCGAAGCTGGCTGGCGATGAGGCGCATCAACGCGCGTTGCAGACGCTGTCTTCCGGCCCCGGGCTTCCGTTCCTACGTGTGGAAAGCAGCCTGCTGCGCAGCTTCGATGTGATGACTGAGCCTGCGGCCGCCCCCGCGGATTCAGCGAAGCACGCCTCTCGAGTCTTCGAGCTGCGGACCTACGAATCGCAGACGTTCGTCACGCTGGCGCGCAAAGTGGCGATGTTCAATGGCGGCGAGGCCGGGATTTTTGAGCGGCTCGGGATGCGGCCGGTGTTCTTCGGCGAGACTATCGTCGGACCCAGGCAGCCGAATCTCAGCTACATGCTTTCTTTCGACAGCCTCGCGGAGCGCGATCGCCTTTGGAGCGCCTTCGGCAGCGATCCGGAATGGAAAAAACTCAGATCGCAACCGGGACTGGCGGATGCCGAGATTGTGGCGAACATCAGCAACGTGATTCTGCGGCCGCTGCCGTTTTCGGCGATCTGGTAAGAAAAGGCCGGTGTCCGCGATGTGCAGAATGGCAGTATAACTCTTAAGGGACGATTTTTTTCAGGCTGTCGGACGCGCCCGTCCTCCCGAGCGAACCGTTAACCCGCGTTCTTCGGCGGGTTTTCGGACATGAGGCGCAGTAACGCAGGAACTGACGCACCTACGTGAATCGCTACCCAGCGGGTATTGGGTCCTTCCGCCACCGCAATCCCTCCCGCTGTGCACACCAGAGCCATTCTCAAAATCCAGAAAACCAACGTTTATATAAGAGCGGCGGATGTCCATCCGAAGGCGACCTGAGGTCGTCCAAAGCCTTTACGATCTGAACGCCAATGCTCCCAAGGCAAGCCCACCAGAAAATCTGACCATCCGTCAGAACGCCCCCACCTTTCTATCTAGGTGTCCTGTAGTCGATCTAGGTGTCCTGTAGTCGATTTTTTGCAACGCGCTTCGGTGTGCTATTCTGAAATAGATTTCAAGCCAACTTGGGAGGCAAGGGCTAGCTGTGCTTGCCTGAGCCGTTTGAACCAGCCACCAACATGAGTCAAAAGCCCGGTAAAAAGTATGAAGCCGCGGCGAAGCAGGTAGAACATAAGCCCTATCAGCTCGCCGAAGCCGTCACGCTCGTCCAAAAGATCAAGTTCACGAAGTTCGACGAGACCGTCGAGGTGCATATGCGCCTGGGCGTCGATCCCAAGCATGCCGATCAGATGGTGCGCGGCACGGTGGTGCTGCCGAATGGACTCGGCAAATCGAAGCGCGTGCTGGTGATTGCCTCGGGCGACAAGCTTCGCGAGGCAGAGGAGGCCGGCGCGGATTTCGTCGGCGGCGAAGAGATGGTCACCCGTATCCAGGGTGAGAACTGGATCGATTACGACGCTGTGATTGCGACGCCCGACATGATGCGCTCGGTCGGCCGTTTGGGAAAGGTGCTGGGTCCGCGCGGCCTGATGCCGAATCCGAAAACCGGCACCGTGACTACCGATGTCCGCAACGCCATTCAGGAGATCAAGGCCGGAAAGGTGGAGTTTCGGGTCGACAAGACGGGCGTGATCCATGCGCCGGTGGGCAAAGTCAGTTTCGCCACCGACAAGCTGCTGGAGAACACGAACAGTTTGATTCAGGCTGTGATCAAGGCCAAGCCGGCTGCCGCGAAAGGCAAGTACGTCAAGAACGCGACTCTGTGCTCCACCATGGGGCCGGGCGTGCAGTTGGATGTAGCGGCCTTCAATGCCAAGACGGCATAGGGCCGGGCAGGCGAACACCGGAAAGGCACCGCGATGAAGGACAAAAACGAAAAGAAGAAAGACGTTGAGGATCTGAAGAAGACCATAGAGGAAAACAGCAACCTCTTCGTCACCAGCTACGAGAAGCTGACCGTCAGCCAGGACTTTCATCTGCGAAAGACGGTTCGCGATGCGGGCGGGAACTATCGCGTGGTGAAAAACAACCTGGCGGCGAAGGCGTCCGAAGGCACGCCGGCCAGCGATCTGCTGCGCGATTTGAAGGGCATGACATCGCTTGCTTACACGGCGAAGGATCCCGTCGCGCTCGCGAAAGCGCTGACGAAGTATTCGCGCGAGAATCCGGCGTTTACCTTCAAAGCAGGCATGGTGGAAGGCCGCGTGATCGACATCAAAGCGATCAGCGAGCTGGCCGCGATGCCGCCCAAGGAAGAGATTTACGCGAAGCTGCTGTTCATGATCAATGCCTCGGCTACTCGTCTGGTCAGCGCCATCAATGGGGTGGGCCGGAATCTGGCAGTGGTTTTGGATCAAGCCGCGAAAGAGAACAAGTTCAACCAATAGCCGGTGGCCGGCGCGGGTTTGCCGCTCGAAACCGGAAGGCACAACAACGTTTAGGGAGTTAGAAAAGGAATATGGCCGATATTAACGCAATAGCAGAACAGATTCAGGGCCTGACCCTGCTGGAAGCGTCACAACTCGTGAAGTTGCTCGAGGAGAAGCTGGGAGTGTCGGCTGCGGCCGCGGCTGTGGCGGCAGCTCCGTCGGGCGGCGGCGCGGCTGCGGCGGCGGCGCCGGTAGAAGAAAAGACCGAGTTCTCGGTGATTTTGACGGCTGCGGGCGCCAACAAGATTAACGTGATCAAGGCGGTTCGGGAGGTTACCAGCTTGGGCCTGAAGGAAGCCAAAGATCTGGTGGATGGCGCGCCCAAGCCCATTAAAGAGGGCGTGAACAAGGATGAAGCCGAGGCGATTCGCAAGAAATTTACCGACGTCGGCGCAACCGTCGAAGTCAAGTAGCTGAAAAGGCAGGGTGTGGCGCCCTGACTAGCAATTTTGTTTCCAAGGCTGGCCGTGCGGTTGACGTAGTCGGCCTTGGTTGTGTTATTCTAAGGTTGACGTCAGCCGGGACGGTTTCCAGCATCCGATTTGAGCTATCAGCTTTCTGAAATTCTCCCGCGGGCCTGTGCAGGCCGGCGGGGCTTTCGCATGCCCAAATTTGTCTTCTCTATCTATAGCCTTGCCGCGCGTGCCCAGCGAGGCTTTTGCGGGCTCTTTCCAGGGCCCTCCATATCGTTATCGCCAAACCGAATGTTTCTCTTCAGATCTTTCTTCTTCGGATCTTTCTCACATGCGGCCGCTTCGGCGTATGCCGCGCAAGCATTCGTGGGCGGAGCCTAGAACGGCGCTCCCGCCCGTTGTAAACGCATTGCTAGATGTCACAGTGTCATTGGTTTCCTAAAGGACAAGCGTAGATGCCCAACGTGTCAAACGGTTCTCTCCGCGAGAGAGTTGATTTTTCGAAGATTCAAACTTCGATCCCGATTCCTAACCTCATTGAAGTGCAGAAACGCTCTTACGAGCGCTTTCTGCAGATGGACCTGCTTCCCAAAGAGCGCGAAGATGCCGGCCTGCAGAGCGTCTTCAGCTCGGTGTTCCCCATCTCCGATTTTCGCGGCCTCAGCCAGCTTGAATTCGTCGATTACTCCATCGGCAACTGGGAGTGCAAATGCGGCAACCTGAAAGGGCTGCATCACCTGCGGACCATTTGCCGCAATCCGAATTGCGGCGCCGAGATTCGGACCGACCCGTTCCATGCCGGCGACGTGCTGTGCCACAAGTGCGGCACCTTCAACAAGAACATCGTTACTTTCTGCAATCGCTGCGGCGATCCCGTGGCGCTGCAGTTGAAATACGACGTGCCCGAGTGCGAAGAGCGCGGCATGACCTATGCTGCGCCGCTAAAAGTCACCATTCGCCTCACCGTCTATGACAAAGATGCCGAGACCGGCAACAAGACCGTGCGCGACATCAAGGAGCAGGAGGTCTTTTTCGGTGAAATCCCGTTGATGACCGACAACGGCACCTTCATCATCAACGGCACCGAGCGCGTCATCGTTTCGCAATTGCACCGCTCGCCGGGCGTGTTCTTCGAGCGTGTTCAGACCCAGGGCTATTTTCTCGGCAAAATCATTCCCTATCGCGGCAGTTGGGTCGAATTCGAATACGACAACAAGAACCTGCTGTACGTGCGCATCGATCGCAAGCGCAAATTCTATGGAACGGTGTTTCTTCGGGCGCTGGGCCTGAAAACGGACTCCGACATTATTCGCGGCTTCTACAAAATCACGAACATCGCGCTCAAGAACAGCAAACTTTACTGGAGCGTGAACGACAGCCTAGTCGGCATGAAGCTTTCGCACGCTATCTCGACCAAGCATGGCGAACAGGTTGTACCCCAAGGCCGCAAGATCACCAATTCGGTGTTCCGGGAAATTCAAAAAGCCAAGATCGAGCAGGTGGAGGTCGCCTCGAACGATCTCGAAGGCGCCTATGTCGCAGCCGACGTAATCGACATGTCGACCGGCGAGGTGCTCATCGAAGCGAATCACGAGCTGACGGCGACGGCCATCGGCAAACTCGCCGATGCGGGAATCGAGACCTTCGAAATCTTCTTCCCTGACCGCGACGACGCCGGCAACGTGATTTCGGCAACCCTGCGCAAGGACGGCGTGAAGAGCCAGAACGATGCGCTGCTCGAGATCTACCGCAAGCTGCGGCCCGGCGATCCGCCCACGCTCGATACAGCGACTCAACTGTTCCAAGGCATGTTCTTCGACCCGCGCAAGTACGACTTTTCGCGCGTGGGGCGAATGAAGTTCAACATCAAGCTCTACGACAAGGCGGATGCCACCCGGCTCGACAAGCGTACGCTCGATCAAAAGGACTTCATCGACACCATTCTCTATCTGCTGAAGCTTCGGAAGGGCATCGGCGCGGTGGACGATATCGATCACCTGGGCAACCGCCGTGTTCGCGCGGTCGGCGAGCTGCTCGAAAACCAGTTCCGCATCGGCCTGGTGCGCATGGAGCGCGCGATCAAGGAAAAGATGTCGGTTTACCAGGAGATGTCGACGGCCATGCCGCACGACCTGGTGAACGCCAAGCCCGTGATGGCTGCCATCCGCGAATTCTTCGGCTCCAGCCAGCTCTCGCAGTTCATGGACCAGACGAATCCGCTATCGGAGATTACGCACAAGCGGCGTTTGTCTGCGCTTGGTCCGGGAGGCCTGTCGCGCGAGCGCGCCGGCTTCGAAGTCCGCGACGTGCATCCGACGCACTACGGCCGCATCTGCCCGATCGAAACGCCGGAAGGTCCGAATATCGGCCTCATTTCTTCCCTGTCGTGCTTCGCGCGGATCAATGAATACGGCTTCATCGAGAGCCCGTACCGCCGCGTGCGCGACGGCCAGTTAGTGGACGAAGTCAGGATTCTCAACCCCGGCGACACCGATTTCAAGGTCGGCCAGGTTGTCTCGCGCGAGGAGGCGCAGAAGGCCAACAAATCGCTGGGCGCCAAGAAGCAGCAAGCCGAATACGAAGCGCACTCCGATTACCTCTCTGCTTGGGAAGAGGACAAATACCTGATCGCTCAGGCCAACGTGTCGATCGACCAGGAAGGCCGCTTGGTGGACGAACTGGTGAATGCGCGCCAGGCCGGCAACTTCATGCTGAAGCATCGCGAAGAGATCCAGTACATGGACGTCAGCCCGAAGCAACTGGTCTCCGTCGCAGCCAGCTTGATTCCGTTCCTCGAGAACGACGACGCGAACCGCGCGCTGATGGGTTCCAACATGCAACGCCAGGCGGTGCCCCTGCTGCGCGCCGAAGCGCCGTTTGTCGGAACCGGCATGGAGCGCGTCACGGCTCGCGATTCGGGCGCGGTGGTCATCTGCAAACGCCCCGGCGTGGTCGATTCCGTCGATAGCGAGCGCATTATCGTTCGCGTCGAAGGCAGCGCGCACGAAGGGCAGATGTCGCGCGAAGTGGGCGCCGATATCTATCAGCTCACCAAGTTCAAGCGTTCGAACCAGAACACCTGTATCAGCCAGAAGCCGATCGTTCATCAAGGCCAGAAGGTCCGCAAGGGCGACGTGCTGGCCGACGGCCCCTGCACCGAAGCCGGTGAGCTGGCGCTCGGCCGCAATGTCCTGGTGGCGTTCATGCCCTGGCGCGGCTACAACTTCGAGGACGCGATCGTGGTGAGCGAGAAGCTCGTCAAGGACGACTATTACACCTCGATCCACATTGAAGAGTTTGAAATCGAGGCGCGTGACACCAAGCTCGGCCCCGAAGAGATCACTCGCGACATTCCGAACATCGCCGAGTCGTTCCTGCGCAATCTGGACGAAAGCGGAATCATCCGCATCGGCGCAACCGTAAAGCCGGGCGACATCCTGGTCGGCAAAGTGACGCCCAAGGGCGAAACGCAGTTGACTCCCGAAGAGAAGCTGCTGCGCGCGATCTTCGGCGAGAAGGCCGGCGACGTGAAGGATGCCTCGCTCTACTGCCCGCCCGGTATCGAAGGCACCATTGTGGATTGCAAGGTGTTTTCGCGCAAGGGCGCGGAGCTGGACGAGCGGTCGAAGCAAATCCTGCAACTGCAGGAAGAGCGTCTGCACCGCAACCTGGAAGACGAGAAACGCATCTTGAGCGACGAGCGCGCCAAGCGCCTGGAAGAGCTGCTCAAGGGCAAGGAGCTGCTGGCCGATCTGCACGACGAGAAGACCAACAAAAAACTGCTCTCGAAAGACACGCCGCTCAGCCGCGACGTGCTCGAGAAGCTGCGCGCCCGCGACCTGAAGCGCATGCGGCTGTCCTCGAAAGACATCCGTATCAACGAACAGATCGACGAGATCGAAGAGATGACTTCGCGCCAGATCGCCGTGCTCGAAAAGATCACGGAAGAGAAGATCGCGAAGCTGCGCAAGGGCGATGAGCTGCCTCCCGGCGTCATCAAGCTGGTCAAGGTTTACATCGCCATGAAGCGCAAGTTATCGGTCGGCGACAAGATGGCCGGACGCCACGGGAACAAGGGCGTTATCGCTCGCATCGTTCCTGAAGAGGACATGCCGTACCTGCCCGACGGCACTCCGGTGGAGATTGTTCTGAATCCGCTCGGCGTGCCGTCTCGTATGAACGTCGGCCAGATCTTGGAAACGCACCTTGGCTGGGCCGCGGCGAAGCTGGGTCTGCACTTCGCAACGCCGGTTTTTGACGGCGCCAGTGAAAAGGACATCAAGGCGCGCCTCACCGAAGCCGAGCTTCCCACCTCGGGCAAAGTTCAGCTTTATGACGGAATGACGGGCGTGATGTTTGAGCAGCCGGTGACGGTGGGCTACATCTACATGCTCAAGTTGAGCCACTTGGTGGACGACAAGATCCATGCCCGCTCCATCGGGCCGTACTCGCTGATTACGCAACAGCCGCTCGGCGGCAAGGCGCAGTTCGGCGGCCAGCGCTTCGGCGAAATGGAAGTCTGGGCGCTCGAAGCTTACGGCGCCGCCTACATTCTGCAGGAGCTGCTGACCGCGAAGTCGGACGACGTGTACGGCCGCGCCAAAATTTACGAAGCCATTGTGAAAGGCGAAGCCGCCGCCGAACCCGGCGTGCCGGAATCGTTCAATGTTTTGATCCGCGAGCTGCAGAGCTTGTGTCTCGATGTCGAGCTGATGAAAAAGCCGCGCGAGATGCAGGATCTGGCGCACGCCGCGGATTAATTGAGAATTGCGAACGGAGCGTCACTTGGCGCCCCACGCTCCGTTCGCGTGAGTATCGTAACGGGCCCGTACTGAAAAGGATTATCAAGGATAAAAATGTATCGTTCCTCTCCGTACGACAGAGCCAATCTGATCGCCGATTTCGATTCCATTCGAATCAGTCTTGCCTCTCCCGAAAAAATCCGGAGTTGGTCACACGGTGAAGTTACTAAGCCCGAAACCATCAACTATCGCACCTTCAAACCCGAGCGCGACGGACTGTTCTGCGCCCGCATCTTCGGTCCGGTAGCCGACTGGGAGTGCCTCTGCGGCAAATACAAGCGCATGAAGCATCGCGGAGTCATCTGCGACAAGTGCGGCGTAGAAGTCACGCTGTCGCGCGTGCGCCGCGAGCGGCTCGGCCACATTGAGCTGGCCAGCGCCTGCTCCCACGTCTGGTTCTTCAAGGGACTGCCCAGCCGCATCGGGTACCTGCTCGACATCACCCTTCGCGAGCTCGAGCGGGTGCTCTACTATGAGGCCTTTGTCGTCATCGATCCGGGCGAGGCCACCGGTCTCAACCTGGGCGAAGTGATCAGTGATGAGCGCAAGCGCCAGCTCGATCAAGAGTTCCCCGGCAAGTTCGTCGCCATGATGGGCGCCGAAGGCGTCAAGGAGCTTCTCAAGAAAATCGACATCGAAGCGCTGAGCCAGGAAATCCGCGAGCGCATGCGCACCGAGACTTCGGCCCAAAAGAAGCTGAAGTACGCCAAGCGCCTGCGCGTTGTCGAAAGCTTCCGCAAATCCGGCAACAAGCCGGAGTGGATGATCCTCGATGTGATCCCGGTGATTCCGCCGGAGCTGCGTCCCCTGGTGCCGCTCGATGGCGGCCGCTTCGCGACCTCCGACCTGAACGATCTCTACCGCCGCGTCATCAACCGCAACAATCGCCTGAAGAAGCTGATGGAGCTGCATGCGCCTGACGTGATCGTGAGAAACGAAAAGCGCATGCTGCAGGAAGCCGTCGATGCGCTGTTCGACAACGGCCGCCGCGGCCGCGTTCTGCGCGGCGCCAACAACCGCCCGCTGAAATCGCTCTCCGACACCCTGAAGGGCAAGCAAGGCCGCTTCCGCCAGAACCTGCTCGGCAAGCGCGTCGATTATTCGGGCCGCTCGGTGATCGTCGTCGGCCCGGAGCTGAAGCTGCATCAGTGCGGTCTTCCGAAGAAGATGGCGCTCGAGCTGTTCAAGCCGTTTATCTATCACCGCCTGGAGCAGCGCGGCCATTGCACCACCATCAAGCAAGCCAAAGAACTGGTCGAGCAGCAGGATCCCGTAGTGTGGGACATCCTCGAAGAAGTCATTCGCGATCACCCTATTCTGCTGAACCGCGCTCCCACGCTGCACCGCTTGGGCATCCAAGCCTTCGAGCCCGTGCTGGTCGAAGGTAAGGCCATCAAGCTGCATCCGCTTACTTGCACGGCTTTCAACGCCGATTTCGACGGCGACCAAATGGCGGTCCATATTCCGCTGTCGCCCGAAGCGCAGATTGAAGCTTCCACGCTGATGCTCGCTTCGAACAATATTCTGTCGCCCGCGCACGGCGCGCCCATCGCCATCCCCACTCAGGATATGGTGCTGGGTCTCTACTATCTGACCAAGATGCGTCCCAACGCCAAGGGCTCCGGCCGCACGTTCGCCTCCATGGAAGACGTGCTGATCGCGCTTGAAATGGGCGAAGTGGAGACGCTCACCGGCATCAAGCTACGCCACACCGGCCGCGTCATCGACCTGAATAAGGCCTTCGACAACCAGAACATCATGTATACGGAGCCGATCGAGTTCAACAAGCAGTACATGGACACGACCGTCGGCCGCGTGATTCTGAACGACGTGCTTCCCAAGGAAATGCCGTTCATCAACGGCCTGCTGAAGAAGAAAGGCCTTGGCCAGCTTGTCCAATACTGCTATTTGAAGTTCGGTCTGCAGATCACGGTGCAGATGCTCGACGAAGTCAAGAAGCTCGGCTTCCTCTATGCGACGCGCGCCGGCATCTCGATCGGTATCGACGACATGGTTGTGCCGGAAGAAAAGGCCGGCCTGGTTCGCGACGCCGAAAAGCAAGTGATCGAAGTTCAGCAGCAGTATCAGGAAGGCGCCATCACGCAATCGGAGCGCTACAACAAGATCATCGAAATCTGGTCGAAGGTCACCGAAGCCATTTCCGACAAGCTCTTCAAGAACCTGGAAGAGGACGACCGCACCGGCCGCATCCTCAACCCGATCTACATCATGGCCGATTCCGGCGCGCGCGGTTCGAAGCAGCAGATTCGCCAGCTCTCCGGCATGCGCGGCCTGATGGCCAAGCCGTCCGGAGAAATCATCGAGCAGCCGATCACCGCAAATTTCCGCGAGGGTCTGGACGTGTTGCAGTACTTCATCTCTACGCATGGCGCCCGTAAGGGACTTGCCGATACCGCTCTCAAGACGGCGGACTCCGGCTACCTGACGCGCCGCCTCTGCGACGTCGCGCAGGACGTCATCATTACAGAAGACGATTGCGGCACCGCGGACGGCATCTACGTCGAGCCGATCATCGAATCGGGCGAAATCATCGAGCCCTTGCGCGACCGCATCGTCGGCCGCGTGGCTCTTGAAGACCAGCGCGATTACGAAAACAACGTAATCGTCAGCGTCAACCAGGAGATCACCGAAGAGCTTGCGAGCGCCATCCAGGCCGCCGGTATCGAGCGCGTCAAGATCCGCTCGGTGCTCACTTGCGAATCCAAGCGCGGCGTGTGCCGGCTCTGCTACGGGCGCAACCTTGCGACCGGACGCATGGTCGAGCGCGGCGAAGCCGTCGGCATCATCTCGGCGCAATCCATCGGTGAGCCCGGAACGCAGCTCACCATGCGTACCTTCCACATCGGCGGCGCAGCCACTCGTGTCAGCGAGCAATCCACTCAGGACGCGAAGAGCAACGGCTTCGTCCGTTTCAGCAACGTCAACACCGTCCGCAACAACAAGGGCGAGTTGATCGCCATGAACCGCAACGGCATCCTCATCATCGTCGATGAGAAGAACCGCGAGCGTGAGCGCTATCCGGTTGTCTACGGCGCCAAGATCAACGTCGAAGATGGCGCCCCCGTCAAGGCGAACCAGATCTTGCTCGAATGGGACCCCTACACGTTCTCCATTCTGACCGAGGTCAGCGGAACCGTTCACTTCAAGGATCTGATCGACGGCGTCACCACGCAGGAGCAGGTGGACGAAATCACCGGCAACATGCAGGTGGTGGTGACCGAATCCTCCGACGAGAAGCGCTTCCCCACCATCATCGTTCGCCCCCAAGGCGGCGGGCGTTCGGAAGAGAAGCGTTACCTCATGCCGACTCATGCTCACCTCATGGTGGGCGACGGCGAGGAAGTCCACGCGGGCGATGTGCTCGCGAAGATCCCGCGCGCTACCACCAAGACCAAGGACATCACCGGCGGTCTGCCCCGCGTAGTCGAGCTCTTCGAGGCTCGCAAGCCGCGTGAAACGGCCGTCATTGCGGAAATAAACGGCACCGTGAAGTACGGCGAAGTCACCAAGGGTATGCGCAAACTGTATATCACCGGTGACGACGGCATTCAGAAGGAATACTCGATTCCGCGCGGCGTTCACATCAACGTGCAGGAAGGCGAGCGCGTGCGCTCGGGCGATCCGCTCATGGACGGCCCGCGCAATCCGCACGACATTCTGGCCGTGCTCGGCGAAAAGGAGCTGCAGAAATACCTGGTGAACGAAATCCAGGAAGTCTACCGGCTTCAGGGCGTGAACATCAACGACAAGCATCTGGAAGTGATCTCGCGCCAGATGATGCGCTGGGTCCGCATTGAGGACATCGGCGACACCGAGTTCCTGCCCGAAGAAGTGGTCGATAAATTCAAGTTCCGCGAAGAGAATGCGCGGGTCATCGAAGCGGGCGGACGGCCGGCGATGGGCAAACCCATCCTGCTGGGGATCACCAAGGCTTCGCTATCCACCGATTCGTTCATCTCCGCGGCGAGCTTCCAGGAGACCACGCGCGTGCTGACCGAAGCCGCCATCAACGGCAAGGTCGATTACCTGCGTGGGCTCAAGGAGAACGTCATCATGGGCCGCTTGATTCCAGCCGGTACCGGCATGGAGTTCTACCGGCGCGTGAAGATCGCCGGGGAAGATGTGGTTGAAGAAGAGCCGCTGCCGGAAGCAGAGCTCGCTCTCGGCGACGGCCTGGCGGACTACTCCGACGAAACGCCCGGTATCTACACGGGCGGATTGGCCGAAGACCTGGGCGAAGAAGCCATCAGCGCTACCGACGAAATCTAACCGGTAGCCTACATCTCAGTTGATGGCAAGGGCGGCGTTCAGCGTCGCCCTTTCTGCGTCAGCGCCAATATCAAATTATTAACAATTCGGAACAATTAGCTTCCGGCCCTAGTCTACTGGAGTATGATTTAGACGGGAAGCGGCCCTGTGTGGCCCACCACGTCTGGCCTAACCCGCCAAGCCGCGTCCCGGGCCGAAGCCCGCTTCACCGCGATTGCACCGAGGGAGGTGTGACATGGATCGGCTTGAAATTCGTGTTTCTCTTACCAAAGTTCTCCTGATCCTGATTGTTGTAATCGTGCCGTTGAGCATCGTCGGCCTGATACTGACGGAAAACAGCGACAGGTCGCTCGACAACGCCATCGGGAATGACTTCAAATCAATCGCGCAACTCTACAGCAACCAGGTCTCACAGTATTTTCGAGACCGTGTTGCCGACGTCATTGTGCTCGCGTCGAATCCCGTTGTCGTGAGCGCGGCCTCCGGTCATTCCGAAACTGGCGTTTCGGGACGCGCTGCGGTCGCGGTCGCTGGTCAAGGAAGCGCCGCTCCGGGGATGCTCAACTCGAATGCTTCCCAACTGCTGCGTTTTCGCCGAACGCAGGATCCACGTTTCCTGGCGCTTACTCTGACAGACCAGAACGGCAACGTCGTCGCCGCTTCCCAGCAGCCGCCCAAGCCCTCCTACGCTCAGGATGCGGGGTGGCAAAGCGTCTATAACAACGGCCAGGGGAAACCACGCGTCGGCGACATCCTTGATGACGAGTTCACAAAGCAAGACTACGTAACCGTGGGCGTGCCCGTTACGGATCAGGCCTCCGGCGCGACTCTAGGGGTACTCAGCGCCGCGGTCAATGTCGCTCCGCTACTCAACGAGTTCAAGGGCGTAGTCGGTAATGGAGCGAGGGTTGAGCTTGTCAACGAAAACGGCTCCATCATCAGCGCACCCAATAGCGACGTCTTCGCCCAAAATAAGTCGCAGGCATTCGACGCGGTCCGCGATTCGCTCGGCGCCGTAACCACCCAAACCGGCGCCCAAAAGGCCAACGTGGGCAACGGACCGTACCTGATCGGCTATGCGGGCACGGGCCTGAAACAGCTTTCCGATAATCTTGGCTGGATTGTCCTGGTGAGCCAGGAAGAGCATCAAGCCGTCGCCCCGATTCGCCAGCTCGTGCATTTTGCGCTGATCATGGTAATCCTCGCCCTGTTCATGCTTACTCTGTTGTGCGTCTATTACTTCTTGCATCGCACCCAGAGATTCGAGGATATCGAGGGGGTTGCTCCCGTCGAGCAGCCTCGCGCGGCGGCGGCTTCGCGTTAATCCTTCCCCGCTGTGTGCCGGCGCCCGGAGGGTCGCAGGGTACCCGGGCGCCGTTGGTACGATGAACATATCGGTGTGCCGGCTGTCCTGATTGCGCCTACCATCAGCGTCATCGTTCCTTGCTTCAACGAACAAGAAGCGATCGTAGAGTGCCATCGGCGGCTCTCTCAAGTCTTGCGCCATTACCATGTCTGGTACGAAATCATCTATGTGGACGACGGCTCTCGAGATGCCACGCCGTCCGCTCTCGCCGGCATTCATGCTTCCGACCCCAATGTCACGGTCGTGGAGTTATCCAGAAACTTCGGTCACCAGCCCGCGGTGACTGCCGGCTTGGAAGCGGCTCAGGGAGATGTAGTGGTGATCATGGATGCCGACCTGCAAGACCCGCCCGAAATGATCGGCGAGATGCTCGACAAGTGGGCGCAAGGCTACGAGGTCGTCTACGGCGTGCGCACTTCACGCGAGGGCGAAAGCGGTTTCAAACTCTGGACGGCCAAGGCCTTCTACCGCCTGATGAACGCACTGTCGGATGTCAAGATCCCGCTCGATAGCGGCGATTTCCGCCTGCTCGATCGAAAGGCGGTAGAAGCCATGAAGAGTATGCCGGAACGCCATCGTTTACTACGCGGCATGTGCAGTTGGATCGGCTTCAGGCAGTGCGCCGTCCCCTACGCGCGGGCCCCTCGATACGCAGGCGCCACCAAGTACCCGATGCGCAAGATGGTCAAACTCGCGCTCGATGGCATCCTCTCGTTTTCTACCGTGCCGCTCCGGGTGCTTGCCCTGATCGGTGTCGCTTCCGCCGCGTTAGCTTTGATTGGGATCGTCTATGCGCTGGTGGTCAGGCTGTTTACTCATTCCTGGGTCGCCGGCTGGACGATCTCATTCATTGGCCTTCTCTTTCTCGGCGGACTCCAGATGATCAGTATCGGCATTGTCGGCGAATATGTCGGCCGCATTTACACCGAAGCGAAGCATAGGCCGCTCTATGTCGCACGCTCCGTTCTGCACCGCCGCGCCGACGCGCCGGTTTTTGCCGCCGACCCGGAAATTCAATCCCTCAGATCCCAAACATAACCAATGAACACCGACGCGTTCAAAGAACGTCTTCTCGCACGACAGCAGGAACTCCTCGACAGTATCAGCCGCTCCGATACTGATGCCCGCGAATCTCGCTCTGCCGAGGTCGAGGATTCGATTGACCAGGTCACATCCGATGAGTTGAAGGCGACTGCCTTCGCAGTGAGTACCGTCGAGGCCAGAACGCTCGAACAGGTGCGCGCTGCATTGCAACGCCTCCAGGATGGAAGCTACGGTAAGTGCATCGACTGTGGCCGTTCCATCGAACTGGCCCGCCTGGAGGCCATCCCGTGGACGCCATATTGCCGAGCCGACCAGGAGAAGCACGACGCCGAGACTGCCAGGCCCGAGTTCTGAAACTTCATCGTCTCGAAAGCGCGGTTTGCAGATTGCCCGCAACCAACTCGGCCCTGCGGAATCCAAGAGAACTGGGGGAGCGTAATGCCGAACTACCATAAGGATCCCGAAGCCGTTTCAGCCCTTTCGCGAGAACAGTACGAGGTGACGCAGCGCAACGCCACCGAACACCCGTTTCGGAACGCTTACTGGGACCACAAAGAACCGGGTCTTTATGTAGACGTAGTGTCGGGCGAACCCTTATTTACTTCGATGGACAAGTTCGACAGCGGCTGTGGTTGGCCGAGCTTTACCAAGCCGGTCGACGCCGAAAATGTTGTTGAGAAGCGCGACAGCAGTCTCGGAATGATTCGAACCGAGGTTCGCTCGAATCATGCCGATAGCCACCTGGGGCATGTGTTCCCTGACGGCCCTCGGGAAGCGGGCGGTCTGCGTTACTGCATCAATTCCGCTTCGCTCCGGTTCATTCCCATGGACCGGCTCGAAAGCGAAGGATATGGCAGCTACCGGCAATTGTTCCAAACCTCGGAAGAAGGAGTGAAGAAATAACATGTCCACTGAGACTGCCATTCTTGCGGGCGGTTGTTTCTGGGGTATGCAGGACTTGATACGCCGCTACCCGGGCGTCATTTCAACCCGCGTGGGCTACACGGGCGGCGATGTGCCCAAGGCGACCTATCGCAATCACGGAAAGCATGCCGAAGCGATCGAGATCGTTTTTGACCCGCAGACGCTCAGTTTCCGAACGCTGCTGGAGTTCTTTTTCCAGATCCACGATCCCACCACGCTGAACCGCCAGGGAAATGATCGGGGAACCAGTTACCGTTCGGCGATTTTCTACACGACAGAGGATCAAAAGCGGATTGCAATCGACACCATCGCGGACGTCGAAGCCTCGCGTCTTTGGCCGGGCAAGGTCGTGACGGAGGTCGCCGCCGCCGGTCCCTTCTGGGAAGCCGAGCCCGAACATCAGGACTACTTGGAGCGCTACCCACATGGGTACACGTGCCATTTCGCCAGGCCTGAATGGAAGCTTCCAAGCCGCACAGCGGTGCATCGAGCCAGCTAGCTTTGCTCAATTCGGAGCCGGCGGGTCGCTGCTCATCTACGGCGTACAATGCTTTGAAAAAGTACAAGCGATCCGGCCACCGAGTCCTCTCCTGTTCTCAACCAGCGCCGGTCGCGCAAGCCTATAGAGTTGTATCGCCGCACCCTCACGCGCCTTCAACGATGCGAAGATCGCGTTCGGCGCCGGAGCCGAGTGCGCGCAGCGCTTGCTGATAACTGTCGCTCTTGTGAGCGGCAAGAGCGATGTCATAGCTGTCAAATTCGACCAGAATCGTCCGCTGCTGCGATCCGGCTTCATAGGCCTCGATCCGGCTGGTGGACCTGGTCAAGAAACGCCCTCCGAAGGACTCGATAGCCGGCACTGCCAGTGCGCCATAGGCTCTTACTGCTGTTTCATCCGAAACGGATCGATATGTAACAACCCAATAACCCAGCTTCATGGTGCCTCCTCGCCTGCTCTCGCGCTTATGCGCTGATGGTAGCGCCCTTCTCGACAGGAAGGTTACCCAATCTTATTTCAACCTCGAGGCCTTTTCTACTCATGGCCTTGCTCCTGGCGTCAGTACTTGAGTGTGCATTGCCACTCATAGCTTTTGCATAAACACGTTGAGGGCCAAAACATTCGACGATTCGTTCAGGCGCAGATCGCAGTACTTATAAGGAATAGAAGAAAGGTCATCGGGTGCGAAGCTACCAGCTATATGGCAATGTGCCATCTTATCGGCACATGCCTGTGACGCCAACGGGCAACGTGATTGTCGCGAGCGCCGCGTTCTCCCTAAAATGCCTTCTTTTCTATCCGTTTTTTGAATGGCCACTGGGATGCCCTAAGCGTCGCATCATAGAAAGGAATTCACCATGACGGAAACAGAAGAAAACGTGATCACCAATGCGAGCGCGGCTATAACGGACATGAAGTTGGAAGTGGTCGTCATCCCCGTCTCGAATGTTGATCGCGCAAAGGAGTTCTACTCCAAGCTCGGGTGGCGGCTCGATGCGGACCGCGGCGCTGAGGGATTTCGCTTGATCCAGTTCACGCCGCCTGGCTCCGGAAGCTCAATCCAATTCGGCGTGAATCTCACGGCGTCGTCGCCTGGTTCCGCCCAGGGTCTGCTCTTGGCTGTCTCGGACATTGAGGATGCGCGCCGGCAACTCGTCACCCGCGGCGTTGACGCCAGCGAGGTGTTTCATTGCGAAACCGGAGCGGCTTGCAGATTCCCAGGCATAGGCGTGCGAGTCGGCGGCCCAGCCCCTGAGCATCTGAGCTACAGCTCGTTTCTTTCGTTCGCTGATCCGGACGGCAACGACTGGCTCCTTCAGGAGGTAACTAGGCGCCTTCCCGGGCGCGTTGAGGGCGCTACGACGTATGGATCAGCGCCCGATCTTGCCCAGGCGATGATTCGTGCGGCAAAGGCTCACGGCGAGCACGAAAACCGAATCGGGAAAGCCGACCCCGACTGGCCCGACTGGTATGCGGCGTACATGGTTGCTGAGCAGTCCGGCCAGACGCTGCCACAATGAACAGAGCCAATTGCCACAAATTTCTTGAAGGAGCACGATTGTGAAACGAATAACTTTGTTCGCGGTTGCCGTTGGCATACTGGCCGGTGTTGTTGCCTTTAGGACGCCCGCATCCGGGCAGACCGACCTAGACGCCACGCCGATCTATGGAATCAAAATCCCTTCGGGGTACCGTGATTGGCCATTGATCTCTGTCGCCCGGGTCGGAGGTCCTGTGAACGACATTCGCGCCAAACTGGGCAACGATGTCGCGATGCGCGCCTTTCGGGCGGGTACGAACCCATTCCCGGACGGGACAGTGATCGCGCGGCTTGCCTGGACACAGGTCACATCAGATGAAAACAACGCGGCGTTGCGCAGCGCCATGCTTTCCCAGCGCTTGAGCCCGGATGTGATTCAGAAAGTCTTGTCCGAGTCTTCGGTGGCGGGGTCTCCGACGAATGTCCAATTTATGGTCAAGGACTCGAAGAAATACGCCTCGGCCGGCGGCTGGGGGTTCGCTCAATTCACAAATGGCAAACCTGACGCGGAGGCGGTGCACAAGACCTGCTTTCCCTGTCACGCGCCGGCCAAAGATCGCGACTTTGTCTTCACTCACTACTCGCATTGACCACTGAAAATGATGGCGAATCGGAGTTCTAATATGAAGAATTTTGCGTTCTGGATTGCAGGGCTCATTGTCATCGGCGTGGTTGCCGCGGTCGCCTCAGGAATGGGCGACGAGGGACGAATGCCCAGCTTGAATGGTGGGATAGCTTGGGTTAATTCTGCTCCCTTGAATAGCAAGGCGCTGCGCGGGAAAGTCGTGCTGGTGAATTTCTGGACATATTCGTGCATCAACAGCCTGCGCGAGCTGCCATACATGAAGGCGTGGGCTGCGAAGTACAAGGATGCCGGTCTCCTGGTAATCGGCGTGCATTCGCCGGAGTTTGGTTTCGAGAGAGAGCCGGCGAACGTGAAGAATGCCGTCTCTGGCTTGAACATCACCTATCCCATCCCGATCGACAGCAATCATTCGATTTGGACCAACTTCGGAAACGAATACTGGCCAGCGGACTACTTCATCGACGCTAAAGGTCGAATTCGTTACCACCACTTCGGCGAAGGTGAATACGAACAATCAGAACGCGTGATCAAGACTCTTCTCAAAGAGAAGGGGGCCACCGGACTGGACGAAAGCATCGTACATATTGCGGCCGCCGGTCCGGAGGCGCCACCGAGCAAGGATGTGCGATCGACCGAAACCTACGCCGGTTACGCCCGCGCGGAGCACTTCGCGTCGCCCGAACGGATGGCCTCGGATGCACGAAGGAACTATAGCCCGCCGTCGCAGCCCGCGCTGAATCAATGGGGACTGAGCGGGTTATGGAAGGTCGCCGACGAGAGAGCCACACTCGAATCTGCAGGCGGAAAGATTGTGTTCCGGTTTCACGCCCGTGACTTGCATATGGTGTTGGGCCCGGCGAAGGATGGGGATGTCGTCCGCTTTAAGGTCACATTGAATGGCAACCCGCCAGGGAACGATCATGGATCCGATTCCGGCATCGATGGCAAAGGCGAGATTCGACAGCCGCGGATGTATCAGCTCGTCCGTCAGAAAGGCCCGATCAAAGACGCGACTTTCGAAATTGAATTCCTTGATCCCGGCGTCGCGGCCTTCTCTTTCACGTTTGGCTGATAGCGCACGCGCTATCACTCGGAGAAGTCCAGCAAGACCTTTTCCTGCCCTGCCTCGCCGTCGGCCAGGTGTACTGCCTCTGGGAAGTCCTTCACTGAGTACCGCACGATCGCTGGTGGCGTAAGTGCCCCGTTCGACAACAGGGTGAGAAGATTGCTCGTCGCTGCCCGCACTTCGGCGAGCGGCTGAGAAGGCACCCAACGCGGAAGCCACCACCCGCGAACCGTTGCTGTCGAATAAATCAAACGCGGAGCAAAGAGCGGCATGATGAACTTCGCGGGGTCCGTCTGCCGATGACTGGACAGGGCTCCATACACAAGCATGGTTCCGGCGGGAGCGAGGTTGCGTGCAATTTCAGCGCCAAGTTCCCCGGCAACGCAGTCAATCGCTCGTTGAACGCCCTTGCCCGCGGTCAATTCCTGCAGGCGTGCCCTGAGATCCTCGTCGGCTGTGCAGATTACCTCATTGCCGCCAAGGTGGCGTATGATCGTTTCCTGCTCGCGGCGGCGGATGACGTTGATTGTTTTGAATCGATACTGCTGCGCCAATTGAAGCACGAACTTCCCGACGCTGGATGCCGCCGCTGTCTGCAGGAGCCAGTCGCCCTCCTTCAGATTGTGACTGGATCTCGTCAATGCCCATGCAGTCAAAGGATTGATGTAGGAGGTGGCGGCGGCCGAATCGTCCAGGCCGTCTGGGACGGCTACAAGTTTGTCCGCTGGGCACACGATCTGCTCGCGCCAGGTGTTCCACGTGTCGATGAAAACCACGCGAGTTCCCACCATCGGACCTTGCACGTCCGGACCTACGGCCTCCACAATCCCCACGCCTTCAATGCCCGGGCTGGCTGGCAACTCCGGCTGATAGCCATAGCGCCCGCGCATCATGTGCAAATCTGATGCGTTGATCGGGCTCAATCGCACTCGGACGAGCGCTTCGCCCGGGGCCAAACGCGGAGGAGGGATCTCTTCCAGTTTCAATACGCTTTTCGGCTCACCGGTCTCGCGAAAGATCAACGCTTTCATCAATACCTCCTGGGTCTCGCCTATGCTTTGGCGGCTGAGGTCCGCTCTCCCGCCGCCCGGTTCCGGGCTTCGATCGCTTGAACGGAGTTTCTAAAAGCCTTTTCTAGAACGCCGCGGCCGACGGTCCTGAGCACCAAGGCGAGCGCCCTCCCCTTGAGGTTCTTGCCTTCTCGGACGATGTCGGCGTCAATATCGGTCGTGCCATTCGAATGACGCGTGAAGGTGTAAGTGTGGCCCGACGCGCCTCCCCACACGTTGGAATCGGTCGTCCTCATGACGACGCGGTTAGGATCGGTCCAGTCGTAGTGCAGGCGTTCCCAGATGCCGCCGCCCGAGCCCTCCGTAACGTCGGCTTCCAAGCGGCTCTGGTGATGAACTTTGAGGTATTTGTCGGCGCTGTTGCCAAATACCTTCGAGCGCCCAGGTCCGAAATCGGTGAGTCCGGCGATATATTGCTCAGGTGTGAGAGTGGTTGTCTGGTGAAAGTGAATTTCTGTTGGCATGGTCATCCTTCTCTTTTTGCTCTTTACCCGGGAAGGCCCTCTGCTGGAAATTCCCGTCTCTGCTATGCGGTAACACGCAAATCACCAAAGTGGCCCATCCGCTGTTTCTCTCGTAAAACAAGCACATCTGAGAAGAGCGAGGAGAACTATGTGGATCTTAACCTGCCAGGTTACTGGCCGCTTGCCAGCCGGCTGGCTGAACGCAATGAAAACACATGATGGTAGTTGGGTCCACCTCAATCAGCGTTCATCGAGGGTTGTCCGCGACACCCGAATACCGTACTTCTGCATGCGAAGCTGGAGTGTCGAACGTTTTATTCCGAGACGAGCAGCTGCCCCGTTTGGCCCCGCCACGATTCCATTGGCCGCCTCAAGCGCTCGAAGGATCTCGCTCCGTTCTGTGTTGTCCAGCCTATCCTGAAGGCTCTCTTGATTCGTCCGACCCGCTTCCTTAACAGCCGTGCTCTTCTTAGCCGCGTCCGGTTGCAGTTCGGCGAGAGGAACATTCAGCACGGGCCCCTTTGAGATGATTACCGCCCGCTCGATCACATTTTGCAGTTCCCGGATATTGCCGGGCCAGTGGTACCGAACGAACGTCTCCATCACTTCGGAAGGAATAGTCTCGATCATGCGATGGTTCCGCCGGCTGAATTCCTGAACGAAGTGACGGACTAGCAACGGAATGTCTTCAGGGCGCTCGCGGAGGGCCGGAACTCTGATTGGAAACACATTCAGCCGGTAATATAAATCGGAACGAAATTTCTGGTCTTCGACCATTGCCTTCAGGTCGCGATTCGTCGCTGCAATCATCCGCGCATCGCTATGGAGTGTGCGCGTGCTGCCCAAACGCTCGAACTCGCGCTCCTGCAGGACACGCAGAAGCTTCGGTTGTAATTCCAGCGGAATCTCACCGATTTCATCGAGGAAGATAGTTCCGCGATGTGCCAACTCAAAGCGCCCCACGCGCTGGCTGATCGCGCCGGTAAAGGCGCCTCTCTCATGGCCAAAGAGCTCGCTTTCAAGCAGCCCCGTAGGAATCGCAGCGCAGTTCAGTTTGACAAAGGCGTTCGACTTTCGCGAGCTGAGGTTGTGGAGGGCGCGTGCTATCAGCTCCTTCCCTGTACCTGTCTCGCCATGGATCAAGACGGTAGAGTCGGCCGGCGCCACGGTCTCAATCTCCTTCAAAACGTGACCCAATGCCTCACTTTTGCCGACAATCTCTTCAAAATGAAGTTCGCTGCGGATCTCGGATTCCAAGTAGACATTTTCCCGTGCGAGTCGGTCCTTCAATTCCGAAATCTGCGAGTAAGCGAGCGAATTCTCAACCGCGAGCGCACTCTGATTGGCGATCTGACTAAGGAAGCGAAGGTCGTCATCGCTAAACACCTCGTCGCGCGAGCTGCATGCACCCAATACACCGAGAACGCGGTCACGGCTGATGAGGGGGATTAGGCACAGCGAATTATGCCCGGAGGCCGCGATACGAGGGAGTTGCTCTTTCGTGAAGCGGACCGGTTTGCCGGTTCGGAATACATCACCGGCCAACTCTGCTTCCCAGGTCGGCGGATTCCATGCCTGGCGCTTTCTCAACTCGATAATCTCTTCAGGGCCCGGCATATCCTTGGCCCAAAGACGTAACTCGCCCGTTTTGGACTCGGAAAGCGCCAGTCCAACGCCGTCGCACTGCATAACTTGGCGAACGCTCGCGCAAATTTCCTGAAGCACGTCGGCCAAGTCCAACTTGGTGACGACACGATTCGTCACTTCGAGAAGGAGCTTGAGTTGTTGTTGCGTACGCCTGGAAGCTTCGAAACTCTGCGCGTCGTCCATCGCTACCGCGATTTGATTCGCGACGAGAGACAAGAAACGCTGGTCGTCGCTGGAATAAGCTTCCTCCAGCCGGCTGGTGAAGATCAAGCTTCCCAACCGCCGGTGTGCGGTGCTCAGCGGCAAGGCGCATAGCGAGCGGATTCCGGCTTTCCTGAGAAAGTCAATAACGAGACGAAAGCGGGTTTCCTGATCATCCAGCCGGATAACGACCGGCTGTTGATTGTGAAACACCCATCGCGATATCGATTCTTCCTTTGGAATAGTACGTAGCAGGACAGCGAGTTCTTCACGCAAAGCCTCCATTCCTTGTTCGAAGTGCCAGTGAACATAGTTGGCCTCAGGGTCGAACTGCGAGAGACCATGGAACGGAATCACCTGATGCAGTTCATTTGCGAAGGTCCGGAACAAATCTTTTTCGTCCGGGTGAGATCGGACCGCTTCAGCAAGACGAATCAGCGCTTCATAGCGGACCGCCAGATCTAAGGACGCGCCGTCCGACGTCTTCGCTGCACCCGACATCCCCATACCTCTCCGCTCCCTCGTGGCGTTTGATCGCGACTCCGAGTTGACAGACTGACTCGTTTGCCTTTAGGCCAATATAGACCATTTGCCAGCTTCCTGGCAGGTGCCAGCCGATTCGCTCGCCGGGGCAGTCCCGGTTCTTCTAGGCAAGCTCTTGTTTCCGCACCATTTCAGCAGAGCACCAGCTTTGGCGTGAGACGTGCGCTTCCCCGGAGTGAAACGCAAATGTTACGAATCACGGTTGAAAAGAACGGCAGCTTTTGCCGGCTAAAGCTTGCAGGCAGACTCGGCGGGCCGTGGGTGCCGGAAATGGAAAAGGCCTGGCGCACGGCATTGTGTTCGCCAGCTAAACAGATCGAAATCGACATGAAAGAAGTGACGGCAGTTGACAATGATGGCCGTCAGCTTCTGGAGTCCATCCATCGAGCGGGAGCACGTCTCCTCGCGCAAGGGGTCGAGATGACCGCTCTGGTCGAGGAAATAACCGGAAGGCGGCCCCCGGCCGCATGAGGTCATTCAGGAGGAAAGAGGAAGCGCCACCCAGGTTATCAAGGAACGCCTGACGCAGTTGGCCCAAGCAGAAGCGAATCTGCGCCGTCTCAAGGATGAAGCAGCCGTGACGGGACAGAAGGCACTGGACGTTGGAGCGGGCTTTCGGCGACACGGGATTGTGAGATGCTTGTGGCCTTGCTGCATGCGGTTCACAGATGATACGTTTGAGTCTCCGCTATAGGTCGAAGAGGGAAATGTCTTGGCGGCGTTGCTTGATTCCAGCTTTGCTGCTGTTCTACACCGCCGCGGCCTTTGCGCTCGATCCAAACAGGCGCTTATCCCAATATGCGCACAGCGCCTGGAGAATACAGGACGGTTTTTTCAAGAGCGCAGTCGTCGCCATCGCGCAGACCCGGGACGGCTACGTGTGGATTGGTACAGAGGCAGGCCTGCTGCGTTTCGATGGAGTGGGCTTTATTCCTTGGAAAGCCGACCACGGAGAACGGCTGGCCTCCGGGTTGATTGAAGACCTTCTTGCCGCGAGCGATGGAAGCCTGTGGATTGCGAGCCGCGGCGGTTTGAGTCGCTGGAATAACCAGAAACTTACGAATTATCCAGCGCGCGATCCCCGAGATCTCAATCTTGTCCTCGAAGACAGCCAAGGAAGGATCTGGTCTGCACGGCCGGGGTCTCTTTGCGAATGGTTGGAAGACAAGATTCAGTGTTACGGAGCCGCGAGCGGCGTGCCTTCCACTGTAGATGAGAATGCATTCATCGAGGACCGAGAGGGCGATCTATGGCTCGGTGGCGGCGCAACGCTGCTTCGTTGGAAAGCTTCCTCCCATACCGTCTATCAACTCACCCCAACAGCCCCCACTGGCCAAGGGGATCCACGCACTTGCTTCGACGCCGGATGGGACCATCTGGGTTGGAACAGCAAAGGCGGGGCCCGGTCTGGGGTTACAGGAACTGGTTCGAGGTCGTTGGAGATCGCTTAAGACGCCGGAGTTCGATAGCAGTGAGCTTACCGTCAGCGCGCTCTACGCGGACCACGAAGGCGCCGTGTGGGTTGGAACCTTCGATCATGGAATCTACCGCATTTACCACAACAACGTAGATCATTTTGACAGCGTCAGTGGTCTGTCGGGCGACAGCATAAGCCGATTTAACGAGGACCGCGAAGGCAATCTATGGGTTGCGACGTCTTTCGGAGTGGACCGCTTCGGCGATATGGCAGTTGTTAGTTTCACTTTCAAAGAGGGGCTCTGCTGTCCCGAAGCCAGTTCGATTGTGGCTTCTCGTGATGGCGGTATTTGGACCGGAGGCGATGGAGCGCTTACTTATCTCCGCAACGAAGTGGTTTTCTGCCTTCGCACAGGGAAAGGATTGCCAGGATCTCAGGTTACCTCGATGATGGAAGACCACGCGGGCAGGCTGTGGGTCGGCGTGGACAACAACTTGTGGGTTCAAGAAAACGGCGTGCTTCGCAGAGTCAGCAAAATGGATGGTAGTCCGGCGGGCTTCGTTACGGGAATCGCGGAAGACACGGAGAGCAACGTCTGGATCGCGGTGAACTCACCGCATCGAATACTGATGCGTATCGAAGGACGGGCCGTACGGGAAGAGTACGCGGAGCCGAAGATGCCCCGTAAAGTCGCACCGGATCCAACGGGCGGGATCGGGCTGGGAATTTTGAACGGCGACCTGGCTCATTATCGCAACGGCAAAGCGGCAACCTACCGCTTTGCTCACGACGATGCCGCGCTGGTGAACCAACTCCTGCCAAATTCAGACGGCTCGGTTCTCGCGGCTACAACCTACGGGCTGATTGGCTGGAGACAGGGAAAGCTTTTGACGTTGACCGAGCGGAACGGGCTTCCTTGCGAAGACGTGTACGCCATTGCGTACGACCACGAAGGCAATCTGTGGCTTTACATGGAATGCGGGCTGGGCGAGATGATGAGCGCCGACTTGCAGATGTGGTTGAGGAACCCTGGCAGAAGCGTGTCGATAAGAACTCTCGACGTGCTCGATGGTGTGCGCACAGGCCCAGCCGTTTTTCTCGGAGCCGCCGGGTCTATGGATGGACGGCTGTGGTTTGCAAACGGTCACTTTCTCCAGATGATCGATCCGGCTCACGTGCGTCGTAATTTATTCCCGCCGCCCGTCCACATCGAACGAGTTATGGCGGATCGCAAGAGCTATCCAGCCACCGGCGTCGCTAGCCTGCCGGCGCTCACCCGAGATCTTGAGATCGACTACGTCGGACTCAGCTTCGTGGCCCCGCAGAAAGTGCGTTTTCGCTACCGGTTGGAGGGCCATGACAAAACCTGGCAGGAACCGGGAACCCGGCGTCAGGCGTTCTATAGCGATCTTCGCCCGGGACGTTATCACTTCCGCGTGATTGGGTGCAACAATGATGGCCTTTGGAACGAAAAAGGAGCGGCCCTCGACCTTGTCGTCGCCGCCGCGTTCTATCAAACCATCTGGTTCCAAATGGCGTGCGGAATCGCCTTTCTGGCATTGCTGTGGGGACTCTACCGGTACCGGTTGCATCGGTTGGCCCTCCAGTTCAACGTGCGTTTGGAGGAGCGCGTTACGGAACGAACTCGCATTGCCCGCGAACTGCACGACACTCTGCTGCAGAGTTTTCAGGGACTCATGCTTCGCTTCCAGGTAGTCGACGATTTGTTGCCAGAAGGAAAGGCAAAAGAGCAACTCGAACAGAGTCTGCAACGCGCCGATCAGGCCATTGCCGAGGGGCGGACTGCGGTTTATGATCTGCGATCGTCCGCCACCCAAACGAATGATCTGGCCGAGGCGGTGAAGTCGCTGGGCGATGAGCTGGCAACCTCGGAATCGGTGGCCTTCCGCTTGGTGTTGGAGGGCGAACCAAAAGACCTCTACCCGATCATTCGCGACGAGATTTACCGGATTGCGCGCGAGGCGCTGCGCAACGCCTTCAGTCATGCCGAAGCCCATCGAATTGAGGCAGAGATCACTTACGGGGAACGGGCGCTACGGCTGCGCATCCGGGACGACGGGAAAGGTATCCCACCCGGCGTGCTGGAACAGGGGCGCCAAGGTCATTACGGCTTGGACGGAATGCGTGAGCGGGCTAAGCAGGTCGGTGGCAAGCTGGATATTTGGAGCCGCCCAGGAACTGGCGCTGAGATTGAATTGAGCGTCGCGAGCGCCATTGCATATCGTAGGCACAGTGGGCGCTCTTTTTTCGGACTCTTCCGGACAAAAGCAGGATGATGCGTGATTCGAGTTCTGTCGGTGGATGATCATCCTCTTCTCCGCGAAGGGATCGCTGCGTTAATTGGCAATCAGGCAGATATGGCGCTGGTTGCCGAAGCCTGCAATGGACGAGAGGCGGTCGAACAGTTTCGAAAGTACCGTCCGGATATCACGCTCATGGATTTGCAGATGCCGGAAATGAGCGGTATCGATGCTATCAGCGCAATTCGAGGCGAGTTTCCCGATGCTCGGATCATCGTCCTCACGACCCATGCCGGGGATTTCCAGGTTTTCCGCGCTATTAAAGCGGGAGCGCGAGGTTACTTGCTCAAGAGCTTATTGCGAAACGAACTGTTAGAGACGATTCGTGCGGTTCATGCGGGTCGGAAACGGGTCTCCGCAGAGATTGCCGCAGAACTTGCGGAGCATGCCACCGACGACGGCTTAACGCCACGTGAAATAGACGTACTGCGGTTGATCGCTCGAGGCAATGCCAACAAGGAAATCGCTGCAAGGCTGTCGCTCACCGAGGAGACCGTGAAGAGTCATGTGAAGAATGTCCTCTCCAAACTTGGAGCAAATGACCGAACCCACGCGGTCACGATTGCACTGAAGCGCGGAATTATTGACCTGTAACCGCGCACCATCCCTCGAACGAGGGATAAGTAAGAAGGCTTTCGAGGGAATCGAAGCAGGCGCGAATTTTCTACGATTGGCTTGGGATGCGTTCTGCAACGTCTATTCTCAACCTTTCCTGATGGCTTTCCTGGGCTCGGCCTCTTGTTGCTGCGGTTTGGCGCAGGCATCCCTTTAATCTGTCTGGGTATCGCCACTTTATTCAGATCGGCCGGAGGCCCAATCGCCTTTATCCAGGGCGTCGTGGCTGGTGCCGTAGGCGTCTTCTTGCTGGCAGGCTTGTGGACCCCGGTCACGGGCGCGCTAGCTGCAACCAATGAGCTATGGATTGCTTTCTCTTTGTATTCTTCACAGCGAGACGTTCAGTGGATTCACGTCCTGTTGGCGGTTCTCACTGCTGCTGTAGCCATGCTTGGCCCTGGCGCATGGTCCGTTGATGCCCGTCTTTTCGGCAGGAAGCGCTTCGATATTGAAATTCGCGATAGGAAATGATCCCCCTAAATAGGGATACGCGCCACAACGAACGAGGGAATTCATTCAGCCAAATCTAGGGAAGAGATTAAAAGTGAGTCGCATGAAAATCAGAGCACGAAATAAAGCGGCTCTATAAGTAACATCGCGCATAGCTCGACTAATCAAGCCCTCAAGCGTGCAATTTTATTTGCAGTACGACAAACGAAACGAAAGGTTACTAAAAGGAGATTAACAATGAAACTTTGGAACATTTTCGGCGTTGGCTCTTATACGGTGATGGGAATTGTCCTCGCTAGCGCTTCGGTCGCGGCAGCGGCGGCGCAAGAATGGCCGACTCATGGGATCAACAACGTATTACTGGTTCACGGGGCATGGGCCGATGGCTCAAGCTGGTCGAAGGTCATTCCACTACTTCAGGCAAAGGGCTTGCATGTGGTGGCTGTCCAACTCCCCCTAACCTCGCTCGCCGCTGACGTCGCCACAACGGAACGGGCGCTCGCTTTGGAGAACGGTCCCGTCTTGTTAGTGGGCCATTCTTATGGCGGCGCAGTAATTACCGAAGCGGGCAACAATTCGAACGTAGCAGCGCTGGTCTTTGTCGCGGCCTACGCACCCGACGAAGGCGAATCTGCTCTTTCACTGGCAACCGCAAATCCTACTCCAGTCGGCAGCGAGCTGCGTCCCGATCCCACGGGTATGTTCTATAAGTTATCGCTCAAAGGCATACTCGAGGATTTCGCGCAAGACCTTCCTGAAATCGAGAGGGCGACTCTATTTGTGACGCAGGGTCCGACCGGAGCTGCGGCGCTAGGCTCCCCAATAACCGATCCGGCTTGGAAAAACAAGCCGACTTGGTTCATCGTTGCAGGTCAAGACCGAATCATCTCACCCGAGTTGGAGGAAATGGAAGCGAAGAGAATGGATGCCGTCACAATCAGGCTCAATACGAGCCATGTTGCGATGCTTTCCGACCCTACCAGAGTGGCAGACTTTATCGCTCAGGCGGCAGAGCATGGCCGGGATCATTAGGAGCGCCATCCTACTTCATTCGGTGATCAACACTTGAAAGCTGCACGCCGACAATTCACACATGCCAACCACACGATTTACGCAGAGCGGTTTAGCGTGTCTTCCTCTGAGGCGGTTCGACACCATCGTGACCGCGGTTGAAGCGCAGATTGGTAACTGCCGCAACAGGAACTTGAAATACCTACATTCACAAAAGGAGAATCCCAGTGTCAGACTTTACAAATAGTGGAGAAAGAGTTGAAGGGGCAGGCGGACTAAGAATTTTCTTTCGGTCGCTGCGCCCAAAACAAGAAACTCGCGCTGTTGTCATCATTGTTCCAGGCTTTAACGCCCACAGTGGCTATTACGCGTGGGTGGCGGAACAACTGGTTGCAACAGGCTTAGCCGTGTATGCCGTGGACTTGCGCGGACGCGGAAATTCCGATGGCGAGCGTTTCTATGTTAACGGCTTCGACGACTACGTCAGCGACGTTGCGAGTGTAGTAGCGCTGGCGAAATCGCGGGAACCGGGCTTGCCTCTCTTCTTGCTTGGTCACAGTGCTGGAGGTGTTGTTTCCTGCCTCTACACGCTTGAGCATCAGCCGGACATCGCTGGCCTGATCTGTGAGAGTTTTGCATTCCAACTGCCCGCGCCTGATTTCGTCCTCGCCGTCTTCAAGGGCATTAGCCACCTCGCGCCGCATGCGCACATTCTCCACCTTAAGAACGAGACCTTCTCGCGAGATCCCAATGCGGTGCAGGCGCTGAACGACGATCCGCTCGTTGGCCAAGAAACTCAGCCTAGTCAGACGATGGCAGCAATGGTCCGTGCCGATGAACGGGTCAAGCAAGGTTTCCCGCTCATCACACTGCCTGTTCTGATTCTCCACGGCACACTCGACAAGAACGCGAAGCTGGCCGGCAGCCAGCTCTTTTACGACATGGCAGGTTCCGTGGACAAAACACTAAAGCTTTACGAGGGGAGTTTTCACGATCTTCTCAACGACCTCGACAAGGCCGCGGTCATGCACGATATCCAAGACTGGATCAATGCCCGGCTTCCTGCCACATTGGGAACGCTGGCTCAGATTCAAGCCGCACCGCTCCAAGAGACTTTAACCGCATGACGGCGAATTATCAGAACTATACGGTTCGCAAAGAACCAATAATCTACGCTACCGGAAAGGAGAATATCGTGATTCGACCCAGCACTCCACAACAGTGCACTAAGCACGCAGCGAGAGCCGCCGTAATCGGCATTGCGGTGGCGCTGAGCGCGCTATCGGCCTCGGCACAGACGGCTAAGGACGTCAAAGGGGCGACGCCGCTGGTCGCTATTCAGAATGAAGCGCCCGCGAAACTGATTGTCGATCCCCCGATTCCCGAACAACTGGCCCTGGGTCGGGTATTCATTCAGTACCGGACGGAAAACTTGCGCATTGTACCGGTATTCGGCAAAGCTGCATTGGAAGTGTCGCCGCGTGTTGGCCATCTGCATTACTACGTGGATGACCAAGCCTGGCCGACAGTCGACACAAGCGGAGAAACGGTGGTCCTGGTGGGACTGCCGCCCGGACCGCACAGAGTTCGTCTCCAATTGGCGGACGCAATCCACAGGCCGATCCCTGATTGCAGCAAGATGGTAGAGTTCACGGTTCCCACACCCCAGCAGAAATGACGCTCGGGGCAACGCGTGGTGATTGCCGGCCTCGACTTCACGCTGATCGACAAGCGCACACAGATAGTGCATTCCCGAGGCCATTAAATGGCGGTTGGATCCTCTAACTTGATGGCATTTGCGCGCTTCGATAAGTGACGTTCTCCGAAGGGAAGGAGGCGGACAAGGCCCCAAGGCTCTCCGCTTCGTCGTCGGAAATCCGCTCATCATGGAAGAAATGGTCAAGACCGTTCCTGACGCGGCCTCGTACGCTCCGGCCACAATCCTGGTTGGCGTCAACGCCGAAACATTCAACAGCAAATAGCAAAAGATGAATAAGGAGCTACTGCCATGAAGAACCCGATCACCCCCGAGGGCGCCGCTTCAGCGCAGAACCCGCTGCCGCCTGTGCCCACCACGAAGATCCTGGCGATCTCCCATTTCATGGGCGCGCCCATGACACCCGCCCAGCGCGCCCAGATCATGCCTCACGAAGTGCATGACACGGTGAATGCCTATCTCGCCGGCAAGATAGACCAGTGGTACTTCCGGACCGACGGAAAGGGTGTGGTTTTCATAGTCAACGCAAGCACACCGGAAGAGGCGAAAAACATTTTGGAGAAATTCCCACTGGGGCAGGCCGGTTTGATGGCCTTTGACTATATCCCTCTAGGTCCGCTCAGTCCCCTGCGCATCATCAATGACATGGTGAAATGATTTTATTGGCTGGCACGCCGCCGGCCGCTACGAAGCGGGCGTCAACCATGTGGATAAACGGTCGCGAGGGCGCCGCTCGGTGAGCGAAAAGGGAGAGCTAGAGCCGTGCTTCGGGCAAGGCACATCTCATAACGTCTCTGGAGGCCGCGAACTTCGATCGCGCCACGTTCGAGCGTAGCGCTGTTGCATTCGAGAATCCCGACCATGTCAGTATCGTGATCCACGATTACCGTTGGCGGATCGGCCTGGCTGAAGGCGAGCCGAAGTATGATCGTTTCGAAAAGCGTCTTGCGAATCACCGGTCATAACGTACCTGCCATCACGATGGAAGGCGACTCGAAGGGAGCACCACAGACCGATCTCACGGTGAGTGTACTTTGTGCGGCGAAATACAAGTCCTCACAGCCTGAACTGGTGTCGATGCTCTTATTCTCGACCCTCGCTTTGGCAATCACGGTGCCAGCGGCGCTCTGGTTAAGCAGCTGAGACGATATTACATCAGGAAAGGAGCACATTACGTGCAGAACAGCATTCCCGGTATTCATCACGTGACCGCTATCGCCGGCGATCCGCAGGCCAACATCGATTTCTATGCGGGCATCCTCGGGTTGCGGCTGGTGAAGCTGACAGTAAACTTCGACGACCCAACAACCTATCACCTCTACTACGGTGACGGACAGGGTCATCCAGGAACCATCCTGACGTTTTTTCCATGGCCACAGGCAATGCGCGGCCGAATCGGAACGGGACAGGTAACGGTTACCTCACTTGCTGTGCCTGACCGAGCTCTGGATTTTTGGGAAAGATATCTTCAGCAGCGTGGCGTCGACCACAAGCGTGAGCAATCGCTGTTTGAACGAGAAGTTCTTAGTCTGAGAGACCCCGACGGATTGCAACTGGAATTGGTGAGCACGCCGGATGCTGATCCTGACCGGGTTTGGGAGCACGGGCCGGTACCGCCGGAGTACGGGATTCGAGGCTTCCATCACGTCACCCTCACGGAGGTGGGATATGAACGTACTGCCGAGCTACTCACAGACACAATGGGCTTTCGCCTGATCGAGAGTAAAGAAAACCGCTTCCGTTATTCGACACAATCCGGTTCAGGCTCGAAAACGGGGACGATAGTCGATGTCATTTGCGCCCCTGCGGGTAGGTCCGGACTGATTGCTGTGGGCACGGTTCATCACGTTGCCTGGCGCACGTCTACCAATGATGAGCAGGTCGAATGGCGGAAGACGCTCACCGCACGGCATTACGATGTCACCCCCGTTATAGATCGCAAGTATTTCCATTCGACTTATTTCCGTGAGCCGGGCGGAGTGCTTTTCGAGATCGCGACTGACCCGCCCGGCTTTGCCGTCGATGAACGCGCAGAGACGCTAGGATCGCATTTGGTCTTGCCGGCCTGGCTGGAACCTCACCGTGCGGAGTTGCAAAAAGCTCTTCCCAAGGTGCGCCTGCCACAAGCGAAAGCGGTATCTGCATGACCCCGTCAATCGAGCCTCGATTCATTCATCGGTTCGTTCCTGCAACGCAGCCCGATATCGGCATCACGCTTCTGCTGCTTCATGGCACCGGCGGAAATGAGAATGATCTGCTGCCTCTTGGCCGTGAGTTATTGCCCGGAGCTGCGCTGCTCAGTCTCCGAGGACGCGTTTTAGAAAATGGCATGCCGCGGTTCTTCCGCCGCTTCGCGGAAGGAGTATTCGATGTCGAGGATCTGAAGTTTCAGACGCAAGAACTGAATGACTTCCTCAAAGCTGCCGCGCAACCGTATGGCCTTGCACCAGCGCACAGGGCCTCTGGTGCCTCTGGTGCGCGTCCCCAAAATGATTCCAGACTGGTTGCGGTGGGCTACTCCAATGGTGCGAATATCGCAGCAAGCCTTTTGCTATTGCATCCCCATGCACTGGCCGGGGCCGTTCTGTTTCGTGCGATGGTGCCGTTTACACCGGATTTTGAACCCAACCTCGGGCACACCGCGGGGTTTCTAAGTGGAGGCATCCAGGATCCAATTGTTCCGCGTGAAAACACCGAGGGGTTGGCCACAATGCTGACAAGTTTCGGAGCTGACATAGAACTGCACTGGCACCCGGGCGGGCACGAATTGGGGCAGGATGATCTGACTGCCGCGAAACAGTGGCTCTCTCGCAAACTTACGGCTCTGGCAGAGCGGCAAACGAGCCGCATCGCAAGTGGATGATTCAGGGCGGTAAGGCTAACGGCAATGAGGGCGTTGCAGATCCAACAATTCGGGGGCACCATCCGGCCCTGAGGAGATTCGCGTACGCGCGCCAGCGGTTTTGCGTTCTCCGGAACCGCAAAAAATTCTGGACTGGTAAAACATATTTGCCAGGAATGTTTTGATCAGAGCAGAAGCGATATTGGGCTTGCCCGAATACGAGATTAGCTCCATTGAGGAAGTGGCAGGACAGGTACGGATCACGGGGCGGTGTTTTGTGCCTTCACTGTGGGGGAGAGAAACTGCGGCGCAAGGACCGGCGCATGCGTCGCCCGCGGCACGAGAGCTGGGCGTAGGGCACTGTGTGCTGAAGTTGGAAACGCGCTAGTGGGTGTGCCGGGCCTGCAGCCGCAGCTTTTGGCAGCGTTTCCCCGGGATTCTGCCGAGACAGCCTGCGTAGAGCCCTATATCGCTCTGTATCATCAAGTACTCGGGGTTATGGAGGCGGCGGGAGTTGAACCCGCGTCCGAGAAAGCCCACTGTGCAAAGCCTACGTGTGTATCCGGTTCTGGCGTTTCAGCGACTCCCTATAAAACCGGCAAGAGCGAGCGCCGCCTAGTCCGATTGATCTCGGCCCATGGCTCCGGACCGAAGCCTGGTGCCTATCCTGCAAAATGACGCTCCCTGGCTAACGCGCAGGCTCGTCAGCCGGAGCGGCTACCTAATTAATTAGGCAGCGTATGCAAACTGCTGGTTATTGGCAGTTGTTGTTTTCCGATCGTTTTACGGGAGCTCGGAACCCGACACGCCTTCACACAACGATTCAATCCCGTCGAAACCGTTGCGCCCCCATTTCGAGGAACGAGCTTCATTTTAGCAGATTTCAGCCTCCTCCGCCGTGCTGTTCCCTTCGTTGTTTGCATGCGCTTGCGGGCTAATGTTCCAATAGAGTATCGCTCGAACCATGCACAGTCCTGTAGTTAGCCCGCGGGTCAGTCCGGCGGCGAAAGATGCAGAACGGGAACAGCACGCAAGGCTCTACCATGTCGTGCTGCTTGACGATGATGAGCACACCTATGACTACGTCGTCGAGATGCTGCAGAAGCTTTTTGTTCTGCCGGTCGAGGTCGCGCTACAACATGCCGTGGAAGTCGACACCACTGGCCGAACCGTCGTCATAACCTGTGAGAAACCGCAGGCGGAGTTCGCACGGGACCAGATCCATGCGTTCGGCGCCGACCCGCGGATGCCCAAATCGAAAGGTCCCATGTCGGCGGTGCTGGTGCCGGCCGGTGATACCGCGGTCACCTGAAGTACCTGCGAATCGATCGTGCGCCGGAACTCGGCTTGCGCTCAGTCTTCTGCGGCGATAGTCGGGAACGTGCTCGAAATATGGTCGTGCCACGTGAGACCATCTTCATCTACCAGCGCCCAAATCAAGCCGATCCCTGCCGCCGCGAAACTGAGAAGGGTTCCGCACAAACGTTGATACCGGCGCCCTTGGGACGGCCGATTTCCGTCGAAATCGACGAGCTGCAGGCCGGCTTTCCGCATGCCCGTCGTGTCGCGGCCCGCCAGGGTCCACAGCAGCTTGTAGAAGAGGGGCACCGTCAGCATCGCCAGCACGAGAAATGGAAGCGCGTGCCGGTCGAGCGAAAGTTGGCCGCCGAGCGCCGCAAACAGTGCCACGCCAAGCCCGCACCCTAGCGCCATGAGGAGACCGTCGATGGCTGCGGCCTGCATGCGTAAGCCCAAGGGCGCGACCGGGGCGTCGCAAATGATACTCGATTGCGGCAGCGGAAGCACTTGTTCAGGGCTCACGAAATCGAGCCGGCGCTGATCCGTCGAACGGCTCTTGCGTGCTCGCGCCCGCGGAGCTTCGATCTTTTCTGTCTTCAATGGAGCGGGCCGCGCCAACTCGGCCGCCCGCGCGCGAATCGATTCCCGCTCTGCCTGGGTTGTCAACGAATCGAACGGGATGACGCGCGGATCCGACACCGGCGTGCTAAATAGCGCCTGCTGCCCCACCGCAACCGCGGGGCGCTCGCTCACTGGGGGCTCAGCCGCAGCTTGCGGTGCGGAGCGATAATCGTAGGCCGGTGCAGTTGCCGTCGCCGCGATCGGGTAGGTCTCAGGCGAGATCCGCGCAGGTGTACTTCTCACCCGCCGCCCGCAACGCCGGCACCGGTGGTCGTCGTCTAAAATCCAAGTCTGACAATGCTGGCAAGTCATCTGCGCCCACTTGCGATCATACTCGCTCCGGTGCCCTCAAAACCCTTGCGGCCCACGCACCGCTCATGCTACCGTCTTCGGTTGAGCTTTCATGGCCTCCGGCGCTTCTACCCAGTTTCTCTATGTACCAGAAATAGTGCCGCTTGTCTAGAACATTCTCACCTCAATTTGTTTTTTTTGGCTCTAGCCCTCTTTTCCTTGCCCCAGTTCGCCTCGGGCCAGACCTCAACTCGCCCGCTCAAAGAAAACCTGCCTCCCGTAGACGAGATTTGGATGAAGGGCGTCGTCAACGAATCCAACAATGAATGGAGACATCTGAAAGGCAGCGCCCACCTCGAGACCTCGGAAATGCAGATCTCGGCCGACGAAATCGATTACAACTCCGACACCGGTTGGGCCTACGCGCGGGGCCACGTCCAGATGGAACAGTTCTCGACGGGCGACAAGCTAAACGCCGACCATGGCGAATATAATCTGCAAACCGAAGAAGGCAAGTTTTACGTTGTGGATGGCACCGCGCCGGCCAAAATTCTGACCAGTCCGGCCGTGCTTACCACCACCAATCCGTTCTATTACCAAGCGCAATGGGCCGAACGCATCAAGAATCGCTACATCCTTCATCACGGCTTTGTCACGGACTGCAAAATGCCCAAGCCCTGGTGGAGCTTCCAGGCGCCGGTGTTCGATATCATCCCCGGCGACCGCGCCATGGCCCGGCACGCCCTGTTTCGGCTGCATCGGGTTCCCATCTTTTACTTGCCCTGGTTTTATAGACCGCTCGGCCGCAGCCCGCGCCAAAGCGGGTTCTTAACGCCGAATATCGGTCACACATCCACTCGCGGTTACATGTACGGCGCCGGCTACTACTGGGCCATTAATCGAAGTTACGACCTGGATAGTCTGATGCAGTATTTCACCGCCCGTGGACCGGCCGAGAGCGTCGAATTTCGCGGTAAGCCGAACGCAGTTTCAGACTTCGACTTCAATCTTTACAGCGTGCAAGACCTGCAGGGTTACGAGTATTCGCCCACTGATTTCCAAAAGCAGGGCGGGACTGAGTTTGAGCTAACTGGCCGCACTCAGATATTCGGTTTCAGCGGGCGCCTGGATTACAATTATCTGAGCTCATATCTATTCCGCCAGGCCTTTTCTTATTCGTTCGCGACTGCTATTTCGTCCGAAGTCGATTCCGTCGGCTACCTGCAAAGGCACTTCAAGGACGACCTATATACCGTGAACATAGTCATGCAGCGCACCCAGTTGTTCGAGGCCATTACCCTCCTTACCCAGCCTCCGGACCAGGTCATCCTGCAGGAGCTTCCTGCGCTCGAGTTTTCAGGACGCGATCAGCAGATTGCGGGCGGCGCATTGCCGGTCTATTTCTCGTTTGGTTCCAGCGCCGGTCTCCTGGAGCGCGAGGAGTCAACCGCTTATGAATATGAAGGACTCAAGCCCGTTCCCACCACCGGCGAAGTGGGCCGGGTAGACCTGGAACCCCGTGTGATGACCGATTTCAGCTTCAAAGGATTCTCTTTGAGCCCGGCGGTTACCCTGGGTGCCACCGACTATACAAATTCGTACTCCACCAATTACGAGACCTATGGCCCAATTGTCCCCTGCAGCTATTATTCGGCCTGCCCCCCGACGCCGACCGTCTACACCAAGCTGGGAAATTCAAATATATTTCGCAAAGACGCCGATTTCACGCTTGATTTTAGAACACCCTCTCTCGAAAGAATCTACACGCCGCCTAAGTGGCTGCACTTAGGGACCAAGCTGAAGCACGTAATCGAGGCCGAAGCCACTTACGAATACGTAACAGGCATTAACCAATTTCAGAAAATTATCCATTTTGACGCGACCGATATCATCTCAAACACGAATCAACTTACGATTTGGCTGACCAATCGTCTTTACCGGAAAGACAAGGCCGGAAATGTCAGCGAATTTCTCACCTGGCGGCTGGGGCAGCAGCGTTATTTCGATCCCACTTTCGGCGGTGCCGTACTTCCGGGCGTGAGGAATGTCGTGCTTGCGACCGAGGAATTCTCGCCGTACGCTTTTTTAGACGGCCCGCGAGGTTATTCGCCGGTCGTGTCTTCGATGACCGTGAGCCCGTACAGTTTTCTCAACATCGATTGGCGAATCGAATACGACCCGCTTCGTCACAAAATTATTGACGATGCCTTCACCGTAAACCTGAGGCATGGCATGTATTACGCAGCCGTTGGGGATACTGCCATCACGACCTCGCCTCTGCTGGTTCCGCAGGCCAATCAGATCAATTTCGGAGGCGGTTATGGAAATACCAACCGAAAAGGCTGGAACGCGGCGGCGGTCATCGACCGGGATCTGCTTGCTGGAAGAAATCTGTTCGAGTTCATCCAGGGTTCCTATAACACCGATTGCTGCGGCTTTAGCGTTCAACTCCGCCGTTTCAATATCGGCATCAGAGACGAAAATGAGTACCTGTTTTCCTTCTCAGTCGCGAATATTGGCAGCTTCGGCAGCTTGCAAAAACAAGGCCGCATCCAGTAACGAAATGGTAACTTAGTAATCCTATGTCCGGCGCAGAACAGAAGAAAGTGGATTTCTTCATCTCGCGCGCCGGCGAAGACGCTGCAAAGGCTCTGTGGATCGGTAATACGCTCGAAGCTGCGGGCTACACGACCATCATTCAGGATAAGGACATTCGTCCCGGACAGAGCTTTCTGCATGAAATGGATTTGGCTCTTGGACGCGCAAACCATATCATTGCGGTTCTGTCGCCTAATTACGTGGCGAAGGAATTCACGCGTTCCGAGCTTTACGCTGCCCTCTTTCAGGATCCGCTGGGAAAAAAGCGTCTCTTGATTCCGGTTCGAGTAGCCGAATGCGACATTCCTCCGATGTTGAGCCATCTCGTCTACATTGACCTCGTCGGCAAGGATGATTTCGTTGCCGGCAAATTATTGCTGGACGGCGTTCTGCCTGCCCGCGAAGGTGCCCCGGCGGCGAAGCACGTCCGGCGAGTCTTTGTAAGTAAGCTCCCGGCGGTAGATCCTGCGCTCTTCGGCCGCGGCTCGGAACTTGCTTTCTTGGATCAAGCCTGGGCCGATCCCGCAACGAACCTGATCCAGATCATTGCCCCTGGCGGCACGGGCAAGACGGCTCTGACAACCAAGTGGTTCCGGCCTCATCGCGAAGAGGCGACCATCTTCGGATGGTCTTTCTACAGCCAGGGCGCTTCCGAAGACCGTCAGACATCGTCTGACCCCTTCTTTGCCGACATTCTGTCATTCTTCGGTATTAGCGTTCCGGCAACTGCTTCGATCTTTGCCAAAGCCGAAGCGCTCGCGCGGCATCTCCGCGAGGAGCGCGTGCTGTTGATACTCGACGGTATCGAGCCGCTTCAGGACCCCAGCGGCGAATTGCGCGATTCAGCGCTCAAAGCATTGCTGCAGGAGCTTGCCGAATGGAACAAAGGCCTGGTGGTCTGCACCACGCGCGTCCGTCTGACCGATGTTCCCGATGACCCGCCGCGCACCCGCTCTATCGATCTCGACAACCTCGATCCTCACTACGGCGCTCAGTACCTGCGCCATCTCGGAGTAACCGGCGAGCCCGAAGAGCTGCAGCAGGCGTCTGTCGAGTACGCAAATCATGCTCTAGCGTTGACCCTGCTAGGCACTTACCTGGTCGATTTTCTCAACTCTGACGTGCGCCGCCGCATCGAGATTCCAGAGTTGATGATCGACGATGTGAAGGCGGGTCGGCACGCTCGCCGCGTAATGGAAAGCTACGCACGCATGTTCCAAGGCCAGCCGGAACTCGATATCCTGCGTGGGCTGGGCTATTTCAACCGCCCCGCCGAGCCGGAGGCGTTGAAATTAGTCTTGCCTGCGATGCCGGACCTCACCTATCGCGCCGCGTTGAATCGCCTGCGCAAAGCGCGTCTGATCCTGAGAGCCGATCCGTCCGCGCCAATCGACTGCCATCCGCTGATTCGCGAGCACTTCGCGCACGTGATGCGACAATCTGCGCCCGAAGCCTTTCGCGAAGGCCACTCGCGCCTGTACGAGCATTACTCGCGAAGCGCGCCTCAATATCCAGAGACGCTCGAGCAAATGACTCCGCTATTCTACGCCGTCTACCACGGCTGCCAAGCCGAGCAATATCAGGAAACTCTCGACGCGATTTATTATGATCGGATACAGCGCCGCAGGGAACGCTACAGTACGCAGCGGCTTGGTGCCTATGGAACGAGGCTCTCGCTGGTTGCTAACTTTTTCCGCTCTCCTTGGACAGAGCCGGTATCGAACCTCTCGCGGGTCGATCAGTTGTGGCTCATCAATCAGGCGGGATTCTCGTTAAAGGCAGTCGGGCGCTTGCGCGAGGCCCTAACGCCGATACGGATGGCAGCCGAGCGCTACACGGAAGAGCAGGTCTGGCTAGAGGCCTCTCTCAATTACCGCAACCTTGCGGACCTCAATCTCGCACTCGGGAACTTGAGCGAAGCGGCTGCGGCGGGGTACCAAGCCGTCGAGCTCGCGGAGCGCAGCGGCGATCCATCCGCTTGCATGTTATCCAAAGCCTCTCTAGCCGCATGCTTTCACCAGCTTGGAATGTCGGCCGAATGCTCCCGGTTGTTCGAAGAAGCTGAGCGTCTTCAGGGTGAAAAGCAGCCGCAGTTTCCGATCCTCTATTCGTTCCAAGGGCACCTGTATAGCCAGTTCCTATTTGATGTGGGCCAAGGCGCTGCAGTACTGCGTCGCGCGACACAAACGCTTCAATGGGCTGAGAAGAATAACTGGCCTCTCGATATCGGCCTCGACCACGTCTCCCTCGGGTGCGCATACCCTCCCAGTTCGCCCGAATCCTCTTTCCACCTCGATCAAGCCGTCGAATACCTGCGCCGCGCAGGCAACCTAAGTTACCTGCCCGTTGCTCTGCTCGCCCGCGGCACCCAGCGCGATCTCGACGAAGTCTACCGCCTCGCCACCCGCTGCGGCATGCGCCTTTATCTCACCGATTACCACCTCGCGCAAGCACGATATCTTCTCGGTCAACGACGAATTCCGGAAGCGCGCGAGCACACGGATAAAGCCGCCGTTCTCATTGCCGAAACCGGCTATCATCGCCGCGACCGCGAGCTCGAAGAATTGCGGCAAGCGCTAGCTGCCGCTACTCCTCAGTCGTAGAAAACGCCTCGTCGAGCAGCATCACGAAATCGCGCGTCTTGTGGTCGATCGATTCCTTCAAAGCGCTCAGCTCCCGCTCGGCCACCCGCAGCCGGTCTGCCAAGTGTAGACACGCAAGCACCGCCGTGCGCGTCGCATCCAGATTTCCGGCGCGCCGCGCGATGGACGACATCAGCTCATCGATCTCATGCGCCAGCGCCTCGGTCTCGCGCGCGTCGCCCGAGGTCGCGACGCTATAGGTTTGATTGAAAATGGTAACCCGGACCGTGTGCTTGGACGTGTCCGGTTCGTGCATGATGTCAGCTAGCGCTGAGCAGGTCGAGCTGCGTCAGCAGCTTCTCGATCCGTGTCTTCACCTGCTTGCGCTCGCCCCGCAGAGCATCCACTTCTTCAGAAAGTTGTTGCACTTTCTGCTGCAGTTCGTGCTTGTCCCGCTGCAACTGCTCGTTCTCATTGCGCATGGCCGTCAACACCTGGACGGCGCGCGTGATGCGCTCTTCCAGGCTGGCCAGCGCGTCGCTGCCTACTTGAACCGCTTGTGCCGCTTCCATATCCGCTGAGATCAATTATCGTCTAATGCACCGGCGCTTGTTGCGCCGCTTTCGCTTTCTCTACCAGCGAGAGAAAACCCGCCGCATCGTTGATCGCGATATCGGCCAACACCTTCCGGTTCAGCTCGATTCCGGCGCGCTTCAGTCCGTTGATGAACCGGCTATAGGAAATCTCGGCCCCGCGGCACGCCGCATTAATGCGCACGATCCACAACGACCGGAAATTCCGCTTCTTCAGGCGCCGCCCGACGTAGCCGTAACGCAGCGCCTTTTCCACCGCTTCCTGCGCGGAACGGTTCAGCTTCGACTTGGTGAGAAAATAACCCTTCGCACGGCGAAGTGTCTTGTGGCGGTAATCCCGCCGGTGAGTACCTCTTTTAACTCTTGGCACGTTTGCTCCTTAAAGAAATTGGAACGCTTCCTCGTCCCCTGAGAGGCCGCAGGCACGTGCAGCGCACTGCTCCTACTCGTCTACTGTCTGGCTTCCGTCAGTACGGAAGCATCGTCCTGAGCTTCGCCTGATCCGTTTCGTCTGCGATCACGCCATGCGTCAGCTTGCGCTTGCGGGAACGCGGTTTGGACGTCAAAATGTGACGCGCAAAGGCATGACGGCGGGCAATCTTTCCCGTTCCCGTCTTCTTGAAGCGCTTGGACGCACCCTTATGTGTCTTCATCTTCGGCATAATTTGTCCTGAGTTTGGGAGGAGCCGTCTGCGAGTGGCAAAACCGCCGGAAACGGCACTTGCCGGACGAACGCCGTCCGCCTGAAACTACGCTAGAAAGTATAACATGGCCTCTGAAACCGGCTCGCGGCTACTTCGCTGGGGCGAGGCATCTTGCAATTTTATTGAAAGATACAGTACAAACCCCTTGTACCTCTCTAAATTTAAGAGATATACTCAATTAAGAGCGGTTAATAAAGTTGCCGAACTGTTATCCGCTCTTCCTCCGAGGCCAAGGGCCCGTGATCAACCTCCGGGCCTTTGCTCCATTTTAAATTTCCTTCCGCTCCTTTTAAACCCGTGAAAGTCCTCAGTACCACCCGGACTTGCGATTAGAGTCTTTCAACTATGCTCATCGGGGAGAACGAACCGGATGGCGGCATTGCCGCACCGGAGCTAACTGAAAAACAGGAGCAGGAGGCACAAGACCGCACCTCCGTCAGCGCCGTCGTGGTGCATGAAGCGATCCGGCACGATGGCGAAGAAGAGCTCAATCGGCCGAGTTCCGCGCTTGCCTGGTCCGGGCTGGCGGCCGGACTCTCGATGGGTTTTTCGCTCGTCGGAGAAGCCTTGCTGCAGTCGTATCTGCCCGACCGTCCTTGGCGTCCGCTGCTAGTCAATCTCGGATATTCGCTCGGATATCTGATCGTCATCATCGGTCGGCAGCAGCTTTTTACGGAGAATACGCTGACCGCCATCATTCCCCTGCTGGCGCGGCGAAATCTGACGACGCTGATGCAGGTGGCGCGCTTGTGGGCGGTGGTCCTGATCGCCAATCTTGCCGGCGCGCACCTGTTTGCCTGGGTTGCCGGCAACACCCCTATGTTCCGGCCCGAAGTGCAAGCGGCCATGTTGTCGCTTGGGAAGCAAGCGGCGTCTGTGACATTCGGCGCGGCCATCTTGCGCGGCATCTTCGCGGGCTGGCTGATCGCCATGGTGGTCTGGATGCTAGCTGCGATCGATACCGGGCGTATCGCCGTCATTGTGACGTTGACTTATGTGGTCGGCCTGGCGGGATTGACCCACATCATCGCAGGATCGATAGACGTACTGTTCCTGGTCATGGTTGGTGCGAAGAGCTGGGGCGCGGCAGCCTGGGGCTATATGCTTCCGACGCTGATAGGCAACAGCATCGGAGGCGTCTCACTCACAGCCGCGCTGAACCATGCCCAGGTAGTCGCCGGTATGGGTCCCAAGCGGAAGACCCAGATTTTGCCGGGCCGCTGAGGGTTAAGAATCGCGCCCGGTTACCAGATCGAGGATCGATCGCAACGCCCGCTGTGCCGGCGATTCCGGAAAAGCCATAATGATCGCGCGCGATTTCCGGGTAAACGTGTGCGCCCGCTCATAGGCGCGCGAAATAGCATTGTGCCGTTCCAATATCTGCACAATCTGCATCAAGGGCACTTGCTCATAGCTTCCGGCGGCAACGACGCCTTCGATCACTTGCCGTTCATTTGGCGAAGCTGTCTCCAGCGCGTAGATCATCGGCAGCGTTACCTTGCCCTCGCGTAGGTCGTTTCCGGCGGGCTTGCCGAGTATCTTTTCCGTCGAAGTGAAGTCCAAAATGTCGTCCACCAACTGGAACGCCATGCCCAGGTTCCAGGCGAAGTCGCTGAGCTTCGCTTCGGAGTCATCATCGGCTGCCGCCGCGGCGGCTCCAAGCGCGGTACAGGCCGAGAACAGGCTGGCCGTCTTTCTGTCCACCAGCTCCATATAATCGGCTTCCGTCAGGTCGAGCCGGTGCAGGCGCTCGAGCTGCAGCAGTTCGCCTTCCACCATCATCTGTGTCAGTGAGATGAGCACGTCGAGGATGTGAAAATTGCGTTCCCGCAGCGCAATCTGGAAGGCTTGCATGTAGAGCCAATCGCCCGCCAGCACCGACATGTGATTGCCCCAGACCACGTTGGCGGAAGGACGGCCGCGGCGCGTTTTTGCAATATCGATCACGTCGTCATGTACCAGCGTGGCCGAGTGGATCATCTCCACCACCGCCGCCAAATGGCGCGCGCAATCCGTGCACGGGCCGAAAAGGCGATTCGCAAGCAGCAAGAGCGTGGGCCGGAGACGTTTACCGCCGCCCGCTTGCAGGTATTGGTTGATGGTCGTGATCGCCTCGACGGAGGCCACCGACTCGACGCCGATTTCCCGCTCCACGGTTCGCAGATCTGCCTCCACGAGTTCGAAAGCCTCGCGTGCGCTGACGGATTGCCGGAGCTTGCTGAACATTTAAACCGATGCTGGCGATCTGCGCCAGAGTGGCTTACTCAGTGTAGCTGGCGAGCCCGGATCGGTTCGTCGCCGCCGGGAACTGGAAAAGGCGTTCGAAATTTGCGGTCGTCTGCGCGGCGAGCTCTTCCACCCCGATGCCGCGTGTCGCGGCCACAACTTGCGCGGTGTGCGCCACAAACGCCGGCTCATTGCGTCTGCCGCGGTGCGGCACGGGAGCGAGATACGGCGCGTCCGTTTCGAGCAGCAGCCGGCCGGCGGGCGCGATCCGTGCCGCTTCGCGTATCTCCGCGGCTTTCGGGAACGTCGCAACGCCCCCGAAAGCCAGATAGAAGCCCAAATTAAGGCATTCTTCAGCCTGCGCAGCGTTACCCGTAAAGCAATGCATGATGCAGGGAAGACCCGTCGCGGCCCAATGCGCCTTCAACACCTCCAGGGTGTCGGCCCAGGCATCACGCGTGTGAATGATGACGGGCATGTTCAGGCTGGCGGCGATTTCCAGTTGTGCAAGAAAAATGGGGCGCTGTTGTTCCTTGGGAACACCCCAGTGGTAATCAAGCCCGATTTCGCCCAGGGCTTTGACCTTTGGATGGCGCAGGAGCCGCTTCAAATTGTCGAAGGTGCTCGGCGAAACCTTCGAGGCATCGTTCGGATGAACGCCCACCGTGGCAAACACTTCCGGGTACGCTTCGGCGACACGCAAGGCGGCTTCCAGATCCGGCGGTCCATTGCCGGTGCCGATCGCCAGCATATATTTCACGCCGGCCTCTCGCGCGCGATTGATTACCGTCTCGCGATCCGAATCGAATTGCGCATCGTCGAGATGGCAGTGGGAATCGGCGAGTGGCACTATTTCAGCCGGGCGCCGACTGGCACTGCTTCCAGGAAGCTAGCGAGCACCGGCGACCCGTCTTCGAGGCTTGCGGCGACAATCATGCCTTGCGAAGTCAGGCCGCGCAGCTTACGCGGTTGCAGATTGGCGACGATCACCACTTTCCGGCCGATGAGCTGCTCAGGCTTATAAGCGAGCGCGATTCCAGCCACGACGCTACGCGGCTCCGGCTCGCCGATATCAACTTTCAGGTGCAGCAGTTTGTCCGCCCCTTTCACCGGCTCGGCGGATTTCACTTCGCCTACGCGAAGGTCGACCTTCGAAAAGTCGTCGATGGAAATAAAGCTCGACACGGTTTCCGGCGGAGCCTGTGCCGGCTTGCCTATGAGCGCCGCCTGCCGCTCTTTCTCGAGCTCTTCAAGCTGCTGCATCTTCTGAATCGTTTGCTTGGCATCCAGGCGCGGGAACACACCGCTGATTTCTCCGATCCGCTGTCCGGCTTTGAGCTCGCCCCACTGCAGGCCCCACAAGCGGCCCCATTCGGTGGGCGCGGGCGTTACCGGATCAATCGATTCGTTGCATCCTAGCTGCTGCCATATCAGCTTGGCCGCATGCGGCAGCACGGGCTCGGACAAGTCGCATACCAGCCGCAGGGCTTCGGCAGCCGTGTACAGCGTCTCATCCAGCCGGTGCTGCGCCTCTTCGGAGCCGTCCTTCGCCAGTTTCCAAGGCGCACGCTCGACAATGTATTTATCCGTGAGCGCGATGATGCTCCAGATATGTTCGAGCGCGCGCGAGAAATCGAACGCTTCATAGGCACGAAGAGCGGCCGCGGCTGACTCGAGCGCCACCCGGCCCACCGCATCCTCGCCCTGCACATCCGGGATCACTCCGCCTCGGTATTGCTGGATCATGCTCAGCGTGCGGCTCGCGAGATTGCCCAGGCCATTCGCAAGATCCGAATTGTAGCGGCCCACCAACGCGTCGTAACTGAAGCTGCCGTCCTGCCCGAAGACCACTTCGCGCAGCAAGAAATACCGGAGCGCATCCACGCCCATCGCCTCGACAATAGGCGCGGGGCGCACGATGTTGCCGCGCGACTTGCTCATCTTGTCGTTCTCAAACAGCAGCCAGCCATGCGCGAATACGCGCTTCGGCAACTCCCATCCGGCCGCCATCAGAAACGCGGGCCAGTAGACGGTGTGGAACCGCAAGATTTCTTTGCCGATCAGATGCAGATCCGCCGGCCATCGGTTCTCGCCTTCCACGGCGGTGACATACGCCGTCAAGGCATCGAACCAAACGTAGAACACATGCGCCGGATCGGCTTCTACAGGAATGCCCCATTTGATGCTTGTGCGGGTAATCGAGAGATCGGCGAGTCCTTGGCGCACGAAAGCGAGTACCTCGTTGCGGCGAATATCCGGCTGAATGAAATCCGGATTCGTCTCGTAAAACTCGAGCAGCCGATCGGTAAACGCCGATAGCTTGAAAAAATAATTCTCTTCCGTCAGTTCTTCGAAGGGCTTGCCGGTCTCGGGATCGATATCGCCCGGCTTCGCATCGTTTACGAAGGCCTCGCTCACCACTGCGTACAGCCCCGTGTAGGTGCCCTTGTAAACATAGCCGTTTGCGCGGCAGGCATCGAACAGAGCGTTCACCATCTTCGCGTGATTCGGGCTGGTGGTGCGCTGAAACCGGTCGATCTGCAGATCGAGTTTCTGCCATTGCGCGCGGAACTCGTTCGAAACGATGTCTACGAACTGAGCCGGAGTCTTCGCCTGCGCGCGCGCCGCGCGCTCCACTTTCGTGCCGTGCTCGTCAGTGCCGGTTGTGAGCACGACGTCATACCCTTGCAGCCGTTTCATGCGGGCGATCGCTTCCGCCGCGATGGAAGTGTACGCATGGCCGATGTGCGGCGCCGCATTGACGTAGTAGATAGGTGTCGTGAGGTAATACTTGCCTTTGGTCATTTGGTTAGGATTTGGCTTTTTGAAAGGCCTCGTTGGCAGCGGCGATTACCGTGCGGAGCGGCACGCCATGCTCGACCGCCGCTTTGCGGCAATCCTCATACTCAGGAGCGAAGCTGCCCGTTGCGGTGTACTTGATGCGAATGACTCCGTATGCCGTTGCGATCTCCGCCGTTGTGCGCGGAAGCACGCGGCGTTCGGCCTGCATGATCCGGAGCCCCAACGTGGTGGTCTCCGCGAACAGAACGCTTGCCAGATCTTCGGTCAGTTCAGGCGCAGCTACGACAGAAATGATTGTGCCGGGCCGGTTCTTCTTCATCAGGACCGGCGTGAGAGTAACATCCAGCGCGCCCGCTTGTAGCAGCCGCTCCATCGCAAAGGCGAGCACTTGCGGCGTGGAATCGTCGATGTTGGCTTCGATTACCGAGACGGAAGCCGCTTCGGCGGCGTACAGGCGCTCCCCGATCAACACACGAAGCACGTTCGCTTGCGCCGCAAAGTCTTTATCTCCGGCGCCGAATCCTTGCGACAACACCCGCAACGCGGGAAACGCGCCGAAGCCGCTTGCCAATGTAGCGACAAGCGCGGCCCCGGTCGGAGTGGTCAACTCCGTTTCCGGTCCCGACGAATAGATGGGACAGTTCTTTAGCAGTTCTGCGGTCGCAGGCGCCGGCACCGGCAGCACGCCGTGCTGGGTCTGAACGGTCCCGCTGCCGACGTTGATGCGCGAACTGCGGACGTCTTCGATCCCGAGCGAATCGAGGGCTACGCACGCTCCCACGATGTCGCAGATGGAATCGACGGCGCCCACCTCGTGAAAGTGAACCTTTTCGAGCGGCACGTTGTGCGATTTGGCCTCCGCGCCGCCGAGCCGCTGAAACACCGCTAATGCGTTGTGCCGCGCGGTTTCGGTGAGCTCGCCCGCAAGGATGATCTTTTCGATATGCGGCAAATGCCGATGCTGTTTCTGCTCTGTGAAATCGACGGAAAACTTCGCTGCCGCTATGCCTTTGCGCCTGGTCTTTTCCAGGCGGAAAGACGCGCCGAGATTGAGGCTCGTGAGCGCCGCCTGCAGTGCATCCCAATCTGCGCCGGCGTCCACCAACGCGCCCACGGTCATATCGCCGCTAATGCCGGAGAACGCGTCGAAATAGCAGGTTTTCATGAAACATCTACAGTTTACAGGCGAGCAGCTCGCGAGCACGCCGAACGTCGGCCAGCGCCTCTTCCACCGTCGAGGCGAGTGCCGTCAGATGTCCCATTTTCCGTCCGGGGCGCGGATCGACTTTTCCATAGAGATGCAGCTTCACATCCGGAATGGCCGCCGCGGCGGCCCAATCCGGTTGGCCAGCGCTCCACAACTCGCCCAGAAGGTTCGCCATTGCCGCCGGGGTGAACTGCGTTACCCCGCCGAGCGGCAGCAGGCAAACAGCACGCAGTTGTTGCTCGAATTGGCTGGTGAGATTTGCATCAAAGGTGAAGTGGCCGGAGTTGTGTGGACGCGGCGCGAGTTCGTTGATGACTAATCCGCCGCCCTTGCATACAAAGAATTCGACGCACAAAACGCCGATGACTTCCAACTTGTCGAGAACCGCTCTCGCAAGTTCCACGGCGTCGTTGACAATACTACGCGAGACTCGCGCCGGTGCGATCGAGATGTCCAGGATGCCGTTCCGGTGGTGGTTTTCGATGGCGCCGTAGTGGATGAAGTTACCGTCTATATCGCGCGCAGCTACGACCGAGATTTCGCGGTCGAAATCGATGAACGTTTCGAGCACGGCCTCCCGCTCGCCCACGGCGCGCCACGCTGCCGGAAGCTCAGCCGGCGATTTGATCCGGAATTGACCTTTGCCGTCATAGCCGAAGTCGGCGGTTTTGAGGATCGCCGGCAATCCGAGCAGATCCGCTGCTTCGGCGAGTTCGGCCACGCTCGAAACGCGGCGGAACGGCGTCACGGGTAGGCCAGCCTGCGCTAAGAAGGTTTTCTCCCGCAGCCGATGCTGCGCGGTGTGCAGCACGTGGCCGCTGGGACGAACAGGCGCACAACGGGCAGCGGCCGCGGCGGTGGCGGCGGGAACGTTTTCAAACTCGAAGGTGACGACAGAGACGGCGCTGGCGAACTTGCACACCGCGTCTAGATCTTCGTAGGGCGCATTGACCTCCACATCCGCGATTTGCCCGGTGGGAGTATCCTCGTCCGGCGAGAGGGTGTGGACGCGATAGCCCATGCGGCGCGCCGCGATGGCGAACATGCGTCCGAGCTGGCCGCTGCCCAGCACGCCGATCGCACTGCCGGGCAGCACGGGCCTTCGCGTATGGACCTGCATTAGAGTTCCCGGTCTTCGAGCACTGCGTGGGTCTGCTTGCGGCGCCACGTCTCGAGCCGCTCGCGGACGGCGGGGTATTTGTTGGCGAGAATGCTGGCCGCGAGTAAGGCCGCATTGGAGGCGCCCGCGTTGCCGATTGCCAGAGTGCCGACCGGCACTCCGGCCGGCATCTGAACGATCGACAGCAGCGAATCGATTCCGTTGAGGGTGCTGCTCTTGATCGGGACTCCCAGGACCGGCAGCGTTGTATGCGCAGCAATCATCCCGGGAAGGTGCGCCGCTCCTCCCGCTGCCGCAATGATGACCTCCAGCCCCCGTTCGGCCGCGGTCTTGGCGTATTCAGCCATCCAATCGGGCGTGCGGTGCGCCGAGACGATCCGCCGCTCGTGGGCGATGCCGAGCGCAGTCAGCAATTCGCTCGTGCGCTGCATCGTCTCCCAGTCGGATTTGCTGCCCATGACGACGCCGACCAGCAGCTTGCCACCGACAGCGTCCGGAGCGCTCATGAGAGGGTGCGCCTATTGGCCTTGCGCGGACAAAACGCGCTCGTGCGTTGCCGCCGCCGTCAGCCGCTCGGCTACCTGCTCAATGTACTGCCGAGTGTTTAACCATCGCTGGTCTTTCCCAACCAGCAGCGCCAGATCTTTGGTCATGAATCCCGCCTCCACTGCGCCGACCGTCGCCTTCTCTAATCTTTCGGCGAAAGCTACCACATCGGGAGTGCCGTCGAATTGCCCACGATAGCGCAGCGCCGAACTCCAGGCGAAGATCGACGCGATCGGATTCGTCGAGGTCTCTTTGCCTTTCTGATGCTCGCGGTAATGCCGCGTCACGGTACCGTGGGCCGCCTCGGTCTCGACCGTCTTGCCGTCGGGCGTGATCAGCACGGAAGTCATCAGGCCTAGCGAGCCGAAGCCCTGGGCCACCATGTCGGATTGCACATCGCCATCGTAGTTCTTGCAGGCCCACACGAAACCGCCTTCCGATTTAAGAGCAAACGCCACCACGTCGTCTATCAGCCGATGTTCGTAGGTAAGCTGCGCCGCCGCGTATTTCTGCTTGAACTCCGATTCGTAGACGGACTGGAAGATGTCTTTGAAGCGGCCGTCGTAGGTTTTGAGGATGGTGTTCTTGGTCGAGTGGTAAACGGGAAGCCCGCGCGAAAGTCCATAGTTAAAACAGGCCCGCGCAAACCCGGTCATCGATTCATCCAGGTTGTACATGCCGAGCGCAACGCCAGGGCTCTTGAATTCAAACACCTCGTAATGGGTGGGAGCACCGCCCGCAGCGGGAGTAAAGGTCAAAGCTAGATTGCCGGGCTCCTTCAGCACAATGTCAGTCGCGCGGTATTGATCGCCGAAGGCGTGGCGGCCGACGACGATTGGCTTGATCCAACCCGGCACATAGCGCGGCACGTTGCGGCAGATGATCGGCTCGCGAAAGATGGTGCCATCCAGGATGTTGCGGATGGTGCCGTTAGGCGATTTCCACATCCGCTTCAGGCCAAACTCTGTTACTCGCGCTTCGTCGGGCGTGATCGTCGCGCACTTCACCCCTACGCCATAGCGTTGAATGGCGTGCGCCGCATCTACCGTCACCCGATCGTCAGTCGCATCGCGGTGCTCAACAGAGAGATCGAAATACTTCAGGTCGATGGCTAAATGGGGAAGGATCAAGAACTCTTTAATGAGCGCCCAAATGACGCGCGTCATCTCGTCACCATCGAGTTCCACCAGCGGGGTCTTTACTTGAATTTGTGTCATCAGCTACAGAATTATTAAAACAAAGCGAGGCGGGCGCAAGTTTGAAGGCGGCTGAGGCCCGGTTGATACACTGGCTGTTTGGTCCGGTTGTGAGCAAAGCATTGCCCGTCGCTTTGGCCGCGGCGATTGCAAGTCTTTCTGCTTGCCACGGCCCGACTATCGAGCTTCCACGCTACGGCCATGTTCCCGAATTCGAGATGACCGACTCGACAGGCCGGGCATTCAACAGCCAATCGCTCAACGGGAAGGTTTGGGTCGCCGACTTCATCTACACGAACTGCCCCGGACCATGCCCACGCATGACATCGCAGATGCACCGACTGGAGAAGCGTATCGGGGGTGAAACGGATGTCCGGCTGGTTTCCATCTCGGTCGATCCGCAGCGCGACACGCCGCAAGTGCTGGATGAATATGCTCATCGTTTCGGCGGCCCCTCAGAGCAATGGATTTTTCTCACCGGATCTCCCACGACCGTGCATCTGTTGGCTTTCAGTACCTTTCATATAGGCGATGTAATCAGCAGAATGGACCACAGCACGAAGTTTGCATTGGTCGATAAGCACGGCGACATCCGCGGATATTATTCGACATTCGATTCGGACGGGATGCCGTCGCTGCTTAAAGACGTCGCCACGCTGCGGAATGCATCGTGACGCCGCTCGCCTTCGGCATCCACGATCTGCCTGTCGTCAATGCAGTTCTGAATTCCACGGCCGCGGTGCTGCTGATCACTGGCTACATCCTGATCAGGCAGTACAAGACGCACGCGCACCAGCGGGTGATGATCACGGCGTTTGTGGTCTCGTGCCTGTTTCTGGTTTCGTACCTGGTCTATCACTACAACGTCGGGTCGGTAAAGTTCGACAAACCGGGTTGGGTGCGGGTCGTGTATCTCTGGATTCTTGCCACCCACACGATTCTTGCGGCGACCGTGCCTGTACTCGCGATCCTGACGCTGCGGCTTGCCTTAAAGGGCAAGTTCGAGAAGCACCGGGCGCTGGCGAAGTGGACATTTCCGATCTGGCTGTACGTCAGCGTGACCGGTGTGATTGTCTACTTGCTGCTCTACCAGGTGAGGCCAAGGCTATAGAGGCACTTCGAGTGTCTGCCAGGCGGTAGAACGAGAAACTAGGCGGCTTTTTTGACCTCCTGGGAGTGATTTTCGGCGGTTGAGGCGGCGTGCGAGTCCATTTCCAGGTTCAAATTGAGGATTTGTTGGTGCGTCACCTTGGCTTCGGCGAGAAAAACGGCGAATCGGTGAAGCTCCTGCTTGCGCATTTCGGCTGATTCGCGGCGGGATTGATCAGCTTGTTTGTGCTTTTGCGATTCGAAGCCAATTTCCTGTTTACGCTTTTCAGCTCTGAGCTTTAGCAGATCGTTGAGGCATTTGTGGAAGGCGCGGTCGTTAGTGGTTTGATAGCGGATGAAGAGCGCGAGTTGGCGCTGCTGCTCGTCGAGGCTTAACTCTTCGTCCGTGCAGCATTGGTCCTGTAGATAGAGGGCGCGTTTGCCGAGCCAATACGATTGCGCCATCTTCTCGACGAGGATGGCTTCGGTCATGGTGGAGGGTTCGTGCTCGAAGCGGAGGCCGCAGAGGACGCGGTCGTATTCGTCCTGATCCTCGCAAGCGAGGACGGCAAATGAATTGCCGGTGAGGCCGTGCCGGAAATTATTTTGAGACGAAGCGGCTTTGCCGGCTTGGGTGGTGGGCCCGGTACTCAGTTGTGCGTTTTGTTGATTGGCGGAAATCTGGGCTTCGGTGGACATGGGTGCTCTTCTCCTGGGCGATTTTTGCCCGCTGGCTTACGCGCGCGGCTCGGTCGCGTTGCGCAAGTAATTGGCGATGAAGGTAGTTTTTCTTTTTTGCCGGTTTGTGACTCAACCATGGCGGCTGGGTGGCCACAACGGGGAATGAAGGCCCTCGGGCAGCTTTGTGCTCTTATCCGTAATCATCGTGTTCACTTGTGCTTGCGTCAGGCCGCGGGCCTGCCGCAAGTCGGCTCCGCGGAGATCGGCCCCTTCAAAGTTTGTTTTGATGACGCGCGTCTGGTCGAGAACAGCTCCGCGCATGTCCGATTTACTGAGATCTGCATCGTCCAAGTCAGCCCCAGAGAAATTTGTGTTCTGCAGATTCCAGCCGTGGAGGTCCGCACGCTGCATGAATAACGAACCCAGCTTGCTGAAGCTGTAACCGCTGAGATCGCGATTGATAAGCGATTCCCTATGTTCCGACGGGAGATGTAGTTGCTCCGGATTGTTGTAAGTAGCCAGGATCCAGTTCTGGCCGCTTTCCCTGATCTCGTCGGCACACGGTCCGAGATCAACGAATCGGGCACCTTGCAAATTGGCGCCCATGAACAAAGCTCCGCATTTGTCTCCCTTGAACACCGAAAAGCTCGAACCTTGTAGATCGGAAGAAAAGAAACTGGTTTGGAAGAGCCGCGCGTCTTCTAAGTCCGCTTTTCGCAAATCGGCGCCAAGGAAGTCCGCCCCTCTCAAGTCACTCCGGCTGAGATCTGCGCCCCAAATCTCGGCGCCGTATGCATCCGCGTTTCGGAGATCCCGATTCTTCAGATTGACGCCCCGCCCTGCGGAATGCCCAAAATCGTTCGCTTCCACTTCATTCTTGGGCAGGGACAGCGTGGCGAACTCCAGATCAGCGGAGACCTTGCTAAAGGAGTAACCGCCGAGAGACAGGAGTCCGAACGCCCCGAGCGCGCCTATTGCCGCCAGCACCTCCCACCTCAATTTGGAATGCCGGGCCCATTGCCAAAAGCTGCGCCAATGAATCCCTTGCGTGCCGCCGCCCCGCAACGTGTTTCGGGCAAATCGAATGAAAAAGAGGGCAGAGGCAATGGCGATGCCGATGCTAGCGATTTGAGGGGCGGTGATCCACCACAGGCGCGCTACGAGCGACCGCTCCCAGAGCCAGCAAAGAGTGAAGGGAACAACCCACCAGCCGAGCAGCCAAGCAAGCCTAGCCTGCCATTTTGCCAACCCGGCATTCGCGCCAAGGATTGGGAACTGGGCTCTTACGATGCTGCTGAGGAAGAACGGGGCGGCGCGCTCATGCAGCCGACGGCCGTCGGGAAAGACCGCCGGAAGAGTGGCAAAGATTTCCCAAACAGTTTGCAGTGAGAACTGCAGATAAAGGAAGACGACCAGCAAGATCAACGGAGCCACGGCGTAGAAACCGGTCATGGGCATTTTCATTTGAATGAACGGAAGCGTGGTTTCATGCTCCGCTCCGAAGAATTGCGCGTCCGTTGTGCCGCCGATGGTGAGCCAGCAGTATAAGCACGCGAGCATGGCCGTTGCCCAGACGCGGCCGGCAGCTTTGCTGGCGTTCTCGAGTACTTTCAGCGTCTCGAATTTCTTGAGCTGCTCGGGCAGCCGGGCGTTGGTCAGGTCCGCCCCGCGCAGTTGCCTGGCGGTGAGGCCGCGCGCGTGTTCGAGATGCGCCCCGCGAAGGTTTTTGCCGGCTAGATCCAAGCCGGAAACATCATGAACGCCCGGTTCACGAAGCTTCACGAGCAAATCGTCTGGAAGTTCGGCCATGTGCGGCAGACATCTTATATCATTGCTAACGCAACTGGGCTGCTGGCGCGCACCGGGGCCGCGGGCATGCAGCGCAACCCGGTAATGGCCCGACGCCTTTGTGAATATAGAAAAAGATGCCTAAGCTGTCGTTGCGCGCGAAGCTGTGGAACTGGACCGGTTTCCAGAAACGCGAAGATCAGCTTACGATCCTGCTGAGTTTGGTCATCGGCATTCTGGTCGGGCTCACGGTGGTGGCGTTCATCTTGTTGACGGGCCGGCTGGCCGCGCGGATGTATCCGCCCGAAAGCGCAGTGTGGCGCCGGCTTTTGGTGCCGGTGGCGGGCACGCTGTTCTCGGGAATTCTGCTGTATCGCTATTTCCCGAATGCGCGCGGGAGCGGCATCCCGCAGGCCAAGTTCGCGCTGTTTCTGCAAGACGGATATATTTCGCTGCGGACGGTGCTGGGCAAATTCATCTGCTGCTCGATCAGCCTGGCGAGCGGCATTGCGCTCGGACGCGAAGGACCTTCGGTACAGATCGGCGCGGGGATCGCTTCGGTGTTGGGCCGCCGCTTCGGGTTGAGCAAAGCGAACGTGAAGGCGCTGGTGCCGGTGGGGTGCGCGGCCGCGCTGGCCGCCGCTTTCAATACGCCGATTGCGGCGGTTCTGTTTTCCCTCGAGGAGATTTTGGGCGACCTGCACGCGCCGGTACTCGGGTCGGTGGTGCTGGCGTCGGCAACTTCCTGGATGGTATTGCACTTCATCCTTGGAGACGAGCCGTTGTTTCACGTGCCGGCGTACCAGCTTGTGAATCCGGCGGAGTTCGGCATCTACGCGATCCTGGGCGTCGCAGGCGGCTTGGCATCGGTATGTTTCGTCAAGCTGTTGCTCAAGCTTCGGGTCTGGTTCCGGCAGCTTCCACCCTCGACGGTATGGCTGCAGCCGGCGGCGGGCGGCTTGCTGATGGGAATCCTGGCGCTCATCAGGCCGGAAGTGCTGGGGGTGGGGTACGACTACGTGGACCGCGTGTTGACCGGGGATTTCCCGGTGAAGATAGTGGCCCTGCTGGCGATCATGAAGCTGGTCGCGACGCCCGCCTGCTACTCATCGGGAAACGCGGGCGGCATTTTTGGCCCAAGCCTGTTCATAGGCGCGATGGTGGGGGGCACGGTCGGCAGTATCGCTCACACGCTGTTGCCCGGCGTAACGGCAAATGCGGGAGCGTACGCGCTGGTGGGGATGGGAACGGCGTTTGCGGGCATTGTGCGCACACCGCTCACGTCGGTGATCATGATCTTCGAAATGACGCGCGACTACTCCATCATTGTGCCGCTCATGATCTCGAACCTGATCAGTTTCTTCATCTCGCAGCATCTGCAGCCCGAGCCGATTTACGAAGCCTTGGCGCTGCAGGAGGGCGTATATCTTCCGACCGGGGAATCGCGCGAGGAGCTGGAGGGAATTCATGTCAGCGAAGTGATGCAGACCGGCGTAGATGCGCTCTCGCCCGAGGCGAACATGGAAGAAGTGAAGGCCCGCTTCGATAAAGAGAAGACGAGTTCCTGGCCGGTGGGCAAAGACAGCTCTGTGCAGGGAGTGATCAGCATTCATGAGATTGAGACAGCCGAGCCGCCGCCGGCGACCGCCCGCGAGGTGTTCAAGGCGGGCGGCGATTACCCCTACGTGCATGCCGACCATCCGTTGAGTTATGCGCTGGAGCGCATGGGGGCAAAGGGAGTAGACGTGGTGCCGGTGGTAAGCCGGGCGAACATCCGGCAGATGTACGGGATCGTGGCGTTGAGGGATATCCTTGCGACCTACGGTGTAACAGGCACCAAGGCAAAGCCGTGATATGAGCGCAGCCGCAACCGCGATACCACGCAGCCGCGCTCCTAAACTCGGGCTCATCCTGGTTGTCATCGCGGTAATCGGAGGGCTGGCGGCGCTGGACATGTTTCTGGAGGGGGCCGAACAGGCGGAATTAGCGGATCAGGCGCAACGGGCTTACGTTCGGGGCTCCCGGTTAGCGCAAGCCGGCAAAGCGGCGGAGGCGATCGATGCGCTGCGGCGGGCGCATGCGCTCGAACGCAAGAATTTGATCTACGAACTGCAATTGATCACGGTGCTGACTGCGGCGGGCAAGACCAGCGAGGCGGAGCCGTTGATGAACGAAGTGCTGGATGCAGGGCGCAATGACGGCGCGGCCAATCTGGTGGCTGCTCGATTGCGGTTGAAGGAGGGCAAGCTGGTGGATAGCGAGGCGTATTATCACCGCGCGATTTACGGGCAGTGGCCGCAAGACGCCGCCGCGCATCGAATGGCGGCGCGCCTGGAATTGATCGATCTGCTGGTAGCAAAGAATCAAAAGGAGGATCTGTTGGCCGAGCTGCTGCCGCTCGAAGAGGAAGCGCGAAACAATCCAACGATCCAACTTCGCTTGGCACGCTTATTTTTGATTGCGGGCTCGCCCTCGCGGGCGGCCGACGTTTACCGGGCGCTTGTCCGGGAGCAGCCGGAGAACGCGCAAGCGCACGAGGGATTGGGTGAAGCTGAGCTGGAACTGGGCGACTATGGCGCGGCGCATGCGGCTTTCAAGGCAGCATTCGCGCAGACGCCAAACGACTCGAACCTTCGATCGAAACTGCAGTTGGCCAGCACGCTCGCGTCGCTAGATCCGACTCCACGCTGGCTGCCTTCGGCCGAAAAATATCAGCGCAGTTTGCGGATTTTGGAATGGGCGCAGCAGGATTTAGAGAAGTGCATTCAAAGGCAGCCAAGCGGGGCGTCCGGCGAGCAGCAGAACCTGCTGGAGCGCGCGGAAGACGCGATGGATTATGCCAAGCCGGCGCAGATGACGAACGAGTCGTCGGAAGGAGGTCTGTCGCTGGCCGAAAAGATCTGGCAGGCTCGCTTGAGCGCCTGCGGACCCGCGACGGCGCCGGACGAAGAAGCGCTACGGCTGATCATGGCTAAGCTGGTTCAATAGCGATGAAAGCCGCGGTGCTGCACCGGCCGGACCAGATAAGCCGGGAGCCGCTTGGAATCGAACAAACGGCGGAGCCGGCGCCAGGAGCGGGCGAGGTGCTGTTACAGGTGAGGGCGTGCGGCGTGTGCCGGACCGACCTGCACATCGTGGAGGGCGAATTGCCGCAGCGGCTGGAGGCTGTGATCCCAGGACATCAGATTGTTGGCGAAATCGCAGCAGGCGAAACGGAAGCTCTGCCGCGGGGCGCCCGGGTGGGCGTTTCCTGGATCGGCGGCGTAGACGGCACCTGTGCCTATTGCAAGCGTGGAATGGAAAATTTGTGCGATGCACCCACATTCACCGGGTACACGGTGAATGGCGGATACGCGGAATATGCGGTGGCGCGAGCGGATTTTGTATTTCCGCTGCCCGCCGCGCTGGACGATTTGCACGCCGCGCCTCTGCTGTGCGCGGGCATTATCGGATTCCGGAGCCTGCGGGTGGCAGGCGTCGAGCAAGGCGAACGGGTTGGCTTATTCGGCTTCGGCGCGTCGGCCCATTTGGCGATTGCGGTGCTGCGCGCATGGAACTGCGAGGTCTACGTTTCGACGCGAGGCGAGTCGCACCGGGAGCTGGCCCGACGGCTCGGAGCCAAGTGGGTGGGAAGCGAAGATGAGAAACCACCGCTGGAATTGGACCGCGCCGTAACGTTTGCGCCAAGCGGAGATGTGGTGATCGCGGCGCTCTCCAGTCTGAGAAAAGGCGGCGTGGTGGCGATCAATGCGATCCACTTGGACCGCATTCCGGAGTTCGATTACGATCGCCTGCTGTGGGGTGAGCGGCAGATGCGCAGCGTCACGAACATGACGCGGTCCGACGCGCGCGACTTCCTGCAGACGGCGGGCGAGATCGGCTTACGGCCGAAAGTAACGGTGTTTCCGCTGGAGCGCGCAAATGAAGCGCTGCTTGCGGTCGAACACGATGCAATCGACGGCGCAGCGGTGATCGTGCCGTGACCGGGACGATGGCTTTGGGTTTGGGATCGTCGGTCTTGAATCCGATGCGGCGCTGGGCGGGGACAGGTTCCAACGGCATGAGCTCGCGGATCGCTTCGAAGACCGCGTGCAGTTGCGAATCGTGATTTTCGAATTTGTGCTCGAGCTCGTCGAGCCTGCGCGCGAAATCCTGGTGCGCAGCCAGAACCTGCCGCAGCTTTTACGAAGACGCGAACGATTGCGATCGAAACCTGAACGGCGCGTTGGCTTCTGAGTACCGTAGCAAGCATGGCCACGCCCTGCTCCGTAAACGCGTACGGAAGCGAGCCTCCGAAGGTGCTGCGGGATGGTATCACAAATTGTGATACCAGGGCGTCGGCTTCGGCCGCGGTTAGCTGGAACATGAAGTCGTCTGGAAAGCGGGCCTGGTTTCGCTTTACTTGCTGCCGTAAGGCGATCGGCTTGACTTTGTAGAGTTCTGATAGATCCCGGTCAAGCATGACCCGGCAACCGCGAACCAGGTAAATACGTTGTTCGATGAGGCTGGCGGGATGAGCAAATTGTTGGGTTTTCGAAACGCTCTTGGGCATAAGAAGGAAGTGGGCCGATAGAGTGCAACTATCAGCCGAACTCGGGCTTTGCCGTGGCAGCCTACAGCTCGAGCCGGCCTTTGTACAGCATGTCCTTCAGGCGGAATCTCTTCTGCACCGTGACGGAGCCGAAGCGCGTAACGAAGGTGAGTTCTTTGTCGTTCAACGTGATGGGATGCGTGCGCGGGAAGAACAGGTGAACCGCACCGGTGGCCGGATCGATCGCGGCGTCTTCGGGAGCGATCGCCGCTTGACCTCGCGGCTCCAGCCTGGAGGTGACGAGGAAGCCTTGGATCTGCGCCGGGTCGTTGGCCGGGTGTTCGGCGCTGGCGGAGGTGTTGGCCGGTACGAGACCGAGGACGGTGATGAGGTAGTCGTTGGAGGCTCGTTCGGCGGCGGCGGCTGCGCCTGCATCTTTTGCGCGCGCGAGAGCGGCACGAACGGGCAGGGCACTGTCCCAACGCACTGTTACCGGCAGTGACGGCACTTCGCCGATGCCGGTATTGCGCGCGATCCCTCCATCCCAACGGCCATCGGAAGCACCCCGAGATCCGGTCATTCCGCCCTGAGGACCGAGCGGCGGTGTGACCGGCATATCGTCGGGTTCCAAGGGCCTGCCGAAAGAAGCCATGGCCTGTTGAGCCCAGGGCGAGCCGGTTAGAATTCGTTGCACATCCGCGGTGGTCCACTGGGAAGGATCGTTGTTGGCCCAGGGCTGCGAGGCGCAAAACGCCGCTGCGGCCGATAGGAGCACGGAAACTGACAGAATAGAGCGTCGCCCGGCAAAAGGCATAAACACAAAGACGGAAGCGGCGGGGCGCTCGTTTCCGCTGCCGCTCAGCGGGGGGTGTAAAGCACGCCTAGGCACGCACGCCCAAGCGCCGCAATTGCTCATTGGCGTCGGCAAATCGCTGAAAGATCTGCTCGCGTTCGCCGACGAGTTGTAGGACGCGATTGATGTCGAGCTTGGCGAGAACGGGTTCGAGCTCCGAGCGTTGGCGGGCTAGCAAGCATTCGAGCTGAGATGCGGCCTTTTTGAAGAGCTGCGCCGCATCGCTCAATTCGGCTTCAATGAAGGCGAGGCGCTTGCGATCCGCCGTCTTGTGGCGATAGATTCTGCCGATCAACTCGTCATTTTCGGGAGTGTGCATTCCTAGCGACGATGCGGGCGCTCATGGGCGGAACGAACGGTTTGCACGCCTGCGCGCCAAATCGGAGCTGCCGCACGCGGAACACGCCATCAATTTACGCCGGAAAGCGGCAACAAATCGAGGCCCTTAATCGTCATTCTATATTAGGCCGTGACTAAATCGCCAACGATTCGCCTTCTGATCGGGCTGCTTGTGACGCTCGGAGCCATGATGGGCTTTTCCTGGTATGCGCTGTATCAGTTGAGCGGGCTGCGAAAGCTGCAAACGCAGACGATCGATTTGAACCGGCACGACTCGCTGCTGCTGTTGCGGGTTCAGAACGATCTGAACACGGTCGGCCTGAAGCTGCGAGACATGACGGATTTGCCGCAGGCGACTGGAATCGGAGCATATCGAAGCGACTTCGCTTCGCTGCGGGAGGATCTGGAAGAGGCAATTCAAGCGGAAGCGAAGTTGGCGCCTGTGACGCGGCGCGCGGGGCGTCAAGCCGAATTGGTGCGCGCGTTGAAGCAGTTCTGGCAACTGACGGACCAAGTTTTCGAAGAAGCGAAAGCGGGACATGAAGCGAGCGCGCGAAGATTGGCCTTGACGCAGCTATCGCCTCAGCAGTCGGCGCTGGCGGCGCGGGTTTCCGGGCTGTTGGAGCGAAATAACGAAGCCGAAGAACGCGCTGACATCAAAGTGGCCTCGATTTATGAGGGCGTGGAAGGCGACATTTACGCGTTTCTAGCCGCGACCATGATCGCCATCGCCGCGACCAGCCTGTACCTGATCTATTCGAATCGCCAGATGTTCGAGCAGATTCAATCGCTCTCGAAACAACGGCGCGTGTTGGCGGCGCGGTTGATTACTGTTCAGGAAGAGGTTCTCCGGTCGGTATCGCGCGAGTTGCACGATGAATTTGGGCAGATACTGACCGCGGTAGGGACGATGTTGGCGCGGGCGGAGCGAAAGGGCGTTCCCCCCGATTCGCCGCTGCGGACCGAGTTGAGCGAGGTGCGGCAAATTACGCACAACACGCTGGAGAAGATGCGCAGCTTGTCGCAAATGCTGCATCCGGCGGTGATCGACGACTATGGCCTGGCCAAGGGAATCGAGTGGTACACGGAGGTGTTCGAGCGGCAAACCGGCATTCACACCACGGCAACCGTCGTGGGGACCGCGGTTCGCATCACCGGCCAGCCGGCCATCCACACCTTCCGCATCGTGCAGGAGGCGTTGAACAATGCGGCGAAGCACTCCGGGACCAAGTTGGCGGAAGTCGAGATGATTTTTTCAACGGACGCTTTGACGGTGAACGTCAGAGATTTCGGCCGGGGGATGGTTCAATCCAGAAAAAACGTGAAACCGGGCTTGGGCTTGATAGCGATGCGCGAACGCGCGGAAATTTTGTGCGCCAAGCTAGAGATCTCTTCCGTTCCGAACGCCGGCACGACGGTTTCGATTGCCTTGCCGCTCGGGCAAGAGGACCATATTTTGGAAGCGTTACAAGACAACAGTTTTCAAGAGGTAGTTAGCCAACAATCATGAGCGAAGAAACGACAGTTTTACTGGCAGACGATCACAGCCTGGTGCGCCGCGGATTCCGGCGGATCCTCGAAGACGATGAGGGAATGAAAGTGGTAGGCGAAGCGAGCAACGGCGTGGAGGCCATCCGCATGGCCTACGAGCTCAAGCCCAACGTGGTGGTGATGGATCTCTCCATGCCCGAACTGGACGGCGTGCAAGCCACCAAAGAGATCGTCAAGCATTTGCCGGACACCGAAGTTCTGGTGCTCAGCATGCACTCTGACGATAACTATGTCCGGAATGCGTTCGACGCCGGAGCGAAGGGCTATCTGCTCAAGAGCGCGATCGACGTGGATCTGGTGGGCGCGATCCGGGCGGTAGCGCAAGGCGAGCGGTTTATCGGCACGGGCCTCAAATACGTCGCGCAGGAGCAGGATGACGAGCTGAAGAAGCTGACCGGGCGCGAGAAGCAAGTGCTGCAGCTCATTGCGCAAGGAAAGTCGAATAAAGAGATCGCGACCCTACTCGATTTAAGCGTCAATACGGTTTCCGTGCACCGCGCCAACTTGATGGAGAAGATGAATATTCACCGCACGGCGGAGCTGGTGCTATTTGCGATCCGAAAAGGACTGGTGGCGCCGCAATAAATTTTGCAGGTCCCGCTTCAATCTACGACCGGCCGAACGCGCATGCCGTTCTTCAGCTCCGCGTCGCTGGGCTCAACCACGCGATCAGCCACCTTGGCGCCGGCCTGGAGCCCGGAAAGAATCTGCACATTGTTGATGTCGCTGACGCCGGCGTTGACAGGCGCCCAAACAATGGACGCGCCTTTCAACTTGTAAACGCCGTTGCCGCCGCCGGAGGTGCGGAGGGCGGCTTTCGGGATGCTCAAGGCGTCCTTCACGAGTTTCGAAACGATGGTCGCGTTCACCGTCACGCCGGGCAGCAGGTCGCGGTTTGGATTTTGCACGATGGTGGTGACTTCGCCGACTGTGCGCGTACCAAGCGCGATCACCTCGGTCGGCAGCTTGTCGACTTGTCCGCGCCAGGTCTGACCGGGGCGTGCGTCCCAGGTTATGCTGACCGGCATGCCCAGGGCTACGCGGCCCAAGTCGGGCTCGTCGACGTAAACGATCACCTTCACCTGATCGAGATTGCCGACCAGCGCCACTAAGTCTCCCGGCTGAAGATAGGCGCCCACCTTCAAATCGAATTGATAGACGGTGCCCGCAATCGGCGCCCTTACTTCGTTCAAAGCCAGCCGGTGTTGGGCAAGTGAAACCTCGGATTGCGCGTCATGCAGCTTGGCTTGCGCGATGGCCTTATCGCTTGTCGTCACCAACGTTCGCCGCTGGTCTTCGAGCGTAGCCAATTGCAGCTTGGCGCGTGTTACGGCATCTTTGGCGTCCTGGACCTGAAGCTTCGTCGCCGCCTGTTGCGCGGCCAGCCGCTGCAGGGAATCGTAGTTTCGCTGGGCTACCTGAAGCGCCACTTGCGCGGTCTTGATGGAATTGTTCACGCCGGCAAGCGCGGCGGCTTTGCCTCCCTGGCCGACAATGACGGTCTCCGCCTGAGCCTCCTGCTGGCGAGCCAGCGCACCTGCCAGGTCAGACTGCGCTGCGGCGGTATCGAGGATCACCAGCGGTTGCCCGGCTTGTACCGTCTGCCCGCGCTGAACCGAAATACTTTGCACGACGCCCGCCGTTTCGGCGCGCGCGGCCGCCCATTCCGCAGGCTCTACTTTCCCATTGGTTGAAACTGTGCTCTCGATGGTTTTAAGTTGCGCGGTTGTGAAATGGATAGCGGGGGCGGACTCGCCGTGGCCCAATCCCCACCACAAGAGTAGCGAGATTGGCAAGATTAGTAGCAGCCACCATTTCTTCATCGCGTCGGACGGAGAATGTCCCGTCCACATTGTGACAAACCTTTTCACCAACGCTCAATTTGCTCGCATTTAAGGAGCAATGAGCGCTAGACTGAAACCTTCATGCCTGTGTATCGAATTCACCGGATCAAGGAAACTCCAGCGGAAAACTTTCGCTGGGCTGCGCACACCGGCGGTCTAGCCGTCGTGAAACCGAAGGATTACGACGAGGGCGCCGAAGAGATGGAAGCAGTAACACCCTACGCGGCCTGGAAGGCGCTGGGAAAAAGCGAACGGCCGTTGCGCCCGGGCGATCTTTTGGAAACAATCACGCCTGAGACGGGTGAAGGCGACTTACAAATTGTCAAGTACATCGGGTTCGAGCCAGCTAAGTGGTACGCACCCGAAACTCCAAGCGATACCGGTACTAATGTTGCCGAAAGAGCAGCATCCGCTATTCCGGCGACATCCGCTCATCCAATATAATCGGTTGCCGATAATCGACACGATGACCATGCAAGGCATGTCTGAAGCGTCCCGCTGGGGACAATTCGCTCTCGTCAGCTACATCCCGGAGCCGCTGGGTTCCTTCTTTTACGATCTTCGGGGGACACTTCCCGGCGACAGCAATCCCCAGGCGCACGTGACCATTCTTCCGCCCCGGCCGCTACAAGTACCAGTGGATGCCGCCTCCGAGCAGACGCTGCGGGTGCTGGCGAATTTCCACGCTTTCGAGATCGAATTGTCGACTGTCCAGCGCTTCCCGGAGACGAATTTTCTCTACCTGGATATTGGGGACGGCAACTCGCGCGTTTACGATCTTCACGACGCGCTGAATACCGGCGACCTGGCCTGCGCCGAGGAGTTCGAATTTCGACCGCACCTGACGCTCGGTGGCCCGATTGCCGAACCGGACGTGCATGCGCTGAAAGATCAAGCGCAAATCGCCTGGCTGGCAACAGGCCATTCGAAACGCTTTACTCTGGACGAGATCGTCTTCTTATGGCTGAATCCGGCCAATCGGCAAGGCGAATGGCACCGTCTGTGGTCCTATAACTTACGCACGAAAGGCACGGCGATCACGAAAGTGGCCTCGGCTGCTTTCACGAATCGAACATCGTAAGTTGGCCCTGGTCGTGGGCCGGGCCGGTGCGTTTGTGCGAGGCGGCGGCAGCCGAGGTCCCCACGACACCTCGCAATTCAGTACCAATCAGGGCAGCGCGGGGAATAAACACGCGCTGGCGGCTCACGCCGGATCTGGGCGGCGTGACAAGATAGCCCATCGGCGGCCAATCGAGTAGGTTGTGGGAAAGAATGCCATCCAACTTGTCTCCGTCGCGGAAAGAAAACCGTGTCCACAGGCCAGGCACTTTGGGGCGCCGCTCAAACAGGTTGTGGTCGGTAAATAGGTCCGGTTGGCCGCCTTCGGAAGTAAAGCACAGCGCCTTGCATTCCCTGTAGGAGGCGTTGTGCAGCGTCCCGCCGAGAGTGATCAACTCGACATGATCGTCGAGCAGGTAAGCGCCGGGATGGACGAGCCCCTCGAGCGGCTGCCGGTCGAACCGGTAAAGGACTACGCGTTTGGCGGTACTAGAGGGCAAGGGTGGCGAGATAATTTACTTTGTTTCAAACAATTTCGCGGATATTGTATCATTGATTGAATGACCGTTACGAGCCCATTTGAGCAAAGAATGCGCTCGTACCTTCACTTCTGCCGGGCAGAGAAGGGTTTGGCAGTCAACACTTTAGAGTCTTACCGGCGCGACTTAGGGCAGCTCGCAGCCTTCTTGCAGCCGTGCGCGGCGGAAACGGTGGCGCTCGACACGCTGCGTCTGTACTTGGACCATCTTCGCAGGTTGGGCCTTGCCAACCGCTCGATTGCGCGTCAAGTGACCACGATTCGCGGTTTCTTCGGCTTTCTGCTGGAGGAAGGCGAGATTGCGGCCAACCCGGCGGAGCTGCTGACGGCTCCGAAGGCCGGCTCTACCTTGCCGAAGTATCTCGACCGGCCGCATGTGGACAAGCTTCTGGAAGCTTCCCCGGAGGACTCGGCCACTGGACTGCGGGACCGCGCGATGCTTGACCTGCTGTATGCAACCGGCTTACGGGTGAGTGAGCTGATCAAGCTTCGGGTAGCCGACCTGGATGAGCTGGGAGGTACGCTGCGGGTGATCGGGAAAGGGAATAAGCAGCGGCTGGTACCGGTGGGCCGGGCGGCGCTGGCCTCGATAGAGCGTTATCGCAGCGAAGCGCGCTGCCAGTTGCTCAAGCGGCGGGTCAGCCCGTTTCTGTTTGTGACGGCGCGCGGCACTGCGATGACGCGGCAGGCATTTTGGAAGCTGCTGCGGGAGCGCGGCAAGTCCGCGGGAATCTTTCGGGGATTGAGCCCGCACGTGCTGCGGCACACCTTCGCAACCCATCTATTGGAAGGCGGCGCGGACCTGCGCAGCGTGCAAATCATGCTGGGTCATGCGGATATCGGGACTACGCAAATCTACACGCACGTCCTGCGCACCCGGCTTCGGCAAACGATTGAGCGGCATCATCCGCGCTCCGGCCGGAAAGCGCGCCCGGCCAAGCCGGCCAGGCCGGTAGAGAAGCTATCCGCGCCCCGCCGCGCGCCACGAGGAGCCTAGCGGATCTATGAGCGACTACATGTTCATGCTCGACAGCCACCTGAATGGGGAGCAAAGCAAGGCTTTAGCCGAGGTTCGCCTGGCGGCCGAGCAAGCCAATCTCAATCTATTTCTCACCGGCGGCGCGATGCGCGACATGATGGGCGGTTTCCCCATCCGCGATCTGGATTTCACGGTAGAGGGCGCGGCGCTGAAGTTTGCCAAAAGCTTGGCGCAAGCCGGCAAAGCGGAAATACTCGAGGTTGACGAAAACCGCAAGTGCGCCGAATTGCGGTTCCCGGGCGGCGTGACGGCCAGCATCGCGATGGCGCGCCAGGAAAAGTATTCCAAACCCGGCATGAAGCCGCAAGTTCAGGCGGCGACCATTCACGAGGATTTGCGCGGGCGCGACTTCACCGTGAATGCCATTGCTCTCTCGCTGGGCAAAGCCTCGCGCGGCCTGCTGCTCGATCCCACCAACGGGCTGGGGGACCTGAGCCACAAAGAACTCCGGGCAGCCGCCAACTATACGTTGTATGACGATCCTTCACGCATCTTGCGCATGATTCGTCTGCGCGTCCGGCTCGGCTTTAGCATCGATGAGCGGACCATGAACCAGTACCGCAATGTACGGGAAGCCAAGCTGGAGAGCAAAATCCCGGGGGCTGCGCTGGAACGCGAGCTTCGACAGATCGCGCTCGATCCACTGGCGGGCGATATCCTCAAAGCGCTCGAAGAGGAAAACCTGCTGTATTTGGTTTCACCCGCGCTGGCCGGCCCCAAGCTGAACTTGTCCGGTTTTCAGAAGCTGCAAAAAGCGCGGCAAACCCTTCCGTTCGGGATTCCGATCGCGGTTCATTGGTACGCCCTGTTTCTGTTGCTCCTGCTCGAGAAGCTCACGCCGCGGGAGCGCGCACAAGTAGTCGCGGCCGCGGGGATTCCAAAGCCGGACCTGGAAGCAGCATCGAGGCTCGAGACCCGGGCGGGCAAAGTGGAGAAAGAACTCGCTACTGCGAACCTGCAAAGGCCTTCGGCGCTCTACGCGCTTTTGAGTAAAGTTCCGGGCGAGATTCTGTTATTTCTGCTGATGCGTTCGGGCCAGCGGCTGGTGCTGGACCGCACGCGCAATTACCTTCAGAAGTACCTGCCGGCCGCGCAGGAGATTACGGAAAAGGACGTGATCGAACGCGGGGGCCAGCCCGGGACGCCCAAATTCGCCAAGCTGCAGCAGCAGATGATTGGCGCGCGGCTGGATGCGCGCCCCAAGAAAGTAGTCGTCGAAGAGCCACCGGCGACTCCGCCGCCCGGACCGGGGCGCCGTTCGGCTAGCTTCGGCCGCTAGTACCTTTCTTTCGAAACTCGATCAATAAACTAGCCTTTTCCGCAACCCTGCGATACTCTAGTATTCAGATGGACAAGGCACCATCGGCTGCGGAGCAGGCCAAGATTGCGGGCCGGTATCTCCGCGGATCGATTACCGAGGAGTTGGAGAATTGCGAACCGGTGTTCTCTGCTCCGGCGACGGGAGTGCTCAAATTTCATGGCGTTTACCAGCAAGACGACCGCGACCTTCGAAAGTCGGGTACAAAGCAGTTTTCGGCCATGGTGCGCGTGGGCATACCCGGCGGAGTGCTCGCGCCTGAGCAGTACCTGACGCTCGATCGACTGGCGGATTTGGGAGACGGCTCGCTCCGCATCACCACGCGCCAGGACGTCCAATACCATTACGTACCAAAGGCGCGGCTGCGCGAGTTAATGCGTAGCTTGAACGAAAGTTATTTGGGCACGCTGGCGGCCTGCGGCGATGTCGTCCGAAACGTGACCTCTTGCCCCGCGCCATTTGAGAATGAGCAACGCCGGGAGCTGTATCCCATCGTCCAGTTCATCTCGCGCAGTTTGAAACCGAAGACCACGGCGTACTACGAGATCTGGATTGATGGCGAACAGGCGATCAGTGCCGAAGAGGCGGGGGAAAACAACGTAGAACCGCTATACGGTGCAACATATTTGCCCCGAAAGTTCAAGGTTGGCTTTGCTTTTCCTGGCGACAATACGACGGACATTTACGCGAATGACGTCGGTGTCGTTCCAGAGTACGAACGGGGACAACTCAGTGGATTTACCATCCTTGCAGGGGGCGGGATGGGCCAGAGCGCGGGAGTGAAGGCTTCCCATCCGCGGGTCGCAGACCCCATTTGTTCAATCGGGCCATCGAACGAGGAGTTACTTGAAGTAGTTTCTGCAATTGTAACAATCCATAGGGACTTTGGTAATCGCAGCAACCGCAAACTTGCGCGCTTGAAATATGTGCTCGATGCCTGGGGCGTGGCCAAATTCAAGCAGGAGTTGGAGGCGCGCGTGGCTCGGGAGCTTTCGCCGCCCAAACCGCTAGTTTGGAATCGAGCCAATGATTACCTGGGTTGGCATCGGCAAGGGTCGGATTCCGAGGGCCAGCCGCTTTGGTTCGTAGGAATTCCTGTGCTCGCGGGGCGTGTTAAGGATTTCGAAGAGAAACGCCGGATCCGGACAGGCTTGCGCACGGTAGTCGAACAGTATCGCCCTGGGGTTCGGCTGACCTGCCAGCAGAACGTCTATCTCACTGGGATTACCAACAACGATCGGCTTGCGATCACAGCCCTACTTCGGGATCACGGGATATCCGAACCCGAGCAACTGCCGCCCGTACTACGGCACGCGATGTCATGCCCGGCGCTGCCCACGTGCGGACAGGCCATTACAGAATCGGAGCGCATTATGCCCCAGGTTGTGGCGGAGATCCAGGCCGAACTGAACCGGGTGGGGTTAAGAGACCAGGTCGTTCACCTGCGCACCACCGGCTGCCCGAACGGATGCGCGCGACCCTACACTGCCGAGATTGGGATTGTGGGCGCAAGCGTGGACATGTACACGGTCTACCTGGGGGCGTCTCCACTTGGAACCCGTCTGGGAACCGCCTTCGCGCGAAATGTCAAACGGCGTGAGATTCCGGCGCTGCTGCGGCCCATAATCGAGCATTACCAAGAAGCACGGCGGCCGGACGAAAGTTTCGGCGATTTCTGCCATCGCGTCGGAGTAGACACGCTGCGCGAACTCACCGTGCTCGCAGTTGCTTAGCTCCCGATTCGATTACGCTACTCGGCCGCGTACAGGAACTCGTTCCGGCGCTGCACAATGCGGCGCACGGGCTCGAGGTTGACTACCGGACTGATACGGTTCATGACGTCCATCACCGTGTGGACGTAGTTTTCGTCGGGATTATAGATCCGCAGCTTGCTAGCGGAGTCTCGATCCCGGTACAGCGAGCTTTTGCCGAGCTTAAATGCGACTTGATTAATACCCGCGCGCAAGGTGGGGAACAACTGGTTGCCGTTGTTCCAGCCGAAAATGTTGTTATTGCGGGCCGCTTTACCGCCGCCCGATTCCACGACGGAAATGCTCGGCAAGAGGCGCCAATCGAGCTGGTTATCGTCTGCCGCTTCGACGAAGTCCTGAGAAAGATAGGCGACCGGGCAGCGCAGCTTTGCAAAGAACGTCCGCAGGCACACGATGCGGGCGTCCAGCCGCTCCACAGGTCCTGGCGTGGGCGCGGGCTTGGCCGATTGCCCGCTGGGAAGCGTCTCGGCTTTAGCGACCTTCTCCAGGCGCATGGTGATCGGCAGGGCGATCAAACCGACGATGATCATCAACTGCTTCGAAAATCCATATCCGGTTTTCCGTAGCCAGCTATAACCAATTCGCATAGGAGCATTCTAGCAGATTATGGGTCGCCGGAAAAGAGTGCCAAGGCTGCGGGCAGGAGTATCGGATCTCGGCGAAACAGCCCGGATTCCGTTTCCCGGACGATTCGCATGCACCTTGGCCGCTTTCCCCGGTTTTAGATGGCCGGGGGCGCTCAGGCTGCGGCTTCGACCGGTTCGACGCTGATTGCGTTGGCCGGGATTCCGGAAGACATATAGTTATTCGCCGCCTGACGGCTTAGGCGGCAGTTCGTTTGGCAAAACAGCCAGCGACGTGCGCGGAAACGCGAACTTGCGCCCGAACTCATCAATCAAATTGACCTGGCAATCGTAGCGGCCGGGCTGAAGCGTCGAGACGGGAACCTGCAGCCAAACCGGCACAGTAGCTTCGCGGTTTTCCGTGAGGCGATTGGCCCGAACCGGCGGCGATTCGAAGACCTTTTTCCGGTTTCGATAAAACGCCAGCGTAGCTTCCACGTCCGCTCTGCGGAAATTTTCCGGCAAACTTTCCGGAATCGTAGGATCGTAAACCTCGACATACACTAACATCGTCTGGCCGGCCCGAAACACCTTCGTCACATTGGGCAGGAGTTTCTGGCCGTTGTCGATCAGAGGATTTTCGGCTAGCAGTTTCTTGCTGTTCTTCACGCCGGCGACTTGCTCGGCCACAGGCTGCCGCTGATTGCTCAGAATGACCGAACTCACCCGGAGCGCCTTGCCGGCGGCGAGATCCGGAATGGTGAATGGGGTTTCGAAGGTCCCGACTTTGCCTTCGCCGTTTTCGCGGGCGACGAAGCGCAGCTTGTAATTGCCGGGCGTGAGCGTCACGCCGGTGTCATATTGGATGCTCTTGCGGACCACCTGCCCCGCCGTGCCGACATCCACTTTCAGGGGAATGGTGTCTCTGACCGTAGCTGCGGACCGGCCGCGCACGTCGAAGACTTCGGCAATGAAATCCAGTTCGGTCCCCTGCTTAGCGCCCTTGCTGTGGAAGGCGAGCGCGGAGCCCGGAATCTTGACCGAAATCGGCGCGAAGTATTTGTCTTTCGCCAAACGAAAGTAGTCGACTTCAACCGCGATCGGGAGATCCGTCACTGGATTGTCCGACAGTAAGGCCTGCGAAAGCTGCGCTTCCTTATCGGCGTCTCGCATGTGCGCGAAGGTAGTGGGCCCGTAATAGCCCTGGCGGTAATCCAGCTTCGGGCGCAGCGTGGCGAGGCGCGGCGCGAGCTTTACCTGAATGCGCCGGTAGCGGCCATCGAGCGCGGTGTTCGAGCTGACATAAGAAAGCACGTAGTAGCTGCTGAAATCTTTTTGCACCTGGCGCATGCCATCGGTCAAGTCGTTCGAATCGAGCAGCGCCTTGCCGCCCGTATCGAGCGCCAGAGTGGCCAGCGTCTCTTGCTGATTATTGAAATTTTCTTTAAGTGTACGCTGGGCGGAGCCGCTGTATAGTTCGCTGCCGAAGCCGGAACCGGTGGTGGTGGCGTCGCCTCCGGGAACGAGCGCCGAAAGGCCGCGGGCATCAATCGGATAGAAAGCAACGTTCGATCGAATGGCGGTGTTCACGGTCGCCCGCAGTTGCGATTGATTATCGACGCCGTTCTTCTGGATACCGCTTGAGATGTAAATCAGCGCCTTCTTTTCCGGATATTGGGCCAAGGTTCGGGCGGCGTCTTCGAGGGCCGCGAGCTTCAGGTCCGCATTGAAGATGTTGAACTCGGTTTCGTCGGCGACGAATTGCCCGCTTACGTCCTGCGAATCGGCGCCTTCATCGGCGAAGGCAGCGTTTTCACTCGCTTCGCCGATTCGAAACTTGTTCACGGTGGCGATGAGCAGATCGCGGTCGGAGGTAAAGTCCTGCACGGTCTGGAGCGTCGTACCGAAGATCATGATAGAGACCGTGTCGCTGGCCGTCATCTGGTTCGTCAAGAAGGCGATCGCAGCTTGCTTCGCCCGGATCTGCTCGGCCGGCTGCATGGAGGAAAAATCGAACAGCATGACGATGAGCCGGCGGTCCTGATACTTGCTCAACATGCTGCTCTTCAGTAGGGCCTTCTCCGCTTCGGGGTTGTAGGCTTTCGGGGCTGCGGGCTGCGGGGAGGCTTGGCTCGGCGGCGGTAGCGTTGTGCTGTTGAGGCGCTGAAAATCTACCGCTTGCAGCTTCTGAAGCTTTCCGTCCTCGTATACCTCGAAATCGTCTTTGGTGAGATTGTCGATCGGCTTGCCGTTACGATCCAGCACCGTCACGTTCACGATCACTACGTTGGTGGTCGCCGAAAAGGTGGCTCGCTGTTGCGGCCACGCCGGTTGCGCAGCGAGCAGAGTTGTCAATAAAACGGCCGTGACTCTCAAAACCGGAACCTCACCACTGCATCCAGCGTGCGCATGGCTCCGGCCGCGCTCGGCAGGCCATAGTTCACTGCGTTCACCACCGTATATAAGTTCGTGTAGTTGACGTTGTTCAGCACGTTATTGGATTCCACACGGAACTCCAGCCGGCGCCGCTCACCGAACGTGAACGAGCGAGCGAATGCCAGGTTGAGGCTGAATAACCCGGGCCCTGGAATCGTGTTGCGCCCCGCATCGCCGTACTCGCCAGGGGGCGGGATCGTAAACGCATTCAAGTTGAAGAAGCCGGTGCTCGATTCGATGGATTCGCCGGTCGCCTCGGCACGGCCGCTGCCGACGCCGCCCGTCTGCGCAAGCTGTTGCGTGTTGCCGAGTACGCGCGCAGTGAGCGGATTCCCCGTTTGGGCCGTAATTGCACCGCTGAGCTGCCAATCCTTGAGCAAACGTCCGGTCTTGCTGTCGGAGGCGATGCGGGAGCCGGGTCCGGCTACCGGCGAGGTCCAAACGAAGCTGGCGCTGAACTCGTGACGGACATCGAAACTGGAGAGGCCGCGTTCGGCCGCAATAAACAGCCAATTCTGCGCAACGGTGTTCCCGGCCCCGCCAAAGGTGGAGGAATCGTCAATCGATTTCGCGAACTGGTAGAACGCGTTCAAGGAGATGCCGTGATTGAACCGCCGCACCAGCCGTCCCTGGAGCGCGTTGAAAATCGAATTGCCGACCGATTGGTCGTAAGTGAAGCCTACGGCGTCGCCGAGCTGATTGCGCTGGGTGAGCAGAAGCGGACTGCCGGGCGGCGGCTCATTCGGGAGCGTTCTGACGTCGAGTCCGGTGCCTTTCACACCCATGTAGCCGATTTCCGCAAAGAATCCACCGGCGAAATCGTGCTGCAGCGTGGCGTTCCAGCTACCCGCATAGGGTGTGCGGTAATTGCGCGCGACGGCAAATGTATTCGTAATCTCGCGCTCGGTGGTTGTCGCGAATCCTTTCTCCAGCGTCAAGACGTCTTGCGCGCTGGTGTTCACGTTGTTCGAGACGGCAAACGGCGGTTGTTCCGAGAGCAGAGTCGTGAACTGGACATACGCCTGGCCGTTGTAATAGATTCCATACCCGGCGCGAAATAAGGTCGACCTCTTGAACCAGGGCAGCTTCCAGGCGAGCGCCAAACGGGGAGAGAAGTTGTTCCAGTCCGGATTGATGAGCCCGCTGGGAAAGGCTCCCGTATACGGTCCGGTGGTGGCTGGCGTCACCACCGCCACATTTGTGAATCCCGGCGCGATATCGAGATTGGCTAACCGGCCGTACTTCTCGTGAAATGGGGAAAAGTACTCGTAGCGCACACCGGCAATGAGGGTCAGATTGGGCCGCGCTTTCCATTCGTCTTGTGCATAGGCGAACCACTGGTTCTGCAAAAAGTAATCGTCGAACCCGCTGTACTGTATGGAGCTCGATTGCGGAAAGCCAAGCAGAAAATCCGCCAGATCGTAGCCGGTTCCCGTTTGCGGTTGCCCGTTCGCGTTGAGCGCGCTGGTGGCTTCGCCGGTAAAGTTGAAGGTGCCGCGGCCGTTGGGATCGGTGCGCGTGCTGAGATCGGCGCGCGTGTACCCGGCACCGATGGAGATGCTGTGCGTGCCTTTCAAAAGACCGATGCTTTCAGACGGGGTTTGCGCCTGATTTCGATTCAGCCGCGGCGCTGAATCGCTGAGCGACCCGAAGTTGGTGAAATTGAGCGTCGGCGGTCCAAAATCGAGCGGATTGGTCGAAACGCCGGCGATTTTGAGCTGCGTTGCGACATCGGGCAGCAGGGAGAAATAGGGAGTTACCTGCGCATAATTTCGATTGAATTTGATTTGCGCGTTGCTGATGGCGGCTGCGCTCAGATTACGTGTCCATTGCAACGTCACGTTCATGCCGTAGCCATCCGTCGTGTCGGCGTATCCGAACGGCTGCGCGGTGGCGCCGTCGCGATGTTGATATTGAAAATTCATAGACAACCGGTCGATGCTGGTGACGTTGCGGTTCACGCGCAGGCCCAAGTTGTCGTTGTTGGCAACCTGAGCGGTTTCGAACTGATAATTGTTGGCGTTGCCTGGCTCATTCGGGAGCGGATAGAGATGGAGGAGACTCAGCGCAATCGGGTTCAGCATGTTTGCCGGGATGGTGTTGTTCGGGATCGGCTGGCTGGTGCCGGGATAAAAGAGCTTTAGGGGCGCGCTCGTGTCCGAGGCGCCCAGCGACTGCGTGGCTTGAGAGAAATTGCCGTCGCGTTCCGCGGCGGTAGGCACCGTTTCCGTGAACAGCTCGGGCGTGCGTCCGCGATTGCCGAAATAGGTGAAGAAGAACTGCGTCTTCGGATCTTTGACTACCTTCCCGAGCACCAAGGGGCCGCCCACAATCACGCTGAAGCGGCTCTGCGCGTACGCAGCTTGCGGAATGTCGAGACCGTTCAGCGAAAACGGCTTGGCGTTCAACGCTGAATTTGTCAACGTGAACGACATCTGGCCGTGAATCTGCTGGTTGCGGCGGCGCCGGTTGCCGAAGGTGGCACCGGCAGTTTGTCCCGGCCGCCGGCCATTGGGACCACCGCGGCCGAACCCGCCTCCGCCGAATCCACCGCCGCGTCCACCGAAGCCGCCCGGGCCTCCGCCGAACCCGCCTCCACCTGGCCCGGGGCTGCCGCCGAAACCGGGTACATTCTGCGCGCCGTTCATGTCACCCTGGCCGCCGAACGGATTCTGGCCTTGTCCTAAGAAACGCATATCCGGCCCGGAATCGGCCTGCGCGCCTTGCGCCATGCCGGGGCTCAGGCTTCCCGAAACGAGAAACGCCTCATTGCCGCTCCCGGATCCCGAGGGCGGAGCGACCAGCGCCTGTTGCTGCGCATTCAGCTCGTTTTGCAAATCCTGATCCACTTGCGCGTCTGCTCCCCGCGCGGCACCAGCGGGAAGGCCGCCGCCCGCTGCGCGATTTGGCGCTCCGCCGTTCGTGCCCGGGGCTTCGTTTCGCCGCGCGGCCCATTGTTGCAGCCGTTGCAGAATCGGCGATGGCTTCAATTGCAAATCGAAGTTCACGGGACCGCGGGTTGCCGCAAAGTCCACGTCTTTTTTCAGGGTTTCGAAGCCGAACATCTCGACCGTAACGGTCCAAGCACCCGCGGCGAGCGGCTCGAAGCCATAATGGCCGTCCTGATCCGTGGTGGTCGAAAAAGTTCGGTTACCCTGCGTGACGGTGACGGCGGCGCCGGGAATAGGCTGCTGGCCGGACTTGACGAACCCGCTTTGAGCCAAGAGTGCATGGCTGGCTGCAATTGCGCCGAATATGAGCAGGAGGAAGCGCAGCAATGTAAACGGTACTCGCTCTCGTAAATACAAACGATGTCCTGGCGAAAGCCCAGGTTACGTCGGCGGGCAACTTACCGCTGCCAAGGCTTCGTCATTCTGCTAGTTTGGATCGAATGGGTTTAGATTTAGAGAGTCTGAGAGCGGAGATGCAAGCTTACCTGGACGATTCAGGCCTGGCGGTTTTCCACGGTTATCACCATTCGACCGAAGACGCGGTGCAATTCTCGTGGGACACCGAGCGGCATCCCGACTTTCGAGAGTTCCTGAGCGCCGGACAGAAATCGGGTGTGAAACTCTTTGTCTTTCACCATGAGAGCTTTTCTCTCGATCGCCTCGACGATGTGCTGGAGCAATTGCAAGAGGCGGATTTGACGCGCGAGGAGAAGCGCAGCTATGAGGCTCGGCTGCGCCAATTGCAGGCGTATGACGGGTTTACCTGCTCGGTAGAGCTTTCGTTCAGCCTGGAAGGGCGGGACTACGTTTTTGAGGCGCACGCCGACTGGTATCAGTCACTGAACGACATCATGTTTGAGCTCGACGTTTCATTCCAGGAAGAAGAGGATGAGGACGGCGGCGATTCGATGGGGAGATTTTTCTCCAAGAACTGATGGCATCTATCCTCTCGGCGGCAGGCTTGGAAAATCGCTTCGTCCGGCCGGCTGCGCGTTGGGTTCTGCCGCGCATCTCTAAGGAAGCGGCGCGCGGGCTGGCCGAAGAACTAGGACTGCAGCCTGTGGTTGCCAATGTGCTGGCAAATCGCGGCTTCACAGACGCGGCTGCGGCTCGCGAATTTCTTCAGCCGGGACTGGAATCGCTGCGTGATCCGTCGCTGATGCGGGACATGGATGCGGCGGTGGCGCGTCTGGGTTCCGCGATTCGCACAGGCGAGCCCATTCTGCTCTATGGCGATTACGACGCCGACGGTACGGCTTCGATCGTGGTGCTCAAGAAAGCGCTCGAGATTCTGGGCGGCCGCGCTGATTTCCATATCCCGCATCGGCTGAACGAAGGCTATGGAATGCGCTGCGAGGTGATCGAGCGCGCGGCAGCGAGCGGTGTGCGCCTGATCGTCAGCGTCGATACCGGCATACGCGCGGCGGAGGCCGTCCGCCATGCGAACTCGCTCGGAGTCGATGTGATCGTCACAGATCATCATTTACCCGAGGCCGAATTGCCGCCCGCCTTGGCAGTTCTGAATCCGAATCGCCGGGATTGCGGCTACCCCGACAAGAATCTCTGCGGGGCCGGCGTGACCTTGAAGCTTGTCCAGGCGCTGCTGGCGCGGAGCACGCTGTCGAGGGCGCGGCAGGCGGCTCTGCTCGATTCGTTTTTAAAGCCAGTGGCGATTGCGACGGTGGCCGACATCGTACCGCTCACGGGAGAGAATCGCGTGATCGTGCAGCGCGGCCTCTCGGGGCTGCGAAATGTGCGGAATCAAGGCCTCCGCGCTCTGCTGGCGGTGGCCGGGTTCGACGAGGGCGAATGTCCTTCCGCGCATCAGGTCGCATTTCGTATTGCGCCCCGCATCAACGCTGCAGGCCGCATGGCGACTGCGCGCGACGTGATCGACCTGTTTCTGACCGACGATGGGGCGCGCGCGCGGGCGCTGGCCGAGCAGTTGGATGCGCTCAATCGGGAACGGCAGCAGGTGGAGACGGAGGTTGTCGAAGCCATTTTGCAGCAGTGCGAAGACGGGGCCGCCGTGCATGGTTCGCGGGCGCTGGTATTCAGCGGCTCCGGGTGGCATCTCGGCGTCTTGGGGATTGTTGCGAGCCGCTTGGTAGAGCGCTTCTGCCGCCCGGTCTTCGTGCTGAGCGATACGGTTGCGCGCGAGGCAGAGGATGAGCCGTGTCTTTCCGGTTCCGGCCGCAGCATTCCCGGGTTTCATTTATTGGAGGCGCTCGAGAGTATGCCGGACCTGTTTACCCGATTCGGCGGGCATCGGCAGGCGGCCGGCGTGACGCTGCGCTGCGATCGGTTGGATGAGTTCCGGCGGCTGTTCAGCGGGGTTGCGGAGCGCACGCTTACACCGGACGATTTGCGGCCGCGGTACACCATCGATGCCGAGGCTTCGTTCACGGAGTTGACGGAACTGTGCGTCCGGCAAGTGTTGGCGCTCGGGCCTTTCGGATTCGGCAATCCAGCGCCGGTTTTGCTGGCCGCGGCGGCCGAAGTCGCAGGTCCCTTCAAGGCGTCGGCAGATGGGAAACATTTGACCGTTCCCTTTCGCCACAACGGCCGTTTGCTGTTTTCGAAAGCTTGGAACTTCGGGGACCGGACGGATCTATTCGCTCCCGGCGCAAAGCTGGACGTATTGTTCCAGGTGGAAGACGATCCGTTCTCGCGCAAGCGGGGATACGGGTCGTGGTGCGTGGTGGTGAAGGACGTGAAAGAGGCTGGTGCGAATGCCTGATCGATCGGCGCCACTCTTTGAAGCCGCTCTTGCTACTCGCGAACGCGCCCACGCGCCGTTTTCGAAATTCAAAGTGGGCGCCGCGATCGAAGATGAGAGCGGGCGCATCTTCACCGGCTGCAATATTGAGAACGCCAGTTACGGGCTGACCATCTGCGCGGAACGGGTCGCGGTGTTCAAAGCCGTTTCGGAAGGCGCGGGAAAAATAAAGCGCATCGTTGTCGTGGCGGACACGGAAGTTCTGACGCCGCCGTGCGGAGCCTGCCGCCAGATACTCTGGGAATTTTGCGGTGACGTCGAGCTGACGCTTGCGAATCTCACTGGGAAACGAGAGACGATGTCTCTGAAAGAAATTTTCCCCCGGCCCTTTGATGCGTCCTTCCTGTAGGCCATGAAACGGCTGTTCGGGAAGATTTTCTGGACACTCGTTCGCAATTCGCGATGGGACGGGGTGTCGCGCGCACTCGGCCGCGTTTATCTGCGGCTCAGGCCATATGCAGTGTTCGCCGGCACGCCGGAGGATCAGGAAGTCCGCAGCGCCATCTGTACCATCGACGGATGGTTTGCGTGGTCATCGAATCCGGGCGAGTTTTCGCTACGCCTGAATGGCGCGCTTCTCGATCATCTGCCGCTCAAACGAACCGACGCGACGCGCATTTTCGGCGAGCGGCACTGCCGCGGTTATCGTGCATTTTTCGATGTGAGCGAGTTGTCGCCCGTCAACGGCGTTGTCGAGGTGCAACTCGTAGAGGGCGAAAAAGTGCTTGCGACAGAGCCGCTCCGGGTTAGCGCGGAAGCAATTCGCGATGCTGAGGCCGCCCGATCACGGCGTGCGGCCAAGCGCGAATGGATACTCGATCACGTAACCTGCCCGGCCAAGCAAGGGGACGGCTCAGTGTTGGATTTTTTGCCCGAAGAACTCAAGCAACAATTCCGCATCGACGATCCTGCTGCTATTTCCGCGCATCGCTATGACGAGGTCGCGGCGGGCATCATTGAAGAAGTTCGAAAAGCGGGTGGCAAGGTGCTCGACTGCGGGTCGGGCCTGCGCGCGAACATCGATGAAACGGTGATTTGCGTCGAAGTGGCAGCGCTGCCGACGGTTGACGTTCTGGCCGTCAATCAACGGCTGCCGTTTCAAGACAGCGCATTCGATGCCGTGCTCTCGCTGAACGTCCTGGAACATGTCACGGACCCGTTCACCTGCGCGGCGGAACTGGTGCGAGTGCTAAAGCCGGGAGGAACGCTCTATTGCTGTATTCCGTTTCTACAGCCGGAGCATGGGTATCCGCATCATTACTTCAACGCCACGCGCGCGGGGCTCAGACAACTGTTCGCACAGCAGATGGAACCGGTTCGCACCTTTGTGCCGCGGTCCGGGGAGCCGATCTGGAGTCTGAGCTGGTTCTTATCCTCTTATGCGGCGGAATTGCCCGAGCGGGAACGGCAGCGTTTCCTGAATATGCGGCTGCGCGATATCGTCAACGCGCCGGCGCAATCGTTGCTCGATAAGAATTGGGTCGAGCGATTGTCTGAAATGGGCAAATGGGAGTTAGCCTCTACCACGGCGGCGGTGTTCCGGAAGGCTCATTGAGATGTCTGCCCGAGCGCTTTCTGCTTGCGTTGGTTCTCGGCCGCCCGGATGGCAGCCGCTTTGGCAAATGCTGCGGCGGCGGCTTGGCTATCGCCTCGCTTGCGTAGCAGCAAGCCCAGCGTGTTGAAGGCGCCCGCATCCTGATCGTCTAAGGCGACGGATTGGCGAAGTGCTTCAATCGCGCCATCCACGTCGCCCTGCTGCTTAAGTATTGTGCCCAATTGATACCAGGCGTCCACATAGGACGGCTGCTGCGCAACCGCCGCGCGAAGTTGCTGCACGGCGCCATCCAGGTTGCCCTGGTCTTCGTAGATAGCGGCGAGCGTATAATGCGCGGCTGCCAACGACGGCTCCAGCGCAGTGGCGCGTTCGAGCTCCTTCTTCGCGCGAGGCAGGTCGTCGCTCTCTTTGTAGGCGACGCCCAGATTGTAATGCGCCGAAGCGATGTCGGGATGAGTCGCGGCGACGGCAGAAAGAACCTTAATGGCTTCCTTGAGATCTCCCAGGCCGATGTAGGCGTAGCCCAAATTGACCTGGACGTGGGCATCGTTCGGATCCTGCTGCAAGACCCTACGGAACTCGCGAAGACCACCCGCCGCATCGCCGGATTCAGTGAGCACGTAGCCATAGCTGTTGCGTACCGCGCTATTCTTTGGATCGAGCTCGAGTGCGCGCGCGTATGCGTCTCGGGATGCCTTCAGCCGGCGCTGTTGCTGGTAAGCGAGGCCGAGTTGCGCCCAAAGACCTGCGTTGCCCGGCATCTGCTTTGCAGCGTTGGCCAGCTCTGGAATTGCATTGGCATATTGATGTGCATCCACGTAGGCGGAGCCGAGGTGATAACGATAGTCCGCATTGCCGGGAGCGAGCGCCGTCGCTTTTCGGAGCGCGACGATACAGGAATCGCCATGCTGCAGGAGACATTGCGCGACGCCTAAGTGATACCAAGCCTGCGCGAGCTTAGGGTCGAGCTGGGTTGCGCGTTCGAAGCGAGGGATGGACTCCGGGGCGCGGTTGGTGGCGGCGAGTAAAAAGCCGATTTGATCCTGGTAGAAGGCCGAGTTGGGCACAAGCTGCGCGAGCTGTTCGTAAATCGCGAGTGCGCCCTGCGCATCGCGCGCGGCGAGCCGCCCACGAGCCTGTACCTCCAGTTGCTGAACGCCGGATGACTGCGCCGCTAACTGAAAACTCACAAGCAGTAGGGCGCAACCGACGCGAAGCACGCCTCATTATAGTCAGCTCCTTCGGTTGCCGAGGCGATTTAGATTGGCCTGCAGAGCCAATCCAATTTGGTATAGTCGGATCGTTGCCCCTTTTCTCTAGCTTGCATTTGGATCCTGCGTCGGATAGGCCTCTTTACAGGCAGTTGGCCGAGGCGATCAGCGAAATCATCGTGCGGGGTTCGTTGGCTGCGGGCGAAAAACTGCCGCCGACTCGTGAATTGGCTGGCCAACTTGGCCTGAACCGCACCACCGTTTCTGCCGCTTATGCGCAACTGGAAGAAGCAGGGTTAATTGAAGGACATGTCGGGCGTGGCAGCTTCGTCGTCCACCGTTCGGCATCTTCGGAACCGGGGCCGATGGATTGGGACGCTCTGTTCTCACCGCCGGAGGCGGGGTTCGCGCGGCCCGCGCCCAATATTGAGATCAACTTTGCGAACTCGCGGCCTTCCGAAGACAGTTTTCCGCTTGTGCAATTCCGCCGTATCTCGAAACAGGTGATCGAGGGGCCCGAAGCCGCGGAGATTTTGCAACTGGGCTCGCCGCACGGTTATGGACCCTTGCGGCGCTACTTGCTGGAACAGGCGGCGGCCGCGGGAATAGCGCGAAAAAGCGACGACCTGATTGTCACCAACGGATGCCAACAGGCGCTCGATTTGATGGCTCGTCTTTTTGCTCCTGGCGGCAATGGCATTGCCATTGAAGATCCCGTCTATCACGGTTTGCTGCGTGTCTTTCCGCGAGGCGGGGCAAATCTGTTTACGGTGCCGGTGATGGATGACGGCATAGACGTGGACGCACTCGAGGAATTGATCGCCAGCCACCATCCGCGGGTATTGATGATCACCCCGAGCTTTCAGAACCCGACCGGCGCCACTCTCCCGCTCGAGCGGCGGAGGCGCATCGTAGAACTCGCGCAGCGCTTCGGAATAGTTTTGGTAGAAAACGACATCTATAGCGAGCTGCGCTATTGCGGCAAGCCGCTGCCGACGCTGAAGGAGCTGGATTCCACCGGCAACACAATCTTGTTGCGCAGCTATTCGAAGGTAGCGTTTCCGGGGCTGCGAGTGGGCTGGGTCATCGCTCCGCGCACTGTCATTGCGCGGCTGGCAGAGGCCAAGCAGTTGAGCGACCTGCATTCCGATCAGCTCTCGCAGGCAGTGTTGCTGCGCTTCGCCGAATCGGGCGAACTGAAGCGCCATCTGGAACGCACTCGCCGGGAGGGGGTCGAGAGGCTGAATGCCGTGCTGCGCGCCTGCAAGCGCTACCTACCGCCGGGAGCCCGCTTTACCCATCCGGAAGGCGGCATGTGCCTGTGGATCGAACTGCCGGAGCCGCTGCGGTCCGAACGTCTCCTCAGCGGGGTGGAAGAGCGCGGGGTCAGCTTCCTGCCTGGGCGGTACTTCTCGGCGCGGCGCTCGCATGCGCGCGGTCTGCGCATCAGCTTCGGCGGCCTCACGCCCGACCAGATTACCCGCGGCATTCGCATCCTTGGGGAGACGGCCGCCGAACAAGCCGCGGCCACGGACGCCCGCGCCAGTTTTGAGCCGGCGGCGGCGCTGGTATAGCAAGCAGATTGAAAGGAGAACTAGAGTGAACTTCGAAAACGATCAATTCCGGCTGAAGGCCGGCCTTGCCGAGATGCTGAAGGGCGGCGTCATCATGGATGTGGTCAATGCCGAGCATGCGCTGATTGCAGAGCGCGCCGGGGCCTGCGCGGTGATGGCGCTGGAGCGCGTTCCGGCGGACATTCGGAAGGAAGGCGGCGTCGCGCGCATGTCGCAAATCCGTATCATTCGGGACATCATGGCCGCAGTTTCGATTCCCGTGATGGCGAAGGTGCGCATTGGCCACTTTACGGAAGCTCGCATTCTGGAGGCGCTGGGTGTCGATTACATCGATGAGAGTGAAGTTTTGACACCGGCCGACGAAGAGCACCACGTGGACAAGCACGATTTCAAAGTTCCGTTCGTTTGCGGCGCGCGCAACTTGGGAGAGGCGCTGCGGCGTATCGCGGAAGGCGCGGCCATGATCCGGACCAAAGGCGAGGCCGGTTCCGGCAACATCGTCGAAGCGGTTCGCCATATCCGGACGATCGTGAAAGAAATGAAGCAGCTCACCGTGCTCGGCAAAGAAGAGCTGGTGCATGAGGCGAAGAACCTGCAGGCGCCGTTGGAGCTGGTGCAGTATGTAGCAGAGCACGGCAAGCTGCCGGTGCCCAACTTTTCAGCCGGTGGGATTGCAACGCCGGCGGATGCGGCGCTCGTCATGCAGCTTGGCGCGGAGGCCGTCTTTGTGGGCTCCGGCATTTTCAAGTCGTCCGACCCCGAGGCGCGCGCCAAGGCGATTGTCAAAGCAGCGACTTACTATCGAGACCCGGTGAAGCTGCTCGAGGCGAGCGAAGAGCTGGGCGAGGCTATGCCCGGTCTGGATGTTTCGAAGATGCAGGAAGGCGAGTTGATGCAAACTCGCGGCTGGTAATCCGGTTCCGGGTACGGCCATGGGACCGAGCATCGGCGTGCTGGCGCTGCAAGGCGATTTCGAAGCCCATCGCAAGGCGATTGAACGCGCCGGGGGCGAGGCGGTGGAAGTCCGCACAGCGGCGGATCTGGGTTGCGTGGAGGGTCTGATTCTGCCTGGCGGCGAGAGCACGACCATGCTGAAGCTGCTGCACGCGGAGAGCTTATTCGAGCCGCTGCGGCATTTCGGCAGGGCGAAGCCGATTTTCGGCACCTGCGCGGGCGCGATTTTGCTAGCGTCGGAAGTGGTGAACCCGGCGCAGGAGTCGCTTGGGCTGATGGAAGCGACGGTCGAGCGCAATGGCTATGGCCGGCAGATCGATAGCCGCATCGCGAAGATCGACTTGGACGGCAAGCCTGCCGAGGCGGTGTTCATCCGTGCTCCGATCATCCGCCATCTCGGACCCACCGCCAGAGTGTTGGCCACGTACCTGGACGATCCGGTGCTGGTGGAGCAAGGCCGGCATCTCGCGGCGACTTTTCATCCGGAACTGAGCTCGGATGACCGAATCCATCGCCGGTTTATCGAGAAGGTCAGGAGCGCGGGCTAACCTCACACCGCCTCGCTTGCGAAGCCTCCGCTACACTGGACCAGATGAAGAGAGTTCTCTTCCTGTGCATTGGCAATTCCTGCCGCAGCCAAATGGCGGAAGGATTCGCACGCAGGTACGGGGCCGATGTAATGGAGGCGGCGAGCGCCGGGCTTTCGCCGGCCGGCATCGTTCAGCCGCTGACCAAGAAGGTGATGGAGGCGAAGAATATCAACATCGACGACCAGCACCCGAAGAGCCTGAACTCGGTGCCCGTGCGAAGTTTCGACGTGATCGTAAACATGAGCGGAACCAAGCTGCCGGTGCGCGTACCGATGGAAGTTCGCAACTGGAGCGTGGAGGACCCGATCGGTTGCTCTGAGGAGGTTTACCTCGCGGTTCGCGACCAGATTGAGATGCAGGTGATGCTGCTGATTCTCGAACTGCGGAGGGAAGCAGCCAAATCCGAAGCCGAAGCGGCTGGACCACGCGAGGCCCGGCAAGCGCCGAAGTAAGCGGTTACAAAAAAAGAAACGCGGCTCCAGACCACAGATAGGCCCGAAACCGCGCTAAACCTGCTGTATCGCGCACAACGGACACGAAACGTCTTGTGCGCTCCAGACCGGCGAACCGATCAGCAAATTTACTTGCTGGTGGCGGTGCTGGTCGTCGAACTCATAGTGTCTGAAGAGCCCTTGGTGCTCTTGTGCTTCTTGGACTTCTTGGTGCTCTTCATGGTATTGGTGTCGGTGCTCGCAGTGGAGGTATTCTGAGCAAAAAGCGCAGTCATGGGGAGCAACGACAGGCCGAGGGCGGCGATCATGATCTTCTTCATTTAGGGATATCTCCTTGTTTACTACTGAGTGGTAGCACTAAGGTGCTTCACTTGAGTATAGTCTCACGTTCCGGGTGAAGGAGTCCTGAAGTTCACATTAAACTTGCTTTAATCTGAACGTAACCCCCTGTTTACATGCATTTGCAGGCATCAACGGATGCTTGCGGCGACCGTAACCGGTGCATTTAAAGTAAAGCTCAGGCGCGATTCCGCGGGCAACTCGAGTTCGCGATTGCCGGTCAGGGCGGCTGCGCCACCGCCGGCTGCAGCACCCGCGCCGGCTCCTTCCAACAGTCCTTTTCCGCCGTGCTCGATACCGCCCACAACTGTCCCGACGGCTCCTCCAATGCCGGCGAACTTGCCGGTCCGCTTGCCGCGGCCGCCCGAAGTTGCCTCATAAACGGCACTTTGGACGTCATAGCGGCGACCCTGAACCGTGAAGTTCGCCAGCGCCAAATCCAGCTTGGCATCGCCTTTGAAACGCCCAGCTTTGGAAGCGTTTAGCAGGCGCACCTGGGCGTTGGCAAAGCGCGGAATAACGACCTGGCCATTGACACTCACGGCGCCGTCCACGCTAGCGGCAAACACCTGCCCCGGCTGCGCGGTGTCGCCGTTAATTGCGCTAATCAGGCGAACCGCGATCTGCGTCGCGGCCGGGATGGTGGTCTGTGTGCTTGCCGGCACAGGAACAGCTGCGGGAGGCGGAGCCACGGAGGGGCTGGTTGTTGCCTCGGCATGCATGGGTGCAGGCGCGGCGGTATCCGCCTTGCTCTGCGTAGGGCGGCGCTTAGGTGCGGCTATTTCCACGGCAGCGGTTGCCGGTGCTGAAGGCGCGCTAGCGGGAGGCGTCCTGTCAGGCGGGTTGGATGGCGTCAGAGTGCCCGTTTGACTCGGGACCATAGGGCCGGGGCTGGAGGGATTCCGATAGGTGTCTGCCTGCGAGACGATGGTTTTCACCGGAGGCGGCACCGGCTTCCGGCGGAGCGCGATGTAGGCGAGAGCGGATACGGCCAGAAGCAGCGCGGCGGCCGCAGCGATCCATTTCGGCGCGATGGACAGGGGCTTTCGCGGCACTTCCGAAGCGACGGGAGTTCCCGAATCCTGAGCGGCGGGCTCGGGAGGTTTACCGGGTAAAGCCGGCGCAACGGCAACGGGAAGCGGAATCGAAACACTCGATTGCAATCGCGTCTTTCCTTCATTGGGAGCAGGCACGGGCGCGATGACGCCGCTCGCTTTCGGGACGTAGCTCTCAAAGGCCTCCGGATGTTCCAGCGCGGCTCCGAATTCTTCGACCGTCTGGAAACGATCGTCGGGGCTTTTTTCAAGCGCCCTCAACACAATGTTCTCGACGCCTTTCGGAATATAAGGATAGAACTTGGTAGGCAGCGGCGGCGCGGTATTCACATGATCGCTAAGCACCTGAAAATCGCTGTTCGCCGAGAACGGCACATGGGCCGTGAGCATTTCGTAGAGCGTTACGCCAAGCGCGTAGATGTCGGAGCGAATGTCGACGCGCTCGCCTTTGACCTGCTCGGGCGACATATAGAAGACGGTGCCGACCTGAATGCCGGTGCGCGTCAGAGTGCGGCTGCCGCTCATAGCTTTGGCGATGCCGAAATCCATGACCTTTACGATGCCGGACTTATTCACCATGATGTTGCTGGGCTTGATATCGCGGTGCACGATGCCCATGCGGTGAGCGGCGCCCAAGCCGAGCAAAGCCTGCTTAAAGAGCGGAATCAGCTCCTGGGAGGGAAGCGGGCCGCGGCGATCCACCAGTTGCTGGAACGATTCGCCATCGATGTATTCCATCACCATCATGGCGTTGCCGTCGAGAATCAGAAAGTTGTACAGCGTCGCGATGTTGGTGTGGTTCAGGTGTGCCTGCGCACGCGCCTCGGCGCGGAAGCGTTCGCCAATCGAGGAATCGCGCGCGACGTCCGCGTTGAGCACTTTGATGGCAACCAACCGGTCGAGATTCACTTCGAGGGCGCGGTAGACCGTGCCCATGCCGCCTTCTCCGAGTTTCTCCTGTATGAGATAGCCTTCAATCTGCGTTCCGATCATGCTGTTCCTTTTAAAGCCGCTATTGGATGCGAGTTTTTGCGCGCGGGTCTGGCAAAACCTTCAATACTTGAATCGTAATGTTATCCGGGCCGCCACGCTGCTTGGCCAACTGCACCAGGTTTCGGCAAGCATCGTACGGCGATTGGAAAAATGCCGTTTGGGCGATCTCTTCCGCGGTGACAAGCCCGTGCATCCCGTCGCTCGTCAGCACCAAAACGTCATTGGCTTCGATATTCAGCGGCTCAGGGGAGAAATCCGCACTCACCTGCTGTGACTTCATGCCCAGAGCTGCCGTGAGCACATTACGCTCTTCGTGTAGAGCAGCTTGTTCGGGCGTGAGCGCGCCGCTCTTGACGAGCTGATTCACCAGCGAATGATCTTCGGTGAGCTGGCGGATGATGCCGTCGTGCACGAGGTAAAGCCTGCTATCTCCGATGTGCCCATAAGTCAACTTGCGGCCGCAAAGGATCGCAGCCGTACATGTGGTGCCCATGCCGTTCAGCTCGGGGTTTCCTTCGCCAGCCGCCAGAATCGCTTGCTGCGCCCGCGCGAACGCCTCGATCAAGACCGCCTGAGAATTGGCCGGGCGGCCATTCAAGAACGTTTCGCGGAGGGCCTCAATGGCAAGCCCGCTGGCTACTTTGCCGCCGGCGTGCCCGCCCATGCCGTCGGCAATCGCCAACAGACGCCCTTTGCGCTCGAAATCCTCGTCGGTTTCGGGCTCGAAATAGCAATAATAGTCTTCATTTTCCGTGCGCTCACAGCCTATGTCGGTGAGGTTTGCGAGCTCTACGTCGGAGCGGACTTGCATGACAGCGTGGTTTGCGCAGAATGGCAGCTACAGAGATTTGAACTTGAGCGTTACAGCGCCGAACCGAACCAGATCGTTGTCATTCAACTCCTCGCGCGCAATCGGTTCGGCACGGCTATTCAGAAACGTGCCGTTGGTTGAATCGAGATCGGTGACGAAGAACTTGGCGTCTTTATAACGCACGCTGGCGTGCTTGCCGGAGACCGTTTCATCGCGCAGGATGATGTCGGCGTCCGGGGCGGAGCCGACGGTATTCTGGCCGTCGCGCACGCGAAAGTCCTCCCCTTTTTGCTCGCCGTCAAGCGCTACCAGCCAGCCGACGAGGTCGCGCTTCGGCTGGCGGTCAGTCAATAGAACGGTTTTCCGAGCCGCCGGAACAGCGGTGGCTTTGGGGGCGATAAGGCTATCCACTTCCAGGCGTGTCTTGGCGCCGGCACCGGCATTGGTCGTCTGGTATCCGGTCCTCTGACAATACGGGCAGATCTCCCAGGAATCTTCCATCTGGTGGCCGTTGCTGCAAAATTTAGGCATTGCTCGTCCTCAAGCTCCGTATTAACTGAAGTAAGTCAGTACCGCCGCGCCCTTTTTGCCGATGTAAAGGCGATCGCCATTCTTCAAGGCGACTTTGTTCACGCGTGGCGAATCGGTCGAATTGACGTATGTTCCGTTGGACGAACCTCGATCGATGACCACCACTTCGTGGTCCACAGGGACCACCCAGGCATGCTCCTTCGAAACCGTGTCGTCCGCTATGACGATGTTGCACTTGGTGGAATCGCGGCCGATCAGGACTCCCGCCTTGGGAATTGGAAAACGGTTTCCGTTCAACGATCCGGCGGTGACTTGCAGAGTTCCGAAAGTTTGCTGCGAGGCTGCAGGCGGCGGCTGTGGGGAGGCCGCCGATTGTGGAGATACGAGCGGAGGCGCTACCGGCGGAGCATTCACCGTTCCCGGCGGACCATTCACATTGATGCGAGCGGGTGGCGGGAGAGGCGGACCGCCGGCAGTGGCCAGAACCGGTTTGCGGGACGCGGCCATGCGCCATACGATGAGCGCCAGGACGATGACGGCGACCACCCCCACCACGGGCCACAACAAGCCGCCGGTGCGCTGTCGAATCTGCTCCAGGGGCGTTTCGTTCCGCTCGTTGCGGGCTGCGACGTTCTGGAGCCGCACAGCATCCGGCTCGTCCGGCATCATCGAAAGGACATCGCCGAACAGCCGATGCGCAGTTCCCCAATCGCCTTGCGAAAAGGCATCCAGCGCGCTGGTCCAAGTCTTATCGAATTCGCCCGATTGCGGCTCCGCGCCCGCTTGCCGCACGAACTCGAGGGCCGTGTTGATGGGCACAAAAAAGTTGAATCCGGCCACTTCCTTTTCATTGCCATAGGTGGCAATCCCGATAACCTTGCTATCCGGGTCGAAAGCGGGCCCCCCGCTGTTGCCGTGCGTAATTGCGGCATCCGATTGCAATACCGGCGTGCCCTTGTAGTCAACCTTGACTGCCGAGAGATGGCCATTGGTTACCGACGGAACAAGCTCCGATTGCTTTCCGATCATTTCAGCATTCATCGCGACGCCCGGATAGCCCATCACTTCCACGGGCTCGCCGACATGCACATCGTCGGAATTGCCGAGTTTCACGGTGGGCAGATTGTTGCCGTCTATTTTTATGATCGCGACGTCTTTGCCGTTATTGATGAACGAAGGGTCGCTGGCTACCTTGATCTCGCCCGTGTACATGCGGTGATTGTTCAGATAGACTTCCAAATGCGGCGCCGAGGAATCGATATACCGGAGCAAGCCCTGTGCCTGCTCTTTCGTCATCTGGCCGTGCATCAGGTTGTCCTGGATCCACTTCAGACCCACGGGATATACGCGGTTCATGCGCAGTTCTCGCCCGATGGGATCTTTTACGTTGGCGTCGTCCACCACGTGCGCGTTTGTGATGATATAGCCGTCCGGCCGGTAGATAAAACCAGTTCCCGACAGCGCAATGGGTTTTGTTTCTTGAGGCGGTATGCCTGGAAGCTGGATGATGCTGGTGTACCAGACCTGTATAAACACGACTGCCGGACTGGCCTCCAGGACGCGCCGCTCGTCGGCACTCATGGGCGAAGTGTCGGCCGCGCGCGTGGCCGCGGCGAAACAAAGAAGGGACAGAGAAAGCGCAAGAGTCTTCAAACGGAGCTCCCGGTCGGGCGGATTTCTGGCTTAAGTCAGAATAGTGCAATCGTTTGCCGTTTGCAAGACAGCATGGTAAGGGTACGGACGCGACCGGCGCCTGAAAAGAAGAAGGTCTCCGCAGCGTTTCCGCCGTGGAGACCTCCGGGATCTGCGGCTAAAGTCTGGCTACCGGGCCACTGTGCCGCGCCGCAACGGCTTGTCGGTTTTTTCGTAATCGGCGGACTCTTCGCCCGTCGAGGAAATGTCTTCTACGCCGCTCTGCTTGAGAATGTCTTTCGCTTTACTGACCCAGTCGCTGTTGTCGCAGTGAACCGAGACCAGAATGCCGCCCGACTTGATGCGCCCTTCGTACCGTTTGGCCTCATACTCAGGAATGCCCATGCCGACCAAGGCGCCGACTACGCCGCCGACCACTCCGCCGGTGCCCAAACCCGCGAGGGCGCCCATAATAGGACCCGCCGCAATAAACGGCCCCAATCCCGGGATTGCAAGCGCGCCGATGCCGGCCAAAAGGCCCAACGTCCCGCCGACCACTCCGCCAGTAACGACACCGGTGGTGGTGCCTTCAGGGGCCTTCGTCGCCTTCTCGTGCGCAAAATCTTTCGTGCCTACGTTGTCTTGCAACAGCACCGAAATATCTTCATTGCGAAAACCGTTCGCGAGCAATTGATCGACCGCATTTTCGGCCGTTGCGCGAGTGGCGCTCAGTCCATATACAACTCTGTTCTTTCCTGCCATGATTGCTTAATCTCCTCTTTCCAATTTGAATTACGGCGGCCTAGCTGCGGTCGCCTTTGACGGTTAGTTCGTTATTGACGTGCCCGTCGCCTGCATACTTCCGGGCATGCTCCTCAATGGCGCGCTTCTCGTCGTCGGAATGTACCGGCCCGCGAAGTGTCACCGTTCCGTGTTGCGAGATGATCTTCACGTTGTGGCCATAGCTTGAGAGTGATTTATCTTTAACCACCTCGCGCCGGATGTTCTTCTCGAGATCCCGATCCGACATATTGTTTTTCGCTTGATCGGCAGTCGGTTGTGAATTGCCTCGATCCGACTTATTTACGCGCGTGTTGTCGGGAGCAGGGCTCTGATCCTGGGCGGTATAGAGGGTGCTGCCCATCAGGAAAGCTCCGGAGAGCACGATCCCGAATAGCGCTAGTGTGAAACTACGATGCATATTTCTCCTCACCAGGGTGAGAAGCACGATTGGGGCCGTTTTCCGGAATCTCGGCGTAAGTGTTCAACCGCTTGAGGCAGTTAGGCTTTTAGAGCCCATCCGGAATTGTTACTAAAATTCGCGCGAGTCGAGGCTGTAATCTTTCCCGAGGGATGGTAGGCCGGGATGTAACTGCTATCCCGGCTTACTCGCAACCCGAGCGGGCCTAAATGTCGTAGTACAGCGCGAACTCGTAAGGATGCGGGCGAAGGCGAACCGCTTCGGCTTCGGATTTGCGCTTGTAGGAAATGAATGTCTCGATCAGTTCTTCGGAGAAGACATCGCCCTTGGTTAAGAAGGCATGATCCTCTTCGAGGCAAGTCAGCGCCTCATCGAGCGAGGCCGGCATAGAGGGAACCTTCTTCATCTCTTCGGGAGAAAGATCGTAGATGTCTTTGTCCAGCGGCTCACCCGGATCGAGCTTATTGATCACGCCATCCAAACCGGCCATCATCATGGCGGCGAAGGCGAGGTACGGATTCGAGGAGGCATCCGGCGGCCGGAACTCCACTCGCTTCGATTTCGGATTGTTGGAATACATCGGAATGCGGACCGCTGCCGAGCGGTTGCGGCGGGAGTAAGCAAGGTTCACGGGCGCCTCGTAACCGGGGACCAAGCGCTTATAACTGTTCGTGGTGGGCGCAATAATGGCCGACAGCGCGCGCGCGTGACGCAACAGGCCGCCGATATAGGCGAGAGCAAGCTCGCTCAAGCCCGCATAGTTGTCGCCGGCAAACAAAGGCTTGCCGCCGGACCACAGGCTCTGGTGCGTATGCATGCCGCTTCCGTTATCGCCGAATAGCGGCTTCGGCATGAAAGTCACCGTTTTGCCGTACTGGTTCGCGACGTTGCGCACCACATATTTATAGAGCGTCATGTTGTCGGCAGACTTGACCAGCGTGTCGAATCGCTGGTCAATCTCACACTGGCCGCCGGTGGCGACTTCGTGGTGGTGGCATTCAATGGTGAGACCGCACTCGATCATGGTGGCGACCATTTCGCTGCGCAAGTCCTGGTAGTGATCGGTGGGCGGAACGGGGAAGTAGCCTTCCTTGTAGCGCGGCCGATAACCAAGATTGCTATTTTCGCGGCCGGAGTTCCAGCGTCCCTCCTCGGCATCGATGAAGTAGAAGCCGCTGTGCTGGTTCTGGTCGAAGCGGATATTATCGAAGATAAAAAACTCGGCCTCGGCGCCGAAGTAGGCCACATCCGCGATCCCACTGTTCTTGAGGTGAAGCTCGGCCTTTTTCGCAATCCAGCGCGGGTCGCGGTCGTAGTGTTGGCGCGTGATGGGGTCGATGATGTCGCCGAGCATCACCAGCGTGCGGGTCTCGCCGAACGGATCCATAAACGCGGTGGAGGGTTCGGGGACGATAAGCATGTCGCTCTCATTGATGGCGGCCCATCCACGGATGCTCGAGCCGTCGATGCCGAAGCCATCCTCGAATGAATCCTCGTCCAGCATGCCGATGGGATACGAGATGTGTTGCGTCAATCCCGGGATGTCGGTAAAACGCAGGTCTACCTGGCGCGCGTCATTCTTCTTCGCGAATTCCAATGCTTCTTGTGGGGTCAAAGGCATTCTCCATTCAGACAATATTCAGATGTTTGGGTTGGGCGACAACGGAGGCGCCGAGGATACCCGGCAACTCGTTAGAATAGCGCATTCACCCGAACGCACCAAACAACGAATGGTAGAAACTGAAGTTACCGATGGTAGCACGAAGCAGCAGCGAGACGGGACAAATGAAGCTGACGCTGGAAGCGCAGCGTAGAGTATTCCGGGTCAGCGAATTAAATGCGGCAGTGCAGGAAATTTTTCAAGCGGAGTTTCGCGGCATCTGGGTGGTAGGCGAGATCTCCGGGTGCCGGCTCGCGCCGAGCGGGCACCATTACTTTTCCCTGAAGGACGAAGAGAGCCAGATCAAGTGTGTGCTCTTCAAAGGATCGGCGCGGTTTGCCCGCTTCAAGCCGCAAGACGGATTGGCCGTGATCGCGCGGGGCAACGTGGAGGTTTACGAAGCGCGCGGCGAATACCAACTCATCGTCGAAATGCTGGAGCCGCAAGGCGCCGGGGCGTTGCAGCTCGCGTTCGAACAACTGAAGCGGAAACTGGCGGCGGAGGGATTGTTCGAGCCGTCGCGCAAGCGGCCGCTGCCGGCGCTGCCCAGGCGAATCGGAATTGTGAGCTCGCCCGGGGGCGCCGTGATCCAGGACATACTGCACGTGCTCGAACGGCGTTTTCAGGGATTGCACGTTCGTTTGTTTCCGGCGCAAGTGCAGGGCGAGGGATCTGTGGAGCAGGTCTGCCGCGGAATCGGTTTCTTCAGCGCGGGCGGTTGGGCGGACGTGTTGATCGTGGCGCGCGGCGGCGGGTCGCTCGAAGACCTATGGACATTTAATGAAGAGGCGGTAGCGCGCGCGATTGCCGGTTCGGCCATCCCCGTGATATCGGCCGTGGGGCACGAGACCGATTTCACGATTGCTGATTTCGTTGCGGACTGCCGGGCGCCCACCCCCTCGGCGGCTGCCGAAATTGTGATTTGCACGCGCGACAGTTTGCTGGAGCAGGTGGCGGCATGCCGAACGAAGGCATTGCAGGGGATGCGGTATCGGCTGCTTTCCTGTTCGCGAGACTTGCATCGGCGCGGGACGGAACGCGCTGGGGCGCTCGTCCACCGGGCATTGACGCGGCGGGCACAGCGAGTAGACGACCTGGAATATCAACTTCGCGATGCCGTACAGCGAGGGTTGGATGGGAAGCGCAGGCGAGTGGCTGACTTAGCACGGCGATTGCAAGCAAGCGATCTGCGGCTGCGGTTCGCGCGCAACCGGCACCGTGAGGAGCTACTGCGCGAACGCCTGGTGAAGAGCATGCAGACGCGATTGTGGCACATCCGGCGGCAGCAGGAATCGCTGAGCGCGTATTTAAGCCAACTGAGCCCGCTCGTGGTGCTCGGGCGCGGATATGCCATCGTCGAGAACGCCAATAAACAGATCCTGCGGGCGGCGAGCGAAGCGGCGGTTGGCGAGCAGGTCAAAATCCGGCTGCATCGAGGAGAGCTGGATGCGACAGTCTCCGCGGCGCGCGAAGAAGTATGAACGGGAATCGCGCGGTCTGCCTGCTGAGCGGCGGCTTGGATTCGGCTACCTGTCTGGCCATTGCCAGGAGCGAAGGATACGAGTGCTACTGTTTGTCGTTCGATTATGGACAACGGCATCGAATTGAGCTGGAAGCAGCGCGGCAGGTAGCGAAGCAGCTCGGCGCAAAGGAGCATCGGATTGCAACCATAGATCTGCGCGTGTTCGGCGGATCCGCGCTGACAGATGACATTGCAGTACCGAAGGATCGCGCTGAAAACGAAATGCAGGCTGGCATTCCGGTGACTTATGTGCCGGCGCGCAACACGATTTTCCTGTCTTTTGCACTGGCGTATGCCGAAGTCGTGGGCGCCGCCGATATCTTTATCGGTGTGAACGCGATCGACTATTCGGGCTACCCCGACTGCCGCCCGGAGTTCATTCAGGCCTTCGAGCGGATGGCGAATCTTGCCACGCGCGCAGGCGTTGAAGGCGCCGCGAAGATGGCGATACGCACGCCGCTGATCGAGATGGCGAAGGCGGATATCGTACGGCGCGCAGTCGAACTCGACCTAGATCTTTCGCTGACGCATAGCTGCTACGAGCCCGATACGGAGGGGCGCGCGTGCGGGCGATGCGATTCGTGTACTTTGAGGCGCAAAGGATTCAAAGAAGCAGGCATCGGAGACCCGGCGGACGCGCAAAACTTCACAAAGTGAAACCCGGCTGCCGCTGACCGCGTACCTATAACTGAATCCCAAGGGTGTGAGCACTGAATGAAGCGAATTGCCGGTTTGCTTGCGCTAAGTGCGCTTTTTGCGGCCTTTCTCGAGGCGCAGGATCAACGGGTATTTATCCCGTCGGTTGGTGTCGAAGTGGGAGTGCCTGTAACCTCGATGTTTACCACTTACCCGATTACCGCTCTCGATTATCCCGTTACTTACACGCCGTATAGCTTCGCTGTACCCAGCTATGAGGTCGGCCCGTACGCGGTGTTTCGCTTGACCAGCCACTTTGGGTTTGAAGTAGGCGCCCTCTATCGGCCGGGCGAGTTGGCGTTCGAGCAGCCCGCGAACCAATTTTACGAGCACGCGCACTTCAATTCCTGGCAATTTCCATTTCTGTTTCAATACCGCCTCAACACAAGACACGTTCATCCGTTCGTAAATGTCGGCGCCGCGCTTCGGCACTTTTCGGGTGTTCAGACGACGTTCTACGGCCCGGGTGTCGGCACGGGCGTCAGCCTCAATAGCTTTCCGGACACTCAAAATGGCTCCGATTTCCTTCGCAACTGGAGCTCCTGGGGTGGGGTAGCGGGCGCCGGTGTCGAGTTTAGGAAAGGACGGCTCGAGTTCCGGCCCCAGGTTCGCTACACGCGCTGGTGGAACCAGTCGTTCGACGGCGTCGGGCTGACAAACAATCTCAACGAGGTCTCGGTCATCCTCGGCATCGGCTTCTAAAGCGGGGGAGCACCCGCTGCAGATACACTGAGAGTTGATCCCAGAACAAAAGTTGCGCGTGGGCGCCGTCAGTTATCTGAATACAGTTCCGCTGGTTTGGGGCATGCTGCACGGCCCGCAACGCGACGAAGTAGAGCTGTCCTTCTCGATTCCTTCGCTGTGCGCCGAGCAGTTGGAAAAAGGGGAAGTTGACATCGGGCTCGTGCCGGTGGCGGAGATAGCGCGCCAGGGTCTCGAAACCGTTCCCGGGCTCGGCATCTGTTGCTTCGGGGCGGTGCGCAGTATCTTATTGTTTTCGCGCGTGCCGTGGGCGAAGATCCGAACGCTTTGCGCCGATCTCAGCTCGCGGACCTCAGTACAACTGGCGCGGGTGATTCTGCGCGAACGTTACGGAGCAGAACCGTCATTTGCGACCTGTGAGCCGGTCTTGGAAAAGATGCTTTCCGATGCCGATGCCGGGCTGATTATCGGCGATCCCGCCTTGCGGTTGAACCCGGAAGAACTGCCGTTCGAGTATTTGGATTTGGGCGCCGAGTGGCTTACGCTCACCGGATTGCCGATGGTGTTTGCGGCCTGGTCCGGCAAGCCGGGACTGCCGTTGCGCGCGGCGGAGCGATTGACCCGCGAGTCGTATGAGTTCGGGCGCGCCCGGCTGAGCGAAATTATCGCCCACGCGTCCAAGGAGCACGGCATTTCCGCCGGTTTGGCGGAGCGCTATTTACGGCAACACATTCGCTATGAGCTGGGGTCGAAAGAACAAGACGGCTTGCAAGCCTTCCTTCGGCTTGCGAACCTGAATGAACGCACAGCCTCTGGGGCAGCCGGGCCGTCAAGACCTGGGCCGGGCGTTGTGCGCAATGCTAAGACAGTAGCAGCGGAGCGCGCATGATTACTCGCGAGCAGGCAATTGATATGTTCCGGAGCGATGACCTGGTAGGCATCGGCATGGAAGCCGACGCAGTGCGGAAGCGGCTCCATCCCGAGGGCATCGTCAGCTATATCATCGATCGAAATATCAATTACACGAATTTCTGCACCGAATATTGCAGCTTTTGCGCCTTTTACCGCCCGATGGGGCACAAGGAAGGCTACATTCTGCCGAAAGACGCGATCCTGGCGAAGATCCAGGAGACTGTGAGTCTGGGCGGCACCGGCATTCTGATGCAAGGCGGGCTGCATCCCGACCTCAAGATCGAGTGGTATGAAGACCTGTTGAAGACCATCAAATCGCGATTCGATATCTGGTGTCATTGTTTCTCGGCGCCGGAGCTGGTGAACATCGCGGAAGTGAGCGGGCTCTCTCTGCGCGACACTATTGCGCGGCTGCGAGACGCCGGGCTGGACTCGATTCCCGGCGGGGGCGCGGAAATTCTGGACGAAGCCGTGCGGCATCGCATCAGCAGACTCAAGTGCTCCACCCAGGATTGGATTGACGTGCATCGCACGGCTCATGCATTGGGGCTGCGGACCACCGCCACCATGATGTTCGGCACCGGCGAGACGATCGAGCAGCGCATGAATCACTTCGACATCGTGCGGCAGATACAGGAAGACACCGGCGGCTTCACGGCGTTCATCCCATGGTTTTTCCAGCGCGAATATACGTCGCTCGGCCGATTTGTAAAGCAGGAAGCTACGGCGGTCGAGTATCTTAAGATGCTGGCGCTCTCGCGCGTGTATCTCGACAATATCTTGAACGTGCAGGCATCCTGGGTCACGCCGGGACTGAAAGTTTGCCAGTTAGGATTACGGTTCGGCGGGAACGATGTCGGCAGCATTATGATCGAGGAGAACGTGGTCTCGGCGGCCGGAACCCATCACCGGGCAACGGAAGAGCAGCTTCGGCGGCTTATTCGCGATGCCGGCTTTATCCCGAAGCAGCGCGACACGCTCTACCGCACTTATTTCTTGAACTAAGACAGCCAAATCGCCTGGCGAACGTGGCCAGACGCCATAGCTTCAACTTCTACTTACTGCCGCGAGAGGGCCAGCTTCCGCTGGCGGTATGTATGAACCGGGATGGAGCGCGCCAGCGCCTCCCCTTGGATACCGACAAGGTATCGCTGCTCGCTGCCCGTGAAGCGCAGGCCCGGAGCATCTCGCCGCACTGCTTGTGCCGGATAACTCAAGGTCATGGCAGCCTTTCCGGCGCCCTGTACGGTGACGATTCCGCTGTCACTCTGGCAAACGGTGTAGTCACCGGCGGCGAACTGCTGGCCGGCGACAACAAATGCAAACGGCACGTGGACTCGCATCGAGTCCGCGATGGTCGCGGCAGGCGATGCGGCAGTGAAGGCAAGCAAGCCGATCGCGCCAAGCGTGTTGAACAGTTTCATGGGTTTGGTTTTCTCCTCTCAAGTGATGAAAAACTCACGTGGGGGAGCAGACATGGCACCGTTACGGATCTAGACTCCACGTCTAGGCCGATATGGAATTGTCAGAACAGTGACGGAGGGTTGTCTTGAACCCGCACATCGGGCAACACATGCCCTCTGCGCTCTTGCAGGCGGGGGAAGAACTGCTTAGATTGTACCGCAGTTCACCCCGCTTGCTCCATACGTGTGGACTAACCGGGAATCTGATTCAGGCTAACTCGCCTCGGTTTTCTTGGGCGCGCGAGTAGCCTTGATGCGCTTCATGTCCATGGCCTTGTTGAACCAATCTTCCGCTTGCGCGATGTCGGCCTTGGCCTGTTCGGGCGAATCTTCCAGATTCGCTTTCATGCGATAGAGAAGGTTGATGTAGGACATGGCGTCTTCGTTCTCCTTGTCGCGCTGGAGGCATTCCTTTAAATCCTGAATGCCGTCATCAATCAGCTTCTCGTACTTCGCCTTCAACTCGGCGCGTACACCCTCGGTTCCCTCGCTGCTGCTCTTGCCCTTCTTCGGCCGGGGGGCGGTGGCGTCTCTGATCGGCCCCGGATCGGTTGCACTCATATGTGCTGCGACGCGGGCGCTGACGATGGGCTGAAACGCCTCATCGTAATCGATCACGCCGAGATAATAGTACGGTTCCGGATCTTTGGGATCCACCTCCATCCGGCGCGTGTTCCACTTGCGGGCTTCTTCGAGCGCTGCGACTTTCTTGTCCTGCGTTCCCGCCGTTGCCGAATTGTAGGCCATGGAGGCCATCGAGGCCAGCGCCAGACCGTTCTTCGGATCTGTCTTCAAGACCTTTTCGAATTCTGTCTGCGCGGCGTCGTAATTCTTCTTGTTATCCGGGGAATCGGCGCCGGGAACCCACTGAATCATGTAAGAGGTCGCAAGATAGAGCTGAGCGTTTTGATTGCTCGGATCCAATTGCACGGCCTGTTTGAAATGATTCACGGCATCGGGATAGTGGTTATTTCGATACGCCTGCACGCCCTTATTCATCTCGTCGCGCGATTGTAGCTTGGCGCATCCCGTAGTGAGGAACATCAGGCCGGCGCACAGCGCCAGCGTCAACCATTTAGATCTTTGCATGTCCACACGCTCTCTCCTGAACTCGAATCGCCTGTGCTATTGCCCAGCCTCAACCTTCGGGGTCATGATACCAACCTTGTCGAGGCCGGCGCCTTTCGCATCGTCGATCGCCTGCGCGACATACCTGTAATCAAGATCCGGATCGCCCTTCACGAACACGACCTTCGTGGCGCGGGTTTTGAAGATGTCCTCGAGCCGCGACGTGAGATCTTTTTCCGAGACCGGCTGTCCGTTGATCTCCATGCTCGCGTCCTTTTTCACCTCCACCACCACGGTGGGGTCCTGATCCGGGGGGGGCGGCGGCATATTCGGCGGCGGTGGCTGAGGCACCAGCGTATCGAGTCCGTGCGGCGTCAATGGCGTGATGACCATGAAGATGATCAGGAGCACCAGCAATACATCAATCAGCGGCGTAACGTTAATGTCCGCCTTGGCTCCCCCGGAGCCTCCAACTGCCATTGCCATAGGATTTAGTTCCCTTTCGTCTTCTAATTACAGACCCAAACTTCGTCTATTCCTGTCCTGAATTGCTTCTGTGATCAAGCCCAGCGTATCTACGCCGTCCGTGCGCAGCGCGTCAATCACATCGGTCACGCTCGAAAAACGCGCTCTTGCGTCGGCCCGGATGTAGACCGTCTTATCCGACCGGTTCTGCTGTAAGTCTTTCACTTTGGGCGGCAATTGATCCACTTGGACCATCGTATTGCCGGGACTCAAATACACCTTGCCGTCGCGGGTGATGGCGATCAGAATCGCGTCTTCCTTGTCGGCTTCCTGCATCTTGATATCGTTATGAGTTTTGACCATGTTCACGGCTACGCCCTTCGACAACATAGGCGTGATGACCATGAAGATGATGAGCAAAACCAGCATCACGTCCACCATGGGGGTGACGTTGATGTCAGAAACAACGGGTGGGGCTTTCGCCAGTTTCATGTTTTAGCTCCTTTCAATTCCCACGCTCAAGCCGGACCGGATTTCGCCGCAGTCAAACAAGTTTGGCGGGAGCGAGCTTGAAGGCCCGCCCCACGCCCGATTCAACTCAAGCCTAAGCGTGACGCCTGTTAGATGGCCCGCCCGGTTGTGGCAGCGGTGGTCGCGCCCACTCTTTGGGTCCGCTTCAAGAAGTAATCGATAAGCTCGGAGCTGGAGTTACCCATCTCTACGTCGAATGCTTCTATGCGGTTCGTAAAGTAGTTGAACATCCAGACGGCCGGGATAGCCACGAACAGACCGACGGCGGTGGTGATCAGCGCTTCAGAAATACCGCCGGCGACCGCGCCCAAACCGGTAGACTTCGAAGTCGAGATCGATTTGAACGCGTTCATGATGCCGACCACGGTGCCGAACAGGCCGACGAACGGCGCCGTAGACCCGATGGTAGCGAGGCTGCTTACGCCGCGCTTCAGTTCGGCGTGAACGATCGCTTCAGCGCGTTCAAGAGCCCGGCGGGATGCTTCGATCTCCTCGCCCGGAATCTCAGTGCTCGCCTGATGGGCTTTGAATTCCTGCAGGCCGGCTACGACGACCTTTGCCAGATGGCTCTTGTTGAAGCGGTCCGCGATTTTGATCGCTTCATCGAGTTTGCCTTCCCGCAATGCTCCGGCGACCGCTGGCGCAAAGGCCCGCGATTGTTTCCGGGCAGCGTTGTAGGCGATGAGCCGGTCGATCATGACGCCGATCGACCAAGCCGACATAATAAATAGGACAATGACGACGCATTTGGCCATCACGCCCATGTTGCCCCATACCGTACGGGGGTCAAAACTCAGGCCCCCCTCGGCTTCCTGCAGGAGCCAAAACGCCCATACGTGAAGTTGAAGTAACATGCTTATCTCCTAAGTTGAATCGTAATTACAGAATCGAAACGAAAGCTTACCGACCACTTCTTACTGACTCAACGTGAAGTTCACGATGATATCAGTGATGACTTCCACCGGCTGACCGTTCAGCAGCGTCGGCTTATACTTCCACTGCTGCACTGCCTCTTTCGCGGCATTGACCAGCAGCGGGTGCCCGCGCACCAGCGTTAAATTCTCGATATTGCCATCTTTGCTGATGGTGGCGGTGAACTCGACAGTCCCCTGTACGCGCGCCGATTTAGCCAGCGGCGGGTAAACCGGCTGGACTTTGCGAATAAGGTTGGCTTCGGCGACTCGTCCGCCAATCTGCACCGGACCGGTGGGAGCGGCTTTCTTAGGCGGAGGAGGCGGGGGAGGCGCAGTACCTACGCCGCCTAACACACCGCCCAACACCCCTCCGGCAGCACCACCCGCTTCGCCTGTTCCGCCCACGACGCCCATTCCGGCATCCGGCGGCGGCGCGGCTTCCTCAATCTTATTGATCGTTTTGGGAATCACCTTGGGGGCCATCAACTGGTTTGCTACGAATTGACGGACCACCGGTTTTGGGGCCACCTTAGGCGCGGCGGGAGGAGGTGGGGGCGGGGGAGGGGGCGGAGGAGGGGGTGCAACCAGCATGCTCTTCAACTGGGCGCTCGGCAGCGCCTCGGTGTAAATGAGCGGAATCAGAATCAGAATGCCGATGATCGAGATCTGCAAGATCAACGAAAGAACAATGGTGTAGGGCTTTTTCGTTTTTTGCGTGCCGTCTACAAATGTCTGGTCGAACATTGAACGTTCCCTCGCTTCTGCCCGACTAGCTCCGGGCCCATCATTTACTTGCTGTCCAAACCCTCACTTACATCGACCGCTCACGACGGCGCCCAGCGCCCTGTAAGCTCATTTTGCAGTCTTGACCGTCTTAGGAACGGTGCGAAGCCGACTATCCACCGCCGGCGCTCTATAGTTTTTTCTCCGGCCTTCCGCCAGATTTCGCCAGAATACTAGGATCGGACTGGCGATGAAAATCGACGAATAAGTTCCAATGATAATTCCGACTACCAGCGCAAACGAGAATCCATTTAAAACGGGACCTCCGAAGAGGAACAGCGAGATCGCCGTCAGAAACGTAAGACCTGAGGTTAATACCGTCCGGCTCAATGTTTGATTGATACTGACATTAACTATTTCACTGAACGATCCGCGCCGCTGCAGCCGCAGGTTCTCACGAATGCGGTCAAATGTCACGATCGTGTCGTTCATCGAATAGCCGACCAGCGTTAGCAGGGCCGCTATGACCGTCAGGTCGATCTGCTTGTTAAAAATCGAGAATAGGCCGATGGTGATGATCGTATCGTGAAACACGGCGATCACGGCGGCCACGCCATAGATCCACTCGAAGCGGAAAGCGATGTAAACCAGCATGGCGGCTAAGGCGATAAGTACCACGTTAACGGCTTGCTGGCGCAGGTCGGCGCCAATCTTTGGGCCCACGATGTCGACGCGGCGAATGGCGTAACTTCCCGGGAAGCATTCCTGCTTCAGCACCGTAAGCGCTTGGGGTGTGATGCCCGGAACCCCGGAAAGTTGGTCCAGGTTGGTGATCAAGCCGGAATGCGTCTCCCGGTAATTGACAATTGCTTTGGCGAGCGCCTGCAAACCGTCGTCGGAAAGCGCTACCCCGGCGCGCTGAAGCGGATCGCGCAGCCGGTCCACCAGCGCGGTCTCAGTGGCGGAGTTGATATCTAATCGGCCGCCCGCGTCGCTATTAAATGCTCCGTTTAGCGCGCTCTCGATATCCCCGCGCACAGCTTGCACTGTTTCGTCGCGCACGCCAGTCGAGATCAAGGCTTCCTGGGAGTGCCCCGCTTCATGCACCTCCTGGACTTCTACTTCACCAGCGATCCTCTTGTGGAGAGCAGAGCGTATGGCTTCTGCAGGAGGCCGCTTAATAAAGTTGACGTCCATCAGCGCTCCACCAGTAAAATCGATGCCGTATTTAGGCCCGCCCTTCAGCGCCAGGCTGACCAACCCGGCCGCCGTGAGCACCAAAGACATGATGATGAACGGCCATTTCTTGCCGAGAAAGTCAAAGTTCGTCTGCTTAAAAATTTCCATCTAGCCCTAGAGGCCGGCATTCATAAGAGATAGACACCGGCTAGTAACAAATGTTCCCAATAACACGCGGCCGAGGTGCCTAAGCTGTTCCAGGCACGGTCCCCATCAGATACTGAGCGCCCGGACCGGTTTGGGCCGGGAGAGCTCCCAATCGAAAATAAATTTTGAAACAAAAACCGCGGTGAAAACGTTCGCGACCAGGCCGATGACCAATGTGACTGCGAAACCTTTGACCGGCCCAGACCCGAACAAAAACAGAATGGCACAGGAGACCACCGTGGTGACGTGGGTGTCAATGATGGTCAGAAGCGCCTTGTTGAAACCGGTGTCCACAGCGGGAATGATCGCCTTGCCGGCCCTCAATTCCTCGCGGATGCGCTCAAAGATCAGAACGTTGCTATCCACGGCCATACCGATGGTCAGGATGATGCCTGCAATCCCGGGCAAAGTCAAAACGGCATCAAAATAGCTGAGGCAGGCGATCAGGATGATAGCGTTTAGAACCAGCGCCAGGGTAGCATTGATGCCGCTTTTCTTGTAATAGATGAGCATGGCGGCGATAACCGCCAGCACGCCCGCGATGCCGGCCGCAAAACCGTCCCGGATGGAATCGGCGCCGAGCGAGGGGCCCACCGTGTCTTCCTGCTCATATTGAACGCTGGCGGGCAGCGAACCGGCCTTCAGGTTCAGGGCGAGATCCGCGGCGTCCTGCTCCGTGGTTGCGCCTTCGATCACCCCGTTGTCGCTAATCTGCCCGTGGATCACCGGTGCTTCCAGTACCTTGCCATCCAACACAATCGCCAGGCGCTGGCCGATATGTGACCCGGTGTAAACCGAGAACCGCTTAGCGGCGTCGTTGCTCAGCGCAAACCAAGTGTCCCAACTGGTCGGCAACTGGCCCTGTTGGGCGCGAGCGTCGCGGAGATCTGGCCCCCGAATGATCGGCGTGCGCGACGCCACATAATATCCGCCGCTACGGCCCCCTTGATCCATTCCTGAGTTTCCGATAATCCTGGTACCAGCCGGTAGTACTCCGCCATTCTGGGCGAGCGCCTCTTCCCGGCTTTGGAAAGGACCGGCCCGCACGTCATACTCTTCGAGAACCGCGGCTGTCTGCAAAATCTGTTTGACCCGCGCCGGGTCGTCGATGCCAGGAAGTTGCACCAGCAGCTCCGAATCGGCATCCTCGCGGCGCTGTTGCACGGTCGCCTCGCTCAACCCTAAAGCGTTGATCTTTTTCTCGATCGTGTTTTTCGTTTGCGCCAAAACACCTTGCCAGAGCTTCAGCGCGTCCGTCGGACGCATCGTCAGCCGGTAATCGGTGGGGCTGGTGGGAGTCAGCAGCCAGCTCGAGAATTGCTCGCTGACGATGCCGCGGAAAGTGCCGGCCTGGGTGCTGGGCACGCCCTTTGCCACGATCGCCGCCTTGGTGGCATCCTTCAGTGTCTTGGCTTCCTCGACCGTGATATCGGAAAACTGCACTCCCGCCTTGCGGGCAGCTTCTTTCAACCGGTCCGCGTCGGAGCTCGCCTGCTGGTTGAAGGCGTCCTGTTGTTCGACCTGAACCACCAGATACGTGCCTCCGCGCAGATCCAGGCCCAGATTGATGTTCTTGTGCCAATTCTCGGCCAGCTCGGCTTTGCTCTTCGGAATGCCGATAATACCGTAGATGCAAACCAGGATCACGGCAACAATCAAGAAAAATTTAAAGCGTAAATGGCGTTTCATCTATAACTGACTTTGGCTGACCCCGAGCTACTTCTTGCCCTGATCGTCGGCGGCTACGAGGCTCGTGACAGCACTGCGCGCCACCTGAATCTTAAGATTATCGGGCTTAATTCGCAGTATAAGCGTATCATCGTTTACCGCCACAATGGTGCCGATGATGCCGCCGCTGGTCAGAACAGTCTGCCCGTTCTGCAGGGCTTTGATCATCTCTTTCTGTTTGCTCTGCTGTCGGCGCATGGGCATGAACACGAGGAAATAGAAGATGGCGATCATCAGGACGATGGGGATTAGGCCGGTCGCGAACGACCCGCCCGGCGACGAAGCGCCTCCAAGCTGCAGCAGGAGCAACGAAAACGGCAGAAGACTCATGACTCCAGATTAGAGGATGCACCGGCGGTTACACGCCCCGGCGCGGACGCCCTGAGCAGCGCCGGAAACTGCCCGTTCAAGATAGCCTGGCGGATATCGCGCATGATGCCGAGGTAGTACCGGACGTTATGGAGCGTCGCCAAGGTGGAGAACAGGATCTCGCCGGCCTGAAACAGGTGGCGCAAGTAGGCGCGCGAGAACGTCCGGCACGTATAACAGTCGCATGCCGGGTCAAGCGGCCCGCTGTCTTCTATATACTGCGCTTGTTTGATGGCCACCTTGCCTTGGGAGGTAAACAGATATCCGTTACGGGCGTTGCGAGTAGGCAGGACGCAATCCATCATGTCGATACCGTGCGCCACATATTGCGGCAACTCTTCAGGCATGCCCACGCCCATCACATAACGGGGCCGGTCCGCAGGCAAAAACGGCGCCGTGTAGGCAGTAATCTCCTGGCTCAGTTCACGCGGTTCACCTACGGAAAGGCCGCCGATCGCATAACCCGGCGCATTCAATTCCAGCAGCGCTTCGGCGCAAGCTCTGCGCAAATCCGGAACCATCGAGCCCTGCACGATCGGAAACAACGCGCAGTCGAGCCCCTTCTGGCGGCGTAGGTAATGAGCGTACGCGGCGCGAGCCCAGCGGACGGTGCGGTGCATGGATTCAAGCGCAACCCGATCTTCAGCCGGATAGGGCAGGCATTCGTCGAGCACCATCATGATGTCGCTGCCCAGCGCCAATTGGATATCGACCGTGCTCTCCGGCGTGAACAGATGCGGGTCCCCATCCAGGTGCGACCGGAACAGCACGCCGTCTTCGGTCACTTTGCGCAGCGCGTCGAGACTGAAGACCTGGAAACCGCCCGAATCCGTCAAGATGGCGCGCGGCCACGCCATGAAGCGATGAAGACCGCCCAGATTCTCGATGCGCTCGTGTCCGGGCCGCAGAAATAAATGATAGGTGTTGGCTAGAATAATCTGCGCGTTCAAGTCGTCCAGCAGTTCGCGCGGGCTGAGCGCTTTCACCGCGCCCTGGGTCCCAACCGGCATGAAAACGGGCGTTTCGATGCTCCCATGAGCGGTGTGCAGCAGCCCTGCGCGCGCGCCGGTTTCCCGGCACTGCGCCTGGATTTCAAAGCGGAGAGGGCAGGTCAATCACTATTCTCGCGCGCATGTTCTTGGATGGCGGCCAGCAGAGCCAATTCGAGTCATCCCGAACTCTCAACGAAACAGGAGCGGCAGTATGGGCTTCGCCAACGTAACCCACTCAGGTCCTCTTACGATTATGGCGGCGCAAATCATGAGTGGCCCAAACGAGTTTCCCACCGTAAGCACGAGCCGAGCCCATTTACCATCGTGCCGCTCAAGCTCGATCCGTAAAGCGCAACCCCGGACGCGCAACTCTTCACCGCTCCCGGCCGGCATTTCCCACCCCGTTTCCAGCTAAATATTCGATGTAGAGCGGATCGAACTGCCAAATCTTAGGGCCGCTCTTGTACGCTTCCAACTTCCCGGTCTTGGCCCAATGCCGGATGGTTCTGACTGGCTTTCCCAGACGGCGTGCAACGTGATGGGCGGACAGTGCCTTCCTTGCTCCGAGTTCAACCCGCGATGTAGTCTGTAACACCAACGCCTCCAAATCAGTTTGGAGCGCGTTCAGATTTTGATGGGTTTAGGCGAGAAGCGACTTGGAACGCGCTCTCAAATCAAGGGCAAAGCGCTGATCGCCTGTCCTTCGATGCGAGGTGGATGATCGCCGTGCAGAAAAAACCAGCCGAGTTGCACGAGAAATCCGAGCTTACCGCACTGGAACTCCTCGATGTGATCGAGAAGAATTCGAATGAATGAATTCAGGAGTTTAAGGCGCTGCCGCAACTCCAAAGCGCTCCGTGCCCTATCGACGTCCTCAGAGATTAGCCAGGCTACTAAATCGAGTACCGCCCGGGCTATGCTGCGAATCTCCGACAAGGAACCGAGCGACGAGGCGGTCAGCCTTGCCCACGTGGGGGCTTGGTTGCCTAAGCTCTCAAAACAAGGCAAGGAAATCTCCGCGGAGCCTCGTGGTGCGTTCGGGGCGGCACGGGGCACGAAAGCCGGTTTGTAGCTCTTAAGCAAGCGCTCGACCGTTGATTTCATAGCGCCTTTCGATCGCGGCATGGATGCTAATTGCATCATAGATGCCTGGGCGGTTTTTTGCCATACCTCTTGCCGCAAATCTTATGCTGCCATTTTCGCCCGCTTGCTACGATTGAGGTTCCGACCCCCGGCTCGATGTCTCTTCGCTTCTACAACACTTTGACGCAGGAGTTGGAGGACTTCCACCCGCTAGAAGCCAATACGGTTCGAATGTACACGTGCGGGCCGACGGTTTATAACTACGCGCATATCGGCAACTTCCGGGCCTTCACTTTCGAAGATATCCTGAGGCGCTGGCTGCATTATCACGGCTACCAGTTGAACCACGTCATGAACGTGACCGACGTGGACGACAAAATCATCGCCAATGCAGCCAAAGAGAACAAATCGATCGAGGACTACACAGCGATTTACACCAGGGCTTTTTTTGAAGACGCCGCGGCTCTGCGGCTGGAAACACCCGAGCACATTGCCAAGGCCACCGAGCACATACCGGTAATGGTCGAAGCGATCGAACAGCTTACCGCGAACGATTGCACTTACACGAGCGAAGGTTCGACTTACTTTCAGATTTCGGCCTTTCCCGGCTACGGAAAGCTTTCGCACAACGATTTCAGCGGTATTCGCAGCGGCGCGCGGGTGGACGTAGACGAATACGACAAGGCGGATGCGCGGGATTTCGTGCTCTGGAAGGCGCAAAAAGACACCGAGCCTTTCTGGGAGAGTCCGTTTGGAAACGGCCGGCCCGGCTGGCACATTGAATGCTCGGCCATGGCCATGAAGTATCTCGGGGAGACGCTGGACATTCACGCGGGCGGCGTCGATCTGATTTTTCCGCATCACGAAAACGAGATTGCACAATCGGAGGCCATCACCGGCAAGCCTTTTTCGCGCTTCTGGCTGCATTCCGAGCATCTGCATATCGAATCGCAGAAAATGTCGAAGTCTCTCGGCAATTTCTACACGCTGCGCGATCTGCTCGAGATGGGCTATAAGCCGGAAGCGATCCGGTATCTGCTCGCCTCAGTGCCTTATCGCAAGAAGCTGAATTTCACCTTCGAAGGATTGAAAGCCGCCGCCAAAAGCATCGAGCGGCTTCGGGATTTTGAGGTGCGCGTCAGCTCGACGAAGCTTCCGGCGGGTCGCGATGAAGAAGTAAGTGAACGCTCGCGCGAAGCGATACGCCAGTTCGAGCGCGGCATGGACGAGGATTTGAATACCGCCGAGTCGCTGGCCGCGGTCTTCGACTATGTGCGCGCCATGAATACGGCCATCGACGAGGGCCGGTTTCAGGAGGAGAATCGTTGGGACGTGGCGCGCGTGCTAGAGGTGTTCGACTGCGTCTTCGATGTTCTGAAACCGAGCGACCTCGCAATCGCGCGAACCTCAGACCAACCGGCTGCCCCATTGCTGCCGGATGCGGAGATAGAGGCTTACATCGAGGAGCGCGCGCGTGCCAAGAAGTCAAGGAATTTTGCGCGGGCAGACGAGATTCGCGCGACGCTGCAGGAGAAGGGCATTTTGTTGGAAGACACCAAAGACGGTGTCCGCTGGAAACGCAAATGAAAATTGAATCCGCGGTAGTGCACGCGGGCGATCGCAAGCGCGGAAATGGCGCTGCGGTGCCGTCTACGACGCCGATCCATTTGGCCACTACCTATTTCTATGAATCGACAGCCCAGCTCGACCGGGTCTTCGGGCACGAAGAGGAGGGCCACACCTATTCGCGCTATTCCAATCCCACCAATGAAGCGCTGGAAGAGCTCGTGACGACGCTTGAGAACGGCCACGGCTCGCTAGCCACCGCCTCCGGCATGGCTGCCTTGCAGATTGCCTTTCAGGCCGCGCTGCTAGACCGGCCGCACCGTGTTCTTTCCGCCAACGCGATCTACGGTTCGACGGTCACTATGGCCGAACAGCTCTTTTCTCCTTTCGGAGTCGATTTCAGCTACGTGGACATTTGCGACCTGAACGCGGTAGAGCGCGCGATCGGTGAAAAGAAGCCCGGCTGCATTTTCATGGAGAGCATATCGAACCCGTTGCTGCGCGTGGGCCGCATCGATCGGATCGCGGAACTGGCGCGTTCGGCCGGCGCGGCGCTGGTGATAGATAGTACGTTTGCCACTCCCATGCTGCTCCGCCCTCTGGAGCTGGGCGCGAACTTAGTTGTCCACAGCGCGACGAAGTATCTGGCCGGCCATGGCGATGTTCTGGGCGGCATCGTGATCAGCGATGAGCAACATCTTGAGACGCTCCGGACCTTGGCCCGGGTGGCCGGTCCAGTCCTGGGACCGTTCGAGAGTTATCTCACGATGCGCGGGATTAAGACCCTGGCCGTTCGATTCGAACGGCAGTGCCGGAATGCAAAGATTTTGGCCGAGCGGTTGGCAACCCACCCCTGTGTCGATCGTGTGTACTACTGCTCCGATCCAAATCACCCCGACGCGTGCACTATCCAAAAGCTGTTTACACCGGGCATGTTCGGCGCCATTCTCAGCTTCGAAATCAAGGGAGCGGACAAGCCGGCTGTCATGGCATTCATGGATCGCCTGACGATGATTGTTCCCGGCACTTCATTAGGCGATGTGCATACGTTGCTCTTGTATCCCACCATTGCGTCGCATCGCGACATTTCGCCCAAGATGCGCGAGCGCATGGGTATCCGCGAAAACCTGGTGCGCGTCGCCGTTGGAATCGAAGACGTAGACGACATCCTGGCGGATCTCGACGGTGCGCTGCGCGCCGAGTAGCTCAATTAGCAGGTAAGATAGCTGTGGCGCACTTGCTACTCTAGGTTCGGTCTGTGTTTGCTCACCATCGGAAAAAGATTCGGCTGTTGTTCGCGATCGCAGACGCTCTGCTGACCATCATCGCTTTCCAACTAGCCTATTTCACGCGCACGCACATCGCACTGGATCGCGTATTCTTCCTGGCGCCGCATAACTATTTCCTGCTCGTCGTTTATTGCGCATTCGTGTGGGTAGCGTTGGGATCGCTGCAGCGCGTTTACGATTATCTGGATTCGGCGAACCCGCGCCGCTTGCTTGCGAACACGCTGCGCCAGTGCGTGGGCGGCACCGTTTCGGTCATCCTGTTTCAATACCTGCTCCGCTTGGATCCGCCGCTGAGCCGTAGTTTTCTGTCGCTGTTATTTGGGTATGCATTTGTCCTGCTCGCGGTCTTCCGCTGGAAATCGCCGCAACTCATCGGCGCCTTTCAGCGCGGTTTCGGCAGCCCTTATCACATTGTGATTGTCGGCGTCCCTGAGAAGGTGAGGTCGCTCGCGCGGCATCTATGCGAGGGGTCGCCGTTCCGCATCGAGATCACCGCCATGCTGGGCGAAGACGAATGCCGCGCCGAGCTTCCGCATCTGCTGGCAAGGCAAGTAGTCGACGAGGTCATCTTCGACGTCGACAGCACCAAGCTTTCCGGGCTCGAAGACGTGTTCTTGGAATGCGACGAGCAAGGCGTGCGCACTCGCGTGGCCGTCGATTTCTTTCCGCATGTCAACAGTGACATGACGCTCGATCGCGTCGGCGATGCCCCGCTGCTCACCTTCTCCGCCGCCCCTCTCGACGATGTGCGGCTGCTCGCGAAGCGGTTTATGGACATCGTCGTGTCCGCCGCGGCCTTGCTCGTGCTCTCGCCGTTCCTCGGGATGGTTGCGCTGCTGATCAAGCTGACTTCGCGGGGCCCCGTCATCTTCAGGCAGGCGCGCTGCGGGCTCAATGGGCGGCGGTTCGTCATGTACAAATTCCGCTCCATGGTGGCGAATGCGGATCAGTTGAAGCCGGATCTGGAGCACTTGAGCGAACGCCAGGTGGCTTTCAAACTTTCTCACGACCCGCGCGTCACTCCAATTGGCCGCTGGCTGCGTAAATTTTCTATCGACGAGTTCCCCCAGCTCTATAACGTATTGCGGGGCGATATGTCGCTGGTCGGACCGCGGCCTCCGCTGCCCTCCGAAGTGGATCGCTATGAGCGATGGCAGCGCCGCCGGCTCCGGATGCGCCCCGGATTGACCTGCTTGTGGGCGGTCTGCGGCCGTGACCGCATCGATTTCAACACCTGGATGCGGCTCGACATTTCTTATATTGAGAACTGGTCGTTAAAATTGGATTGGTCCATCATTCTCAGATCAATTCCTTATGTGCTGGCGGGACGCGGTGCTCATTAAAGCCTTGCGGTCGTCAGCGGACCGGTTTCCATGCACCTGATACCTACTAACGAAGAAGTCATCGCCATGCTGCGCGAAACGGGCGCGCTGCGGGACGGCCATTTTGAATATGCGAACGGCATGCATTCGGACGAATACCTGCAGGTGGCGCTGGCGTTTCGCTATTTCCAGTACGCCAAGATCTTGAGCGTCGGCCTGAGCCGCCGTTTGCGTGACGATACCGAGATCCGGGCGATGATCAAGGAGTTGTCGATCGTCTGCCCAAACACCGGCGGCCTGCCCGTTGCCTACGGGGTCTGCGAAGCCTTGCGCGCCCACCAGGTCTACTGGGCCGAGCAGGATACCGACGCTTCCCCGATGCGCTTCCGGCAGTTCGTGAAGCCGCAGAAAGACGAAAGGGTGTTGCTGGTGGACGACATTTTGCGCTCGGGACGCCGGCTCACCGAGCTACGTAATTTGGTGGAATCCTACGGCGCCCGCATCGTGGGCCTGGCCGTCGCCGTCTACCAGCCGAACCCAAGCGTAGCCGATTTCGGCAACCTCCCGCTCTATTACCTCACCAAGATGGATGCATCCTATTACAAAGACTCGACGGCGTGCGATCTTTGCCGCAGAGGCGTTCCGCTCCAAAAGCTCTGGGCCTGAGGGCTCCGGCACAGAGAAAATCGGGCCGCCGCGCGCACCTGTCTTCTGAGTCGATTAAGAGCCCGCGCAAAACGCCCGCGGTGTCAGGCGCTCCGCCCAGAGATTTAGGACTTCCTTTGCTGTCTGGCGGCTCGCATCCGCGGCCTTTGCGCCTCTTCTGGAGTGCCATGCGCGCCCTTGTCTTAGCGCTTGCTGTCTGTCTGTCCGCTGTTGTGGCCACCGCCGGCCGTACCGGCAGCCGGGCCGAATACATCGGCGGAACGCGGCCCGATATTCCGGGCAACAATGCCGGCGACATTCAGGTCACCGACCGGACATATTTCGTATTCAGTTCGAAGCACACTCAGATTCGAGTGCCCTACGAGCGCATCAACCTGCTCGAGTACGGCCAAAAGGTGGACCGCCGGTACATCGCGGCGGTAGTGATCTCGCCGCTGTTTCTGTTGGCGAAAAAGCGCGAGCACTTCCTGACGGTTGGATTTCAGGACGACGATGGGCAGCAACAGGCGATGGTCTTCCGAGTCGATAAAAACGACATTCGGCTGACTTTGGTGGCGCTTGAGGCCCGAACCGGACAGCAGGTGCAGTTCCAGGACGATGAAGCGAGAATCGCCGGCAAAGGATGAGATCCCGAGTCATTGCGCTGTGCGCCGTCATGCTCCCGCTCGTGGTCCAGGCGCAAAAATCCGGCGCGGATTCCGGCACCGGCAGCTTGTTGGAGGTGAAACGCGTTTACGTGGCGCAGCTCACCGGCGGTCCGCAGGCCGATGCCTTGCGCGAACTGATCATTGCCAGCATCGATTCCACCAGGCTGTTTGTCTTGACCGATAATCAGGATCGCGCCGATGCCGTTCTCAAAGGCGCGGCGGACGATCATGCCTTTACCGATTCCTTCGACTCCGATGAAAGCTTGAATTCTCGGGAAAACGGCGGGAAATCGTCCGGCAGCACTTCCTACTCGAAAAGCAGCGGCGGTTATTTGGGCCTGAGCGTGGGTGAGAACGAATCGCATCACATTAAAGAGCGCAAGCATGAGGCGTACGCGGCCGTCCGCCTGTGCAACCGCGACGGCGACGTACTTTGGTCGACCACACAAGAGAGCCTGGGCGCAAAATTCCGAAGTGCGAGCGCGGACGTGGCCGCCAAAGTCGCCAAGCAGTTGACGCTCGACGTGGATCGCGCACGGCGCGCCTTGAGTCCGCCGGCGACCGCTAATCCGGGAATGCCTGCCAAGCCCTGATCAGCGCGAAAACTGCTCACTATCCGTTAGCTGAAACGGAATGCCAGCGCCGGAATCAACCGCGAGGGCGATCCAGCTCAATCCGATCATGAGAAAAACAGCTCCCATTGCATCTCTGAGACCCTCATCGAGGTTCGATGTTGCGAGAGCCGCCGAAACATTCGCATACCCGGCAATCAGATGAAGAATGGAGCCCACCACTACCACGAGACATCCGAGGCTGATCAGTGTTCGTGCAATCGCTTGAGGCTTGTTCATCTCGAAAACACCATTCCAGCGTACCTTCGGCGCTTATGGCTGCTGCCCGGCCACCGTCCTGAGCTTCTGAATGAGCACCGCCGAAGCCGAGCCTTTGGTCAGAACCGCGTCGATGAGTATCCGTTCAGGAGCTTGCGCCAGCCTGCGCCCGTCAGCACCCGTCAATACGAACACGTGCATCCCCGGATCTAGCGCCTTCAGGTCATGTATCAATTGCAGTCCGCGCTCCGCAGTTGGCAAGCGAAGATCGACAACCGCGCACCGAGGTTTGTGCGCCTCCGCGAGCCTGGTTGCCGTTGCGGCGTCGGCGGCAGGCAGGGTTTCGAACCCGCTGCGGGCCAGCAGCATGCACCGCAGCGACAACTGGTCCTGATCGTCGTCGGCTACCAGGACTTTCATCGAACGTCTCAGCGTTTACTGCGCAAAGGCAATCTGCGCAATGACCATCTTCGGCATCGCTTGATTCCAGCCGTCGGGCAAACTATCGAAGGGCAAGCGAAAAGCGCGCGTCTCGCTCGGCTTCAACGGCGCGCCGGCGGGCGGGACGATCGGCACGCGTTCCCGATATAGCTCGCGGCCATCGACTCCGTAGAACAGGCAATACACCTCAACCGACCTCAAAGGGCGCGAACCGTTGTTAGCGATCTTGCCCTCGATCTCCACTACCCGCTGGCGCATGAAGTTTTCACTCGCTTTCATGCTCACATCGCTTAGCGCCAGATTGCGCACGTATGCTTTGGCCTCAGCGGAAGCGGATCCTTGTTGCACGGCCTGCGAAACGGGCCTGTTCAGGTAGATCAACAGCGCAGCCACTGCGATCGCCACCAGGATTGCCGCCACCACGAGTGGCGCGACCGGCTTCTTGCCCAGTGTGCTGATGGGCGGCGTCGGCATTCTACTGAGCAGTCTAAACCAACCGCGCTGCCAACAGTTCAGCTACGCTGCTTACCGCTTCTTTTTAGCAGCGCTTTTCTTCACAGCCGATCTCTTGGCGCTCTTGCTTGTTGGCTTCTTCGCAGCGGTCTTCTTCGCGACGGGCTTCTTCGCAGCAGTCTTCTTCGTAGCAGTCTTGCGAGCGGCGGTCTTGCTGGTCTTCTTAGCAGGCGTACTGCCCTTCTTCTGAGCAGCGGCCTTCCGGGATGCCGCCTTCTTCGCCGGCGTCTTGCGCGCGCTCTTTTTCGTGCTCCCGCGAACACGCCGCCCACCACTCTTCGCCTCGGCTTCTGCGGCGGTCCTTGCGCTCACCAGCTTGTTGAAGTTGCTCCGCGCGCCGCCCGCCGTTTCTTCCTCGTAAATTAGCGAGAGGCTTTGTTCATCGAACTTCTCAAACCACTGTTCCCACGTGATCGGCTCCAGGCTGCCTTCGCCGCTGTAGCCGGGAAAATCGATGCGCAGAATTCCAACATCTTCGCCGGACCCGGTGCGCTGCACATGGGAGGGCTTGCCTCCACGTTCCTCAGCCCATCGGCGAATTTCTTCGTGATCTCGAGTAGTTCTCGTCAGGTTAGCCATCTTGTCCCTACGTTCTGGCGCAGCAATTGCCGTGCCAACAGTAGCTTATCGCGTCAGGAAACTTCCTTGCTTGCAAACGGCCGCAGCTTTCCATGGATCCGCGCTGGTACAAACGAAAAAACTGCCAGCCCAAGGAAATTCTGCATCCCGAAAAAACTCTGCGTTTCGTATCCGAAACTTCGCCGCATCCGAGGAGTCCCATAAGTGGCGCGTCAATTACCATGGGCTGTTACGCCCGGACACGCCATGCGAGGAGTTACATAATGCCACTATTCACCACGACAGAATTGAACTCGTTACAAGATCTCTTCGTCGACCAGATCAAGGATCTCTACGACGCTGAAAACCGCCTCACCGAAGCCATCCCCAAAATGGCGGATGCAGCAAATTCGAGCCAGCTCAAGCAGGCTCTGTTAGATCACTTGCGTGAAACTCAGGGACATGTATCGCGCCTGGAACAAGTGTTTCGTGAGATCAACGTGGAGCCTGCCCGCGAAACCTGCGATGCGATGAAAGGTCTCGTCGCCGAAGGCGAGACAATGGTCAAGGCCAAGGGCGATCCCGCGGTCAAGGATGCCGCGCTCATCGCCGCGGCGCAGCGCGTGGAGCACTATGAGATGTCCGGCTATGGAAGTGCCCGCACCTTCGCGGAACAGCTTGGATTGACCCAAGCTCCCAGGCTGCTGCAGCAAACTCTCGACGAAGAGAAAGCTGCCGACGAGAAACTGAACCAAATCGCGAAAAGCTCCGTCAACCGGAAAGCTGCCGCTAAAGCAGTTTAACCTCCAACTCGGCATCCGGGAGCGGTTGCACGAACGGCTTCCCGGATGCTATCCGCAAGCGCCGGTAATCGGCGTACCAATGCCCTTCGCGAAACAGCGAAGGGCGCAACAATTCGACTGTTTCCCGAAGCGCATCGTCCGCTTTTTTAGGGGGCAGGGAAGCGTAGTAATACCACTTGAATTGGCGAATCCAATTCTCCATTCCCTGAACACCCTCGAGCGGCGTGGGCCGATCGAAGAGTTGAGCCATTCGCACTTCGAGCCCGCAGCTTTCAAGCACGCCCGCATATTCGGCGACAGACGGATAGAATGTTCGCTTCTTGGGTGTGGTCTCGCCGTGATAGCGCGCCGCAACCGTTGCGATCGCATACTCGATCCGGGTAACGTTCCCTCTGCCGCCGAGTTCCGCGACAAATCGGCCGCCGGCGCGCAGCGCGCGGGCGACGGCTCTCGCAACTCCCTTCGCATCCAGCATCCAATGCAAAGCGGCGTTGGAGAAGACCGCGTCAAACTCGCCCTCGAACCGCATGCTGGCCGCATCTTCCAATACAAACCGTAGATGGGGATAATTTTGGCGCGCCTGTCCAATCATCTCCGGCGAGGCATCCAACCCAGTCACTTCGGCCCCGCGCTCGGCGATCTTTTGCGTCAGTTGCCCAGTCCCGCACCCCAGGTCGAGAATCCTCTCGCCCGGTTTCGCATCTAGCAGTTCGATGACACCCTCGCCGAATTGCCAGACAAACGCGTGGCGGGCTTCATAAAGTTCGGGGTTCCAGGAGTTCGTTGCGGGCATAATTCCTATTGTGGGGCGGACCTCCTGCCCCTTGCTGTGGGGCAAACGTCCTAGTCCGCCCTCCTTCCAAACACAAGTCTGGTATTGCTGGAGCGTGCAAAGAACGATTACTGGTTTTCATCAGGATGAGCACCAGGACTGGGTAGCAGAGCTTTCCTGCGGCCATGGGCTCCACATGCGGCATAGCCCGCCTTGGCAGCTCCGCGAATGGGTGCTAACGGAAGAAGGGCGCCAGTCCTTTATCGGGCACGTTGTGGATTGTAAGAAATGCGAGGAGAGTTCAGGTTTTTAAGGCCACTGCGATGATTGTAACGGCGGTCTTGTTGCTTCAGGAGTTCAACACGCCTGTGGCAAGCGCGTCCCTCATTCGTCGCGACGGGGTGCGTACGGGCGGCATCGGGCAACCACGTCTTGCGAAAGCGCTTTTTTCTTTACGATCGTCTCCAAGATGCTGCGGTACCGGAAATTTCAATTGAATCCAGGTGCCGCCCACGTGCCCGGTCAAGTCGCCTGTGTTAGCATGCTGCCCGATATGAGCCGCCGCGAATTTTCGACCTCGCTCGCTGCCGGTGCTCTTCTCGCGCGGGCGAAAAACCCCACGACTTACGCGGTCATCGGAGCTGGCGTATTCGGCGCCTGGACCGCATACCGCTTGCTTGCGCTGGGTCACCAGGTCACCCTTCTGGATGAATATGGGCCCGCCAGCACGCGCGCCAGTTCAGGGGGTGAATCGCGCATCATTCGTTGCAGCTATGGTCCGGACGAAGTCTATACCCGCATGGCGAAGCGCTCTCTCACGGCGTGGTCGGATTTTTTCGCGCAAAGCGGCCGCAATTTTCTGGAGCGCATCGGGGTGTTGTGGATGGCGAAGCCGAACAACGCCTATGTCGAACAGAGCCGGCAAACGCTGCGCAAGCTGCAAATTCCGTTCCGAGATTTATCAACCGCCGACCTCGCCCGCGAATACCCGCAAGTCCACATCGACCCGGACACGATCGCTATTCTTGAACCCGAAAGCGGTGCTCTGATGGCGCGGGAGGCCGTGCAAGCCGTGGTCGCGAGTTTCGTCCAGGCGGGCGGCAGATATCGCTACGCGGCCGTTCGCGCTCCGCGCGGCAGCGGCACACTCAAGGCTGTCTTAACCTCGGCGGGTGACTCCGTCACCGCCGACGCGTTTGTCTTCGCCTGTGGGCCGTGGCTCGGCAAAGTCTTCCCGGAACTGCTCGGCCAGCGGATCTTCGTAACGCGGCAAGACGTACTCTTCTTCGGCATACCGGCGGGCGACCAGCGCTTCGCGCCGCCACAGACGCCGGTATGGATCGATTTCAGCGACTCTCGGGGCATGTATGGCTTTCCGGATTTGGAAGCTCGCGGCTTCAAGGTCGCGTTTGACCTTCACGGTCCAGCCTTTGACCCCGATAGCGCCAACCGCATGGTCACGCCAGACAAGATCGCCGATGCGAGAGCATACGTCGCCGAACGCTTTCCGGCGCTGGCCGATGCGCCCATCGTCGATTCGCGCGTCTGCCAGTACGAGAACACGTCGAACGGCGATTTTCTCATCGACCGCCATCCCGCGTTCGACAATGTCTGGATTGCCGGCGGCGGCTCCGGCCACGGCTTTAAGCATGGTCCGGCGATCGGTGAATACGTGGCGGCCCGCGTTACGGGCGCTTCCGAACCGCCGCTCGAACCGCGTTTTGCTCTGGCTTCGAAGAACACGCAACAGCGGCGCGCTGTTTTTTAACGCAGCTAACTGCCCGCTGCGGCGCGTTTGACGGGTACCTCAGCCACCGGCTGTTCTTCCGGATTCACGATTTCGATTTTGCCCTTGTAGTAAGCGCCTTCTTCGATGACGATGCCAGGCGTCCGCAAGTCCCCCACCAGCCGGCCGCCTTTGCGCACCGTTATTTTTTTCGAGGCATCCAGATCGCCCGTCAGTGTGCCAATCACCTCAATCTCGCGCGCTCGTGCGTCCGCCGCGACGCGCGCCGTCGCGCCCACCGTGAGCCGCGCACCCGGCAGTTCGAGCGTTCCGTCCACTTCTCCTTCAATGTGCAGGCTCTCTTTGCTCTTGATGTGACCGCGCACCACCATCGCCCTTCCGATGACGGTCAAATTGGAAACGTTGACGACTCCCTCCGGCCCTGCATTCGCGCCCGGGCTCGCCGGCGTATTCTCGAAAGATTTGGTTGGTTTCCGGTCACTCCACATAACGTCTTCTATTATCAACCGAAGCGCACAGGGCGGTGTGTGCCCGTTGTGCGCGGGGTAGATGAAGCGCACAGGGCGGTGTGTGCTCGTTAGGCGCGTTCAATGAGAATTCAACTGCGCTGCCAGAGCACGGTATTCAGCGGCAACATCGGCGGGCCGCAATTGCCCAAGCCGCTCCAGGTCGTTCTCGCTGAGGGGACGGGACGTGGCGCGTGCCTGCAGCGCAGCCGAGCGATTCCATTCTTCGGCGGCGACGCGCAGAACAGATCCGGACGGGATGCTTTGCATCAGCAGATGTGAAAGCGCCAGATGGGCGTCGCGGCCACTGACTGAAGCTTCGACCGGAGCGGAGAGCCGCGGGACAAAGCTGACGGAGCTTCGCCACACGTACAAAATCGCCAGCACTAGAAAGCCCAACAGCATCCATTCGAGATCGTGTGCGACCGCCAGCCCGACAACGGTACCGGTATCTGCGAGCCCTAAATGGTTTTCATCGAAGATGACGCTGCGGTACCCGCCAGGCGCGGAAGCAAGCACGTCGCTATCGGGATGGATCAACAGCTCGCGATTGGTAAAGAGCTTCGAATTCGCGATCACAACAATGCTGCCCTGTCCGAAAGCGCGTTCCAGAAACAGGGGCGAGCCGTTGCGCAGGTGCGACGGCCTCCAGGTCCCGGACCAGGAAGAAAAGCGCCAGGTAACGGGTAGCACTCCCAGGCCGGCAAGGAATTCGCGGTTTTCATGGGAAACGGTGCGGTTGACATAAGCGGTTTCGATGCCCCAACGCTTCTTGAGGTTGTCTTCAGGCGGCCGCGCGCCCAGGGAAGGCGGCGGATGGGTCCGCTTCTGTTGCGGTATTTCGACAACAGCTTCCGGGTCTAGTGCAATGACAACGCGAGCGCCACGCTCTGCGAGCTGCTCGAATTGCTTCAACTCTTGGTCGTCGGAGTATCGAAAGGACCACAGCTCGGAACCGGCATAGAAGATCGCAGCGCGAGCGCCCGTCAGCTTGCGAAGCGATTTGAAGTTGCGAGATGGCGCAAGACCGAGCCGCGCAAGCGCCGCGAAATATGCCTTGGTCCCGTTGCCGCCATTGTTGAGGGACGAATACGAAGGGTAATTGTAAGTCGTATCCGTGCGGCGCAGTACCGGGCCTAACAGGGCGAAAACGAATATCGCAGCCAATGCCGAAGCTGCCGCAAATGCGAGTTGGTTCCGGTTAGGCATGCATTCGCGAGGAGGCGATCGCTCGCTCGGGCTTCTTGGCCGTCCACTTGCGTTGTAAGTACGCAGTCAGGAAGAGCGCTGCAATGGTGACTGGCAGCAAGATCGTCTGTTGCCACCAGGGGAGCTGAGCGTCGGCATCCTGACCTAAAGCGTGGCCAGCCAGGCAGCAAAGTACGTGGACCGAAAAGACTTCGATCGAGGCCTGACCGAGGCTGGCAAGAGGCTTGATAAAGGGTAGGGCGGCGATGCGTGCTCCGAAGCGCACGAGAACAATCGAGAGCGCCGCAAAATTGATGAGGCGAGCTGGACCCAGGTGCCACTTGTCAATGAGCCAGCCGTACTTGTCCGGGTTCATCCAATGCTCGACGGGGCTGTAGCGCAGCACGAGGAACACCGCGGCGATGGCGATACTCAGCTTCAAGAGCCAGCCCGGAATGCCTACCTCAGATTCGCCGGCGCCGGGAGGCGTGGTTCCTGAGATGCTTTCGGCGTATATGGTTCCCAACGCGAGGCCAACCATCCAGAGAAGCTGCCAAGCGTAGGTGTCGAAGGCGCCGGTGGACGACTCGGGCACTGACAGGCCGAACAGATTCACGTGACGGTATATCCAGGCGCGGAGACCGAATTGCGCCGCAGCCCATACGGCGAAACTGATGTAAACAACGGGATCCCAAGTTGCCCAGCGGCGGGCGATGTTGCGCGCTAGCGGCGTGAGCGCCAGGAAGACGATGTACATGGGCAAAATGTCGAGCAGGGAAGGCCGATAGAGAAGCAGCGCGGCGGCGATTGCAGCGTGTTGCGGCTGTTGCAGATAGAACGACAGCAGGTTTTGTAGCGCCAGCCGGTGGAAGGAAACGCCAAACTCGGCGACCAGCGTGAAGGCGAATACCAGCAGGGCGCAATGGTAGATGTAAATGCGCAGAGTGCGCCTGGAAAGGTCGCGCACGGTAGCGCCGGGGCCGGACTTCGTCTCTATCCGGTATTCGAGCTGCCCGACCATGAACGCCGCCAAAAAGATGAAGCCTTCAGCCCCGGAGACGAAGCCGAAAGTCTGATTGGAAATTAGGTTCGCATTGGTTGGAAGATGGGTGAGCGTCATCCACAGAAGTAGAAACCCGCGCAGAATATCGAGTTCGATGAGCCGCCCTCGGCGCTGGCTGTTCGAAGGCGTTGCGCGGCCGGGAGTGGTATTGCGAACGGCTGGATGAGCGGAGGCCATAGATTCTGCTTCTCAGAGGAGCTTGCGCAACACGGAAGAGTTACGTTCAAAGATCTCGAATGTCTCCTCCGTGACCCGGTGGTCACCGTACCAGCTCTCTTCGAACAAGCTCAGGTTTGAGTGGAAGAGAGGAACGAACTCGGTGTTCAGACGCTTGCCGCGGCGTTGCAACTCATGGAGGTAGTCAAGGTTCGATTTGCCGCGCATCAATGAGATCAGGCCAGCGCCGCCGAAGGCGGCCAGAGTAGATAGATACAGCGCGCGCAAAGCCAGCCGCAGATCGCCAGCCATACGGTGCTGCTGCGCCAATCTGAGCCATTCCTTTTCAGGGTGATCGTTGGCATGCATGTCCTCGCGGGCTACGTCGATGCCTGGCGCCGGAATGGCAGTGGCGGCGGTTGCTTGCGGAGGTGACCGTTTTCGGCGGTTCCACCATGCGAAAAGAATGGCGGCCGCCAGAAGCAGAGTGAAGATAGCGATCACTAGCCAGCCGCTGACATTCGAAACCGGATGCGCGCTCGCGTCTTGTGGCTGGCTCGTGTTTGAAAAGATATGACGCAAAGCTTGGATCAGGCTGCCCAGTGCGGACGTGATGCTCTTCCAAACTGCATCGATTCGATCCACTATTGAATTCACGAAGTCGCCGAACGGGTCTGATCTCGGCCGTGGCGCTTGTACTACTGGCAGGTCCCAGGCGTTATGGGGATCGTGAAAGACGCTTTCGATCGCCTGGCGCATTCGGTCCGGCGAAACGGTTGCGGAATTGGTCGCTGGCTGTCCATTGGCGGCGCTGGACCCCAGGGGCGCGCACGAAGCGCAGAGAATCACGGCCGCCGCGGCCCGGCCCAGCATAGAGATGCTCAAGCGAAGGTCGGTGCCGGAGCTTTGCGACTGCCGCGTGTATTGCCGCAGTACGCAAGCGGCTTTGACAATCGGGTCAAGCCCGATGTAGGCGAGAATCGAGAGCATGGCCAGTGAGGTTGGGTTCACCAGCAGTTCGGGCGCGCGGGTCAAGTTCCCTTCGAGGCCGGTCAAAGTCTTCCACAACAAAGGCGCCAGCAGCAACAAACCGAAAACATTGATCCACAGAATGGCGCGCAGCAGGATTACTAGCAGCAGCATCCAGATAACCTGCCGCGGGCGGTAGAGCGCGTCGCGCCTGCATTCGGCAATCGTCGATCGCAAGCTTTTGAAAGGCCGCCCCGGCGGGACAAGCGAATGCTGATAAAACATCGTGACCGCGGGGTATGGAATGAGGAGGATCATCGACACAGGCCAGAGAATCAACTTGCTAGCTGCAATGGCCGGTTGAGTGGCGAGCGCTGCGGCAAAATGCGCGCCCAGGGAGTGGCCGGTTTCCGTGAGCGCGGCTTGCAAGCAGCCGCAGAAAACCGATTGGCAGACGTGAAGCCAACAATAAAGCAAAGCCAGCAAGAGCGCGATAAGTGGCAGGCGTTCCAGTGCGAACGGATTCTGGGCCAAGTCGGTTATTTCGAACAGCAAGAGGCCGAAGAAGGGCACCGCGCCTGCCAGATAGATCAGCCAGGCATTCGAATCGGCGCGCTTGGCGAGCGCAAGCGCATCTTCGATGAGCCCCACTGCGGACGCGAATGCCGATTCTTTCACGGCGCGCACCGTAGGGCCGAAGAGGCGAGGACGGCGAGGGGCGGATAGTCTCGGAACTGGAGAAGCGTCCAGCCCGCGAGATAGAAAAGCAGCCACGCGGCTAAAAGCCCGAGCATGACCAGCACCGCGCTTCGGAGGCTAAAACGTGGATGGGAGCGCGGCAACTCCTCCGAGGAGGATGCCACGGCGAGACAGCTTGCGCACAGCAATCGAGTTTCGAACAGCACCACGCATTCACGGCAAAAAAAGTTGTGGCAGGAGGGACAACGGGACACGGCCTCGCGCAAATCGTGATTCAAACACCGTTGGAGCGCGAGTGAAGCCATTTTTCAGCGATCTTAACTCAAGCCTAGGACGGTTGCACTCTTCTGTTGCGGTTTGGCCAGCTCCATGGAACGCCAATAAACGGCGGCGATCCCATAGAGACTGAAAACGATTTGGGGCAGGCCGAAGCGCCAATGATTGAAAACGACTGGCGCGAAGTAGAACCTAACGCGTGAAACGACCAGCAGCCAGATCGCGATGCGCAAGATGGCAAAGATCTGGCTCATTGCCGCTGCGGAGCGGACTGCCATGGGAAACCTAAAATCCTGCTGAAGGAACCAGGCGCCGATCAGCGCGGGGCAATACAGAACAAATACAACAACGCTGAACGGGCTCAAAATGCCCAGCACAAAAGCAATGACGTGCATCGCCAGAAAGGGTTGCTTCGAAAGCGTCTCGGGCCGGTAGCTGACGGCCTGCGGCATTGGATCCATTAGCGCTGCCTGCGCCTGCGGCGTTTCGGTAAGTTGACCCTGGGCGAGCGCCACAGTGTTCTTGATCTCCTCGACCAGACGGCGGCATGCTATCAACGTTCCCGGAAGAGCAAATTGCTTGCTGTTGGTTCTGGTATCCACTTCGCACGCCCATTGAGGGCGGCCAATGCGCCAAATCGCGTAAGAGAGGAGAAAGACAAATGCCGCCAAGGAAGGCCAACCTGCCCGCCAGAAGAAGACCGGAGCCAGAACCGACAAGAGACAGGCGAGTTCCAAGCTCAGAAGCACGGAGCTGCGCGTCTGGAGCTCATACAGGACGATGGCCTCGATGTCGGCCCAAAAGAGGCGAGTGTAGTGCTCGGTGAAAAAGCGATTTTCGACTAGCAGCAAATGATCGCGGGCTCGCCAGGCGCGCACGTTGCCCAGGTGGATGCCGCGCTTTCCGGATAAGGGCTGATAGCGTGCGTTCTGCTGGGCCATCGTTTTATCCGATCTGCCCCTGGGCGGTGTGGAGACTGCGCCGAATCACGTACGCCCAAAACACAACCCAGCCCGCGATAGTCAGCATGGAAAACAGAATGGCGGCGACAAAGCGGATCTTGCTGCGCGGTACGATGCTGCATTCGCGCCGCCAGGTGAACAGGGCGAAGCCCAAGGCGAGCGGCGCCGTGAGCAGGCTGAAGATCCAGGTCAGGATGGGCAGCGTTGCGACGGTTAGGGCCAGAGAGTCAAAATGGAAACGGCTGGACGCTAAAGCGCGCCCTTGATCGGTCTTGTAAAGAGCTTCTACGCAGGCGGTGCAGATGTTCTCGCCCGCCCAGGAGATGCGGCATAGAGCGCACAAGAAGCGGCCGCAGCGCGCGCAGGGGAAGGCGGCGATGCGATCGGGATGAAAAAAGCAGGCGGCCTCGCCGGAGACCACCCGCTCGCCCATGGAACGTTCTTCAACGCGGAAAAAGGCCGGAAATACGCTTCGTTCTACGAATGCCCCGCAATCTGCGCATCTGCCGCCTTCGGGCTGAAGAGCTTCGGTGGGAAGCTCATGCCCGCAGCGTGGGCAAACCATTGCCGATGTGGGCACCGCGTTCATGATTTGTGGACCACCCGCGTGTCGCAGATCCGGTCATGCAAGGCGCGCTTTTCTTCGTCGGCGCCGGCCATGATGAATCCGATGGCCAGCGGCAGCATGCTGCTCAATAGATAGGCGAACGAGCGTCCGATGCTTCGTTTTGTGCTCAGGGGTTGTCCATTAGCCCGGATGACCCGAACCCCCACCGCCAACTTGCCAGGAGTCGCGCCGCGATGAGACAGGAACCACGATTCATACACGATCAGGGCGGCCGTCGAAATCAGGTAAATCAGGCCCAGGCCGCCCCAAACGGCCGCAATGTCATAGGCGTTGGCGTGCGCCGGATCGAAAATCACGCGCCGCATCGCCGCCTCCCAGACGAACATCAAGGCGATGAAAAAGGCCCAAAGGATCGCTCCATCGATAAACCGGGCCAGCACGCGAATCCAAAAACCAGCAAATGGATAGAAGGTCTTGATGACGCCTGAGATCCCCTGCTCGCGGAGCCGCTGGAAAAAAATCGCCTTGCAGCTGCCGCAGACCCGCGCCGATTCGAAGGCGAGCAGCTCGTCCCGAGCGAACGCGCGCTTGCATTCTGTGCAGGCGCCAGTATCCGGAACCGATGTCTCACGAGGCCGCCAATCCAAGGTCCCGAGCGGCTGCCAGCCTGCCATTCCGGCGCTCCAGACCAAATGCTCCGCGGCGATCTTGCCGGCGGACCATAACGCACGAAATTCGGCCTCGGGTATGGGGCCGACGCGCTCCCCGGCTTCCGCGTAATACCACTCCATGAAAAGCCCTGAAAAGAGAATGTGCTCTATCAGAGAGAGAATGATCTCAGATTTTCGGCTTCGGCGGGGGTAGATCGCGCGCCTTGCACTCGGAAAGGAAGCCGTTTCGGCCGTGGGTGCCGTCACAGAACGGTTTGTTATCTGCCAGGCCGCAGCGGCACAGGGAGATGACGGATCTCCCGCCCAAACCGTACGAATTCCCCTCCGAGTCCTGGATGATGAACTCGCCTTCGATACGAATGGGTCCGTTGTTGACGATGGTTACTTTCGCGGCCATGCAACCCGATGGTAGCAGAGGAAAATGTCACGCCTACTTATAATTGTCATCGTTGGTGTATACGTGATCCAATTCATCTACGACTCGGACGAAGAGCTGTTTGAAAGCGCTATCGGCTTCGCGCAAAAGCAAGTGCGGCGCCTCATAGAGAGTCATCCGGATTTTTATCCGATGTACACGTCCGGCGGCAAATGGAAGCACGAAGGACCGGCCTGGACGCATTGGTGCGACGGCTTTTTGCCCGGCATGATGTGGCTGTTCCACCGGCATGGCCGCCTCAACAAGCCAGAATCCAAATTTTGGATGGAGCAGGCCATCCGCTATAGCAAGCCTTTGGAAGCGCGCAAGACAGATGCCGACGTACACGATCTCGGGTTCATCTTCTTCTCCACCTATCACCGCTGGTACCAGGCCACCCGAGACCCTGCCGTTCGCGAGGTCGTACTGCACGCCGGCAAGACATTGGCGCAACGGTTCAATGAAGAAGGCCAGTATCTCCGTTCCTTTGTCGCGGAAGATTCGATTTTCATCGACATCATGATGAACGTAGGAATTATCTTTTACGCAGCGCGGGAATTGAGCGACCGGAAGCTGCGGGACATTGCCGTGCGCCATTGCATGACGACGCGGCGGTTCCTGGTGCGGGGCGACGGCTCCACGGCCCACGAGGGGATATTCGATTTGGAAACGGGAGAATTCCTGCGCGAATCGACGCAACAAGGCTATCGTTCCGATTCATGCTGGTCGCGCGGCCTTACTTGGGCGCTTTACGGTTTCACCACTGCCTATCAATACAGCCGCGACCCGCGCTTTCTGCATACTGCGGAAGCGTGCGTCGATTATTACATCACGCATACGCCGGCCGACGGTGTTCCACCTTGGGACTACAATGCGCCGCCGGAAAACCGGATGCTGGTGGATACTTCGGCCGCAGCAATTGCCGCGGCGGGCATGCTCCGGCTTTGCCGCCATGTTTCCGACCCGATGAAAGGACACTTCTACTGGTCGACGGCGATTCACATTCTGCGCAGCCTGTGTACGAAGTACTTGGCCGCTGCCGACGCCGACTGGGAAGGAGTTTTGAAAGGCGGGGTGTACCACATCCACAAAGGTCTCGGCGTGGACGAATCCGTCATGTGGGGCGAGTACTTTTTCGTGGAAGGCCTGGAAGAAGCGCTGCGGGTGATCTGAGGGCCGCTAGTGCGTTGCGCCGCCGAGCATTTTCACCGTTGCGCCCGGCGGTTGGGCCAATACGAATTTTTCGGGCGTCACATCCGGCGTGTTGATCTTCATGTCGAGCACCGTCAAGAGCAGCTCATAGCCGTCTTGCGGGCGCTGAATGTCGATCATGGTTGGGAATAGCGTCCCGCCGAAAACCCTCCACTCGCCGTACTTGGTGTCGCTCTTGATATAACCGTTGGCGTCGAATGTTTTCTGCCGGTTGATTGCGAGCGTGTACCGGTCGAAGTAGATGTTGCGCATGAGTCGCAACTGGTCGCCGTCGCGATGGATCACCTGTACTATGTAGACGGCTTTGGTCTCGTTTGTGTCGTCCTCCATCAACGTGAGGTCGTCCTGGCCGGGCGGCATGATCATCAGAGAGGTCAGGAAAGCGGCTGGGCGCAGATTCTCCAGCTTGTTTTTCGAAGTCGCGGGCGCATCGTTGGCTCCGATGACGAATTGATTTTTCGTAGGCAGCGAAACGCGGAAGTCGTTGCCCGCCGAGGCCATGTCGAAGAGGGTGCTGTGGATCACCGGGTCTTGTCCGATGACTCGTATCTCGTCCGGCCTGCGAAACAGCACGAAGCCGGTGATGGTCGCGTAATCGGTCACCTGGCCGCCATAGAGCTGCCCGACCGAGGGCGCCATGTCGGCCTTCATGGTGAAAGATTGAATGGGGTCCCAGGCGTTGTGGATGAGCTGAATCAAATCGTGCTGGGTTGCGATGCGCAGGGGCCGGTTTTCTTTAGCTTTGCCCGGGGGCGCGACGACACGCCTGCGCACCAAACAGGAACTCGAAAGAATGGCGGCCACACAAACCAGGACTGCCAACTGTTTCCCGCCCCAAAACGCCCGCATGCTCAGCCCGTTAGAAGCCCCCATCGGGGAACCGTTACGGCGTGTATGCGTGAGGCGCGGCTGCGGCATGAGTGTTTTTTTCGACTTGTAAGACCTGCGCGATCTATAAGCCGGTTTCTGTGCCCGCGCATCGAGCGCGGCGGCAACCATTCGTCTAGGCCTTCCATTGCTGAAAGGCTCCAGCGACCTACCCGGAAGTAGTAACGGAGCGGGCCACTCCTCCTCCCCTATTTGGTCTTGCTTCGCATGGGGTTTACCCTGCCAGCCTGATTGCTCAGGCCGCGGTGCGCTCTTACCGCACCATTTCACCCTTACCTTTCGGAATCCAAAAGGCGGTATATTTTCTGTGGCACTTTCCGTAGCTTTCGCATTTACGCAAAAAGCCCCCGGCCGTTAGCCGGCATGCTGCCCTGAGAAGACCGGACTTTCCTCCCGGCGCATTCGCAAAAGCAAAGACGCCCGGCGGTTGCCCGATCGCGCAGGCAAGTATTAGTATAAGAGACCGCGCACGACTGCGGCCTGTGCGCTCCTACCTTAACGCGCACAACGGCCACCAAACGGCCTGTGCGCTCGTCCACTTACACTGGAATCAGCGTGAAAACGGTGTTCGTCCAGAGTTTCGGTTGCCGCGCTTCGCAGGCCGATGGCGCGTCCATAGAAGCCTCGCTCGAGGAGCGTGGATTCTCAACGGTAGCGGACGCGGGCTCTGCCGATCTCATCATCCTGAACACCTGCACGGTGACGCACGGCGCCGACGCGGATGCGCGACGCGTCATCCGCGGACTGCATCGCGACCGCCCGGAGGCGCAGATTCTGGTGACTGGCTGTTACGCGCAACGCGCGCCGCAAGAGTTGGCTGCCATTGAAGGGGTGACATGGGTGGTCGGCAATTCCCATAAAACATCCATCGCGGAAGTCGTTACCGGGAGCGAAGAGTATCACGGCCAGATCCGCGTGAGTGACATTGCGGCAGACCACCGGTTTTCGACCGCGGCGGTGGGCGATGTGCGCGCAGACCGTACGCGCCCGAACCTCAAAGTACAGGACGGCTGCAGCAATCGCTGTTCGTTCTGCATCATTCCGTCCGTGCGCGGCCGGAGCCGCAGCGCGCCGATGGATCGCGTGATTGCCCAAGTGCGCGATCTAGCCGAACGCTATTGCGAAATCGTGCTGAGCGGAATCAACCTCGGCCGTTGGGGCCGGGACCTCGCGCCCGGAGTGCGTTTTCCCGATCTGCTGCGCGGCATATTACGCGAGACCGCCGTGCAGCGCCTCCGCATCAGCTCGGTCGAGCCTATGGACTGGAGCGAGGATCTGCTCGCCCTGGTGGCCGCCGAGCCGCGCATCGCCAAGCACGTGCACCTGCCGTTGCAGTCCGGCTGCGACGCCGTGTTGAAGCGCATGTATCGCAAATACCGGACGCGCCATTACGCCACGCGGTTGCAAATCGCACGCCGCCTGATGCCGGATGCGGCTATCGGAGCCGATGTGATGACTGGATTTCCGGGCGAGACCGACGCCGAATTTGCCGAGACAACTCGCTTTGTAGAAGAGCAGCCGTTCACCTACCTGCATGTCTTCACGTATTCGGAGCGGCCCGGGACGCACGCCGCAGGGCAGGGCAATCCGGTACCCGTGCAGGTCCGGCACGAGCGGACGAGGCATTTGCGCGAGCTCTCCGATCGCAAGAACGTCCAATTCCGGCGGCGCATGACCGGCAAGACGCTGTCCGCCGTGACGCTCCACCAGCGCGGAATGGCGCTGGCTACAAATTTCCTGAAAGTGGAGATGGCCACCGTGCGAGAGCCGAATCGGATCGTCGCTTTAGAGATCGGCGGACTCACCGGCACTGGCTTACGCGAGGGCGGCGCTTTACCGATCCTTTAGCGCTTGTAGCCGAATTTCTGCAGCAGCTCGACGCGCGCTTTCGAATGCGTCTCCGTCTCGACTCCTTTCGGCGAATAGCCGTCGATCACTCCTAGAATGCCGCGGCCTTGTTCGGTCTCGGCGACGATCACTTCCACCGGATTCGCGGTCGCGCAATAAATGTTCGCCACCTCGGGCACCGCCTGGATCCGTCCCAGCACGTTGATGGGGAATCCTTCTCGCAACGCGACGACGAAGACGTGGCCGGCGCCGAGCGCGGTCGCATTCTCAATCGCGTTTTGTTGCAACGTGCCGTCGTTTCCATCGAAGCGCGTCAAGCAATCGCCGGAGGCTTCGTTGAAGGCAATGCCGAACTTGATGTGCGGCGAGGTGTTGACCATCGCCTCGTAGATATCTTCCACGGTCTTGATGAAGTGACTCTGCCCGACAATGAGGTTGCCGTTCTCGGGAATGGTCAAACGAATTGCTTTCAGCTGCATGTGGCCAGCATACCCGGCGTTGCTACCGAAACCGCGCACAACGGCCCCAGACGGCCAGTGCGCTCCTATAATTGCGTTTGATGACCAAGCCGATCAGCGACGGGAGCTTGCTCGAACACATTCGCAAACTGCCGCATGCACGAGCGACTTACAAACAACTTGTACGCGAGCTGCGCCTGACGGGCGGGGAACGCGACGCGCTTGAAAACGCGCTCGACCGGTTGTCCGGTAAAGGCCTGCTCGTAGAGCTGCGCTCGGGGCATTACGTCGCCACGGGCAGCAATCGGGAATACGTCGCCGGCCGGCTCTCGATTCATCGGGACGGCTTTGGTTTTCTGATACCAGATCGGTTGGATGAGCCCGCGGCTCTCAGGGAGATGAAGCCCCGAGCATTGGTCGAAGGCATTCAGGGCGACATCTTTCTCCCACCCGGAGAAGCCTCGAAGGGCATGCACGGCGATCGCGCGCTGGTACATGTAACGCGCATCGCGAACGCGGGCAGGGCAGAGGGCGAGATCATTCGCATCCTGCGCCGGGCTCATGAGACCGTGGTCGGTGAGTTCCGCATTCTGAAACGCGGCAACTTCGTGCGGCCGGCCGACGACCGCCTTCAACAGTGGATTGAGATCCCACTAGGGATGGAGATCCCGCCCCTCCGCGCATCGGTGGATCGCGTCGGTGCGACGCCGCTCGAAATCAAGTCCGTCGAACATCTCGACGGCATGATCGTGAACGTCGAAATCCTCGAATTTCCCGGAGAGGGCGACGCAGGCGTGGGGCGCGTCGCCGAAGTCCTGGGCTACCCGGACGATTTCGGCGTCGATGTCGAGATTATCATTCGCAAGCACCATCTGCCGCACGAATTTCCGGCGGAGGTGATCGCGCAGGCCCGTGGCATGCCGCATGAGATCGGTCCGCGCGAACTGGTCGGCCGACGCGACTTCCGGCATCTCGACGTCGTCACCATCGATGGCGAAACGGCGCGCGACTTCGACGACGCCGTGTGGGTAGAACGGCTGCCGAACGATCATTTCGCGTTGCAAGTTCATATCGCCGACGTCAGCCACTACGTCCGGCCCGGCACCCCTATCGATACCGAAGCGCTGCGGCGCGGCACCAGCGTGTATTTCCCGGACCGCGCCGTACCGATGCTCCCGGTCGAACTCTCGACGGATATCTGTTCCTTGCGCCCGCACGAGGACCGGCTGGTATTGTCCGCGCTTCTGGAGATCGACCGGCAAGGCGACATTGTCGCGCAGGAGTTCACCCCGGGTGTCATCCGCAGCGCCGAGCGCATGACTTATACCGCCGTCTTCGGCTTGCTCGAAGGTGACGCCGCCCTGCGCGAGCGCTACGTGAAACTTGTAGGGCGTTTTGAGTTAATGCGTGAGCTGGCGCTCGTGTTGAACCGCAAGCGCACGCGCCGGGGTTCCATCGACTTCGATATGCCGGAGACCAATATCGAGCTGGACATGTCCGGCCAGATGATCGGCGTCACGCGCGTCGAGCGCAACATTGCACACCGCCTTATTGAGGAATTTATGCTGGCCGCCAACGAGGCAGTGGCCGGTCATCTGGAAACCGCCGGGGTTGCGACCCTCTACCGCATCCACGAAAAGCCCGACTCGAAACGTGTCATGGACTTCGAAGAAATCGCCACCCATTTCGGCTATTCGCTCGGCGTCGGCGCTCTGCCCGTCAAACGCTTTGCCGTCACCCAGCGCCGGCGCGACGGCCACAAGACGCACCGGGAAATCGTGCTTCCGCGGCCAGATTTCTCCATCTCTTCCCGCAACTATCAACGATTGATCGCCAAAATCGCCGGCAAACCCGAAGAGCGCATCTTGAGCTATCTGATGCTGCGCTCGCTCAAGCAGGCGCGCTACAGCAGCGTCAACGAAGGGCACTTCGCGCTGGCCGCTTCGGCGTATACACACTTTACGTCGCCCATTCGGCGCTATCCGGACCTGGTTGTGCATCGCATCCTGGCGCATCATCTGGCCGGCGGGAACCCGCTGGTGGAAGAGACCGCTTTGCGCGAATTGGGCGACGACACCTCCTTCACCGAGCGGCGCGCCGCCGAAGCCGAACGGGAGCTCATCGAATGGAAAAAAGTGAAGTTCATGGAAGACCGCGTCGGCGATGAGTTCGATGCACTGATCATCAGCACCACGAAGTTTGGCTTTTTCGTGGAGCTGACCGAACTCTTCGTCGAAGGCCTGGTGCCGATCGAGACCTTGCCGGGCGATCGTTTTCTCTACCACGAAAACGGCCGCAAAATCATCGGCGACCGCAGCCGTAAGGTGTACTCTATCGGCGACCGCCTTCCGGTGCGGCTCGATCGCGTGGACACGGTGGAGAAAAAACTGCAATTTGCAGTAGCCGGAGAAAACTCCCGCCGCCGCAAGAAGCGCAGCTAGTCCAGCACGCGAACGAACTCCGCTATGACCTGATATTTGCCTTCTTCTTCGTCCAAGTCCCAGGAAGGGTACGCGGGATTCAGGCTCTCGAGCCGGATCCGCGTCTGCAGATAGCCGTCTTCGCTCGTCTTCTTCTCGCTGCGATAGCGCTTCACCGTGTATTGATTGTCGTCGGCCAGCTCTGAGTTTCGCACCAGCACCAGGCGGCCGGTTCGCGAGCCGACCACGTTGCGCCGGAACACACACAAGCTGCCGTCCGGGATCTTCGGCTCCATCGAATGGCCCTGGATGCGCGCGATGAACATTTCCTCGTCCAGGTGCAAATCGGGAGGCGCTTCGACCCACTCCTCCGCTTGGATATCTTCGGGGTTCGTAAGAAACGGGCCAGCCGCAACGGCCAGAGAATAGCGGGGCAAATGGGTGCGGAAACGCAAGACTTCGGCCGGCACATGCTCGCGATACAGCTCACCCAGTTTTTTGTCGAAATCGCGTACGCTGACCGCTTCACGCTCGCTCACGCGAACCGACTGCGACAGCGCGCTCTCCAGATATTCGAGCACGACCGCGCCCCCGCCCTCACGCGCCCTGGCAATCAGGTCCTCTTCGAGCTCCGCCAGCACTTCGGCGTCTTCTTCGTTCGCCAACGTCTCCCAATCCCGCCGCAATCGAACATATAAGGTGTCGCTTGCCGGATCTAGAAGCAAGATTCCGATTGGTTCCAGCGCGCGTCCCGGCAATGCTGCCTCTAGCAGCGAAAACTCCCCCTGCTTAAGCGCGTAATCGCGGAAGTTGATGACTTGGCTCGGCACACTATTATCCAGTCATCTTATCGTCCTTCTGGCCCCGACCAAAACCTTAGCCCGTTATGGCACAGCTGCGTAATACCCTTTGCGCGCCCGCACATGTACGTTCCCCAGGTCCACTACCACTCTTACGTTCCGGTACGACTTGGAGGTCTGATTGTCGGAGACGTAGCGAATGATGTATTGAGTGGTTACTTCTCCCGCGATATCGGCCACCGCGCGGTACATCTTTCCGTCGACCGCCGACCGGTAGGCGCCTGTCCCAACCGTGAGCGCATAGTTGCCGTCGTCAGATGGCTTGGAAAGGTAGCCATCGGTGTCCTTGTAAACATCCCCCAGCGGGTACACCACGCGCCCGCCGGTCTCCTGCGCCAGCCGCACCAGGGTGTCGTCGCTCAGATTGGTGAATCCGAAGGCCTCGGTGCTAATGCAATAAATCGTAACCAGGTTGCGCTGCGCCAGTTCGACCACCTGCGCGAGCGAGTGCTTGCTCGCATTGTCGTGACCGTCACCGATGATCACAATCACGCGCCGCGGTTCGATCGGTTCTCCCTGCACCAGCTTGCGGCTGGTGCACGCCAGGTAAATAGCATCGTACAGCGCCGAACCGCCTCCCGGCTTGAGCGCCCGAATCTTCTGAACAATCGGCTCCGGATCGCTTGTGGTGTTGACGGCCACCTCGGCGTCTTGCGCGTAGTCGATCAGGTAGCCCGAATACTTCGGGTCGCCCGTCAAGAGGTTCTGCACTAGCTCTTCGCTTGCATCCTGAAAATTCTTCCAATGAATGCGGCTGGCCGTGCTGAGGTCGAGGACAAAACCGATGACCACCGGCTGGCTGCGCTCGCGTGTGAAGTAGCGGATTGCCTGCGGCTTGTTCTCCTCGAAGATGTGGAAATCCTTTTCGTCGAGATCGGAAACGAAGCGCCCCTTTTCGTCGGTCACCGTCACAGGCACAATGACCTCATTCACCTGCACCCGAATGGCGTTGTCGTCTTTCTTCCCATCGGCGGCGGCAGTATCTCCTGATGTTGGCGGCGCTACCGGGACGGTAACCGTGGCTTGGCTGCTGCCTTGAGGGGAACTGGTGCTGCCCGTCGCCGTCTGTGGGGTCGCGTTCTGTTGCGCCACGCCTGCCTGAAGCAGCAACAACGCCGCTCCCACGCCGGCCGCAGCGATCGCGGGCTTACGAAACTGCATGTGGGGATTGCCTAGTCTGGATTATACCGAGGTCCTTTCTCGCGCTCAGATCCAGGCCAAGTTGCTCGACGCCCGTCCTCCACTTCATCGAGAGGGCATGGTCGAGTAGAGCCCGGTGAGGCTTGCACTGGCTAGGATATGATGGCAGCGTCCGGCTTCGATCAGCGCTTGATAAAGTGTTTCGGCATTCGCGGGAAAATTTGTCGAGCTCGGAAAACTCAGGTCCGCATCGAGCGCATACACCGTGAGCGCATACACCGTGAGCGCATACACCGTGAAAATGTAATGGTGCACATAAGGAGCGACATTCGCCGGGGGGACACGGCCCGCCATATTCGGCGCCCGTCCCAAAGTCGTTTACAATTTGTGCGCCATAGGAGCTGCCTGCCACCCCCGCATTCTCTGGCAGCCGGCTAGCGTCTCCGGGGACGTTGTATATGCCCCAGTGAGTAAACGAGGCGGTGACATCGTAAAGCGTCACGACAAAGCTCCGTGTGCCTGGCGGCGTACCCGTCCAAGAGAGTTCCGGCGATTGGTTCCCCGCGGGGAGCTCCATTGATGGAACAGCTATTCGTTCCGTTTACAACAATATATTGTTGATCGTGCTGATCGGCAGGATCCTGTCGTTGGCGAAGGTCGTGCTCTTCAATCGGAATCCGCCGCCGATGGCACTTTCCGCTCGCGCAAAAGAGGCCGCCGCCAGCGCGCCCAGTGCAAGGCCAATACCGAGTAACAAGCGGAAATGTTTGTTGTCGAGACCGCATGTGCCCTCCTGGCGAGGTACAACGCAAGTGGTATATATCTGTTCGGCCGAGTTTTAATCCGTACGGTCTTCCCGCTGCGCTACGGTGCGGCTGGCGCAAACCCATTTCTTTCCGATAGCGGCAGTTCGACGTGAATCGAGGTGCCTGTACCAGGATTTGACTCGATATGAAAAGAGCCGTGCAAATGGGCCGCCCTTTCCTCCATGCCCTTCAGGCCCAGGCCTTTTTCCCGCTCCGGCGCGAACCCATGGCCATCGTCTCGGATGGTCAAAACGAAATTCCCGGCAGCCTCCCGCAACCCGATGCAGACGCTCTTCGCATGGGCGTGCCGTACCGTGTTGCGGAGGGCTTCCTGAACGATGCGGTAGATGCAGGTCTTATGTTCGTCCGGGAGGTCTTCGGGCGCCGACTCAGCTTCGACTTGCACATAGATGTTGTTGTTGCGAGACACTTCGCGCGCCTGCCACTGCACGGCAGGGATCAATCCCAAATCGTCGAGCATCGAAGGCCGCAACAAGAGCGACATATCGCGTACGACTGCGACTGTTCTTTCCGCGAGCCGGCGAAGATCCTGGAGCTGCGCGCGCGCGTCGCTGTTGCCTTCCGGCGGGATAACTGCTGCTACGTTCCCGATTCCCAGCAGCAGCGCTGAGAGCGATTGCCCGACTTCATCGTGTAATTCCCGAGAGAGCGACCGCCGCTCCGATTCCTGCACGGAAATGAGACGGGTAGACAGATCTCGAAGCGACTCGCGCGCGTGTTCGACCTCTTCTAAGCGCGCCGCAGACAAATGTTCCAGCCGCAGGAGGCCGCGAAAACTTCCTGTCGCCAGCAAGATCCCGCCTAGCATGCTCAAGGCGAGGAAAATGATTAAGGATTGGCGGAAGCGTGAGAAAAGATCCGCAATCTGTCTGGCCCCTGCCTCCATTTGTCGTTGATTGACATTACTAATTTGATCCGCGAGGCGAACCACCGTCATCCGCCGCGGAAGAAGGGAATCGCGCATAAACACGTACCCCAGCCTCCGGCGTTCCCCGGCGTTCCAGTCAAGCGCCGGCTGTAAAGAGCTAAAGTATGCAACAAGCCCGGCTCTGAAATCGTGAAATGGACCTCGCTCTTCGCCCCGAAGAACTCTGTCGTATGCACTGACGTTCGCATCGATTCGCTTTCGCGCTTCCTGCAGCTCTCTCCGATGTACGTCGGCCTGACTGGCGTCCTGCTCGAGCAGCAAATCGCGCACATACGTTCCGGACAAGTAGATGTCCGATCGTAGCTGCTCCAGGATCCGGTCGCGATGGAAATAGTCTTGGCGAATGCTCTCGTTCTGCCGCTCGATATTCCGCAGAACGGACAACGTGGTCAGGCCCGAAAAAGCAAGCAGCAGCAGCAAACCGCCAAAGCCCAGCAGAAGAAGGCGTCTGGTTTGCCGGTCAGAGCCGGTTTTCGCTTCGAGCTTTTCCATAACTCCAGCCCGGGGACAATCAATTTCTAACGCAAGAGGCCCAATGCATATTGAAGCGCTGCATAGGCTTCTTGATATTCGTATTTCGCGTTCAAATTCTCCACTTGCGCGGACGTCTGGCCCAGTTGCGCCTGCGTCAACTCCACGATAGACGCCAAGCCGAGATCGTATCGGCCCTGCGCAAGATTCATAGCCAGATTCGCTTGCGTGAGCAGTTGCTGGGCGGCGTGAATCGCCTCGAAGGCCGATTTTGCGCGCGCGTAAGCGGTCCGCACGTCGCGTGCAATTCGGTCCTGCAGGTCGCGCGAGCGCTGCTGGGCCGCTTGTAACTCATATTCAGCCGCCTGCCGTCGAGCACTGAAGAGGAAGCCATTGAAGATAGGAATCTGAACATTTATCCCAACGCTTTCGTAGGTCTTCGGGATGGTTGGATTCGCATCTCCCGGATTGATGTACGGCAGCGCGCCGCCAACTCCCATCAACGTGACGCTCGGCCGCTTCAAATCGCGCTCGGCGTAGACGAACTTTTGCGCAGCTTCCGTCTGCAGCCGAAGACTCGCTAACTCGGGCCGGTTCTGGAAGGCTTGCGCGATCAACGGCCCCTCATCCGCCGGCGGGTTCGGAGGCATCGGCTCGTCCCTGAGTTGGTATTCGATATCCTGCTGTGTTCCCAAGGCGCGTCCGAGTTCTGCATACGCAGCGTGCAGGCGGTCCTGTGCGCGAAGCAACATGAGCTTGGCGTCCGCTAAATTAACTGCCGCAAAGCTGAGGTCCACGTTCGATTTAAGTTTGTTCTTGGTCAATTCCGTCACTTGGTCGACCACTGTCTGACGCGTCTTGACGGTCTGCTCCGCCACATGCACGAGCTGTCCGGCGAGCAGGACTTCATAGTAGGCCTGATCGACTGCCCAAACTACGTCGTAACGGGTTGCTTGATAGTCCTGGCGCGTTGCCTGCGCCTGGAGTTTCGAATTCGCCACCAGATTCTGTGTCCGGCCCGAATCTGTAATCAGTTGCGAGAGCGTCAAGCCGGTACCAGCGTGATTGAACAGGCGGGAGGCGTTTAGTATCCCGGCGCCGACCCGCGCATTTACTTCCGCTTGTGCACCCGTAATGTCGCCATTGACCGTGGGATAGTACGCCGACCGTGCTTCTCTTGTTAATTGATCCGCCCGCCGATACATTGCCTGGGATGCGAGAACCTGCGGATGATTCTTTAGCGCCAGGGTGCGGGCTTGCTCCAAACTCAGCCCGGGATTTGCGCTCTGTGCGCACAGGGCCAAGCCGACCGCTGCCGCCAATAGAGTTGTGATCTTCGATGTAATCATGACTGTTTTACACCACCGGCGCAGGTTCGTTGAGCGCCGGCCGCTGGCGATCTTTCTTTCGATAAACGAGCACATAGGCCGCCGGAACAACAAACACCGTAAAGAGGACGGACGTCGTTAATCCGCCGATGATGGCGCGCGCCATCGGTGCGTACTGCTCTGCGCCCGCCCCGAGTTTCAGGGCCATGGGGATCATCCCGATAATCGTCGCGAGAGAGGTCATCAGGATCGGTCGTAATCGCACCCGGCACGCCTTGATGACCGCTTCCGCGACCGGCAGGTTCTCTTCTTGTTCCAGTTTGTGAGCGAAATCGACGATGAGAATGCTGTTCGAATCGGCGATGCCGATCAACATCAACACCCCCATCAAGGACATCACATTGAGCGTTGCGCCCGTCAGTGGCAGAATCACCAGCACGCCGATAAAGCCCATGGGAATAGCCAGCATGATCAGGAAAGGATCGACGAAAGATCGAAACTGCGCTGTCAGAATCAAATACAAGAGGATGAAAGAGAGAACAAAACCGAAACCGAAACTCTTAAAAGACTGATTCATCCCCTCAACCATTCCTCGCAGATTGACGCGCATATTCTTTGAGAGCTTCATGTCGGTAACAAGGTGATCGATGTCGCTCGAAAGCTTCCCCAGATCTTCACCCCGAGGAGTGACGTAAACGTCAGCCGATCTTTGAATCTGATAATGATCGAACTCTGTCGGCGTTTGAAGCCGCGTCAGGTTGACGACCGTATCGAGCGTAGTGGGTTGCGCCAGATTGGGAGCTTTCAAGGGAATATTACGTAAGTCAATGCTGTTATGAATCGCGCCGCCGCCATATTCCGAGTACTGTACCGTCAGGAAGTAATCATTGCCCGTCTTGTAGTCGACCCAGTAATTTGGTGCGATCATTGTATTTGAGTTCAGGGCCGTGATCACGTTATCGACAATCTGTTTCTGGTTCAACCCCAGCTCTCCCGCGTGAACGCGATTCACATCCATTCGAATAGCGGGATAGTCCATATCCTGCGGAACGTAAACCTCGCCCACGCCAGGTAGCTGTCTTATCTTGGCGGCCAGGTCTTGTGCTGTCTGATAATCCTGCGTGTAGTTGCGGCCTGTAACTTGTACATCAATGGGAGCCGGCATTCCGGTGTTGAGAATCGCGTCTTCCATTGAGCCGCTGGAAAAAAATGTTCGAAGCTCAGGGTAGTTCTTTGCAATCGCCTCCCGCGTGCGGTCCATATACTCAAAGCTGCTCAGTTCATGGTCATCTTGCAGTTGGGTCTGAACTGTCGCTGTGTACGCGCCCGAATTGGCCGTATATAGAGCCGAGAAATCCGGAACGACGCCTATATTCGAGACCGTCATTCGAAAGTCGCTCGGACGAACTGTGTGTCTAATCAAGTTTTCGACTTTGCCCGCATAGTCATTCGTCACTTCAATTCGGGAACCGGTCGGAGCCTTCAAGTTAATAGTGAATTGCCCTGCGTCCGTGCGAGGAAAGAAAGCTACGCCGATAAACGGATAAATAAGGAAACTCAGTAGGAAAAGGGCAGCTAACGCCACTACCGTGAAGCCAGGACGTCTTAAAGCCAGTCGAACCCACGATTCATAGACATCAAGCAACTTGTTGAAGCTATTGTTGAATCGTTGATTGAAGCGAGCCCCCCACGACATTGTCGGTATCACCTTGACTTGCGCGTGTTCGCGATGCCATTCACCCTGATCGTGCTCTCCAATTTCTGCTTCGCGCCCGTGGGCGCCTTCCCCTGGGTGGCCGACTTTGAGAAAACGTGAGCAGAACAAGGGAATCACAGTCATGGCGACGATGAAAGAGATAAGCAACGAAATACAGAACGCTAGGGCAAGCGCGGAAAAAAGGAATTTACTGACGCCGTAGAGGAAAGTGACGGGGAAGAAATCGACCACGTCGACCAGCGTAGCGGCCAGAACCGCCAATGTAACTTCTGATCCACCTAGCTCGGCCGCAATTCTTGCTATCTCGCCCAGCTCCATATGCCGGTAAATGTTTTCGAGCGAAATGACCGAGTTGTCGATTACACGCGAAAAGGCAAGCGCCAGGCCGCCGAGAATCATCGTATTTACTGTGCTCCCCAGCATGTAAAGAACCACGAAGGTTGCTAAAGCCGATAGCGGAATGGATAGCAGCACCGCACCGGTCGCGCGTACGCTTCCGAGGAACAGAAGGATCATGATACTCGTGAGAACAAGTCCCATCAAGCCTTCGTGCAAAACGGTCTTGATCGCTTCGCGAACGAACGTGGATTGATCGAATAGAACGTCCGTCTTGATCTGTGCGGGCAGATCCACCAGGTGTTTCAGCAATGACCGAACACCTTCAACGACTTGAATCGTGTTGGTGTCCCCGCCTTGCTTCATGATCGGAATGTAAGTGGAGCGTTGGCCATCTACGCGGACAATGTTGTATTGAATTTGGCTCGCATCTTCCGCTTTGCCGACATCGCTTACAGACACCCACGAATTCCCGACGGTCTTAATCGGAATCTCGTTCATCTCTTTCATGTTGTCGACGAGGCTGTTCGAGTACACGTAATAGTCGTACGGCCCCATCTTTACATCGCCCGCGGGGAGAATTAGATTCTGATCGTTTATCGCGTCAACCACGTCCATTGGGCTCATTTGGCGCGACATGAGCTTGTATGGATCGACGTAAACCATGATCTGGCGATACTTGCCTCCAAATGGCGGAGGAATTTCGGCACCTTTGACCACCGCAATCTGATTACGTATGGTGAATTGGGCTTCGTCGTGAAGTTCCGTTTCGTTCAGCCCTTGTCCATGTACGGCGACCAAACAAACCGGTTGGCTGGAAGCGTCAAACTTTAGAACCACGGGAGGCAAAGTGCCCGGCGGAAGCCTCTTCAGATCGGCCAGCGCGAGATTCGATAACTCCGTCACGTCTGCGTCGGCGCTCGTTCCAGGCTGAAAATAGGCTTTGATGATGCTTACGCCCAGCATGGAACGAGATTCCATGTGGTCCATCCCCGCAGCAAGTGTGAAAAATCGCTCCAGCGGATTTGTAATATCCACCTCAATATCGCCGGGCGGCATGCCGGAGTAAAACGTCGCCACTACTACTTCCGGCAGGTTGATCGTTGGGAAGAGATCTACCGGCATCCGCGCCAGGCTGACTAATCCAATCACGCACACCGCCAGGCACAGGACCACGATGAAGTATGGATTGCGAATGGAAAAGCGTGACATGCTTTGAGCGAAAAGACGAAGGTAACTAGGTTCGACCTTGATAAGCGGCAGGAGTTGCTTGCTGTGGCCGTACCACTTCGCCGGTTTGCAACCCCGATCTATCGCCCACCACGACCTTTTCTCCTTCGTTCAAGCCGGAAAGTACTTCGGCATAGTTTTCCGAGCTATCTTCAATGCCCAGCACGACCGGACATATTTGGATTCTGTTGGACGAATCGACCACGAAAGCGGCGGTATGATCACCTTCTCGATCGATAGCCTGAACCGGAATCGTGAGCGCGTTGCCTTTGCTATTCAGCGTCAGCCGGGCCTCGGCGTATACACCAGGAATTAGTTCTCCGGTCGGATTCGGCACATTTACCTCGGTGTGCATGGTGCGAGTGGTGTCATGAACCTCGGAGGAGAACCGAGCCACTTTCCCGGGGAAGTTCTTATTCAGCGCCGGAACGCGCACGCTGACTTCGTCGCCAATCCTGATGTATGACACGTAGGTCTCCGGAACAGGAATTACTAACCTGTAAAGGTTTTCTTGCGAGAGCTTCACGAGCGGCAGCACGTTCGTGCTGGAGTTGGTTCCCGCCTGCATCAGGGTCCCGAGATTTGCGTCCCGCTCAGTAACAACGCCATCAAATGGCGCCGTGATCCGCGAGTACGAATAGATCGCTTCATCATGGGCGAGTTTCGCCTCCGACTCAGTTACGTTGCTCCTCGCTGCCTCCAGGTTCGATTGAGCCGCTTGCACTTGCGCCTCCGCTGCCAGATCGCGACCCTGAACATCGTCTACTTCCTGTTGCGCTACCAACCCTGGTTTGCTCTGCGCCACGCCGTTCAGCCGTTCGAACTCCAGGTGCAAGACTTTATGCTGGGCTTCCAGGCGAGTCAACTGATTTTGTGCGTTTGTCACCTGATCTTGCATGCTTTTCAACGCGGCTCGATCTTGCTGGAGTAACGCCTGTAACTCTGGGATCTCCAGCACGGCCATTAGCTGACCCGTCTTCACGCGGGCGCCATAATCGACTAATAGCTGGCTTACGTACCCGGATTCCTTGGCATACACCTCGATCTCCTGAAACGGTACCAGCTCGGATGAGACCGTGAGTTCCCGCTGAAGCGAACGGCGCTCAACCTTGGTTACGCCTACAGTAATAACTTGCTCCCGCGCGATTAAATCGGCCCTGGAGTTTCCAGGCCGACTGCAAGAACTCAGCCCCAGTATAAGTACGAGAGCTGTTCCCGGCACGGCCAAACTCACAAACACATTTCGTGATAAATGCATTTCCAGACATACCGCAAAATGTTGGTTAGAAGCGCGGCTTAGCTCTATCCTCCCAGACAAACGATCCATCAGGTATACCGCCGGCAGGGTATATATTGATTCAGAGAACAGTAGCCACTCAATCGCTACTCAAGAAAGGTCTAGCTGCCTGGAGATTCCTTCGCTCCGTTCTCCGGTAAACTAGCAGATATCCCGCCGGCACTATAAACATAGTCAGGATTACGGATGTCGTTAAGCCTCCAATGATGGCTCGCGCCATTGGCGTATATTGCTCCGCTCCAGTACCCAGATTCAAGGCCATGGGGGCCATGCCTAAAATCGTGGCTAGTGAGGTCATCAAGATGGGCCGGAGACGAACACGAGACGCCGTCACCACGGCGTCAAGGACTGACGACCCTTGTTGCTCTAGCTTATGTGCAAAATCAACTATCAGGATGCTGTTCGAGTTCGTGACCCCCACTAGCATCAAAACTCCCATCAGCGACATTACATTGACGGTCGTGTTCGTCATCCACAGAATTAGAAGAACCCCTATAACGCCCATCAAAACCGACATCATGATAAGCACGGGGTCGATTAACGACCGGAATTGAGCTACCAGAATTAAGTAGAGAAGAACAACAGACAAAATGAAGCCGATTGCAAAACTCTTGAACGATTCGTTCATTGTCTTAACCAGCCCGCGTATCTCCACGCGGATATTCGGCGCGTGTTTCGTCCGTACTAGAATTCTTTCGATGCTTTTCGTGATCCCGGATAGATCTTCTCCTCTGGGCGTCACGTAAATGTCGGTCGAGCGCTGGATCTGGTAATGGTCAATCTCCGTTGGGCCCTCCACATTCACGAGCTTCACGACCGAGGCAAGGGTCGTAGGTTCTGTCAAATGTGCGCCCCGGAGCGGAATGCTTCGGAGATCGAAGGTGTCGTGAATGGCCGGAGCGCCGTGCTCATAATACTGAACGGCCAGAAAGTAATCGTTCCCCGATTTGCGATCGACCCAGTAGTTGGGCGCTATCATGACATTCGAATTCAGGGCTGTGATCACGTTGTGGACCACGTCCTCTTGGGTCATGCCTAACTCGGCCGCGTGAACTCGATCTACGTCCAGACGTATGCCAGGATAGTTGACGTCCTGAGGAATATATACTTGGCTCACGTTAGGAAGCTGCTCGATTTGCGAAGCAAGCTGCAACGCCAGCTGGTAGTTTGCTCCCAGATCGGGACTTATGATGGAAAGATCGACGGGCGCCGGAGCTCCGTTGTTGATAACTGCGTCAACCATCGAACCACTCTGGAAGAAAGTCCGCGCTTCCGGCATCTCTTTCAGTAGGATGGGCCTGATCCGGTCCATGTATTCGAAGCTACTTACCTTGTGTTCATCGCTGAGTTGAGTCTGAAGGGTGGCTGAATAGGGTCCAATGTTCGAGGTGTACAAGCTCGAAAAGTCTGGCACCACCCCGATATTCGAAACCGTCATTTTGAAGTCCTGAGGCTGTACATTGTTCTGGATGAGCCGCTCGGCTTTCTCTACATACTTTTCTGTCAATTCGATCCGGGAGCCGGTAGGCGCTTTGAAGTTGATAGTAAATTGGCCCGCGTCGGTTTGAGGGAAAAACGACAGCCCCAGTAATGGGAAGATGGCTAAGCTAATCAGGAACAGCGCCATTAAAGCTCCAACGGTGAGCCAAGGCCACTGCAAGCTCCAGCGCACACTTTTCTCGTATGCATCGAGTAACTTGCCAAATTTCCTATTGAACGCGGCGGTAAAACGCGCCCACGACGATAGATCCGAGCCGCCGCGCTGAGGGCTCCGCCAGGGTTTGCCGTCCGGCACGTCTCCCGAAGGGAGCTCGTCCACATTCGCTTGTTCCCCGGCGATTTCCCCTTCCCGGCCCTTTTCCTTGGGCGAAACACGCTTCAGAAATCGGGACGTGAAGAGCGGAATCACCGTCATTGCGACCACGTAAGAGGCTAAGAGCGCGATGCAAAACGACAGGGCGAGCGCCGAAAATAAGAATTTGCTCACCCCATAGAGAATGGTCACAGGAAAAAAGGTAATCACGCCGACAAGAGTTGCCGCAAGCACTGCGATTGTCACTTCGGATCCGCCATCTTCTGCTGCTTTCATCGGCTCCTCGCCTTCCTCTAAGTGCCGGTAAATATTTTCGAGCGAGATGACGGAGTTATCGATTACGCGGGAAAAAGCCAGGGCAAGGCCGCCAAGGATCATTGTATTTACATCCTTGCCCATTAAATCAAGTACCATGAACGCGGCCAGCGCAGACAGTGGAATCGAGAGCAAGACGGCTGCGGTAGCGCGTACATTACCGAGGAACAACAAAATCATGAGACTAGTAAGGAGGAGACCCATGCCGGCTTCATGCAACACGGAATGAATCGCCTCTTTCACGAACACTGACTGGTCGAACAGCAAAGTCGCCTTGAGCTGTTTGGGAACGTCATAGAGGCGGCCTGCAAGCTTTCGGATTCCCTCGACAACATCGATGGTGTTCGAATTACCGCCTTGCTTCATGATGGCTATGTAGCTCGATCGCTGCCCGGCGACGCGTACCAGGTTGTACTGAATCGCGTTGGCGTCTTCTGCTTTTCCGATATCGGCCACGCGAACCCAAGACTGGCCAACAGCCTTCAGCGGTATTTGATTCAACTCGCTCATGTCGCTGGCCAGACTGTTCGAATATACGTAGTAATCGTACGGCCCCATTTTTACGTCACCCGCGGGCAGAATGAGCGACTGCTTATTAATAGCGTTGACCACGTCCATCACACTCAGTTGGCGCGAGAACAGTTTGTATGGGTCTGTGTAGACCATAATTTGCCTGTATTTGCCACCGAAGGGTGGAGGAATTTCGGCGCCCTTCACCACCGCAATCTGGTCTCGGATGGCAAATTCGGCATAGTCGTGCAATTGCGTCTGAGTTAGTCCTTTGCCGCTCACGGCGAGGAGGCACACCGGTAGATTGGAAGAGCCGGAGTTTAGCACGACCGGAGGCAGCGTGCCGGGCGGCAGACGCTTCAAGTCGGCTAGCGCCAAGTTAGACAAGGACGTGACATCCGCATCCGCGCTGGTTTCTGGCTGAAAGAAAATCCGGATGATGCTCACGCCCAGCATCGAGTGCGAAATTATGTGATCTACACCCGAAGCTAGCGTGAAGAATCGCTCCAGAGGCGACGTAATGTCGCTTTCAATGTCCTCTGGAGGCATACCGTTGTAGAAAGTAGCAACTACCACCTGCGGCAAATTGATTGCAGGAAATAGGTCGACAGGCATCCGAAAAAGTGCTCCGCCCCCAACGATGCAAATGATGAGGCAAGCAACCACCACGAAATAGGGGTTTTTGATCGAGAACTTGGCCATAGAACTCGTCGAGTAGTTACTATAAGTCCGGCCGGTTATCGTTATAAGACATGTGTTCCGCTGCTTTCGGAGTTACTGCTTCGCCGGCCCTCAGAGCACTCCTGTCGCTGACGACCACTCGCTCGCCTGTACGCAATCCAGTCAATACCTCGGCGTAGTCGGAGGTCTCGATCCCTAACGTCACGTCGCGCGCTTCGATCTTATTGCGCGCGTCGACTATGTCAACCATGGTCCGCGCGCCCTGGCGATCCACGGCTTGCAACGGAATCGCAGGGGTACCCTGCTCCTTTTGGAGCGAAATAATGGCCTCGGCATATAGGCCAGGCATGAGCTCCTGGCCGCTGTTTTCAACATCGACTTCCGTATACATCGTCCTCGTTTCTTCCGCTACTCGTACTGAGATGCGTGCAACGTGTCCCGTGAAAGTCTTCGCCAAAGATGGCACTCGCACTTGTACCGGATTGTCGATTCCGATATACCGAACGTCGGCCTCCGGCACAGGTATAGACAACCGGAAAAGGCTCTCTTGAGATAGCCGGACCAAAGGAACCGCAGGCGTTGAGTTCGTCCCAGCCTGCATCAATGCTCCTAAATTGGCGTAACGCTGGGTGACAATTCCATCGAAAGGCGCAGTAATGCGCGCATACTCGAATAAGGCCTGGTCGTGTTTCAGTTTTGCCTGGGCGATCTCCATCTGGCTTTGAGCATTAGCGAGATTGGAACTAGCGGCCTGAAGCTGAGCCTGCGCGGAGAGGTCCTTACCCCGCGCATCATCAACTTCCTGCTGCGCCACCAAACCTGGCCTGCTCTGCGCAACGTTATTTAGGCGTTCGAAGATCAGATGCGCCACATTGGCTTGTGCCTCTATGCCGTGAACATCCTGCTGCGAGCGAGTTACCTGGTCGGAGGCAGCTTTGATGGAGGCTTCATCTTGCTCTAACTGGGCCTGAAGTTCCGGAATTTCCAGAACCGCCAGTAGTTGCCCTTGCCTGACGTGCGTGCCATAGTCGACTAGCAGTTGCTTGATGTATCCTGACTCTTTCGCGTAAATATCAATCTCCTGGAAAGGCACCAGCTCGGAACTTATGGTAAGTTTGGTTTCGAGCGGTCGAATCTCGACTGGCGCCACGCTCACGATTGCTTGGTGAGGCGCCGCAGAGTCGTTTGTTTGTGCGGGCTGAGCCCTGGGTCCGCAACTGCTACAATTCGCAGCCCAGCAAGCCAAGAGCGAGCATCCGATCAGACAACGTATCGAATCTTTAGTGTCGAGCGACAACATGAACACGAAGCTCTTCGGCAGAAGGCCGCATTTCTGAGGAAAGTATACGAGGATTTCCGCTTCAGAGTGAATACTGCCGGGAAGCCATTTTGGGAGGGAAAGCGCGCTAAGTATATTTACGTGCTGCCGAACCTCAAACTGCGATGGAGCAGGCATTTACTAATTCGCGGATACTGAATCGATTTACGCAGAATACTGCCAGAACAGGATATCGATTCGTACGGTACACGTTTAGCATAGACCTGCGGATACGTTAAGGTCGGCGCGTGCTCCGGTGAAACAACTACGAATCCTTCTTGCGAACCAAAATCCAATTCTTAGAGGAACTCTTCGCGTCCTCATTGAACGTCATCCAGGACTCCGTGTAGTTGGCGAGGCTTCTAACGGACAGGAAGCCGTTTTGTTAGTCGAGTTTGGCCTGCCGGACGTCCTGGTCCTGGATATAAGGTTGCCAGCCAAGACTGGTCTTGCTACTGCACGAGAGGTCGCCGTCAAACAGCCAGCTCCAGCCATAATTTTTGTGAGCATGCTTTATAACCGCGAATATGTCATAGAAGCGTTCAAGGGAGGAGCTCGTGGGTACGTTACGGAGGATACGGCTCAATCCGACCTTGTCGTAGCGATCAGAGCAGTCACTAGGGGAAGCTTTTTCTTAAGTTCCGCCATCAGTTCGCTGCTCATCGACTCCTTGCCCGGCGACGCTGGCCAGAAATCTGTTCAGTTGACCCAGCACGAGAAGCAGATCTTTTATTTTCTCGCTGAAGGTCAAAGCGAGGATGATATTGCGCGCTCTTTGCATTGCGAGGTCGCAACGGCAATAGCGGAATGCCGGCGTGTGAAGAACGCTCTGGAAGCCGATGAGCTTCTCGCGCCCATTTTGAAATCGATGAAAACCGTGTCACCTGCTCCAGGCGAGCGCTAGGCGCGAAAGGAAGCGCGCGCCGAGGGGACGGATCTACACCGAAAGATGGACTAGCTTTTCGATCCGTGGGTGCAAGACAGGATCGAAGCATTTCGTTTAGAGTGCTGAGAACGCCTCATGTTCAAGACGGTCAGATACGCCTTGCTCGTTCTGCCAATTGTCGTGTTCTCTAGCTCCCTCGCGCTTTGCCAGGACCCCACGGGTACACTTGAAGGCCAGGTTTCCGATCCCTCCGGTGCACTGATCCCTCATGCGGCCGTGATGATCACGAATTCAGGCACGGGCTTTACTGCGAGTCAGCAATCGTCCGGGTCTGGCACGTTCCGCTTTTCGTATCTTCCGGTGGGTAGTTATCGCCTGCTCGTTTCTGTGAAAGGCTTCTCCTCCTACGACGCAACCAATATCCACGTGGACGTAAACCGGGTCGTGAATCTTCCGGTGAAGCTGATGCTAGCCGGCAAGAAAGACTCTGTAGAGATCAGCGCCATCGCCGCGACAGTGGATGTGAGTTCAACCCTTGGCAATGTTGTCACTGCTCACGATGCCGTCGATCTACCGCTGAATGGACGTAACGTCACTCAGCTCGGACTGCTGCAGCCGGGCGTTGCGCCGTTGACTTTCGGCCTCTTGGAAGCAGGTGGAATTGCCCGCGCGAATCAAGCGTATGCAGTCAACGGTGAGCCGCCGGAAAGCAATAACTACCTGCTGGATGGAGTGACGAACGTCGACAGCGTGAACGGCGGATTTGCCATACGCATCCCGCCTGACTCGGTCACCGAATTCCGCATCCTCACTTCAAACGCCCCGCCGGAATACGGTGAGACAAGCGGCGCCACAACCAGCGTGGTTACGCGGTCCGGAACGAACGCGTTTCATGGCGATCTCTACGATTTTCTCCGCAACAACGCGTTCGACGCCCGCAACTTCTTCGCGGCATCCACAGAGCCTTTGCATCAGAATCAGTTCGGTGGAACGCTCGGCGGTGCAATCCGTCGCGACAAGGACTTTTTCTTTATTTACTATGAAGGGCAGCGCGACCGCGAAGGCGAGACCAGGACCGCGATTGTGCCGACGGCGGCCGAACGATCGGGTAACTTCTCCGGATTGACTGATAGCAACGGGAATCCCGAACCTCTTATCAACGAATTCACGAATCAGCCTTTCAGCTTTAACGGTGTCCTAGGTCAAATACCGCCTTACCTGTTAAGTCCCATCTCGCTGAAGGCGGAATCGCTCATCCCGCTTCCGAATATCGGGCCATCTCTGTTTTCTTCAACGCAACTGCTGACGAATAACTATGATCAGGGTGGCTTTCGTCTGGATCATTACTTTGGCAACAGCGATCAGCTCTTCGCGCGTTATGCTACGTCATCACAACACGAGCTCGATCCGCTTCCGATTAACGGCTCCGGTGTTCCGGGCTTCCCCGTTACAAACAGCGTTACGACAAACTCCGCTACCATTTCGTACGTGCATTTGTTCTCGCCCGAACTGGTGCAAACTGCGCGCGTGGCGTTCTTCCGGAACGTTTTCCTGGAAGGCGCAGCGACCAATCATAGTCCGGCCAGCGATCTGGGGTTTACCTATCAGCCCACGTTGTCGTCCGAACTGGGCGATCCGTATTTGATCCTAAGCGGTTATACCGACATCGGCAATCCTATCACTGGTCCCCAGAACACGTATCAGAACGATTACCAGGGCTACTATTCGCTGGCATGGACGTCCGGCGCGCATAACTTCAAGTTCGGAGCAGATATCAACCGGCAGCAGATAAATGTGCTGCTCGGCATCGCCACCAACGGTTTTTTTGTCTTCGCTCCGTTCCCCGCGAACGATTCGTTTGCAAGTTTTCTCCTAGGTGAGCCCGTGCAGTTTTTCCAAGGCGGCGGCGATTTCAACCGCGGTTTGCGTAAGTGGATCATTGCCGGTTACGCGCAAGATGAATGGCGAGTGACGCCGAAGTTTACTCTAACTTATGGATTACGGTATGAGGTGAACACGCCGTACACCGAAATCCGCAACCGCCTCAACGCTTGGGCACCGGGGAGACAGTCGGTTGTCGATCCGAGCGCACCCACTGGATTGCTATTCCCCGGTGATCCCGGTGTTCCCGCCGGGATCGCGCCCATCGACTATCACGAGTTCATGCCGCGCATCGGTCTCGCCTGGGATCCTATCGGAGATGCCACAACAACGATTCGTGCGGGATATGGCATCTTCTACGACGGTTACACGAACGGTACTGGTGGACCATTGCAAGCCGCGGTCAGTGCGCTCCCCTGGACGGAGGCTTACCAACTGAGCGGCCCGGGCATGAACTTCGCAAACCCCTACAACGGGAGCACACCGCCATTCGACGTACAGCAATTCGTGCGGCCAGCAACGATCCTTACCGTTCAGTCGGGGATGCTCCCCCCTTACTCGCAGAACTGGAACTTCTCGATTGAGCACGCTTTTGCGAAATCATATCTGCTCGATGTTCGATATGTCGGCAGTAAGGGAACGCACTTGCCTCGGTTCATCGAGGCGGATCCTTCCGTGTACGGACCGGGCGCGACGACCAGCAATGCGGATCAACGCCGGGAGTACGCCGATTGCGACCCATCCGGTTCGTGCGCTTTTGCCTCTGCTGGTTTGATCGCCGATAACAATAGCTCGACGTATAACGCGCTGCAGGTTTCCCTTTCCCGGCAATTGAGCAAGAATCTCTCGTTTCAGGCGTCTTACTGGTGGTCGAAGAGTCTCGATTATGTGTCGTCTCTGAACATCGCCGGATCCGCTCCGACGCTTGTCGCAGGAGAAAACGACCTCGCGCAGAACCCCTTCGATCTTCGCGCCGAGCATGGACCATCGCTTTTCGACGCAGCCCATCGCTTCGTTTTCAGCGGCACCTATATGCTGCCAAGTTGGCACGCAGCCCCGCGTGCGGCAGCCCTGGCGCTGAACGGCTGGCAACTGAATACAATCGTTACGCTCGCGTCCGGTACTCCTTTCACTGTGTACGACAGCGACAATGCTTCTATGCAAGGTTCGGCCCCTGAAATCACCGGCTTCTATTCGAGCCGGCCAAATGTTTTGTCCAATCCAAATGAGGGCCCACACACACCGAACGAATGGGTCAGCCGCAGCGCATTTCAGGAACTGACGCCGGCGGCCAATCCAGGGGCCTTCGGAAATGAAGGGCGCAATTCAGTTCGCGGGCCCGGTCTCGCCACCGCCGATATCTCACTTTTCAAGAACTTTCCGGTCACGGAAGCTTCGCATTTGCAATTCCGCGCCGAAGCGTTTAACATGCTGAATCATCCGAACTTTATGCTGCCTGAAAACGATCTGGCGTCGCCCGAATTTGGCCAAATTCTGCAGGCGGCGCCTCCGCGGCTGCTCCAGCTCGCGCTGAAATTTATCTTCTAGCTAACGGGAGAAACTATGGAACCGATGTTCTTGAAGGATGTCGAGCAGCACAAAGGAGACGACAATTACACGCGCGCCATCGAAATGATGAAGCGCGCCGGACCGGAGTATCCGCAGATCCTGCACATGTTTTCGTTCAAGATAAACGCTACGGTCCATCTTGAGCGCTTCACGCAGGAGATGCTACGCGAATCCGCACCGCTCTCGCCCGGTTTTCGCGAGCTGATCGCCGCCTACACATCGTATCTGAATCAGTGCCCATTTTGAACGAAAGCGCACGCCGCGGTCGCGGCGGAATTGCTTGGCAGCAGAGAACTCGTCGACGGCGTGCTTGCCGATCTCGAGACCTCAAGGCTTTCTGAAGCGGAGAAGGCGCTGATGCGATTTGTTCGCAAAGTCAATGCGGAGTCCTATACCATCCAGTCCGACGACATTGAGACGCTGCATGTCCACCGCTATACAGATGAGGCGATCTACTATGCGATCACTGTCTGCGCACTCTTCAACTTCTACAACCGCTGGATTGACGCAAGCGGTGTGCACCCGATGAGCGACGCGGCACATGCCGCCGGCGCCAAGCGATCCGCAATCCATGGCTACTCACGCAGTTCTCAACCTGCACCCGAGCCTCCGAAGAGCTGAACGCGCTCGCGTCCTGATTACCGCGTGCTGCGGAGTGTTCGTCAGCTTCGCCTCGATAGTCGTCTACACGTTTGGCGTTTTCTTGAAGCCGTTAGCTGGGGCATTTCATTGGTCAAGAACAGAAGTTTCCGCGGCGTTCACGCTCGCGGCGCTGACCGTCGCCTTGTGCTCACCGTTGATCGGATACTTACTTGACCATTTTCCCGCGCGGCGAGTGGTACTACCTTGCACGATTGTTTACGGCGCCGCGTTCGGGTCCATGGCATGGCTCACCCCGCACTTATGGCACCTCTATGCGTTGTTTGTGATTCTTGGGATTGTCGGCAATGGCACGACACAACTCGCATACGCGCGTATTGTGAGTGCGTGGTTCGACGAACACCGTGGGCAGGCGCTCGCTGCTGTTATAGCAGGTACGGGACTTGGCTCTGTGGTCTTCCCGCCCGGGGCGCAGGCATTGATTTCCCGATATGGCTGGCGTGCCGCTTACGCGGTGCTGGGCGCGCTCATTCTTGTTGCCGCCGTGCCTTTAGCCACTGCGTTCTTGTATGAACCGCAGGGAACAGCAACGCTAGCGCGATCAGCGATCAGGGAGCAAAGAGCGGCCGCGACGGTCCTATCTACGCCTTTCTGGGGAATTCTGGCGGCGCTGCTCCTGTTCTCGTTCGCGACGAACGGGCTCAATACGCATTGGGCGGCCTTGCTGACCGATGGCGGCGCAACGCCTGGCCAGGCGGCTCTCATCCTCTCCATCGCGGGATCGGCGGTCTTGTTTGGCAAACTGGGTACCGGATTCCTGCTTGATCGCTTTCGCGCCGGCCGCGTGGCGGCAGTACTGCTAGCGCTTTGCGCGGCGGGCTTTGTTTTTACATTGCGCGCATATAGCTGGCCCTTTGCAGTCGGGAGCGCCATTCTGGTGGGAATCGGGATGGGCGCTGAGTCGGATGTAACGCCTTACCTGCTGACTCGTTACTTCGGTCTATCTAGGTTCGGCGTGCTATACGGCTACACCTGGTGCGTGTATGCACTAGCAGGAGCGACCGGTCCAGTTGTAATGGGCGCGGTATTCGATCGCACACGCTCGTATCACCCCGCATTAGTCGTATCGATGGCAATGGTGGTCACCGCATCTGTGATCTTCGGCGTACTGCCACGTTACCCGAGCTCCGCTTCCCCTGGTCAGGTAGGTGCAGCGCCAGCCGGTCAAGTTATCTTGCCATCCACGACGGACCCTAAGTGTTGAGTCGGGGATGTTGAGAATATAAGACGCGGAGCCGTGGAGGGCGCCGATGGCGACTCCGCAGCAATCACGCAAAATTGCCTGAAAAATCGTAGAGTTTAGCTCGCGCGGCGATATCGTTGGTGCCTGCTACGCTGTGCCAGCGGCCTCCATGGCCTTCCTTAATGAAAGCGGTCGCATATCCGTCCACACTTCGGCGATGTAGTCCAGGCACTCTCGTTTGGTGCCAGTCTTGCCGGCATCGTACCAGCCGGCGGGATTGTCCTTGTCGGCCGGCCAGATCGAGTATTGTTCTTCGCTGTTCTTGACGGCCTTATATGTCCTACTATCGTCATCCTCAAACATTGCTTTCCCCTCGCGGTGTTCTCTCGGACATTGTCTCAAGGTCGCTGCCGCGGAGGGCCGACCAAGCAGCTGCTCGCAATCCACATTGGGATTCACGTCGTGGTTATCAGTCAATAATGTAGGTTGTGCGGGTTCTGATAATCGGCGGAACGAAATTTATCGGCCCGCACGTCGCTTCTTTGCTTGACCAGGAAGGGCACGAAGTGACCGTATTCCACCGTGGGGAGACCGAATCCGGACTTCCCTCGACCGTACGCCACATTCACCACGCGAATGCCGGAATGCCCGTTCGGGAATTCCCACCGGAAGTACTCGAACTTGCCCCCGACGTTGTCGTCCACATGATTGCGATGGGAGGGGAAGATGCATTCGCCGCACTGGCCGCTTTCTCGAAACGCACCCGGAGAATCGTCTGGATCAGCAGCGGCGACGTGTATGGCGCCTACGCACGGCTAACGGGTCTCGAGGAGGGTGAGGCGAAACCAGGGCTGCTGACCGAGAATTCACCTTTGCGCACAGTGCTGTTTCCATACAGAAAACGCGCGACTGCGGCAACCGAACTGAATTATTTTTACGAGAAGATCTTGGTCGAGCGAGCGGCGCTCCAAAACTCCGAGGTTCCGGGCGTGGTGTTGCGCTTGCCGAAGGTGTACGGACCGGCCGGCAACTCAGACCTGGCGACGGTATATCGCTACCGCCATCAGGGGGCCTGGCGCTGGACCCACGGGTATGTGGAGAATGTTGCGGCAGCCATTGCGCTCGCGGCTACGCATCCGGCAGCTCTGGGACGAATCTATAACGTCGGTGAACCCTACACTCCAACCGTTGCCGAGCGTCTGGCCGATTTACCCCCTTCGGAGCTCGCCCCGGACATAGCTAGTGAATTTCGTTTTCAGCACAATATCGCGTACGATACATCGCGAATTCGTCGGGAGTTGGGATTCGAGGAGCTTGTCTCTTATGGAGAAGGACTCCAACGAACCTTGAAAAAGCAGCCGGCCGCCGGTTGAAGTTTCTGAGCTGCGCATCCATCATGAAGGCCCTCACTCTTCGCGCAGCATCGCAAGAGGATCCAGGCCAGCGCTCTTGCGGGCTGGGAAATAGCAGGAAATGACGGTCACTATCGTGAACAAAAGCAAAGCAGCGAAGGCAGCTATAAAATCCGCAGACTTGACACCGAACAGGAACGTCTCAAGAAATCGAGATCCCATCCAATACAGGATCGCGCCGGAGGTGAGGCCAACCGCCATCAACATTGCTCCGCGGCGCATCACCCACAGGATTATGTCGGAACGCTGCGCGCCGAGGGACATTCGGATTGCCACGTGCTTTCTCTGCTGCAGAACGCTATACGATAACAAACCATAGAGGCCGATACCGGCCAATAGCACTGCGACCGCGGCGAACCCGCCAAGCACGGTCGTGCTATAGCGGCGGCTGGCGACCGATTCATCCAACCATTGCTGCATGCTGTGCACGTCAAGTATAGGTTGAGATGCGTCCAACGCGAATACGGCGCGTTTGACCGGGCCGATTAGTTGACTCGGCCGCAAGCGAGTCCGCACGACGAGAGCCATGTCGGTCCAAGGGATTTGCTTTTGTGCGAGATAGATCTGCGGGCGATTCACGGCGTCGAGAGACGGCTTCACATCGCCGACCACCCCGATTACTTCGACGGGTTTGCCCTCCCACCCGTGGTGCACACCTCCCGATCCAACCCTGAGGCGCTTGCCAATGGCGGAGCTATTCGGCCAAGCGCTGTTTGCCATGGTCCGGCTAATAACCGCAACAAGCGGGCGAGCTGCCGTGTCGAAATCATCGAAGGTCCGGCCCTCCAACAACGGTATGCCCATCGCTTCGAAGTAGGACGGACTTGCCATTCGAATCGCCACAATCGGCTCAGACCCCGGTTTCTCCAGCGGCTCACCTTCCACGTGATAGGTGTCGAGACCGGCCTCGCCCTTAAGCGGCAGATAGGACACTACCCCCACCGCGTCCACTCCCGTGATGCTTGACACTGCGCGACTCAATTCTTCATAGAAACGGCTGCGCGATTCCGGTTGTGGATATCGGCGCTCAGGCAGCGAGAGTTCGAACGTAACAGTATTGCTGACACGAAAGCCTGGCGAGACCTCGAGGAGTGCTTGATAACTTCGCACCAGCGTGCCTGCCGACATACACAGCAGGAAAGCGACTGCAAACTGCGAGATGACGAGGGCGCTGCGTGATCGCTGACTGCGCAGGCCGCCCGAAGATCCTCTACCCGCCTCCTTGAGCGTTTCAGCCAGATCAGGATGGGCGGAGGAAATGGCGGGCATAACGCCCGAGATGAGGCCAGTGCCAAGCGAGGCTAAGACAGCAAAGCCGAGGACTGCTGAATCGATGCGAATATGATCTGCAGGAACCAGATCAGCGACCGAGTGAGTCAGCAATGAGAGCAGCAGATAGGCCAAACCCACGCCGAGTAATCCGGCAGTGAGGGCAAGCACTACGCTCTCGGTGAGCAGTTGAACGAAGATTCTGACCGGGCTAGCGCCAGAGGCGGAACGAATTGCGATTTCGCGCTTGCGGGCCGCCCCGCGAGCGAGCAGCAGTCCGGCGACGTTGCTGCACACAATCAACAAAACGGAGAGCATCGCGCACTGAAGGATGAGAAGCGGCGTGCGCACTTGAGAGGTGGCCTGATCGAAGAGTGAAACGACTTGTGTCATCCACTGAGCGGACTCCGGGTGCTCCTGCTGGATCGCAGTTGCGACGGCTGTCATTTCGGCCCGGGCCTGCTCGACCGTTCGTCCGGGCTTCAATAGGCCTAAAACCGCGAGGTCGTGAGAACGGCGATCTGCGAGGCGTCTCGGGCTCAAGCCAAGAGGCAGCCAGATGTCGGTTTGGGCCGGGAATTCGAAGTAGGCCGGTAGAGATCTGGCCTCAGGAAAATGAAATTCAGGTCCCATTACGCCCACGATGGAATACGCTAACTCGTCGAGCAGAAGAGATTTTCCGATCGGGTTCGAGTTGACGCCAAAATACTGATTACAGAATCGGTCGGAGACGATCGCGACATGGCGCCCGGGTTGATCTTCTTCGGCGACAAAGGTGCGGCCCAGCCGGGCGGAGACACCCAAGACCGGGAAGAAGTCCGAAGTCACACGGGCAGCGGTGATTTGACGAGGCTCGCCCATTCCAGTGAGCGTGTATGCGTTGCTATCTATGGCCGCCATCCTGGCAAATATCGTGCTCCGATGCTGCCAATCGATAAAGTCCGCCGCCGAAGCCGGAACCCTGCTCAGGAATTTAAGCTGTGGCTGGGTGGTCCAGATCATTGCATCGCGAGCCGCATTGGCGAACGGCAATGGTTTCAATAGAATCGCATTCAGCACTGCGAACACGGCCGTCGTGCCACCGATCCCGATCGCTAACAGAGCGATCGCCAGAACGAAGATAAGGGGACTGCGGCGCATCGCGCGGAGCGCGTAACGGATGTCTCTCAAAAACATACTCACATCGAAACTCCCTAGGGCGCGACCGCCGGCAAGCGCAAGAGGGTTGCCGAGATCCAAGCGGTGACGGCGCCTGGGTTGGCCTTGACAAAGAAGTGGTCGCCATCAAATTGCCGCATATTGCAGGGCGCCTCCGTCAATTCGCTCCACAGCCCGACATCGGCCGGACCCGTTTCCGGATCGTTGCTGCCCAGCAGCAGTGACACGGGGGCCCGCAAACGCGCGCCCGGTTTGAAGGAATAAGTTTCGACCAGATGGAAATCGGCACGGACGAGCGGAACAATTAAGTCGCGCAACTCCGGATGCTCCAAAACGTCTGGCGGAGTGCCGTTCATTGCGGACAAGAATGCAACTAACTGCTGATCATTCATGGTGCTTACGCGCCGGTTGGTCCGGGCTTGCGGTGCGGGGCACCCGGAAAGGAAGAGATGTCCCAGATTTATTTGGCGCCGCTCCAGCAAGCGAGCAAGCTCGAAGGCGATCAGACCGCCCATGCTGTGGCCAAAAAACGCGAATGGGTGTTCAAGGAGAGGGGTTAACGCTCCGGCGAGCTGTTGTATGACTGCGTCCATAGAAGTAATTGCGGGCTCGCGAAAACGGGAACCGCGGCCGGGCAATTGAATGAGCGCCACTTCAATGGAAGGATCCAGTTCTTTGGTCCAAGAGGAAAAAAGATCGGAAGCGCCTCCTGCGTGATGAAAGCAAAAAAGCCGCACTCTTGGATCGGTTTTGGGAGCCGGCCGTGAAACCCATCGACCCGCCGGGCACTGCGCCGAAGTCATGCGCGTCCTCGTGTCGAGCTTAGATCTTCCATCGCCCTCAGATGCAAATCGAGGATGGTGAATCGCAATTCGCTCGTGTAGTGGTTTCCATCGCGATCAACGAGCCACAAGAGGTCGGACGAGGGCAGCATCTCCGAAAAGGCTACCCGCGTTTGCGCCCCTGCCGCGCCGTCCAGTGCACGAATCATCTTGCAGACGTTCTCTATGTAGACGGGGCTATCGAGATGTACATAAACCGGCTTTGCTTCTATATCGGTCTTGACGAACAGAGCAGGCGGCATTTGCCGGGCCGCCGCCCAGCGGCGCATCGCAAGAAAACGGTTGTGCGGTTCTCTTTGCCAGGCAAATCCAAGTTCGGAGGTGGGAACAATCCATGATTCGCGAGCGATGACAAGATTATCGATCAGGGTGCGCGGAGCGTGTTCGGTGTTTGCAAGAACGCGGGCCCGGTTCATCACGATTCCGTAGAGAGGTTCGGCAAATGCTTGCAAGATGGGAAAGGAGAGCCGGCGATCACGACTGCGAAAGACGAGCCCGCGAGGAGAATGCTCGATCACGAACGAGCTGATCGGATAAGCGGTTGCGCCAGACGGCGGCGTCGCGTCGGAGGTGGCGGCGAGCAAAATGTCATCGTCTGAGAACGTAGCGACGTTTGTCCTGGTTGTGATTCGCGGCCACTGCCGGGAATTGAGGAGGCAGACCCTGCCACTGGGGAAATCCCAGCGAAGACCCTCAGCAACAACTTGTCGCTCCGGATGCATCTCCATAAAGAGCGCTGTAAGCAGGGTGTTGGTGGCCAGGTGCATCTCGCCCAGCACGTACAGAGCGTCGCCTTGCTCGACCGCTCGCAGGTCGCGTGCGGCGATCATCAAATCCGGACAGAAATATCGAGGAACGAATGCCGTTGAATTCACAACGGGAAACGCCGTCGCACAGGCGGCGGCCAATTCACTGGAAGAGAAACGGCATTCGTGCGAATCGGGCGGGATGATCAGGATGCTGGCCCATTTTCGTTCGAACTCGCGTTCGACGTCTTGGGCGGCGGGAGGAATTCCGCGCAAAAGAAGCCGCTGCACCTTCAGCCAGAAGGCTTCGGCAGGAACCGCGGGCGTGCTTAAGCTCTTCGCCAATTCGCCGTGCGCCGACTCGAGCCAGCCTTCGAAAGCTGTCGCGATGGATGCAAGAAACCAGCGCCCGCTCGCCAGTAGCAGGGAGAGAGCCGGCAGGATGGGTTCGAAAAGAGCCGGAGAGATTCGTAACTGTAGATTCCGGCGGCAGTCTTCATAAACGATCGTTCTACCCGCATACATGGAGCCCGCACTCCGCCGCGCCGTAGTTCCGGTGACCTGTTCAAAGGTGCTATCGATATTCTGGAGCGCGGAGTACAAGTTCTCCGGTTTGCCGCCGGCGTCGCGCACGCTGGCCTTTGCCGCTTTGATTCGATCCAGGACCGCCGCTGCCGTTGCTCGTAATTCGGCGTCTCCAATCCCGGCGATCAAGCTCTCGAGTAAGCGGTCGGCATGGGGCTCTAAAGGAACCTCCAACTTCCAGGTCAGGATGCCGCGGTGAGCGAATTGAAGCAGCGTGTTGTAAACGTCGTCTTCAGTTACGGACCCAAGAGACCGATTCTGCCGCACGCGATCGAAAATGGACCTGGCGGGAAGACACCCATCGCAGTGGCGGAGAGTTTCGGCGCCTAAGGGGTCCAGCGGGTGGTGCAGATGGCCGTGCAGATAAACACCGCGATGGTCAAGGCGCGCGTAGGGTACGAGGCGAGGTGCAATCCACGCTCGCATGCCTTCAATCTCAGAAAGCGCGGAAGCGACTTCATCAATAGCCCATGTCTCCCAGGAGACGACGCGTTCGCTAATCAGCGGAGCTCGCGGAACTGCTTCGATCGCCGGACCGGAGGCAGCGATTTCCCCCCAGGCGACCGGCCCGAAGAAACCGATTGTGTCGTTCTTCAGGGCGTATCGCTGTACATAACTTGCGACCAACTGCTCGTGCTGCCGCCGTTTCTTGCCAGGAGCGGCGGGGACGTTAGAAAGCTCGCGCACAGCGGTGTCGAACGCAGTCCGATTTTGCCAAAGCAAAGCTTCGCGGAAGCGTGGAGAGGCGGCGATGCGCGCGATTGTCAGGCTCTGGCGCTCCAAGACTGCCGGGAATTGGCGTTCAAAGGCGTCCCGGGCGCCGGCGGCCGCTTGTTCCGCCCGCTCAAGATGCCGGAAGAGCTCCTGAAAGGAATCTTCGGACAGAGAGACGGGCCGCTTGGCGCGCAATGATCGAAGTGTCCCGACCAAGGTTTGAAAGCGATGCTCACCTGCCGTGGTTTGTCGTGCTTGCGAAGCTTGATCGAGAGCCGCATTGATCGCCGCGATCGCCGCCTCGCGCGCGTCGTTAGCCTTTTCCTCTGAATCGAGAACCCTATTGGCCAATGCGCCGCAATCGCCGTCGCATAACTGCTGAGCGAGTGCCGCGGGAAATCCGGCGCCGCGTAATACAAACCAACGCCAGACCGACCATTCCCCTGGAACCAAGGGAACGAGATGAGAGGCGGCTTGGAGCGCGGACGGCTGAGCGATAGCACTCATGAGAAAGCGCCACTCTGCCGCTTGCAGACCGTTTCAGAAGCGACCACCCCGCTTTCTAGCTTTATGATGCGATCAGCGAGGTGGAAATAACGATCGTCGTGGGTAATTACAATCGTGGTCTTTCCCCGCTGCTGCAGCCCCGGAAGAACTTCGTGATAGAACACATCTCGAAAGGCTGGATCCTGGTCCGCAGCCCACTCGTCGAAGAAGTAGATCGGGCGGTCCTCCAGCCAGGAGGTCAGCAGCGCGAGCCGTTTGCGCTGTCCCTGCGATAGCTCGGTGGTGGATAAAGCGCCGTCGCGAACCTGAACCTTTTCTGTTAATTGAAGTTCCGCCAGATATTTGGTGGCTCGCTCGTCGAGATCAGGCGCGTCGAGACCCAGCAGCCGGTCGAAAATCACGCAGTCGGCGAAAATGGCTGCGAAGTTCTGGCGATAGCCATCGCGATTTTCTCCCATGACCTCGATGCCGCGCATAAACAGGCGGCCAAATTGCGGCGCATATAGGCCCGTCAAAACCTTGGCGAGCGTAGTTTTGCCGCTTCCGTTTCCTCCCGTGATGAACACGAGTTCGCCCTCATGCACACTGAGATCGAGCGGGCCCAGCGCAAACCTTGAGTCCCCTCCGGGATCGTTGCCCGTGTAAGCGTAGACGATGCCGCGCGCTTCTAAGAGCGGCGTGCCCGCGCCCGCGGGGCCTACCGGGAAATCCGTTTCCGGCTCGTGCTCTGGCGGCAGGCTCAACCCCATGTCGCTGAGGCTGCGTACCGCAACACTTGCCTTCCCGAGTTCCGGCATGGAATTCATGACCATCTGCAACGGCCCGATGAGATAGAGCAGGGCAAAGCTGAAACCCACCATGACTCGCGGGGTCGTCGAAGGCAGCGCCGAAAGCAGAAATACCAGACAGCCGAGCGCCAAAAACAGAAGGAGTTCCCCCCAACTGGCGGCGATCGCAAATATTCGAAGCCCTGCGATGTTGTGGGCGCGCGCCTCTTTCATAGCTGGACGAAGCACGACCTCGAGTAATCCTCGCCGCCTTTCGCGATGCAGCTTCAGTTCTTTGATGCCGGTTACCAGCGTGCGCAGATGACGATGCACGTCATCGTCGTCCTGCCGCGCCCGCCACAAGTAGCTCAGCGATCGCGAAAGAGCGAAATGATAGGAGAGAACGCCGCAGACGATAAACAAGAGCAAATATGCGAAGATCTTCAGATCCAACGACGCCATATATACGAAGCAACTTAGAATCGCACCCGCATTGATACACATGACGGGTACCAATCCGATTGACTTGCTTAGCTGCGTGATGTCGTCCGTGAAGGCCGCCGTGATGCGATGGATCCCAAGCTGCTCGATTGCGGCTAGCGGGACGGCGAGAATGCGGTCAGCGAGCTCAGACCGCAGATTCTGCAGCGCCGCTTGAGCAAGATGAACAACCAGCGTTTGCGACGTAAAGTACGCGGCCGGCGCGACCACACACAGCACGGCGAAGATTGGGAGCAGCGCATTGCGGTTAGCGCGTGTGACGGCCGACCCGATGACCGCAAGTAGCCCAATGTTTGCAATTCCCGACAGGATTCCGGCAGCGATGGCCGCGAACAACATGCGCCGGGATTGTTTGTAGAGGAACGCTAAGAGGTCCATTCTTCGTACGGCGCTGCGCAGAATCGTTTAGTGGAAGTTGCTGTGAAACGCATACCGGCTCTCTGTCACAAACTTAAGAAGACCGGCTGCATACCCGGCCTGCATGTCTTCGGTTATTCTGCCAGGGGACCTTTGCTCAGGCAAGACCATTATCTCAGTACTCCGTCGAAGGCATCCGAAATGGCGCGGTCGCGGTCTTTTTATAGTGAAGATTCAATGTAAATCGTTTCAGTTAGATGTTTTCCAGCAAACTTTCAATGCACGCCACAAGCTATGCGTCAATTGTCGCGTTTTACAACATTAAACGCACAGAGAAATCGATTGCGCCGGCCAAATTTTTTGGGTATGGTGGACACAACGAATGAGTGCGCAACCATTCGCTGGAAATCGTGTTGCAAATGCGAAAACATTGCTGGTTTCGACGCGCTTCATGCCGCTCGTTACCGCGGTGTTTTTTGGAGTTGCTATTGTACTCGGGCTCCTCCCAAATGCTCGCCCCGCGGTTCCAACGGGGGACGTACCGTTTCAAGAGTTTTCCTCAGCACGAGCGCGTGTTCACATCGACCGGATCGCGAAAGCTCCGCGGACAATGGGCACGTTGGAACATGATCGAGCCCGCGATTACATCGTCTCCGAGTTGGTGCGGCTGGGGTTAAAGCCGAACATTCAGCGGACCACCGCCATCTCGATCAATCGCCGAGGATGGGCTTTCGGCGGCAATGTCGCCAACGTCATCGCGCGCCTACCCGGTTCCGGCACGGGCCACGCGGTGCTTTTGAGTGCGCACTACGATACCGTGACAGAAAGCCCGGGCGCGGCCGATGATGGAACGGGAGTGGCGGTTCTTCTTGAGACTGCGCGTGCGTTGAGTCACCGGGCGGCACCCTCGAATGACTTGATCTTCCTGTTCACAGACGGAGAAGAGTATGGGCTCATCGGAGCTGAGGCATTTGTCTCCCAATATAAGCCGGCAGATCTTATCACCGCAGCGCTGAATTTCGAGGCGCGTGGTTCGGGCGGACCAGCTTACTTGTTCGAGACAAGCGCACAGAATAGCCAACTGATACGAACTTTTGCACGAAGCACGAAGTATCCGGAAGCGTCATCGCTTTTTTACGAAGTCTATCGCAAGCTGCCGAACGATACCGATTTGACGGTTTTCAAACGTGCGGGCTTCCCCGCGATGAACTTCGCGTTTATAGATCGGGTGGTGAATTACCACACGCCAGACGACACGGAGCGAAATCTCGACGAACAAAGTTTGCAGCAGACCGGACTGTACGCGTTGCAGTTGGCGCAGGCATTCGGAAACTCTATGGCAGTGCCGAAAGCCGGGGGCGATCTCATCTATTTCACGGTTGCCCGCTCAGGGCTGCTCATGTACGCGGCTTGGTGGGCAGTACCCTTGAGCACCGCCGCCGCTCTGATGACAATTGCCGCTGTTGGGTTCGCATTGTGGCGCAAACGGGTGACCGTCACCGCTGTGCTTGCAGGAGTGTTGGCTGTACCGGCCGTTGCGATCCTCAGCGCCGGCTGTGCGGGCGTGGTGGCGTTTGCAATATCCGAAATGCGCCCCGACTACGATTCCTTCGTGATGGGAGACGTGTACCACCATTGGCCTTTTCTTGGAGCAGAACTAGTGGCGGGACTTGCCGCAACACTGATGACCCTCGCTCTGTTCCTCCGCCGATGGCCGTTTTTTGGCGTTTGGCTCGGCGCTTTGCTTTGGGCGTTGATGGCAGACCTCGCAGTTGCGTTGCTGATGCCGGGAGCTTCGTATCTATTGGCATGGCCCCATCTGATTACGGCCGCCTGCGCGCTCCTTGCGTCGGTTTCCCGCTGGTTTTGGCAGCCCCAAACGGAGAGAGGAATCGAGCGCCTTTCGAATCGAGGGATGATTGCCCTTGCCGCAGGTGCGCTTCTTTGGACCGTGTTTCTGGCCAGCCTGTTCCGTTTACTGCCGCTTGCATTAGGTCTAAGCGCTTGTGTACCACTGGCGCTGCTTTTAGGGTTTATGGCCTGCTGGCAGATTCCATCCTTCCGCTGGGTGAGTGGAATGCGGGCGCGTTGGGTCCCCATCGTTGCGGTGTTTGGCGTGGTGATGCTGATTGCGATTGGTTTTAGGCAGAACCGCTTTGATTCACACCAGCCGCTGCAGGCCGCCATCTTCTACGGCTTAATGGCGGACGAGGGCAGCGCGGTATGGGGCTCTCCGGACCCCCCTTCAGCGAATCGATGGATTCAGGCGCATTTCCGGCCCAGAGCGCGAAGGGGACCTTTGCCCGAATTCACGTTGTCGGGCGGAACGTTCACCAGCGCGCCGGCACCGGTCCTTCCGATCGCCCCGCCCGAAGCGGAGCTGCAATCTTCAACGGCTTCTGCCGTGGGACGGACACGCTGGGCGATTCACCTACATTCGCATCGTGGCGCGCCGAACCTGGTGCTTCGTTTCCCGCAGCAGAAAAATTCGTTCAGACTCGTATCTCTCAATGGGCACGAGGCGCTGGGCGCTGTCGGCAGCGACTTACGGGGTATCATTTTGAAGGCCGTTCCTGCACAAGGAGATGACGTCGTGATCGACGGCTCTGCAGACAGCCGTCCTGAGTTTCAGCTAATGGATTGGACGGCGGGATTGCCAGAGGCGCTCGGTCAAGAGCTGGCCCGGCCTCCTGCGAACATCATTCCCGGCGCGCAATTTGATCTTTACAACTGGTCGACCGTAGTCGCCAAACAAATCCGTTTTGGTATGCCCCGTTGAAGCAGCGAAATGCCTGATGTCACCCTGTACGACCTACTAGCCGCACGCGCGTGCGGTAGCGGCGGCTTCGTTTTTCTCTCCGATGGCGCGCGGCCCAAGCAGTTTCTCTCCTTCGCTCAACTCCATCGGCGGGCAATCGCTATTGCCGGGAATCTCGAAGAGCGTGGACTGCGAATGCAGCGGGCGCTACTGTTGTATCCGCCCGGTCTCGAGTACATCGAAGCATTTTTCGGGTGCTTGTATGCAGGGGTGATCGCCGTGCCCGCTTATCCCCTGAGAGCCAACCGGTCGAGTGCCAGAATCGCGTCCATCGTTCGCGATGCAGACCCCGCCGCCGTACTCACAACGGAGCAGGGACGGGTGGCCTGGAACAAAGCCGGCCTGGGCGCGGTGGAATTGATTGCGTCCAGTTTGGTCGAGGCTCCGGCTAGCGACTGGACTCCGGCGGGCCTTCGCTCCGAGTCGATCGCGTTTCTGCAATATACATCCGGCTCAACCGCCGATCCTAAAGGCGTAATCGTCACACATGCGAATTTGATTGACAACCTGAAGCGAACCCGGGACGCTTTCGGCATTTCCGATCAATCGGTGGTCGTAAGCTGGCTCCCGCTCTACCACGATATGGGCCTGATTGGAAGCATCCTACAGACCGTCAACGTTGGATGCCAGGCCATTCTTCTGTCGCATCACGCGTTTCTCCAGCAGCCCTCGCGATGGCTGGAGGCCATCTCGCAATATAAGGGAACGATCAGCGGCGGACCCAACTTCGCCTACGATTTGTGTCTACGTTCGATTTCGCCAAGCCACAGAGAAGAGCTTGATCTGCGGTCGTGGGAGGTGGCGTACTGCGGCGCGGAGCCAGTGAATGCGGAAACGCTCGCGGGGTTTGCGCAGTCGTTCGCCACATGCGGCTTTAAGGACAAGGCATTTTTCCCGTGCTATGGGCTTGCGGAGTCCACGTTGTTCGTGTCCGGCGGTCCTACAAATCGCGCGGTGAAAGTGCTTGCAGTCAACCGGGCCTTGCTTGAACGCGAGCGCGTGCAGCCAGGCGAGAGGGAAACGAGCTGGGGAATCGTTAGCTGTGGAAAGCTACACCTGGATGTGGCCATCGTTGATCCCGAAACACGACGCGACTGCCCAACCGATCGGGTGGGAGAGATTTGGATCGCAGGTCCAAGCGTTGCGCAGGGGTATTGGAATAAACCTGAGGAGTCGGAGTTGACCTTCCGCGCGAAACGCGAGGCCGATACGACAACGCATTTCCTTCGAACCGGGGATCTCGGGTTCGTTCGGGATGGCGAACTGTTCGTCACGGGACGGCTGAAGGATCTCATCATTCTGCGTGGCCGCAATCACTACCCGCAAGACATCGAGCGGACCTCGGCTGCAGCGCACGGAGCATCCGCCAGAGGGCAATGCGCAGCTTTTGCGGTCGCGACTGAGGCGGGCGACGAACTCACCATCGTGCAGGAGATCGATCGCCACGCGACGGACCTTCAGGCCGCGATCAGCGCGATTCGGGAGGCGGTGATCCGGGAGCATGAGGTCGAGCCCGGCGCGATCCTCCTTGTCGCGCGAGGTGCGATTCCGAAAACCTCGAGCGGAAAGATTCAGCGCGCAGCCACCCGCGCTGCGCTCAAAGCCGGCGGGCTCAGCGTCCTGGCAGAATGGAACGGGAGTGCATCCAGTCGAGCGTTCGAGGCCGGCGCTCAACCGCTCTCGTGGCCGGACAAACTGACGTTCGGCACATGGTTGCGGGATCAGGTGGAGGCAGTCGCTCGAATGGGACCGGATGCCGCCTTTTACGACCCGCCTTTCGAATCTCTCGCTCTGGACTCATTGCGAGCGGCTGAATTGCAATCGGCAATTACCGCGGCTACGGGCGTTCACACCGACTTTGCCGTCCTCTGGTCCGGCCTCACCATCAGCCAACTAGCTGACAGGATTTGGGCCGCCATAGAGGCCGGGAATCGCGAACCCGAGTGCATGGACGAAAGCGCTGGAACCGCGCTTGGCCCGTCTTATGGACAACGGGCTCTTCTGTTCTTATGCAAATTAGCGCCCGAAAATAGCGCCTATCATATTGCGCGCGCGCTACGCTTCCGGGCTGTTGATCCTCCGTTGTTAAATCAAGCGCTGCAGAGGTTCGTCGATCGGCACGCCGCGTTTCGAACCGCGTTCCGTTTCAATGGCGAAGAGTTCGAGCCATTTCTGTTCGACTCTGTGCCGGACATTCTCACGATCCACGACGCGAGCGAATGGACCGATACCCAAATGGCCGCGTGCCGGCAAAGCAACGCAGCGGCTCCTTTTCAGGTGGACGCGGCGCCACTCTTTCGCGCAAACTTGTATCTTCGCCGTGGCGGGGATCATGTCTTGCAGCTTGTCGTACATCATGCCATCGCAGATCTTTGGTCACTCGAAATCCTCCTGGAGGAAGTGCTCGGGTATTATGCGGCGCTTGTGAATAAAGCCATAGCTCCTTCGTATGCGCCTTGCCGCTGGAACGATTTTCTTTCTCGCGAGAAGCGGCTCCTCGAAAGTCCGCAAGCCGAGAAGCTAAAAAAATACTGGAGTGCAAAGTTGTCGAGCATACCGCCGCCGCTCGACTTGCCGACAGACCGCCCGCGGCCGGCGCTTCAGCGATTCGCCGGCGCCAGGCTCATCTTCGATATCGAGCCTGAGCTTTCCAATCCGATTCGCGCCTTTGCAGGAGAGCAACAGAGCACGCCTTTCGCGGTGTTCCTTGCGGCCTTTAGCATTCTGCTGAGCAAGTACGCAAATCAATCGGAGTTCATCGTCGGCTGCCCCGCGAGCAATCGGAACGATCCCGCTTTCGCACAATCGGTCGGATATTTTGTGAATCCACTTCCGTTACGGATGCAAATGGATTCGCGCGATCTGGTGCATGATACGGTTCGGCGGGCCAGCGTCACCATTCAAGCAGCAGTGGATCATCAGGAATTACCATTTCCGCTCATCGTTGAAGAGTTGGCAGTCCCGCGGAATGCCACGCGCTCGCCGCTGTTCGATGTAATGGTCGCCTGGCTGCAGCCTCGGCGGCTGGGTGCGAAGGCAAGAGATCTGCTTCTGGGCGCCGAAGGTCCCGAATTTCGAATCGCCGGCATTCCTGTGACGTCGCTCCCCTCGCTGTCCTCGTCCGCCCAATTCGATTTGACGCTAGTTATCGCCGAGGGCGAGGCGTTTCGCGCCGCATTCGAGTACAACACCGACCTTTTCGATGAGTGGAGGATTCAGCGGGCGGCCGGGCATCTTCGAATGCTGCTGCGCGGAATTGTTGAAAGCCGCAATGGCAGAGTTGACGAGCTCCAGTTACTGGACGAAGAGGAGCGAAAACAACTTCTGCTTACGTTCAATATGACTGCGCAGGACTACGGGCCGTCAGGACAGGAGAGCATTCAAGCCGCGTTTGAGCGGGAGGCGCGAGCCCATCCGGAAAGCATCGCGCTGATTGCCGGCGACCAGACCTTGACATACGGAGAGCTGGAGTCGAAAGCCAACCGGTTGGCGCGATGGCTGCAGAAGAAAGGAGCGGGGCCGGAGCAGAGAGTTGGGGTGTGTCTTGAACGCTCCGTGGGGTTGATCGTGAGTTTGCTGGGAGTATTGAAGGCAGGAGCCGCTTATGTGCCGCTCGATCCGGGGTCTCCCCTGGAGCGCCTGGGCGCGATGTGTCGAGATGCCGGGGTGCGCATCGTGGTGACCAAGACAGAACTGGCATCCTACGCGCCTGCGGGCGTGGATTGGGTTTTGCTCGATCAGGAGGCCGGCGCACTTCTGGCAGAGAGCACCGAACCGCTGCCCCAGAAGATTCATCCGGACACACTGGCATACGTTATTTTCACGTCGGGATCGACGGGCGCGCCGAAAGGCGTGATGGTGGCGCATCGCGGCGTGGTGAATCGGCTGGTTTGGGGGGAGAGGCTCTTAGAACTTCATGCTGGCGACTGCGTGGTACACAAAACTCCCTACAGCTTCGATGTGTCGGTCTGGGAGATGTTTTCGCCGCTGCGCGTGGGTGCGCGTCTACTCATAATGAGGCCTGGCGGACACCAGGACAGCCGTTATCTGGCTGAGATTGCGGGGCATGAAAAAGCGACCGTAATGCATTTTGTGCCGTCAATGCTCGAAGCGTGGCTGGAGGAACGGGGAATCGCAGGGTGCAAGGAGTTGCGAAAGGTCGTCTGTAGCGGAGAGGCTTTGCCCGCGCGATTGGCCGAACTATTTCGCGAGCGGCTGCCCGAAGTCGCGCTTTACAATCTGTATGGGCCGACCGAGGCGTCGATCGAAGTAACAGGATGGAAATGCGGCAACGAGACATACGGTGCGGCAGGCGTGCCGATCGGAGCGCCCATCGCAAATATGAAAGCGCACGTTCTCGATCCGGCAGGGGAACCCTCCCCGGTGGGCGTGGCCGGAGAGCTGTACCTCGGTGGCGTAGGGTTGGCGAGAGGCTATGTGGGGCGGCCGGATCTTACAGCCGAACGATTTGTTCCCGACCGTTTTGGCGAAGGCGGCATTCTGTACCGGACGGGGGATCGTGCACGCTATCGCGAAGACGGCGCGATTGAGTATCTGGGGCGCCTGGACAACCAGGTAAAGATCCGTGGCGTCCGGGTTGAGCTGGGAGAGATTGAAGTGGCGCTGCGAGAAGTGGCAGGAGTGCGCGAGGCGGCGGCGGCATTGTGGCAGCGGCCCGGCTGCGATCAGCGATTGATCGCTTATGTGTCAGGCGAAAATTTGGAGCCCGGAGCCAAAGAATTAGGTGATGCGCTGCGGCAAAAGTTGAGCCGGAAGCTGCCGCCGTACATGGTGCCGCAACACTACATAGCCATCGAGCGGATGCCGCTGAACGCTAACGGCAAACTGGACCGGCGCGCTCTGCCTGCCCCGGTGATTGCAGCGGAAGATTACGCGTCCCCGAGAACCGAATTAGAGGAGTCGCTGGCCGAGATTTTTGCCGAGGTCTTGCAGTTGCCCAGAGTCGGTATCCACGACGACTTCTTTCAGCATGGAGGACACTCCCTGCTTGCCATTCGCGTTCAATCCCGCGTGAACCGCAAGTTTGGAGTGGACCTGCCATTATCGCGGGTCTTTGAAGCCCCCACGCCGGAACTGCTGGCCGCTGCCGTAGGCATCGAGAAAACTCACACCACGGATCCTGCGCAATTGGCTGCTCTGCTGGATGAATTGGAAGAGGCAGACCCGCAGGGAGCTCCCGACTCCTGTGTAAGCTCAGGTCTGTGATCGGATGCAAATTGCCAAAGGAGGGGCGCGAATTGTGGACCACTTAGAAAAGACCCTACAGGGAGAATACGTGGCTCCGAGAACGGAGCTGGAACGGTCATTGGCGGAAATTTTCGCGGCCGTGTTGCACTTGCCGCAGGTTGGAGTTTACGACAGCTTCTTTCAACTGGGCGGCAATTCATTAATGGCGAACCTGGCTATCAGCCGGATATCTCGAGCTTGCTCGGCGGAGTTGCCGCGCTCTCTTTTGTTTGATTACTCGAGCGTCGCCGAACTCGCGACAGTGATTGCCCAGATCCAGCTCGAGGCGCTTGCTTCAACGGAGGACATCGACAAGCTGATCGCTGAGATTGAAGAGAAAACGGATCAAGCTTAACGTAAGGTTCCGGTACCGGTTCAGGTAAGGCTTATGGACGATCTGAAAGCGCGAGTAGCAAGGCTTTCCCCGGAAAAATTGAATCTTCTCATGCAGCGCCTGAAGCGGGAAGCACCGGCGGCTGAGGCGCCTGTGATCGGCCGCAGACCCGATCGCGCCTCGGCGCCTTTGTCGTTCTCTCAGCAGCGCGTGTGGTTCATTGATCAACTGGAGACGGGTAGCTATGCTCACAACCTCTTAACCGCGATCCGAATCCAAGGGAAGCTGAATATCGAGGCGCTTCATGCAACCGTTCAGGCAATCGTCGCGCGCCACGAGGTGCTCCGCGCCACTTTTCAGATGGTAGATGGCAGTCCGGCGCAGATGATCGCCGAGCATCTCGAAGTGCCAATTCGCGTCGTCGACATTGGCTCTTCGGCCGATCCGGAAGAGCCAATGAACGCTCTCGCGGACCAAGAATCGCTGCGGCCGTTCGACCTCAGCCGCGGGCCGATGCTGCGCCTTACTCTGCTGCGGGTTCAGGAGCAGCGAAGTGTGCTGTTGCTCGCCATGCACCATATTATCGGCGATGGTTGGTCGCGCACCATCTTCGCGCGCGAGTTCGCCGCCCTTTACGACGACTTCTGCAAGGGGCGCAAGGCGTCCCTTCCGCCCGTGCCGGTGCAATATCCCGACTACGCCGCCTGGCAACACGCATCGCTCGATCTTTCGGCGCCCGCGCGGCAGCTCGAATACTGGAAAGGGCAATTCGGGCGCCCTGTTACGCCACTAGACCTGCCAACCGATTTCGCGCGCCCTGCTGTGCAGACATTTCACGGGCAGCGCATTCGATTCCAACTTGCTCCGGGAGCGCTTGAGCGCCTGCAATCTCTGGCAAAGGCCGAGTCGGCCACGCCGTTCATGATTCTGCTCGCCGCATTTCAAGCACTGCTGTCGCGTTATTGCCGGCAGGAGGACATCGTCGTGGGTTCCGCGGTGGCGAATCGAAGCATCGTGGAAACTGAAGCCACCATCGGCTTTTTCGCCAACACGATTACTCTGCGCACCGATCTTTCCGGGAACCCGACCTTTCAGCAACTGTTGCAGCGAGTAAGAGGGGTGGCCTTAGGCGCCTACGCCAATCAGCAGTTTCCCTTTGAGCGTCTGGTTCAAGAGCTTCAACCTGAGCGAGACCTGAGTCGCACTCCATTGTTCCAGGTGATGTTTCTACTCGATAACACACAGGCGGGGAAAATAAGAGCCGGCGATATCGAAGCCGACCTGCTGGACTTCGACGCGCGCATCTCGCCTTTCGACCTTACGTTGACCATCGAGGAGCGAAGAGACGGGCTGCACGGCAACCTGGAATTCAACACCGACTTGTTTGAGCAGCGCACCATTGAAGCGATGGTCGCAGCATTTCAGACGCTCCTCGAACATGCCGTCGAAAGTCCGGATACTCGCATTCGTGAGTTGATGCTGACGTCGGCGCATCGAGAGGACACGCGCGTTGCGCCGGTCACCGATAAGCCGAGGACGGTTCTGACCCTGCTAGAGCAATCGGGCAAGCTGCATTCGCAAGCGCCGGCCATCGTCGACGGGAATAAAACAGTCAGTTATGCAGAGTTGACTCAAAGATCGAACTCGATTGCGTCGGCGCTGGCTGATTTAGGTGTGGGCGCGGAAAACGTGGTCGCGGTGTGGGGCGAGCGCAGATTCGAAAGCATTGCCGCCATTCTCGGTATCCTGCGCACCGGCGCGGCTTGGCTGCCCCTCGATCCGTCGCTGCCGCTGCAACGGATTAATACGATTGTGAGCGATGCGGGCGCGCGATTCATCGCAGCCGTGAATGGTCGCACGCCGCTCGTTGAAGCTTGCACGGCAGTCGACACCGACGCTACGGGTGCCGCGGACCAAAACGGCTCTGCAGTCGAGTTTGGGCCCGATGCATTAGCCTACGTTATCTATACTTCCGGATCGACAGGCGCTCCGAAGGGTGTTGAGATCACGCACTCGGCGCTGGCCTGCTACACGGCCGCGGCTCGAGAAGCATACCGGCTCAAGCCCACCGACCGGGTGCTGCAATTTGCCTCCCTCGGCTTCGATGCTTCGATCGAGGAGATTTTCCCTACGCTGGCCGCTGGCGCAGCATTGGTGATCGGCAGCGACAAAACCCTTGGAGCTACGGCCGATTTCGTGGAATTCTCGCGGCAACAGGGGATCACGGTTTGGACGCTACCATCGGCTTTCTGGTCGCAAATGGTGAATGAGATCGCCGTCTCCCGTGTGGAGCTTCCGCCCGCTCTGCGTCTTTGCATTATCGGAGGCGAGCGCGCCGACCCGCATGCCTGGGCACTCTGGGAAAAAATCGCTCCGCAAGCGGCTCTTGTGAATACCTACGGGCCGACGGAAGCTACCGTGATAGCAACGCTTCACAAGGGCGGGCAAGACGCTTCGAGCGAACGCGCGCGCCGTGAAGTGCCGATCGGACGCGCTCTTCCGGGGTGCGACGCGCTTATCTTGGATGATGCGCTTTATCCTGTTCCCATCGGTGTTCCAGGAGAGTTGTTCCTGTCGGGTCTCAATCTAGCTCGAGGCTATCGGAACCGTCCAAGACTGACGGCCCAAGCGTTTCTGCCCCATCCCCGGCCATCCCGGCCCGGCGAGCGGCTGTATCGCACGGGTGATCTCGCGCGGCTGCGCGGTGATGGCGAACTGGAGCATTGGGGCCGGGCCGATTCGCAGGTAAAAGTGCGCGGATATCGGGTCGAGCCAGGGGAAATAGAGTTTATTCTGAAGCAGCATTCCGGAGTACGCGATTGTGCGGTCGCCCTAACCGGTGAGGGAGCCGTCGCCCAACTGATTGCGGCCGTCGTGCCAACGGAGCGCGTGCAGTTCGATGCCGAGGATGCTAAAACCTATCTGCGCACCCGTTTGCCGGCGTTCATGGTTCCAAGCGCAATCGTGACGGTAGAACGCATTCCGCTCAATGCGAATGGGAAAGTAAATCGCGCCGCGCTGGTAACGTTGATCCCGCCGGCAATCGGTCCGGCAACTCCGGTTATGCCGCGCAGCGATGTCGAAGTAGGCATGGCCGCCATATGGTCGCGGCTGCTGGCGATCCCGAGCCCCACCCTGACCCACAACTTTTTCGAATCAGGAGGACACTCCCTGCTCGCGATCGCAATGGTGAACGAAGTCTCCCGCGAGTTCGGCTTCAAGCTCACCTTACGTCAGATCTTCGAGAATCCCACCCTCGGCTCCCTGGCTCGGCTCGTCGCGAACGAAGCGGCATTCGGAAACGATCGGGAGCGCAAAAAGCCGGAACAGGCGGCATTCATCGATATCGCCACTCCGGCCGCTTTGCTCAGTGCGATCGACCAGTTGTCCGATGACGAAATCGAAAAGGCGCTTGAGAGAATCTCGGCCCTGGCGGCAAACGAAAGTTAATCGGTAAAGCCAGGAACCGCACGCGATTCGGGATCACGCCCCAGCTTCAGAAGGAGAGCCTCGTATTCTTCCAGCAAGCCGTATATTTGCGCTTCCTCAAATAACGAAGTCCGGTGCACAATGAATCCCTCCAGGCGCGGTCCGTTCCACCAGAGATCGAACTCCAGGTCGAGACGAACCAATTGATCGTCGAATTCGACTAACTGGATTTCAAAACCCGGCAAGCGAATCGCGGGCATAGGTTCGTTGTGCAGCGTAAATGACGTGCCAAATAACGGGTCATTCCAGTTCTTCCCGGTCAGCCCGAGGCGGTCGAAGATCGTCTGAAAGGGAGCATCCTGGTGTTCGTAGGCTTCCAGACAGACTCGCCTCACACGATCGATGAGCGTGCGGAACGAGGGTCCGCCGGAGACATCGATTCGCAATGGCAAATAATTTACGAAGAAGCCGATCAGCGGCTCGGTCTCCGGGATGTTGCGGCCGGCCACCAGCGTAGCGATCACCAGCTCCCGAGCCGCGCAAATCCTGGCGCAGTGCGCCGTCCAGGCGGCAAGCAGAACCATGAAGCAGGTGGCGCCTGTTCGATCCGACAGTTGACGCACCGACTCCGACGATTCCAAGCTGAGCCGAATCCAGCGCCGACGCCCTTCAAAGGTGGGATGCTCCGGCCTTGGGCGCTCAAACGGGAACTTCCATCGAGAAACATTCGAAAGCTGCTTCAGCCAATATTCGACATCCGCCCGGCCGGCCGCTCCGGTGCTCCTCTGCCACGCGGCGAAATCGCCGAACCGCACGCGTAGTTCAGTCAATGCGGCAACATTCGCCCCCTGGTAAAGCGCTAGCAGCTCGCCAATCAGTACGCCCTTGGACCAACCGTCGAACACGACATGGTGCAGAGTCAGCAGGAGCGCATGATCGTCGGCTGCGAAGCGCAGAACGACGACGCGGAGCAGCGGGCCGCTCATCAGATCGAACGGCGTGCGTGCCTGCTCAGCCGCCAGTTGGCGGGTCGTTCGATCAATCTCTGTTTCGGAGGAGACCGGAACATCCAGCAGCGTAATCGGGACCGCGACCTCCGGAAGCGGACGCTGGGTCGGATTTTCTCCATCTTCGAAAACGAACCGCAGCGATTCGTGCCGCTTGACGATGTTATTCAGCGCTTCGGCGAGCCGTGACACATCGAGCGGCCCACGAATGCGCAAAGCGGATGGAGCATTGTGCAGCGGACTCTCGATGGGAATATTCTCCGTCCGCCACAATCGTTCCTGCGCGAAAGACAGAGGAATCGGCCGGTCGGGATCGCGCGCGGGAATACGAGGCGATCCCGGCTCGGCTCTCTGCCGCAGCCGTGCCTCCACTTTGGCCCGTTGTTCGGGGCTGAGTTGCGCTTTTCGGACTGCGAGATCCGTCACGCGATCTGGCCCACCCCCTGCTCGTTGGCTATGTCATCGATCACCAGATGCTCAACCGCTTCGGCAAATTCAGCGATTGTAGGGCGTTCGAAGATGATACGGATCGGAACTTTAACTCCGAACGTCTTGCTTGTCCGCGACACAATTTGAGCTGCCGTAAGCGAATGACCTCCAATCTCCACGAAGTGCTCGTTCACGCTCGTCCCGGTCCTGCCTAGCGCTTTGTCCCAGATATCGGCGATCGTCGCTTCCGCTGGAGTGCGAGGAGGCTCATGCTGCCGGATATTCTCGCGCCAGGGCTCGGGGAGCGATCTCCGGTCAAGCTTGCCGTTCGTTGTTAGAGGAATCTGATCGATGAATGTGAGCCCGGCGGGAACCATGTAAGTCGGCAAATTGTCGCGCGCGAAAGACAAAATTGCCGAGCGCAGCAACTCCGGCGACCGCCAGATGATCTCGCTCGAGCGGCTGCCATGACGGCCAGCGTGAGCCGTGCGGTTTTCCGAGCGGTGCGCCCGCAGATTGTGGAGGCCGGTGTCTCGCAACGCCGCCGCTTGGCTGGTTTCCACTTCGAATCCGCGCTCGCGCAGGAAGTGAACGCACCGTGCGACGCGGTCATCTTGATCATGTATTTCCATGAAGAGGTTGCGCACCAGCGGCCAATGTTCTTCCCGCACGCCCTCCAGGATTTCCCACTCGCTTTTCTCGGCATCGATCTTCAGGAGATCGATTCGATTCAACCCCTCCTCGTCGATCAAACGCGACACCGTAATCACCGGGCAATCGATGGTCTCGCCCTGCAGCCATTCGCTCAGAAGTTCGTCGAGCCCTTCAGATTCTCCCGACTCGGCGAGTACGTAACTGCGCACCAGGCCTTCGTCTTCAGAAGATGCGGCGTAACGGCCCGAAAGAATGGTGAGCTTTGGATAATAGACGAACTGAGCGTGCCCTTCCTGGCCGCCAACCGCGCACTGGCGCAAGTTTGCGTGGACGCCGTGGATCTCGCAGTTGCGCCGCAAGGCTTCGAAGGTGGCGGGCATCGGCTCGATCGCATAGATGCGTGCATCCTGCACTTGGCCGGCGGCGTACAACGTGAACATCCCGATGTGCGCCCCGATATCGACAATCACTGCATCGTCCGGAAGGCCAGCAGTTTGGAGCGAATACTCCTGCTCCTCGAAGATCTCCTTGTAGAGGAACTGCGTCTCAGTCTTGTTGATGCCGCTAACCACCATGCCGTTGGCGAGCGTTACCAGTGATCCGCTGCTAAGCCCCTCGTGCTGGAGTTGTTCGACGATTCGCTTCACCGGACCGGCCATAGAGGCGCTTGGAACGCAGTAGGCTGTAAGCATCGGGCCGGCGGCTTGTTCGCACAGTACAACAGCGCAGTGTTCCACCGCCGGATGCCGCGCCAACACCGCTTCGACTTCTCCGAGTTCCACGCGGAATCCCCGGATCTTTACTTGCTGGTCGGCGCGTCCCAAATAGTCCAATTCGGCGGTCTCTGTCCACCGCGCCAGGTCACCGCTTCGATACATGCGCGCACCGGCTGCGCCTCCGTATGGGTCGGGAAGGAAACGGCTTGCCGTCAGCGCCGGCTTGCCCAGGTACTCGCGCGCTACACCTCCTCCTCCAACGTACATTTCACCCACCACTCCTACCGGAACCGGATTCATGGCGCGATCGAGCACATATACTCGCAGATCGTCCAGCGCGATTCCAATCGGACTTCCCGAGTCTCCGTCGAGATCGGCATGTACGATTTCCCGATAGGTCACGTGTACAGTGGTTTCGGTGATCCCGTACATGTTCACCAGCGTGGGTTTCCGGTCGCCGTGACGGCGCATCCATCCGCGCAGCTTTTCGAGCCCTAGTGCCTCGCCCGCGAAAATAATGGTGCGCAGCTTGAGATCGCCGTCCCCGCCGCGCCAGCACTCTGCATCGACGCGCATCAATTCTCCGAATGCCGACGGCGTCTGGGTCAGCACGGTTACGCCTTCCCGCTTGAGCAACGCGTAGAACTCGTCAGGAGACCGGCTCACCCAATACGGCACGATCACAACGCGCCCGCCAAATAGAAATGCTCCCCATAGCTCCCAGACAGATAAATCGAAGGCGCAGGAATGAAACAACGACCAGACATCCTCGGACCCAAACTCAAATCGGCGTGTTGAGGCCTGCATGAGGCGCCATATATTGGCGTGGCTCACTACCACGCCTTTCGGCCGTCCTGTCGATCCCGAGGTGTACATGATGTACGCGGCTCTATCCGCGTTCGTACTATCCACGTGCTCCGGTTGCGGGATGCCTGGATCGTCGCCGATCTGTTCGGTGTAAACACGTTGTACGTCGTCCGGCACGAGCGAGTCTGTCCCGTTCTCCGTGACCACCAGCTTTACTCCGGCATCCGCCACGATGTAGTGCACGCGCTCCCGCGGATACGCCGGGTCCAATGGCACGTATGCCGCGCCCGCCTTCAAAATGCCCAGGATCCCCACCACTAGTCGCGAATTCCGCTCCAGACAGATTCCTACACGGCTCTCTAACCCCACCCCGAGTCTTGTCAGGTAGCCTGCCAATCGCTCCGATTGCCGGTCCAACTCTGCGTAGGTCAGCTTATCGCCTTCGCAGATGACCGCATCGCGCTCCGCGTACTGCAGCGCCATGCGCCGGAACTCTTCATGCAGCAACTCTGCCGGCCCAAATTGTTCGCCTTGCCCCTGCCATTTTCTTAGTACCAGCTCCTTTTCTTCAGGCGTGAGAAGTTCTACTTCGGAGACGCGAGCGCCGGGATCGACGATCATCGCCTGGAGCACTCGAACGTAATGCGTCCAAATGCGCTCAATGGCGGATGCGCTGAAAATTGCGGTCTTGTAGTGCAGCCTGCCCTGCATACCATCCCTTTCTTCGGTGAGTTGCAGCGTCAGGTCGAAGGGGGCCTGTTGATTGTCTGCGTCGATCGGCGACACGCTAAGGCCGCAAAATTGCTTCGAACCGGATGTCGGTGCAGGCTGAGAATTGAACAACACCTGGAAGTAAGGAATCTGGCCGGTGTTCCGCTCTGGTTTGAGTTCGCGGACTAGCGCGGCAAACGGCACGCGCTGATGCGCGAACGCGCCGAGCACAACCTGCTTGACGCGAGCCAGGACCTCCCGAATCGTGGGATTCCCGCTGAGATCGGTGCGAACCACCAGAGTATTGACGAAGACCCCGATTAGCGAATGCGTCTCGATCTGATCGCGGCCGGCGATAGGAGCGCCTATAATCGCTTCCTCGCGCCCCGAATACCGTGCAAGTACGATATTCAGCGCTGTCATGAGGGTCATAACCAGCGACACAGATTCGCGGCGGCTCAGTTCCTTGAGCGCCTCTACCAGATTGCGCGGCACTTCGATATAAGAACGGTTTCCAGCAGTCCCTGAATCGCCGCTTCGCCGGTTCGATGACGGCACCAACTCGGAGCGCGCCGCTCCCGATAGATGACTACGCCAATATGCCAGCTCGCGCTCGAGTTGATCGCCCTGAAGCTGATTACGCTGCCAGGCGGCGAAATCGGCGTACTGAATGGGCAGCTCCGGCATCAGCAAAGACTCGTCCCGTTCGTAATAAGCCTGATATAGGCGCACTATCTCCTGCATGAAGATACCGAATGACCATCCGTCCGTCACGATGTGGTGCATTGTGATCAGAAGGAAATGGTCCTCGGCCGAAAGGCGAATTAATTTGACTCGGATAAGGGGCCCATCGGCAAGCGAGAACGGCGCCTGCGCCTCGACGCGAGCGGCTTCCCAGGCGGCCGCCGCGGGCTGCCCAGTCAGATCCACAAGCGGCAACGGAACCGGCTCGGGTGGGCGAACGATCTGTACGGGACGTCCATCGATACCGGGGAATACGGCGCGCAGGATCTCATGCCGCCGCACGATTTCGTCGATTGCGCGCGAAAGAACGGAGCGATCGAGCGGACCCTTGATGTGAAACCCGGCATAGTCGTTGTACTGAGGGCCGGGCTCCAGCTCATTAATCAGCCACAGTGCCTCCTGCGGAAACGACAATGGGTATTCGCTCTGGTTGGGCCGTCGCGGAATGTGACTGGAGACGGCGGAGCCTTGCCCGCCGAGTCGCGTTCTTAGAACGGCGCGCTGCGCGGGGGAAAGGCCGGCTAGAGCTTTCGATAGATCTTGTGTCATATGATTTTAGGCCGGGGTGGCGACCTTCGTTGATTCGAACTCGCGGCAGGCGATCTCCGCAAGCGCTGTAACATGCACGTCGAAGTTGCCGGCGATGGCGATCAGCATCAGTTCGAGCGCTGCGCCGATTCGGGCGGCGGTAATGAATGTGAAGAGATCGGTGTTGTACTCGACGAAGCCGGAGATTCCTTCCGGACGTTCCCATAGGCTGAAGAGCAAATCGTAGCGCGATGTCCCCCCGTAGGCCTCGATGTTCCTCCATTCGAGCCCGGTTAAAGACTCAACCGGCGGCATCGCCAGGTAAAAGAACATAACTTGGAACAGTGGCGTGAACGCGGCGTTCGGGTTGGGATACAGTTCGCGCACAATCTTTCCGAAAGGAATCTGCTGGTTCGCGTATGCGCCAAGAACGGTTGTCTTCGCGCGCGCCAGCAAAAGCCGGAAACTGCCCGTCTCCGCTGCTTCTATTCGCAGCGCAAGGTGATTGAGAAACAAGCCGAAGGCGTCTTGCGTTCCCGCAGCTAAACGGCCGATCACTGGTGAACCGATGGTCACGTCCTCGCAACCTGACCGTGCCCGCAGCAGCACAGCCAATGCGGCCAATACGGTGATGAACGGCGTCACCCCGGCATCTCTCGACCCGGCAATCAGAGCGCCGGAAACATGGGCGTCGAATGAGATGGGATGACGCGCGCCGTCGAAGGTCTGCACTGCCGGCCGCGCATTATCGGCCGGAAACACAGGATATTCGGCGGCTCCGCGAAGATTGTTCCTCCAGTATGCGGTCTGGGCCTCTGCTTCTTCGGAGAGCTCCCAGTTTTTTTCCCAGAATGCGTAATCGCGATATTGCAGCCTGGGAAGGGGAAGGGCCGCCTCCTGTTTATTTGTTCGGGCACGGTAGAGCGCCGCCATCTCCCGGTTCAGGATGCTGAAGGATACCCAGTCGGTGATGGCGTGGTGCATGATGACCAGCAGTTGATGGTGCTCGCCGCCAAGGCGCAGCAACACCGGGCGAATAAGCGGTCCTTGAGACAAATCGAATTTGGCGCGATAGAGTTGGGCAATGGCGGCGCGGGAACGCAAGAGCCGCTCCTCCCGCGGGAACTCGCGCAGATCGATGATAGGAAGGGGAAAATCCAATTCCGGCTGGATCACTTGCATCAAAGTGCCGTCGATGCAGCGAAGCACGGTTCGTGCCACCTCGTGCCGGCGCGCGATTTCGAGCAGCGCCCAATGTGTGGCGCTCACATCGAGAGGTCCAACGAATTCAGCGCCAGTGAAGACATTCCAGCCGGGATTCCCGCCGCAACGCCGGTCCAACATCCACAAATATTCCTGGTTCGAGGACGCGGGCGCTGGCGACGGCGCAATGCCAGCCGCTATCGAAGCGCCGGGCCGTGGGGCGGTTTTACGCGTCTGTGACTGTAACATCCGCCTTTGGGCGGGCGAGAGTGCGGCGATGCGCTTGTCAAGATCTTCGTTCATACGCTCACCGGTTCGTCCATCCGGGCCAACGTCGAATGGGCAAAACGCGCGCGGACCCGATCCAGGCGCTCCAGTCCGTCCAGCACCGTTTGCTCTTCAAGGCCAAAGTCGATGAAGCAGGCCACTTCGTTCACGCCGAGCTTCTGAAAGTGCCGGACTGCCGCCGCGCATGTCTCCTCCGAGCCCAGCAGAGACGAACCCCGCAAAAGACTGTCAAGCACGTGCGAGATGAGGCTGTCTCTATCGGCCTCGCCGAGTCCCGCTGCGAGGCGAGTCGATTCCGTTGTTAAATTGGCATCCTGCGCGACAAATGTTCGAAGGTAACCGGCGAGTGGATCGCGGACCAGATGCTTCACCTGCTCGACACTGTCTCCAATGTAGGTGTGCAGCATCAGCGTAACGACGCCCCGCTCGGGCGAGTGACCATGCTCAAGACGCGCGGCCCGATACAGGGCGATCTTTTGCGCCAGGTCGGTGATATGGCGGTCGCCGATTCCGGAAATTCCGCTCAGTACATTGAAGCCATGTTCACCCGCGCATTTCCAGGTCGCGGGATTCGTGGATGAGGTAACCCAAACGGGAAGTTCGCGCCGGATCGTCCTGGGAAGAATAGCCACTGGCGCCGCCGAACCATCGACGCCGGGGAATACAGCCGTTTCGCCGCGCCACAGCTTGCGCACGGTTTCGATGCGCTCAAATGTGATCTCGCGGCGAGACGAGTAGTTCTCCGGGGCGAGAACGAAATCCCCGGGATGATAGCCCGTTGCGAACGATAGCGCCACGCGGCCACCGGAAAGATTATCGACCACCGACCATTCTTCGGCGACGCGAATGGGATGGTGCAGCGGCAGCACGACGCTGCCGGCGCGGATTTCGATGCGCTTTGTCACGGCGGCGATCGCGCCCCCTAAAACAGATGGGTTCGGGAACAAGCCGCCAAAGGCCTGAAAGTGCCGCTCCGGCACCCAGACCGCTGAGAAGCCGCGCCCGTCGGCAAACTTCGCAGCCTCCAACAACAAACGATACTTGTCGCGCTCCGCCGTTTCTCCGTTACCAGAGAAAAACAGGAGGCTGAACGCCATATCCTCTTCGCCCTGCTCAGGAACGGGCGTTCGCGTATCGCCCTCAACTCGCGGGACAGGCGACAAGCGTCTCCGCAGCTCTCGAGCTTGTTCCGGCGAAAGGCTTCCGATGCGTTTTGACAGATCAGACATTTACTAATTCAGCAAAGAGTTTCGAACGTCGTCGGGCAAAGCGTTAAGCTCGGCCATCAGGCGCTCGACTTCAGCTAACTCTTCCGGCGAGAGTTCGGGTGGCGGAGCGAAATGCTCGGCCAACTGGGCCACCGTTGGCCGGGAGAAGACCACGTCCATCGATACGCTCTCGCCCCAAAGTTGACGAAGACGGGCGACGAGTTGGATGGCGAGCAGCGAACTCCCGCCGAGATCGAAAAAACTGTCATTCGCGCCCACGCTGTCAAGGCCGAAAAGGTCCTGCCAGATGGCTGCAATCTTTTCTTCTATTTCCCCCGCGGGCGGAACGAACGGCGTATCCAGCTCCGGACGGGAATGGCGCGCGCCCGTGCCGGCCATGGTCAGGGAACCGAGCAGGGCGGAGAGTTTCAGCGACCGATATTCGTGCAGGACCTTTGGAAAATCGCGTCGTGAAACAAAAACGTTGGCAACGCCGGAACGCAACGCGAGATCGAGACTTCGTTCGAAATGCTCACGGCTGATGCCGTAGTTGGCCAAGGTCTGTTTGACCTGCGCCTGCATCTCGGGTGCTGCATCGAGATCGCCGCCGGGCCAGGTATCCCAATCGAACGGGTCGCACGCGATCGAAGTAGCGGCCCAGCCCCGGCCAAAACGCCAGGCGTTCGCACACGCATCCGTGAATGCGCTCGCAGCCGACGCGGTAATTTGACCCAGACCACCGGTAAGTCCGGCGGAGGAAGACAGCAGAACAACTGTCGGCCGCCCCTGCGCTTCCAGTGCTTCTTCGAGCGCCATGAGCGACTTGACATGGAACTCCAGGCTACTCCGGATCTGCGCGGCGGTTTTCGCCTTGATGAGATTGCCGGGACTGCGAGCCGGCGCGTGGAACACGCCGTCGATTTCTTTGAAATGCTGTTTTGCGCGCTCAAACGCTGTTTGCAATTCCTGCGCTGAGTCCAATTTTGCCGGCCACAACAGATCGGAGTGGCTGCCGTTGGTAGATGGCGCCGACGTGCTTCCGGCGGCCGCTGCTGCCGAAATCGGACTGGCGATCAGTCCAACTCGCGCCCGATACGCCCGTTCAAGGTAGTCTTTGAGAACTCGCGCTGTTTCGCCATCGTCACCGATAACGATGTAGGCTCCGCCCTGCTTGAGCGGAGTTTCGCGGCTCTCCGTGCGCACGGCTTCAAGCGGCTCTAATACAGGTTCCCAACGCCTCGGTGGGCGTAGACACACTCGGTCGGAATCGTCATCGGCGAGCGCTTCTTCGAAGAGTGCGTCGATAAGCGGACGCCGGTTCCCCAATGCGTTTACGTCGATCACCCGGCAGTTTGTTACGTTCAGCTCTTGAGCGATGACGGCGGCCGCCCCTGCAAGCAATCCGCCCGCCGGGTGTGTGGCTTCAGTGCCTGTTATCACGTGCGCATCGGCAGTCACGCAAATGAGTTGAGGAAGCGAGCCATCCTTCTTCTGCGGAATTGATTGCGCCAGGCAAAGAAGATCCTCAAAAGAGGACAGCATCGCTTCGGTCGGCTGCGAGCTAAGCTGCGGGTCTCTGGCCAGCGATTCATACACGACGCATGACGGCGTGTTGCCACGTTCTTCCAGTGTGCGCCATAGCCGGTCGTAGTGCAACCGGTTCGCCGGTTCGACGCTGAAGTCGAATTCGTCCGATTCCGACCAGCCGCCGAACGCAATGACGGACGAGACTCTCTCCCCTTGCGCCCGCAATGCTGTCACCAGATCGGTGGCGATTCCGTCGCTCGCCTGCGATATCACCAGCCACGGTCCCATGGACTTGCGGGCTATCGGGGGCGGAGCGGATTTCCAGGACAATCCGTAGACGACAGCGTCGTTCCGCCCGTCCGTTTCGATCGGCTTTGCGACGCTGCCGGCTTGCCAGTAGCGGCTGCGCTCGAATGGGTACGTTGGCAGCTCAACGCGATTCCGGTCTTCGTTGGCGTAATAACCTGCCCACGAAATGGACCCTCCGTGTACCCAGTAGCGAGCCACGGCTTCGGCTAGAAACTGCTGGTCCTCGATTCCTTGCCGAGAAGTGCGCATGGTTGCAATCACTGGCTGCTGTCGATAAGCCGCGTGGCTTTCGGCGAGCGATTTCAGCGTCGAACCCGGCCCTACCTCCAGGAGCAACCAACCGCTATCGCTCAGCACTTTAGCAAGCCCTTCCGAGAAGCGGACCTGTTGACGGAGGTGAGCGCCGTAGTACTCAGCCGAGGTTGCCTGCGCCTCGGTGATCCATGTCCCCGTGAGGTTCGAGACGTAGGGAATTGTGGGAGCCGCGAGCCGGAACTTACTTACAGCTTCAGTGAACCGTCCCGCGGCGCGCTCCATTGAGGCGGAATGAAACGCATGCGACGACCGCAGGCGCTTGTGGGGAATGGACTCATCTACTAGTCGCCGCTCCAGCTCGCCGATCACATCGAGCGGGCCCGACAAGGCGCAAAAATTGGAACTGTTCGACGCCGCAATCGAAACTCCGAGATGCTCATATTTCGCAGCTTCCCGGTCAGAGAGTTGAACGCCAACCATCGCGCCTCGGGGTTCTTCCTGCATTAAGCGTCCACGCGCGGCAACCAATTCCAGCATCGTTTCCAGCGGCGCTACGCCTGCAATGCAAGCTGCGACCAGTTCACCGATACTATGCCCGATCATCGCTGCCGGCCGGATGTTCCAATCGAGCAAGAGCATGGCCAGCGCGTATTCGATTGCGAAGACGACCGGCTGTGTGACGGCGGTTTGATACAGCGCTTCTTCCGATTCGGGTGTTGGCTGCACAAACAGCAGGTCGCGGATGTCGCGCCGAAGATGCGGGGTCAGCAAATCGGCTGAGCGATCGAAGACGTCGCGGAAGACCGGCTCGGAACGGTACAGGCCGTGCGCAGCGTCGGGATATTGCGTGCCTTGGCCCGGGAACAGGAACACTGTTTGTGGGTCGCTCGGCGGAACGCGGCCGCGTAACATCCGGGATGGTGCGGAAGAGCGCAAGGCATTCGTTGCGTCGTTCGCGTCGCGGGCGATAATAGCAGCGCGGTGCGCGAAAGAGTCGCGGCAGACGCCTAGCGTAAACGCGACATCGGCCAGCGGCGTAAGGGGCGTCTTTTCAAGGAAGTCAGCCAGACCGGCGGCCGCCGCTTCCAGAGCCGCTGGTGTTCGCGCCGAGAGTACAAGTGGCTGATACAGTCTCGACGCACCCGAAGCGGCGCGCCCAGGCGCCTCCTCCAAAACCGCATGAGCGTTCGTGCCGCCGATGCCGAATGAACTGACTCCCGCGCGCCGTAACTGGCCCTCAGGCGCCTCCCACTCCGTCAGCTCTTGATTGATGTAGAACGGAGTGCTTTCGAGATGAAGCTCCGGGTTGGGGCGGCTATAGTGCAAAGTGGCCGGAATACGGCGGTGCTTCAGGGCAAGAACAGTCTTGATGAGCCCAGCGACGCCGGCCGCTGCGTCCAGGTGTCCGAGGTTGGATTTCAGCGAGCCGATGGCGCAACGTCCCTGATTCCCGAAGACATCGCGCAGAGCCTGAATCTCGATAGGATCGCCGATGGCGGTTCCGGTACCGTGTGCCTCGATATAAGAAATATCGGCAGGATCGAAGCCCGCCAGACGGATCGCTTCCGATACCACCGCGGCCTGGCCGATTACGCCTGGAGCGGTGAACCCGACTTTTGCAGATCCATCATTATTAATGGCTGTAGCTTTGATGACCGCGTGCACGATATCACGGTCGCGCAGCGCTTCGCGCAACGGTTTTAGGATCACGACGCCGATACCGCTGGAGGGCACGGTTCCGTTTGCTTCGGCATCGAAAGGGCGGCAGCGCCCATCGGGAGAAAGAATGTGGCCGGCCTGGTACGTATATCCTGTGCGATGCGGCACTCCGATGGCTACGCCGCCAGCAATAGCCAGATCGCTCTCGCCATCCAGTAGGCTTTGACACGCCAGATGAACCGCCACCAGAGAAGTGGAGCATGCTGTCTGCACGGTTAACGCAGGACCACGGAGATTGAGCTTGTATGCTACCCGAGTCGCTAGAAAATCTGGCATTCCCGAAATGGCCGTCTGCAGAGAGTCCTCGTGGCTCCGGCCGCGCAACTGGGACAACAAGTAGGTGTTCGCTCCGGAACCCGCAAAAACCGAAATGGATTGCCCCGCCGAAGCAGCACCCGCATAGCCCGCTAACTCAAGCGCTTCGTAGCAGCACTCGAGAAACAGCCGGTGCTGCGGGTCCATGTCTTCGGCCTCGCGGCTCGTCAGGCCAAAGAACAGCGGATCGAAAAGATCGATATCGTCCAGGATCCCACGCACCGGCACATACGCCCCGTTTGCGATCGACTGAGGCGGCACGCCGGATTCGCGCAGCTCGGATTCGGAAAAACGCGAGAGCGACTCGACTCCCGCGCACAAGTTCGCCCACAATTTCTCGACGTTCGGTGCGCCCGGAAAGCGCCCGTGAAGGCCAATGATGGCGATGTCCGAAGTTCGTGGCGGCGTGCTCATGCCCTATCTCCCTGCTCTCGGCGCCGGCCCCGGCGGTCTGCGCCACGCGCTTCCTCGCGTTGAGCGGCGCGAGACCGTCCCGACGCGACCGCCTTTTCGGCGCCCGAATCGGAGTTGACATACCGGGCCAGTTCCGCAATGGTTGCATTGCGAAACAATTCAACAATCGGAACCTCTAGATTCAGACGCTGACGCAGAAGCTCCTGGACCTTCACCGCAGTGATCGATTGTCCGCCCAGATCGAAAAAATTGTCATGCACTCCAGGGATGGATACGCCGAGTACGTCGCGCCAGATGGCGGCGATCTTCTCTTCCAACGCGCCGCGCGGAGCCACCGAAGTTTCGACAGGCGCAGACGCTGCTTCAATGGGCGGAAGGTCTTCGCGGCGAAGCTTCCCGTTGGGCGAAACGGGGAACCGATCGAGGAATACGAAATCGGCCGGGATCATGAACTCGGGTAGCGAGCGGCGCAAAGCGGCACGCAGAACCGACGGCGCCGGTGGGGTTCCGTTCGCAAGAAGGTAAGCGGCCAGTTGTTGATTCCCGCTCGATTCTCGCAGCACAACCGCCGCGCTCTCGATGCCGGGCTGCTGCATTAACAGCACCTCGATCTCACCCAACTCCACGCGGAAGCCGCGTATCTTCACCTGCCGGTCGTTTCGGCCGATAAATTCGATCGCGCCGCTAGCGTTGTAACGAGCAAGATCACCGGTGCGATACATGCGCGCCCCCGGTTGGGAACTGTACGGGTCCGGCACAAATCTCTCGGCCGTGAGTGCTGGCCGGTTCAAGTATCCACGCGCCAACGGCTCGCCTCCGATGTACAACTCCGCGCTGCGGAGCGCCGGCGTGAGCTGGAGGTGCTCGTCGAGAATCAGAATACGGCTGTTATCGAGCGCACGGCCGATGGATGGCGGGGACGCAGCCTTTGTTTCGGGATCTACGGGGCCGGCTGTGACGATAACCGCCGCTTCGGTCGGTCCGTAATGGTTGTAGTAACGGAATGGCAGGCCTCCAGGGGGATAAGCGATCAGCCGGTCCGAGCCGGTCAACAGAGCCCGAAGACGTGTCTCGCGCGGCCAGGTTAGGTTCAGAAGACTCTCCGCAATCACGGGCGGCACAAAGCCTATCGTGATGCCATGGTCGATCATAAAGCGCTGAACCCTTTCGGCCGACAGACGCTCCTCTTCCTCCACAATGTGAACGCTCGCGCCGCGCGTCAGATACGGCCAGATCTCCCACGTCGAGGCATCGAAGCCCATGCGAGAGAACTGCGTGGCACGATCGTTCGCGCTGATTTGATACGTGCGATGATGCCAGCACACCAAATTGAAAAGCGCCCCATGGCACATCACCACTGCTTTGGGAGTGCCCGTGGAGCCGGACGTGTAAACCGAATAGGCTGCGCTATCGGCGCGTCCGCGCGGCTCGGGGTTCGACGGTGTTTCGCCGCTGATGGCGTCCTCGCCGGCAAGATCCGCCACCTCGACCCCGGAGCCTTGGAACAGTGACGCCAAACCTTCCCCCGCCAGCGTAAAGCGCGGCTTCGCATCTTGGATCATCACTCGTAACCGGTCCGCCGGATAACGTGGATCCAAGCTGAGATACCCCGCGCCGGCCTTCAAAATTCCGAGTAGCCCGGCGACCCAGTCAAGCGACCGCTCCGAGCAGATCCCCACCAGATCGTCGAGACCTACACCCGCAGCTCGCAATCGCCACGCGACCCTGTTCGCATACGCGTTCAGTTCCGCGTACGTAAGAGAGCGCCCGGCATGCGCAACAGCGAGAGCATGCGGGGAGCGGAGCACCTGCTGCTCGAAGAGTTGATGAACCGGTTCGCGGCTTCCATACGAATGCTCCACCACGCCCCAGCTTTCAATTTCAGCAATCTCTTCGCGGCTGAGATATGGAAGTGTGGCCACCGGTTGCGCGGGAGATCGCAGCAATGCACTCAGCAGCGCCACAAAATGGCGTGTCATTCGCTGGATCGTGCCGGGATCGAACAGGTCCGAACTATATTCCCAGAATCCACGCACGCCGGAGGTGGATTCTTCCATCGATAGACTCAGGTCGAATCGTGACGAATGGCTGCTGCCCGGGCATTCTTCCACTTGCAACGCTCCCACTGAAGGTTCGGGAACGTAATTGTTCTGCAGCAGGAACATCACTTGGAATAGTGGATTGTGGCTCGGCTCGGGTCCGATCGCAAGCGCCTGTACGATACGCTCGAAAGGCAGTTCCTGATGCTCGAAAGCGTCGATCGCCGCGCCGCGGACCTGCTTCACCAGTTCGCGAAATGTTACGGCGGCGCTAAGCCGCACGCGCACGACCACCGGATTGACAAAGCAGCCGATGAGATGATGCAACTCCGTGTGGAGGCGGTTGGCGACGGGAGTCCCAATCAGCAGGTCGCAGACGCCGGTGTATCGATAGAGCAGCACCGCGAAAGCCGCGATGAGGCTCATGAAGAGCGTCGTCTGTTCCTGGCGGCCGAAGCGCTTCAATTCGGAAGATAATACCGGACCGAGCTCGAATTGGACTTGCGCGCCTCGATAGGACTGAACCGAGGGCCGTGGCCGGTCGGAGGGCAACTGCAGAATCGTGGGAGCGCCTTCCAGTTCCCGTCGCCACCATTCCAGGTCGGAATCCATTTCACCGTCGAGCATACGCTGCTGCTGCCAGGCCGAGTAATCCGCGTATTGGATCGGCAACTCGGGAAGCGCTGCCGCCGCTCCGGTTACTTCCGCAGCGTAGAGAATCTTCAGTTCGCGAATAAGCACGCCGATCGACCATCCGTCGGAGATGATGTGATGCAAAGCAACAATCAGCAAATGCTCTGTCGCCGCGCGGCGCAAAATGCGGCATGAGAACACAGGTCCGCGCTCCAGGTCGAAAGCCCGCGCGCCTTCGCGTTCTACGGCGCTCTGGATAAGAGCGGTGCGTTGGCCTTCTGGTAGCGTTTCCAGATCCTCGAACGCCAGCAGCACCTCATCCGAGGGTGTTTGTCCGGAGATCTGCTGGACGGGTTGCCCGTCCTTCAACGCGAAAGTAGTACGCAAGCTTTCGTGCCGCCTCACCACGTGCCGAATCGCGCGGCGCAGCGCCTCGACGTCGAGTTCGCCGTGCAATCGAAAAATGGCCGTGACGTTATAGGCCCGGCATTCCGGGTTCATTTTTTGCAGGAACCATAGCTGCCGTTGCGCGGCCGACATCGGAGCTACTGCAAGCTCTTCGTCCAGCAGCGTCGCGTCGGATAGGGCCGGATTGAAAGCGGACATGCTGTTCCTAAACTATCGAGCCGCCATCGACCTCGATGGCGCGTCCCGTGAAAAAATCGCATTCAATGATGAACTTGAGAGCGAGCCAAACTTCGTACGGCGTTCCGAACCTTGCCAGCGGAATTGAGGCCTTCAACTCCTCGAGGGCCTCGTCGGTGATGTTGAGCAGAATCGGTGTCTCGATGACGCCGGGAGCGATGCTGGCCACGCGAATCCCATATTCCGCCAGCTCTAGCGCCCAGGTGCGTGTCAAGGCGTCGAGCCCCGCCTTCGATGCAGAGTAGTTCGATTGTCCGCGGTTACCTGTCCGCGTCACTGACGAGATATTTACGATCACCGCTGGCGACGTTTCTGCTTGATAAACCGCGGAGACAAACTCGCGCGTCATGAGAAACGGGCCAGTGAGATTCACGTCGAGCACTTGGCGCCACTGCGAGGTTGGCATTTTCCTGGTCCATCCGTTCTCAGGTTTTGCAAGCACGCCGTCGCGCAAAATGCCGGCATTGTTGACCAGCACGTTCAGCTTGCCGAGAGCATCCACAGCGGCGTGCACGAAACCGGCAGCCGAGTTCTCCTGGGTTACATCCAGCTTCGCCGCGTGCAACCTCCCGGAACACGAGCGGACTTCTTCGGTCAACTCTGCCAACCCGCCTTCGTTGATGTCGCCCGCTGCCACGCTTGCGCCGGCCGCGACGAGTTGCCGCGCGAATTCCCGTCCTAAGCCGCGCGCCGCGCCAGTCACGATCGCTTTCACGTCCGGTAAATCCATCGCCTCACACGCCCAGGCCTTGACCGCGCTTCTGGCGGCGGGGTATCGCAGCCGCGGCCCGCGGCTTGGATTCGCGCTTAAGGCGATCCACTTGCGAAGAAATCGCCTCTACGGTCGGCGTCTCAAAGAGCACGCGCACCGAGACGTCAACCCCGAACAAGGAGTTGACTTCAGCGATAATGCGCATCGCGAGCACAGAGTGGCCCCCCACATCGAAGAAATCCTGGTCGCGCCCCACTCGCTCCAGACCGAGTACGCGCTGCCATATTTCGGCCACCGACCGTTCCGTATCGGTCAGTGGCAGATTCAGTTCCTGCTCGGTTGCGACGCCCTCCACGCTCGGTTCTGGAAGCGAGGACCGATCGAGCTTTCCATTCATGGTGCGAGGCAGCCTGTCCAAAACGGTGAATGTCTGCGGAATCATGTAATCGGGCAGCGTCAGCGCGAGTTGATGGCGCAACTCGGAGGAGTCCAGCGCCACCGAGGCGCGCGCAACATAGTAGGCGGCGAGCATCGGGCCGCCCGCTTGTTCGCGCAGCACAACCGCGCAGTGCTCCACGCCCGGATGCCCTACCAGCGCCGCTTCAATTTCTCCCAATTCCACTCGGAAGCCGCGGATCTTCACCTGTTGGTCCGCACGTCCCATATATTCCAATTCGCCGGTCTCTATCCAGCGCGCCAAATCGCCGCTGCGATACATGCGTGCTCCGCTGTCGCCTCCGATGGGATCGGGAAGAAAGCGGCTGGCCGTCAGCGCCGGTCTGCCCAAATACCCGCGCGCCACCCCTCCGCCGCCCACGTACATCTCGCCGATTACTCCCACCGGCGCCGGATTCAGTGCCGCGTCCAACAGGTAAACGCGCAGATCGTCTATCGGGATTCCTATCGGGCTGGCCAATCCTTCATTCAAATCGGCTTGCGTGATCTCGCGGTAAGTCACGTGCACCGTGGTTTCCGTGATGCCGTACATGTTCACTAGCTTGGGTTTCCGGTCTCCGTGGCGGTCCATCCACCCTCGCAGCTTCTCAACCGAAAGAGCTTCACCTCCGAAGACGACTGTCCGCAGTTCCAGCTCTTGCTCTGCGGCGCTCGGTTGTTCTCCATCGACACGCATCAATTCTCCAAATGCCGATGGCGTCTGGCTGAGCACCGTGACGTTTTCCCGCTTCAACAATGCATAGAACTCTTCGGGCGAACGGCTTACCCAATACGGCGTTATTACGACGCGCCCGCCATACAGAAGTGCTCCCCACAATTCCCAGACCGAGAAGTCGAACGCAAACGAATGAAACAGCGTCCAGACATCGTCACACCCGAAGCGGAATCGCTGCCGCAAGGCGTTCATCAAGCGCCAGACATTGGCATGGCTGACCACCACGCCCTTCGGCTCGCCCGTCGATCCCGACGTGTAGATGATGTATGCCGCTTGCTCTGCAATTCCGCCCTCGACGTGTGCTGTTCGAGCAGCAGGCTCGCCGCCTCTTTCGTCTAGATACAGGCGATGCACTTCCGGCGGCAAGCGCTCTGCGGTGCCGCTCTCGGTTACGATCAGCTTCAGTCCCGCGTCCGCCGCCATATATTGCAGGCGTTCTTGCGGGTACGCGGGGTCTAGCGGCACGTACGCGCCGCCAGCTTTGAGAATGCCGAGAACCGCCACTGCGAACCGTGCGTTCCGTTCCAGGCAGACTCCGACGCGGCTTTCGCGCCTGATTCCGAGATCCGCCAGCCGCAGCGCCAAATCTTCCGATTGCCGGTCCAATGCCGCGTAAGTCAGCCGCTCGCCTTCCGAGACTACGGCGTCGCGCTCCGCATACTGCTGCGCAACCCGCCGGAATTCTTCATGCAGCAACTTCGCCGGCCCATGCTGTTCGCCTTTGCCCTGCCATTCCTTCAGCACCAGTTCCTTCTCTGCGGCGCTCAGACAAAAATCGCCCGCGTAGCTCGATTCCGCATTCAGCGCCATCGCTTCCAGCGTGCGAACGTACGCGCCCCCGAACTCCTCCACCTGATCCAGAGGAAACACCAGGGGATCGTAGTCGAAACGCAGATATATCTCAGAGCCGACTGGATGGAGGTTGTAATTGACTATGAGCGGTAAATTCGTTTCTTGGAACGAATGGAATTCGACTACCCGGAACTGCGGCATCTCGAGCAGCCGCCGGTAAACATGGAAATGCGTGAAGTTGAATGCCGACTCGTAGAGGTCGCGGCGATTTACCATGCCTTGTAACTCGGGAAAAGGAAACCATCGGTGCGGCAATATTTCCCGTTCGGCATCGAAGACCTTCTTAGCCAACTCGATCCACGTGCCGCCCGGCAATTGCACCCGGAACGGCATAATATTGAGAAACAGTCCCAGTAACCGGTCCCCGCCGCCATGCTCCGGCCGTCCGTTTGTGACCAGGCCCGTCACGACATCCGTCTTTCCGCTGAGCACGCTCAACGTTTTCATGTGCCCGGCCAGCAGCACGCTCTTCACCGGCACCGAAGCGCGGCGCGCAAGCTCCCTCAATGCTGCGGAGATATGTCCGGCGATCGTGAACTCCAGGTTCTGCACGCGTCTCTTGGCGATAGGGGGCCGGAAGCGCGCGCGTCGCGGCAGCGTCGCCGGCTCGCTGTCACTCACTAAGCGCGACCAATATTCGCGGCTGGCAGCGGATGCCACCGCTTTTTGCTCTAAAGCAATCGCGTGCCGATAGGTAGACCGGATCTCGGGTTGATGAAACGCCTCGCCCGTGTGCAAGGCCGCGTAACGTTCGAACAATTCCACTAGCATCGCGGCGACGCTCCACCCATCAAGGATGGCGTGGTGTTCGGTCCACGTCAGTTGAAAGAGACCATCCTCCAGGCGATGTATGTAGAAGCGAAGGAGCGGCGCGCCAGTTATATCGAACTTGCGATCACGCTCCGATTCGTAATGAGTACGCACGATCCCGTCCTGCACCGCCCGGTCGAAATCCCTCAAATCGGAGCCTTGGAGCGGGACCTCCACGCGGCCCCGTACGAGCTGTAGCGGCGTCGAGTATCCATGCAAAGCGAAGTAGGTACGAAGCACAGGATGCGCGCTGGCCAGCTCGCGCAGCGCTTGCTCGAATGCCGGCTGGTCCCACGGTCCCTCAAACCGGCAAGTCGTTACATTGTGATACAAGTCCGATTCGTTGTCGTACCGGCTGTGGAAGAACATTCCCGCCTGCAACAGGCTTAATGGATAAGCGTCCACCACGTCCTCAGGCAGGAGTGCGCGATCCTGAGGAGGGATCAACGAGAACGGCGCCGGCGTTTCAAATTCCGCGGCCGTACTTTGGGCGTCGACAACCGAAGCGAGTTCGGCGATGGTCTGGTTACGAAAAAGCTGTTGGAGCGATACCCGCAGCCCGCGCTCTGCCGCGGCGCTCACAACGCGAATGCTCATCAGCGAATCGCCGCCGAGCCCGAAGAAATTGTCGTGGGTGCCGGCGCGTTCTATGCCCAGCGCGCCGGCCCAAACTTCCGCCAGGATCCGTTCGGTTTCCGTTTGCGGCGCGGCATATTCCGATTGCAAGTCGGGCCGGTCCGCGTCAGGCTGCGGCAATGCGCGGCGATTGAGCTTTCCACTTGCGGTGAGCGGCATGCTCTCTAGGCGAACCCACACGGCCGGGATCATGTAGTCCGGCAAGCGGATCTTCAGAAAACCCCGCAAGTTCTCGATGGTAGCCGTATCCTTGGCCTGCGCAGGCGTCCAGTACGCGATCAGACGTGATGCCCTACCGGTTTCGGCCAGCACGGCCGCATCGCGTACACCAGGATGCTGTCTGAGCGCTGCCTCGATTTCACCCAATTCGATTCGAAAGCCCCGCACCTTCACCTGGTTATCGGCGCGGCCTAGAAATTCGATGCGGCCGTCCTCGCGAAAACGAGCTATGTCGCCAGTCCGGTACATTCTTTCGCCGGGGGTCTCGGCGAACGCATCGGGAATGAACCGTTGCGCGGTGAGCTGCTGAGCTGCTACATATCCCCGCGCCAGGCCAACTCCAGCCAGATAAAGCGCTCCGGGAACACCCGCGGGTAGAGGTTGAAGATACTGGTCCAGGACATAGGCCCTTAAATTTGCGATCGGCTTGCCGATCGGAACTGGATTTTCGCCGCCCTTGCAATGCCAGGACGTGACGTCTACCGAGGCTTCCGTCGGGCCGTAGAGGTTGTACAACTCGGCTTTCATCACGCGGAAAAATGTCGCTGCCAGTTCGGCGCTGAGCGCCTCGCCGCTGCAGATGACGCGCCGGAGCGAAGCCAGGCCGGCGGCGAGCGGTTCCGCAAGGAACATCTGCAGCATCGAGGGAACAAAATGTATGGTCGTGATCGCGTGTTCGGCGACCGCCGACGCGAGATACACCGGGTCCTGGTGCCCGCCAGGTTTCGCCATGACTAAGCACGCGCCTTCTCTCAACGGCCAGAAGAACTCCCAAACGGATACATCGAAAGTGTACGGCGTTTTTTGAAGAACACGATCGGCAGCCGTGAGCCGAAATTCGTCCTGCATCCAAACCAGGCGGTTGACAATGCCCGCATGCGTGTTGATCACGCCTTTCGGTTGTCCGGTCGAACCGGACGTATAGATGATATACGCGGAGTTTGCTGGATTCAATTCCACTTGGAGAGGCGTCGCGTCTTCGGTGCGCCATTCATTATCGGCGTCCAGGACGATTCGTGGACTGGTTTCAGGCAACATCTCCCCGAGGCTGCATTCCGTAATGACGAGTTTCGCCTTCGCATCCGCGAGCATATAGCGCAGCCGCTCTGCGGGAGAGTTCGGATCAAGCGGCAGGTAGGCGGCGCCCGCTTTCAGAATTCCTAGCAGCGCGGTCACTAGCCCCGCCGAACGATCCAGAAACACGCCAACCACGTCATCCCTCTGGACCATACGGCGCAGGAAATTCGCCAGCCGATTCGCCCGGCAATCCAACTCCGAATACGTGAGGCTCTCGTCAGGCGCGATGACGGCGACAGCAGAGGGATGACGCTCAGCCTGTCGCTCGATTGCCTCATGCAGCAGTTCCTGCCTGGCCTCAGTTGCCTCGCCGCCGCGCAGTATTCGTATCGATTCATCCCGCTCAGAGGGATCGAGCATTTCGAGCGAGCCCAGAGGCAGATCCGGATTTGCCGCGGCAGACGCAAGCAGGTTCTGATAATGACGCAATATGCGTTGCGCTGTTGCAGCCGAGAATAGAGTGCTGTTGTACTCCAGCGCCAGCGAAACGGTGCTGCCCTGGTCTGAGGCATACAGCCCGACATCGAACTGAACTGCTTTCTTCGGAATATCGATCCAATCGATCGTCAATCCTGGCAATGAAAAGTCAGCGCCGCCCGTGTTGATCGCAAACAGCGTCTGCACGATCGGGTTGCGGCTCGCGTCCCGAGTCCGTCCCAGAGCCTTCACCAGCGTTTCGAAGGGCAGATCGCGATGCTGAAAAGCTTCCAGCACTGCACGCCGCACGGTATCGAGCAGTTGCCGGAACGTCCCCGAGCGGCGCAGATCGGTGCACAGCGGGATCACATTGACGAACAGGCCTATCACGCCTTGTGCGTCCACCAGATCGCGCAGCGAAACCGGCGATCCGGTTACGATTCGGCCTTGCTGGGTATAGCGGCTTTGAACCGACTGAAACGCCCCAAGCAGAGTCATGAACAACGTCGCGTTCTGTTCGCTAGCCAGCGATTTCAAAGAACCGAGTACCTGGGGCGGGAGAGTTGCTGCGATGCGCTCGCCGTGAAAATCCTGTACCGCGGGTCTCGCGAAATCTTCGGGCCACGCGGAAGTAAATTCACCGTCCTCGAGAAGCTCCCGCCAGTAACGGATTAGCTCTTGCGACCGTGCGCTCTTGAGCAAACGCTGATGGGCGGCGGCGAAATCGTCATACTGCAGCGGCAGCGGCGCCATTGCGGGCGCAGAGCCGCGGCGAAACGACTCGTAGGCGGCGCTCAGATCGCTCATGAGAATGGCGATCGACTGGGCATCGCACACCAGGTGATGCATCACGAACAAAAGCACATGGTCGTCCGCTCCGAGTTGCAGAAGGCGTGCCCGCACCAGCGGTTCATGCGCCAGATGAAAGGGCTTGGAGCTGAATTCTACAGCAATTCGGCGCACGCACTCGAGCACCGCCCTATCCGAGGCCTCTCCATCCGTTTGGACCGCGCAGACCGGAAGATCAGGGCCACGATGCGGCAGCACCTTGCGCTGCACCTTTCCGTTCGTTTCCAAAAATATGGTTCGAAGGACAGGCTGCCGTTCCACCACCCATCGAAAGGCATGCTCAAGCGCGCCGCGGTCCAGATCGCCGCGCATCCGAAAAGCGGCCGGGAGATGATACGCAGTATTCGCCGGATAGAGCTGCTCGACAAACCACATGCCCTCCTGTAGCGGAGATATCGTGTTCTCCGCTGCGACCGACTTCTCAAGCAATCGCCGGAGCAATTCCTTTCGGGCCTGGGGCGCAGCTACGCCCGTATCTACTGCACTCATCTGTTCTCCACTGCTAATGTATGTCCGCAAAGGTACAGGTCATCAAAGCCTCAGCCCCAGTTCCCGTCCTAAAGCATCCAGATCTTCGGCGACGAAAGTCGAAACCGGAATACCCAAAAGGCGGTTTTCGCGGGCTGCCGCTCGCTCAGGATCGCCGGGAATGAGCGGCGCTGGCGCCCCTTCGGCTGCCGGCGTGGAACGCATCGTGCGCACCCAATCGTCCATTTGGTCCCGAAATGATTCGGCGCCGCAAAACGCGTCTGTCCATAGTGCTGCGAACATGTGACCCACGCCTTTTCCGACCACGCGCGCGGGCTCCTCCAGGTTGGCCGGGAACGGCGGAACGAACGGCCCCCAACCGGCTCCCGGCAGCACGCCGCAGAGCAGGTCGACTAAAGAACCCAGACAGAAACCTTTGTGCCCGCCGGTTTCACGCTGTCCGCCGAGAGGACCGAGAGAGCCGCCGGCGTACAGATCCTCGGGATTGGTAGAACGTGTGCCGTCGGCGGCAAAAAAGCAATTTTCGGGCAACTTGCGGTGGTTGCGCAGCGCGTTTTCCACCACGCCGAACGAGATGGCGCTGGTGGACATATCGATTACCACGGGCGGTTCTGAACGAGTCGGAAAAGCCGCCGCGATGGGATTGGTTCCGAGCATCCTTCCTCGCCCCCACAAGGGCGACACCAGGGCTGGCGTGTTGGTCATAACCAGTCCAATTAGATCGCGATCGAGCCCTTGAATCGCGTAATAGCCGGCGATACCGAAGTGGTTGGAGTTGTTCACTGCCACCCACGCGGCGCCTGTTCCGCGGCCACGCTCCATCACCAGCCGCGTGGCCTCCGGTCCGATAACCAGGCCCAGACCGTTGTCCCCATCGAGGACGGTAACCGCGGGCGATTCACGCACGATTCGAACCTGTGGCGCCGGGTTGATTCGTCCCTGCAACAGCATTTCGTGATAGCTGCGAAGCCTTGCCACTCCGTGCGAGGTAATGCCCCATTCGTCGGCCGTACACAGCACGTCGGCAGCTTGGGCCGCGTGGCTTTCAGCAACGCCGTCCCGCATGAAAACACTCGCGGCAAAGTGGCGTAGCTCTCGCCCGGGGAATCGCACGGTCTCCGCACGCACCGATTGCGCAGCCGGCAACGAGCTACTCGGGGACGCGGCGCGCCTGAGTGACCTTGCTAATCTGCCGATCCCTTCACGAATTTCGGTAGAAGTACGCGTGGAAAAACTGAGACGCAGAGTGCGGCACGGTTCCATGCCAGCCGGATTTGGCTGGAATTCACTCCCCGGCACGAAGGCGATGCGTTCATTGGCCAGAGATGAATGTAATAGTTCCCGGGTATCGATAGCGTCCAGTAATTCGACCCAAACGAAAAAACCCGCCGATGGCCTGACCCAGCGAGCGCGCGGCAGCAACTCCTCTATCGCTGCTACCATCGCATCGCGCCGCTGTCTGTAGTGGCCTCGAAGCTGCCGAATCCGGTCCTGGAAATCAACGGTGGACAGATACGCCGCTGCAAGCCTCTGTCCGAAGGTCCCGGTATCAATGTCAGCTCCGGCCTTGATGCTGCTTAAAACCTGCGTAGTTCCTGAAGGCGCCACGATCCAGCCGACTCGAAGCCCCGGTGAAATCGTTTTAGAAAAGGATCCAACATGAAAAACACAATCTTTGCCGTAGGCGCACACCGGCTTGAATTCAGAGTCGTATTGAAGCAGGCCGTACGCATCGTCCTCGACAATCGGAACGCCGTATTCTTCGGCTAGACCCGCCAAGGCGCGCCGTCTCTCAACGCTCAGACTCACGCCGAGCGGATTGTGACCATCCGGAATGACGTAAATCAGCCGGACGTCGTCGTTACGTAGGGCCTTTTCCACGGCGTATACATCCATGCCGGACTGGTCGGAGGGAACCGTGATGATCCGTGACTGGAGCGGTCTCGCTGCCTGCAGAAATCCGAAGTATGTGTGGTCATCGCAGACAACGGCGGACTCGGGTTCCGCGACCGCTTGCAGAATCAGACTGATCGCCTGTTGTGCGCCCGACGTCAAAAAGATATCGGCTGGACTGCAATCGACACCTCGCGATCGCATCAGATCGACAATCTGGGACTTTAGTGTCTGCTCCGGCACGCCGTACTGCAGAACCGCCGCATCGTCGGTCATCAGTTTGTGTGCCAGAATGCCGAGCGTTTCGGCTGGAAACAGCTCTGTCGACGGCATGCCGAGTGCAAAGGAAAGAATGTCCGGCTGACGCCCGACCGCCATCAAGTCCTGGCCCGGCGTACTCGGCAAGGTTTCCGTCCACGAGGCGAGGCGTGGCCGGCTCAGGGCGCGAACGGCGGCTGCGCCATACCCCGACGTAACTCGCTCAGGCATTCCCGCGTTCCAACTGCGCGCGCTCAATCGCCTCAAACAGCGCCTTGATGTTGCCGCTTCCAAAACCGAGGGCCCCTTCTCGTTGGATGACTTCGAAGGAAAGCGTCGGACGGCTCTGCACCGGCTGCGTGAAGATTTGCATCAGATAACCGTCCGTGTCACGATCCACTAAAATCCCCAGCTCGCTTAAATCGTTAAGCGACTGCGCGATGTGACCGACGCGCGCGGGCAAAGCGTCGTAGTAAGTTCGCGGCGTCTGCGTGAATCGCACACCCTGGCTTCGCAGAGTGCGAACAGACCCCACGATGTCTGTGGTCGAAAGAGCCATGTGATGCACGCCAGCGCCCCCGTAATACCGCAGGTATTCGGTAATCGGCGATGCACGCCTGCCTTCAGCGGGCTCGACGAATACGAAAACTGCCCCGCGATCCTTCGACTCGGTTACTTTGGAAAACATCGCGCTGTACTCGGTTGCGATGTCCTCCTCGCGCGAAGTACGAAAGCCGAATACGCGATCATAGTGCGCCACCCAGGATTCAGCGGTTCCTTGGTCAACGCTGACGGCGAAATGATCGATACGATCGAAGCCGGTGTCCGCCGCCTGCATCCCCTCGAGTGGACGATAAGCTGGCAGAAACGCCCCTTTGAAAGCGTCGCGTTGGACGAAGGTATGGACCGTGTCGCCAAAGGCGCCGATCCGAGCCAGCACGGCCTTGCCGCCGGCATCCTCTATCTCCCACGGTTCTCGAACTGCTCTGGCTCCCCGGCTTACGCACTCTTCGAATGCCGACCGAGCGTCGTCCACTTCGAACGCGATATCGCAAATGCCCTCTCCGTGACGTTCCAGGTGACGATTCAATTCAGAGCTCGTTGTCACCGGCGAGCTCAGCAAAAAGCGAATCGCTCCACGCTGAAGCAGATAGGACGCGCGGTCCTTTACACCGGTCTCCGGTCCTGAATAGGCTACGGGCGACAACCCCATGACAGTCCTGTAGAAATGACTGGCTTGAAAGGAATTACCGACGCAGAATTCGACGTGGAATATCGACTTGATTACCATTGCATTTGGGGTTGGAGCAATTCGGGTGGGTTGCTAAAATTCTATGGCGCTTTCAGTTGCTTGTCAACGCACTGGAACGCAGATTTGTGTACCATTCCCATGTAACCTCGCTGCAATGTAATATAAGAAGATTAAAACCTTTCCGCTTGACGGAAACACACCTCAGATATGTGCCAGATGTTGGGCCTGTCGTTACACCTCTTGACCAAGAATCTAGTTTGTTTTGTCTGACTGTCGAGTTTTTAAGCAAACCTCGCGAGTTCCTGACAGGCGCGCTGAACGCGATCGACGCCTCTTCATTCTTTCTATCGACTGCCGCGATGGCCGCGCCGATGTCCTGTGTGGCGCCGGTTACCATGCCAACCACGCCTGTGATTCGAGCACAGCTCGCTAGTCAAGTTCCGCTGCGCAGGCCAGGGACGACTCATCCAGATCCACCCGAGTCCTGCGTCGCGACGGAGGCGTGCTCACCACGGCGGCCACTCGCCAACCCAATGGCCCCAAATCGACCTCACAAGTTGCCTCCACGCCGATAGGTGCAACGAGATATAAACTTGTACAACCTGTGCAATAAGAGATGCGCAGGTTATCGACTTACACATTTAACAAGTCAGGTAAGTCGTCTAAAAACTGGGCAAGTCTGGTTTCGCCTAAAGTGCCACTAAGTGTCCGGTCTCGATAATCCCAAACTGGCGGAGAGAGTGGGATTCGGAACGTGCGCAGGCCAAGTTTGTCTCTAACTTATAGAAAACACGTTGCCAGATTGCCACATCTGCCATGTTTGCCACCGCTCATTACCCGATATTACCCGACGCGGTCATCGGCGACCGTGTTTGTTGATGAGAAATTCGCCTCGCTCAGGAGATCTCAAGGCAGAAGCGATGGTCTTGGTCGGCTGGTTATTTTGAAATGATCTGTTCGGCACGGCGTCGTTTGGTTGGTCCGGCTTCAGAGCGTTCCGGCTGTACGCTAGTCGCTTTTCGAACCACATTGAGCGCGCAATGACCACGGTTTCATCTCCGCTCATCGCAGATGTCTCGGCGCCTTAAAGATCCGATTATGGCGCCTCGCAATTGCGGTAAATTCAGACGACGGAGCTCGCCCTTGGCAACAGCGTTCGGTTCAGTAGTTGAAGCGTTTGCGATAAGCCGCTCAACGATGTACTGATTCGAAGACAGACCCCTAGCTCTCGCTCCAGCCGCATAAAACGCTTCGACGTCCGCAGGAAGGTCTATTCCAAGGGTCATGAACTTCTTTCTGTCTAAAGGTTACTCCGCTATCCGATCCTTGGCCGGGTTAACCTAAAGGGAAAGGCAAATGAATCTGACCGTTGACATTCCGGACGATCTCGTTGCTCTGCTGAACGCATCGGGCGGCGATCTCTCGCGCCGTGCGCTGGAGGCTTTAGCGCTGGAAGAGTACAGGAGCGGCCATATTACAAAGTCGGAATTGCGTCGCCTTCTCGGATTCAGCACCCGGTACGAACTCGACGGGTTCCTTAAGGCCCATGAAGTGTGGGCCGACTACACCATCGAGGACTTGCGGCGGGAAATCCAGGACCTTCAAAGTCTGGGACTCTGAAACGAGTGCAGCTCGTTGTCGCCGACACAGGCCCAGTCAACTATCTGTTGCTGATCGGGCATATCGAAATTCTTCCTGCGCTATTTGACGATGTGATCCTGCCGTCCGTTGTTAGAGACGAACTGGCCGAACCCAATGCACCCGTTCCGGTACGAACCTGGATCGCCAATCCTCCGGCCTGGGTGGATGTGCGCCAAACTGCAGGCATTTTCGAAGACGCATCTCTCAGAAGGCTCGATGCAGGTGAAGCAGCGGCAATTATTCTTGCTGTCGAACTCCATGCCGATTTGCTATTGATGGATGACCGGGAAGGCGCAACAGCCGCGCGGCGAAAAGGGTTTAGGGTGGCTGGGACTCTGGCTGTGCTCAGTATGGCCGCCCAGCGCAATCTTCTCAATCTGGCCGATGCATTCGAACGCCTCAAACGTACCAGCTTTCACTACCGGCAAGAAATCATGGATCAGTTCCTCGACGAAAATTTCGGGAGACGGTAGCGCGCTTCTTTTGTCGATCCGTGCTTCGGTCGCGCGACTTCTGCACGTGACGGACGGCGAAACCCGCAAAAGCGCCCATCGAACCTTTCGGATTGAGCACGCGCACGCAAATGCGCTTTTCGGCGATTCCAGAATGCCCCCTAAGAGTACCTCGTTGCCAGCCTAAGTCGAATCGATGTTGGTGGACTCTCCGCTGCGAGCTTATAAATGTTCGTAGCGATGAGGGTGGGATTCGAACCAAAAGGGCGCTTTGAGCACACATAGGTCTCTTTATTTTCAATACGTGGGTACGGTGAGGATTGGGTGCGGACGGAGTTCCGGCGTGATTTGGGCACGTTTGAAGACGTGTTCCAGTCCGGCGGTCGCCACAAATTCCTGCGCATCCGCGGCTCGGCGATAAGCCGGGTTGTTCGGCGATTAACGAAAGCCGCCTGAGAGCGGGGCTTCGGCCCCGCTTTAATTTGGCGACGCGCGAGGATGCTCGACTTGGCGTATAATCGCCTAGAAGTTGAATGGAAACCAAGACGAAATCTGGAATAGCGCTTGGATTGTTTAGTGCTGCTACTATTGCCGGGTTCATCGTCGGACGAAGTACGTCCTGGCATTCCGAGAACCCTGACACGGCTTATGTCTATTTGGCCCGCCACGGTAGATGGACGAAGATTGATCAGTCGCGCGGTCGCGTCGAACTCCCCGCCGGAACGCGTCTGTATACATATACTACGGGAGAAAACGCCGTGCAGGCTCGTTTTATTCCCGTTGATCAAATCGCCAACTACAGAGAGCCGATTGACCTTGATAGCGATTCAAAAGACCTCATGAGCATTGCTGTTGCGCCCCCAGTCGAAGGTGGCGTCGTTGCCTCCATGTACTTCGCGGCGGTGTTCGGAGCGACTCTCCACGCTGTGCGCAACTCGCGCACATCCATCGGCGTCCATTGCTCGACCAGAACATACCCCTTCGATTCCGAATGCGACTTCAGGCCATTCAAGACGAACCGGTTCTTGCGCAAAGTGTTCAGCGCCGATACCTCTTCCCGTTCACGGATGAATGCAGATACGGCGCGATCGATAGTTATCTTCGGTGAACTCTGAGGCTCTGACTGCGGCGGCGTTGGTGCCTCAACTTGCCCGTCCCACGATCCAGCAGCTTCCAATTGTGCCGACACAGCTCGTGCATCAGCCCAATCCCAGTATGCAGTGCTTCGCCGGTGGAATCGGCGGTCCAGCGTCCCAGATACGAAGATTGGGCAATCGCAACGCCGCCAGCTCTTCTTTCGTTCCTCGAATTCGCCTGAGGAAGAATCTTCAGGATGCCCGCCTTTGCACCCTCGGCGATGGCGGCGATAGAGGTTAAGCGCCATGCCTTATTGTCCGAAATTACCCGACGGCGGTCAATGATTCCTGTAAGCCATTGATTCTAAACTGGCGGAGAGAGTGGGATTCGAACCCACGTTAGAGTTTCCCCTAAACACGCTTTCCAAGCGTGCGCCTTCAACCACTCGGCCATCTCTCCAAGGAACTGGGGCGCTTTTGCGCCGCTTACAACGCGCCGCCCACAGTCTAGCATCGCCTGCGTCCTACCCTAAATCGAACTTCTCGTGATTCAGAGAGAGATCTCCCTTTACCAAAACCGGTCGCCTCAAAACCTCTTCTAACTCCTCCAGATATTCGTTGTCCCTGGCCTTTAATACCTTCGCGATATCCGGATGCACCCGCAAAACCACGTCTTTGCCTTCAATCGTATTGGCGATCTTTTGCGCCTCCACCAATATCTCGCCGATCACGGTCTGCACGCTCTTTACGTATCCGGCGCCCTCGCAGTAAGGGCACGGTGAGCACAACGTGCGCTCCAGGCTTTGCTTTACTCGTTTCCGCGTAATAGCCACCAGCCCGAAATCGTTGAACTGCAGAATTTTGTAAGGCGCTTTGTCGGCCCGCATCGCCTCTTCCAAAACCTGCATGACTTTTTGCCGGTTCTTGCGCTCGTCCATGTCGATGAAATCGACCACGATGATTCCGCCCAGATCCCGCAACCGGATCTGGCGCACAATCTCCTTCACGGCTTCCGCATTCGTCTTGACGATCGTGTCTTCCAGTCGGTTCGATTTGCCGACATACTTTCCCGTATTGATATCGATCGCCACTAACGCTTCGGTCTGGTTGATGACGATATACCCACCGCTCTTGAGCCACACTTTCGGCCGCAGCGCCTTTTCCAGCTCCTGCGTAATATTAAATGCGTCGAAGACAGGAGTCGAGCGCGTATACATCTTGACCCGGTGCACAAGCTCCGGCTGAAAACGCTCCATGAAGGTAACTACGTTCTCATACATCTCCTCGTTGTCCACCCAAATGGCCTTGAATTCATCGGTCACCTGGTCGCGCAGAACGCGTTGCACGATATCGAGATCGTAATGCAGCAACACCGGCGCCGGCTTCTTTTCAGCCTTCTGCCGGATGTCGAGCCAAAGATTGTACAGGAAGTTCATATCCGCGGCGATCTCTTGTTCGGAAACACCTTCGCCCGCCGTCCTTACAATGAATCCACCGGTAGTCCCGGGCCGGTGCGCTTGTAAAATACGCTTTAGCCGATGACGCTCCTCGTCGCTGGCGATCTTGCGAGAAACTCCAAGATGGCCCACGCTCGGCATGAACACTACATAGCGCCCGGGTAGCGCCACGTGAGACGTGATCCGCGCCCCCTTTTGCCCCAGCGGCTCCTTCGCGATCTGAACGATAATTTCCTGCCCCGGCTTGAGTAATTCCGAGATGGAAGGTGTCTCCCGCTCGGGCCTCGCGGCCGCGCGGTCTTCCTCGGTTTCGCGCCGCGTGTCTCTGCGCGTGTCCGTTTGTAAAGCTGCCGCCGTTGCCGTGCCTGCGCTGCTTGAGTCGGCGCTCGCGGCCGAGCTGGCGCTCGCTTGTGGAAAACGGTTCCCACCGCGCCTTCTGCGCATGCGCCGCGATACGCGATGCATGTACCCTCCGCCACGCTCGCGCACCTCCGCCGTTTGGGCCCGCGGCGGCTCAGCGGAGTCAATGCCCTCCGCAGCCTCGCCGCCATCCGCTTCTAAACTCTCTTCGCTCCCGAATGCCGGGAACTCCTCGGTCTCTGCCGCTTCCAGCTCCGGCGAGAACGGCGGGTCGTCGATGGCGAACACGGAAGGACCCGGCTGGGCCGGCTCCTGTTCGTCGCGCCGTTGTAGCTCGATGATTCGTATCTCCGTGCCTTCGGACGCGATACTCTGCGCGTAACCCGCTTGCAGATCGTCCGGTTCAGAGGGCGGCGGTTGATCCTCTCTTACTTCCTCGATCTTCTCTTCTTCGGCCGCTGGCGAAAGTTCGTCATTATGTCCGAACACTTTGTCGGTCAGCGCAATTTCTTCCGCCTCTTCTTCGATCGCCTCCTGCTCCTCGGCTTCTTCTTCGGCCAGGGCGACGGCTTCCGGTGAAAGCTCAGCACTCCCTATGTCAGCAGGCTCTATGTCGTCGGGCTCCGCCTCTGCACGCTCAGGCGCCTCTTCCTCCCAAGCTGCGCCCCGGTATTTGGCGAGCGACTCGCCCGGCAGAATCATCACATCCTGTTCGGCTTCCGTGCTCTCGCGCGGGCTCTCAGGCACGCCTACGCCGATCGGCGGCGAGCTGGCCGGTTGCGCGTACTTGTTTTCAGGAAAGCCCCGCCCACGCTGCCGGCGCCTGCGCGACCTCCTGCCACGCCGGTCACCCCGAAACCCGCGCTCTGTTTCCACGCGTTCGCCCGGGCCGCTCTCAGCGGCGTCTGCCGTGGGCGTCAATTCTGCAGCGGCAGCCGCCTTTTCCTCTTCGGCCGCTTCGCCGCCATCCTGTTCGGTGCGTTCGGGCGTTATCGTGCGCGCCAGAGCGGGTTCGGGCGTGCGTTCTTCGCCCCTCCCCGCTGTGCTGCGGCCTTGGCCTCGCTCCCGCCTGTCGCCGCGTACCGGCTTCTCCTCTAAGGTGTCGATGTCTTCGTTTTCTTCGAAGAAATCCGATACGTACAGAAACGTGTCGCGCTCAAGTCCCAAATCGACGAACGCCGATTGCATCCCAGGAAGTACGCGGGTTACCCGTCCCTTGTGAATGCTCCCGGCGAGCGAATATTCGTTCGCCCGCTGGAAATATACCTCGACCAGCTGATCCTCCTCGAGGATCGCTACCTTTGTCTCGTGGCGATTGGACCCAATCACCAGCTCCTTACTCATTCATCACCGCTTTCCCGGGCCGCGGTGGGAGTAATTAAGAACTCCGGAGTTGCACCATTTCGCCCCCTGCCAACAACAGCCGGGCGAACACAAAACTGGTTGCCGAACACGCGAGCGGAAGCGCGCGGGATTCCATTCCTTTTGCGCGAGCACGAGCCGTGCTGCTTGACAACGCCCGCATCCTCGATACGTATACATCATTGCTGAGTAACGCGAAAATCTTTAGCAATCCGAAACTCTTTATACTCCGTTCGACCCGTTTCATCTATCGAACTCAGCCTTCCTGAAAGGCCGCCTACTCAATTTACAAACCTTCGTAGCCTGACGCTATTTACTAACCCCAACATCAGAAATATGGACCAGGTATTGGACCCGCCCGAACTCATCAGCGGGAGCGGAATTCCGGTGATCGGCATTCGGCCGACTACCATCCCTACATTCACTAATACGTGAAATAGCAATAACGCGGCAACACCCATGCAGATATACAGCCCTGCCTTGTCCGTGGCCGTCTGCGCATTTTGCACCACCTGCATGATCAGTAGAAAATACAGCACCAACGCAATAACGATACCTACGAAACCGTGCTCTTCCGCGAACGAGGAAAAGATGAAATCGGTATGCGGCACCGGCAGAAACCCCAGGTGCGTTTGCGAACTTTCCTTGGCGCCCCGGCCCCACATACCCCCGTTTCCAACCGCGATTCGCGATTGGATCACTTGAAACCCCGTCCCCTTCGGATCGCGATCCGGATAGATAAAGCTAACCAACCGGTCCTTCTGGTATGGCTTAAGAAAATGATACCCAATCGGCAGCGTAACTAGAAGTACGGCGCTGATAATCAATACATATTTCCACCGCAAGCCGGCCATCACGATGCCGCACACCAGGATCGGCAAATAGGTCAGCGCAGTTCCTAGGTCGGGCTCCTTCATCACCAGCACCATCGGAACACCAACGAAGGCGCCCATCTTGGCCAGATCCTTCCACTCCAGACTTCCTGCCCTTACATCGGTCAGATACTTGGCGATCAGCAGAATCAACACGATCTTCACAAACTCGGAGGTCTGTAAAGTGAAACCCCCAACGTGGATCCAACGCGTCGAGCCGAACACTTTGTTGCCGATCACGGCCGTGGTCAGCAGCAAAACTACCGCGCCAATATAGAAATAGATCACGCGGCCCAACAGCGAGTGGTAATCGAGTGTCGCCATCACCCACATCATGGCCAGCCCGGTGCCCACCCAGATGATCTGTTTCCACCAGGCGTCCTCCCATTTCGTTCCTAGCGTCGCGCTATAGATTTGAAGGACTCCCAGCGTGCACAGCGCCAGCGTGACAATAAGCAGCGGCCAATCTAAATCGCGCAGCGAGCGGTACACTACCGGACCACGCCTCCCGGCAGCGGAAGCGCTAGTTCTGCTATCGCGTGTTGAGGCGCGGTAAGCAGCGTGCGCGGCGTAAACCGTTGCAGTCCGGCGGTCTGCGCCTCCGATTCGCGCGCCTTCTTGTCGAAATAAGCCTTCAAGACATCGCGCACGATCGGTACCGCGTTATAGCTTTCTTCACCATTTTCGAACAACGCCACCACCGCGATTTCGGGCGCTTCCATGGGCGCGAACGCGACAAACCAAGCGTTGTTGGCCATGTTGCTCTTCAGCTTTGCACCCTTCGTCAAATCAGTCGACGCAACTTGGGCAGTCCCGGTCTTTCCGCAGACCTTCACATTCGGCAACTGCGCGGCGTGGCCGGTTCCCCATTCGTTCACCACTCCATACATTCCCGAGATAACTTGCGCCAGGTTGTCCGGGTTGAAGTTGCCTTGCCGCAGCAACACTGGCGCCTGGCCTTTTACCAGATGCGGCTTGTACCACTGTCCACCGTCGCCCAAACCGCTCAAAGCCGAAAGGATTTGCAAGGGAGAGACCGTAACCGCCCCTTGGCCGATTGCCACCGAGATTGTTTCGCCGGCATACCATTTCTGTCTCGACATTCGCATCTTCCACTTAGTGGAAGGCATGGTGCCCTGAGTTTCATTTGGCAAGTCGATCCCGGTCTTATGGCCAATGCCGGCCAGTTCCGCGTATTGCGCAATGCGGTCGATACCGAGCCGGTTGCCTACGTTATAGAAGAACACATCGCAGGACTGCGCGATAGCGCGATGCAGTTCAATCGTGCCGTGGCCGTGCTTCAGGTGACAGGCGAAATAGTGCCCATAGAAGCTAGCGCCGCCGGGACAGAAAAACTGCGTCTTGTCGTCGATAACTCCGGTCTCCAGCCCCGCAATCGCCATGATCGGCTTGAACGTGGAGCCGGGCGCGAGCTGGGCCTGAATCGCCCGGTTCAAAAGCGGCTTGTGAGGGTCGGTGGCAAGCGAGTCCCAATCGCTGCGCGTAATCCGCCCGGTGAATTTGTTAGGATCGAACGCCGGCCGGCTGAGCATCGCGAGAATCTCGCCGTTTCGCGGATCCAGCGCCACTACCGCTCCCCGCTTATCGGCCATGGAGAGTTCCGCGACCGCTTGCAGATCCAGGTCGATGGTCGTCCGCAAATCTTTTCCGGGAACCGCTTCCTGGGTAGTCTCGGTCTGGCGCTCGCGGCCCATGTTGTCCACCAGCACGCGCTGTTGGCCATCCACGCCGCGCAGCGTGCTGTCGTACTGCCGCTCCAGCCCATCCTTTCCAATAATGTCGCCCTGGTGATAATCGATGAACTGCGGCGAATCCAGCTCCGACTCGCTGATCTCACCCACATAACCCGTCACGTGCGCCGCGAATCCGTCCCGCGGATACTGCCGCCGCCATGCTTTGATCAACTGCATCTCCGGATAGCTTTCGGCGTCTTGGTGCGACTCCACCCAGGCGATCTCATCGCGCGTCAACTGATCTTTGATGATGATCTGCGGCATCGAGCCCATGCGGCGAATCTTCCTGCTCAGCTCGCTGTAATCCAACTGCAATGCCTCGGCAATCGCGGGCAGATGTTCCGGCTTGATCTCATCGCGATTCAGCAGCAGCGAATAGGAAGCTTTGTTGTCGACGATAACCCGGTTATCCCGGTCGAGAATCTTGCCGCGCGGCGCCAATATGGGAGTGCTCTTGATGCGGTTGCGCTCCGCTGCCTCGCTATAGACATCGGGATTTTGCACCTGCAGTTTCCAGAAGCCCGAAACCAGAAACACGAAAACCGCAACGGTCAGGTATTGAAAAATCGCTATCTTCCCTGAGGCTGTATTGGGCTTGTCGTGCAAAAGCCGGTCCGGGGAAAGCTCCTGGTCCCGCCTATGCTCGCTCTGAAGGATTGCCACGAATTCTTGTCCGGGTGTTCAGGCTAAGAGGCGCCCGCCAATTTCATTCTATCGAGCATGGCGAACAACGGAATAGCAATCAGCGCATTTAACGCGCCGTGCACGAACGTCTCCTGCGGATCAAACGGCACCGCCTGTCCGAGCAGCGCGCGTCGCATGATCCAGTAGAAGAACGCGTGAAAGAAATAAAAGAAGAAGCACAGCACCATTCGTAGGAAGGATGCTTCCACGTTGAAGCGCAAGCTGACCGAGGCGGCGAAGTAGCCCACCAGAGTCTTCGTAATGCCGTACATCCCAATGGGAATGTTGGCCGGGGAAAGCGAATCTTCCGCCAGTCCTACGAATGCCCCGAAGAATAGCGACGCAATCGGGCTGCGCCGCATCAAGCCGAAATAGACCGTCAACAACAACGGCAGCTCCAGCCATTCGGTATTGGGGATCAGCCGCGGCAAATAGAACTTGCCGATGACCGCAACGATCGTCAGGGCGGCCAGGGCGACAACCTGGAATCGGCCGAACCAACTCTCCGCAACGGGACGGGTCGTCAGCAGTTGATCGCTGGTCTCGTTCATTGTTGCGGCATGGAAGGCGGTGGAGACGATGCCCGCGGCGGGGCAGGGGCGGCGCGATGGCGCGGCGCCCCGAGCGGAAGTACAGGCCCGTTCGCCGTACTTTTAGCCGGTGTGGATGCCTTCGGAGCGGGTGTGCCGCCCAAAGCGGCGGTGCTCGCGGCCGGCTGAGACTCGGGCTTTTTCGGAGCCGGCGCCGCACCGGCGGGTGCCGAGGGCGGGGCTTGGGTTTGTAAACTTTGGGCTGGCGCAGTCTGAGTTTGGGCAGTCTGCACCGGCGCGCCGCCCGGTTTCAAGTTGAAGTTGGGAATCGCGGACCCATAGGCGCCGTAGACATGATTCTGTTCCTTGCCGATCGTGTCGTATTTCTCCAGCACCTTGTCGGCTTCTGTCTGCGGCCGGCTGGTTTGCGCCGCCGTGTCGGCGTCCTCCGGCGGAGGAGCCGGCATCGCCTTGGCTACCGTCTCTTCAGCCACCTGCGCCGCGGGGATGGGTTGATGGACGCCCTGCAGTACCACCAGCACTTCCTCGACGCCTGCGGGGGCTCCGCTCAGGTTCAGCTTCACATCTTTCATCCCTTGGCCGGGCTGCACGGAAACCGCCGTTCCGACAGGAAATCCTTTGGGGAAAATACGGTCCTCTCCGGATGTGAAGAACCACTCGCCCGCGGAAACTTTGTCTTCGTTCTGAATCTGCTCCACAATGCACTTACCACCCCCGCAATCGAGTACGCCATGCACGTGGCTCTTCTGAGATTCGACGCCGACCTTAAACGTGGGATCTGTAATCAACAGCACCTGCGAGACCAGTGGATAGACCGCGACCACCTTGCCGACGATCCCGTCTGGGGTAACGACGGCCATACCCTTTTCGACCCCGCTCGTAGAACCGCGGTCGATAAAAACAGCCTTAGCGGTCGCCACGGTGCTGTTGCCGATCACTCGCGCGGCCACCGTTTTGGATGGCGATTGCGCCTGAAAGAGGGTCAACGCGCTGGCGTGTTCCGCGGTTCGCAGTTGATTCCGGAAATAGACGTTCTCCAGCCGCAGCCGGTCGTTGTCGGACTTCAGCTTCCGGTTTTGCTCCCGGACGTCCAACAGGATGAAATAGTCCTGTAAAAATCCGATCGTGTTGCGGCGAATGCCTTCCACCGCTCCGGCCATGGGCGTCACGGCCGTGACCGCCCACACACGGATCAGCCGTTCGTCACGGTTCGTTCTAACTTGGTAAGCCAAGTAGAGAAGCTGTGCGACCACGACGACGAGCAGCACCGTCAAATTGCGGTACCGGCTCAGCAGGGCTTCCATGACTTCCTCTACCTACTGTAAGGTGTGCGAGCGAGCGTGCCAAGGTCTCTTTCATATCGCGCGCACAACGACCACCTGCGGCAAGCCGCCACCTCAGCCCCGACCAGAGACAAGTCGGATTTGCAAATCTGGCCTGCTGTTGGCCAGATCCGAAGTGGCGCTTCAGCGCAGCCCTGTGCGCTCGTTTATTCAATGGCAATCCGGCGCAAGAGTTTGAAGTCTGTCAACATCTTGCCCGTGCCCAACACGACCGAGGCCAGCGGGTCGTCGGCGATTGAGACAGGCAACCCGGTGTCTTCCCGAATGCGGCGATCGAGATTCTTGATCAGCGCGCCCCCGCCGGTGAGGACAATACCGCGATCGCTGATGTCGGCGCTGATCTCGGGAGGCGTTCGTTCGAGCGCTACCCGGATCGCGTTCAGGATAATTCCGATGCAGTCTGCCAGCGCCTCGCGAATCTCGCTATCCTCTATGGTGACCGTCTTGGGGACGCCTTCGATCAGGTTGCGGCCCTTGATCTCCATCGTCATGGGCCGTTCCAGGGGATAGGCGGAGCCGATCTGAATCTTGATCTGCTCGGCGGTGCGCTCGCCGATCAGCAGGTTGTACTTGCGCTTGAGGTAATTCATGATGGCGTCGTCCATTTCGTTGCCGGCGACGCGCACGGAACGCGAATAGACAATACCGGAGAGCGAAATGACCGCGACGTCGGTGGTTCCGCCGCCGATATCCACCACCATGTTGCCCGAGGGCTCGGTAATCGGCAGGCCCGCTCCGATGGCCGCTACCATGGCCTGCTCCACCAGGTGCACTTCGCTGGCCTTGGCGCGATAGGCCGATTCGCTGACCGCGCGCTTTTCGACCTGCGTGATCTCGCTCGGCACTCCGATCACGATGCGCGGATGCACCAGCATCTTGCGTCCGTGCGCTTTGTGAATGAAGTAGTTGAGCATTCGCTCAGTGACTTTGAAGTCGGCAATGACGCCGTCCTTCATCGGGCGAATGGCCACGATGTTGCCCGGAGTGCGCCCGACCATCTCCTTGGCTTCCCGGCCAACGGCTTCTATTTCTCCGTTGTTTTTGTTGATCGCCACAATCGAGGGCTCGTTGACGACGATGCCTTTGCCCTTGGCGAACACCAGCGTGTTGGCGGTTCCGAGATCGATGGCAAGATCGGAAGAGATAAGGCTGAAGACAGACCTGAAATTCAAATCCCGAGCGTAACATGGGACGACGGTCCGGCGGCAATGAAAACGACGCGGCGTGGATGGCTCGCTTTGGCGCTTTTGAGCGCTTGCGGCCGCAAGAAAGCTACCGGCTATCCCGGTTACGCACTGATTGCCACTGCGGGCGAGAACAGCGTTGCCGCGGTCGACTTGACAAGCTTCCGGCTGGTGAAGCAGATTGAGTTGGGCGCGCAACCGCGGGCGGTTCTTCCAGCCCAAAATCGAAGCTTGGTGCTAACCCCGTCGACGGGTAGCGTGCAAGTTGTGGACGCCGGACTGCGGCGCGTATCGTCGCACAAACTGGCTGACGAGGTCTCCGCGATTCGGCTCACACCGGACCAAAAGCAGGTCGTCGCTCTGGCGGTCCACAGCCGCGAGTTGATCATCGCGGATGCAGCTTCGCTGAAAGTCGTCCGCAGGCACAAGCTCGCAGCCGAGCCGGTCGCGCTAGATGTGGCAAGCACGCCCTATGCAGCCGTTTCGACGCGCGAGCAGTCTGCCGTCGAGCTGTTCCATCTCGAGACCGGGCAGCGCTGGCGCGCGCAACTGCCGGGCGAGATAGGAGCCGTGCGCTTCCGAGCCGATGGGCAGCTCCTATTGGTGGCGAGCCTAGCCGACCGTTCGTTGGCCGCGCTGCAGGTTCCCGGATTGCAGACGATCGCCGAGTTGCCGCTCGGGATGGCGCCCGAAAACCTTTGCTTCAATGGAGATGCCGGACAGCTCTTCGTCTCCGGCGAGGGCATGGACGCGGTCGCCATTGTGTTCCCCTACAACACGCTCGAGGTGGAGCAAACGGTGCTGGCGGGCCGCGACCCGGGGGTGATGGCGTGCTCGGTTAACCCGGCGTACCTGTTCGTGGCGAGCCACAGCGGGTCGGACGTCTGCATTTTGGACGTGGATAGCCGCAAGGTGATCGGAATCGTGGAGGTAGGGCAAAAGCCTGCCTATATCGCTATAACGCCGGATAGCCAATACGCCCTTGTGCTGGACGAGGCTTCGGGAGACATGGCCGTCATCCACGTCACAGGGATTCGCCTTACGGCCGAGGCCAACCGAATGAAGTCGGGGGCAGCGTTGTTTACGGTGGTGCCGGTGGGGGCGCAGCCGGTGCAGGCGGCGATTGTGCCCCGTAGCGCCGTTTAGGGATGCCCTCTGTTCCAGAACGCCTGGAGGATCGCCAGACCAGCCACGGCGGCTGTCTCGGCCCGCAAGATGCCTGGGCCGAGAGAACAGGAAAGCCAGCCAGACCCGATGGCAAGCTCGCGCTCTTCCTCGGTCCAGCCGCCCTCCGGACCCACGAGCAACGCTACGTGATCGGCTGGGCTACGTTCGCGAGGGAGAGAATCCACGATGGGCGGCGCGGCTGAATTTTCGTCGAGCAATAACCGAACGTTTGCATCCATTTGCAGCGATTTTGCCAAACGAAATGGCGGCTGGATGCGGGGAAGATGAACGCGCCGGGACTGCTGGCTGGCCTCGAGCGCGACCTTCTCCCAACGGCTCAGCCGCTTGAGGGCGGCTCCGGCGAGACCGCGCTCCGTGCGCGCCGATTCGATCGGTTGAATGGTTGCGACGCCGAGCTCTGTCGCCTTTTCCACCAGCCATTCGAAGGGTTCGAACTTGATCAGGGCAGCTAGCAGGGACACCTGGACAGCAGGGACAGGGGGGTCCAATTTTGCAAGGACACGGAAGGACACCAGGGATTTCCTAGCCACTTCTATCTGGGCTAGGTATAGCTCATGATTGTCGGAGATCTCATAAACCTGGCCGGCTTCGGCGCGAAGGACGCGAACCAGGTGTTCAGCGTCGCGGCCCGTGAGCTCGGCTGAGCCGCGACGGATTTCGGGGACAAAGAAGCGGCGGCGTGCCACGGGGCTCATTTTACGAGACGAAGCCAATTTGGGTTCGTTTTTTCAAAAGGCAGGGTCCAGGAATGAGCGGCGGCTTCAGCGTCGTATGTTTGAGACTAGTCTTGCCTAATGATCGATTCACTTGATCCCGTCGACCTGCCATCGCATCCGCCGGTGCTCTCAGCAGCGAGCAAACAACTTCTGCCTTGGCTGGTTGCGGTGGCGTTCTTCATGGAATCGCTCGACACCACGATTCTGAATACAGCCGTCCCCTCGATCTCGGAGGCACTGGGCGTGCCTGTACTGAGCATGAAGGCGGTGCTGGCCAGCTACACATTGAGTCTCGCGGTGTTCATTCCCATTAGTGGATGGATGGCAGACCGGTTTGGGACTCGCCGGGTGTTCGCCTCGGCCATTGGCTTGTTCAGCCTCGGCTCTCTGCTCTGCGGGATATCGACGAACATACACCTGCTGGTGCTTTGCCGGGTGCTGCAGGGATTCGGCGGAGCGATGATGGTGCCGGTCGGACGACTGACCCTGGTACGGGCGTTCGAAAAATCGGAGCTCGTGCGCACCATGAGCTTCGTCGCGATTCCAGCCCTAATCGGGCCGATGCTCGGACCAATTGCAGGAGGCCTGGTCGTGAGGTATCTTCACTGGCGCTATATCTTTTTCCTGAACATCCCTATTGGCATAGCGGGGCTGGTTCTGGTTTATTTGCACCTGCCGGATTACAAGGAAAAGCGGGCAAAGCCGTTGGATATCGTGGGGTTGATTCTCTTTGGCTCGGGGATTGCGCTGCTATCGTACGTGCTGGAGATTTTCGGAGAACACCTGCTGAGTGTGCGGGAGATCAGCGCGCTCCTGGCGATCTCGATTGCACTCCTGGTTGGCTACGGGCTGCACGGGCTAGAGGCGAAATTTCCATTGCTCAATCTGAGCTTATTTCGCATTCGAACGTTCAGAGCGGCGGTGGCGGGAGGCTTCTTTACTCGCCTGGGCATTGGAGGCGTGCCGTTCCTCCTTCCGCTTTTGTACCAAGTTGGGCTCGGCTATACGCCAGTGCAATCGGGGCTGCTGATCATGCCGCAGGCGGTTGCGTCGATGACCATGAAGTTAATTATGCAGCGGCTTCTAACCCGGTTGGGCTACCGGGGTGTCCTGATCTCTAACACGGTGTGCATCGGTTTTCTTCTCGTCTTATTCGCAACGATCGGATTAGGAACTCCGGTCTGGCTGATCGTGCTGCTGGCCTTCCTCTACGGAGGCTTTACTTCTTTGCAGTACACGAGCATGAATACGCTGGTGTACGCAGATATCAACGAAACGCAGGCGAGCAACGCCAGCTCGATCGCGAGCACGATGCAACAGATGGCGATCAGCTTCGGAGTAGCGATTGCCGGACTGGCTACGGCATTTTTTGTGCCTGACACGATCCGGTCCAATCGAACGATGTTCATTCACGGCATTCACGAGGCGTTTATCGCTCTGGGTGTCTTTACGGTGCTGTCGACCGCCATCTTTCGCGAGCTGAGGAGCGGGGACGGAGCCAACGTCAGCCAGCACAAAGTAATCCATGCCGAGTAAGTAAACGCCAGGCCACGCGGGTCGGGTAGTGTGTTCTTGAGATCGGTCAGAGGCTCTCTGCCCCCATTAAGTGCGTAGAGCCGTAGAGCCTTTTATTGGTGGACGGCATGGGATTCGAACCCACGACCCCCACGTTGCGAACGTGGTGCTCTCCCAGCTGAGCTAGCCGCCCATCCTTGCGAAGAAGGCACGCAATCGCGTGCATTGCGTGTGCTGCGGTACCGCCGCGACCACTCAAATATAGCATCACCACGTGCTAGGATAGCGGTTCACGCGCGGCAATCCTTCATGGTTCTTTCCGATATCGACATCCGGCGCTACCTTGATTCGGGCAAGATACGAATCTCACCCGAACTTCCGCCGGAGCAGTTTGGAAGCTGTTCCGTCGATTTCCGATTGGGGGCGGAATTCAGCGTATTCGAGCACAGCCGCCACGCCTACATCGACGTGCGGGACCGGGGCGCGATCCAAGACATCATGCGCGCGGTGGTGGTGAAGCCGGGCGAGCCGTTCGTGTTGCAGCCGCGCGAATTCGCGCTCGCGATCACGGAGGAGTCGCTGGAATTGGACGACGATGTGCTGGGGCGGCTCGAGGGACGTTCGAGCCTAGGCCGGATTGGCATCATTGTGCATGGGACAGCCGGACTGTTCGACCCGGGCTGGCGTGGGAAGGCGACGCTCGAGCTGAGCAACCTGGGCATTATGCCGGTGGCGCTGTATCCGGGGATGCGGATCTGCTCGTTCACGTTCGAGCAGCTATCGTCGCCGGTATCGGTTCCCTATCACAAGAAGGCTGGGAATAAATACGCCGGCCAAACCCGCCCTTTAGCTAGTAAATTGACGGCCGAAGTCGGGAAATCCAGCGATTGACGGTCGGGAATTGACGCCGAGAGAGCGGCTGTTATAAAGAAACGCGCTCGGATGGCCGATAAGCCGTACAAGAGGCCAAAGAGTGCAGATTAGTCCGGATTACGTCCATCTGAGCAGCTTGCAAGCATCTGCGGCGCCGGATGTTCGCCCGGACGCGGCCCATGCGCCGGCGGTACAAAATGCCGTTAACGCGATCAACGAGAGTGAATTGCTGGGATTCGACCGTGAGCTGAGGTTTTCGAGCGACCCGCGGAGCAGATTCGGGGTGGTGGAGGTTCTCGAGCGGAGCACGGGTGACGTGATCGTTCAACTTCCATCTCAGTTCATTCTCAACCTTGCACAAAATCTCCAAAAGGGTAATTAAGATCGCGGCTTCAGCCGATGGTAGTAGAGAGGGAACAATCTTCGATGGCTTATCCGCCACACTCTGCGTATGCGCAGAATGAAGTGCTGAACGCCAGCCCAGAACGGCTGGTGCAATTGCTGTACGACCTTGGGATCCGGTGCGTGGTCGGCGCGCGAGAATGCAACCGAACGAAGGATATCGCAGGGAGGGTACGGCACATCAACAAGGCCTTCGCCGTGCTCGTCGAGCTGAACGACGGATTGGATTTCGAAGCGGGGGGGGAAATCGCGATCAACTACGCGCGCATCTACGATTACTGCCAACGGAAGCTGACCGACGCCAACGCGCGCCAATCCGATGCGGCCCTGGCGGAGGTGCAAACCTTGCTCGAAGATTTGCAGGAGGCATGGCAGGTGGTCGTGAGCAAGGTGGGCGCGGAGCGAACCGCAAGGCTACTTTCGACCGAGATTCTTCCTAGCGAGGAGGCGCTGGCGGGGTCGCTCAGTTGTGTCGGTTGAACGGCAGCTCAGGCGAGATTCAGCGTTTTCCTTACGGTGCCACGCTCGTCCTGTATCTTTTGCTGCAGCAGCATCAGCGAGTAAATCAACTGTTCCGGACGGGGCGGGCAACCGGGGACGTAGACATCGATGGGAATGACCTGATTGACAGGGACCAAGGCATAATTGCTGAACACACCGGTGGAGGTGGCACAGGCACCCATGGAGATGACCCATTTGGGCTCGGGCATTTGGCGATAGAGATGTCGAATCACGGGCGCCATCTTATTGGAGACGCGTCCGGCAATGATCATCAGATCCGATTGTCGAGGAGAGCCTCGGAAGACCTCGGCGCCGAAGCGGGCGGCGTCGTAACGAGACGCCATCATGGACATCATTTCGATGGCGCAGCAGGCGAGGCCGAATGTCAGGGGCCAAAGAGAATTCTTGCGGGCCCAGTTAAGCGCACTGTCCAGCGTGGTGGTGATGATTCCTTCGTGCAACGGCGCGCCGAAATCTTGATCCATGCGCTCGAAAAGCTCCGGCGGCTGGCTGATCTCGAAGTTCTCTATATCGCCCACGGCTTAAATTATCCCATGCACATCTTTCATGCAGGGCATCAGAGATCAAGCGGAAATCGGAGTTAGATGATAGCCGTCTACGAAGTAATGCAAGAGGTTGAGTTTGCGGGGGCGGGCGACTATGCAAGCGCGCTCGTAAAAGCCGCAGCGGAATGCGGCATCGATCGCGAGTACTGGGACGTCCTTCATAAGCGGCACGAAGCTACGCCGGAAGTGCTGCGCTGTATTCTGGAGGCTCTCGGTTGGAAGGCATCGACTTTGGAGGTGCTGGAGCAAGAGCGCGCCGCGCGGTTCGAAGCAGGCGTGGCGCAGAGCCTGCCACCTACCGCGGTGCTCAGCGAGTCCGAAAAATCCGTGCCGCTGACGCTGGCTGGGAGCGATGCGGCGTCCATCTGTTTCGAAATTGCGCTTGAGGATGGACACCATCTCGCCGGCTCGGTCGAAACCTCGCAACTGAAAGTGCTGGGCCACGCGGCGATGGATGGCCGCCGGAATTGGGTTACTTACGAATTGGCGCTGCCGTTGGAGGTTCCGCTCGGCTATCACACGCTAAAGGCAAGCATCGATGGAAAGGCCGCCGGCAAAAGCAATTTGATTGTTTGCCCCGAGCGGGCGTACATTCCCGATTGGTTGTCGCAGGGCGGGCGGATGGCGGGGTTCAATGTAGCGCTCTACGGGTTGCGATCCGGGCGGAACTGGGGCTGCGGCGACTTCACCGATTTGCGAGGGCTGTGCGATTGGGCGAGGAACGAGATCGGATTCAGCTTTATCGGCCTGAACCCGCTGCACGCGCTGCACAATCGATCGCCCTACAACACCAGCCCCTATCTTCCGCTCTCGATTTTCTACAAGAACCTGATTTATATCGATATCGAAGCGGTTCCTGAATTCGAACGCTCGCGCTGCGCGCAAGCGCTTCGTAGTTCCCCACGCGTCGAGGCGCGAATTCTCAAGTTGCGGGAAGCCGAATACGTGGCGTATGAGGATGTGGATCGATTGAAGCGCCGATTTTTGAAGCTTCTGTTCCGCGAATTTCGAAAGCGCGAGGGCGGGGATGGCGCGCGCACGCAGGCGTTTGCCGAATACTGTTCGCGCGAAGGAGCTCTGTTAGATAAGTTCGCCCGCTACTGCGCGCTGGATGAGCTGCTCCATAAGCAAGACCGAAACAGTTGGACATGGGGGGATTGGCCGGTCGAGTATCGAGATCCGGAGTCGGCGGCCTGCCGGAAATTCGCGGAAGAACATTCGCGAACCGTCGATTTCTACAAGTACATTCAATTCGTCATCGAGGAGCAGTTATCGGCGGCGCAAGAGTATGCGCAGGAATGCGGCATGCGCATCGGTCTCTATCATGACCTGGCGGTTGCGACCGATAGCTGCGGCTCAGATTTATGGGCGCACCGCGATTTTTATGTGAACGGCTGCCGAGTGGGCGCGCCGCCGGACGATTTTTCGCCTAACGGACAGGACTGGTCGTTCCCGCCGCCCAATTCGATTGCGCATCGCGAGAGCGGTTACCGTTTGTACCGTGAGAGCATCCGCAAAATCGTGAAGTACGGCGGAGCGTTGCGCATCGATCACGTCATGCGCCTGGCGCGGCTGTTCTGGATACCCGAGGGCTCGACGCCGGCCCAAGGAACGTATGTGCGGGACAATGCGACGGATCTTTTGCGCATTTTGGCGCTCGAGAGCGTGCGGAACAAAGCGCTGATCATTGGCGAAGACCTGGGAACGGTGACGGAGGAGATTCGCGAGATGCTCTCGCGCTTCGGAATTTTAAGCTATCGGCTGTTTTACTTCGAAAAGAACGGACAAGACGGGTCCTTCAACTACAGTTACGAATACCCGCGGCAAGCGCTGGTCGCGTCCAGCACGCATGATTTGCCAACGCTAACGGGTTTTTGGAACGGGTGCGATATCGAGGCACGGAAGGCGGCAGGGCTGATCGACGAACGCGCATATTGGAGCCAAATCGGTGACCGGAAGCGCGAAAAGCAACGGATGCTCGACCGTTTGCACTCCGAAAATTTGCTGCCACGCGAGTATGAGCGAGACGCCGAACGGGTGGCCAAAGTGGATGGCGCTCTGCACAACGCGATGATTGGATTTCTGGCGCAGACGCCGGCCATGATCCTGCTGTTGAACCAGGAAGACTTCACGATGGAACCGTATCAACAGAATCTGCCGGGCAGCACGGCCGAATATCCGAATTGGCAGCGCAAGATGAGAGTGAAGGTTGATGATCTGCGTTCTCCGGCGTGGCGGGGTTACGCGCGCATGTTCCGCGACCAGCTTGCGCGCACGCAGCGAAACGGTTGACGGGGCTATTGTTCGTAGCGGACGAACGCGAACTTGCTGGAATCGGGGGCCCAGGAATTCACGTTGATGGTGCCTTGGCCGCCGAAAAATGATGTCAAGACCTGAGGCGTCGCGTGCTCTATGCGGTCGCCAGGCAGCGGAATCATTCGGAGCTGAACCTGGATGTGGCCGTTGTGCCCGGCGGTACCCTTCGGAAAGGTGAGAAACACGAGCCACTTGCCGTCGGGCGAGCAGTGCGGAAACCAATCTTCGAGTTCGTCGCTGGTTACCTGCTGTGCTTTTTCGTCATTCGGGCCCGCGCCCTCGGCAGGCATGCGCCAGATGTCCCAACTGCCGGATCGGTCGGAGTTGAAGTAGATCCATTTGCCGTCGGGTGAATAATCGGGGCCGTCATCGTAGCCGGGGTTGGTTGTCAAGCGTTGCTGCTCACCGCCTTCGGCAGGCACGCGGAACAGATCGAAGTTGCGATTACGCTGGGCGACGACGGCGATCCAATGGCCATCCGGTGAAAAGGCATGGAAGTAGCTGGGGGTCTCGGGGACAATCAACTTGGCCGCTCCGCCGCTGGAGGCGACGGTATAGACCTGCGAACCCGATTCGTTTGCACTGGACGAAAACGCGATGAGCTTTCCATCGGGCGAATAGCCTTTATCGTTGTTGCATCTGGCGATGGAGCCTAAGTCGATCTTTTCGAGTTGCGCGGAAGCGCCGCTGCCGACCGGGAGGTTCCAGAGATCGCCACCGGTGTTGACGAGCAGATATTTGCCGTCGGGCGACCAGGTGGGCGCCTCGATCAACTTATCCGCGGTGTAGAGTACGTTTACCGATTGCCGGCGAGATCGTAAACGGAGATGTAGCTGCGCTTGATGGACGGCTCTTGCTGAGATGCAACGGCGCGCTGCACGGTGAGATTTGAGAAGACCGCGGTCTCAAGTACATTCGCGTTGTGCGAGCAGACCGCGAGGCCGATGTAGACAGGATCTTGCATAGCGACGGTCACCGGTCCGGTGGTCTTCAGATCACTGCCAAGCGGGCCGCCACCCACAGAAATACTGAATTGATTGCCGTGCCGCACAATTCGAATGCGCGCGGGGGCCTTCACATCCGATCGCAACTCTTGTGTATCGGCGCCGGCGGCAGGACGGTATTGCAGCGAAGTGAGCCCGTCGCCATGGAGTGCCACGTCGGCATAGACGGAATCGGGATCGAGACTCTGCCGAACCATGAGAGCCGCCTTGCGGTGCGCTTCGACGCCTTGGCCGAGAAAACGGACGTCGGCGGTGAGGGTGACGTCGCCAGATAGCTTGCTGTACACGAACTGGAAGGCATCGGTCTTGGCCCACATGTTCGCGCCGCCGCCGGTTACGCGATACTCGCCGGTGGCTGAATTGTATTCGGCCGATCCCTGTTTTGGCGTGATGCCGATGTCCGCGTGAGCTTCGAACATGCCCAGTCCGGCGGTGCAAAGGAGCGCGGCTGGGAGTGAGAACGAGGCCATGACCGCGAGTGAGGTTTTCTTCATAGGTCTCGACAGGTAATATGTCACAGTGAGGTCAATCGAAACGGTAATGGATGTGGTTCGGACGCGGTCTATGGGTTGGAAACTGACGGCCGCGCTCGCGGCTTTCGTGATCGCAACCATGTCTACATCCAACGCTTCCGGCGGCGAAAAGGCTAGTACGCAATCCGACTACTTTGTTTACGTAGGAGTGTATGGGAAGGGCGTTTACGCCTACCGTTTCCATGCGCGTGACGCAAAGCTCGATTCGCTTGGGATGGTTGGCGAAGTGGTGAACCCGTCGTTTCTGGCGACGGACAGCCATTACAAATCCCTCTATGCGGTGAGTGAGCTGGAAGGGAAGGCCGAAGGCGGAGTGGCGAGCTTCGCGATGGATCGTGCGACGGGAGCGTTGCGATCCCTCAACAGCGTTTCCTCAGGCGGCGTGGCGCCGTGCCATTTGGCGGTCGATAAGAGCGGACGGATGCTGATTGTGGCGAATTACACGACAGGCGGCGTGTCGTCGTTCCCGATTGAGAAGGATGGGCGGATTGGGAAGATGGCGTCGCTGATGGCGGCGCAAGGATCGAGCATCAATCAAGAGCGGCAAGAGGGCCCGCACGCGCACGAGGTGGTTATTTCGACCGATAACAAGTTGGCGTATGTTCCGGATTTGGGGCTGGACCAGATTCGCATGTATCGCCTTGACCCGGGGCAGGCGAAACTCGCGCCGCATGAACCGCCATTCCTCAAAGACGATCCCGGTTTCGGGCCGCGGCACATGGCATTCAGCCGGGACGGCAAATATCTGTACGTGGTGAACGAGCTGAAATCGTTAATTACGGTGTATGCGGGCGACGAATTGAGCGGCCATTTTCAGCAGGTGCAGACCGTTTCGACGGTTCCCGAGGGGTTCACTGGCGAGAACGGGCCGGCGGAGATATTGATGGACCGCGGCGGCAAATTCGTGTACGCGTCGAATCGCGGGCCGGGAACGATTGCCGTGTTCGCAGTAGATTCCAGCAATGGAAAGCTTCGCCAGGTGCAGGTAGCCGCAACGGGAGACACGTTTCCACGGGGCGTGGAGCTAGATCCGACGGGCGGCTACTTGTTTGTGGGCGATCAGAAAGCAAACCGGTTCGTAATTTTCCGGGTGGATCCGAACAGCGGGCAAATCACCCTGACCGGTCAGCCGGTGGACGTGCCGTCGCCGGTTGCGTTTCTCTTCGTGCCAGTGAAGTAAGAAGAGCACGGCAGGCTGGGGCAGAGAAGGGGTTCGATCGGGACGCTACACTTACATAATCCCGATGTCGTCGACGCCCGCACCATTAACATTTCGCGAAGTTTTTAAAATTGCCGCGCTGCGACGGCTTTGGCTGGCGCAGTTAGTCAGCGTTTGCGGAGACTTTCTCGCGATCTACGCGATTTTCGCGGTGGTCTCGTTCCGGATGCATGCGTCGGCGAACGCAGTCAGCCTGGTGCTGGTTTTTTATCTGCTGCCGCTGGCGATCGTGAGCCCGCTGGCGGGAGTTTTCGTCGATTCCTGGAACGTCAAGCGCACCATGATTGCGAGCGATTTGACGCGCGCGGTGCTGTTTCTGCTGTTGCTGTTTGCGCATTCGCTTTGGCAGATCTATGCGATTCTGATGGCGGCGAGCACGGTATCGAGTTTTTTTCTTCCGGCGCAAACGATCACCCTTCGCACGGTGGTTCCGCTGACGGGCTTAACCAGTGCGAACGCGCTGATCCAGCAGGCGTTCTACATGATGCAAATCATCAGCCCGGCCATATCGGGCTTGCTGGTTTCGGCGTTTGGACCGAATTCCTGTTTCTGGATTGACGCCGCAACGTTCGTTTTTTCGGCGGGGATGATATCGACGCTCACCATTCCGCATCAGCCGGCGGCGGCGCTAAAAACGGTGCGGTCGGTGGCCTCCGAAATCGGCGTGGGCCTGAAGTTCATCTTCACGCATCCCTCCATTTCCTTCGTCATCATTTCGATGGCCGCGGGCATGTTCGCCATCCGCTGCTTTGGCGCTCTGCTGGCGGTGTATGTACGCGACGTGCTGAGAGGCAGCACCTCGCTATTCGGCGTGCTGGGTTCGCTGATTGGCGTCGGGATGATCGTGGGGACGCAGCTCGTGCGGCGGGCCGTGCGCGGCCGCTCGAACTCGCATATTGTGACGGGCGGGCTGGCGACGGTGGGATTCTCGATTGCGTTGATTGCGTTTTTCGGCACCACGCCGGCGGCGGTGGCTGGAATCCTGATGCTCGGTTTTTTCCTCGCGTTCATCGTTGTGCCGGCGCAGGTGCTGATGCAGGAGCACACGCCCAAGAACATGCTCGGCCGAGTGACGGGCAGCATGGTTTCGGTGCTCATCGCGTCGCAGGTTTTGGGAATGCTGTTCGCGGGTGAGATGGCGACCACGGTCGGGATTCGCAACGTCTATTACGGCAGTGCGGCGCTGCTGTTTCTGCTGGCAGGGGCGGGATACTACTGGCTTTCGCGAGACACTGCGCAAGCCCCGGCCGCGGCGGCTTGAGGGATCAGCCGCGCAGGCCGTCGATGAATTTGTGCAGCCGGTCGAGGCCGCGCTCGAGCTCGGCGAGGGAGGTCGCGTAAGAGATTCGGACGTGCTCGTGGGTGCCGAAAGCTTCTCCGGGAACGACGGCCACATGCGCTTTGGCGAGCAGCTCGGTTGAGAATTCCATGGAGTTTTTGACGCGGCCGCCGCCGAATGCGACGCTCACGTTGGGGTAGGCGTAGAAGGCGCCCTTCGGCGTGACGATGGACACTCCGGGAATCTCGCGCAGGCGGGCAATCACGAAGTCGCGGCGGCAGCGATATTCCGCGAGCATCAGCGGCACGGAATCCTGGGGTCCGCGCATGGCTTCTATGGCGGCCTTTTGCGCGATGGAGGTGGGGTTCGAGGTGCTGTGACTCTGCAGCTTCATTATGGCCCCGATGATGGGCGCGGGAGCGAGCGCAAAGCCGATGCGCCAGCCGGTCATGGAGTACGTCTTCGAGAGCGATCCGGCGACCACGACAGTCTCCTTCGCGCCGGGAGCAGCGGCGATCGAGAAGGGCTGGTCTTCGTAGAGAAACTGGCAATAGCACTCGTCGGTTAACAGGAAGATGCCGCGACGGGAAGTGAGATCGAAGATGCGGCGGAACTCTTCCTTCGAGAGTACTGCGCCGCTGGGATTGCCAGGCGAGTTGATGATGACGAGTTTCGTTCGGGGCGTGATGTGGCCATCGATCATCTCGGCTTTGACTTCGAAGCCGGTCGTCTCGTCGGTGTCGACGAAGACGCAAACGCCGCCAGCGTAGTTCACGACATCCTTGTAAGTGACCCAGTAGGGCACCGGAATGATGACTTCGTCGCCGGGGTCGATCAGCGCCTGAATCAGATTGAAGATAGCGTGCTTGCCGCCCACGGTGACGATGCATTCGGGCGCCGAATAATTGGTGCCGAAGTCGAGCCGATGGCGGGCCACGATGGCCTCGCGAAGCTCCGGCGTGCCGCCGGCGTTGGTGTACTTGGTGAAATTCGAATGAATGGCTTCGATGGCGGCTTGCTTGATGTTGTCCGGGGTAGGGAAGTCGGGCTCGCCCGCGCCGAAATCGACGACGTCCACGCCTTCGCGGCGAAGACGGTCGGCGTCGGCGGAAACCTTCAAAGTGGAGGAGACGCTAATGGTGGAAATGCGCTCGGCGATCTCTGCGGTAGCTTGCATAGGTTACCTTCCAATTTAGCGTTGCGCCGGAAATTTTTTGCGCAGGCGAGCGGCGACGGGTTCGGGGACGAAGGTGGAGACATCGCCTCCGAGGGTGACGATCTCCTTGATCATGCGGGAGCTGATGAAGGAGAATTCTTCGCCGGCCATCAGGAAAATGGTCTCGGTTTCGGGCCGCATGCGGCGATTGAGCAGCGCCATTTGCAGCTCGGTCTCATAATCGGAGATGGCGCGGATGCCGCGGAGGATGGCGTGGGCGCCGCGCCGGGAGGCGTAATCGATGAGCAGGCCTTCGAAGGAATCGACTTGGACGTTCTCGAGATGAGGCGTGGTCTCGCGGATCATTTGGATGCGATCTTCGATGGGGAACAACGGCTGTTTGCCGGTATTGCGAAGGATCGCGACGATGAGCGTTTCGAACAAGCGGGCGCCGCGCGAGATGAGGTCCAGGTGACCATTGGTGAGCGGATCGAACGAGCCGGGGTAGATTGCCACGAGTGGGCGCGGGGCGTGATGGGCCATGAGGAGAAAATTTGAGTGTAGTGGATCTGGACGCGGTACTTGATTCCGGCGAAGGCCGCATTTTCGATGTGCGGACACATGCGCCCGGTCCGCAGGGCGCGCTGCCGATTACGGCGGAGATGCTGCTGGAAGAGCCGTCGGGAAATTTATTCGGGCTGTCCCAAAACGCGGGAATGGGGTGGGCGGCAGAGGCGCTGGGCGGCAAACAGGTGTTAATTCTAAGCACGCACGGAGGTGTTCGAGCGGCGGACGGCACGCCGGTTGCACTGGGCTATCACACCGGGCATTGGGAAGTCGGGTTGCTGGTGGCGGAAGCGGCGCGAGAGTTGAAAGCGCGCGGCGCGATTCCGTTTGCGGGCGCGTGCACGGATCCATGCGATGGCAGAACGCAGGGTACGCCGGGCATGTTCGATTCGCTGCCGTATCGGAACGACGCGGCGATTGTGCTGCGGCGGCTGATTCGGTCGCTGCCCACGCGGAGTGCGGTCATCGGCATCGCGACTTGCGATAAAGGATTGCCGGCGATGATGATGGCACTTGCCGGTTCGGGCGATTTGCCGTGCGCGTTGGTGCCCGGCGGCGTGACGCTGATGCCGGAGCACGGCGAGGACGCGGGCAAGGTGCAGAGCATCGGCGCGCGCTTTGCGCACCATAAGATTTCACTCGAAGAAGCTGCGCTGGCTGGGTGCCGGGCGTGTGCATCACCCGGCGGAGGATGCCAATTTCTGGGAACGGCGGCGACCTCGCAAGTGGTTGCGGAGGCGCTCGGGCTGGCGCTGACGCATGCGGCGCTGGCGCCCTCGGGTGAGCCGGTGTGGCTGGACATGGCGCGGCGAACGGCACGCGCGGCGCTGCGGCTGGAGCAACTCGGGCTGCGCTCACGCGACGTGGTGACGCAGAGCGCGATTGAGAACGCGATGGTGGTGCATGCGGCGTTCGGCGGGTCGACGAACTTGCTGCTGCACATTCCGGCGATTGCACATGCGGCGGGTTTGCGGCGGCCAACGGTGGAGGATTGGAACGCCGTCAACCGCAGCATCCCACGGTTGGTGGATGCGCTGCCGAATGGCCCGCGCAATCATCCCACGGTTCAGGTGTTCCTGGCGGGCGGCGTGCCGGAGGTGATGCTGCATTTGCGGCGCGCGGGCGTGCTGGCGAGGGAAGCGATGACGGCCGCGGGCGAGACTTTGGACACGATGCTCGACTGGTGGGAGCAATCCGAACGCCGAGTGCGTTTCCGCTCGCGGCTCATGGAGCTGGACGGCGTCGACGCAGACGATGTGATCCTGTCGCCGGACGCGGCGCGGGCGCGCGGGTTGACATCGACGGTTTGCTTCCCGCACGGCAACCTGGCTCCCGAAGGATCGGTGGTGAAGAGCACGGCGATCGATCCATCGGTGGTGGACGACGACGGAGTGTTTCGCATGCGCGGGCCGGCGCGAGTCTTCTTGACGGAACCGGATGCGGTGGCGGCGATCAAGGAGCAGCGAATCAAGGAAGGCGACGTGATGGTGCTGATCTGCCGGGGGCCGATGGGCGCGGGCATGGAAGAGACGTATCAGATCACTTCGGCGCTGAAGCATCTGGCGTTCGGCAAATACGTGGCGGCGATCACGGACGCAAGGTTCAGCGGGGTGTCGACGGGCGCTTGCATCGGACATGTTTCGCCGGAAGCGCTGGCGGGCGGGCCGATCGGCAAGCTGCGCGATGGGGACGTGATAGAAATTGTGATCGACCGCAACAAGATCGAAGGGCGCGTGAATTTTGTCGGCGAAGGAGATGAGTTGTTCGATGCCGAGGAAGGGCGGCGCCGGTTGATGGCGCGTGAAGCGCGCAAGGACTTGCGGGCCGATTCGAAGCTACCGAAAGATACGCGGCTCTGGGCGGCGTTACAGCAGGCGAGCGGCGGAATCTGGGGCGGTTGCGTATACGATGCGGAGGCGATTATAGAGAAACTGAGCGGCCGCTAAACGGGGCGGCGTTCGTGCGGCCGCCGGGTGGTCCTATTTCCGGCACACCGGGGTAAGCAGAAACCCATGATATTCGCCATTTATCATCCCGTTCCCTACAATCTCGCCCCGGTTGTTAATACCCACCGCCTGAGACAGAGACCAGTCCGAGTTGGGAGCGATGTCGTCGTTTAAGTTCGAAAAACCTTTTCCGGGCTGGTAGATCCAAGCGGCCTCGGTCACTGTGGTCTGCGCGTTCCCGACAATGTCGCCTGCGTCATTAATCGCGGCTGGCAAGTCTTCTTCGTCGTCTGAACCCATATCAAGAGCAAGGCCCAAAACCTTTGACCCGGATCGCGTATCAACGAACAGATTGCCTCTCAAATAGCTTATTGATGAGGGATAGTAGACACCAACGATGTCACCCGAGTCATTGATTGCCTCAACGGTCGAGGAAACGCCCCCAGGAGGCACGACAGGCTTCACGTGCCCGTGTGAGTACACAAATCCCGTCTGACCGCCCGTATCTATGTCAATAAAGCCGACAACTTCGCCCGAGGAATTCATCCCTACTACGCTCGATTCACCCTCGTATCCTGGCGGATTGCCGATCGGCGTGACCACACCATTTGAATAGAAAAACGTGCTACTGGTAAACACCGTATCTCCCGCGATCTGCCCGGCGTCATTGATGGCGACCGGATATAGTCCGGACAAGTGTTTCATCACGGTCAGCTCGCCCTTCGAATAAATCGCCAAGTCATAATTGAAATCCTGGCCGTAGTTCACATATCCGACGACCTGCCCCAAATTGTTCAGCGCCATGGCGGTGAACACGCCGCCGCTCGGCTGCGGCAAATATTCTTTGTGCCCGGCCCGGTACAGAAAGGGGGCCTGGGAAGAATCATTCGCTAGAACCTCGCCGGAGTTATTGATTCCGAGCGTGCTACCCGCGCCCAGGTCAGTGATCGTATAAAGCTCCGACGCTTGAATGGCCTGGACGGATAGAAGACAACCCGACGCCGCGATGAGACAGATACTCCGAATCATAATTTCTCCAGGAGAACTAACCTGGCAATCCTTTCTTGGTCTATTGGCCCCTGATTATACAGTAAACCGTCTCTGCTGATGTGGAGATATTAAGATGAAGTAGTAATAGTACTTTTATGACTAATTAGTTGTAAATGCCGGCCGCTCGCGCCCGTCTACTCTAGAATTTGCCATGACGCTTTACGGCCACGGGCTCCAGGTTCCGTCGGTGGTGCGCTTCTCTTCTTCTTCCTTCTTCTTGCGGGCTCGCTCTTGTTTCGACGCGCCACCTTTGAAGTAGAGATGCACTGTGACGTTGTGCGTGGAAGCATCGGCGGTGTAATCGGAGCGCGTGTCGCCTAAGTTGTCGAACAGGCCCTGTTCCTCGACGCGCTTCAGGAAGAAATCGGGATAGTCGGGGTTGAATGGCCGGCCGGGTTTTTCACCCCAGAGCTTGGCGATGACCGGTTCGGTGGTCACATCTAATCCCTGGACGTCGAGCTTTTGGAAGTTATAGATGGACCCGGGCGCCACCGTGTAAGTCACGTTGACGGAGTGTTTGCTGTCGTCGGGCTGCGAATCGGTAAGAACAGTGGCGTCCAAGTAGCCGTGACGCCGTAGACGATGGCCCAAGTCGATGCGGAAGTTATCAACCTGCTCGGCATTGAAGGCCTGGCCGGGCTTGAAGGGGATGTTGGCTCGAATCTCGTCTTCATCAAGTCCCGTTCCGCGGAAGCGAATGGATCCGAAGGTGAAGGCGGGACCGTCCTTAATCTCCACCTTGACGACTACACCGCGATCGGTTTTGGACGGTTCGGTCTCGATTTTCGGGAAGCTCACAGCCGCGTAGCCTTTGGCGGCGTAGAGCGGCTTGATGGCGCCGTTCAGGATCTCCTGGAGGCGCACGTCGGAGACCGGCACGCCGATGGCGACGGTATTGACGGCGCGGAGAATGGCGCCCGTATCGACTGCCTTGTTTCCAGTGACGATTACTTGAGAGATGGTTGGCGCGGGGGTCTCGGGCGAGAAGACCACGGCCAACTCTTTGGGGTCGTCGTTGGAGACAAGCGCATGGATTTTCGGAGGCTTATTGTTGGCTTGCGCGAGGAAGTCCTGGATGGCGGAGCTGTAGCGATGCAGGACGCCTTCGGTGCCGGGGATGCGATCGGAATACAGGTCGACATGATCGCGCAGGTATTTCCGCAGGTCGTCGGGCGAGACGCCGAGGCGCTCGAAGCGGACCGGGAACAGTTGGGTGGCCTCGGATACTTCGAATGTGAGGTCGTACTGGACCGGGCTGCCGGTAGTGAAACGGTATTCGTCGGTTACATTAGCGAACAATTCGGTATCCTGCAGCTTCTTGCGCGCTTGTTCGATGGCGGCGGCGGAAACCCGGCCGCCCACTTTCAGCCCCGATACCTGGACGATGGCCGCAGATGAATAGAGGCGGTTGCCTTTCACCGAGACTGCACGGAGTGTTCCAGGCGGCGGCTGCATTTTGGGGGCGGTCTGGTCAGGGGCTTGCGCCGCGCCGGCGAGAGCGCAGGAATATAGCAGCCCGAGGCACAAGATGGAGCGCATACCTTCCTAGACTCATCATACGTATTAGCAGGGGAACGCGTTTCCGCTGCTAAACTTGAGGCGGAAATGACATACGACGTTGTGGTAATCGGGAGCGGTCCGGGAGGGTATTCTACCGCAGCGCGCGCGGGCCAATATGGGCTAAAGACTGCCCTAATCGAGAAGCAGGGGAGACTAGGCGGAACCTGTCTGCTGGTGGGTTGCATTCCGACCAAAGCGCTGCTGCACACGGCGGATGTTTGGGACTATTTCAAACATCCGGAGGCGCAAGGAATTCAGTGCAAAGATCCGCAGTTGAATTACGCGCAAGTGCTCGAGCGCAAGAACAAGATCGTCACCAAGCATTCGAAGGGCGTCGAGTACCTGATGCGCAAGAACAAGGTGGATGTGATCAAAGGGACGGCGCGCCTGGCGGGCGGCGGCCGGATAGAGGTCACGGGCGATAAGGGGCCGCAAACGATCGAAGCCAAGAACATCATCCTGGCTACGGGATCGGAAGCGCGCATGCTGCCGGGCCTCGAGGCAGATCCGAACCTGATCCTCACCAATATCGAGATCCTCGACATGCAGGCGGTGCCGAAGACAATCGGCATCATTGGCGCGGGGGCGGTCGGCGTGGAGTTCGCGTCGATATTCAACCGCTTTGGGTCGCAGGTGACGCTGATCGAGATGCTGCCTCGGCTGGTGCCGGTGGAAGACGAAGAAGTTTCCAAAGAACTCGAGCGACATTTCAAGAAAGCCGGCATCCGCTGCGAGACGGGAGCGAAAGCGGAGAACATTCGCAAGAACGCCAACGGCGTGAGCTTGAGTGCGACGCTGGCGACGGGCGCGAAGGAAGAGATGGAATTCGACAAGCTACTGGTCGCGGTCGGGCGCAAGCCGAACACCGAGAACGTAGGAATCGAGAACACGCGAGCGCAATTGGACCGCGGGTTCGTGCTGACGGACGGCTATCAACGAACACAAGAACCGGGACTCTATGCTATCGGGGACATTGTGGCGGGCATGCCTCAACTGGCGCACGTGGCTACGGCGCAGGGCATGGTGGCGGTGGGGCACATCGCCGGGAAGGCGGTGCGGCCGATCAATCGGAATCGCATTCCCGGCGCGACTTACACAGATCCCGGCATTGGCAGCGTGGGCTTGACGGAGGCGCAGGCGCGAGCCCAGGGCTTCAAGGTGAGAGTCGGTAAGTTTCCCTTCGCAGCAAATAGCAAAGCGACTATTTTGGACAAGCACGAAGGCTTCGTCAAAGTGGTCGCCGAGGAACAGCTAGGCGAGATTCTGGGGGTGCACATTATCGGCCCGGAAGCGTTTGAACTGGTGGCCGAAGCGGTGACGGCGATGGAAGCGGAGGCGACGGTGGAGAGCATGATGGCAACTATTCACGCGCATCCGACGATTTACGAAGCTATCGGCGAAGCGTTCAACAACGTCTACGGGCTGGCGATCAACATTTAGGCGGAACGGCATGAGGCGACCGCTCGAAGTGCTGGATCTGGGCCGCATGCGTTACGGCGAGGCGCTTCGGATTCAGCAGCAAAGGGTGGAGGAGCGCAAGCGCGGGGAGGGGACCGACGCGCTGCTGTTCGTCGAGCACCCGCACGTGGTTACGATGGGCCGCAACGGCAAACAACAGCACGTACTGGCGAGCGAAGACATCCTGGCGCGTACCGGGATCGAGTTCTACGAGACGGATCGCGGGGGCGACGTGACGTATCATGGTCCGGGCCAGATTGTGGGCTATCCGATCCTGGATTTGCGAGAATGGAGGCGCGATGTGCGCGCCTATTTTCGGGGCGTGGAGCAATGCTTGATTGACGCGCTGGGGCAGTTCGGTCTGGCAGCGGAACGGATTCCGGAAGCCGGCTACGAAGGCGTATGGGTAGGTGGAGCAAAGATAGCGGCGATCGGCATACATATCAGCCGATGGGTCACTTCGCACGGATTCGCGCTGAACATGGACACCGACCTGAGCTATTTCAAGTACATCGTTCCATGCGGGTTGGCGAAACCCGTATGTTCGCTGCGGGGCTTGGGCTGCCAGGCGAGCCGCGAAGAGGTGATGAGCGCGGTAGCGTGCTCGTTCGCGAGGACGTTCGATTATGAGCCGTCGATGGCGGAGCAACAGTTGCAGGAGATCCGATGATTGACGTTGTGATGCCCCAGATGGGCGAGAGCATAGTGGAAGGAACGCTGACGCGCTGGCTGAAGCAGCCGGGCGAAAAAGTGGAGCGCGACGAGCCGCTGTTCGAGATATCGACCGACAAGGTGGATACCGAGATTCCTTCGCCCGCCGCCGGCACGCTGAGCGAAATTCTGGTCCAGGAAGGCACGACGGTGGCCATCAATTCGGTGGTGGCGCGAATCGGGGATGGCGCTTCGGGCGGGCAGAGTAGCGCGCCAGTTGCGGCACCTGCCGCGGCTCCCGAACAGCAACAAGCGAGACCCAGCATCTCGACTCCTTCCAGCGTGGATGTCGGCCCATCGGCTGCGTCGCGGGAGGCGCGGGTCAATGGTCCTTCACAGCCATCGGCCGCTCAGCCGCAAGGCTCGCCACAAGCTTCGCCGGCGGCTCAGGCAGCGGTGTCACAGCGGCCACCGGAGCCGCAGCCGGCCGCCGCTGGTCCCTATCCGATCGAGCCCCCAGCGCGTGAGGCGCAGACCTCGGGCTCCGCCGCAGCGCCGCCTACGGCCACGCGTCAGCCAGACGGCGATGGCGACACAGGTCCGTTGTCGCCGCTCGTGCGGAAGATGGCTCGCGAGTACAACATCGATCTGGCGCAGGTGAAAGGCACGGGCGCGGGCGGCCGTATCACCAAGCAGGACGTCGAAGCGTTCATGTCTTCTCAGGCGGCGCGCACATACGCTGCACCGGCCGGGCCGGCGCAACCGTCCGCCACTGCGCAATCTCCCGGCGCGCAGCAGACCGCAGCCGCGCCACAGCCGGCGGCTCCACAGCGGCAGACGGGTCCCGCTACGGCCGCCTTGCCGCTTGCCGAGTCCGCCAAAACACGAACCGAGCCGATGAGTACGATGCGCCAAAAGATCGCCGAGCACATGGTGATGAGCAAGCGCACGTCGGCACACGTGACCACCGTACATCGCGTCGACATGACGAAGATCGCTAAGCTGCGCGATGCTTCGAAGGCTGAGTTCCAGGCGCGCAACGGCTTTTCGCTCACCTTCCTGCCGTTCGTGACCGCGGCGGCGGGAGAGGCGTTGCGGGCGTTCCCGCTGTTCAATGCCTCGATCGACGGCAAGAACATCGTTTACTATCGCGACATCAACATCGGCATTGCCGTGGCGCTGGAAGGCGGACTCATCGTGCCGGTAATCCGCAACGCAGACGAGAAGAACGTGGCGGGGTTGCAGCGCGCGATTGTGGATCTGGCGACGCGGGCGAGGTCGCGCCAGCTCAAACCCGATGAGGTGCAAGGCGGGACGTTCTCCATCACCAACTTCGGCAGTTTCGGCAGCATCTTCGCAACACCGGTCATCAACCAACCGCAGGTAGCAATTCTGGGCCTGGGGGCTGTGGAAAAGATTCCGGCGGTGGTGGATGGCGACGCGATCGCGATCCGTTCGCAAGCGCATCTGGCGCTTACGTTCGATCACCGGCTGATCGACGGCGCACTCGGGGATCAGTTCTGTCAAAAAGTGAAGTCGATTTTGGAGAACTGGTCGGCAAATATTTTGTAGCAGACCGGGCCGCAAATGGGTCTTACGCCGTGTGCTGCCCTGCTTCGGGCAGAGCACTGTCAGGCAGTGATATGTAGCACGTTAAGGGCCACTTATCATTGACTTAGGATCTGTTTTCCTATACACCACCTCGGCATGTGTGCAGGGTGATTTTTCTTCTTGACGAAATCTTAATGTCGGTTTAACATGCCCTTGGGCTGTTGAACCCTAGGTGATATTCCTAGCCCGGAAAGAGGTCCTTGAATGACCTTCCAGGTCGGTGAAAAAGTCGTCTACCCGAACCATGGCGTCGGCACGATTGAGAACATCAGTTCGCGCGCCTTCGGCACCCAGCAAGAGCGTTTTTATCTACTGCGTTTATCTCCGAATCGAATGACTGTGATGGTGCCTTTCTCGCATGTCGAGGACGTGGGGCTTCGCAAAGTCACCAAAATGAGCGAGATCACCAGAGTATTGAACTATCTCGCAGCGGGGCGGCCGTGCTGCGCGCACGATTGGAAGGACCGCTTCAAAGAGAACTCGGACCGGATGAAGGGCGGCAGTCTGCTGGAAATCGCCGAGGTGTTCAAGGCGCTGTTGATCATTCAGCTTGCGAAGCCGCTGTCCTTTCGCGAAAAGAAGATGTTGGAGCGCGCCCGCAGCATGCTGGTCTTGGAGACCTCGGTGGCGAAATCGGTGAGCGAACCGGAGGCAGTTACACTGATTGGGCGTGCGCTGGCCAAGTCCGGGCTGCCGATGCCGGCAGCGCTCTGAGTTCGCCTGAGCGGCGGCTATACTGAAGGTGGCGGCGGTTTGCGGCGCTATCGTCTAAGGGTTAGGACGGAGCCCTCTCAAGGCTCAAATAGGGGTTCGAATCCCCTTAGCGCTACCAGGTTTTCAATTCGTTACGGATTTGGCTGTGTTACGTGGCGACCGTATCAGCCATAGCGCTCAGGCGGGCTTTTGCCTGCTCAAAAACGAAGGACGCGTGCTCGTATTCCCGTTTATCGGGCACGAGTTCCAGAATAAACGTGTCAACGCCACGATCGAGAAGTTGAAACACTAAGTCGGCTGCGCGTCGATAGCTACCCACAACCCAAGGGCCGTCGGACCGATAAGTGGCAAACGGACCAGTCCAGAACCCCGTGCTTGCAATGCCGGTAGATTCGGTGCCGAATACCTTCATCCGGTTCTTCCACTCGGAGTCGGTGTTTTGCATGGAAAAGTCCAGTACAAGGTGACCGTCCGCATCGTCAGGAAATACCGAGTGCGCAGCCGCTCTGGCAGATTCTTCTGTAGGGCGGGTGATTAAGCCGAAGTAGACGCCGTTGGAGCTTACGCCCGCTGCCATGTTGGGCTGAAGCATCTGCATCAAAGTTCCTCCGCAGCGTTCGGCAAGCGAGCAAGCGGAGTTAGATTGTCCGGCCATGAGGAACTCAGGGAAAAGGTGCGCGGGTGGGCGATTGAGGAGCTGCAAGCTTCGTGTGGTGAAGAAGTCACCCTGGAACGAAACCGGTGCGGGGCTGGCGAGCAGGTCAATTAAGAGATCTGTAAACTCTGTCAAACGCCGATACCGGGCGTCATGATCCAAATCATCGTTCAGCGCTCTTTGATGGCTTAGAGCAGCCCCGGCCACTAAGTTAATATATATTCTCCGGCTATAAAGATACGTCAAAGAAGATACAATCTTCGCTGCAGTAAAAGGCTGCATGTAAATGGGGTTCAGTGCGACGAGCGGACTGAACGACTTCGTATCCGAAAGGACCGCCTGGGCGGCTACCCAAGGATCAAAAAGACTGTCGTTGCTGGTGGGAATCAGCGCGCCGGTGCAGCCGAACCGTTCACTCCAATGCGCTGTTTGCAGGATGCCCTTAATCACCGTCTTAGGGTCATTTGCCCGCGGTCGCGGCGAAACGCAGAATACCCGGATCTTACTGGAGCCAATTGCCATATTATTCGGAAGCTTTATTTCTTGAACGCCGGACGCCTTTAAGGGTGCATTGAGCTGAGCGCCGGCGTCGAAAAGGGTGCGTATCTTTCAGAAGGTTAATCCGCCATCTACGGCAAGTGTGCGTCCTGTAAAGTAATCGCACTCGATGATAAATTTCAGAGCTAACCATACTTCATATGGCGTTCCGATACGGCGCAGAGGAATTGACTGTTGCAGGTTGTGCAAGACCTCCGGCGAGATGCCATGCAAGATGGGCGTATCGATTACGCCCGGCGCGATGCCGCCGACTCGAACGCCAAAGGGAGCGAGCTCAATGGCCCAAGTCCGAGCGAGCGAATCCAGGCCGGCCTTGGAGGCAGAGTAGTTCGACTGGCCAGGATTGCCAGCGCTACTCACGGACGAGATGTTGACGACCACGACAGGAGAGACACGGCGGCTCAAGCAATCGTTAATAACTTCCCGTGTCATAAGGAACGGCCCGGTCAAGTTTACATCTAATACCTGCTGCCATTGTGACGTTGGCAGCTTTTTAACCCATCCGTTTTCCGGGTTGGCGAGATGACCATCGCGAAGAATGCCCGCATTGTTTACAAGGACGTTAATGTAACTCATCTGATCGGCGGCATAGCGGACGAACTCAGAGACCGAGGTTTCCTGCGTGACGTCGAGCTTATGGGCCGCGAGCCGGCCGGGGAGGCCCGTGGTGGCGGCGGCCAGCGATTTGAGCCCACGTTCATTGATGTCGCCGACGGTTACCTGAGCACCCGCTTGCAGAAGTTCGACTGCAAACGCCTGTCCTAAACCGCGCGCCGCGCCAGTAATGATGCCGCGCACAGCAGTTAATTCCATGCCGACCTCAGAAAAGCTCGCCTGGAGGCGAAGTTAGCCGCCGGATATGGTCGACAACGCGAGCTCGTGAGTACTTGTCGGCCGGTCGGGGGTCAACTGCTTTGCAATCCACTCATACGTTTTCTCAAGGCCTTGACGCAGGGGGCTGTATGGCTTCCAACCGAGTTTTTCTTCAAGCAGGCGGTTATCCGAGTTCCGGCCCCGCACTCCAAGCGGACCGTCGACGTGACGGATGGAGAGTGGTTTGCGGGCGATTTGCATGACATACCTGGCGAGCTGGTTCAGTGTTACCATCTCTTCTGAGCCGATGTTGACAGGCCCCGTGAAATCGGACTCCATCAAACGCCGTATACCTTCGACACACTCGTCGACATAGAGAAAAGACCTGGTCTGCAGGCCGTCGCCCCAAATCTCGATCTCGCCTTTTTCATCGGCTTCGGCTACTTTGCGGCATATAGCTGCGGGAGCTTTCTCCTTCCCGCCGGTCCATGTTCCTTCGGGTCCAAATATGTTGTGGAACCGAGCGATACGCACTTCAACGCCGTAATTCCGCATGTAGGAGAGATAGAGCCGCTCGCTAAAGAGTTTTTCCCATCCATATTCGCTATCGGGAGCCGCCGGGTAGGCCGAATCCTCTGTACATTTGGGATTCTTGGGATCGAGTTGATTGTATGCCGGATATATACAAGCCGAGGAAGAGTAAAAGAACTTACTCACGCCAGAGCGGTAGCCATACTCGAGTACATTGAGATTAATAGTTGCAGAATTGTGCATGACGGCCGCGTCATGATCTCCCGTAAAAATGTAGCCGGCACCGCCCATGTCAGCGGCTAGCTGATACACTTCATCGATGTCTTTGACCACTTCGCGCGCGACACGTTGATCGCGAAGATCTCCGAGGATAAATTCGTCAGCGGCGGATTTGCCGTATTCGTGATGTTTAATATCGCTCCCCCGTATCCAAAACCCCTCTGCTTTTAATCGTTTTACGAGATGGCCGCCGATGAACCCACCGGCGCCACAGACAAGTAGCCTGCGAGTGCTCATTGGATAATTCTCCAGGGATGACGATTGTTGGTATGGCTTAGTGCGCGACGTCCGTCAAAGCAACTGTAAGTTGCGCACTGAAGTGGGTAGGACGATGACTACGTTTTCAGCGCGGCCTTTATTTATTTTGGCGCTACTCGCTTCGTAAGTTTTCCATTACATCCAACGTTGCCGCCCGGCGGACTGGTATGTAAACTGCCAAGAGACCTGCGCAAACGAGCAAAGCGGATGCGAGGACGATTGAAGAAAAAGCGCCCGGTGCGCGCCCATAGAGCATGTTTTCTAACAGGCGCTGCTCACTAAAAGTTCCGAGGATACCCAAGGCAAGACCAGCCGCGATGCACAGGGCGGCTTGTTTGAGAACTAATCTGATTATTTTGCGCCGCTCGGCGCCGAGGGCAACACGAACGGCGATCTCGCGTCTACGGCTTGCGACGAAGTACGCTAGCATTCCATTCAGCCCGATTGCCGTTAAAAAGAGCGCCATGAAGGCGAATGTACTCATAAGGATTGTTTGGAATCGGGGGCGAGCGATGGCGAGCGATGCCAATTGGTCCATAGTTTTTATGTCGTATACGGGCACTCGACTGTCGAGACTCTGAACCACGGCGGTTGCAGCGCGCTCAAGCGGAAGGGGCTGTGGAGATGTTCGCAGAATGATCGTCCCAATACTCCAGGAGAGTTGTTTGTAAGGCAGATAGTAGACCGGGTCCGCGTCAGAATTGAATGCAGACTGCCTTGCATCGCCGACAATGCCGACGATCTGGTGCATGCTCGGGCCGGCATTATCGTTGGTTGCACCCGGCTCGATTCGTTTACCAATCGCGCTTTCTCGTGGGAAGTATTTCGCGGCAAATGCGCGGTTTACGATGATAACGGGAGAACTGGACGCATTATCGCGAACAGTGAAGTCGCGTCCGCCGATCAACGGAATCCCCATGGCGGCGAAGTATCCGGGCGTTACGATTGCCATGTCACATTGAGGGCGATCCGCTCCCGGCGTGGGATGCTGTTCGATCTCAAACGACATGGGAAGTTTGTTTCCAGAGAGGGGGAGGGGCGTGGCAGTTACTCCAGACTTAACACCGGGAATGGTTCGTAATTGTTCAAGCAACCGGTCACAGAAGGCGACCTGTTGCGCCGTCTTATATTCATGTGGCGAAAGGCTTACATTAAAAGTCAATAGATGATCAGGCTGGAAACCTAAGTTACGGCTGGAGAGATGGACAAAATCCGCAATGAGTAACTCCGCCCCACTTAGCAGCGTGATCCCCATTGCAATTTGAAGTATGATGAGGGCGCGCCGCACACGATCCTGATTTCCAACAAGGCCACGGGCTCCTTCTTTCAGAAAAGTAGACAGATCTGTTTTCAGAATGTCCCGGGATGGCGCGAGGCCTACGAGAATAGTTGTGAATAACATGACAGCAAAAGTAAAGCCAAAGACGCGTCCATCGACATCGGTGTCCATCAGGCGCGGGATGCTGTTCCCCGCAAACGGAAGCATCACTCGCAAGAACAAATAGGTAAGAAGTATTCCTGTAACGCTCCCGAGAAAGCAGAGTGCGAGATTTTCGAAGAGCAATTGCCGGATCAGTCTGCCCCGCGAGGCTCCAATTGCGGTACGCACGGCGAATTCGCGGCGGCGCTCCGTGCCTCGAGTAAGCAGCAGGCTAGAGACGTTCGCGCAGGCAATCAGTAAGACTAGCGCGACCGCCCAGAGGACGATAACAATGGCTTTGCGACCGTTTCCGACCAGGTGGTCGAGCGCTGAACGTACATAGGTTGTCGAAATATTTCCATTTTGCTCCGGATATTGCTTGGCAAGAACAGCAGCGACCGAATCCAGTTGTGCCTGGGCTGCCGAGCTTGAAACTCCGGGCTTTAAGCGGGCGATGGCATCAAGAACACGTGCGCCATTTTGCGTAGTTAGAGGTTCAAAATCTGAAACTGCATCCTCGGCAAGAGTCGTCCACAGACCGACCTCCGGACTTTCAACCGGAAAACGAAATCCGGGGGGCGCGACTCCAACGACACGGAATGGTCGACCATTTATAATAACTGAACGGCCCAGGACGTTTCGGTCTGAGTGAAAACGGGACTGCCAAAGCTCATAACTAAGTACGGCTACATGGGCGCCGGGAGTTTCTTCGTCCGGCCGGAACCCCCGGCCGAGCTTAGGCTGGATGCGGAGCAAAGGAAAGAGATCCCAGGAGACAATCTCCCCATTGATCTGCAGCGCCGGCCCCGGAGAGGTCAACGTAAAAGCCGACTCGCGATAGGAAACTAGGTGCTCGAAGACCCGATTGTGCGCCCTGAAATCAAAGAAGGTTCGGTAATCGAGCGTGGATTCGTGAGGAGCGCCGAGAGTATCGCGTGGGTGAACCGTAACAATCTGGTCTGGCTGCGGATAGGGTAATGGCCGAAGAAGAACGGTATTCACGAGAGCAAAGACTGCGGTAATCGGACCGATACCCACGGCCAGCGTCAAGGTGGCAGAAATTGAGAACACAAGAGACTTGCGAAGTCCCCTGAAGGCGTACTTTATATCTCCTAAAACGTTCATATCCGGCGCTCCTGCGAGGCTAGATGTTCGTTGGGAATTCCGATTCGGGCATTTTGCCAAACAAGTATGTGACAAAACGCGCGCACACGGTAGAAAGCGGGAAGGAAGTCTCGCGAGAGGCTCGGAGCGCCGGTAAGTGCGGGTAAGTCGGTCATGAGCGAAGTACTGAGCGGATAGCTTTACACAGTGACGTTGTTAAGGATGATCGAATCTCCCGGATGCGAGCGCGGATCACTGCCGCGGTAAGGCACCGAGCCCATTACGGGTTTTCCACTGGCGCCGGCAATGATCGACAAGGGAGTGCCGCTCTCTATGCGAGCTGCAACGGAGCGGCCCATGAGATCGATAGAGATAACGACCCAATCCGCATCCGAATCGGACATGAGCACACCCTGTAATCCACTGAGCGGTCCCTTCTCAATTCGAACTGTGGCGCCGCAGACCAGGGTTTGTAGAGGCTTTCTCGGCGTATCTGTTCTTACGATGGTACGTATGGCTTCGATTTGCGATTCTGGAACTTCGCAGGGCCTGCCGCAAAACTTAACGATCCTAATGACGCCAGGAGTTTCGACGATTTTCGAGCCGCCAGCGCACAAGATTCTGCAGAAGAGGTATCCGGGGAAGAGCGGCTTCTCGCGAATCGAATTTCCAGCGGGTCCCCGGTCTATCTGCTTATAAGTAGGGAGAAAGGTTTCATAACCCTTTGTGAACAAGGACATCTCGACTGTCTTTTCAATGTTTAAGCGTGTCTGTATTGCGAACCAAGATGCTATACCGATTGTCGACATAAATCCTCATGATGTTTGGTTAGGTTTGATAGTGCTTTTTGGATCGTGGGACAACTGAAGAACACGAAGACAGGGTTCTTGCGGACCTCCCCTCCGGCTATATGAGATGAGCAGTGAAGACAACATTGGCCGATAAAAGGACATTAGACCGACAAGATGACTTTACTGCAAATTTGAGGGGAATGGGGAAGCGCGGCTGGCCCCGCGGGAGCGCAGCCCGCTGAGGAACAGCCAGGCGAAACTCAGCGCATGACGAGCAGTCGCTGAGGTGTCGTCAGAATAGAAGAGCTTCTGCTTGCCGGTCACGAGTTATATAAAGCGCGGCGCAGGAACCTCCTTTGTTTGTGTGCAGCTCATTTTGACCGGAGATCATTTTGCAGTGTTCAAATGCGGCCACCAAGTATCGCGTCAGACTAGCCGTTCGCTGACGTCGAGCGCAATGCCCACAAGCCCTATCACCGACCCGTCGGTGGCTCTTAAGGGAGCATAGGCGGTATCCAATAGGCCGTGGCCAAGAACCATCATGCCCACGCAAACCTGCCCTGCAAAGGCCCGCCGTATATCCGCGGCGGCCGGCGTGTCATCTCCACAGATCTCGAAAACCGAGCGTCCCATTAGAGTTGCAGCATCGACGCCGAGAAGTCGCAGACCCCCTCCTTCGACCTGCGTGAAGATTGCGTTACAATCCAAGCGAAATAGGACCGCCGGAACATTTGCAAGAAGGACATGCCACTCATCCCATTGCGTAAGCTTGTTCTGCAAAGAGTGCTTCTCTTGAAGAGGCGCAACCGCGCAGATGTCGCAGCCCACTGGAGTTTTGTCCTTTCGCTGTTAAGTTCCGGAAAGCTTGGCTATTGTTCAGCGCGGGCGATTAGATGGGCGAATGCCGATTGCACATCCCCTCCATCGAAAGCGCAATGACCGTCTTTGTTGACAATCAACTGTTCGAAAAAACGGCTGCTCCCCGCCCGTTCCGCGAGCATTTCGTAACTATTTGTGAGCCAGTCCGGAATAAGCGGATCATATACGGTGACGACCGACACAAGCGGGTGCTGGAGTACCCCGGTAGCTGGGAAGTACGACTTGAGATATTGTTGAGCCCGCGCATCGCCGCGGAAGCGCTTAACGCCTGAGTTCAGCGCGCGGTCCAGATCTGGCTGACCTGGAATTCGATAGACGGTGGAGGTGTTGTCAAAGGGATTGCCGCCGGATCTTCGAATTACATCGTCAAGTATGCCGGTGAAGAAAACGGCAAGATATGCGACTTCCGCATTGGACTTAACTCCGAGAAAGGATCTGATGGCGAGCGCTCCTGTCGGATTGTGCTCAAGTGCATCTCCGAGGGCCTGACCGACGGAGGGTTCTAGGCCGCGCGAGGAAGGCGTGACGGGCGAAGGTAAGAGGCCTGGGAAATAGAAATCGAAGACGATGCGAGTATCGAAAACCCTGCGCGCCATGAACCAATCTGCGGAACCCAGCGGCGCGCAGAGAGCCAACCCGCCGTTGAACCGATCCGGGTGCTCCTCGAGGAGCACCATAACAAGAAAACCGCCTAGGGACATTCCCGCTACATAGGTGCGCTGCGGCTTTCCATAGCGGGCCGTGAAGTAGTCTTCGAGCTCAAGGGCGGCAGTGCTGCCTTCCGCGACCGCCCAACCTCCGGCAGAGAATCCGGGCTGCGCGATCGCATATCCACGATCGACGAAACGCTGGAGCACATCATCGAGTCGATCGCGATCAAACGATACGGGGGCTGTGGTGTAACCATGAAGATACAGAATAAGATTATGGTTCCATCTTTCCGGGATATCGATCCGAAACGCCGAGGAGCGGATGTTTCCAATATCAATGGTGGTTTGGGCTCGTAACGGAATCACGAGCATTGCTTCGAGAGCAACTAGAATGGAGAAAAAGACGCGACTTGATAACATAATCATGCTCGGCAGCGGTAAGTTGTTACAGTATCGACGTATGAATGCTTATACAGGGCAGATCTCGGCAAGCGGTGTAGATACTAGCTGCAGCTCACCGATGGAAGCTCGATGACCGGACGCACGATACATCCAGTAGCGAGCGGGTTCGAAATGATTCTCGGCCGTAAATGGCGCCCGAAACTGCTCCTCGCCGAGGTCCGATCGCACAAAAAAGGCGTTGATCCCCGCGAAACCGCAGCCGACGAGGTTATAACCTTTTTGAGCGCCAAGAATCTCGAGCGCCTTGAGGCTCGCGCCTACATAGTTCGAGCCATCCCATACGAAAGAATCCCGGTAGGGGATCGTCAGCGACAGCGGGGGAAACCAGGTGGCGTTATATTCGATCACTACCACGCGAGGTGCGATGTGATGTATCTGCTCCCAAATCCAATATTCGTTGCCATCGATATCAATGCTCAGCAAATCTAACTCGCCGGGAGGGCAAAAGGCCTCCAATAAGCCGTTCACGTTCTCGCGAGTAATAAAGGAGTGCTCGATTTGAAGGCGGCCAGCTTCGAGGTAAGGTCGCAGGAATGTTCGAGATTGCTCGACATGGTCAGGGTTGCCGTCGACCCATAGACCGGACCAGCCGCTTACCAATAGGGCGAGTGTGTTGTTTTCAATACCCGATCCGACGCCAAACTCCACGAACCTGTTAGTTGAGGCACCGATACGACGAAAAATTTCGGCTATTATGCCGTCCTCGTCATGTTGCGAGTAGGCTTTCTGTCCATATCGCAGCAGCCGCTTCTTGTCTGCGTACCGCGGAGTCGCGATCGTCTCTTCCCAGTACCGTTGTAGCGCAATAGAAATCATAAGGTGAGATCGCGCGAGAGGGAATCGTGAAATTCGAGCTCTGGAATACAGCCATTGAGGCGGGCTCTAAAGGAATTCACAGACTGGGAGGGTTCAACCCAGATCCGGCGGAGATGAAAGGGTGCGTTTCCTTGTGTGTTGGTTCCGGGAATGGTTGTCACAGCCGTTTTGAAACCGGCGTCTTGCACGGATTCGAGCGCGCGGTCATCGAAATCCGTAGGGCCGCCGTTGGGATAAGCAAAATGGGCGATCGGCATATCTAGAACTTCTTCCATCCGTGCCTTTGAGCCAAGCACCTCGAATCGGATTTGATCAGAAGTTTCGATTCGGGAAAGAATGGGGTGCGACACAGTATGAGCACCGAAAGTGACGGCAGTCGTCGCAGCTAACTCCCGAACCTGGTTCCAGGTAAGCGGCGCGAAACGTTGAGGCGGCGTCTCCGGCAACGGCGATTGTGCGGCGTGCCGAAGATAGTCGATCGCCTGGCAGCGTTCGGCATTCGGTATCACCTTTAGCGCTTCCTTGAGCAATTGCGATGATCCATGGCGCTCCACGGCGTTAGTAAGTGGGAGCGGGCCAACAGAACCAAAACTCAGCGGAATCGAGATTTCAACACAGGGGGATGTCTCGATCAGATAATCAACTGTGTCCGGCCAGAGCCAGGAACCGTCTAAGAAGCCTGTCACAACAAAACACACGACTGGAATGCCATAAGAACGAAAAATGGGCGCAGCAACAGAATAGAAATCCGCATGCCCGTCATCGACAGAGACGACAATGGGCTTACGAGTGATGGAGGACTGCTTCGCGTCCTGCTCAAACGCTTGAGTTATAGACATTGGCTCGTATTCGGAAACCAAGAGTTCACATTGGGCGCGCAGGCGTGACACCGCGTTCTCGTGATGGAAGCGATGATATGTGATGATTCGCACGCCAGTTGGCGAATGCTCGGGATTGCCTTCTATCCAGCCTGGCGTAACAGAGATACGATTAATTAGATGACTCCGCACATCCACATCAACCCATAAAGGGACCGCGGGATCGCTTCCTCTCTGCCGTATATGCAGCCATGTTCCGGCGGAAGCGCCGTTGGTGCGGAGCGCGCCGACATGAATCTCTTCCACCTGACGGATCGCGTTCGTTAATGCATCGCAGACAGCGCCGGCTCCTGTAACGGGGCCGTTTTCAAGCTCCAGGCATACATCGGGCCCGAGTCTGCCGGCCTTGATACAGCGCCCTTGTAAGGCGGCAAAGAACTCTTCGGCGATCAAAAACAGGTCTTCAGACATATGACTCAGCAATTCTCAAGTAAGCGCCATCCATTTAGGCGTATACGTCGAATCCTTTTGAAAAAGCGACTCCCAGGCGCACAGGACTGTTTCTTGCTCTTTATGTTTCGAATATCGCAAAGCTATGGCGCGACTCTTATCGGAGGAGCTGGCAAACATATCAGGCCGTTCAACGAAGCTATTAGCAATCCCCTCGATTGACCTTACAGCCGCAATGCAGTCTCCGTACGGAAATTGAAACTCGGGCAAGAGAATCTCGAGCAGCGGCCCTGCACCATGCCCTAATACAAGGCATCCGCAGGCCATTGCTTCCAGGGCGGTTCTGGGCATGCCCTCTTCGACACTCAAGAAGAGCAACATAAGCGACTCCTGAAGGCAATGCGAGACCTCGGCTTCAGTGAAGCCTTGCAGCGGAACCCAGCGATAGGTTCGGAGCAGATTTAACCCGGCTTCGGCACGTGCGTGCAGCATGTGATATACCGTCGAGAGCACGGGTATGTTCTTGATCACATATGCAATCTGGCGATGTTTATGCGGTGCATTTACATAGCGGAAAATGTCGGTGTCAATTCCGAGAGAGACGTAGTAGACCGGCAGATCCGGGAAGGCGAAGCGTAGATGCGTAGCGTTGTGTTCAGAAACGCTAAAAGCGCCCTTGACTTGGGGTAAGCGGTATAAATACGGCAGAGGTGTTCGATGGCCAAGCGCGACGAACCCGTTATACAGACCCTTATTAAAGATAATTGTTTTTTCGAAGTGAGCGCCTGATTCGGGAGTAAAGTCTTCGGGCAGAACTACGTAATCCGTTCCGCTTTCATAGATACGCCCAAATGTTTCTAATCCGACAACGGGTGTATTATTCTCAAACCAATTCAGCCTGAAACCGTTTTCCGAATGAAGGACATAGGCTTCGAAGCCGTTCCTATTGAGAAGGTCCACATGCAGATAGGTGTCTTTTTGGCCACCCCTAGCCTCGTTGTGGTCGTACGCGAAGTAAAAGAGTTTGGGCAACGGCGGGCCTCGTCAAACGTGGACAAAGATGGAATCTGCACTGCACGTAGCGTTTCGGCCGAAAAAGTCGGTGTAGCGGGTATCGACACGGAAGAGGTGGCCATATTGGCTGTCAAAGGCGGCGAGATCGTCACTTTTTGACCGGCTGTCCTCGACAACCATATAGTCGCGTTTGGTTGCCTGAATCGCGAAATAGGAAAGAACGCCGAGCGTATTCACGTGCATATCTTCAACGATCAGCCAGGGATGAGGAAGATCATCGAGACTACGAAAAGGAAGGACGCTCTCTATTTCGCGGCAGTCACCCTGTAGAAAAGAGACTTGTGGATCTTCAGACGACAGCTTATTCAAATCAATCGAATAAATGTGGGTCGGGAGTTTGAACATTCGCATAATATCCGAATACCAGAATGCGCTCGCACCCGTGCCCGATCCGAGCTCAAAAATGGTGGCCGGCTGTAGATCCCAAAGCAGCATGGGATAGATAGCAAAATCATAGACCGATTTGAAGAGCGGCAATCCATGCCACAGGAGACAGTCTTCGACGCCTTGGGTGGCCTCAAGCTGCAAAGGAGATGGCTCCCAGGGCAACGGGACCCAGGCGGTGGTCTCCCCACTGCGGTCGGAATATCGTGAGAAGCGCGGGCGTGATTTGAACTTTGCGTACCTGAGTAATAACCCGGTGGCATCGTCGCGGTCCCCGGCACTCGCTGGAACACCGGTATGTTGATCGCGGCTCATACGAATGCCACTAAGCACGACATTGTCGAAGAACGTTGGAACGCCGCCTTGCGGGCCGAGAATCTTACTGCGAACGGCGGATTCGAGGTCGGACATCATGCGAAGCAGAGCGGCCGTATCTAGCTCGGACGTGAACGATAGCTCCGGGATGCCATTTGAAAAGCTCATGGGTATATCCACTTACGGATCAATGTTAATTAAACGAAGCAGAAAGTGAGCGGCCGGGAATGGAGCGCCCGGCCTGTCCCGCCTGGACGCCCAACGGATCGCCATAGCCATGGCCAAGTACCGTATGTGGACGATAACATTCCGCAAGGGCAGCCATGTCGTTGTCTGAAAGCGGCAGGTTAAGAGCGCCGGCTGCCTCAGTAAGATGATGGAGCTTGGTGGCGCCGACAATAATGGATGTTACGCCGGGCTGATGAAGTAGCCAGGAGAGCGCTACCTGCGCATTCGATATGCCCCGGGCCGCAGCTATCTCCGTCACCCGGGCAACGACCGCGAAATCCGAATCATCGTAGTACATGCGATGGGCCAATTTATCAGTCTGGGCGCGAGTGGTCTCGCCGCCGTTGTGACCGGAGCGATTGCCGGTAAGAAACCCACGCGCAAGAGGGCTCCAAGGGATCACTGCGACGCCTTCGTAGCGGCAGAACGGAAGCATCTCACGCTCTTCTTCCCGGTAAATCAGGTTGTAATGATTCTGCATCGAAACGAAGCTATGTAGACCCAATTCGCGCGCTCGATGAAGCATGGTTGCGAATTGCCAGGTGTACATAGAAGAGCTTCCGAGATACAGGGCTTTTCCGCTGCGCACTACCTGATCGAGCGCCTCCAGGGTTTCGTCGATATGCACGTCGCAGTCGAATCGGTGCACCTGGTAGAGATCGACGTAATCAACTCCCAGACGAGAGAGGCTGGCGTCTATGGCCTCACGAATGTGCTTTCGGGATAGGCCGTGCTGATTCGGATCGCTACCGAGAGGAAAGAAGACCTTAGTAGCAATAACAATCTGTTCCCGGGGAATGCGCGCGTCTTTAAGAGTACGTCCAAGGATCTCCTCACTACGGCCATAGGAATAAACATCCGCTGTATCGAAAAAGTTAAAGCCGAGGTCGAGGGCGTGTCGAATGTGACTGCGAGCAGCGTTCTCATCCAGAGCCCAAGGTTGATAGCCTGGCAGGCCGTAGGACATACAGCCGAGACAGAGCCGTGAGACTTTAATACCCGCTCTACCTAGGCTGACGTATTCCATAGAGAGTTTCCAAGCGCTAACTACGATCGCAGAGTGAGAGCATTCGGGGAGATGCAGCAGCAAAGGGACGCAAATACTTCCAGAAAGTGATCTACTTCAAGCTCGGTCAGCAAAGTAGATAGCGCAACAGAATTACGGGGCGACAGAAACAGGCCGTGGTTCAGCAGATACAGATGTAACAAGCGCGCTTCATCCGCGCGAGCAGCCAAGGTATCCCTATAGTTGAGGAACGGGCCTGGAGCGGGGTGAATCTGCATGAGCGATCCGCTACCGGAAACATGCCAGCCCAAGTTGCTTTGAGCGAGTATTTGCGCCAGACCGTACCGAAGCCGGTCTCCCGCTGCATTGAGCTCAGATATTTTCTTGCTTGAGAGAAGGCGCAGTGCGGTTAGACCGGCCACCATCGCGATAGCATTGCCATTAAACGTTCCACTCTGGTAGAGCCGTGCGGCCTGGGGATCGTATAGGGCCATTATTTCAGCAGCGCCGCCGAATGCGCCTATCGGGAAGCCGCCGCCGATGATCTTGCCGAGCGTGGTCAAGTCGGGCCGGACTCCATAGGCCTCCTGTGCACCGCCGAAGGCCAGACGTAAGGTGAGGATTTCGTCGAAGATCAACAGGGCTCCATATCTCTGCGTTTCTTCGCGAAGAATGCAAAGATACTCGCGCGTGGCAGGAATCATGCCGGCTACGCCCATGACGGGCTCAATGATGACGGCCGCGAGATCGGCGGCATGGTGCGCCAGAATCGCGCGGGTGGCCTCAATATTGTTGAATGGAGCCACGACGACGTCCTGCGGCACGCCTCGGAAGAGTCCCTCCGTGGCAGCGATGGACGCCGGTGCAGTTACTGGGCCGGCATTTAATTTAGCTGGGGCGACACTTATTTCAGCGGCATCATGGGTACCATGAAAGCCGCCTTCCATCTTTAGAATTTTGTTTCGACCTGTAAACGCTTTTGCCGCGCGAATTGCATTGAGCGTCGCTTCGGTCCCGGAGTTGCAGAAGCGGACGCGTTCGATACTGGGAATGCGGCTACAGATCTCCGCGGCAAGCTCGGATTGTTGCTCGAGAGGCGATCCGAACGCGATCCCACGGCGGAGCTGCATCTCGACGGCATTAACGATTTCAGGATGCGCGTGGCCATGAATCATGGACGCATAGTTTCCGGCAAAATCCAGATATTCATTTCCGTCCGCATCGACCAGATGACTTCCAGCTCCGGAGCGAATAAAGGTAGGATATGGGAAGAAGAAGGTATTACTTCGCGTATCGCCGCCCGGAAGCGAGCGCTGTGCAACGCCAAAGTAAACCTTAGAAGCCGGCGTACGCCGTCGATATTCAGAGTAAATGGCGCTTCGGAGCGAATCGATCATACACAACAGGCTGAAAGCCTTGACTGCTGGGTCTGCCGGCGCAGAGCTTTCTCAACATCCTGGACCGATATGGCGCGCATACACGGTGTCGCGTATGGGCACGGATCGGCGCGCAAAATATCATTACATGGCGAACACGGCAGCTTCTTGTATAGATTTAAGTTGTTCGGATGCCCCCAAATAACCGGCGGCGCCGGCCCGAACAGAACTACTCCGCGAGTTCCAAACGCATTGGTGGCGTGTGAGAAGACCGAGCATACTCCGACAAAACTGCGAGCGGCCTTCAGGATGGCTAATGACATGCGCAAAGAGAGCTTTCCGCGTAAATCGACACTGTCGGGAATCGCCGGCTCCGTTTTCACGCCCATCTGAACGAAAGTAATGTCGGGGTTGCGGCTTACCAACTCTTCCCAATTCCGCAGGGGCCAATGCTGGTTGGAAGAGAAATGAGACGTGATATGAATAGCAACTGGCGTGTGATACTCAGCAAGTATCTCTTGCGCAGCATGCTCCTCCGTATGGGTCAGGCGAATAACTAATTGTTCGGATCGTAGAGTAACTCCTAGCATTTCGGCGATGATGGCCGGCGCGGACTTTCGATAGAACAAAGCCGGGAGTAACAGGCCATACGAGGGCTCCTTTACAGAAACAGGCAGGCCGAGTGTGTTCATGACATTATGCCGTAGTTCGGTCAATGTGCTCGGAGGCTTAAGGTCATCAATATACGGGTTATGCAAATACACATCATAATGAGATCTGGTGATGCAATAGACGCGCAGGCGTTTCCCAGGATGCTCTTCTTTGAGCGCCCGGAAGGCCGGGGTGGCGAGCAGGGCATCGCCGATACCACCCCAGGAACGAATGCTAATGGTCTCCGGCATGATGCTAATCGCTGGGCGTAAGACCCGACATCACCTGCTGCAGTTCGGAGATGACCGTCTCACAGACGAAGCGTTCCCGGTATAACAGGAAAAGCAAGTCTTGCTGACGCTGCTCCCATGGCTTGGACATTTCCTCCTCGAAGGCAGAGTCGACAATGGAAAGCTTTTGGCTCCAGACGTGAAGTGAGTGCTGCAAACGGGCAAACACGAGAGTCGAGGTGAAGGGAAGGTCAAGAGACAACTTGGGCAGCCAGGCAGCGGTCTTCGCGAACAGCACCGTATTCGAGGGTGATGAGGCGGTCCGCGAGCGAGTAATATCGATCGTCGTGGCTGATAACTAGCACCGCTTTGCCCCGAGCCTTCAATTCGGGTAGAAAGCGACGATAGAAGGTATCACGTAAGTGAGGGTCCTGATCCGCAGCCCATTCGTCAAACAGATAAATAGGACGATCTTCCAAGTAAGCGGTAACGAGAGCGAGCCGTTTACGCTGCCCTTGCGACAAGGCAACAGAAGTGAATGCACCATCCCGAATGTGCACTTTGCCGTCGAGCTTTAGCATCTCAATGAATTCTTGTCCATGGGCTTGGATGCGCCGTGGATCTATGCCAAGCAGACGGGTGAAGAGGTGGGAATCGGAAAAGATTGCCGAAAAGTATTCGCGGTATTCGCTGCGAGTCTCGTCAGTGACTAGGCGATTGTTCAGGCGTACTTCACCCGATTCCGGCGCATATAGGCCAGTGAGCAGTTTGCCTAAGGTAGTTTTGCCGCTTCCATTGCCGCCTGTAATAAAAATGAGCTCGCCAGGGGAAAAGCTCAGGTTGATGGGCCCAACGGAGAAGCCCGGTCCGTCCGGACGAGGATAAGTATATCGAACATCGATAAGATCTAACTGTTTCCATATGGCGGGTAGCCGTTCGCCGCCTTGAGACGCCTTTTGCTCGCCTATCAAGAAGCCAAGAGACTCGAGATTGAGGAGCGCTGTGCGGCCTCTGCCCATAACCGAAAGCGTGCCGGAGAGCATGCCAAGAGGAGTGAGCAGATAAAACAATGCCAGGGCGAAGCCAGTAACAGTGGCATAGCTCAACCCAAGCCTGCCGGGCAGTGCGATGACGATCACGCCAATCAGGGCAAAGAAGAACATCTGAAGCCCACTCCAGAGTGATGCATATATAGTAGTCGCGGTTAAGTTCCGGCGCTGGTATTCGTCCGCTGACGGCTCGAGCAGGTCGGATATAAAAGAGCGACGGCGAGCTAGATTGAGCTGCAGTTCTTTGATGCCGTGAATCAAGCCATTGAAATGGCCGAAGAGCTCGTCGAGCGATGTGCGAGCGGATTGGTCGGCTCGCATGCCCCAGCCAAAAGCGAGATAAGTTGCAACGAGAGCCAGCATGATAGCGAGCAAGACGACGAGCATTGCCTGCCAAGACAGCCAAGCCAGATAAGCGAGCGAGGCCAACAGAAAGGTGCCGTTCAGGAAGAGCGTGGGGATATTGGACAAGGCATGACTTACAACGCTTACATCATCAGTAAGAGCCGACAGCAAACGGTGAGAGCCCACGACTTCGACTCGGGAAAGCGGGGTTTCGATAATACGCCGACCGAGTTGGAGGACCAGCTTTGCGGTTGCGCGTTGGGCGAGGGCGACTAGAGCATTATTGGACGCCAAATGAAAAACCGGAAGAAGCAAGCACAGCGCGACGAAAGTCCAAACTAAAGTTGAGCCGGCATGCCCGGCGGACGCTCTATGCACAAGAGCGATCAGGCCGGTTTCGCCAACCCCGCCGATAAGACCACCGAAAAGCGAGAACAGGAAAAGGCGTTTGGAGTTGGACCAGAGGAACGCAACAAGTTGGATCATATGAAGGCTTCAGTAGCGAGGGTGCACTGGTCCTGTTTGTCAAGGGCAGCGTCGATGCAAGATTTAAAACGTCCGGCCCATATGCCGACATATGGCTCTTGGAGAATGGTGTTATGGTTACCCGGGATCCGATGTACTTCGACTGGCTGAGAGCAGAACTCTTGCCAACCCCAGGCGGGGTCGCGGGAGGGCGCGAGGGCGGGGTCCATTTCGACCAGCTCGTCATCCGTTTCCTGAGCTCGAAAGAGCGTCAGTTTTCGATTCCAGCGCCGGGGTGTGAAGCCGGTGAGAAGCTCTTGACGGGTCCGATAGCCTGACAATATACGTTCGAGGAACTGAAGGCTTGTGGAGGAAGATATCAGGCGGGCGGACCTTAGTATCTCAAGAGCATGCGGCAAACGTTGCTCGGGTTTGAGCGCGAGGAGTTCCTCGCGGCTTATGAGGGGTTCGGCAGTGCTGCCGGAGGCAGTTTGTAACTCGCGGACAAGCGCAAGAATCAATATGTCTCGGGCGATTACCGGAATCTTCATTCCAGCAGATCCGCCCATGTCCAACAAAGCGAGCAGCGCGACGTCTTGATCTTGGGCTGCGAGCTGACATCCCATCTCATAACTCAGAACCGCACCATAAGACCAGCCGCAAAGAAGATAAGGCCCGAGCGGTTGGAAACTCCGGACGGCAGCCACATACGAGCGCGCCATTTCCTTGAAACTTTGGTGGGATTCCTCAAAGCCACCTAATTCGGGACCGTTTATTCCGTAGACTGGTTGATCAGACCCCAGATAATTGGCTAACGAGCGGTAACAAGAGATACCGCCGCCGATCGGATGAACGCAATACAACGGGGGCCGCGATCCTTCCGCACGAAGCGCGGTCAAGTGTCTGTTAGCCGCTGTAACTGGTAAATTAGGCGCCTGAGAAGAAGAGAGATAATCGGCCATTTTGGCGATTGTATTCGTTGTGAAAATGCTGGGAAGGGGGCGATCAAACTCTACGGACTTACGAACTTTCGCCTGAAGCTCAAGAGCAAGCAGTGAGTGGCCGCCGAGAGCGAAGAAATCGTCGTGCACGCCTACGGAATCGAGGCGCAGCAATTCCGCCCACATGGCTGCGAGAGTACATTCAAGCGGAGTGCGCGGAGCAACAAACTCTCCGGAAGCCGAGTGGCTGCGGCTCTCGGCGGGAAGCTGCAATGCATGGTGATCGATTTTCAGGTTTGGAGTGGTCGGCAGGGCAGCGCCTTGAAGGTAATATTGCGGAACCATATAAGAAGGCAGGCGGTCTTGTAGAAATTTGCGAAGCTCATCGGGCGATGCCGGATTGCCTTTAGGAACCAGGTGCGCGATGAGACGCTTGCCCCCGGCGCCATCTGCTCGAGCTGTGACGACGCAGGCGGCCACGGAATCATGCTTTGCCAGGACGGCCTCGATTTCCCCAAGCTCGATCCGATATCCGAGGATTTTGACTTGACGGTCGATGCGGCCGAAAAATCGCACCGTGCCATTTACTTCCCAAGCTCCGAGATCACCGCTGCGATAAAGGCGCGAACCCGGCGGCCCGAATGGATTTGGGAGAAAGCGCTCCGCTGTTGTGCGGGGGCGTCTAAGGTAACCGCGGCCTAAGCACGTTCCACTTATAACGATCTCGCCCGGCACGCCGACCGGAACGGGATCCAAGCGATCGTTCACAACATACATGGCAGCATTGCCGAGCGGCCTCCCGATTGAGAGCCGGGTGCCCACTTCGCTGATCTGAGCGGCGCTGCAATATATAGTGGTTTCGGTCGGCCCATAGGCGTTGTAGAGGATGCATCCTCGCTCCAGCAAACCGGACGCAAGATCGGTAGACAACTCTTCGCCTCCGCTCAGGGCACGCAATCCGGGCCGCCCGGACCACCCGGAATTAATTAGCATGCGCCAAGTAACCGGAGTCGCTTGCACGAAAGTTGCGCGATATTCGTCGATCATGGAAGCGAGGCGCTCCGGATTACCGACCACACCGCGGGCGGCGACCACCACGCGCGCCCCGGCGATCAGGGGCACCAGCAGCTCAAGGACGGCGATATCAAACGAGAGCGTCGTAATAGCTAGCACTGTATCCGCGGAATCGATTCCCGTTACCTGACACATCTCCTGGAGCGTACCGACGAGCGCCGCATGCGAAATCATAGCTCCTTTGGGTTTGCCGGTCGAGCCAGATGTATAGATGACGTAGGCTAAGCTATCGGGATATGGCGGACGGAGCGGCGATTCATTTCCCGGGCCAATAAGATCCTCGATGAACACTAACTGGGAGTTACATGGCAAAAAATGACCTGCAAGAGCCCGTGAAGTAAGTAACAGCTTAGCCTGTGAATCGGCCAGCATGAATTCGAGACGCTGGCTCGGATATTCGGGATCAAGCGGAAGGAACGCTCCTCCGGATTTGATGACTGCCAGAACGGCGATTACCATTTCCAGGCTGCGAGGGAGGCAGATGGCGGCTAACACTTCCGGTCCGATACCTGAAGCGCGAAGGCGGTGCGCTACCCGGTTCGTAATCCGATCGAGCTCGGCATAGGTAAGAGCGTGAGTTGTGTGCTCAAGGGCAATTGCGGCCGGAGTATCGAGGGCCTGGCGCTCGAATAAGGGATGCATGCAAGGGGCGTGATCGCCAGTCTCCGCCGGATTGACGTCGAGAGTAACGCGCCGGCGCTCCGCCTCGGTTAGCAGCGGGATATCGCCGAGCTTCCGGGCGGGATTTCTGGCGAGCTCAATGAGAAAGTGACGAAAACGATCAAGCAGGCGTTGGATATCGGCTTGGTCGAAGAGGTCGCGATAGAAAGCCAGGTCGAGAGAGATCACCGGACTCGGATAGACTGAGACGAATACCTTAAAGTTGGTCTTTTCTATGGCGTAGACTTCACGCAGGCGGAAACCACCATCTTGCGAAAAGCCCGATGCGTCGACGGGATAATTAAAGACTACGACGGCAGTCTCAAATAAGCGCTGATTTCGGGGAACATCGCTCCAACTCTGCACGCGAGTAAGTGGGCTGTAATCGAAGCGACGCATTTCCAGTTGAACTCGCTGCAAGGCTGTCAGCCACGCGATAGCCGTACTGCCGCGCTCGATTCTTACTCGCACCGGAAGCGTATTAATGAACATTCCGACCATGGAATCGACGCCTTTGAGCTCAGGGGGCCGCGACGAGGTCACGCACCCGAAGACAACATCGAGCTCGCCACTGGAAAGGCCGAGCGACAGCGCCCACGCACCTTGCACAAAGGAGTTGAGCGTAAGTTGATTTCGCCTGGCACGGTCAGTTATATGCGCGCTGAGGTCGGGCGGCAAAGTAACACGAAGATGGGCGACCTCGTGGGGAATCGCGGTATCCGGAACATCGCGGCTGATGGCAAGCCGGGTCGGTTCAGCGAAGCCGGCTAAATACTGGCGCCAGAAAGTTTCTGCCTGTGAGAGATCTTGTTGGTTGAGCCAATTAATGTAATCACGATAAGGCCGCCGCTGACGGGCCCGCGGAGACTCATCCAACAGGAGTGCGCGGTAAATAGCAAACGCCTCCGCCATGAGCTCGGCGCCGGACCAACCGTCCAAGATCAGGTGATGATGGGTCCAGGCCAACCTATATTCCAAGGGCCCAACACGCATGAGCGCGAGACGCATCAGGGGCGGAGATGCAAGGTCGAAGTCTCTGCGCTCCGTCTTGAGGAGGGCCTCCCAATCGGGACGCCATTGCGGCTCTGAAAGGCCTGGCAAATCGAGAAATGTCCAGGGCAGTTCCGCTTCGCGGACGACGGCTTGCAACAGTTTCCCCGTGGTTTGCCACAGGATAACGGTGCGAAGGACGCTGTTTCTGGCGATCAATTCCTGCCATGTCCGCCGCAGAATGCGGGGCTCAAGAGATCCTTCGATTGCGCAAACAAGCTGCGAGATATAGGAACCCGAATCCGGTTCATTGACGGCATGGAAAAGCAATCCCTGCTGCAAGGGCGACAGGGGGTAGATGGCCTCGATATTTCGCGTCTTTGACATTAGACTGGCTCCGCGATACCACCGCCGATCATGGCGACGATTTGCTCGAGATCGTCAACGCTCAATCCGGCTTCGGGGAAGTCTGCCGGAGTGTAATGAACGCGCGCTTGCGATTCGCAATGTTCAATCAGCGCGCGGAGGCATGCGAGGAACAGATTAGAGAGCCGCTGCACGGTCTCCGGGCGATGGAGATTTTCGCTGTAGGTCCAGATGGTTTGCAAGCAGCCTTCGGCAACAACCGCGTTCATTTCCAGAACGTGCGTGCGCAGTCCGGCATCGGCTTGCGAGTTTCCGCAAAAATCGGACCTGGGCACGAATGCGGCACCCTCCGAGGATGCTTGCGAGATCTGGCCGAGATAATTGAAGACGATCTCCGGTTTCGGCAGGGCGGCCAGAGCACCTGAAGCCGGCGACGATGCGCTTGCATATAGCAGCGGCAAGTAACCGAAGCCGTGGGATGGCACACGGCGGAGTTGTTCCTGGACCGAAAGCAGCGCGTCTGCGGGCGTGACGCGAAGGCCGAGGTTGAGGCACACGGGATAGAAGGTCGTTAACCAGCCGATCGTCTTGGCGAGATCGCAATTTGGAAGGCCATCGCGTCCGTGACTCTCGATATCGAAGAAGCAGCGCTCGTGACCGGTCCACTCAGCCAGGGCACGAGAAAACGCGGAGAGCAGCGCATCGTTGATCTGCGTGCCATAGCTGTTCGGAACTGTATGCAGAAGAGATTGAGTCTCGCCGGCATTGAGCATGGCCGAAAGAGTGCGGGCCGATTTGCGATTGTTGATTCCATCCGGCCAATCGCAGGCCAGCCGCCCAGGGGCGCTCGATAAAACGGAAGTCCACCACGGAAGTTCGGAATCCCAGCGGCCGGAGAGCGCTTCCTGGGTCAGGATGTGCGCCCATTTGCAGAATGAGAACGAAGCGCTTCCCAAGTGGACGGCCTGTCCGTCTGAAATCTGGCGGCAAGCTGTTGCTAGCTCAATGAGCAAAGTGCGCCAGGAGACGCCGTCAATGACGAGGTGATGAACAACGATGAAAACCAGCGGAGGCGTGGAGGGGCCACGATAGAAGTAGACGGATCGGAGCAAAATGCCGGCGCCCAGATCAAGACTGGATTGCAGGCGGTTGGCGATGGTCGTGGCGAGCGAACCGTGCGCCGAGGCGGGCACGCCGGAGAGGTCGCAACAGGTGAAGAAGCGCGCTGCTGGTTCCGTCACCTGCTGCTGCCAACCGGACTCTGTCGGAACGAAACGCAATCGCAGCGCATCGTGCCGGCTAATCACGCAAGACAACGCGCGTTCGATTGCGGCAGCCGCAACGGCGGGGCCGATTTCGAAGGTGACGGCTTGATTATAGTGATCGCGCGCCTCCGGCGGCTGGCAATCGAAGAACCAGGATTGGATGGGCGTCAAGGGGGCCCAAGAGAGATTCGCGCCGCTATCCACAATTGGGGAGCCGGTCTCTTCGGCCACTGCGGCGAGCTCAGCGATGGTCTGATGATCGAAGAACTGCTGGGTAGTCAAACGCAAGCCTTCGTCGTTAGCGCGCGCGATCACCTGAATGCTCAAGATGGAATCGCCGCCTAAGCTAAAAAAGTTATCGTGCGGCGACACGTCGGGCACGCCGAGCACAGCGGACCAGATGGCGGCAAGCTTGCGTTCGCGCGGCGTCATCGTGGTCTCATTCGAGAGCGAGAGAGAATTGCCGGAAGTAGGCAAAGGCAGGCGCTGGCGGTCGATTTTGCCGCTGATGGTAAGAGGGAACTCGCTAAGCAAGACGAACGCGGCGGGCACCATGTAGCTGGGCAGGCGTTGTGACAGGAACTCACGGAGGTCGTCTTTGGATGGCGGCGAATTTACTGCTTGGGGCACGATCCAGGCGACCAGCCGCTTTTGCGAATCTCGGCCTGCGACGGCATCGACGACGGCATCGCGAATAGCAGAGTGCTGCCGAAGCAGGGTTTCTATTTCGGCGGGCTCGATGCGGAAGCCGCGAACTTTGACTTGCCGGTCGATGCGGCCCAGGAATTCGAGCTGGCCGGCCGGGGACCATCGCACGCGATCGCCGGTGCGAAACAAGCGCGCGCCGGGCAAGTTCGAAAACGGATCGGGTCGAAATCGTTCGGCAGTCGCGGCGGGCTGCGCATGATATCCGAGTGCAAGGCCCAAACCGCCGATACAGAGCTCGCCGAGCGCGCCGGCGCAAACTGGGGAACCGCGATGGCTGAGAACATACGCAGTGAGATTCGGGATGGGCTTCCCGATAGGCAGTAGAGAACTGCCGGAAGGAGAGTTCCACATGGTGGCGCATACGGTTGACTCAGTGGGCCCGTAAGCGTTGACCAACTTGCGTCCACTGGCCCAACGGCCGGCGAGCTCGGGATCGCAGGCCTCGCCGGCAATGACCAGCGTGCGGAGGGACGGGAGCGGCTCCTCGGGCAGGGTTGCCAGTACCGAGGGCGGGAGGGTGGCGACCTCAATGTGCTCGTCGTACAAGAACTGGCAGAGCAGCCGTCCGGAAAGCGAGCGCACATCGGTGGGAATTACTAGAGTTGCGCCGGCTGCAAACGCCGTGCTCCATTCCGAGACCGCGGCGTCGAATGTGAATGAGGCGAAGTTCAACACTGTTGTGCCCGAACGGATTCCAAAGGCTTCGGCCTGGGTCCGCGCCAGATTGACGATGCCGCGATGCGGGACCAGCACGCCTTTCGGAGCGCCGGTGGATCCAGAGGTGTAGATCATATACGCGAGGTTGTCAGGCGCGAGCGGGGTAATGAGATTTTCCGGGTCGAAAGCATCGATGTGGGCGGTTTCGCGATCGAGGCAGATGAGCTTGCAGCCACGGGGCCGAATTCCGAAGGCAAGGGGCGAATCGCAGAGGACAATTTCGGTATTCGAATCGGCGAGAATTTGTTCGTTGCGCGCGCTCGGATTTGCCGGATCGAGCGGAAGACAGACACCACCAGCCTTCAACACTGCCAAAAGCGAACAGACCAACTCGAAACCGCGATCGAGATAAATGCCGACGCGAACGTTGCGCGAGACCCCAAGTTGTTGCAGATAGCGGGCCAGGCGATTCGACCACGCATTCAGCTCGGCGTACGACAGAGCTTGCGTGCCCCAGCGAAGGGCGGCGGAGGCGGGAGATGCTTCCGCAACCGCTGCGAAGACTTCATGGATAAAGCCTTGTGACGGCTGGAGGCCACCGTCACCCCATTCGTTCACCAGTAGCTGCCGCTCGTCGGGCTCAAGCGCGGTGATTTCTCCGACTGCTTGCCGGTCGAACGTCACGCACCGGCAGAGCAAAGCGACCGTTCGGTTCAGGAGCAGTTGGATTGCATTCGGGTCGAAACGGTTCGCGTCATAATCAGCGCGCAGGAGAGCATCCGGCTCGCCTTCGAGCGTCAACGAGAGCGGCGGCGATTGAGCTTCAGAGACCCGAATGGAATTGATAGGAGCGTGGATCGGCCGGGGATTTGCGACATAACTAAGACGGCACTGGACTAACGATCCGTGCTCGGCCCCAATCCAATCCTCGATCGTTTCGAGCGGAGCTGGTCTCTGTTTCAGGGTTTCGAGTTGCGCATGTACATCAGCGAGCCACTCGCGGCAGGAGGCACGTTCGTCTACTCTCAACACAAGCGGTGCGGTGAATCTGAGGCTGCCCAATAGTCCTGTCGCGCCGGTCGCGAGGGCGAAGCCGGATATTGCGGGCGAACCCGCGAGGAACGAATCGGCCAACAGAGTCCACGCGGCAGTCAAGACGGTCTCGGCGGAGAGATTGCGGGCGGCGAGTTCGCGCCAAAACGATTGTGGAATGGCCAGGCAGTCGGCGCTTCGTTCTCCGTAGGCGGCGGGGAGCCGATGAATCCGCTCGAGCGGTAACCCGTGCGAGTTTTCCACCCCGGTGAATGACTGCTTCCAGAAATCTTCGATGACGGCCTCGTCGACCGGCGCCGGCGTTGGTCCGGAGGGTGCGGGGATTGCAATTCGCAGTGGCGGAGATTTCGCGAGAAGTATGTCGGAGTAGCTCTCGATCGCGTCACAGAGAACGGCTTTGGCGGCCGGCACGTCGAACAGAACCGGGTTTGCCTCTAGCTGAAGCTCGAAGCCCCTCGGCAACTCGCCGACCCGCCAGGCGACTAAGGGCTGCGACGCATCGAGGCCCGAGCCGGCGTTTTCCATACCTGTGAGGGCCTGGATTTCTTTCCGAACTAGCGCGAGTGGGCGATCGAGACCCTTCCAGCGAATGAATGTTCGGAGCCGCTCATCTGCATGGGCAACGTGCGCGATGGCATGCTGCAGCTTGTCGCGATCGAGCGGAGCTGCGACTTGTGCCGTAAGTATATGCGCATGCGCCAAGGTAGCTGGTCCACACGCCACCATTGCTTTTTCGAGCGGAGAGAGGCACTCTACGCGTTCAACGTCGGCCAGGTTCATATGATCTTGTCGTAATTCGCGTCGGACGGAATATCGAAGTGTTAATGTGTCGCCGTGCCCATAAGCTGCTCCAGATCTTTTTGGCTCAGCGCCAGCTTTGAGAGAAGAGTGGAAGGCAGATCCTCCGGGGCGGTTACTGCGATCAAGCGCAAGTCGTCGATCGGCGTGTCGGGACGAGTCAGGGCGGTGGCGAGCAGTTTTTGGTAGCGTTCTGCGATGGCCGCAATGGTCTCTGGGTTGAAGAGCGCGGTCTTATATATGAAGCTGCCCCGAATGTGGCCGCCATCCGCGTCGATTGCAAGCGTGAGATCGAAAGCGGATTTTTGGACCTTGAGCGGCATGGGCTGGACGCACAGTCCGGGGAGCTGGAACTCCGCAGCGGGAAGGTTCTGCATGGCGAATGTAACTTGAACCAGCGGGTTCACGGCCCGGCTTCGCGGCGGCTGAATCGCATGCACGATGTGCTCGAACGGAATGTCCTGGGCGGCGAAGGCATTCAGAGCAGATTCGCGTTCTTGCCGCAGCACGGTGCGGAAAGTTGGGTTTCCACCGATCGGAGTGCGCAGGGGAAGCAGGTTAGAAAAGAAGCCCAGCAGGTTTTCCAATTCCGGCCGTGAGCGGTTGGCGAGATCAGCGCCGATGATGCTGTCGCTTTGCCCGGTGAAACGATAGAGCAGGACGCGGAAGGCGCTGAGCAACGCAATGAAAGGAGTCACGCTCTCGGCACGGCAGAGAGCGACAAGTGCCGCCGGCAGGGTATCGGAGATTTCAAACGGCTCGCAAGCGCCGGCAAAGTCCTGGATCGGAGGACGAGGCCGGTCAAGCGGCAGTTCGATGAGTGGAACGGCGCCGCTTAGATTTCGTTTCCAGTAGTTCAATTGCGCATCGAATGCATTGGAATCGAGGTTTTGGCGCTGCCACTGCGCGAAGTCGGCGTATTGAACGGGAAGCTCCGGCAGCGGTGACGGCCGACCCTGGCCGAAGGCATCATAAAGGACCGCGACCTCACGGAATAAGATACTCAGCGACCATCCATCGGCCACGATGTGATGGAGGGCGAAGCAGAGAATGTGTTCGTCTGCCGCGGCCCGCAATAAGGCGGTGCGAAGAAGCGGTCCGGCGGCCAGATCAAATGGCGGTTCACAGATTGCGGAAAGAAACTGCGTTTCAACTTGGGTTCGGGCAGCGGGGGTGAGAGGTGAAAGATCGACGATCGGAAGATGGAATTGTTTATGCGGCAAGATTTCTTGTAAAGGCGCACCGGAGCGGGGCGGAAATACGGTGCGCAGGATCTCATGCCTGCGGACCACTTCAGCGATGGCTTGCTGCAAGACCGGAGTGACGAGAACGCCAGCCAGGCGAATGGAGCCTTGAATATTGTAGGCGGCGCCATCTCCCATCTGCGCCATGAACCACAATCGTTGCTGCGGAAACGATAAGCGCAGGCCGGAATTGCGCGGCGCGCGCTGGATAGGAAGCTCATTCAGTTGATCACCGGAAAGCATGCCGGCCTGGATGCGGCGCGCCAAGGCCCCTAATTCGGGCAATTCGAAAATATCTTTGATCTTGAGCGGAATATCCAAGGCGGCGCGGACGCGGGTCGCCAGCTTGGCCGCGAGAATGGAGTCGCCGCCGAGGGCGAAGAAGTTGTCGTGGAGGGAGAGGTGGTCGAGGTGGAGGATCTGGCGCCAGAGGTCGGCGAGGAGGAGTTCGAGCGGGGAGCGGGGAGGAGCGCAGGGAGCGCGGTTGGGAGAGGCGGGAGGAACTGGGGCGGGGAGGCGGTTTCGATCGAGCTTGCCGTTGGAAGTGAGGGGGAGTTGGTGGATGGGGACAAAGGCGGCGGGGAGCATGTAGGAAGGGAGTTGGAGGCGGAGAAAGGCTTGCAGGTCGTGGAAGGAAGGGAAGG